>JBBRLH010000049.1:0-2344 GCA_038231475.1 Hyphomicrobiales bacterium | reverse complement strand
TAATTTCCGCATTGCAGCGGGTGCCAGCAGTGTTGCAGGCTTTACAGCTGGCCATGTGGGGGCTGAGTGGCTGTTACAAGATACGGGCCTTCCCATTTCGCTCAAAACCAACGCGCAGTTTGGTGAGGACAATTTTTACAACATCACAGCAGGCATCAGCATTTACTTCGGTGGCGAAGACAAGAGCCTGATCCGCCGTCACCGCGAAGACGATCCCCGCAACCGCGTGCTGGATATTTTTGGCTCAGGGGGCGTGGGGCTGGGTGTGAATAAAGGCAAACCGCCGGTGGTGGTCGATTGCGAAAGCAATCGTAGTGACTGTCTGGATAAAATCGAGTAGGCACAATCGTGGCATTGGCCTAAGTTTCGTACTCACGGACAATGCGTTGCTGTTTTCCACCTGAATTTGCCGGTATTTGCTGGACCCTGACGAAACCGATAGATACTTCGGTTGGAAAGTGTTGTGTCAAGTGAGCGTGCACAACGGCTATGGATTTCTTGTCGGCCGCCTCAGGAGACACGTAGCGCACTTCAACGTGTGTCGATCTGGTCTGTGCAATTTGGTAGGCATCGGCATTCAAATTCTTTTGAATTAGGGCGATGTCAGGATATGTGAGCGCGAATTCTTTGCCGGCAAACCGGAAAATTGGATCGCTGCGGCCTGCTATACTGCAAAGAACGGGAAGCGTGATCTTGCATGTATCCGCTCTTCCAATAATGGTCTGATCGCCTTGATCATAGCGAATCATCGGTTGAGCGGTATTGAAAAAAGGTGTGATGATTGATCGACCCTGCGCTCCAGCTGCACATTTTCGCCCTGCATCATCAAGAATTTCCATAAATACGAGTTCGCTATTTATATGGTAGTGGAACGGCTGGTTTGGGCAATGGAAGGCCATAAGTGCTCCTTCTTTTGAACTGTAAGGAGATAATGTTTTCGCTCCAAAGCTGTGTAAAAAAAGTTCACGCTGTTCGTCGGTGACACCCATACCGATTGCAATCACGTTTTCCAATTTTACTCTGTTACTTTTACGCAAGTTTTCGCGCGCCAACACTTCCACATGCGTTGGCAAGTCTGATAAGTTCGTGACCTTCAAGGATAAAAGAAGTTCAAGTTTGCGCTGCGTTGGAAGAAGTTTTTCAATAACAAAATTGGTTTCGTTTAAATTGGCGTCTTCAATCTTAAGCACGTCTTGCTCGGTTGGCGTTTCACTGACCCGTATGGGTTTAAACTCCGCCCATATGGCACTCTCCCGCATTCCATGAAGTTGAAAAAATCGATTCCAGGCTTGTTTTGAGACTTGTGCGACAAGCAGATTAAATTGAATGGTTATTGGAACGCCCGTTGAACCAGAAGTACTGTTAGTGCCGACGGCGCCATGATTTTTCGGGATAACATCAGCACGCATCTCCTCGCCGTGGTCGCGCAGATCGGCCCGCGTTACGATTGGTATCTCCTCCCACCTGTCCCAATCAATCGAGCCGTCGTTGCGCAATACGCAATCCAGACGCGTTTTATAAAACGGCACGTGCGTTTTGGCGTGCCGCAGCAGTTGGGCGAGCTGGCTGCGTTGATAATCGCGCATCTGGTCCGGCGGCCAAAACTGGCTTTCCATCAACATGTCAAAAATCTGTTGGCCAGACACTCCTGTGTCAGAACTCATGAATCCCCATCCCCTCCACCCTCCAAAGCGCGGCAAAGGGTCACCTTTGCCCGCTTGCCGAAACGGTTCCTAAGAGACCGGGTCATTTTTGAAGAAGGTTGATCATGGGTGTTGTTTTAGCATTTGACGGGAGCACCGACAAGCCGAGCGCCAGCCTGGATGCTCTGGTTCGTCTCACATCAACTGATATGGCTTTGGTCAATGAATTCATTCTTGAAAAAGCCCAAAGCCATGTGGAGCTTATTCCGGAGCTGGCAGGCCATCTGATCAACTCCGGCGGCAAGCGCATCCGCCCCATGCTCACCTTGGCTGCAGCGCGCATGTGCGGCTATTCAGGGCTGCACCATGTGAAGCTTGCCATGGCCGTTGAGTTCATGCACACCGCCACACTGCTGCACGATGACGTGGTAGATGAAAGCGACATGCGGCGCGGCAAGCAAGCCGCACGGGTGATTTGGGGCAATCAGGCTTCGGTGCTTGTGGGCGATTATTTGTTGGGCCAAGCCTTCAAAATGATGGTGGAAACAGGATCGCTGGACTGTTTGCGCATTTTGTCAGATGCAGCCTGCACCATTGCCGAGGGCGAAGTGTTGCAGCTTTCGGTTTCGCAAGACACCTCCACGACAGAAGATTCCTATTTGAAAGTGGTGGGTGCAAAAACCGCCGCACTTTTTTCAGCC
>JBBRLH010000048.1:0-3015 GCA_038231475.1 Hyphomicrobiales bacterium | reverse complement strand
TGGCATGGGCTTGCAAGGCTCTAGATGTGTCCCGTTCAGGGTTCCATGCTTGGGCGACCCGTTCACCAGCCAAAAGGACTCTGGACAATGAGGCCTTGCTTGCTGCGATCCGCCAGAGCTTCACGTCTAGCGACCGGACCTATGGTGCGCGGCGTGTCTGGCATGATCTGCTGGCTGAGGGGTTCAACTATGGTCTTCACCGGATAGAGCGTCTTATGCGTAAGAATGCGCTGCGGGCAAGGCCGCGCAGGCGCTATCTGCCACCCGACACAGGCCAGCGCATGGTCAGTGCCATTGCTCCCAATGTGCTGGATCGGCAGTTCCATGCGCCTAGACCCAACGCCAAATGGATCGCTGACTTCACCTACATTTGGACAGCCGAAGGCTGGCTTTATGTAGCGGCAGTCATTGACCTGTTCTCACGCAGGGTCGTGGGTTGGTCGATGAGCACTTCGATGTGTAGATATGTAGGAGCTTGCGAGACATCTTAATTCATGACCCTATTTGGGCAGGAGGATGATCTCAATGAACCAGAACGAACGCGATATTCAGCGCAAACTGCGCATTCTCAAACATGCAGAAGACATTGGCAGCGCTGTTAAAGCCTGCCGATATTTTGGGATTGCCAGAGCCAGCTTTTACCGCTGGAAGGTGCTCTATAAAAAGGATGGGGTGGAAGGGCTGGTCAACAAGAAGCCAATTCCCAAGAACCCAATCAACCGGACACCGCCAGAGATCGTCGAAAAGGTCTTGCATTTGCGCCAAGCCTATCATCTGGGGCCTATTCGCATCGTCTGGTATCTTGCCCGCTACCATGACATCAAGATCTCGGGTGCCGGCGTTTATCGCATCCTCAAGCGCAATGGGGTAAGCCGCCTGCCACGTGGGACCAGGCTTCGCAAAGTCCACACCATTCGTTACCAAAAGCAGGTTCCGGGCCATCAGATTCAGGTTGATGTTAAGTTTCTGACCTTCAAAGATAAAGACGACAAACCTGTCAAACGTTATCAATACACAGCTATTGATGATGCAACGCGCGTCAGGGCCCTCAAAATCTATGAGCGCCATACCCAGGCCAGTGCAATCTCTTTCATCGATTATGTCATCGAAAAGTTCCCCTTCCGCATTCGTGAAGTTCGAACCGATAACGGTCACGAGTTCCAAGCAAAGTTCCATTGGCACGTTGAAGACAAGGGCATTCGTCATGCCTACATCAAGCCCAGCTCACCGCAGCTCAACGGCAAGGTCGAGCGCTCCCACAGAACCGATGAACAGGAATTTTACCAGCTGCTCACCTATAAAGACGACGTTGATCTCAATGCCAAACTGGCCGAGTGGGAAAGCTTTTATAATCTCTCGCGACCGCACGGTGCTTTCAACGGAAGAGCACCTTACGAAATCCTCAGGGAGAGGCTATAAATCATCACAACATCTGTCTCGCAACATCGCCGACATTACAGGTGGCACCGTATTTCATTTTAGCAGGCCTGATCAACTTGGTGCTTTCGACTATTTGTTTGTCGACGAAGCAGGTCAGGTGGCCCTTGGAAATCTTGTGGCGATGGGGCCGTGCGCGTCGAACCTTGTGTTGATCGGAGATCAGATGCAGCTTCCACAGCCCGTGCAGGGTGTCCATCCTGGAGAAACCGGACAATCTTGCCTGGAATACTTGCTCCAGGAACATGCCACAGTTCCCGAGGATAAAGGCATTCTCCTCAACGTCACGCGCCGCCTTCACCCAAAACTATGCTCGTTCATATCGGAGGCGATTTACGACGGGCGGCTCGTTGCGGACAAGAGCACCGAGAAGCGGAAATTAGTTCTTTCACCGCTCGGAAACGCTGCGATCAAAGAAGCGGGACTTTCGTTTGTAGCGGTTGAACATGAAGGTTGTACCCAGTCGAGCAAAGCTGAGGTGGAAGCCATCCGCGGCCTTGTTAGTTCACACTTGCAGCAGAAGATTTCCCGTGACGGGACTGAAAGCAAGCTTTCCCTTTCGGATATTCTGGTGGTTGCTCCTTATAACCTTCAAGTCAAGCTACTTAAGCAAACTCTGCCGGATGGAATGAAAATAGGAACCGTCGACAAGTTTCAGGGACAGGAAGCGCCCATCGTCATCGTGTCCATGACTACTTCACGTGGAGTGGATGCCCCACGCGGCACGCAGTTTCTCTTCAATCCGAACCGCTTCAATGTCGCGGTCAGTCGGGCCCAGTGCTTGGCAATTGTAGTGCATGGCGCCGCGCTGATGGATGGATCATGGACAAAGATCGACGATTTGTATCGGTTGAACCTCCTGGCACACGGGGAGGCAGTTGCAAAGCTCATGTGAAATCGAGAATCCGTGGGAAAATGCGATTGCCTTTCAATTTCTTGCCTTTTCCAGGCTGTAGGCATCCAAAGCGTGTGTTAGTGAGCAGATTGGGAGAGTGGACTTACCTAAGTTTGGTAGCGCTCAGACCAAAAAAGGCTTGAAATAGCTGCCATCCAAATCTTGGCGGCAAACAAAAAGCGGATTTGGAAAGAGACCGACACAGCCGATGTCGGAACTGACGGCTTTGCTTTGCATTTGAAGTGTTTTCTGTTTGTCAGGAACACAAGTCGAGTGACCGACCCTTAAAATTTTATTCCTAACGACAATCCACTTATGGTCTTTGGCCACTAATGCCACAACTTAGAGCAGGGTCAATTTAGAACTGCCTCTGATTTTGTTTAGAATTGAATAACGATTTTTGCGTTCCGAAAGAATATGAAACTGTGACCTCCGTCTTCGGAGGGCAATCGTCGCCTAGGAAATCAACCGCAGCGAAGACACCGTTTCATTCTTCTCGACCTCGAGCTGAAGTTGCGCCATCTGTCCGTGCGGTTGCGCGGGCAGGGTGCCCTTATGATTATGAAGGGTCTGCGGCTTCAAATTGGTGTAACGCTTCAGCATTTTCCAGTCCTTATGTCCGGTCACCAAAGCCACCTTTTCAATCGTCAGGCCCGATTCAAAAAGTCGGCTCGTCGCCTCAT
>JBBRLH010000047.1:0-3072 GCA_038231475.1 Hyphomicrobiales bacterium | reverse complement strand
TCTCTTAAGTGCCAACGCCCCGTCGAGTAGAACTCGATCAGGGCGTGAACCCAGCCCGCGCCATAAAGATCGCACCATTGGTCAGCAAAGCGCAAATGCGCTTCAATAATTTTTCCATCGATGGTTTCAAAATTTACAATGCCGCAATAGTCCGCCAGATGTTCAGCAGTCCATCGTTCGAGAAAATGCGCAAGCTCGGGCATGGCGGCAGCATGAATGGTCCAATATCTGAATGTTCCGCGTGTGCCGACTTCGCCAGTGGCATGTCGTATCCATTTGATGTGGCCACGCTCCACCGCACAATCAGTTGACACATGATCGCCCGTGAATAAATCCATCCACATGTGGCCAGGTTGATAGGCGCTTTCCCAATCGGCCTCGCTGGCAATCAGACGACTGCCAAGACCCATTCCCTTGAGGTTCGTGATGGGCTTTGAGAAAACCGGAAATTTTTCTGGTTTCACGCCATGGGCCCCGCAGATGATACCCTGAGTTTCAGCAATTTTGAGCCGGTCATAAATCCAGTGTTGCCGACGAAACAGCTTCCAGCAATCGGGATCATCAGTGGGGATGTTCACATCAGGAGGGCAGGGAATTCCCTCAAAATATTGAACCCGCCATGGGTCTCGTTCCAGAATGGGCATCACGGTCCATTAACATAATTATTGTGTCAGGACGTGTCAGCAACGCTCTCATTCAGTCATGTTTGCGTGAAGCAGCGTTACTCAATCATCCACACGACATTAACGTCAGCACCTACGGTTTGTTCCCCTTCGGCCACGGGAACGGGCCCAGCATCTGCCGCCATGGCTTTGGCGCGCATCATGACGACGGGCGGCTGGACGTTATTGCTGCCTTCGGTCAAAGAGACAATTGAACCCAATTTTACACCGGCAGCACCGGACAAAACATTGGCCTTGCGCAGCGCGTCCGCAACAGCGGCTTTGCGGGCTTCATCCAGGGCGGCCTGCGGATCTGCAATCGAGAACGAAACACCGTTCACTTGGTTCGAGCCCGAAGTGACAAGCTTGTCGAGAACGTCGCCCACGCTGTCGAGTTTGCGCAAGGTCACCGTCACGGTGTTGGAAACCTGATAGCCCGTGATCTTGGGGGCCTGGCCATTGTTCTGGCCATAATCATACTGCGGTTGGACTGAGAAATTCGATGTCTGCACGTCCTTTTCGGCTACATTTGAAGCCTTGAGTTGTGCAAACAGCGCCGTCATCGCAGTGGTATTGGCAGCAAGCGCCGATTTTGCATCGACAGCGGATGTAACAACGCCCGTTGTCACAATGGCAAGGTCCGGCGCCTGTCGAACTTCCCCATGTCCGCTGATTTGAATGGTGCGCATTGGCTTTGCCTCCTCAGCACGTGCAGGTGAAACCGCGAGAGCGGCGAGAAGAACAAAAGCGACAATCGTTTTCAACATCAATCAAATCTCCTTTGAATGAGGTATAGGAATTAATTTCGGCCAAATTATGACGGAAAATTTAATTTATCGGAACGGTGGTTCGTCAAAGCTGCGAAGTTTGCGCGAATGCAATTGTGATTTTCCAACACGCAGCCGGTCAAGTGCGGCAAGGCCGATCATCAAATGCTCGGCTACGGCGCGATCATAAAATGCATTGGCAGCACCCGGCAATTTGATTTCGCCATGCAAGGGCTTGTCGGAAACGCAAAGCAGCGTGCCGTAAGGAACGCGGAAGCGATAGCCTTGCGCAGCCAGCGTTCCTGATTCCATGTCGATGGCAATGGCGCGCGAAAGATTGATACGCTTGCGCTCAAGCGTCCAGCGCAATTCCCAATTTCTGTCATCATGCGTGAGAACTGTTCCCGTGCGAAGCCTGGCTTTCAAGGCCTCGCCACTTTCGCCCGTCACATCAGCTGCCGCCTGTTGCATCGCCACTTGAACTTCAGCCAAAGCCGGAATTGGAATGTCGGGTGGAACGATGGCATCAAGAATATGGTCTTGGCGCAAATAGGCATGGGCCAAAACATAATCGCCGATACGCTGGGATTGGCGAAGCCCGCCACAATGACCGATCATCAGCCAGCAGTTGGGTCGCAACACGGCAAGATGGTCGGTCATGTTTTTGGCATTGGACGGCCCAACACCAATGTTGATCAACGTCACACCACCAAGACCATCTTTGCGTGTCAGATGATAGCCCGGCATTTGAAACCTGTGCCATGGGCTAAGATCGAGGATGTGCATCGTCTCCTCTTTGCTCAGTCCACGAACTATTTTTCCGCCACCCGGCAAATAGAGGGTGTCGTAAATGTCGCCCGCTGAAATTTGGGCAATGGCCCATGTAATGAATTGATCAACATAACGATGATAGTTAGTGAGCAAGATCCACGGCTGCAGATTTTCCCAATGCGTGCCTGTGTAGTGTTGAATGCGCTTTAAAGAAAAATCGACGCGAACCGCATCAAACAAAGCCAACGGATAAGGCTCGCCCAACACCTGGTCCCATTGCCCGTCGGCAATTTCATCGCCCACCAAAGCGAGATTGGGAATCGGGAAATAAAGTGCAAGCTCAGCCGCACTCACGTCGCCAATGCCCAGATCATTGCCGCTCGTCAGAACATAAGGGTAGGGAATCTCCTGCTCCGAAACATTGACCTCGATCGTCGCGTTATAATCAGCCACAAGGTGGCGCAATTGCCCGACCAGATAGTTGCGAAACTGCCTTGGCTGCGTAATCGTTGTGACGTAAGTGCCCGGCCCCTGGAATTTCGCATAGGCGCGCGAAATCGACGGTTGAAGGCCCACGGGCTCATAAGTTACCCGCAATTCGGGATAGCGGTACTTCTTGCGCTCTCCCGCCGAAGGTGCTTCGCGCGTGGTAAAATATTGTTCTAATCCCGATTTGAGGGCCGAAACGGCCTCATCATACAGGGTTTCCAGCCGGTCTGCGGCCTCTTCGGGAGAAAGGTTCGATTTATTCATATCGGCCTTCTAGCATAGCTTTTGAAAATCATGTAGCCATGCGCAAAGTTTGGCGGGGCCTATAGCTCAATGGTTAGAGCTGACGGCTCATAACCGTCTGGTTCCAGGTTCGAGTCCTG
>JBBRLH010000046.1:0-3096 GCA_038231475.1 Hyphomicrobiales bacterium | reverse complement strand
CCGTCCATATGCAATTTCATGCCATGCTGCTTTGCCAACGCACAAAGCGCAGTAATTTCGGCGACGGAATACACCGTTCCAAGTTCGGTGGCTTGCGTGATGGAGATTGCCAATGGCTTGGACCCATGTTCGCCATGGCCGCGCGCGATCCATTAGCATGCGGCAATCCAGTTCAGTTCACAGTCAGGCAATATAAGATGCTCGCCAAGAAATGTATGACGGGCGATCTATAAAACTTCACCTCACTGCTTGCGGATAAAATGATCCACCGAGATTGCCCCTGGGCCGTATTTCATGATGAAAATCAGAATGGCGGCCCAGGTGCCATGCACCACATAGGCATCTGGATAAACAAATATCTCGATAACCAACGTCATACCCAACAATGCAAGTGCTGAGAAGCGCGAGGCCAACCCGATCACCAGCAATATCGGGAATATATGTTCAGCCGATTGCGCCATAAAAGCTGCCAGTTTTGGGTTAAGCAGCGGCACTTTATAATCTTCCATAAAAAGTTGCAGCGTCGTCTCATTCACAGCAAAAAAATTCCAATCTGGAACTTTGGTCCGACCCGAATTCCAAAACACCAATGCAATTGCCACACGCGCCAACAATGCGTGGAACCATTGCGGAATCAGATTAAATAAACCGATAATTTTGGTAATTAGTTTTGCGATCAATAGAGCTCCCCAATCATATTAAATTGAAACAATTGTTGAACAGCTGCGATCACGTCAAATTCCGCATTGAAATCCGAGGCAAATTCAAATGCATCTAACAACGTGCCACCATCTGCAATCACATTTAGGAAATGATACATGTCTTTCGTTAAACCATGCACCATCACTTGGTGCCCATCGCGACAGACCAAAGCCTGCTCCGCTGACGTCACCTGCAAGGATGCAGCTGACCCACCATCTTGATGGGCGCGCCAAATTGAAACGGCTGCATATTCAAATTTCAACAAGGAAGTGTTTTGCAAAAACCGCAAATGTGTTTCGGCCCAAGCATCAGGTGCGAGGGCCGCCAAAATTTCTCTGCCAAGGGGAATGCTATCGGCAGCATGATAGGCCACCCACCAAGCAGATTCCAATTGCGCAACATATGCCAGATATGGCAACGAAGCAGCATGTTCAAAATTTGAAATGAACTCCGGAAATTCCGCACCATAAGAAATTAGCATTGCGGAATTTGGCTTATGCCCCTTAATAAAGTCACGGGCCATGGCGCCAAAAAACTCAGGCCCAACCAATTGTTCCACTACTGGGTAGCTAACCCGCAATGAATTGGTGAGAGCTGAAGCGACGTTATTTCGGTATATGCCAAATCGCGGGTGCCCCATTGATGGCTCGAGCTGGCCAATTGCCGTTGCAAATTCGCTCTCATGCATCATGCTGCTCCAGCAGTTTGGCGCTGCATAATGCCATTGGCGAAATGAGCTTCATCCACCAATTCTTGAAGAGCCGGAACATTATCATCGCGCTCAATAAGCGTTGGCAAAGGCCCTGTGCGTGCAATTGTAGAGGCAAATAGATCCCACACACCTTCTACCACTGGGCTTGCATGGTCATCAATAATAACAGGCTGTCCGGCATCATCTAAACTCATAGTGTGGCCAGCTAAGTGAATTTCTTGAACATATCTCAAAGGATAAGCTGCAATATAGGCTTGCGCGCTGATGTTAATGTTATGTGCAGAAATATAAACATTGTTGATATCAAGAAGCAGCCCGCAGCCAGTGCGCCTAACGACTTCTGAAATAAAATCCGCTTCATCAAATGTGCTATCTGTAAAAGTTAAATAGCTTGACGGATTTTCCAACAATATTTGCCGGCCAACATAATTTTGTGTTTCGTCAATATGGGCACACACATGCGCCAAAGTTTTTTCATTATAGGGCAATGGCAAAAGATCGCTCAGATAGCCAACATCATGGGTTGACCACGCAAGATGTTCTGAAAAAAGACCAGGTTCATAACGGTCATTCAGAGACTTTAACCGCGCCAAATGTGTTTGGTCCAATGGCTTTGCCCCACCAATCGAAAGCCCAACACAATGCAATGACAGTGGATATGTTTCGCGAATGGCGGTAAGATAGGCATGGGGCAAACCACCCTCACCCATATAATTTTCAGCATGAATTTCGAAGAAACCAAGATCAGGCTTGGCTTCCAGAATGGCTTTATAGTGTTCGCCCTTTAAGCCGATGCCACCGCAGCTGGGAATTTTATTTGGGCGCGACATCTCTATCTTTCAAAAAATTAGGCCAGAGACAATTGAAAATTGCACTCTGGCCAAATTGCATAAAACTTAAATCGCCTTCAATGAGCCATGGCCCTTTGGGGTTATCATGGATGTGCAAGTGCCAGCTGGCACATATTTCCAAGAATTGCCTTGGTAATTTTTTGTCGAAGTGCCCGCACATGATGTGCCTGCACCAGCGGCGCAATCATTTTGACCTTTAAGTGCCACACCAAAGCATTTTTCTTTGGCGGCAGCTTGCGCAGCTGGCATGCCAGCAAGCGAGACTGTTACTGCGCCGGCAATGAGTAGAAGAGCGTTACGTTTTGCAATGTTCATTTTAAATCTCCAGGGGTTAGGAACGCTTGCTTTATTGCAAATTATACTTTCACTTGGAAATCACTTCCACGTCAAACTATAGGGGGGGTGGTTTTCACAAATAAGTGATAACTTAGTTTAACGCTCTTATCCTAGTTGATTTTCAAATCGCCTTGATCAAATTGACAAAGCGATCAACATCTTTTTCCGGTGTCGCAAAAGACAGCACAAATCGGCAATGCACTTCGCCATCAGCCGTATCATTCATTGGCCATTCATAGAAATGTGCACCTTGTTCATGGGCTTTTTCAAAAATGCTGCGTGGCATATAAGCAAACACTTCATTGGCCTGCACAGGATTGGATAGCCTGATACGATTGGAGTGTTGAAGCCCTGCTGCCAGCATTTGCGCCAGGGTGTTGGCGCGCTTGGCATTGGCAAGCCACAGCCCGTCCTTCAAGTAAGCATTGCCTTGAGCCGAAAGATAGCGGCCCTTGGACAAAAGCTGCCCTGCCCGCTTGCGCCGATAGAGAAAAT
>JBBRLH010000045.1:0-3594 GCA_038231475.1 Hyphomicrobiales bacterium | reverse complement strand
GGCCAGCAGAATGTGCTCGCGGGTCTGGGGCATTGGGCCGTCAGCTGCTGACACAACCAGAATGGCGCCGTCCATCTGGGCTGCACCGGTGATCATGTTCTTCACATAGTCAGCATGGCCTGGGCAATCGACGTGGGCATAATGCCGTGCCTTGGTCTGATATTCCACATGGGCCGTGTTGATCGTGATGCCACGGGCCTTTTCTTCAGGCGCCTTGTCAATCATGTCATAGGCCATGAATGTTGCTCCGCCGGTCTCAGCGAGAACCTTCGTAATCGCTGCCGTCAGCGACGTCTTGCCATGGTCAACGTGACCAATCGTGCCGATGTTGCAATGCGGCTTGTCGCGGTTGAATTTCTCTTTGGCCATGGGATTTCTCCGTCAATCACAAAAGGTTTAAGAATATTTCTTTTTAACTTCTTCGGCCACTGCAGATGGAACCTGCTCGTAATGGTCGAATTGCATCGTGTAGGATGCGCGGCCCTGGCTCATTGAGCGCAGGTTATTGATGTAGCCGAACATGTTGGCGAGCGGCACCATGGCATTCACGATCTGCGCGTTGCCGCGTGTCGAGGTTCCCATGATCTGGCCACGCCGTGAGTTCAAGTCACCGATCACGCCACCTAGATATTCATCAGGGGCCGTCACTTCGACTTTCATGATCGGTTCGAGAAGAACCGGACCAGCCGTTTCAAAAGCTTCGCGCATTGCAGCACGGGTGGCGATTTCGAATGCGATGGCAGACGAGTCAACGTCATGATAGGCGCCGTCGATCAGAGCCACTTTCAAATCCACCACGGGGAAGCCAATGAGCGGACCCGATGTCAGAACTGAATTCAGGCCTTTTTCAACACCGGGGATATATTCCTTGGGAACCGAACCGCCGACGATCTTGGCTTCAAACGAGTTGCCAGCGCCCTTTTCAGCGGGCTCGATTTCGAGGATTACGCGGGCGTATTGGCCCGTACCACCGGTCTGCTTCTTGTGGGTGTAATCTTTGGTGATCTTGCGGGTGATGGCTTCACGATAGGCGACCTGCGGTGCGCCAACCATAACTTCAACCTTGTGGGTGCGCTTCAAAATGTCGACCTTAATGTCGAGATGAAGTTCGCCCATGCCCTTGATGATGGTTTCGCCAGACTCAGAGTCAGTTGAAACGCGGAAGGATGGATCCTCAGCAGCGAGCTTGTACAAGGCCACGGCCATCTTTTCCTGATCGACCTTGGTCTTTGGCTCAACCTTCATTTCGATGACGGGTTCAGGGAACTCCATCTTTTCGAGAATGACGGGCTTTGCAGGATCGCACAGCGTATCGCCGGTGCGGGTATCTTTCAGGCCAACGAGGGCAACGATGTCGCCTGCATGGGCTTCAGCAATTTCTTCGCGGTTGTTGGCATGCATGAGGACCATGCGACCCACACGCTCAGTCTTGTCGCGGGTTGAGTTCAAGAGCGATGTACCCTTGGCCAGAACGCCGGAATAAATGCGGCAAAAAGTCAGAATGCCATACTGGTCATCCATCAACTTGAAGGCCAGGAGAGCCAAAGGCTCAGTGTCCGACGACGGACGGGTGGTTTCATTGCCGGTCTTGACGTCAATGCCCTTGATGGCTGGACGATCAAGAGGTGAAGGCAGATAATCGCAAACTGCGTCGAGCAAAGGCTGTACGCCCTTGTTCTTGAACGCCGAGCCACACAGCACTGGGAAGAACGAAGCGTTCAACACGGCCTTGCGCAGGAGCTTCTTGATGGTTTCATTGGTCATCTCAACACCGTTGAGATAGTCATCCATCGCCTTGTCATCGAGTTCGGCACAGGCTTCGATCATGTCGGCGCGGGCCTGCTTGGCGGCATCGAGCATGTCGGCTGGAATTTCTTCGTCGTGGAAAGAAGCACCGAGTTCTTCGTTGTCCCACACGACGGCTTTCATGCGGACGAGATCAACGATGCCTTTGAAATTTGCTTCAGAGCCAATTGGCAACTGAATAGGAACCGGACGAGCGCCCAAACGTTCCTTGATGTCCTTGATGCACTGTTCAAACGATGCACCGGTCTTGTCCATCTTGTTGCAGAACACAATACGCGGAACCATGTATTTGTCGCCTTGGCGCCAAACGGTTTCGGTTTGTGGCTCAACGCCCTGGTTTGAATCGAGAACGCAGACAGCGCCGTCAAGCACGCGGAGCGAACGCTCAACTTCAATGGTGAAGTCCACGTGGCCTGGGGTGTCGATGATGTTCAGGCGCTTGCCGTTCCAAGTGGTGGTCGTGGCAGCAGACGTAATGGTAATGCCGCGCTCTTGTTCCTGCTCCATGAAATCCATGGTGGCAGCGCCGTCATGCACTTCGCCGATTTTGTGCGTCTTGCCGGAATAATACAAAATGCGCTCGGTCGCAGTCGTCTTGCCAGCATCAATGTGAGCCATGATGCCGAAGTTACGATAGTCAGCCAGTTCGTGCGTGCGTGCCATGATCTCTAAATCTCTTACCAGCGGTAATGGCTGAAAGCGCGGTTGGCTTCGGCCATCTTATGGGTGTCTTCGCGCTTCTTCACTGCGGTGCCGCGGTTGTTGCCGGCATCGAGGAGTTCGGCTGACAGGCGTTCAACCATGGTCTTTTCATTACGGCCACGCGCAGCAATGATGATCCAACGAATGGCCAAAGCCTGGCGACGCTCGGTGCGAACTTCAACGGGAACCTGATATGTGGCACCACCAACACGGCGCGAACGCACTTCGATGGCTGGGGCAACATTTTCAAGAGCCTGATGAAACAACTGGATCGGATCAGCCTTTGACTTCGACTGAACGATTTCAAAAGCACCATAAACGATGCCTTCGGCGACGGACTTCTTGCCATCAACCATCAGGTTGTTCATGAATTTGGATACGATCAGATCGCCGAACTTAGGATCGGGATTGATAACGCGCTTTTCGGCACTGTGACGACGTGACATTTACTCTTCTCCCAGCCCTTACTTAGGACGCTTCGAGCCGTACAGCGAACGACGCTGACGACGCTTTGGCAGGCCTTGGGTATCCAAGACACCGCGGATGATGTGATAACGCACACCTGGCAAATCCTTCACACGGCCGCCACGGATCATGACAACAGAGTGTTCTTGCAGGTTGTGGCCTTCACCCGGAATATAGCTCACCACTTCAAAACCATTGGTGAGACGCACCTTGGCAACCTTACGAAGTGCTGAGTTCGGCTTCTTCGGGGTCGTGGTGTAAACACGTGTGCAGACGCCACGCTTTTGCGGGCAAGCTTGCATGGCCGGAACTTTGTTCCGGTAGGTCGGTGCAAGACGGGGCTTGCGAATGAGCTGGTTGATTGTCGGCATAGGGCCTGATCTACCTTCAAAAAAACTTTCGGACTGGACCAAACGAAAAAAGCACTATGATGTTCCAGTCCGGACCACCGTAGCGCCAAAACCAGAGGCCCATTGAACCGGCCAGGTTCGAGGGGCATGACCTTGAAATTCATAACTTTTTACTTTCCCAACAGCGTTTTGTGATGCGAAACCACAACGGCCTGCGTCTGGAAAGTAGGCGCTTCCTAGACCAAGCCCGTACGGTGGTCAACCCCGAAAT
>JBBRLH010000044.1:0-3643 GCA_038231475.1 Hyphomicrobiales bacterium | reverse complement strand
GGGTTGCACCGTTCATTTTGTGACGGCGGCCCTTGATGACGGGCCGATCATCTCCCAGGCGCGCGTTCCCATTTTACCTGGGGACACCCCGGATGTTTTAGCTGCACGGGTTTTGATCGAAGAACACAAGCTTTATCCAGAAGTTTTGAAAACAGTTGCCTCACGGCTCTGAGCGTTTACTCTCGATTTCCCGTTCGGCTTTCCATCGCACCAGAAGCTGTTGTCGGCGCTCGCGATATTTGTCTTCCGAAATTTTCATATGCGCCACGCGATCAGCGCGGAAGTGACGAAAACCACTCCGCATTTCGCACCAGGCGATGATGATGCGTTGCGCATCGAAATAGGAAATGCCGATGGGCCAGATGACGCGCGACGTCGCATTGCCAATCTCATCGCGATATTGGATTTCAACTTTACTTTGATTTCGGATGGCCTGGCGCAGGGCGGCGACATCAATTGTATCAACCGCGAGGCGTCCGGTGGGCGCGGCCATCAAGGGTGCATCATAGAATGACTGGCGCAGGTGTTCCGGCAGCACGGTTGCGATCTTGGCCACCGTATCAGCTGCGGCGCGCCTCAGATCTGGATCACCGCTGCGCTCAACCCAGCTCAGACCCAGCATCACGGCTTCCATTTCATCTGCATTGAACATCAAGGGCGGTAGGTCGTAACCTTCCCCCAGAATGTAACCAACGCCCGCCTCTCCTCGAATGGGCACGCCATCCGTAATCAAATCGGCGATATCGCGGTAAAGGGTGCGCAACGAGACTTCGAGTTCGGTAGCCATACGAGCCCCGGTTACAGGCCTCCTGTGACGGCGAAGCACTTGGATGATACGAAGTAGGCGGTCAGCACGGCGCATGATACTTTCTATTATAGACCTGCTGACACCATGCTGTCAGTAGCGTGTCAGTAAGTATTCGATCATTATAGTTCGCCGTTCAATGTCTGTGAGGGGCAAATGAAGCCTGAAGATCAGCTTTTCGCAAAAACCATTGCGCCTTATTCACCTGCGGTGAAGGAGATGTTGCACAAACTGCGTGATCTTATTTTGAGCATCGCGCGAGATGTCAACGACGTCGGACGCATTTCTCAGGAATTGCGCTGGAACCAGTTCAGTTTTCTCACACTGTCCTCGGGAAGCGGCAGCACCATTCGCATTGACGGCAGGCGAGATGATGCGGCTAAGGCCGCGATTTATTTCCATTGCCAAAGCGGCCTTGTTGATCAGTTCAAGCAACATTACAATGGCGTGCTGATGTTTGAAGGCAAACGCGCCATCATTATTGATGTTCGCAAAGACTTTCGAGAGGCCGAAATTCGCCACTGCATTTTGCTTGCACTCACGCATCATTTACGCAAAGTTCCCGCAAAAGCGGGAATAAAGAATGCAACATCACATCATAATCGACACTGATCCGGGACAAGACGATGCACTGGCCATATTGTTGGCACTTGCCTCGCCTGAGATTGAAGTGTTGGGCATTTGTGCTGTTGCCGGCAATGTGCCTTTGGCCCTCACCCATGTGAATGCGCGCAAAATTTGTGAACTGGCTGGCAAGACTGACATCAAAGTCTTTGCCGGCGCTATCCGGCCAATGTTTCGCAATCTGGTGACCGCCGAACATGTTCACGGACGCACCGGGCTTGATGGACCGACTCTGCCCGATCCCATAATGGCGTTTCAAAAGCAGCATGCGGTTGATTTCATCATTGAGACCGTGATGGAAAGACCCGCAGGCAGCGTAACAATTTGCGCCTTGGCACCCATGACCAATCTTGGCTTCGCTTTGGTGAAAGAGCCACGAATTGCAGGGCGCATCAAGCGTATTGTGGCAATGGGCGGGGGATTTTCAGAAGTCGGAAATATAACGCCTGCCGCCGAGTTCAATATCTATGTTGACCCCCATGCCGCGCGACTGGTTTTTGAATCTGGCGTACCCCTGACGCTCATTCCGCTGGATTGCACCCACCAGGCACTGACGACAAAGGCGCGCGTGGAAAAATTTCGCACGATGAAGAACAAGACCGGTCCTGCTGTTGCCGATCTGCTCGAATTCTTTGAACGCTTCGACGTTGAGAAATATGGATCAGACGGTGGGCCCCTTCACGACCCTTGCGTGGTGGCCTGGTTGCTAAGGCCAAATCTTTTTAGTGGCAAGGACGTTAACGTCGCCATTGAATGCGAGAGCGAATTAACGATGGGCATGACTGTTATCGATTGGTGGAACGTGACGAACCGCAAGCCCAACAGCACAGTTCTGCGTCGTATGGATTCGGACGGCTTCTTTGAGCTGCTAACAGAGAGATTAACAACTCTCGCCTAGAGTGACGCCGCCAAAACAGCGACCGGTGCCAAGATGGCCAGAGCCAATCCCGCTGCGAGGAAAAGCAGCATGACGCGTCTATTGAGATTTGATCCCGGGTTCATAACTGGTTTTGTGGCCCGATTCTGGCCCACAAGAAAATGATTCTTTTCAAACACTTGCGCCGCCGCAATCATAGTTAACAACCTCTTAAAAAAGGCACCTCGTGGCACCCCTTCTATCATCAACAATGCCAGAGCTTTGAGACGTCAGAAGGGCCAAAATTAGCCAAAATCATGAACTTGCGAGAATATTATCAGCCTACGGATGAGCTGGTGCTGAATCAAAGATTCATCTGACGTTCAGCTTTAGGCGCGACGCAGCCACACTCGGTTGTCATGATAAGCTCCACCACCGGCGGGTGCAGGCTGGTCAGAGCCCGTCAATGTGTTGATGCCGCATCCGTCTTCAAAAGCTGAGTTCGGCCACAAGGATTCGGAAACAAGAACCCCACGCCTCAATCCTTCATAGGATTTTGCGTAAAGCGTCACCTGGCCGCGCGCACTTCCCAGTTTAACTTTTTCGCCGTCAACGATTTCCAAGGCCGACATATCATCTGGGTGGACAAAGACTGTGGGCCGCCCCTCGCGCGCGACACTGGAGGGAGTTTCGTTAAATGTAGAATTCAAAAACGTCCGCGCGGGGCTTGTGGTCAGGCGGAACGGAAATTCATCCGTTGCCTCTTCAAGTGCTGTTGAGTGATCCGGAAACTCCGGCATGTTTTCAAGCGGCCCCAAGTTTCCCATGGGCGACAGGAATTTGCCAGCGGCTTTCCAATCAGCACGGAAATGAAACTTGCCATCGGCATGGGCAAAGCCATTGAGGAAATGGGCCGTGGCGAAATCAGGCTGAATATCAACCCAGTTGTCCTCGTCCAAAACATTGAGACCCGGACGTTTTGAATCCTTCAAGGTCTGGTCAATGATCTCGTTGGGCGTCATTTGGAAGCCCCTGTGCGATGCGCCCACACGTTCGGCCAAGGCGGTAATGACCTCGTGGTTCGTGCGGCATTCGCCAGGGCTATTCACCAATTTCCGGCCGTAGAGAATATGCTGGTGGCCACCGCCTTGATAAATATCATCGTGCTCAAGGAACATCGTGGCTGGCAGAACAATGTCGGCATATTTTGCGGTCTCGGTCATAAACTGCTCATGCACACAAACGAAAAGGTCCTCGCGCGCAAAACCCTGTTTCACCTTGTTCTGGTCGGGGGCGATTGACACCGGATTGGTGTTCTGGATGAGCATGGCCATGACTGGCGGACCGCCCTGCAAATC
>JBBRLH010000043.1:0-3821 GCA_038231475.1 Hyphomicrobiales bacterium | reverse complement strand
GGATATTAGGGGTCAGCAATTTCGAAGTTATGGCTTTGTGGGCTCTCAAAATCTAGTTCGTGTCTCGTTATCTGCCGACGTGAGCGATGAGCAGGCGACCAACGCAGCATTTCAAGTGGCGCTGCCTGCTACACTCGTCATTCCCCTATCCTGGCTTCTTTTGAGCTTTATTATCGATCGAATTTTTGCCCCTTTGGATGAAGCGACGGCGCGATTGCGAAGTCACCAGCCCACTCACGGCGAGCCAATAGCCGAATCTGAGTTTCCTAGTGAAGTTGCGCCCTACATTGGTGCAATCAACGAGCTAGTTTCAAAGTTGCAATCGAATGTTGAGCAACAGAAGAAATTTGTATCTGACGCGGCGCACGAACTTCGGACACCATTAACGGCCATATCGCTGCAAATCGGAAATTTGCGCGCATTTGCAAAATCCGATAATCTAAAGCAGCGCGTTCGCACTTTGGAATTGGGCTCGCATCGCGCCAGCCAATTGGTCAACAAACTGCTCAAGCTGGCCCAACTTGACAACGATCAAGTTCTGCCGCCGGATCAAAAAGGTGAACTCGCTGCGATTGTTTGCCAATCCGTGAATGAGCTGGCTTCTCTTGCCCAACATTGCGGCATAACGATTGAAATCAATAAAAATAGCGCGGGTACGATTCTAGTGCCAAGTGCGGAGGCACGCAGCGTTGTTGACGTTTTAGTTGAAAACGCCATCGTCTATTCAAGTCGCGGCTCAGAGGTTGAGATCGACTTAAGAGTCAATAGTGGTGAGTTTCTGCTTGAAATCAAAGATCAGGGAATGGGAATTGCTGAAGGCGAACTCTCCCAGGTCTTTGAACGGTTTTACCGAGCAGCTCCCGAAAACGTTGAAGGAAGCGGTTTAGGGCTGGCGATCGCGAGGGGAGCAGCCGAAAAACTGGGCTGGAAACTGGAACTGGCCAATCGGTCGGATGGCAGTGGGATCGTTGCAAAGGTAACAGGTTCCATGTGGTGATCTAAGTCTGTCCTAAGTTAAGCAAGCCTATGGTCGTTTCCGAATCACAGTTCGGAGAAGTTCATGACAGTTGCAAATTCCCAGAGTTCTTTATCAACAACGCTTTGGAACAAGGTCCCGCTGATCACAGCGGCATTCTGGATCATCAAGGTAATGGCTACAACTGTTGGTGAGACAGGTGCCGATCTGTTGGCGACCAGGCTGGGTCTTGGTTTGACAATCACGTCATGGATCATGACGGCTGTCTTCCTCGCATTCTTATTGCTGCAGCTTCGCGCCAAGACGTATATTCCGGCACTTTATTGGTTGACCGTCGTGTTGATCAGCGTGGTCGGCACATTGATTTCGGACAACCTTGTCGATGGTATGGGGATTCAGCTACAGACGACGACTATCGTGTTTGCCATCATTTTGGCAGTTGTCTTCGCCGTTTGGTATAATTCCGAAGGCACCCTTTCTATCCATAGCATTCATACGCGTCGCCGTGAGCTGTTCTATTGGGCCGCAATCCTTTTCACATTTGCATTGGGCACATCTGCAGGCGATCTGGTCGCTGAAGGGTTTGACTTAGGCTATGGGCTTGCAGCAGTGGTCTTTGGCGTTCTGATTGGGCTCGTGGCTATCGCTTACTATGTCTTCAAGCAGAACGCCATTTTGTGCTTTTGGATTGCCTATATTCTAACGAGGCCGCTTGGCGCGTCAGTCGGTGACCTCTTGGCCAAGCCCCACATTGCAGGAGGTCTTGGCTGGGGGACCGTCACAACCAGCATCGTGTTCGTCGCGGTCATTGCAGGCCTTGTTGTCTATCTCACTGCTACACGAATTGATAGCGAAGACGAACACGCGGTGACTTAAGCTTACTAACTTTTCAAATGTAACTGGAGCAGAATATTTTGAAGAAATCATTGGCTTTTGCCACTCTTGCAACGAGCTTGGCAATTTTATCGTCCGCGTCCGCATCCGCATTCGCCGATTGTGAAGCAGATTTGGGTCTTCTCGAAACGGCCATGGCAGCCCCAAACCTTACCGCTGATATGAAGTCTGAAATGGCAAAAGCCGGGGAAGCGGGTGCTACTGCCATGCGAAAAGATGATGATGAAACCTGCCACAAGGTTGTGATGGATGTTCTCGCCAAGGCCGGTGTCAAATCTGAAACAGCCGCTGCACCTCCATCTACTCAGTCACTTGGTGACCTGTCGTCGTTTAAAACAATCATTGACGACACACTGAAACTTGTTTCGGCAAATAAGTTGCCAGAGGCCAAAGCCCGCATCAAAGATCTGGAAGCTGCCTGGGATGCCGCACACAAATCTCTGCAAGCTCTGAATAAAGACAAGTGGGCGGTGATTGACCAGGCCATCGACAAATCGCTGAAACAATTGCGCGCAGCAACCCCTACAGTGGCTGGAAGTACTGACGCATTGGACGCACTCCTCAAGGCAATTAACGAATCTAAGTAGTAGCAATCGAGCAAGGGGGAGACGTTTAAATTGGAGAAGAGCTATGAATCGCCGATATTTGTTATCATGTGTGATTGCTTTGAATCTTTTGAATGTGCAAACCGTTCTTGCCGGAACTGAAGTTCCGGTCACCCCTGAGGTCTCACCTCCTGGCGATATCCCTGACACCCAAGTTTTCATCACGTATAAATCTCCTGCAGGGTTCAGCTTCAAAGTGCCTGAAGGTTGGGCCCGCAAAGACGCGGGCGACACCACCAGTTTTCAGGGAAAGTATGATGTAGTAGCGGCCACGGTAGCTCAGATTTCTCAGCCACTGGATATAGAATATGCCAACCAGGCACTTGACTCAATTTTCCAAAAAGGTCGCGCCATTGCAGCCGGGAAAGCATTTGTTGTGCAGCTGCCCGACGGTGAGGCCGTGAAGATTTCCTATACCGAGAATTCCGAACCCAACGCCGTAACTGGCAAGCAAATTCGCATGGAGAGCGAGCGCTACTATTTTGCGAAGGCTGGCAAGGTCGTATCGCTCTATCTTTCCGCACCACTTGGCTCGGACAATGTTGATCAGTGGAAATTAATGTCTTCAAGCTTCCGTTGGAATTGAGTTCATGCTGATTGAAGCGCGTGAACTCTATCGCTTCTTTCATTCGGGAGATGAAGAGGTGAAAGCCCTTCGTGGGGTCGATATGAATGTCGCCGAAGGTGAGCTGGTCACACTCATCGGCCCCTCGGGCAGCGGAAAATCGACGTTGCTGCTGTGCCTTGCGGGGCTTGACGAACCCGACGGCGGTGAAGTTTTTATCGAGGGCCAGCGCATGACAAGACGTAGTGAACTAGTAAAGTCCCGGATCCGCTCTCGCGCCATCGGCACAATGTTGCAAACCAACAACCTGTTTGATCATCTCACAGTTGAACAAAACATCAGGTTCGTTCAAGGCATTGGCGGAGTGAGCAATACAACTTGGACCAAGGAGCTAATGGAAAAGCTTGGGATACTCTCGCGCCAAGCGGCACGGCCATTGGAGCTCTCCGGTGGCGAACGCGCTCGCGCCTCTCTCGCCGTTGCCATGGCGCGAAAGCCTGAGATTCTTATTTTGGACGAGCCGACAGGCGAAGTGGATGCCGAAGCCGAGGTTATGATCATCGGTGTGCTCAAGAATCATTGCAAGAGCGGAGGAGCTGTAGTCGTTGCGACACACAACCTGGCCTTATCAAAACAGGCGACGCGTGTCGTTCCAATCCAAGACGGCAGGATCCTGCATGGCTAATACACTAGTCAAACTGGAAGACGTGTCGTTGAACTTTGGTAAGGGCCCAAACCTTGTCCGCGCTGTACAAAATATCAACTGCACGATTGCTGCTGG
>JBBRLH010000042.1:0-4503 GCA_038231475.1 Hyphomicrobiales bacterium | reverse complement strand
CATCAAGCGCTGTTTCGGCCAGCAAAGCATTGCTATCCTGAATGCGCTTGATTTTTGTTTGCAAATCGTCCGTTTCACTCATCAGCGCGTCATAAATTGGCTGATCAATTACTGCGTCCCATTTTTCTTTTTCAACCAGCGCCTTTAAAGCTTGTGCTTTTACCGCGCGCTGTTCGCGTAGGTCTTGAATGCTCAACATTTTGTTTCTCCTTGTGTATGAGCCATAAAAAAAGCCACCCAAAATGAGTGGCTTCGGGTCTGTCGTTGCGCGGCGCGCTAGGCAGCTACTTCGAGCATCCGCACGGCATGACTGCGAATCCGGCGCTCAAATTTGTCGGCATCGTCGCCGCTGATGGGGTTAACAATTGTGGGAGCAGAATTAAAAATGCTTAAATCCCACGAAGCCATCGCGGATTGATCGGTTGATGCAATCTCGTCGGCAAGGCCAGCGTCGATTGCCTCTTGCGAGGTGAACCAAGTTTCAGCGTCCATCATGGCGGCAAATTCTGCCGCATCAGATTTGGCGCGCGTTGCGTAAGCGGCAGCCAATGTGCCATCCACCTTTTCTAACAACGCTGCCGTTTCCATAAGGTCGTTTCGATCACCCATTGCTATAGTCCATGCGTTATGGATCATCAAAAACGCGCCTGGTGCCATGATAACTTTGGGAGCAGCAACAGCAATGATTGATGCCGCAGATGCCGCAACGCCGTCAACGTGGACTGTTATGGCACCCTTATATTCGCGCATTGCCTGTGTCATTGCGGTAGCTGCGAACACATCCCCGCCAGGTGAGTTGATGCGAATATGAACATCGCCCGTCATGTTGGAAAGAGCATCAATGAAGCCCTTTGGTGCAATACCGCCCATCCATTCGGCCTCCATATCGGTGCCGACAATAACGTCATAAAGGAAAATTGTATTCCCCTCGGCTTTGAAAGAGCCGCGCTTGGCGTTTGAAGCAAAAAGATTAAGAAGTTTGTTGCGTTGCATTGGAAGTCGCTCCATTGGTGACAAGGGTGTCCATGCCGTCTTTTTTGTTGCGCCGCATTTCGGCGCGGGCTTCGTTAACTGTTAAAAGCTGCGGTTCGCCCGCACGACCAACAGCAATCCGCAGGCCTTCATAAAACGTTTTTGTATCAGCGCGCTCAAGGTCTGTTGTGTCAAATTCTGCAACGCGGGTTGCGACTCTGAAAAGCTTCCGGTTGATTTCGTTTTCAAACTTTATTGTGTGTTGGCGTAAAGCGTAGCGGTTGAAGCCTGCACCCATCTCCGCAATGCCAGTGCCCCACGATGTCGTCTTTTCATTGTGGCCTATCATGAACGGCGGGACGCCATAGATGCGGCAAATCTCTTCAAGTTGAAACTTCCGGCTTTCAAGAAGCTGCATGTCCTGAAGTGGCATTGTGATGGTTTTTAAATCAAGGCCGGAGTGTAATAGCATTGGCCGATGAGAATTTTGGGTGCCTTTATGTTTTTCATCAATCTCGGCGCGAATTTGTTCAACTGCTGCCGTACCTAAAGCCTGATCTGTGGTTAGAGCATAATCTGGCCTAGCCGAATTTGCAAAAAAGTTGGCTGAAAAATCTTGCATGGCGAACGAAACACCCCCAACCAAGCGCAGCGCGTAACGCAGGGGAGACAATCCGCGAAAACCATCAAAACCAAAGCCTGCAACATGAAGGACATCATCTTGATCATAGACTTTATAGCCGTTCTCCAAGGTTTTGCCGTTTCCGTTTTCTGCTTCAACTACGTAAACCAGACGATCACCGAAAGGATTGAGCGCAACAGTCATTCGTCTCGGGTGAATTGGTTCAAGCCCAATTGGTTCTGCAGAGGGATTGCGAATAATCAGAGCAAAGGCATCGCCCTGCAGCAGCAGTGACATTACCAAGAACTCCCAAGCGTTGGCCGCTGACCAACGCGCAGTGAACTGTTCGTTGAAAACCCAATTCAATTTGTGATCAAAAAGCCTTGTGCGATCACCATCAGTAATATTTTTTGCATAAATATTAACAGGCAACGCCGCAATAGCACCTGAAATCAAATTCACGCAGGCATAAATTGCTGAAATAGTAAGAGCGGTTTGTTCTGAAAGTGCCGGAATTTTGCTGATAGTTGAGACATAGTCGCCCCAAGTAGAAGAATTTCGTGTGATTTGTGGCAGCGGGGTGCTGTTTGCAATTTTAGGCCCGCGAATGAGGTCAGCAAGACGCTCACGAAAACTCACAGGAACACCACACTTGGAACTAAAAGTTTTTTTGCCTCAGGGTTTTTGCTCATGAGCATGACCGCATTGAACGCTGCCACCAGCGGGTCAATTTTTGCCTTTCCCGCTGTTTGCTTGGTGATCAACACGGCATTTCCTCTTTGTTCAGTTTTTGCATTTCCAACACACCAGGACAGCAATTCAGATCCCGCATGCCAGAGCGTGCCGTCCTTCAGTTTTCGTTCCATGCCCCACGTGGCCGGTGAAAGTGCAGCACCTTGACGAATACCAGTGACACAGCCGGGTGGCTCATGCGCTTCAGTGTAAATTCCACGCAACGCCAACTCATCAATGATTGACCCAACTGCATAAGGGTCAAGACCCACCCCCTGCTTTTCAGGCAAAAGTCCAGATTTAAAAACCTGCTCGATCACATCGCAGAATTCTTTGATATCGCGAGTGGTTTCACCGGGCTTTAAAATAACCAGATCGCCATCGGTTTCAAAATCACGTAGGCGCTCAGCTATGTCTTTTCGTTTATCAAGCACATCGCTTTGGGCCCAGGCCTTGGCCCACAATAACCAATCCTTTGAAATCTTATCGCGGCCCAGCACAGAAAGTCCTAGCAAATCGTCTAACCCGCCGCCGTCGCCGCCCACCACAACCACTTCAGATCGTGCAAGCAGGCTTTCCAGCGTGATTTGCTCCGGGTCTTTGGCGTTTAACCAATAATCGGCACCGCGCCACCGGCCATCATGCAGGGCCAAACCGATCTGCACGTTTAAATGTTGCGAGGCCCAGCGCCGCTCTTCTTCTTCGCCTTTTTCTTTGGCGACCTCATAGTCTGAAATCAGGCGATCAATGGTGATCGACTTGCCAAGATTTGGCAGCACCATTGGCCAGTTTTCAGGATTTGCCCACGGCCTGTTTTCATCGACCTGCATCGACTCAGGGAATTCATAGATCAGCGGCAGCACGCGCGGGTCACGGTTTATTCTGCCGTCCCTTACGCCCCTCGCATATTGCAACTCTGCCTTGAACACACCAGCCGGAACTTGATCGCTTTGTGTCGTGATCATGATCAAAAAGGCTTCTGGGTTCGCAATCATACCGCCGCGAAGCTGGCCCACAACTCGCGTGGCAAAACTCATTTGTGACATCAAGTGAAGCTCATCAATCAGAATGCCAGCAGGCTTAGAACCCGTGGCCACCTTCAAATCAAAAGTCTTGATTTTCAGCTTGGCCTTATTGCGCCGATCAATGATCGTTTTCAAATGCTCCTGCACCTGAAATCTGTTTTGCAAGTATCCTTCCGAGTCTGAATCAATCATTCCAACGACCTGCTGGAATGCAAGGTCGGCCACTTCTTGCGTTGGGCCAACCAGGACAAACTCCGCACGCGGTCGATCATTCATCAACAGCGCCACCAGCATGATAGCGGCACCGCCGGTGGTTTTTGAGTTCTTCTTTGGCACCATCGCAAATATCTCTGCAACGCGCCTGCGGCCTGTCTCGTCAACAGAACCAAACACAAGTCGAACGATATCGCGCTGCCAATCCCCGGCAGCAGTCTTGAGATAAGGCTGGCCTGCAACATCAGGCAAACGGAGTTTGTCAAAAATAGCCACAGCCTTTGCGGCCTTGGCATGATTGAGAGGAATATCAGGGGCAATCGAAAGGCCATGTGCAAGCCTATCTGCCCAATCAGGAACCGCGAATTTGAGAATGGAATCGCGGGTTAAGGCTTCCATGTCAGTGCGTGGTTAAAACTTCACCCCAGCTCGTATCTTCGTGGCCGTGCTGTGCAGCTTGTTCAAGTTGATCTTTCTTGCCTGGCACAGGTTCTTTGGGAGGTGCAGGCGGTGGCGCATAACGAGACCAGCCAAAGCGGCAGTTTAATAAAAACTCGTTTGCCCGAAACGCCGTTCCATCTTTACCTTGTGACAACACAACCATGTTTGAAACCAGCTGGGCTTGAAACCGAGATTGAGCGCAATTGATTTCCTTCCGATAATGCTTGCGAAGTGTTTTCTCTGTGATCTGCAACGCCGAGCAAATCAGAACTTCAGACAATCCAACACCAGACATCATCACAACGATATTACGAGTTTCAGCTGTAGGCTTGTGTGAAGGCCGCCCGCGACTTCTCAAATTTGACAACTCAATTTCATCAACAACTTTAGACACCAGGGAAATAACCTCTTTTTTTTGGCCAAAATAAAAAAATTCTGTGCGTTTTATACACGTGGGGACGCCGTAAACAACTTTCCAGAGATTTGACCGCCCCCCCT
>JBBRLH010000041.1:0-4519 GCA_038231475.1 Hyphomicrobiales bacterium | reverse complement strand
GTGCGACCTCATGGTGGGCGATGAGTGGGATGAAATGACGGCGGGTGATGTCAAGAAAGCGACTCGCTTGTTCGCTTTATGTTCTTAATATGGGAAAGGAGTCAAGATATCTTGTCTCGGCAATCTTAACTATTCTCTGCCACCCCTGAAATTACCGGCTTCGATGCACCGGTTGAACTCCTGAAGGACATCCTGTGATCTTTATAAGCGATCCGCCCTTGAAACCGGCAAATCCCCGGTCAGTCTTGTGGGCATCAAGGAACTTCTGTTCCAAACCCGGTTTTACTTTGAAACACACGACGTTAAATGAAGTCATGTGAGCCTCCTGACTTAAACCTTCTCCGGCTTATCCCGGTTCAGGACTTCGTCTGCGCGCCGGAATTTTCTCATCTCTTCGCACCAGATCACAAGCGCGTGATCGCTCGACTTCGATTGTAACCTTTCTCTCGCTCCAGCGAATTTCCAATTAGACGTGGTCATTCCGGCGCACGTCCTTAATGTTCGTCCCAACAGGAGATTTATCCAATGTCTAATCGTATGATTGCCGGCGTAGTTGCCGGCGCTTTCGCCGTCGCCCTCGGCTCCAGCATGGCCTCGGCCGCGTCGATGTCTGAGGCCGACATGATGAAGATGCAAGAAATGACCAAGAAGGAAGTTGCCAGTGGCAAAATGGAAAAGTGCTTCGGCGTGGCGCTCAAGGGTCATAATGATTGCTTCGCTGGTGCAGGCACGACCTGCGCTGGGACGAGCACAAAGGATTATCAGGGCAATTCCTTCAAACTGGTTGCCAAAGGCACTTGCGAAGCCATGAAGACACCGGTCGGCCATGGAATGTTGAAGCCTGCGGCTTAAAAGTTGAATGGTGGGGACGGTTGGCATTTCAAACCATCCATCCGTCCCTGCCAACTTTTCTATCTCAAGGGAGGCGCGCAATATGACCAATTCAATGAAAGCCATTCCGGCGCGTGCTGGCGTGGGATTGAAAGCACCTCACTACAGGCAGATTCTGGAAGAGCGGCCTGAAGTAGGCTTCTTCGAAGTTCATGCAGAAAATTATATGGGCGATGGCGGCCCGCCGTTGCGTTATCTCGAAGCCGTTTGTGAGCACTACCCCTTGTCACTACACGGTGTAGGACTGTCGATAGGTGCGGCGCGACCTTTGGACGATGACCATTTACGCCACTTACGCGCCCTGATTGATCGTTATCGGCCAGGGCATTTTTCCGAGCACCTAGCTTGGTCAACGCATGAGACGGGATTTTTGAATGACTTACTCCCCGTGCCGTATACAGCCGAGACATTGCAGATTGTGGTTTCGCATATCAACCAAGTGCAGGACACGCTTCGTGTGCAAATGCTTCTGGAAAACCCTACTACCTATTTGGCCTTTGCAGAAAGCACTTATGCCGAAACTGATTTCATCGCTGAAGTGGCAAAGCGCACGGGCTGTGGATTGTTGTTGGATGTGAATAACGTTTTTATTTCGGCCACCAATCAACAGTGGGATCGCTTTGCATATATTGATGCTTTCCCGTTGCCCCATGTAAAAGAGATTCATCTCGCGGGCTTTAAACCGGAGCAGGACGATAAGGGCAGGCCATTGTTGATCGACACACACGATCGCCCTGTCGATCACGAAGTGTGGGGTCTTTATGAGTATGTCACTTTGCGCACTGGCTCTGTACCCACTTTGATAGAGTGGGATTCTGATTTGCCTTCACTGCAAGAATTGCTGGCGGAAGCTCGTCGGGCCGAGTCCATTATGTTGCGGAGAGAGCATCTTGCTGCTGCTGAGTGATAGACAGCGCGAATTTGGCGCAGCTATTCTTAACCCGGAGGCTGCGATTCCGGCGGGTCTTGTGGGGCCGGACGGTGAGCCAAGTCTGCGACGCTTTTCAGTTTACCGTAATAACGTGGTTGTCGGCCTCATCGATGCGCTCAAACAATCCTTTCCTGCTGTTACGCGCATTGTAGGCGATGAATTCATGTCGGCCATGGCAAGGATTTACGTGGCGGCTGAGCCACCGTCTTCGCCCATCCTTCTGCACTATGGCGCAGGTCTTGCAAGTTTCATTGAGGGTTTTGAGCCAGCATCGACTGTGCCTTATCTCGCCGACGTTGCGCGCATGGAATGGGCTTGGCACGAATCCTATCATGCACGAGAGACATCCAAACTGAAACCATCCTCCTTGTCTGGTCTTGCGCCGCAAGAATTCGAACATGTTATGTTCACACCACATTCGAGCTTGCGACTTGTTGCTTCAGCTTACCCAGCGCTTAGCATTTGGGAGATGAATGTAGACGATGCCGAGCCACGGCCGATTGATCTTACTCAAACTGAGAGTGCTATTTTCTTGCGACCGCATGCCGAAGTGGAAGCGAGGGTCGTGAGCGCAAGTTCCTTTGCATTTCTGCAAGGGCTGATCCGAGGTCAAACAGTTACGCAAGCGTTGCGGGAAGCGGTGCGGCAAGATGAATTGTTCGATCTGGGTGCCAATCTGACGGAGCTGTTTCGTATGGGGGCGTTTGAAGGTTGGAAACTTGGAGAGGCATCGCTGCATGGTTGAGAATATGGCAAATCTTCTGCGATGTGGTCTCGGTATTCTTGCAAAATACGGGATGATGATTGCGCCTCCAGTGGCCCGCATTGCTCTGGCCTTGCCTTTTTTCCGCTCAGGACTCACACGTTGGGATGGCTTTCCAAAATTGACGGATGCTACGATCTATCTGTTTGAGGAAGAATTTAAACTGCATATTTTTGGAGGCGAATATTCCATCCCTTCCCCTGATGTGGTGGCGTTCGCTACTGGCATGGGAGAAATTATCCTACCAACTCTTCTCGTGATAGGTTTTGCAACCCGCATAAGCGCTTTAGGGCTGTTAGCAATGACAGGTGCTATTCAACTTGTAGTTCCTGATGGTTGGATCAACTTCCATCTGAATTGGGGTGCTTTGGCGCTTTCTCTCATCGCTATGGGGCCCGGGCCATTGTCATTGGATCATTTAGTCAAAAAGTTATGGCCATGACGCGGAGCCCTCCACTTCGCTTAGTTGCCAGCTCGGCTTCGCCAGATCGACCGCTAGCACCGGAGAATGTTTGGTCGCTGCTAATGGGCCGTGCGCAGGCGGGTGATAGTGCGGCTTATAAACTGCTATTGGAAGATGTAACGCCATACCTGCGTGCGTTGGTGACGCGGCGGCTGCACGTGCGTGTCGATATTGAAGATGTGGTTCAGGACGTCTTGCTCACGGTCCATAGGGTTCGCGCAACTTACGATCCTAGTCTGCCCTTTGGGCCATGGCTGAAAGCCATTGCTGCGCGCCGCATTGTTGATCGCATGCGTTACCAGTATAGTCGCAACGCACGCGAACGCGCGATCTTGCAAGATGAAGATTTTGTAGCCGAAGAGAATGTGAACATGAATTCTCTGGATCATGACGGACTTCGTGACGCGGTTCGCCAACTCTCACCCGCCGAGCGACAGGCAATCCATATGTTGAAGTTCGATGAATTGAGTTTGAAGGAAGCGTCTGCCAGGAGTGGGATGACTGTTGCGTCCTTAAAAGTTGCTACCCATCGCGGCTTGGCACGACTGCGAATGATACTGACGAAGAGAGAAGATCTATGAGGACGACGCAAGATATAATCGATGCTCTGTCAACCAATCTTAGCCCAGTTCGACGTCAGACTCCGCCCATCATGCGCATGTTTTTATGGCTGGCGCTGGCCGCGTTGGTGATCAGCCTCCTCGCCATAAGCCGTGGTGTGCGTCCCAATCTTGTTGGGCGGGCCTCTGAATTACAATTCCAGCTTGAAGTGATTGGCGCATTGCTCACCGGCATGTCGGCGGCGTTTGCCGCTTTTATTTCCGGGATACCTGGGCGTTCAAAGTGGTGGATGGCACTGCCTGTTCCAGCTTTCATATTGTGGATGGCGGTCGTCGGCCTGCAATGCCTCTCGGGCTGGATTGAAATGGGCCCGGAAGGCATGTCACTGGGTGAAAGTGCCGAATGTCTTGCAACCGTCGGACTCGTTAGCTTGCCATTATCACTGGCGCTCGTTCTAATGCTACGCCACGCGGTGGTGATGCGACCGCTCGGGACCTATGTATTGGGTAGCCTTGCTGTCGCTGGCATTGTGGGGGCCGCCATGACACTTTTGCATGCGCTAGATGCAAGCGTGATGATCATTGTGTTTAATGTTGTTACAACGTTAGTGATTGTTTGTACCGCGGCATTAATAGCCGCGACGCAGGGCAATAGTGACGTGGCGCTGAACTAAAACAGATTGGCTCTTAATTGTTCAAGGTTAGCACTCGGGGGACAAATCTATGACTTAAACATAGGAAGGCACGACAGACCGAAAAGTGGGAACGTTGATGTCCGGGTTCAAATGTCGTGGGACAAATTGGCTGAGTTGATTAGCGGAGGATTTTTGGTTCATCGTAGAGATACGGAGAACAGAAATGAGACAGAAAACCGCAACGGCTGGAACGTCCGAACAGGTTGTGAAGGACAT
>JBBRLH010000040.1:0-4723 GCA_038231475.1 Hyphomicrobiales bacterium | reverse complement strand
GACAAATTGTCAGCAGCAATGCGTCTGAACAAAACACTGTCATCGCCGTCTGATTTGTTTGTGTCGTAGCGATTTATAGAAATACTCAGAGCCACAATCGGAGCGCAATATTCATTCTGCGCCAAGAGTTGCGCCCCAGATTTATTATCTACAACATACCTTATAGACATCTGCGCTCCTGCTCACCTCAAACCGGGTGTGGTCTTCGAACGGAATTTCCACCAGAAATTATCCTGTCTAGGATCACGACGACCTCGGCATGCAACGCTTTTTCCTGGGCTGTCTTGCCCGCGCCCCGGTGGGCCTCTGCTGCGTCAGAAATGACCCCGATGGCGTCGTCTTCTCCCATGATCTTTAGGTCTCCCATTGCAAGGATCAAAGATTCACATATTGATAGGGCAGCGAGCCCATCTGCAGAGTTAGACTTGTCAGGCGTTTTGGGCATGCGGTACTCTTTTACACCGGAGGATTTTTGTCTTTTCCGCTGCCCGATCATGAGTAAGGCAGTCCTTTCCGCTGCGGACTAACGCAGGTTAACTTCTAGCGGATTATTTGTGATACGATTGCAAATCTAGGCCCAGCAGGTCACCGCAAGCCTTTGGCCAAACGCGATAATCCAGCATGCCGCCGCCACAAGAATGGAATGACATGTCGCTTGCCAGCAACTATCTCACGACGAAGCTCATGACTTTCATACCTCTGACAGTTGAGGAGCAAGTTCACTTGCAGGGACTACAGTCCACCCCAATATCTATTAAGCGCGGTGAAGAGTTGCTGCATCAGGGCGAAAAAAGCAAGTTTGGCTACGTCCTTCACAGTGGCTGGGGTTGCAGTTTTAAAGTCATGCGGGACGGAGGTCGGCAAGTGATCACGTTCCCTATCCCAGGAGATTGCATTGGTATGCGCAGTTTACTTCTTCGCACGTCAGATCACGCGTTCAGTAGCCTGACGGACGCAGTTGTAAGCCGCATCGAGGCTCCCCGCATGCTGGAGGCTCTCGAGCAGTATCCACGATTAGCCGCAGCGATCTTGTGGTCTATGTCCCGTGATGAGGTGTCAATGGCGGAGACAAATTGTGCCAGATGGCGGGGTAAAAGTGTACCAGTCTGGTTAAGAGAAAAGGGCCATATAGCCCTTGGTTCAGGTTGGTTTGTTGGTGTTATGTGATGCGCTATGAGGCCACGTGGAGCGTAGCGGAACGTGGGCTTATAGCGCGGCCAGTGCCGGTTTAGCTCTTGGTTGCGATGCCTCCTTCATTGGTTTGTGATGGCATGGTGTTTTCGTCCGGCTTCTGCCCTTGTCGGCGGTGGGCTTTTTTGCTGGTCGCGAGCCGGAAGCTTTCGCCATTCATCTCCAGGATGTGAACATGGTGGGTCAGCCGGTCGAGCAGTGCGCCGGTCAATCGCTCTGAGCCGAAGACTGAGGTCCACTCATCGAACGGCAGGTTGCTGGTGACCAGGGTGGAGCCGCGCTCATAACGCTGGCTGAACACTTCAAAGAGCAGTTCCGAGCCAACCGCCGTGAATGGCACGTAACCCAGCTCGTCGATGATCAGGAGCTTGGCGGTGTTGAGATGCTTTTGAAGGGCGCGCAAGCGACGTTCATCCCGGGCTTCCATGAGTTCATGCACGAGAGCGGCGGCGGTCGTGAAGGCAACGCTGTAGCCCTTTTGGCAGGCCGCCAGGCCGAGGGCCAAGGCGACATGTGTTTTGCCGGTGCCAGAGGGTCCAAGTGCAATGCAGTTCTGACGCTTTTCCATCCACTGGCAGCGGGAGAGTTCCAACACCAGGGCTTTGTTCAGTGAAGGCTGGGCCGTAAAGTCAAAGGTGTCGAAGCTTTTGGTCTGTGGAAAGCGCGCCAGCCGGATGCGGCGCTCGACATTGCGCCGTTCACGTTCAATGCGTTCCAACTCGCACAGGCGCAACAGATAACGGGGATAGTCGGCGTGATCCTGGGCTGACTCCAGCGCCACTTTCTCATACTCACGGGCAAAGGTGGGAAGCTTCAGGGCCTTGAGGTGATTGCCGAGCAGCACTTGCGGTGTGACAGACGTCGATGTCTGGGCATCATGAAGCATGGTCATGCTGGAACTCCTGTTGTCTCTGGGGTGGAGCCTGAGCTGACAATCAGCCCGAGATAGGCCCTTGGATCTGTTGTGCCGACGGTGGCGGCTGGCAGGTATGGATAGAAGGTCAGATCAAGCCTTAACGGCCGGTTCTCCAACCGGGCCAACAGCAGCATCTTCACCGCATCAAAGCTGATGGCACCGAGTTGCAGGGCGTGGGCAACGGCGTGCTCGACCTGATGCTGATGGAAGTTCTCCATCAAGCGCAGTACCTGAATGAACTCGCGGCGTCCGGCCTTGCCCATCCGCAGTTCCAGCAAGCGCCTGAGACGGTGGATGCAATCGGCAAGTTGCCAGTCATCAAGCGGTGCGGCCTGGTCAAGGGCTTTGCTCTTGTGCTCAAGAAGCGCCAGATAGTGCAGAGGATTATAGACAAAATCGGCCGTGTCATAGCTGCGGGCGTGTCTGGCGATGGTCTCGCCCCGACAGACAATCTCGACCCGGTCAACATATCCCTTGGCCAGAACCTCATGATGGCCATAACGCGTGGGCACCGAGTAATCATTGTTCCGATACCGCACCAGCGACAGGGACGACACACGGGTGGCGACCTTGTGGCAGGCATCATAGGGGTGAGACGGCAAGGCCATGAAGGCCGCAATATCCGCCTGCATCCGTTCGGAGATTGTGGTCATGTGACCGCGCAAAATCGCCTTGCCGCGCTTGCTGCAGGCATCAAGGAACCGGGCATTCAGTGCATCAAAGTTCTCCGCAACGGGCAAGGGCGTCATGAAGTTGCGCCTGACATAGCCCACCAGACCTTCGACCTTGCCTTTATCATTGCCCCTGCCTGGCCGGCCAAAGCGGTCGTCAAACAGGTAATGGCTCTGCAGTTCTGCAAACATCTGCGAGCGTAAGCGCTGCCCGCCCTTGACGATCTTGGCCACTGCAAGCCTCGTATTATCGTAGAGGATCGACTGTGGCACGCCGCCGAAAAAAGTAAATGCTGCCACATGGCCGTCGCAAAAGGCCTCCGCTGTCTCGGCTGGGTATGCCTTGACAAAGCAGCCGTCCGAATGTGGCAGGTCCATGCAAAAATAATGGAACCGCACCTTTTTGCCGCCGATGTAACCATCGGCTTCGCCAAAATCCGCTTGCGCATGACCCGGACGGTGGCTCAACGGCACAAACATCTCCCGCGACCGCAGCATGGCCGCTGCCACATGCTCGCGCACAATCGTATATCCACCAGAATATCCCCGCTCTTCGCGCAGTCGCTCAAAAATGCGAACGGCCGTATGACGCTGCTTCTTGTGAACGCTAAGGTCGCCTTCAAGAACCAAATCAATCCACGCAATATGTACTTCGAGCTTCTTCGAAGTCGGTCGCTCACGTCGTCGGTAACCCGGTGGAACCGAAAATTGCAGCATCTTGGCAATCGTGTTGCGGTGAATGCCAAACCGCCTGGCAGCCTCACGACGGCTAACCCCATCAACCATCACAGCACGTCTGATCTTGGCATAAAGTTCCACTGTAAACATCCTTCCAGCCCCTCAATGCCATTCCATGACAACGAGTAGGCCTAGCAGGACCGGTACACTTTTGCGCCGCCAAGACGCTCCTAAAATGCCGGTTCAGTGGTACACTTTATCTCCGCCATTTATATTCGTCATTCAAATTGTTGCTCTCATATCGGATGGGTCAAAAAAAGTCGGTAAGGTCGGTGCTTTTCGTGCCGTGTTGGGCAAAGGTTGTCAGAATTGCAAATCACCTTGAGCGCAAACGAAAAACTGGGAGAATTAACCGGGATACCAAATTTTGCGCGGATCACAGATAGCGCTTATAGTTCCAAGCGCTCTCTATGAGTTTTTCGAAATCGAAGTGCGGGTGCCAGTCAAGTGCAAATTTGGCTTTTGTATTATCCAGCCAGGTTGAGTGATAAGAACTTGGAATCTCGATGAAACCAAGTCCTCGGCTTTTATTGAGATAACTTCCCACCGAACCGTAGTCGACTGGTTCATCCATGCAAATATTGTAAACCTTACCGCGTGCTAACGAATTATCGAGAGCTGCCGATTTAGCAGATGCAATGTCTTCCACGTGGACGAAATTCCGCTTAAGTGTCAGTTCATCAGCGCTCAGCGATTTCGCGGCTTATAACGCGAGTAAGACCGCAATTACCTACTTTGACGGATACGTTCAGAGGTTCGCTGCAGGAATCAGTCGAGAACAATTTTATGTGTCGCCGTTTCTTAGCAATTCTCCGACGGCATCGGCTGAGACGGGTTTACTGAAATGATAACCCTGTATTTCGTCGCAATTTTGATCGCGCAAGAAATTGATTTGCTCATCGGTTTCCACACCTTCGGCAATAACTCGCATATCCAATTTTTGCCCCAGCATAATGACAGCGCTCGCTACCGACCGGGCCTTATGATTATTGGAAATTTCATCGATGAAAGACTTGTCGATTTTGAGACGCGCGACTGGGAAATCTTTCAAAGCACTGAGACTGGAATAGCCATTGCCGAAATCATCAATTGCAATCTGAACACCAAGTTGCTGGATTTGCTGCATAACGACTACGGCTCTATAAGCATCCTGCATGATCAGACTCTCGGTAATCTCCAGTTCGAGATGATGAGCGTCGAGACCGCT
>JBBRLH010000039.1:0-5086 GCA_038231475.1 Hyphomicrobiales bacterium | reverse complement strand
GGATTGGTGCTTGGCCACTTTTTCCAGCAGGCCTGCCTCTGAGTTTTCGAACCATAGAACAACTCCCAATGTCGGCTATGGTATATATTTATTCCTATCATATGTATACAGTCTTTATATAGGACTGCTTGCTTCAAGAGAATAAAGACAGATATTCACGCAACGGACCCTGCTGATCATTGGATCTGCTTGCGGGGCTCAAGTCATCGAGTCGGGCGGGATGCCAACCCCATTTTTCATTTCGCCATTCTTACATCGGCTGGCTCACGCAGGCCGGTCGGGTAGACCATCTGCTTGGGAAGCAGAAGATGACCGATAGCTCAAATTGGCTGAGTTGAGGATTGCAGGACATCCGGATTATCAAGCGACCGATATGCATCTCGACCACCCTGTGGCACTAGGCCCTCTTGCAGCTGAATAGGAAAATGCTGAAAATAACCCAACATGGAGTGGTGAAAATGAAAAGGGTAGTTCTGGTAGGCTTTGTAATGGTTATCGTTACCGGGTTGGCCCATGCTGACGGCGACGCTGTAAAGGGTGAACAGACGGCAAAAGTTTGCATGGCTTGCCACAGCTTCACCGATAAGGCCAACAAGGTTGGACCATCACTATTGGGCGTTGTGGGCCGCAAGCCCGCCTCGGCCGAAGGTTATGCCTATTCGGATGCATTCAAGGTCTATGGCGCCAAAGTGCAAGCTTGGGATGACGCGGTACTCGATGTCTATCTGAAAGACCCAAAGGGCGTTGTGCCCGGCACCAAGATGGCATTTAACGGTGTAAAAGATGACGCCGCCCGCGCCGATCTCATCGCATTCCTCAAAACGAAACAGTAAGCCGCAGGCGTACTACGTGCCTGTGTTCTTTGCGAAGTTCAAACGCCGTCGCGCCATCCGGGCGGCTTTTCTTTGGCCGTCAACCATTTTCTCGCTTCGTTTGGCACAGAATGCCGAGCAGGCCAAATCGGCTGCTTGATCTGTATCAAAGAAGATCCTGCATGAAAACGGCTATTAAGCCTTAGCGAGGGTAGCATTCGCAAACCCAAATTGATCCGGTTCAGGAGAATACCATGAAGATGAAGAAATTGCTCTGTCTGCCCCTGCTTGCAGTTGCTTTGGCAACCCCCAGCTTTGCAGGTACTACGATCAACGTGAAGCTCTTGGACAAGGGCGGCACGATGGATATGAGCAAAGGCATGGGATTGGGAATAGGCATGCATGGGGACATGAAGACGGCAATCATGAGTATCGAAATTGACAAGAAGACTGTCAAAGCTGGCGTGGTGACCTTTGCTGTGAAAAATATTTCAAATGAAACTGTTCATGAGCTGATTGTTTCTCCCATCAACAACGCAGACGAAACGCTACCCTACCTCAATAATGAAAGCCGGGTGGATGAAGAACATGGATCGCATCTGGGTGATGTGTCAGAGCTCAATGCCGGGGCTTCTGGTGCATTGACGATCACACTTAAGCCCGGAATGTATGCTCTGTTCTGTAACATCCCGAACCACTATATGGACGGAATGTGGACATTGCTCGAAGTTACCAAGTAATTCACTAACCCAATTTTGAAGCCAACGCTGCAGTATGGCGGCGTTGGTTTCACCGACGTTGGCCTGCCCGATATTTTTTACCAGACCCAGCGAGAAACTATTGCATGTTTGGCGCATCGTCGAGGGAAATGGGTTTTAGCGCGATTGTGAGTGGCGCAGCGGGCCTGTAGCCGAGTAATGAATGTGGACTGATTGAAATGCTTTGGGGCGGAGAGGTATGGAGGTCCGATGTTCAATTTCGCCATTCTCACATCGTCTGGTTCGGAAAAAGCAGGTCAGGGCAGTGTCGCCCAAGCGGCTGTGGCCCGACGAGCCATTGATCAATAGTGTCATGCTTTTATCTAATTCATACATCCTGCTTGCATTCACCCTTCCAAAGGAAACTAAACTGCACGCATTGCTGATGTGAGAGGCTCATTTTGATGCCGGAGTTGTGTGAGAACAGCAACGCTGACTGCTGCAAGGCCCGCGAGGCAAAGCATGACCAGATATGTCCAGGGCACGTAAAGCGTATCTGGCGGCGGGTCAAAGACTTGGGTCATCAACTTGGTCAACATCCAAGCAAGTGCCCATCCGAGGCCAAGACCTGCACTGGTGCCAAATGTGTAGACAACCAAGGCTTCGCTCCACAGAAATGCGCCTAAATGCTGCGATGTTGCACCCAGGGCCCTGAGGATTGCGAAACTCCTGCGCCGTTCGGCGAGGCCAAGGGCGAAGATCAAGCCAATTGCTCCTGCTACCAGGGGAATTGCGAATGCAAGTTCAAGACCTGTGAGACTGCGTAGATCGACCGCAACGAGCGACGAACCAATGCGATGCACGGCTTCGCTTAGATCTGAAACCGTGAGACCCTTGTGATCGGCAAGACTCGATCGCAGGTTGTCAGCCAAGACTGACGGTTCGATCAAAGCCTTGATCAAAACAATCTCGGATGTGGAAATTCCGGTCGTAGCGGCTATATATTTGGCGTTGGCGATCAAGAAAGAATCTTTTGGCGCTGTCGGAAATTCTCGTGCAATGCCAATAAATTTGAACGGCACGACATGATAAGCACGATCAGAACCAAATTGCAGTCGAAGATTTATTGTGTCGCCTTCCTTAAGCTGGAAGTCCCCCACCGTCTCATCTGAGACTAAGACGCCATCGGGTGTGGCTTGCAAACTAGCCAGTGTGGCTTTGGCATCGGCATTGCCGAAATAAGCATCTGACATTGCCGTGGCCTTGCCGATTGTTACTGGATCAATTCCATAAAGGTCTTGCAGATCATTGCCCACATAGGCGTAGCGATGCTGCATTAGTTCTGCTGCTACAGCACCATTGGATTTGCGAATGATGTCCAGGACCCCTGACGCTGGATTCTCAATCGTTCCTGAGACCGTGACGTCGGCACCATTGGTGAGCGTGGCATCAATTGTGGATTGGTGCTCATAGGTTGTATTGAAGATGGCTGTTGATGTCGCAAATGACATTGCCAGCGCCACAAGCACTACACCTTTCGTGATCCTTCCCTGTTCCCGGGCCATTGAGGCGCTGACGAGCTTTGCAAAGGCTTTTGCAAAGGGGGTCAGTGCGACCTTCAGGAAGCCGGTGTCGTTTAACAAGAAACTCGAAAATAGTCGCATGAGCAAAAGCCCACAGCCGATCCACAACAATGCGGGCGCAGCATAGGCCTTGTAATCAACCGTCGCGGTGGCCACACCTTCGGGCGCTGCCACCACTTGATAGCCGGTCGCAGAAACCTGCCAAAAGATGAGGAAAGCTCCCACAACAGCAAAAACGTCCAGCCAAAGTCTTTGCCATGCCGGCTGTGATTCTATGACCAAGCGGGTCTGCGCGGTATTTTCCAGGGCAGTCCGACGCAAAGCAAACCATGAAGGAACAAGGAACACGAAAAGACTTGCGGCCAATCCTATTGCCGCAGAGCATGCAAACCAGACAAAGTCATTGGCAATAAGTGGGCCTTTGACAAAAATTGGAGCGAGCATTCCGGCGGCGATGACACCGACCAAGGCACCACCGATTCCCACAACAAGTGCTTCGACACTGAGTGTTTTCAAGATTTGGGGCGTGTCAGCACCGCGCATCTGCAGTAATGCGATCTCGCGCCGGCGTCGATCTGCGGTTGATAAGACAACCAAAACGGTCAATAAAATGGCGATGATTGCGCCTGGTATTCCCAAAAACAGGAACAACACACGAGCGAAGAGTGAGTCTTGGCGAACGCCATCAAGTCGAGCTGCGAGATTATTGACGATAACACCGCTGCCCGCCAGTTTTGCCGAAAGATTGTTGGCCATTTCCTGCGCGGTTATAAATGCGTCTGTTGGGTTGTTCGGCAACACCTTGTGATCGTGTGCCACGTGAATTTGCCGTTGGGCGGTCTGTGGCAAGTTTTCGAGCTGCGATTGAAAGGCCTCACGCCATTGGCCTTGTGGCAGCAGGACGACATTGTCTGGCGGTGCGGTTTGTGCAGCCTGCGGCGTAGCAGATACGATCTGAAAAAGCTGGTCTGCATTTGGTAGTTCCACAACACCATCAACTTTGACGTCAAGCGGAGTTTGGCCAAGCCGCGCACTTGTAACGGTATCTCCCGGAACGGCATGAAGATTGGCGGCAGTCTGCTGTGACAATAATACGCCTGACAACGACCCGGATAACAGGCGGAACTGCTTTGGAAATTCGTCTATGAAATTGGAGCTCAACCCAAGTGTTTTGGCAGCACCCGTAGTTTGCGTGGTGCCATCCTTTGTACTGGAAAGTGAAATGACATCTGCATAGTCGACAATGGCAAGGCTTTTGAAGCCTGCGATACTTTTTGCTGCCGCTTCCGCAGCACTTATGTCAGTTGTTCCCACCATCTGTACCTGCCAGTCAGGGGAGATGCCGAGTACCGCTCGTTCCGTCATGTTCGCAGCGCTTTGCCGGATGAACACACCGAGCAGTGCAAGAAGACAAACCGCCAATGCAAGGCCGATAGCAGCAGGAACAATAGAGGCGCGGCGATTGTTCAGCAGTCCATAAAGCCAATCAAGCATGGACTTTATCTTTTTTTGGTTGGGGCTCAATCAGTTTTCCGAAGTTCATCTTCCATTGTGTTGGAAAAGATTTGGCCAACGCCAAATCATGTGTTGCAATTACTAATGTCGCCTGGGTGTCGCGAATCGCTACAAGGACTTGGCCCATCACAAAAGCTCCCGTGGCCTGATCAAGTTGCCCTGTGGGTTCGTCGGCTAGAACTAGGGCAGGCTTGGTAACCAACGCTCGTGCAAAAGCCACGCGTTGCATTTGCCCACCGGAAAGTTCGGCTGGCAAACGATCTACTAGATTCTCAAGTGAGAGGAGTTGAAGTGCTTCAAGCGCGCGGGTTGAGCTATTGGCGGTTTCGCCTAGCATCAACAGGGGAATTTCAACATTTTCTCCAACAGTGAGGGATGGCAAAAGACTGGGCGACTGAAACGCCATGCCAATATGGCGTGGACGTAACGAAGCTGATCCCCAAAGTGGCCACCTGATCTGTCCTTCTGAGGCCTGATC
>JBBRLH010000038.1:0-5871 GCA_038231475.1 Hyphomicrobiales bacterium | reverse complement strand
GAAAGCAATTAAAACAGCTACAATAAAGATAAAGATGGGAGTCAACTTTGCAATCGTTGTGACCACATTAAGGATGGCTGCTTGCTTTATGCCCATTAGAATGAGCGCGTGGATCAACCAAAGAAGAATCGAAGCGCCAACGATGCCTTGCCAAGTATTGCCTTCGGCGCCGAATGCCGGAATGAAATAACTCAAGGCGCCGAAAATCAGGACAACATAAGAAACATTCCCAATCCAAGCACTGAGCCAATATCCCCATGCGCTGTTGAACCCGACGAAATCGCCAAAACCCGCGCGCGCATAGGCGTATGGCCCAGCATCGAGCTTGGGCTTTCGCGTGGACAGACCTTGATAGACAAATGCGAGCGCCAACATGCCAACACCCGTGATCAACCAACCGATCATGACGGCTCCGGGCGAGGCCCCCTTGGCCATGTTCTGGGGCAGACTGGAAACACCACCACCAATCATCGAGCCCACGACCAGGGCAATCAGCGACAGCAAACCGAGCTTACTGCTTGACGGCTCTGCGGCAACATTCGTCGACGTATTAGCTGATACCGACATGACCACGCTCCTATCTTGGAACAAAACGATAGCGACCTGCACGGCAAAGGTAAGGTTCGGAATATACTCATTGCCGTTGACTCTCATGTAGCGCATCGTCGACGCGCGGGAATTGATCTAGCTCAACACAAGATCTGTAATCAATCTATCCAATGGCCAGTGACCTGAATTGAGAGAGGTTCCATCCCCAGCATGTCACAACTGAGTGCGCTCTATGCCCGATTTCATAGCATCATTCTCCTTGTTGTTGCTGGAGCAGGCTTGGCCATCGGCTTGAGTTTGTGGGGGCTTGGGCTTGATGTTCCAGCTGAATACGTTTGGGGAGTGGCAACTGCACCCATTCTCCTGGGACTTGTAATCCAAATCATTGTGTCTCTGCGGCGCGGGGACGTGGGGCTTGATATCGTGGCAGCCCTTTCAATGAGTGCGGCCCTTGCATTTGGCCAGCCACTTGCGGGCAATGTTGTGGCGTTGATGTATTCCGGTGGGCAGATTCTGGAAATCTTTGCGCAAGGTCGTGCCCAGAGAGAAATGACCGCTTTGCTCGGCCGCGTCGCCCATACCGCCATGCTCTATAGCGGCAAGGCACTCGCGGAAGTGCCCATTGCGTCATTAATGCCGGGCGACCGGTTGCTGATCCGCAAAGGTGAGGTGCTGCCCGTTGATGGCCATGTATTGGGAGCGAATGCCGTCCTCGATCTGGCGGCTCTCACTGGAGAATCATTTCCACGGACGATTGGTCCAGGCGGCGAAGCGCTCAGTGGATCGACCTCAATGGGTGCAGCCTTTGATCTTGTCGTCAGCAGGCCTGCATCAGAAAGCACTTATGCTGGCATTGTACGCTTGGTGGAAGCTGCGCAATCAAGCAAAGCCCCAATGGCGCGGATGGCGGATCGATATGCGATTTGGTTTCTGCTTCTCACAATAATCATTTCTGGCACAGCTTGGCTGTTTGCCAGCGATCCCTTGCGCGCCCTTGCCGTGCTTGTCGTCGCCACACCTTGCCCGCTGATCCTCGCTGTTCCAGTAGCGATTATTTCGGGCATGTCGCGCGCGGCCAATGTGGGCGTTCTCGTCAAGGGCGGCGGCGTGTTGGAAGCTTTAGCACAGATTAAGATTGTCGTTCTCGACAAAACTGGGACGCTCACTGATGGCCAAGCTTCAGTTACAAAAATCCGGGTCGCCAAAGCGTTTGATGAAGCAGAAGTCTTGCGTTTGGCGGCGAGTCTTGATCAGGCCTCTGGCCACGTCGTTGCCCAAACTCTTATCACAGCAGCCGTCGCCAGGGGACTTGTTCTGACCGCCCCAAAAACGGTGACAGAAATGCCCGGTTCAGGCCTCACAGGCATGGTGGATTATAAGCGGATTGCAGTTGGGAGTCGGACTTTTGTTCAAACCCGCGCAACCCACCACGCTTTTGATACTCTTTATTCGGGGCTGCCACCGGAAGCACAGACTGTGGCCATCGCGATATCGGGGCACGCGGCTGGCGTAATTGTTCTGCAGGACCAAATTCGGCCTGACGCAAAAGGTGTTCTTCGAGATCTTCGCGCGGCGGGCATATCGCGTATCGTTCTGGCATCAGGGGATCGAAGTGAGATTGCTGGTGCCATCGGCAAAGAACTTGGAATTGATCTAGTTCTCGGCGATCTCAGCCCGTCTGACAAAGTAGCCGCCGTGCAGCGGGAAGCCGCATCTGGCCGTGTGATGATGGTCGGCGATGGAGTAAACGACGCCCCTGCCCTTGCTGCCGCAGATGTGGGTGTGGCCATGGGTGCCCGCGGAACAGCTTCTTCATCAGAAGCTGCAGGGGTGGTTTTACTTGTCGATGAATTGGCGCCACTGGTGAAGGCCATCCGCATCGCTCGGAAGGCCCGTCTCGTTGCGTTGCAAAGTGTTTCAGTGGGGCTCGGCCTGTCGATTGCGGCTATGGTCGTGGCCGCGTTCGGATATTTACCCCCGATCCAGGGAGCACTCTTCCAAGAGGTCATTGATGTTGCGGTTATTCTGAATGGGTTGCGGGCATTGCGATAGTGCTTGCTTCCTGCGTTTTAAAATTCACTCATAACGAGGCGATACAATCATGCCAGAGCAAGCCAATGTCTATTGGGCCGATGACGAAGCCGGGCTCTTCTCGAGATTCAAAACGAGCCAAGCGGGCCTATCGGCAAATGAAGCCGCCCAACGTTTGAAATCTTACGGATCAAACCGGGTCAATGACAAAAAGATCGCTGGCCCATTGCGGCTTTTGGCCCGCCAATTTGAAAGCCCCCTCCTTTTGGTTTTGATTTTTGGCGCCGTGCTGTCTTTGATCTTGCAACAATGGACCGACGCCAGCATCGTTATCGTCATAATCGTAGCCAGCTCGCTTCTTGGTTTCTATCAGGAATACAAGGCATCAGCAGCACTGTTGGAATTGTCACAACGTTTGGCACTGTCTGCCAAAGTCTTGCGTGATGGGAAAGTCACGGCGGTACCCGCGGCTGATATTGTGCCTGGTGACATTTTACAACTTTCTGCCGGAAATCTCGTTCCCGCCGACGGCATTATTCTATCCGCCACCGATTTTCTCGTGAGCGAAGCCTCGCTGACGGGAGAGTCCATGCCTGGCGAAAAGCGGCCGGGCATCGTTAAAGCAGGATCGACTTTGGGGCAGCGCACCAATTCAGCTTTTTCCGGAACTTCGGTGCGCAGTGGACTGGCCACCATGCTGGTTGCTGCAACAGGCCAGCAGACTGCATTGGGGGATGTCGCCAAATTGATTGGAGCGGCAGAACCTGAAACCGAGTTTGCGCGCGGCGTCCGGCAGTTTGGCTATCTGCTCATCAAAGTAATGATTATCATGGTTCTGTTCGTGTTGATTGCCAGTCAATTGCTGGGGCGACCTTTCATTGAATCCTTGCTGTTCTCGGTCGCACTCGCGGTAGGCATCACACCCGAATTACTTCCAGCAATCGTCACGGTCACGTTGTCAACGGGGGCTCGTGCCATGGCAAAGCAAGGGGTCATTGTTCGGCGTCTTGAAGCGTTGGAGAACCTCGGCAGCATGGACGTGCTGTGCACCGATAAAACGGGAACCCTGACCGAAGGCATAGTCACCCTTGATTCTGCACTTGATTTGTCAGGCAAGCAGAACGACGAGGTTATGCAATTAGCCTATCTCAATGCCGCGATGGAAACTGGCATTGAGAACCCACTCGATCAGGCCATCGTTGTGGCTGGCAAATATGGCAAGCTGACAACTGAAGGCTACGTCAAAGTCGATGAGATTCCCTATGACTTCATCCGCAAGCGCCTGACCATCGTGGTCAAGAACAGCGCCAGGAGCAAAACCCGTTTGATCATCACCAAGGGATCATTCAAAGCAATATTGGCGGTTTGTAGTCATGTGAAGATTTCTGGAAAGACCGTGGCTCTCGGCCCAAGAGTGCAAAAGCGGCTGCAAGCCATGATTGACAAGCAGGGAGGGGATGGCTTTCGCATCCTCGCTTTAGCCACGGGAGAAACTGGAATAAAGCCCGACTATACAATAAAGGACGAGCGCGACTTGACCCTAGTAGGGCTTCTGCTCTTTGCTGATCCGCCAAAAGCTGACGCTCGCAAGGCTATAGCGGATCTTTCGGCACTCGGCATCCAGCTCAAAGTCATCACCGGTGATAACAGCCAAGTCGCCATTCATGTCGCAAAAGCCGTAGGCCTGCGTGTTGACCAGATTCTTACCGGATCAAAAATAGGTCAGTTGAACGACGATGCGCTGTCACTACTTGCCGACAAGACCGACATTTTTGCCGAAATCGATCCGCAACAAAAAGAACGAATTATTCGAGCTCTGCAAAAGCGAGGCCACGCCGTTGGCTATATGGGCGATGGGATCAACGATGCACCAGCATTGCAGGCCGCTGATGTCGGGATTTCGGTTGATCAGGCAGTTGACGTCGCGCGGCAGAGTGCGGACATTGTGCTACTCAAACGCGACCTCGGGGTCCTCAAGCTTGGCGTTGAAAGTGGTAGACGCACATTCGCCAACACGCTGAAATACATTTCAATCACGACCAGTGCAAATTTCGGGAACATGGTGAGCATGGCTTTGGCGACACCCTTCCTGCCTTTCCTGCCGCTTGTCGCGAAACAAATACTGCTGAACAATTTTTTATCCGATATTCCATCCATCGCAATATCGACCGACAATGTGGATATTGAACAGGCACAACGACCCGAACGGTGGGATGTGCGCAAGGTCCGAAGTTTCATGATTGTGTTCGGCTTGGTGAGCTCCGTGTTCGATATAGTCACCTTTGTTCTACTCCTCAAATTCTACGCTGCTGGACAAGCTGAATTCCAGACCGTGTGGTTTGTTGTATCTCTGCTGACGGAAGTCGCCGTTGTCTTTTGTTTGAGAACCCGCATGACGTTCTATAGGAGCAGGCCCGGAAATGCTTTGATGGGCGTGAGCGTCATCGTGGCAGCAATTGCAGTAGCGATCCCATATGTTGGCGACCTCACACGTGTGTTCGGATTCGTTCCCATTCCAATTCCGGTTATGGGTGCAATGCTACTCGTCGTCTTAGCCTATGTTGGCGCCACCGAAATTGCCAAGCACTGGTTCTACAAACCAACCCATCGACGCCCACAATAGAGATTGTCGCGTTGTGAAGCGCAGTGCCGCCAATGAATTAAAGACGTCTCGTCAGCACGACTGAATGCGAACGCTTGTAAAAATATGCAATTAATAGCTGGGCGATCAACGACAACATTCAATTGATCAAAAGTGCCTGTTGAACGCCAAGAAGTTCAACCGTCAAGCCCGTGAGCAAACTGCCAATCGGCAAGCCACCGCGCATAGCGAGCATAAAAAGACTTGACGCCTGACCCAAGAGTTTTGGATCGGCGGTGGATTGGATCAGCGTATTTGCTGACGTATTGCCAACTGCCATGGCAAAGCCCCCAAATGCCATCAGGATTGGCAGCCCTGAAAACCAAGGCACAAATGAACAACCGATCACGACAAGCCCGTAGATAACTGCGAAAAGTGAGTTCAGGCTACTGCGATTCTGCTGTGCAGAAACTGCCAGGAGAGCCAGCGCACCCATAAGACCGCCGAGGCCGAACGCCCCAATTGCGAGACTGAAACGATCTGCACCGCCTTTGAATATATCGCTCACCAGAACAGGGCAAAACGTAATCAGCGGGCTACAAAGTACGCTTGTTGAAAGTACAGTCAAAAGGGCCGCACGAAGCTCAGGCACCTTTAAAATTGTTTTGAGATCGACAACCAAGTGCCGTTGTTTCTGGTCGGCCCTCCCT
>JBBRLH010000037.1:0-8146 GCA_038231475.1 Hyphomicrobiales bacterium | reverse complement strand
TCACTATACGACGCTCTACAGACTACTTCGATCGTGACACTGCCGGTGGTTGCCAATACTGACAAATAATTCCACAAATCTCCTGTGAAGATTGACAAATAGCGCCACAAAAAACCTGACAAATAATTCCACAATTCACAGTGGTCGTAACACCTCAGTCATAGTCAGCTTTTCCGGCGTGCTAGCTCGGTTTTTAGGATTTTCGAGGACTGCAAATCGATGCGACACAAACCTTTCGAGCTTATAGTGGTTTTTCGCACGGTTGCTGCCGGTACCCCAAATTGTTGAGATCCCTGGCGTAGCAAATCAAGTCTACATTTTCATGTTCGGATTGGCTTTCATCATCTCTTCCATAGTTGGTGTGTGTCCGTTATTTTGGCTAGGCACAGGCATTTTGCGGTGATCCATCCGCATGCCCGGCATGTCCATTTTGTTGTGATCCATCGGCATATTCATATCCATTCCTGGCATGTTCATATTCATTGGCGCCGCTTTGTCTACTCTTCCAGATTTGATATCAGCCATTAGCCTGTCATATTTGTCGGCAGGCAGAACGCGAATTAGATTCATCATTCCGGCAAGGGCGCCTGACCAACCAGGTGGCAAGCCATTATTCTCTGGTTTCGCTACCGCAGCATCCATAGGCATCATCATCATGTCATCTTGCGGAAAACCTGGCGCCAACTCAGTTGGCGGAGATTGCGACTGCACAGAACCTTCAGTATGGCCAATTAGATTCGAGATTTTTTGCTCACGATCAGCTGTATTACCCATTCCACGACCCATGGCCGGTCCAAGGTTTTCGGCAGTTGCGTTGCCTTCTCTCACCATCCCCATACCTTCCTCCATGCCTGAACCTGTATGCATTCCCTTTCCTGGATGAGCCATTGGTCCGACCATCGACACCATGTTATTCATCATGTGATGAGGCAAGTGGCAGTGCAGCATCCAATCACCAACGCGAGTTGCATCAAACTCAAAATCACGCGCTTGGGCTACTCCAACTATAACGGTGTTTCCCGGATACCAGGCTGTTTTTGGAACACGTCCGCCCTCTGTGCCAGTGATATAGAATTGGTAGCCGTGCAAGTGAATAGGGTGGTGATCCATCCCCATGTTGATGATGCGAACCCGCACGCGATCACCTTGTTTCACTATCAAGGGGGTAGTAGCAGGTGCTGATCTTCCGTTGATGGTCAACCAGTTATATTCCATAGACATAGAGTTTGGAATGTTGTTGTTGGGCAGTGCGGCCCACTCTTGAAGTATAAGTCCAAAGTCTTTTTGCACAGAAGGATTGTTTGCTTTTCTAGGATGAATTATGAAAAGCCCGATCATGCCCATCATTTCTTGCATAGCACCATGAGAGTGATAGAAGAATGTGCCGTTTTGATGCAAGGTGAATTCGTAGATGAAAGTCTCGCCTGGCTTGACCATAGGCTGGCTTATGAACGGCATACCATCCATTTCAATCGGTATTTCGAGTCCGTGCCAGTGAACGGTCGTATCCTCTGGCAGGTTGTTTTTAAAAACAAACCGCACGCGATCGCCTTCGTTCACCTCAATAGTAGGTCCCGGTGCTACGCCGTTATATCCCCAAACAGTCAAGGTCTTCGCCGGACCCATGCCGGAAGCTGGCAATATCTGACGTTTGACAATTTCAGCTGTTAGGTGGAAGACCTTAACGCCGTTTTCCATTTTCCAAGGTAGATGAGGAACATCAGGAGTAACTACTGGCACTTCCTGTGTTCCAGAGCTGGTGCTATGTGTTCCAGAGCGGGTGATATGTCTTCCCATGGCGGCGTCAGGTGTTTTAGCTATGGCGGCAAAAACCGGGGAGTCCAGCATGATCAGTGCAATGGCGAGGGCAATGGCTGAATGATTTATGCAGTGTTTTTTCATTATAGTTCTTTCCAGATCAAGTGAGAATGTGATTTCGAGCCAACAAACGGCGTTAGTATTCGATCAGTCCAGCGGTGTCGAGTGCGTCCATGTTTGCGCTACCTTGTGAACCAGAGCGAACGCCAGACATTTCAACATGCTGCAAATTGCCGCCAGCAGGATTATCCAGACCGCCAGTCAACAAAGATCCTTCAAGCGAAGTTGCATTTTGCTGTAGATTTACGAGCGCCGTAATATACTGCTTGCGCACCTGAAACATGGTTCTTTGCGCAATTAGCGTCTGCGGGTAAGACGCAGACATCTGTTTATACTTAGCGGAATAGAGTTGATAGGCTTCGTCGGCACGTGGCACCATCACATCTCGATAGCGTCTCACAGCATCTTGTGCGTTGGAATAATTTTTCATGGCCTGGGCAAATTGAATACGAAGCGCCAGCCGTATGCGAATCAGTTCGCTCTCGGCCGAAGCAAGATCGGCTTGAGCAGCAACAATGTTGCCCTGATTTCTGTTCCAGAGAGGTACGCTAAATCCTACTTGCATGTTTGCTTCAACCCCGGTTCTCTTAAGCGATGCTCCAGGTTTGTTTTGATCCAGAAACTCTGTGCTTGCGCCTATTCCGCCACGCACATACATATCTGGAATGGGCTCTGCTTTAGCTCTAATAACGACGGCACGGGCTCGAAGCACCTGTGCCTCGGCACTTCGAATTTGCGGACTGTCGCGTAAAAGTGTTGCTAGCAGTTGATCTTCATTAAGTGAAGGTATGCGGTCTTCCAGTTTTCCTTGTAGACGAACAGGTGCCAATTCCGGCAATCCGACAACTGACGCAAGCAGTTTCCAAGTCTGTTTCAGCTCGTTTTTTGCTACCTGTAATTCGTGTTCTACTTGTTCACCTTCTATTTGCGACTCAAGATAATCTGGCTTGTCAGCTTGGCCTACATTGAACAGATCTGATGTAGTTTTTGTTGCATCATGGGCGATTTTGACTAGCTCTCCATGAAGTTCTACTTGTTGCTGCGCTCCTAACGTTTCATAGAAAAGTGTGCGAACAGTATTGATGATGCGCTGCTTTTGGGCAACTGACTCTATCTCGGCTTGACGCGCCTGGTTCAAGTAGATCTTTTTGCTCTTAGCTAATTTTCCACCTAGCGGAATCGTCTGCTCAAAAAAGCCGAAATACTCAGGTTTGGCGTTTAAGGCTCTGAAAGCAAACTCTTCGCCCTGATATCCAATCACCGGATTTGGTAGCATTCCCGCCTGTCTCGCCAGTCCCTGAGCTGATTTTGCAGCAGCCAGAGATTGCGGAAGCGTGGGATTATTTTGAATAGCCATCTGCTCGAGCTGTGGCAGTGTCAAAAATGAGCCTGTAGGTGGTTCTTGTACCGCACCTCTAAGTGTTTGAGTTAGTGATTGATTATCTTGAGCAAGAGCTTCGCAACCTAGTTGCAGAGCTAGCACCACACTCAAGAGTAGCTGAATTTTTTGACTTTGCATTTCCCTATATCCTTGACTAGGACGCGTTGGTGATGCTGTGCACAAGCACAAAGCTTTTTTTCCAAACGCAAATAGCCGCCATAAGCAGCTTGTAATGGTTAATGGTCCGTATCTTAGATAAGTAGCGATCTCGTAATTAGGTAGATTTTTTCGCGCGGTCTGTGCAAACCAGGTGGTTCATAATGTTCAGCGCTAGCAAGCAATCGACATAACTTTAGCGAACAGCCCACATTAAACAACTTTGTTTCTGGTTGGTCCGGAAGCAATTTCAATGTAAAAGCGACAGGCACTGCCTGTGTTGGAAAGCTCTTGCACAAACAATCAGCCATGACACTGCTAGATCCCAAATCGCTCGCGCTCTCAGTTTTGCAACAATTATGTGGTGCCCAATCAGCGGAATTTTGTCTACAACAAGATTTGACTAACTTTGTGCTGTGGTGACAATCAGCAGCGTTTGCCGATCCCGTTCCAAAAAGGAACAAAGCAAAAATTGCTAGCAGTAATTGGTGTGGATGTGACATTGAAGGCTCAGCCAGGAATTGGCTGATTATACACTCTTAGGAACCTATCCCCCCAGGGGGGTGCCAGGCTTGGTCTTGAAAAGGTGGTTGCGTACCTAAACACCTACTTTTACTATAGGCGAAACCCAACACGTTGGTAGCTACACAGGACATTACCTAATCAATGAGCGAACTTTAGCATATAGTTTCAATCCCGATGTGTCTGGCGAAAAAGGGAAAAAACCGCCAACAGAAGAGACCTTGAAGGAATCAAAGCACTATGCAAATGTTATGCGACAACTAGCTATCATTCGTGGTCAGGTGTTGCCGAAACCTGATGAACACTAGCTTTCTTCATTCGCCGTTGATGAAAGGCCCATGACGAAACCATCAATACTAGCCAAATAAGTACTGTGCCAATTAAGCTGTATTGGACGCCCCAGCTTGCATGCGCGTATACAAAATCAGAATAATTCTGATAGGTCTTACCCCAGTCTCGACGCTCACTCAGAAAATATATTAGCGGTAACGGCGCCCCAATTAGTACGCCCAGAGGAAGGGCGATCAAAAAACTTTTGAGCCAAGTAGGAAGTTTTTTCTTTGCCATACCGTCCAGTATAGAATGCGGGGCGCTATCGCTTAAAGCATTGCAAGCATTCAGCTACCAAGCGCCCTGGCAATCTTTGACTGTGCTGCCTGGCATTCAACATGACCCGGTAGCACTGCAAAAACATACACACCATGGTCTTGAAGGATTTTTGCAAACGTCTGGGTATCGTGCGGCACCGGCTCGCGCTTTTTCCAACGTTTGCGCATCCTCGTAAATGGTAAGACAACTCGCTCGCAATTGGGCACCGCAGGATCACGATTTACCGGAGTTGGCCGCCTTGGCGCACGGGACACCATGACCGTAAACAAGCTATCGATCACCGCATCAACTTCTGGGTACGTCTTTTTCCTCATACCTTGAAAAACCATGAGCAGAATCGCGTCCACCGGCTTCGCTTGTGTTGATTGTCTGTCAATAGCTTCAGTTGCGTCAGTTCCGTGTGCTTCTCTTCAATCTGTGATCGCAGATACATAATCACGTCGCCAGCCGCTTTTAGCTGATGCGCCTGATTCTCAATGATGTCTACCAGCCTATGATCGGCCAGTGAATGGGTAGGGCTAGCCACGTTCGTGAGGGTATGATCGGGCACGACATGGACAGGACTAGCCACGGCCTCAAAGGTGGGATCGGGCACGATTTGGGTAGGACTGGCCACGACCTCAAGGCTGTGATCGGGCACGTTCTGGGTAGGGTCAGGCACGGCCTTAACATATTGGGCTGGCAATTCAGCGCGTGAAACAAGCCACTTATCACCATATTTTTCTGCTACTTTGAAACCCTTTAGACTTCCTTTTCTCAGGCGTTTTTTTATCGTGTCAGTATGCAGTCTTAAAATTTTTGCCGCTTCTTCAAGACTCACACCGTCGTGGCTGTGATCGGGTACGACCTGGGTAGGACTAGCCATGGGCTCAAGGGCGGGATCGGGCACGACTTGGGTATGACCGGCCACGACCTCAGTCTCGGGAACTTCGAATAAATCGCTAAATTCCGGTTCAATTGGAACTGCTTGAATAATTTCTCGCTGCGGCTTGCCCATTTCGTTCCTCTATGCTTAATTCCGCTAGCATTATGAAACCATGTGCCACCACCTGTAAAGGCGTGCATATCGGGAAGATATAAACCGGCTATGCCCTGGAAGCCTCATAGGCTCAATTGATCGGAAATTCGATCCGGCGTAACATTTGACACTAGTAATATCTTCGCCACCATATCTGGGGCAAAAAGGAAAATCGCCAAAAAACAAAAACACCGCCAGAGGCGATGCTTTCAGAAGTTATATAGACCGAGTTGGTCGGATTGATTGTAGAGAACTGGATTTGTGAGCCCGTTCGATGCAATTAGAATACGACATGACTCGGTCACCGTCAAGCACGTCTTTTTTCGTGCATAAGGCAGACAGTGACCGGAGCTACAGCTTTTCAAAAAGCCGCCACCAGTGGCGGAATTAATCAATCTGCGCGACAAATTTTCTTGTCGCTATATCCGAATCGGCACAAAAGTATATTGAAGCCGCGCGGCTGCAAGACTTGGGTGACGATGAGCCGCCATGCGTCATTGGTTGATGACACCATTGTAGCCGCGACTGCTTTGCAGGATGACACCATATGGGGTTGCCGGTGGGGCGAACAGACGCGCTTTGCCGTCTTGGATGTAGACGAGACAAGCCAGTATCACAATGAGCTAGGACTAGTCCGGCTAAGACATTCGCTGGCTACTATCGGTTTAAACACTCCACAAATTTATCAATCAAGTGACAGCGAAGGCTGGCACTTATACCTTTCTTTCGCTTCCTGGGTTGACTGCAAGACATTACACAACGCGCTCAAGCAGTGGCTAACGGCAGAAGGCTATCAGGTGAAATCAGGGCAGCTAGAAATATTCCCATCAAACAATGGGCTGAGATTCCCATTGCAGCGCGGGTTTGCATGGCTCGATGACCAGGGCGCGATAAAACTACGTCGAGAAGACATAACCGCAGACGAGGCAATATCCAGGTTTGTAGACGCCCTGGACGCTAACGCCCACAACTGGCAATCAGTACAAAACCGCATAGATAGTCGTTTGCAAGAGATTCAAGCCGCCGTCGCGGCGCCTACAAAACCGCGCGAGCTCCAAAACGAAGACATAGAAGAAGACGGGTTTTCGGCGTTTTTTACTCACGCAGGGATGATTCCTGAAGTCTACAAATTTGGGCGCGAGTATTGGCGAGATGGGCTAGCGGCGCCAGGTCAACGGCATCATGCCGTACTTTGTGTCGGGCATTATCTCTGGTACGGAGACGAGAGCGAAGATGTTAGAGCGCTCCCAGGTGTCGGACAGGCCGACCAGAGAGCGGCCGCCATCGAGGCTTGGCTAAGAGAAAAACACAACGGCTTTTCAAAATCGGTTTTAAGAGGCGATTGGAACGAAGTCGGTACGGACATAAGGCGGGCCTGTAATTGGGAGGCTACAGAGGGCGTAGAGCGCCAGCGTGCAAGCTACCCACTGACCGATCGCGCGATCGATCGCATGGAAGCTCTCACTAAAAAAACGGGCCGCGTTTGGTATCCCGATTATTTCAAAAAGGGCAATGTAGGACGGGAAGAAGGAGCAAGAGAAAAGATTAGGGCCGCCCTTGTGAAACTGGTAGAGGCCGGCCGCCGAGTGACCGTAAAAGGACTGGAGCGCCTGTCTGGATGCCGGAAAGAAACAATCAAGCGACATGCTGACATCTGGGGCGTATTTCGGTTGTCAAAGGGGCTAGGCGATCTTAGCTTGTTGCGGGGGGCTCCTGCCCTGGTTTTTTGTTCTTCTGGTTCTGAAGAAGTTCAAGAAAAAAAAGAGATCTTAGATCTTGGTCTTCGTCAGTCAAGGTCGGAGATAGAACAGGCTGCCTCCCTATGTTCGGCAGTGGCTCCCCCCAGCCCGCCCCAGGCTGCCGCCACGTTCTGCCTCGTTGCCTACTCGGCAGAGCAGCCTTGTGAGCTAGCGCCTATTTTTTCTATGGTGTTTGACTCCCTGCGCTTAAAACTCTTCGGAGCGACGGCGAACAACTCAACGGCAACTCTTCCCGTGACCTCCTCGCCGCCACTCACTACGAGTTTAGCTACGGGGTCAAACACTGGCGCACTTGCGTGCATGTGGGTCAAGCCAGGGGAATTGGTTTGCTCCTTAAACGGCTTCCTCCCCAGCTCCGCAGAGCCTCCGCTGGGTCCCCTCCATTTACCGCAAACCAAGATTTTTTCTAGGGAAGCTCTGGACGCCAATCTAACCGCAACTGTCGCGGACTTGCTTCTGGGGAGCAATGGAACGGTGAGTGGCCCTAGTCGCCTTGAGGCTTCCCTGGCACTGGTTCTTGGACTGACGAATGGGGCCGCTTGGGCCAACTTATTACGCGCGCACCCGCGCCCGCATGCGTTTGGCAAAATTTAGGGGCGTTTTTAAGTGTTTATATTGGTAATAATGATAATAAAAATGGTAATAGTAAAAATAATGGTAAAGATAAAAATAATAACTGTGGTAAAATATGAAGTACGCAGCAAGGCATGGGGATAGCGAAGCTGTCACCAGGTGCAATGGGTGCCTGGAAAACCAAGCCAGTAGAGCCTTTCAAAAACGAGTGAATTTTAGTGCTGCTTGTGATTGACCTATCGGAGCCAT
>JBBRLH010000036.1:0-8148 GCA_038231475.1 Hyphomicrobiales bacterium | reverse complement strand
CCGCCGGAGCCTGAGAAGCTGGTGTTTGAGGGGTGGGTTAATGTTTATTCAACGAAGGAAGTATGCCACTACTCAAAGAAAGAGGCTGACAACCAAAGAGTACTCGGCTGCATCGCCTGCATCCACATCAGGCAGGAATACAATGCGGGCGAGGGGCTAGAGTGATGCCGTTTCTCGCAATGTGCACGGTGGCCATGAACCTGGTCACCAATCAAGAATTGGCCACGACCTATGCTGAAAAAACATGGACCTGCGTGAGGCAGGATCACGTGCCGGTGAAGATGTTCAACGTGTTGCGCTGGCAGAAAGAACGGCGAGAAGCGCTGAAGCGGCTCCGCGTTCGCAACAGCAAGATAAAGGGATTGGGATGACATGAACGAGCCGTGGTTTCCTTACCGACTTCGCAGTCGTAAGCTCCACCGTTGCCGTCGGTGGCGACTAACAACCAGCGCAACGCGCCGCCGCTAGTTGAATATCAGGCGCAACAAAGGAACTAAAATATGAAAATGATTATGACCGTTGCCGCACTTGCAGCACTCAGCTTCATGCCAATCTCATCAACTGCCCAGGCCAATGCCTGCACAGTGAATTGGGTTAACGGCGCATGTGGAACCAACGACTTGACCAAGGCTGGAAATTATTCACAGGGCAATGACCCTGTGTGCAATAAGCGCAAGGATCCAGAGTGTGCCTGTAACAAGGGCAAAGAAGTTTAATCACGAAGCAAGCGCGGGGGAGACTTCGCGCTTGATCCTAACGGCTGCACAAAAGAGAGGATTGCGAACGAATGACCGACACACCAAGGCACTACAGCGATGATGAGGTTGAACAGGTCTGTAATGAATTCTTTGGCTTAGATGTGCGTAACATCAACCGCCAGCTACACCCCGAACGTGATGCGGCCGAAACTAAAGGCTGGAATGAGGCTATTGAAGCGGCTGCAATCAAGATACATCTTCTATATTCTGATAGGCGCGAAAGAAATCTAGTAGTTGAACACATCCGTGCCCTACGAAAAGAACCAAAACCATGACCATCCCGGACATAAAGACCGCCCCTGAATTGCTAGCACTAATTGACAAATCTGTCGCCGCATTCAAAGCACTTTCTCCAGAAGAACAAGAGCTACTCAGTCTCGTTAAAATTCAAAATGATTTCCGTAAAGAGCAAATTCGATCTTATCTTCGCGGTGAAATGGCATGGCCGAAAGCAAAATATCAATGGATTGATGGAGTAAAAGTCTATGCCTCATACGAAGATTTCTGCAACGACTAAAGGAAAAAGGAACCAAAACCATGAGTGACTGGCAAAAGCTTGGGCCGTTAATTCGACACGCGCCGTATGACGGTAAGAAGTTTGAAGCCGAATTAGAAGATGGGAAAATTCAAGACCCTCGTGCCTATTCAATCCGTTACCGCGCAATGATCAAAGCAGAGGTGGTGAAAGTGGAGAACGAGAAATGAATGATAGAAAACCAGTAAGTGTTTTTTGTTTGGCTGAGATTGTGTCAGACGAATTGATGGCTCGAAAATGGACTACACGCACACTTGCAGCCAGAATCAGCGACAAAGAAAACTATCAAATCAAAGTTTTAGCCCTTGATATTTTTCTAGCCAACGGAAGCAATGATGGCATACTTTTAACCGATAAAGATTTCAATGACTTTGCAAAAGCTTTTGGTATCTCAAAAGAGTATTTCGAAAATGTACACAAAGCCTGGCTTAAAAACCCATCATGGCGCGAACCTTTTGAATGCCCAGAAGAGGTTCTGAGTGCGTTTTAGAAATCTTAACGGGGAGCGTGGTCTTAGCGTCCCTTGCAGGTCGAGGGGTGATCCTAATGGTAACACTGGATAAGTTCCCGTCTCTCCCACAAAAAAAGCCGCGCTCCAGTTAAGGAGGCGGCTTTGAGTTCAATTTGGGGTCAATTAATAAAAACAAGACATCACACAATGTCTAAAACTGGCCTTTCAATATGAACATTCCGCGATACGCCGGGCGCGATTAGGCAATATGCCTGAATTCAAATGTGAAGCGATTGTTCTTAAATCCATTTTATTTCCCTTTCTGCTTTTCAGCCAGTCACAAGTTTGACGCGGGCGATGATTTTTTGCTCAATCAATTCGGGTGGTCCCATGTAAGACTTTAGCCAACCGCCAGCGTGCGTTTCGATGTAGGTCAAAGCCTTGGCCAGAAATTCACTACGAGCATTTAGCGTTATTTCCACAGGCTTGCCGTCGGGTGTCTGTGAGACGATCTTCAGTTGATTGAGCGCATATTGCACTGCGAGGCCGATGATCTTCTCGACAAACGGCTGGGTTAGAATTGCACCGAACGGACCGGCGTAATGCTTGGCGATCATCAAGACGATTGCCATGATGACGGGCAGGGCCACATTGTTGATGATCTCAACTGATTGCAGCAGCCAATTACCCACCGGCAGGGTAACCGTAGTTTCAGAAGCCAGCGCAAAGCTTGGCATCAGGGCAAGGGCGGCAAGGCCCACGATGAGTAGACGTTTCATATTTTAACTCCTTTGATGTTTTTGTTGAGGAACCAGATCAGAAATCTTGCCCACCAAGGCAGCGCTGCAAGCGATGGCTTAGTCGCTGGAGGGGTTAGCGCAGGTTTTGGAGCCATTGGTGACGGAGCATGCGGAACGGTCTGGGCGGGGCTGGCAGGCGGCTTTATGGCAACCTCTGGCAGTGGGTGAGTGGCAACCACAGGCGGTTTAGCCAGAACAACCGTCACAGGCTGCGGTTTGCCGTCGAATATGGCACGTTCCTTAACCCGGCGATCTGCCAGAGGCTTGGAAAATTCCAACGAGCTGGTGGGTGTAAGGCGGGCTTTGTTCCACAGTTCGAAAGCTGCACCTGCGCCGGCATAGTCGCCCAAATTAAGCTTGCGGATGACTGTTGATGTTTCCATCGCACCGAGGCCGATATTCCAAGCCAGCAGCTGCAAGGCATCAAGTTGGTTCTGCCGCAACGGCACATGAATCATTTGCTGAATTGTATCGGCCTGAATGGCCACCGACTCGTCAAACAGCACATCAGCTTGCGCCAGCGTCATCGTGCTGTTTGCATTGATGTGCATGCCGCGGAAGCCATCGCGGAACCCATAGCCAATGTGCCAGATGCCCTTGAGCAGGTAAGGCTTCTCACGAAAGCCTTCCATGGCCTTGAGCGTGGTTTTTAGAAACGGTGACGGGATTAGCTTATGCGCATGTGTGGTGACTGGTGAAGTTGACGCGGTGGTTTCGTTAATGCGCGCGAGCCAAGTCTCCTTGGTGCCGCAATTGACGCCAGGGCAACGCTTATGAGTGGTTTTTGGATCTTCTTTGTGCAGATGAAAGGTGTCCGGCGTTGCTTGATGGCCAAGCATGGCATAAAGCGCCTGCAATGCGCCTGTGACCGCCAGCCTGTGAGTGTCGAAAAAAGGCTCGAAATCAAAATCACCAACCATCTCCACACCCCAGAACGTATCGTTCCAAGATGGCGAGTGTGTGCCCTTAAGCCAAAGCGGCCAGACTGTGTGAATCATGCCGTCGGGCGAAATCATCAAATGAGGGGCGGCAGGAAAGTTATTGGCCACCCACGTAACTGAAATGTTGTCAATGCGCTGTGCCGGCGTCAGCTTTACGCCGCGAGCATCAAAGCCTGGCCACACCATCTTGCCCGTGTTGTGCAGCACCACTCCACGAGGTCGCCATGCAGACATGCGCGGGGCTACTTCTTTGGCCAGATAATCCTTGAATTGAGCAAGCGTGAACGACTGCTTAAGCAATCCTTGCATTGCAGATGGCATTTTGAGATTTCCTTTTATTCGGCTCGAATGTCGCTTACGCTTTTCGTGCTCCACAGGAGCGGCCCCCAGCAAAAATGCTCGGTCACGATTTGAGTCTTGTGGCCAATGTATGCTGCCGCGTCTTTGATCACCCACTTCACCAGAAATGAACCCAGCGGCCTTGAATATCCTGGGGAGCGAAAGTCAACAAACTCAAAACGATCTTTGTCTTCGCCCTTAACATAGATGTACCAGTCTCGATGACTGAACTTGCAATCCCTGTGTTTTTCAAATCTCAATTGAATGACTAGATCATTGCCATCAACTTTTTCAGAAATGATTTTGTAGTTGTCGGCAACAGGGAAAAGTTTGCCTTCTAGAGGGCCAATGGCGACAAGAAACGCTGACACAAGCGCACCTAATCCTACAATTCTAAAAGATCTATTTATGATCATGACTTTGCCTTCACTTTTGCAAAAGAAATAATCCAGTCAAATATAAGACCTCCTGCAAGGCCATAGACATAACTTGAGCAGTGAGCTATCTGTTGAGCTCCTGCAACAAGTTCTTTTAAGTAAGGCAGAGAAGCGCCTTCAAATCCCAGCGCCATCAATGTGCCAACAATCACACCTCCTAACCCATCTCTCCAATCGCATTTGATTGCGAACCAGCGAGTCAAGCCGCCCATTGCGCCGTAGATTGCAAGGTCGACTTTGAACTCGGGCAGTGCGGCGATTACAATAGCAAACGGGATTGACCAAGCGATGGTTGCTCCTGCATGTTTCGCAGTGATAGCACAGGCTGATTTTATTGCTAAGATTTCAATCATAATTTCCCGCCTTATTATGCAAAAACTTCAGGACCATTTAGCTTAAAAATTCTCTAAGCTTGCTTGTGCTAAAGTCATTGTGGGGTTAGTTCCACTTCCAGCATTTACTGTGACACCAATAATGCTGCCAGAAACCGTGCTATTAAAACCAGCTGAAGTTGAAGTGATTACTTTGCTGGTCGTGTCCGTCCAGCCTGTACCGTTAAGATTGTGAACCAAAGTTGCAGTCCCGGTTACAACGGCAGATGTACCAGACCCCACAGATCTAAACGTCACATCAATTGAAACAATTGCAACGTCAGCAAAGTTTGTTTGGCTTCCAAGTGAAAATGTAAGAAGAGTTGCGTCAGAGGTGGTTCCTGTTGTTCCAAATCTGAGAGTTGCACTTGCCTGATTCGTTGCACCCCCAGATTTATCAAGTGAAAACGTTATATTATATCTGCTTCCTATTTTAAGAGTGCTTGGAATAGATATATTTGAATTTGTAACATAGGTATTAGTGTTGCTACTGAAAGATTGGGTTGCGATGCTTTGATTAAAGAGTTTGGCAACTGGTGCATTAGCCAATACAAATGCAGTTGTTGCTATCTGAGTAGTATTAGTCGCAAGTGAAGCTGTGGGTGCAGTCGGAATGCCAGTCAGCGCAGGGCTTGCGTCAAGAACAATTTTGCCTGTTCCCGTTTCATCGCTAATCACACCAGCTAATTGAGCAGATGTAGTTGCAGCGAATTGCGAGAGAGGATTCGCCACAAGCGCATCGCCCGTACCAGCAACAGTGGCACATTCGAAAGCTGTATTCCCAACATTACGCCTGACTATCTGAGAGCCCGTGCAAGACAGATCATTGCTCATTGAGGGTGCAAGACCAAACATCATTGCACCTGTCCCAACTTCATCTGTCACAGCAGTTATAAAATTGGATGACGATGCCGACGCTAATGCAGAGGCAATCCCAGTTCCCAAACCTGAAACACCTGTTGAGATAGGAAGGCCTGTTGCATTTGTTAGCGTTGCACTTGTTGGAGTTCCCAAAACAGGAGTTGTAAGTGTAGGGCTTGTGAGCGTGGCAGTTGCGATTGTTGGCGATGTCCCAAACACCAACGCCCCTGTGCCCGTTTCATCGGTCATAGTTGTTGCAAGATTTGCAGAAAGATTGAAGCCAAGATTTGTTCGAGACGTTGCAGCGCTTAAGACATCGCTCAAATTGTTTGACGCCAGCAAATCGCCAGTGCCTGATAATGTTGCGCACTCAAAAGCCGTGCCGCCTGCATTACGTCGAACAACTTGAGATGCAGTGCACGAAAGATCGTTACTCATAGATGGAGCAAGACCGAACATGCTTGGGCCTGTTCCTATCTCATCCGTAAACGCTGCTCTAAGATTTGCGCTTGAGGGCGTGGCCAACGCTGTAGCAATCCCAGTTCCCAAACCTGAAACACCTGTTGAGATAGGAAGGCCTGTTGCATTTGTCAGCGTTGCGCTTGTTGGAGTTCCCAAAACAGGAGTCACAAGTGTTGGGCTCGTATTCATCACAAAGGTTGAGCCGGTGCCTGTTTGACTTGCAACTGCAGTGGCGTTTCCTGTGGACGTGATGGGCCCGGTCAGATTGGCATTTGTGGCGTCGTTGCCATTGAGTTTCTGAATTGCCTGCAGAATGCTGTCTGTGGATGCCACAGTGCCAGCACCAGATGTATAACCTGTCAGAACCTTGGCGATGACCGGAGCGTTGGTGAGCGTTGTGGCGTTGCCGGAGCTTGTCACGTCTCCGGTGAGGTTGGCATTGGTTGTCACCGTATCAGCCAAGGCGGCACGATCCGCATAGAGATTGGTGACCTTGGTTGTGCTGGCGACGGTGATAGGTGCCGTGCCTGTGGCAATCGTGCTTGTGATCACGCCGCTAGCTGACACTGTGGTAGCTGCCACAGTTGAAGGCGTTGTTGCACCTAGCGTGCCATTTAATGCCGCACTGTTGAAGGTGCCTCCTGTTGCAGTTTTGCCTGTCAAGGTTATTGCAGCAGGAATGGACAGAGTTGGATTGCCTGCAACGCCATCGCCGTTGGTGATTGTTATTTCATTGGCTGTGCCGGTGATGGTGCGAGTTGCCGCCGTATCAGTCGCAGTTCTCGCCACAATGCCCGTGGTGGTCAAGCCCTCATAAGCAGCCAGATCGTTTGCCAGCGCGATTGTCGGGTTTCCAGCTGTTCCTGCAGGATTGGTGATCGTGACGCCTGCTGCAGGGGCTGTGAGCGTGCGCGCGGCACCACTGCCAGCACCTGTGTAGGCCCACAAGCCAGCTGTAGTGTTGGCAGCAAGCGAAGTCAGATCAGAGTCAAGAGGCTGATAGAGGGATGATAGATTTGCCCCACCAACAAAAACCCCAGACTGGGCGTTGATAGTTCCCGTGCCTTGTGCAACAGCACTTGCGCCAATGGTTACGCCAGCTCCAACAACCATTTGATTGGTGACTGTACCGGATGCGATATTGTTGAATTGGATTGCGCCACTTTCAGAAGTTGCGGTTGGGTTTACAATTTTTCCAAGAATTTGACCGTAAGCCACGCCGCCAGCAGAGCTGTTGCGCCCTTTGAATTCTAAATAGCCTAATGTGTCTGAAGCTGTTGGAGCGGAGCTGTTTCGATCAAGTTGAAGCGCTGGGTTCGCGCTACTGCCTGTAGAGGTATTTGATATGACTTGGTTCGCGGTGAAATTATTAGCAAGTGCGAGTGCGGACTTCTCACCGTCAAGTTCATTGATTGCAGCTTGAGCGTCGGTTGCTGAAATATTTCCAGCTGGTGTGTTGACGATATCAGAACCCGGTGGAAGGCTGAAAACCAGCGCGCCAGCTTTGCGTGCCAGGTATTGATTGTTTGCCGAGGCCACAATGTCGGCCACATTGCCAGTGGTTGCCGCACTTCGCCCCACAATTGAAGTTGCGGCACCCTGGCGCAAGAGTGAATCGGTCACACCATTAGTAGTGACGTTCAATGTGAAGCTTGAATTTGCTCCACCATCAACGCCGGTAAGCCCGGTGCCCGCCGTGATTGCGCGTTCTGAACTTAGGCTTCCAGTATTGCCCACGGTGACAAACGGGTTTCCAGAGGACACAGCACCAATCCCGAGTGGAGACAGAATTCGGTATTCATCAAGGGCTGCATAATATTTAAAATTGTAAATGGTGGTGGACTGCAGGTCGCCAGACGAAAGCGCTGTGCCTGATGATGAAACAACAGGCTTAACCCCCGTTGAACACCAGTTCAATGTTACAGAAGATGTGTTGCTTCCCGGTGGCTTGAATGTGCCACCCACGCCGTCAATCAACGCTGGCAATGAAGGCAATGCATTGCAAGCTACAATGTTGTTGGTTCCGCTAAGTCCAGTCAGAACATAATCACTCGAACTGTAAAGGCGGTCCAATTCCTGATTGGCGCTGTCTATGAGTTCTTGACCATCACAGAGCGATGGATTTCCGCCTGCCTTGTCAGCTGTGGAACACACCGCCCGGTCAAGTGTTGCCGCAGCATGTACGCCGATGCT
>JBBRLH010000035.1:0-8517 GCA_038231475.1 Hyphomicrobiales bacterium | reverse complement strand
TGATGTCCTTCACAACCTGTTCGGACGTTCCAGCCGTTGCGGTTTTCTGTCTCATTTCTGTTCTCCGTATCTCTACGATGAACCAAAAATCCTCCGCTAATCAACTCAGCCAATTTGTCCCACGACATTTGAACCCGGACAGGCATAGCGCACAACGACCCAACCAATAAAGGTAACCAGAAGCAACATCACGGCGCTAACGGCGTCCAATCTTGCCGAAAGTCCGGCTCCGTAAAATCCGATCATCGGGCTCACAGTCGTTCCAAAAATAACGAGACCGCCCGCCGAGACAATGGCCATGAGAAATGCCAACAACGCCGATGCTTCGGTTAGTTTGGGCAGAATCTTAGGCCTGGGCTTGGTATTCATGAAGCCAACCACAGCGCTGACGAGCAGCGGGACAGGCACCAGCCCTGGGACGAAGCTTATAAGCATAGGAAACTCTTTTTTAAAAAACTCGGTTTGGTTCTGGCGAATTAGTATCGCAGCGGGAGATACGAAAAAAATTCATTGTTTTGTCAATATCGTTCGTTTTAATAGAACGATATGAGAGACCTGAACTTCAACCATCTTCGCTATTTTTGGGCGGTAGCCCACGACGGCAACCTCACGCGAGCCGCCGGGCGTATCAACCTGTCGCAGTCCGCGCTGTCTGTGCAGATTCAGAAGCTCGAACGTCAGATCGGCAATCCGCTTTTTGAACGTGTTGGCAAAAAACTCGTACTCACAGAAGCTGGGCAGATTGCTCTCGACTATGCTGACACTGTCTTCAAGGCAGGCGATGAACTGATGAGCACACTGCGAGGTCTACCTTTGGCAGAGCGGCAAGTTCTCAGGGTCGGCGCGTTGACGACGCTTTCACGTAATTTTCAGCTGGAGTTTCTTAAACCCTTAGTTGGCCGTTCGGATGTGGAGTTGATTATAAGATCCGGAAATATGCGGGACCTGCTCGCGCAGTTGGAAGCCCACGCAATTGATGTAATTTTGACGAACAGCGCAGCACCACGTGATGCTCGCTCGTTGCTGCGCAATCACCTTCTGAACGAGCAACCGGTCAGTCTTGTCGGTCGCCCACGATCTAACAAGCGAAAATTCCGCTTCCCTGAAGATTTGCGCAACGAACCGATACTTCTTCCTAGCCTCGACAGTGATATCCGACTTGCGTTTGATCGCGTTCTTGAATTGAGTGGAATAAGGCCAAATATCCTAGCTGAGGTCGATGATATGGCGATGCTTCGACTTCTGGCCCGTGAAAGCGAATGTGTCACGTTGGTGCCGCCAATCGTTGTACGTGAGGAACTACAAACTGGCGTACTTGTGGAGCACTACCGTATCAAAGAAGTGACAGAAAGTTTTTACGCAGTTGTGCAGAAACGTCGTTTTCCCAACACACTGCTCGTTGAACTTTTTGCAAAACGCAACAGTAAATATCAACGACACTGACAAGTGAGCTTAGACAAAGATCCGTACTACTGAGTGAGCTTGGACCGCTCATGTTAAACCAATGCAGAGGGGGTCTTCTGCGCTCAGATTCAAAAACAATCGAATAAAACCCAGTATCGTATCAGTTTGGAATCATGCCTTATTGATAGGCTATCAAATTTTGTCTTTAGCTCCTACATGATGGGCGGAGGGCATGTAGGGCATCTAAACCTTCTGGAGCTTGGATTGCAGGTGGGCCTTATGGGCATTGGAAAGAAGACAGTCATTTCTTATGGCCACTATTCTGGCAGACTCAGTTTGGTCTTGAGATGCGATCGTGGGTATGATGAGCGAAATTGCCCCAACGGTTGAACAGTTTGAGAATCACAGAAGGCGCCAAGAACAAATTTAATATTGATAGAGGGCAGAAAATCAATCACTCTTAACGAGGCTTCAACCTGCAAAAGTCTCTCACTTCGCTTCGCAAAAAACGCGTAGATCATACACAATAAAGAATCCGCAATCTACGAAAAAAGAGCAGAGCGGGCCTCCTCCGCTGCCCGATGGAAAGCAAAACTAAAAGGGCAGGTTAACCGCGCTTGCCACGCGTTGAGTTCCCACACACAACTGTGCCAGATGCCACAACTTCATTAAGTAATGCGAGGACCGCGGCCCCAGACATTGTGAATGGATCAATACGCAAAGTGGCCGAATGCTTGAGCAGTACAGTGGGATTTAGCTGAGCAACTGAGACTTCACCCATTGACCACCCTTCGAAATTCCGCTGCGTGATTTCTTCGAAGGATAGGATTGTCACATCCATGTGTCGCTTGTCTTGTGCAATGTGATTATAAGTTTCGCAGACTTGCGCGCGCCCACCTTCTAACACCTGAATGAAACTATCACTGGTGGCTACTAACACTCCGGTGATGCCTTGCTTAGTGTTATTCTTGCGCGAAGATTCCAGGATGGCACGCAGTGTGGTGGGACTTTGGGCTTTCGGAATGCGGCTGGCATAGAGGCAACGAACGAGCATAATCAACCCTTCCTCGGAATTAGAGACAGAAACTCACGCCGCAAACTGGGGTTTTTGAGAAACGACCCGCGCATGACGGAATTGATCATTAGCGAGTCGGCTTCTTTTACACCTCGCCAATGCATGCAGAAATGGTCTGCTTCCATGACCACGGCGAGGCCGTCGGGCTTTACCATATCCATAAACAGCTCCGCGATTTGGGTAATTGCCTCCTCCTGAATTTGTGGGCGTGACAGAACCCAATCGGCCAAGCGCGTATATTTGGAAAGACCAATCAAGTTGGAATGCTGGTTCGGCATCAAACCAATCCATAATTTACCAATGATCGGGCAGAAGTGATGTGAGCAAGCGCTGCGCACTGTAATCGGGCCCACAATCATCAACTCATTCAAATTTGAAGCATTGGGAAATTCAGTAACCGGGGGCGATTTGTGATAGCGGCCCTTGAACACTTCATTGAGATACATCTTGGCCACGCGGTGCGCCGTGCCATTGGTGTTGTGATCATGCTCAACATCAATCACCAAGCTTTCAAGCACGGTTTGCATTTTGGTGGCCACTTCCTCAAGCAGCTGATCATGCTCACCAGCTTCAATGAAGTCTGCAATGTTGTCATTGGCAAAATATCGTTGCCCGGCCTTTTCTAGCCTTTGTTTGATACGCTGAGATGGGGGCAATTGTGATGGTGGCTTGGCCATGGCTGTAACCTTACAGAAATTACTGTAGTGAAACGAGAGGAATTTATTTGGCCGTGTTGATCTATTGGCACTGTGGTGCCGTATCTGACACTATGCGCATGGTAATGGCAATTCTGGTGATGTTGATGACCGCAACTTTTGTCCAAGCGGCAGCCAATTTGTTTGATTTCAGTCTCACTGGCCTCGATGGCAAACCTTTGCCATTGTCACAATTCAAAGGCCATCCGGTTTTGCTGGTAAATACCGCCTCGCAATGTGGCTTCACGCCACAATATGATGGGTTGGAGAAGCTATGGGAAGCCTACAAGTCCAAAGGACTAATAATTGTTGGCGTCCCTTCAAATGATTTCGGCGGTCAAGAGCCTGGCAAATCAACGGAAATAGCAACCTTTTGCAAATTGAACTATGGCGTAACCTTTCCATTGGCAGACAAAACCGTCGTCAGTGGGCCAGACGCAGCCGAAGTTTACAAATGGGCTGGAGGCCAGGCTGGATTCCTTGGTCAACCAAAATGGAATTTTCACAAATATCTTTTCGCCAAAGATGGTACATTCGTTGACTGGTTCTCAACGCCAACCGACCCTTTGAGTACAAAAATAACTTCCGCCATCGACAAGGCACTAGAAAATTAAATCAAGATTTAATTCACGTTTTTTGCAGGGTTTAATCCCTGTACGCAGACGAGTTTTAAATTCATCCCTTAGCTGAAAAGTGATGACTCCAACTGTTTGATAGAAATTACTCATCCCGGCAGGATGCAGCTTCAGAATAAGCCGACCTTGCCCATGCACAACTCAACCGACTTTGATGGCCCGCATCGAATATGAATTACTAAGGCTAACTCATAACCATGCCAACGCCAGAAGGCTCAGAACCACAATGGCGGTGGCATTGCGTCGCAGGGTATAAAACCAATTGGGCATGATGGCTTTCATGCGCAGTCGGCTGTCTAATGCGAACAAAAAAAGGAAGCATAGGGGCGGCAGGAAACGGGCTATAACCTCATAGGAGATCAGCAATGTCCCCCATGCCAAAAGCGCCACCACATTACTGCTGATCAAAAAGTAGCGCGGGCATTTTTCCGGGAAGAACAGAAATGCGGCCCAATGAATGCCGCAGAGAAACGAAATGATGACGGCACTATAGGTCTGGGCAACCAGACTTCTATCAAAACCTGGCACCGGCCAGACACCGCTCAGCACACAGGCAATCAGTGGCAGGGTGCCGGCATAGGTTAGGATATTGACCAGATTTATATCAACTTGCTTCATCGTCATCTTTTGCATTTCTCCGAACAGTATTTTACCTGCTCCCAGATTTTTTCCCACTTTTTGCGCCAGGAGAAAGGCCTGCCACAGCGCGCGCAAATTTTCTCAGGTAAATCCGCTTTCTTGATCCCCTTAGGCATTGGCAACCGGACCGATCACAATATGTCCTCGGACATTTTCTCAAGCGTCCGGGACGCTTGCACCAGAATTGTCTTCTGCTTCTCAGGTGTGAATTTCGCCCAGGTTGAAAACACATAAGCAAGGCGCTGGTTGCCGCGCAGCACATTCTCATTCCGTGCCATGAAATCCCAATAGAGCGCATTGAAGGGGCAAGCCTTGTCGCCCGTCATTTCCTCAGGATCATAGACGCAAGTGCTGCAATAGTTGCTCATGCGGTCAATATATTTTCCACTTGCGGCATAAGGCTTGCTGGCAACAACACCGTCATCGCCAAAAAGCGCCATGCCCAGCGTATTTGGTATTTCTACCCATTCATAGGCATCAGAATAAACAGCCAGATACCAGTCTTGCACTGCTTTCACGTCAAGCCCTGCCAACAGCGCAAAATTACCGGTGATCATGAGCCGCTGAATGTGATGCGAATACGCATGCTCGCACGTGTGAGAAATCGCCTCGCTCACACAAAACATTTTCGTGTCGGCTGTCCAATAGAATTGGGGCAGCGGACGCTTGGCACTCAAGGCATTGCGCGCGCCATAGTCAGGCATGAAGTGCCAGTAAATCCCGCGCACATATTCACGCCAACCGAGGATTTGGCGAATGAAGCCTTCAACAGCATTGAGTGGTGCGCTGCCTTCCCGATACGCAACTTCTGCTTTTCGGCAGATTTCAAGCGGCAGCAACAGGCCAGCGTTGAGATAGCTGGAGAGCAGCGAGTGATAAACATAGGGCTCGCCTGCGACCATAGCATCCTGGAAATCACCGAACCTGGCCAGCACATGCGTTAAGAAATGTTCAAGTTCCTGGAGTGCCTGACTCCGCGTGACCGCATAGTGAAAAGGTTCAAGCCTGCCAAAATGATGGGAGAAACAGTCTCTCACCAGAGACAAAACCTCTTTGGTGGTCGCAGATTTTTTATGGCTCAGGCGCCGGGGTGATTTCAAGTTCTGGTTTGGCGGTTGGCGGTTCTCGCGGTCATAGTTCCAGGCACCGCCCGTCGGCTTACCATCAGGCTCCATAAGGATTTGATATTTCCTCCGCATCTCGCGGTAGAAAAACTCCATGCGCAGCTGTGTTTTTCCCTTTGCCCATGTCGCAAACTCATCGTGACTTGCTAGAAAGCGCGTATCCTTCAGGATAGTGATCGGAATGGGGAGCACAGCTTGCCAAGACTGCATCATGGCAAGAACGCGGTATTCGCCAGGCTCGGTGACCTCCACACGATCGGGCTTGAGCTCAGCAACCGCTCTCTTGAGTTCGGCCGTGAAGCTTCCTCCATTATCGGGATCGTCCAGTTTCACATAACGGACACGGGCTCCTTGGGCTTCAAGTTCACCCGCAAAATGGCGCATTGCCGAAAACAGGAAAGCGATCTTTTTGGGGTGATGCTCGACATAGGTTGCTTCTTCCATCACTTCGCAGAGCATCACAGTGTCCTGCGCGGGATTTAGACCTTGCAGCGTTGCGATCGAAGGAGAGAGCTGATCACCCAGAATGAGGCGGAGCGCGCCCATCACAGCGGTTCCTGACGAAAAAACCGTGTTCGCTTCTCGTGTTTGGAGATGCGCCCCGCGACACGCTCGCGCCAGAGCTTGAAGCTGCCTCTCTTCAGATTACGGCGCATGATTTTTATCACATCAGCTTCAGCCAGGCCCCTGTCCCGCCTGATGTTGTCAAATGATACATCATCCGCCCAAGCCAGTCCGATGATGTCGCTGATGAATGCAGCGGAATAGTCTTGTTTCATTATTCTTCTTTGGCTTGATATTTTTTATTTTACTATTTTAACACGAATTCGGAGCAGTTGCCCGCGTATTCCGGCAAAGAAATCGTTGGATGGCGGGTCTACGTCTAAGTGCTTTGGATTGATCTCACATGGCTTTTTTCAACCAAATAATGTGAGTATCCGGAGTTTTAAAATGTTCATTTGGTAGATCTGCAAAATGTGAACAACAGAACCAAACAGAATCATCATGGACCCAATTCATTAAATGACGGGACTAAACACCTAGCCTCGATTGAGCCAACCTGATGACTTCGGTAAAATCAAATGAATTGATCCAACCAAAGCCAACCCAGATTGCTTTCTATTATCAATTGCGGGATTGCGAAGCCTCAGAACTATTTAGCTGGGCTACGGTGTTGCCGCCATCGCAAAAGCGGCTTCGGCTCGCTTTTTAGCAAGATTGGGCAAAGAAACAGCTTTCATCTCATCAGACACAGGACCCGCACCCACAACAACGACTGCGATCATTCCCATGCTATAGTGTGGTGCGCATTTGAACCCATAGGCACCGTCCTTTGTTAGCGTGATCACATATTCTTCATTAACATTGCTTTTGGCCTCTGGCACGTCCGCAGGCCAAAATTTGGCAATGGTTTGAACTTGATGACCTTTGTCAATTGGGACGAACTTTATCGTGTCACCAATTTCAGCACGAAGGAACAATGGTTCAAATACCATCGCAGTTCCGTCTGTGCCCTTATTTAGCATTTTGATCACGTGCTCGGTGGCCATCGCTAAGTTTGATGAGGCGAAAAGTCCAGCGGCCGCAACGCAAAGAAGATATTTTTTCATCTATTTTGTTCCTTGTTGACTTCTCTCTTACGAGAAGAAGTGATGTCGAGTTCATCACGATTTGATGCGGTGCTTAGCCGCGCCTCTTGTTCAATACACAGTGAAAACTCTTAACCGAGCACATTTAGGCGTCCCAGCAAGACGCACCCTCAAAGTTGCGTTGAGATCAATGGCTGTCTCCCTAGGTATGCTGACATCTTGCGGATACGTTCAAAAAGTCGAAGCTGCATGAGTGGGGTCTTCGCTAGAGTGGCTCACAGCAATGACCACCCATCGTAAGGCCCACCTACTAGCGGAGCTCAAAATCGAACCATCGCTCTTAGGGCTTAAATAAGTGCTTAGGGGTGGTTGATCCGATCGCCCCATCTTTTCGTAAAGTGTGCAGAGAACGCCAAATGACAGAAACTCAGAAAAGCCTCCTGCTTATAGATGATGACAAGCCTTTCGTTGAGCGATTGGGAAAAGCCATGGCGACGCGCGGCTTTGAAGTGCGTCTCGCCCACACGGTGGCCGAAGGCATTTCTGCAATAAATTTGAAATCTCCAAATTTTGCAGTAATCGATTTGCATCTCACAGATGGTAATGGTTTGGCTGCCGTTGAAGCCTTACATGCAGTCAATCCCACAGCCCGAGCGGTCATGTTAACTGGCCATGGCAATATCGCCTCGGCAGTAACAGCGGTGAAACTTGGAGCGGTTGATTATCTCACTAAGCCTACTGACGCTGATGCTGTTTGCGGTGCTTTGTTGAGCGACAAAAATCATCACGGCGCTGCGCCGGAACGTCCAATGTCAGCTGACCGCGTTCGTTGGGAACATATTCTGCGAGTTTTTGAACTCTGCGATCGTAACGTTTCTGAAACTGCACGACGTTTAAGAATGCACCGTCGCACGCTGCAACGTATTTTGGCCAAGCACGCACCGAGATAATTTTTGAAACGGCCAAATAGCGGCTTGTTGCAAGGATGTGAGGCCTGCTCGATGTAGATATATACGACCTCGTAGGACACTTCTAACATTCTGATCAAACAGAAAGGGAGTGTCACGGTGAACCAAGGCCAGAAGGATATTGCCAGAAAGAAGCGGGTCCTCGACTATGCTGAAGCTTGCGGCAATGTGAACAAAACCTGCCGCCATTTTGGCGTAACGCGGTCAAACTTCTATCTGTGGCGTAATGCCTTTCGGAAGAGTGGTGATGTTAATTTCCACTGAGAACTGACCCGGGATTTTCACTGAGATTTGACCCGTGTAATTTGTTTATGTCTGCCTTTGCTTGTGTGTCAATTGGGTTTTAGGTTTTGTCGGCCTGCGCCCGTGGACGCGCGGATTGAAGCGC
>JBBRLH010000034.1:0-9352 GCA_038231475.1 Hyphomicrobiales bacterium | reverse complement strand
GCAGGACATTTGCGGCCTTTTCAATTGTATCTCCCCCCGATGTAGCGAACTTCAGGCTTCTCGCCTTGTCCCGCAAATTGCTCTCGTATTGGGGCAAATCGCTTGCAAGATTAGTCAAGGTTGTCGCAACTACGGCCGCCACACCAAACAGCAAGCTAAAAGCGATCACCACGACTGCAATAATGGAAGGCGTCTTCGGGACCCTTAGTTTCTGTAACATTCTGACAAGAGGCGAAAGCAGAAACGAAAGCAAAATGGCGAGCACAATGGGGATGAGTATTTGTTGACCAAAATAGAGAATCGCACAAATTGACAGGAAAATAAGAAAGCCATTCACGACGTTCTGGTTCATTGGCTGAGTATGAAAGTTCTCACCAAAAATCTTTGCAGGCAAGGGACGCATAAATTTCCAGTCGCCGTTCAGAGTTGGCCATTGATTGTTTGTCTGCGTGACAAACTTTGGACTTAACGAATGACCAACAAATTGGTTCCGTGCGAGAGGCAAGAATATTAATTTGAAGACGACCGAGAAAGAAACCTTCTCGGCCAGCTATTCAAGAACTACTTGTTGGCGCTCACCCGCCAGACGCTGTTGCCCAAATCATCCGCGATAAGGAGTGCGCCCGTCTTGTCGAACGCAACGCCCACGGGTCGGCCACGCGCTTCCTGCTTGTCGTTCAAGAATCCAGTGACAAAGGGCTCGACTTTACCCATGGGCACCCCGCCATTAAATGCAATAAAACCAACTTGGTATCCGTTGAATTCATCCCTGTCCCAGCTACCGTGTTCACCGACGAACGCGCCGCCCTTATATTTAGCGGGAAAATTATCGCCAATATCGAACGCAAGTCCCAATGGCGCGACATGGGAACTTAAAGCATAATCGGGCGGGATGGCCTTTGCCACAAGGTCCGGTTTCTGCGGATTGACGCGGGGATCAAGATGCTGACCATAGTAGCTGTAGGGCCAGCCATAGAAGGCGCCGTCTTTGACCGAAGTCATGTAATCCGGCACGAGGTTGGGTCCCAACTCGTCGCGTTCATTCACCACCGCCCACAAGTCTCGCGAGCCAGGGTAAAATGTAAGGCCATTGGGATTGCGAAGACCAGTCGCAAAAGTCCGATGAGCTCCGGTAACGCGGTCCACTTCCCAAATTTGGGCACGGTCAAGCTCCGCACCAGAGCCATTTTCCATCACATTGCTGTTCGAGCCAATTCCAACATAAAGTTTGGTGCCATCCGGGCCTGCCGTCAGACTCTTGGTCCAGTGATGGTCAATCGGACCTCCGGGCAAGTCTGTCAACTTCTGACCAGGTTCTGAGATGCTCAAGTCACCGTCCTTATAGGGATAACGCATGATTGCATCTGTATTGGCTACATACAGGTCATTTCCGACCAAAACCAAACCAAACGGAGAGTATAGCCCATCCAAAAAGACTGAGGTTTTGCCATCGTGAATGATTGAGATGCGGTTCTCCGTCTTCTCCGCAGCACCCGCCGACCCCATGATTAGTCCCATGATAACGGATTTTGGCCGCGTCACTTTTTCCAAGCCCGGAGAATTGGACTCTACAATCAAGATATCTCCGTTGGGCAACACGTAAGGCTGGCGCGGGTGCGCCAACCCCGTCGCAATGGCTTCAATCTTGAAACCCTGGGGAACCGTGGGCATCTCACCATTATGCCATCCGATAGGCTTTGCAATTTTCATGGGCGGAATGAGATAGGAGTTGGGATCAGGCAAAACGGGATTGGGCCCCATCTGCGTTTCGCGGTCAAATGTCTGAGCGTAAACGGGGATAGAGATGGCGGCCAAGAAAATGGAAATACAAATAGCGATATTGCTGGATTTTATTGAATTGGTTTTCATGATGCATCCACAACATAAGTGTTTGACAGCGAGGAGAGCTTGACGACGAGTGCCAGCAACAGCAGCAACACTGTAAGTGCGGAGAGGGTTAAGCCAACCGGCCACACGGAAGTCCAACCATCGTGGCTATGGATGAAATTATCAAATAGACCAGCAATCGCGGCGGCCAGAACTAATAAAAATAGCCAGCTCTTCGGCCTGCGTCGTCGCCTAATTGTAACCAAGTACCGCAGGATGGATACAATTATGCCCACACCCAAAAACATGATCCCAAACGCCAAAAGCCACGCAGAGAAATTCGACCATTGAATATCGGGGTTATCCACATAAGCAATGTCAGCGAGAAGTGCGCCGACGAAACAAACAAGTGGCACCCATAGCAGCGTGGTTGACAGATAAAGTGATGTTCCACTCTGATAAGGTTCGGGGAGGGTAAAATCCTTACTAGGTGGTGAAAAGGGTCTCACTTCTTCTGCTAACTGATTCATTATCTATCCCGCACGTTCAATTCTTGCCGCTTAACACAATGCTCAATTCGGATATTCGTTCCGCAAATAAAGCCCTACCCTCAGGGGTTCATGACATTTGCCAATTGCCGGACCCATTTGCGTGAAGTTTAAATCTTGGATACGGTGTTTAATCTCATTGCAGCCGTAAAGTTGAAGAAGGCATGCAAATTGATTCATTGGGTAGAATTCATAAGGGAAGGCGTCTTCAAGACATTCGAATGCGCTTCGGCTATGGGGCCGCTAGCCAAATTGGCCGCGAAGGCCACAGGACACGGTAATCATCTAATATGTGGCAATACCCAAATTTCATTTTAATTGCACTTGATGTAGTTATTTCTGCAATTGTGACAACGCATGTTCTATTGCACAAACGAAATGTCCATTCGGCGATTGGCTGGATTGGCTTGGTGTGGCTCTCGCCATTTGTGGGAGCCTTGTTGTATTTCGGCTTTGGCATCAATCGCGTGCAAAGACGGGCGCGCATAATGCGCCTTCCAACCATGAAGTCGCGTCCGCGAATTAGCCATAGCCATTTATCCTCGGAGCCATTTGCCAATTTAAAGGCGACGGTTGGGGGGCTCACGCACCTTAATCTGGCAAAGGCCACAATTTCTATGCCACTTCGCGACGGAGATGACGCCTATCCTCAAATGCTGGCGGCGATCAATAATGCGAAGACATCGATAGCTCTCGCGTCCTACATTTTCCGCTCAGACAAAATTGGTCACGAGTTTATTCAAGCCTTGGCAAAGGCTGTGGACCGTGGCGTGATGGTTCGCGTGCTTGTCGATGGATTTGGAAGTGGGATATTTCTGGCCAGCACTTACCGCGCCTTCCGCAAGCTGAACATCCCGGTCGCGAGATTCATGCACTCAATCGCACCCTGGAGGGTTCAATATCTGAATTTACGATTGCACAAAAAAATTCTGATCGTGGATGGCGCGGTGGCGTTCATCGGTGGATTGAATATCGCTGATGAAAATACGGGACGGCGGCGTCAGAAAATCAGGGTTCGCGACACTCACTTCAAAATCGAGGGGCCTGTTGTCAAACAGATCACTGTTGATTTTATTGACGATTGGTTTTTTGCATCTGGCGAGTCTTTGCAAGAACAGATTTGGAATGCCAATTCCGATGAAGCCGGTGCGGTGGACGCCAGAGTTATTGTATCTGGGCCAGACCAAGACACCGAACAATTGTCATTGGTTTTGCTCGCGGCAATCTCATCCGCGCAGAAATCCATTAGAATTGCTACTCCCTATTTCTTGCCGGGTGAACAATTGATGACGGCATTGATATTGGCCGCAACGCGTGGCGTAGATGTGCGGATTGTTATTCCGATGTTCAACAACCATCCCCCAATAGGTTGGGCAATGCAGGCCCATGTCAGTCCCTTGTTGCAGGCAGGCTGCAGAATTTGGCGGGCACCACTGCCATTTGATCATTCCAAGCTTATGGTTGTCGACAATACCTGGTGCTTGTTTGGCAGTCCAAATTGGGACACGCGCAGCCTTCGCCTCAACTTCGAAATGGCTATCGAGGCCTATGATCCAGAATTGGCCGGTCAGCTGACGGCCGTTATCGACAAAAATCATGCCTCACCCCTGACGATAAAGGAATTGGAGGCTCGTTCTCTCCTTGTCAAATGTCGCGACGCGGCAACACGGCTTATGGCGCCTTATCTTTAAAGCGATACCTTCGAGATAAAAATGAAAATTGCTTCCTATAATATTCACAAATGTCGGGGCACCGACCGCCTTGTAAAACCTGAACGGATTGTCGCCGTGATCAAGGAATTTGGTGCTGACTTGGTCGCTCTTCAGGAGGTCGATCATCGCATTGGTGCCAGAACGGGATTGCTGGATCCGGCCATGATTGAGAGTGAGACAGGCTTAAAACTGTTGACCCAATCCGATATTGTTGACGGCCATGGTTGGCACGGCAATGCGCTCTTGGTGCGCGGCGAGCCGCGGCATTATCGTAGATCACGCGTACGGCTTCCCGGTATCGAGCCTCGCGGCGCAGTTTTTGCTGAACTTGATCTTGGTGAAGGTTTGTTTCGGGTCATTGCTGTTCATCTGGGATTGCTCCGCCGCTCACGCATGGCGCAAACGAGGGCACTCTTGGATGCTTTTCTTGAGATGCCGCCCATGCCCACAATCATGCTGGGGGATTTCAATGAATGGCGACGCGTGAGGCGCTCTGCGCTTGCTGTCCTTGAACCCGTGTTTGGATCACTGCCCGTGCTATCGAGCTTTCCGTCCCGTTTGCCATTGTTGCCTATGGACCGCATGTTGGACTGGCCGCCAAACTTGATTACGCATTTGGGGGTTCATGACACTCCTCTTGCAAAGGTGGCCTCGGATCATCTCCCGCTGGTGGCGACTGTGAATCTGAATTGCACACTCCCGGCTTTGCCGAAGTCGATTTGATGATAGCGATATAGTTTTTGCAAGTCATTTATCTTGGAGAATCAAAAACAGACGAGAGCCTTTTCTAACAGAATTGCAACGCTTCATGCTCGCCCCATGAGCGTGGCTGAAATCACAGACGACGACGAAATCTATTTCGCCACTGCCGCCCAATCTGGAAAAGTCAATGAAATCGAAAGGGACTCTACCCTGACTTCGATATTTCAAAGTCGGATGAAATTTGTCTCGCTCAATGGACGGGCATTACCATGCAAAAAATCACAGAAAATCTTTTGATCTGCCAAATCCGAGAATAAACGACCGAAGACTTTGCGTCCTGCGTAAAAACACCCATATGTTTCAAATTGCCGCTCTTGACTCGTAAGCCATTTTCTCCAAAAGTTCATACTTGAGGAACTTTAAGAGCGAGTCTGGCTGTCAAATGGAACGTGTCACTTTTAGCATGTCGGATGAGTTTGCCGGCGACCTTGAAGAGTTCATGACCTCTCATCATTATGCCAATCGCTCTGAGGCCGTGCGCGATCTTGCGCGCCTCGGCCTCGAACAGCGCAGCATTGGCAGCGAGATGAAGGGCCAGTGCGTCGCAACGCTGTCCTATGTCTACAATCACCATACCCGCGAGTTGGCCAAGCGCTTGACCGAAACGCATCACGATCACCATGATCTTCAGATCGCGACCATGCATGTCCATCTCGATCATGATAACTGTCTTGAAGTGGTGGTCTTACGGGGCAAAGCATCTATTGTCCGCGAATATTCTGAGAAGGTGATTGCCGAGCGCGGCATCACCAATGGCCATGTCAGCTATGTGCCTGTGACGCTTGGCCATCGCCACACCCATGTCACCGACCACGACTACGGCCAGCTGCATTTTCACACCCATCCCAAATCTTGAATCTCCAAGGGACGGTTTGATGTTTGCAAATCCATTTGATGACCAGCCCACAAAAGCCAAAGCCAAGGTGGCGACAACTTACGTGTTGCTCATCGCGGCCAATCTTGGCGCTTGGGCCTGGGCATGGATTGCGTTCTCAGACCGTCCAGTGCTGCTGGGCACGGCGCTTTTGGCCTATATATTCGGGCTCAGACACGCCTTTGATGCTGATCATATTGCTGCCATCGACAATGTCGTTCGAAAATTGATGCAGGACGGCAAGACACCATATTCGGTGGGCTTCTTCTTCTCGCTCGGTCACTCCAGCATTGTGGTTCTGGCATCGCTCGCTATTGCTGCAACGGCCGCCGCCATGCAGAGCAACTTGGAGTGGTTTCGCGATATTGGTGGAGTGATCGGCACAAGCGTGTCGGCGTTGTTTCTGCTCGTCATTGGCATTGCCAATCTGTTCATTCTGAAGAGCACATGGGGTGCCTTCGCGCGCGCTAGGCGCGGTGCAAAGATCACCGATGATGATCTCGAAGCCGTACTCTCAGGTGGCGGTGTCCTTGCCCGACTGTTTCGACCTCTCTTCAAAGTGGTGTCGAGGTCGTGGCACATGTACCCAATCGGTTTTTTGTTTGGCTTGGGTTTTGATACGGCAACCGAGATCGGCCTTCTCGGCATCTCGGCCACGCAAGCCGCCCAAGGCATGTCGTTCTGGACCATTCTTGTGTTCCCGGCTTTGTTCACGGCGGGAATGTCGCTCATGGATACAACTGACAGCGTGTTGATGACCGGGGCCTATGGCTGGGCCTTCGTCAATCCGATCCGCAAGCTTTGGTACAACCTCACCATCACGGCAGCGTCGGTGGTGGTGGCTATTTTCATCGGTGGGCTTGAAGCCTTGGGCCTGATTGCAGACAAGCTTGGGCTCGACGGTGGCGTCTGGAGTTTTGTGAGTGCCATGAACGACAACCTCGCCAACTTTGGCTATGCAGTTGTCGGCATATTCCTGGCGAGTTGGCTCATCTCGACCATCGTTTATCGTGTGAAGGGCTATGACACCGTGGTGGTGAGCGAAGGTTAGATCAAGCTTCATCATGATGTCTGATCTGCAAGCCCCAAATTTTGAACTACGGCCCATGTAAGCCCCTCTTTTGCACCCCTGACAGGCAATTCTATTCTCCTGTGACGGAACTTGAACCTCCAACCCACATCTTGTAAGCCGTGGCCACCAACCAAGGATGCCCTGCTTTGTCGATAAAACTCTCCCGCGGCGATCTTCCTGCTGATTTTGTCCCCGGCAAGGCCATCGCCATTGATACCGAGACGCTGGGGCTGAAACCGGCCCGCGACAAGCTCTGCCTAGTTCAATTGGCAAATGCCGAAGGCGATGTCCATTTGATCCAGATGGATCGTGCCAACTACGCCGCTCCGCGCCTCAAGGCCCTTCTGGAAAACTCTGCCGTGACCAAGGTTTTTCATTTTGCCCGCTTTGACGTGGCCGTGCTCAAGCAATATCTGGGCGCTGAGACCAACAGCATCTATTGCACCAAGATCGCCTCGCGGCTGGTGCGCACCTATACGGATCGCCACGGTCTGAAAGACCTGGTCAAGGAACTGCTTGGCATTGAGCTCGACAAGCAGCAGCAGAGCTCGGATTGGGGGGCTCATGTGCTGTCAGATCAGCAAAAGAAATATGCCGCCTCCGATGTCATCTATTTGCACGAACTCAAAGCCAGGCTTGACCAGATGTTGGAGCGCGAAGGCCGGATGGCTCTCGCTAAATCCTGCTTTGAGTTTTTGCCCACCCGGGCCGCCCTTGATCTGCAGGGCTGGCCGGAAGAGGACATTTTCGCCCATGCGTGACAAGGCGCTTGCCAATGTCTGAGGCCCTGCAACGTCAGGCTCGCAGAGCTGGCGCGCTCGCCCGACTGGCCCGCAGGCTTGGCCTAGCAGCCTTACTGGGCGGGGCTGTGGTCTTAGGCGTCTTTCTGTGGCAGTCGGCGGCCTTTGGAATTCTAGCACCGGCACCCAAACAAGCAGCCCTAGCGCCTGAAACACCAAAAATCATTACCGCTACAAGTTCGAAGTTCACTGGCATGGACAATACCCAGAAGCCTTTTGAGGTGAATGCCACCAATGCCTTGCAGGACGAAGCCAATGCCGATTTGGTCCATTTGGACGGGGTTCAGGGCAAATTCTTTCGGGTAGAGGGCAAAGAGACCAGTGTGGCCTCCAATAAAGCCAATTATAACGTAAAGACCAAGGCTCTGGATTTGTCAGGCCAGGTGGTGCTTGAGGAGCCCGGACGTTTCACGGCCAAGCTGGAAAGCGCCACAGTGGACCTTGATGGCAAAGCCATGGAATCCAAGGGGCCTGTAACGGTTGACATCCCCGGTGGCAAAGTAGAGGCTAATTCCATGGTCGTTGACAGGGGCGGCGTTCATATTGTTTTCAGTGGCAATGTCCGCGCCAGTTTTAAGAATGATTTTGCGACAGACAAGGGAGAGGGCGGATGAGACGCTTGAAGACAATTTTGGTGGGTGCAGGCATTTTGGCCTTCAGCCAAATCGGCATGCACATTGTAGCTGCGCAGGCCCAAGATGACCCCAACGTCAATATTTCCGCCGATGAAATGGAAGTCTTGGACACCGACCATCAAACCATATTCCGGGGCAATGTTGTGGCCGACCAGACCGCCCAGCAAATTAAGGCCGACCAGATGACCGTCACCAGTACAGACGTAAAGCAGGACGACGGCACCATGAAATCAGTGCCTGATGTCATGGATGCACGGGGCCACGTGACCATCACCAGCAAGGGCCAACTCATCACCGGTGATGCCAGCCTTTATCATATTCGCACCAACACTATGACGGTCACCGGCAACGTGACGATTGTGCAGGGAAAGAACGTGATCAAGGGCCAGAAACTTGATCTGGACCTGAAGACCAACCACATGCAAATGACGGGTGGCCGCGTTCAGGGATCCTTTGTGCCCAAATGAGTAAGAGAGTGAATGCGGCGCACTTCACCTAAAATTAACATAAATGAGGCCTAAATAAGTGGCGCAAACAGACAAACGGGGCGCAGGTTCCGCTCCGATGGCACGACGCAAGCCCCAGCCCAGTCCGGTTGAGGCAAACGCCGCCGCACAAGGCCTTTCCGCTTTCATGCTCGCCAAGAGCTATGCCAAGCGGCCGGTGGTGCGGGAAGTGTCGCTGTCTGTCAGGCGTGGCGAAGCTGTTGGCCTACTCGGCCCCAACGGTGCTGGCAAGACGACGGTGTTTTATATGATCACCGGCCTGATTGCAGCAGATGCGGGAATGATCAGTCTGGACGGTGTGGATATTACAAGCCTTCCGCTTTATCAGCGGGCGAGACTTGGCATTGGTTATCTGCCCCAGGAGAGTTCAGTATTCCGGGGGCTGACAGTGGAAGAAAATTTGCGCGCTGTGCTCGAACTCCACGAGCCCGACAAGGCGGCGCGTGAAGGTCAGTTGCGTGAGTTGTATGATGAATTCTCAATCTTCCATATCCGGCATTCGCCGGCTGTTGCACTCTCTGGCGGAGAACGTCGCAGGGTGGAAATCGCGCGAGCCCTCGCCGCCAAGCCAGAGTTCATGCTCCTCGACGAACCCTTCGCAGGGGTTGATCCCATT
>JBBRLH010000033.1:0-9497 GCA_038231475.1 Hyphomicrobiales bacterium | reverse complement strand
GTCCATGTTGCGGTACTTGAGGAAGAACGCCGTATCGGTTGCATCCTCAACCCGCACTTTGTCGGACGGATCGATCAGATAGTCGGCGGTGACGCCGAGGACAGCGGCTATCTTGGCGATCTTGTCCGCCGACGGGCGGGGGGGCTCTTTGTTCTCAAGCTCCCAGACGTAGCTTTTGCTGGACTCCGCCAGCTCCGCCAGTTTTTCGAGCGTGTAGCCTTTCGCTTTGCGAAGGGTCCGTATTTTGTCGCCGAGGGTGGTGGTCAAATTCTGTCTCCCGTGTTCTGGTAAGTTCAGAGTAGTAGGCCGAGTGACAAATCTGCTGATAGGCAAATCTCTCAGCTTGGGGGTACGAGTTGTCAAGGGTCCTTGTTGGCGATGGCCGGGCGATAGTCGGGCTCATGACCTGCCTTGGTGGTTGCGTCGCGCTTGCCATAATATAAATAATCAAGCGCTGTAAGTGCGTCTATCAGCGATGTCGTGCTTGCAAGACGTGCGCGCTTTTTATCTTTCTGGCCATACCGAGCGAAGCCATATTCTTCCAAAGTATGTTCTAACAGCACGACGTTGATCAGCACGTTTCGGTGAGGCTCAACCATGGCGCGCATCACGATGGCAAAGCGCCCTGCAGCATCCAAAGCCTTGTCAGCCATCAAATCAGAATTGCCACCGTCAACGTGTTCTTTGCTCGGATCAACAACGCCAGAATGAGCAAACCCGGCTTGATACCAATCCCTGTAGAGCCTGGCACCTGAACTATACCAATCGGTTGTGATGGCGCGACGTGAGAGCAGCATGTCCAGCACGGAACCATCAAGCATTCGAATAGTGGTTTTTTCATCAATGACGTTGTTGGATGGGTTTAAAATTGCGGTGACAACAGTTTCGGCATCGTCGCCAGCGCGCGCTAATCGTTCGGGTGTTGGCCGGTCAATCGTTGGTGCCTGATCTTTTTTCAAAACAAAACCTGAAAATGATTTACGTGAAACGCTTTAACTTATTTTTCAGTGGTGCAAAAGCATTTCGCGATGAACCATGTTGAGAACCTCGCGCAACACGCCGATGACAGGTTCGTTTTGTTCAAATGTTTCACGTGCGACACAAGCCTTGAAAAGAAGTTTGTACGGGTCAAGGAATCCGTGGCGACCAATCCTGTGAGTTCGTGCGCCGATCAGCATGCAACCGGCTTTGATGTTCTTCTGGGCGATGTGATCGGCCGGGATTCCTTTCACCCACTCTGCGGCCTGCCAGTGGTGAGCCTGAATGAGTTGTGCTGAGCGCAAGTTGCTGATTGTGCCGATCACACCCTAAAGCCCTTCATGATTTCAGCCGCACGCCGCTTGCGGTACTCGTAGTCAATCGGTGCTTCTTCTCGGCTCTCGTTCTCGCGGCGCTTAACCTCTGCGATATGGCGCTGGGCCATGACCTTGGCGCGCATGCGTTTAGCCATCACGTCTTTGCAGAATTCCACGATGTCAAATGGCTTTGGCCAATATGGTGATTTTGACGGAACGCCAGCGCCGCCGTCGATGGCCAGTAAACCGACAGAAGCCGGGAATTTTGCAAACGCCTCCGCAAGGCCAACGGCATAAACCTTAAAATCTTTCTCGCCAACTGGTCCGTTTGGCGATCCACTCATCCGATATTTTCCAATCAACAAAGCAGCCAAGGTTGTGGTTTCGTCCCGCGATGATGGTGCAAAGTCAGAGTCGATTTCTGAGATCACTTTTGCCATGTCGCCAGCGTCATAGACCTTCGAATGTTTTGTGATCTCATGAAGTTCACCGCCCAAAAGATTCTGAGCCTTGATCATCCTCTGGCTGCAGTGCGGCAAAGACCTCTTCGGTGAATGATCGAGGTTGTGGCTTGCGAGATTGGTTTGCATAACTGCCCTCCATGAGTTTCGTGAATGATTTTGGCTGCAGAACGAAATCGAAATCGGCCTTCCAGCCACGGTCGTTGTTGCCCAACAGAAATGGGCTATCTCGAACTTTGGCGATGACGTCGTTCCAGTTTTCGATTCCACCGATTTCAAGCAAAAGCTGTCGAAGCGCTTTTCGGCGCGGTTCGGTGAGGCGGTGAATGTTCGCGAGCTTGGACTCGCTGGCCAGTTGGTTCCAAGCTTCGACCGCGATTGTAAAATCCGATTCTTCGGAAGAGGGAGCCCCTACCTTCCTTTCTTCTCTGTCTCTGTCTCTGTCTCTGTCTCTGTCTCTGTCTCTGGTAGCCGTTACAGTAACGCTTTTTACCGTTACATCTTCCGTTATGTTTGCGTTACTAATCTCTGCTTTTTGGCGTTCTCGGTACTCATGTTGCCTCTTGGCATTTGTTGGATCTTTTCCATCTGATTTAAATTGCCAAATATCCCAATCATGTGGAGAAAATAAGCCTTCCTTGAAATCTATTAGCCCTGCGGAAACAAGCAATTCCAAGCGCTTTTCAGCCTCTTTTTCGGTCATCCGCAAGGCAAAAGCGATATCAGAAAGCGACGGTAAACTACCGTCGTTTCGTGACGCAAGACAAAGTAGATTAATCCAAGTTTTGAACAAATTGTCTGGTAATTTTTGCGCTTTGGGGTCGTCCAAAGTCTTATCGTGAAGCCTAAACCAAGTTTTTTCTCCCTTCATGATGTCACCTTTTGATCCGCAACATAGGCCCGCTCACTATCGTTCACCGGCTTAAATCGACCCTCGCGCAGTCCCTTCTTGCGCAGTTCATCGATGCCCAATCGCCAGCTGTCGTGGCTGTCTTTGTCGGGGTCATAACCTGGCGTTGTTGCCAAACTGACAGCCCATGGTTTGTTCTTTTTATCACCACCACCAATAGCCAATTTTGCACCAGATTTTGCTGTGGCGATTCTGATTTGTTTAAGCAGACGCGCGTTGATTTTTTTCATCTTGAGACCAATTCCGTTAAACGAAATTCTTCAGCTTGGAATAAAGACGGCGCTTTGTAAGCCTTCTCAATTCGCCTGCACGCTGAATCAAAATGGCGTTGCTCTATTTCAATTCCAATAAACTTTCGGCCATGATTGGCACACGCCACACCTGTTGTGCCGCTGCCCATGAATGGATCCAAAACAGTCTGTCCTAATTCGGTGCTGTTGCAAACATAATGCGCCATCAATTCAACGGGCTTTTGCGTCTCGTGAACGCCACCGATGACATTCTTCGCGCGGATCAATTGGCGGCTACCGCAGTCATTGATATACTTTGCAGCGCCAGTGAAACAGAACAGCGTAAATTCACAGTTTTTCATGTACCAACGATTGGGGGTTCCAGTTGACTTGTCCCAAACCAGCCAATTATGGAAACGAAACCCGGCTGCTAAGGCGGCATTTTCAACCCTTGCAACATATCGATTGTTGACCATGAAATACGCATGTCCATGGTTGAGAAGCGGAAACAAAAGTGGCATAAAATCATCAAATTCAATGTCGCAATTTATGATCGAACCTGAATTATCGTAATTTGCCTTATCAAATTTACCACCCATTTCTCCCGTGATTTTGCCACCAGATTCAAGTTTGTAGGGCAGGTCTGAGACGATGCAGTCAATGCCGCGCAAGGTTGGCAACACATCGCGGCAATCCCCCAAATACAGCGTGCAGTTGCCTATGATCTCAGTTCGGCTCATCCCCGCGCTTCCCACAGTTTGCCATCAGGCCCGCACTCCAAATAAGCCCATGCAATCGAAATCGTGCGCCGATCGAGTTTATGGCAGCACAGCCATTTTGACTGGCCCTCAGGATTGTACGGATTGCAGGTAGAGCAAGGTTTGATTTCACTTGCCATTGAATGCTCGGTCCTTGTTTTCCCGCTCAAGCAAAACGCGCTCAACATGCGGCTTTGTGGCAGCGCGATAAGTTGTGTCGCAGTGAGCGCAACCGTAGTCCCAAATTAGCGCCGCCTCTGCCGCGTTGTGGTCTTCTATCAGCCAGTCGCGATCAATGCAGGCAAGCTTTGCAGCGTCCTTCAACCAGCCGTCCTCGCCTTTTGCTGCCCATTTTGGTTTGTTGTTTTTGCCCAGCGCACGTTTGCGCCAAACAGAAATATCGACCTCGTAAAGATCAATTCCCAAATCATCGGCAACAACCGTGATGGCTGCCACAACGGCAAACTGCTGATAGGTCACGCGCAGGTTGATGTGGCGCATGTCGATTACGATCTGCTCGCAATAGATCACTGCAGGCTTTATTTGCTCACACAGCCACGTCAGCCATTTGCGATAGTCTCGAATAAGAAGAAGTTCGTTTTCGCCATAGGAATCAAAATCTTTAACCCCCCAAGCAGGGGCTATGCCTGAAATGCTTTCGCCATAACAAAAGCCGGAATGCCGCGGTGCTTGATCCAAGGCGAGAACGATCACCCATCCAACCCCTGAAACAGTGGAAGGTCGCCAAGCTTGAGGCTGATTTCCATGAACACATCTTTCTGATTATCGTTCAGAGCGTCGGTGACGTGTTCGGCCCTGCGCAAAAATTTCCGCTCTGCAAGCTTTGCGTTGAGCGGCTTTTTGGCAATGCCACTTTCTGCAGCGGCCTTCTTGATTTCTTTGATCTGATCAACGTGCGGCTGGCATTGCACTTTTGCAGCTTCCATGATCGCGTTGATTTTGGCGTCTTCCTCTTCAACCGAGTTGACGTAACGCTTCAGCAAAGTTTCATGGATACCATTTGCTATTGAATGAATAGTGGCACCAACAGTTGGATTTTCTGGAATGACGGCTGATTTCGGCATGAGGTTTTTCCTTAGCGTTTGATGATTTTGTAGTGGACGGCACACCATGATTTGCCGGCAACGACCTTGGCACCGCAGATCATGTGATTTTCATCGTTGATGGTGTAGCGACACTGATCAGAACCAAGTTCGGTGAGGCTTCCTGGCTTGTAGTTGGTGTGGGTTTTAATGACCGGCACGAGTGCTCGCGTTGATTTTAGTGTGCGCTTCATGACTTGGCTACGTGCTGGAATGGCCTCAATTGGAGGGATGCGCACAGGCTCTTCAACCTCAACGGTTTGGCCTCGACCAGTGTGAATTAACCTCATGGCAGCACCTCTGAAAATTCTGTGGGATCGACCAATTTGGCGTCATGAGTAACCCGTGCTTGCGCACACACCCCAACCTTACGCATTGGCCGGACCTGCTTAGTTCGATGCCCACAGTCACCGAGGGGATTCGAGGTCGAGGTGCTAATTTGTGTTGAAAAACACGCCACGGATTTAATGGCGCGGCCTCTTTTATTTCGGCTATGGCATCGATGTGCGCGCTCGTGATTTTGATCCAGGCTGTAAATGAGTATCGATTGAGCATCTGCTGGCAAGACCTGCGTCATGCTGCGGCCTCGTTGGAGGCTTTGGCTAAAGATTCAAAAAGCAACGATTTTGCTTTGACTTTTCCGTCAGTGCCGCGCTCAATTTTTATGGCAAGCTTTGCTGAAATACCCCGCTCGCCAGACAGCAGACGCGTGATGGTCGAAGGGGATACACCAATACGCTTAGCCAACGACGCTGGCCTATCGGCGCACTTGTTAAAATATTTTTGGAGATCAGACATGCTGCATTGTTGGCAAATAGCCAAAACATAGTCAAGCCAATTTTTGCCAATGAGGCTCTGGAGTTGAGTTTAGACTGTCGACAACCAACTGCACTGATAAACCTAAACCGGTGATATGTTTCTAACTTTACGTAATTTGCGAAATAGGCAAATATATATGTTGACAAAGGTTTGCCAAATTGGCACACAAGGCTCCACTTTGATCTGTCATTGATCACAGCATAGCCCAGAGAAATGTCCAAATTCAAGGAGCCTACCATGACCGCCGAACTTCAAAACATCACGCAGGAATTAGCTGCAACATTCGCGCGGCTTCGGGATTGTGAAGCCAGCCTCATTTCAATCATTGCCAATTTACGAGCCTCCCCAACTGCGCAACCGTTGCCTCAACAGGGCGCGGTTGCGGCTTTTTCGCGGGTGCCGATTGTTGGCCGAGTGCCAAGCCAAGACATTGATCTTGTTGCCGCTGGCTACAACAGCCGCGCAAGTTTTGAGGTGGCATGATGTTGAAGGAACTTGCCGTCCTGATTTCCAAACTCAGCTATTCCGAGATGATGAAGTTTTGCGAAAGCGATGCTCATCAAGGATATGAGAGTGCCTCGTCTCGCGCTAAAAAATTATCCGATTGGGCCGACCGCGAAAGCCGACCTGATGTGATGTTTGCGCCATCAGGGCTGCATGGAGATCCCAGCTTAGAAGATAAACCATTTTGACCCGCCTGACATCGCCACCGGATGCGCGTGACATTGCGATTGCCGTTGCCATCAAATCTTTTCGCAAGATCGTTTGGCTTTACGAGGACGCCAAAGAACTCAACGTGGAAGAAATGGCGCTTGCCGCAAAGTTGGCTTTAAAAAAGCTGGAGGAATTATGACCTATCTCGCACACTCAAAAGAAATTGCTGTCACGCTGCAAATCACTGTGCGCGGTGTCGATATATTCCAAGACGTGGAATGCGATGCAATTGACGGCGAGGCCGAATGGAAAATCACTGGCTTTCAATTCTCAAGCAATGATCAGACGATCACGATTGGCAAAGAGGATGGCTTGTTCAACATTCTGCTGGGTGGCGGAGATAATGATTACATTGACGAGCAACTGGCTAGCTGTTTTTCATTCCAGCGTGATGAGGACAGCGGATATGTGACCCGCGCAACGGTGATAGCATGAGAGGCGCACCAACATCGCTCGCATCACAATACGAATGGTTTAACCTCGCAATCAAAGGCAAGCCTGCACCTGTATTCGTTGATCTGCCGCAATGTGGCTGGTTCAAGCGCCGCCTTATAAAGGGCGGGCCTTTGGTCCCTGCTCGCATTTGGCTTTATTCGCCAACCGATGAAATCGGTGATCTTGTCGGTGATGAACGCCTGCTATGTGACATCAATGGCACCTGGGCCGATGCCGAAGATCAATGGCAGTGGCTTTGCCAAAGCCCGATTCCTGAATCTGAGTATCGCTACATGATTGCGATGGTTGAACACGCCAAATGCCATGAGCCTGACCATCCCGCGGCAAACCCAAACGCTGCAATAGACAATCTCAAAACCCCACTGCATTTTTAAGGATCAGAAAATGAACATGATTGCACCGGTCACGATAGGATCAAACAATCCACCGCCTGATTTGTTGATTGGCGATACCTTGCGCGAAAAGCTTCTTGAAGATCATGCTGATCTTTTAAAGCGCCGCGATGAACTTCTTGCCGCCGCTGAGCGCATCCCTGAAATTGATAGTGAGGATATTGCCCGCAAGGTTGGAGACTACATCAAGCAACTGACGGCAGCCGCAAAGTCAGCCGATGCCGCCCGTGTAGGGGCAAAAGAACCTTACCTTGAAGGTGGTCGCGGTGTTGACGGCTTTTTCAAGAATATCTCTGACCCTTTGGTTGATGTGAAAAAACGCACTGAAACCAAACTGACAAAGTTCCTGCGCGAGAAAGAGGCAGAAGAACGCCGCCGCCGCCAAGAAGAAGAGCGCCTGGCGCGAGAAGCTGCTGAGTCCGCACGGATAGAGCAGGAACGCGCCTTGGCCTCCCTGCGCGATGCTGAGACACTGGATGAGGCCATCAATGCCGAAAACGCCTCAGATCGAGCGCAAGCCGACTTGGTGAAGGCAGAAATTGCAGCAACAGCCAAGGCCTCTGAAATGTCTCAGACCCGTGGCGAGTATGGATCAATGTCCAGCCTGCGCACCTCATGGGTGTTTGACGGCATGGATCGTGCCAGCCTTGATCTTGAAGCGTTGCGCCAGCATTTGCCAACGGATGCACTTGAGAAAGCAATTAGGTCTTTCATTCGCGCCGGTGGACGTGAACTGCGCGGCACCACAATTCTTGAAACCACTAACGCTGTCGTTCGCTGAGGAGGCAAAAATCGTGGATAAACAAGTTGCTGTTAAAGACCAAACTGAAACCTCAATGAAATTAGGCGACGAAATTGAGTTTCGCACCGAACAATTCAGAGGCAGTTTGCCCGCACACATTCCAGTTGAGCGGTTTAAGAAAGTTCTTCTCGTTGCTGTAAACACAACGCCCGCACTGGTTGGCGCTGATCGCCGTTCATTTTTCAATAGCGCATTAAAGGCTGCGAATGATGGCCTTCTGCCTGATGGGCGTGAAGGTGCTTTGGTTATTTACAACACCAAAGTCAATGACGGAAAACAAGAGAAATGGATTGCGATGGTCCAATGGATGCCAATGATTGCCGGCATCCGCAAGAAGGTTCGCAATTCAGGCGAGATTGCCACCTGGGACACGCAAGTAGTTTATCAGAAAGACCAGTTTGATTATGAGCTGGGCGATACACCTTACATCAAGCATAAGCCTTGTATGGATGGTGATGCAGGTAAAATCATTGCGGCATATTCAGTGGCCACATTGAAATCCGGTGAGAAGAGCCGTGAAGTTATGACAGTACAGCAGATTGAGCGCATTCGTCTCATATCTAAAGCGAAAGACTTCGCCCCATGGAAAGATCATTACGCCGAAATGTGCCGCAAGACAGTGGCCCGGAGGCACTCAAAAGTATTGCCGATGTCCACAGACCTTGATGATCTGATCCGGCGTGATGATGAGTTGTATGACATGGCTGGTGCAAGCGACAAAAATGTATCGCCAGCAACGACTCGTCCACAGCTTTCAGATTTTGCAGATGCGCCAGAACGTGTGGCGATGACAGAAGATCCAAAACTACCAAAACCTGAGCCTGAAACACCAAGCACCGAAACAGTTGATCAAGAAACTGGCGAGATCACCGAGACTGAATTTGGTGCGGCTGAAGCCATGGAAATGGGCAGGCTTTGCCGCGAAGAAAACCGACCGATGCGCAAGCCGGAATGGCTTGGTGGCGCAAATGATTCATTCGATGAGGCTTGGCAAGCTGGTTACGATAGCCAAGACGAAGAAATGAAAAAGGTGAAGAAATGATCATCTATGCCTGCCTGTCCATCTTAATTTTATGCGCCGCAATTCTAGGCGTCTCGTCAGCCAAAATGGGCGATGACGGCGACGATGAGCAAGGCCACGCTGGTGAATGCGAGGCAGATCAGCGAGCGGTCACGCGCGTTGAACACAACGGAAATCATTTTGAATTTTAACGAGGAGGAATAACGATGGCACGATCAATTCAAAAACTGCAAATCCAAGCGTTGGGCGAATTACTGACAAAGGAAGATCAGCTTGAGCATACCATGGCGGTTATTGACAAGTTGAACATTGTGGCGATGTATTTTGACAACCGCTCTCAACAGTTTGAGCAGCTACATGTTGAGCCAGCATTTTTCACAACCGAGCAATCCGTTTCAGGCGGCATGAAGGCAATTATCAAGGCCAACATTCAATCGGAACTGGCAAAGGTCATCGCGGAAAAAGACGCAATCGGCTCGCCTTTTGAGAAAATATCAGAAGCCTTTGCCGTGCGCCAAGAAGAGGCCGCGTGATGG
>JBBRLH010000032.1:0-10776 GCA_038231475.1 Hyphomicrobiales bacterium | reverse complement strand
TACGCCACAGACTGGCTATGGACTTACAACAACGACCGTCCCAACATGGGGCTTGGCGGCATAACACCCGCTCAGAAACTGAAACAACAATTGGCCGCGTGAGTTCTACAATCAAGTCCCATTAAAAATGGGGGGATTACCGAGTGATTTGCGATGCGCGGAGACGACAAACGGGCTGAGGGGATGTTTTCGTATGTGCGGCTTGAGGAGCGCATTGCTGCTGATCATCCGCTTCGCGCCATCCGCAGGTTGGTCGATGATGTTCTGACAAAGATGTCGGGGCAATTGTCGGGCTTGTATTCGCACACCGGACGCCCGATCCTTTGCGCAGCGCTACCTTGAAGGCCACAAAAAGCCAAGCGAGGCTCCCTTTCTGATCGACTCCAACTACGATGTGTGGGATGAATGGTGCGATTACATTGGCTTTGAAGCCGGAGGCCCACGCACGCACACCACAGTGTTCAATGAGACGACGCTTTGCCTCTCAGTCGCTGCGTCGGGAGGCGGCCTGACATTCGGCGACAGCTTTTTGACCCTGCCTGCGATAGTATCTGGTGATCTGATTGTACCTTTTCCTGCGGGTCTATTGAGCGCCCAGAGCTACTCTTTGTGCACTTCGGCGGTGTGCCGACCTTCCAAAGCAGCACGCAAGTTTGGTCTTTGGTTGAAAGGTGCCGTTAAATCCTATGAGGCCAGCGTCATACGCGTACTCGGTGATAGAGATATCAAGGTAGTTACAAGAGATAGATCAGTCCTTGCCAGGTGACCTGGGGCTGTATGTTGCCTATCAGTCGCGGCACTCCGATTTTCGACGACTTCCTAGCCTGTGCGCTCTGCCCAATACCATCCGTAGCCAAGAAGGCAAACACTATTCAGTCGCAATCCCGATAGCACCACGGTGATTGTAAAACTGCCTACGCACAAGCAGTCCGGGTTGTTCAACTGAAAACGCAAAGCAAAGCGAGGTACCTTGAACGGCCATCAACGGCTATGCTTGGAGATTTCTGATTTTCCTATCTCGCATGAATTCTTTCTCTAATTTTTATACTGCGACAGAAGCCGTCTAATCTCCGGTCTGACGGCTAGGTTTTGGCTCGCCCGTAGCTTTGCGCGGAACTCTCGAGGCGTCAGGCCAAACTGAGCGCGAAAAGCGCGAGAGAAGACACAGGGATAAGAAAAACCGCACGATGTTGAAACATCCTTGGCGGAGATTTCTTCATAAAACAAAAAATTCCGTGCTGCCTGCAAACGAATTCGCAAGTAGAGACGCATGGGAGACTCGCCAAATGCTTGCTGACTCACATGTGAGAGCGTTCGTTGCGGTATTCCTAACTGAATAGCGAGTTCTGCAAGACTCAAAGGGAAGTCCAAATGCTTCTCCATGAGACGAACTATTTTTCCAGACAACGGATTCTTTTCCGATTCAAACAAACCGTCTCTGCGTTGCTCCACCGATGCCTCTCGGCGTGTGTGAACCAGTGCATTAGCGACCTCATTTGCCATGGCCTCGCCTTTGAAATGCGAGATCAAGTCAAGCATCATGTCGAGCGTGGCAACGCCACCTGCACAATGCACCCGTTTGTCTTTGCGATAGAATAACTGGTTGAGGGGACGCGCTGCAGGAAACCGTTCCACAAAGGCAGGCACAGCTTCCCAGTGTAGAACGATCTCCGGCGACTTCTCCGAACCGATGAGGCCCGCCTGGGCCAAAGCAAAAGCACCCGTGTCAACCGCACCAAAAAAAGCCTCAAAGCGCGCTGCAGTTCGCAACTTACCAAGTAATTTTCGCGAATTATGTTGCGTCGGCAGATTTCCTTCAAAAAGCAAATAGACTTCTGCCTTGGGCATTTGGTCCATGGCATGATCGACACTAAACCACATGCCATTGCTTGCCCGTACCGATTCGCCCGTTTCGGAAGTAAAAGCCCATGTGAAGACAGTTTGCCCGGAGTTCTGGTTCGCAATACGCAGCGCATCGCTCGCCAGAACGAGGCCGCTCAATGAAAATTCCGGTTGCAAAATGAAATTGAAATGCGGGAGCAAGCCCCGTTCCGATTTCCTCTCCATATTTGCCCTCACTCGTTTATTTTGCCATTTTCGTTAATATTATTGCCAGATTAGTCAATAAATGATTGGTGTCGAGTGCAAATCTGCTGTCATCGGCGAGGACACGAGAACGACCGTCGGGATAAATACACGGCAACACGACACCCAAAGAGGTGATTGGTCTGCATTGATTCAATGTGGTCGATGGAGCTTTTTGGCCTTTTTGAGGAGACTGAAATATTGAAGCCAGACCAACTCAAGTCACTGCTCGAAGGTTGCTACGTTACGGTGCCGACCCCCTTTTTAGACGTGGAAGGCATGCCCATCAATGAGTTTGCATTGCGCGCCTATGTCCGTTTTCTGGTCGATGCCGGGTTGAGTGCCGATAATGCTACCTTTCTGGCCGGTGGTGCGGCTGGTGACTTTTCCACCATGAGTTTTGACGAGCGCGAGCGTGTTGCGGCAATCGTGATCGACGAGGTTGGCGGTCGTGTTCCCGTTGCTATGGGTGCCCAGACGACAAGTACTCTTGAGCTTGTAAGGCTAGCAAAGACTGCAAAGCGCCTCGGTGCCAAATTTATCCAGGTATCCTGTCCCTATTATTTCACCCATACCGAAGGTGACTTTGAGGCCCATGTGCGCGCTGCGGCAGAAGCCGAGCCTGAGCTTGGTATCATCATATACAATACATTTTGGACTAGCCAGAATCTTTCTTTCGGAATGGTCGAAAGGCTGGCCAAAATCCCCAATATCGTGGGCCTTAAGTGGGCAACACCACGTACTGATGCAATGGAGTTCGAGGATGTGACGTCCCATTTCTCGGATCGCTTCACGATCATCGACAACAATCTTTTCTTTGCCTATTCGGCAATGCCATCGCTGGGCGCTAAGGCCTTCGAAGTCCACAATTGCAATTTCTGGCCCGAATGGGGCATAAAACTGGTTAAGGAAGTTCGAGCTGCGAATTACACAGAAATTGCACGCATGCTTGTGGAAGAAGCCATGCCTTTCTACAAGCTTTGGGTCGAAATCGAGAAAAACCATACCAGCGGTGACGGCTATCTCGACAAGCTATGTATGGAGCTTGTGGGCTTGCCTTCAAGCCGCTGCCGCCCACCAACACGCGATGTGCGCGATCTCTACCGCGACAAAGCCCGAGAAATGCTCCACAAGATTGGAGCACCGCGAGTGAAATAATACGTACGCGTTCGAACAAAAAAAGAAGGCAGTATATGCCCAAGAAACCTAAGCCGGTAGCAGCATGCTGCCTTCAATCAACCTCAAAGGAGAGAACAAATGAAACTACTTGGAAAACTACTCGCTGGGACGGCTGTTGTTCTGGCTTTGGGAGTCTCCGTGTCAGCGCGCGCAGCGGATGATGTCCGCCTGCGCCTGAACTGGATGTATTACGGCTCACATGCCGGCTTCGCCCTGGGCAAGGACAAGGGCTTCTTCAAAGATGCCGGCATTAATCTCGATATCCGGTCCGGCAACGGATCGGGCTCGGCCCATCGCCTCGTGGCCAATGGCGACAGCACATTCTCGTATGGTTCCTGCGGATCCATGACCAAGCTTGCTGCCGAAGGTGCACCGCTTGTTGCGGTCGCCGTGATTGACGCCATGGGCACCGAAGCCATTCTCGTGCGCCCTGATACTGGCATCAAGGACATCAAGGACCTCAAGGGAAAATCGCTGCTCACAACGGCAAATGCCGGCGTTAACACTTTTCTCCCAATCGTATTGGCAAATGCTGGGCTCGCAGAGGGCGATGTGAAGATCATTAACGTGGCTGATGGCGCGCTGGTCTCAAGCTATCTCCAGAAGTCTGGCGATGCCGTTGGCATGCTGGGCGGACTCGACGACAAGCCAGCGGAAATTAAGGCCAATGGTGGTCAACAACCCATTGCCTTCGCCTATTCCAGCTTTGGCGTAAACCAGGTTGGCTACTGCATCGTAACATCAAAGGACACGCTCGCAAAGAACCCGGATCTGGTTAAGCGTTTTGTGCAGGCAACTATCAAGTCCTATAAGGAAGCAGAAAAGAACCCCGAGGCAGCAGTTGCCGCAATGGGTGACATCGTAGGTGGCACCATGAATGAAGATGCTGGCAAGGCCCAGGCGTTGGAGGTTCTTAAGGTCACACTTGGTGTCCTTTACTCGGCTGCCAACAAGGACAAAGTGCTTGGCCTCAATGTTGACTCCGATTGGGCCGACATGGTTGCTCTTATGAAGAAGTATAACGGCCTCAAGGCAGATGCCGATCCGAAGTCGTTTTACACCAATGATTTCGTGAAGTAACGCAATATACATTGCGAGGGGACAGATATCATTCCGTCCCCTCTTTTTTTCATGGTAATAAATGACCGCTCTGATTTCTATTGATGGTGTGAAAAAAATATTTGGCAGTGGCACTCTTGAAGTGCATGCCTTTGGGCCTGTAGATCTCGATATAGAAGCGGGTCAGTTCGTATCATTCCTCGGCCCATCGGGCTGCGGGAAATCAACACTCATGCTGATGATTGCCGGCCTCATGGAACCGAGCTCCGGGCAGATTAGACTTAACGGCTTGCCAGTTTTCGGACCACAAACTGATATCGGCATCATGTTCCAGGATAATACGCTGGTGCCTTGGCGAACGGTGCGAAGCAATATCGAACTGCAACTGGAAATGCGCGGACTGCCAGTTTCACATTATGCAGAACGGGTTGCAAATCTGCTCCGCTCCGTGAATCTGGATGATTTCTCAGAACGCTATCCGCATGAGCTTTCAGGCGGGATGCAGCAACGCGCTGCCTTCTGCCAGGCCATGGTGCATGATCCAAAGATTATGCTGCTCGATGAGCCTCTCGGCAAACTCGACGCCATGACCCGCGAACGCATTCGCACCGATTTGCAGCAGCTCTGGATGCAGCAACGGCCAACTGTTACATTTGTCACCCATTCCATAGAAGAGGCGGTTCAATTGTCGACACACGTTGCTGTCATTACACCAAGACCTGGATGCCTTGATCGCGTGATTTCGATCGATTTGCCCTTCCCGCGTGATCTTGACGTAAAGAACTCGTCAAAATTCGTACGCCATGTGCGTGATATTCAGGAGATTTTTCGTGGCTTTGGCGTCATCTGAGACAAAGGGCATTGCCTCCCGCATCGGCAAATTTATCAACCAATCCTGGTTGTTCGTGGTTTTTTTCGTCGCCTTCTTCCTATTCTGGGAATACGCTGTCGTCTTCTTCGAAATTCCCCGCTACATTCTCACGCCACCGTCGGATGTAGTGCGTAATGGCTGGGCCGATTTACCTCGATTGCTCAATTACACCTACATTACAGGTCTTGAAACAATTATTGGCTATTTCTTCGCCGTTGTAATCGCGCTCCCGTTGGGAATGTCGATTGCCTTCTCATCTTTTCTCCGTCGCACTATATACCCCTTCTTTGTCTGCCTTGAGATGACGCCGAAGATTGCCTTTGCGCCGCTCTTCATTTCGTGGCTCGGCTTTGGCCTGCTACCAAAGGTAATCATCGTGTTCCTTGTCTGCTTCTTTCCCATCGTGTTAAATGCCATCCTCGCCTTTAATTCGCTGAGTGAGGAGCTCGCGCGGTTCTGCCGTTCTACGGGGGCTGGCGCATGGCGAACGTTTTTGAAGGTCAGGCTGCCTGCCGCGATGCCACAGTGCTTCGTCGGGTTCAAATATGCCGCGATCAACGCAACGGTGGGGGCTGCCATCGCCGAATTCATCGGCTCGGACCAGGGGCTGGGCTTCTACATTCAAATCGTCACCGGCAATATGCGTCCCGACTTGGCCTTTGCAGGCATTTTTTTTCTCACCCTGCTGGGACTTGCCCTGTTTGGGCTTGTAACCCTCGCGGAGCATTTTGTCATCCCATGGCATATTTCGGTGAGGCGCGGCGCGGCATCATGAACATCTTTATCTGTCTACCCCTCAATGCCGATCAACTGGCTAGGCTTCATGCTGCGCTTGGGCGCAATGAACTGCATTATTTTCTGGACGCCGAAACTAATTCCGAAGCACGGGCGGTCTTCGATGCGTGTGAAATTGTTTTTGGCAATCCCCCCGCTCAATGGATTGCTGAAAGCACCACACTTCTTTGGGTTCAACTCGAGTCGGTTGGCTTTGGAGAATACACGGGCCTTGATTGGCAGGAGCTGGGGAAACACCTGCGTCTGACCAACCTTGCAGGTTTCTTTTCTGATCCTGTTGCTGAATCCATTTTGGCTGGCGTGCTCTCGCATTATCGTGGCATCGGCACCCTCTCTGTTCTGCAAACGCGAAGGGATTGGGTGGGTGGGGCTTTGCGGCCCAAGCTTAGGACCTTGAGGGGGGCAAATGTCGTGCTCTTTGGCAAAGGCGACATTAACCGACGCGTGGCTGAACTGCTTTCGCCCTTTCACTGCATGGTCACAAGCTTTGGTAGCAACTGGGTTGCCGCCGAACTACATTGCGCGCTGGCCATAGCCGATATCGTGATCTGCACGGTACCCGACAGCCCCGCTACGCGCGGCCTGTTTGATCGTGATCTGATTGAGAAAATAAAACGCGGTGGCGTCTTAGTGAATTTCGGCAGAGGCTCGCTGATTGATGAAGCGGCTCTCTCGGAGGCGGTGGAAAGTAGCCGTCTTTCCGGTGCTGTCATTGATGTGACGAAAGATGAACCGCTGCCACAAGATCATTGCTTTTGGCGTTGTTCCAATATTCTCTTAACCCAACACACGGGTGGTGGAACCGGAGATGAAATTGACGGCAAGATTGATTTTTTCCTAAGCAATCTTCAACACTATCTGGATGAGACGCCGCTTCATAGCCTTGTTGATTTTACGAAAGCAAAATGATGCCTGATATTGTGAATGTGAGATGTATCCTGCTGAGCTCGTCCTACGCGGATGCGGATGACCCGGAAATCAAGGAATGCTTTCCAAATGGGCCCAAACGAACAATTGGCATGGTGGAGGTTACGCTCGACAATGGTGTGACCGGATTGGGGGAAGGCTATCTTGCGGTATTTGCCCCCCTGGTCTTCAAGTCCATCGTCGAACTTTGCACGCCACAGGTTATAGGCAAGGACGGTTTTGACATTGACCGTCGCGTAAAAGATTTGCGCAGCCTTTGCGATTATTGGTCCTTGCAAGGCGCGGCGCGTCATGTGATCAGCGCCTTCGAAATAGCCCTTCAGGACGCCAAAGGCAAAAGCCTGAACAAGCCTGTCTATGATCTGCTTGGCGGTACCAAACTGGAATCCATACAGATTTATGGCAGTGGTGGCTGTTGCGACGCCAAGCACCAGTTCATTCGCGAGTTGGAACTGCTGCAATCAAAAGGAATTGAGCTTTACAAGATCCGTTCGGTCAAACGAGATATCTACCGCACGGCCTGGATTCTGGAAGAGGCGGCAAAGCGCGGCATCAAGATCGGAATTGATATGTGTCAGAACCTTGCGGACCCACCACAAGCAGTTGAGGATGTTGTGGCCTTTGTGAAGGCCGTGCGCGGTGTCAGCCAGCAGCCCATCCTGTTCCTCGAAGAAGCCATTGGTCCGGATTCGCCAGAAGGCTTCAAGGCTTTGCGTTCCCGCATTGATGTGCCGGTCTATGGCGGCGAAATAATTACCACGCCAAAGGAAATGATCACACGCATGCGCGAAGGTGTTTATGATTGCGTGCAGCCGGATGCCTCCGTAATGGGCGGCATTTCCGCTGTTATGGATGTGTTCACCGTGGCCAAGGAGACAGGCACGCGGGTTGTCGTGCATGCCTGGGGTGGAGCTGCGGCCATCATGGCGAGCTATCATGCAGCCTTTGCGGCGGGCGGCGATCTGGTTGAATTTCCGATGCTCGATTTTCCATTGGGTGCCGAGATGATGGGGGATCAGGCCCGTGTTGTCGATGGAAGACTCTTGCGCCCTACTGCTTCAGGCATCGGAATTACACTTACAAATGACATAGAGGCACGCTATCCGTTTGACCACAGTGCTGTCTATTCTTGTGCGCTGATTGATTTTGGTCCACCACCAGACGAATATTGGCGCGCGAGTTAAAATAAAACGGCTTTAGCATGTGCCATATGGGGGTTTGGAACTTGTGGGCAATGACTGCACGTCAACTGTTTGGGATGAGCTCTTAGAGTCAAACCTGATACGAAGTGCTAAAGGCTATCCGCGACCAGACTGCCTCGGCATTTATGGAGCGGGCAAACGTTAAACCGTTTCTCAGGAAATAGATTCACCGCGTTTTTGTTGAGTGGCCGAGTAAGTCTGTAGCTCGCGGCAGGCGATTTTCTTAAGCTTATTCTTTTTATCGTTTCCGATTGTTTGGCTGGCACCTTCCTTTGGCTGGCACCTTACAATGACATGCGCCTGATTTGTTCAGGCTCGTCAGGGATGTTTTTTAGGAAAACTATCATACTTCATGGCATTTAATTGTACTTGCGATATTATACAACTTATGATAGTATATGATGGTGATTGGTAGCACGTAGTGCGCCACACATTTCAACCAACATAGTGAGGACTATCATGAGAGGGAAACCTGCAAAGGTACTCGGCGTCACTGACATGCGCCGAGCCATACGCGTTGCTGCCAGCCAGCGGCATGCATGTCGTAACAAAGCAATGGTGCTGCTGAGCTTTAAAGCTGGGCTCAGGGCTGGAGAAATCGCTGCTATGCGCTGGGAGATGGTTTTGGACGCCACGGGCAGGGTGGGGCGCTTTATTGAATTGCCGGCTATTGCCGCAAAGAAGGGCAGTGGCCGGCGTATTCCGCTTGGCCCCGAGCTAATTGTGGCACTTCGGCAACTGCTGCGAGAACAGCACACGTGGGAAGGCCCGGTCATCCGGTCATCCCGTGGCCGTCATATGACAGCCAAAGCCGTGGTAAACTGGTTTACGGTTCTTTACCGCAGTGCTGGCTTTGAGGGTTGCTCTTCCCATTCGGGACGCCGTACCTTCGTGACACGGGCTGCACGGCTCATAACCAAGGCTGGGGGCTCCCTGAGGGACGTCCAGCAACTCGTGGGCCACCGGTCCATCCAAACCACCCAAGGCTACATAGAAGGCGATGCCCACGCCCAGCACCGCCTCATCCGCATGATCTGAGCCACAACGGCCCATCACTCCTACAAACCCTTCCAATCACATTTAATACAAAGGAAACCGTCATGAACACGGAAAAGGAAAACTATCGCCCAATGCAAACCGCCACAGTCGATTCCCAAGCTGCCGCGCAATCTTCTAACTTAGCGGGCAGTACTACCAAGGATATTACTCCCGAGGCCGCCAAACGGCTGGCCAGGGTCCAGGAGCTCAATGACCGGCTGCGCATGCATGGACAAGGCGGCATGTGGTTGACCACGCCAGGAATCGCTGGCTTGGACCCTGACACCGTAAGGTCCATTTTCAAGGCGGTTCAGACCTTCACTGACTTTACCCCTGATAATGACCCCTGGGGTGAGCATGATTGCGCCGTGCAAGAGGTGGGCGACACCAGGATCATCTGGAAAATCGACTACTATGATCGATCCCGGACGTTTCATTCGCCAGACCCCGCCAATCCCAAGGTCACGGTCCGGGTCCTGACCGTCATGCTCGCAACAGAATATTGAGTCCCGGACATGACCAATATGCCAACCAAAAGCTCGAATTCAGAGAAGCCCGGCGTTTTGCCTTCCACGACGCAGGGCTTCCATCTCAACAAACACCCAGCCAGCGTAAAGCAATTTACGCTGCGGCCCCATCAGCAGGGCGCTTTTGACAGCCTATGCGGCTTGTATTCCATCATTAACGCCACACGCCTGATCGCATCCCCCTCAGAAGGAATAGGTAAAGATTTCTGTGAAGACTTTTTTTATGCCCTATTGCGCTACGCCAGCCGCCGTTTTGGTTTGAAGCCATTAAGCCACCATGGCACGCCACAATGGCTGATGGGCGTTCTGCTCAGGTGGTCTTGCGCCTATGTGGCAAAACGAAGTTCACTAAAGCCAGTTGTCACACAGCCGCTGGTGGGCAAGGGACGGTTTCCCTTTGATACCGTCATGAATGCCACCCGTGGCCTGTTATCTTATCAAGGGTGTGCCCTCATCGCTGAACTTGGTGGCGTACACAGTCATTGGACGGTCATTCGGTCCGTAAGTTATGCTCAGGTTCATCTGTTCGATAGTGATGGGCTCAAAGTTCTCAACCTCAGTGATATGCGCATGGACTATGAGAAAACCCGACTGAGATCCCGGCATGTCTTGGTCACCCGCTCGACGTTCATGCTTGCGAGGGAGCGAGCCGATTCTTCGGCAGACTGATCTTCCAAATATAAATCATAGACCATGCAAATTTCAGAAGGACATCATCATGAGCCAAGTTATTGTTGACCCAGGCATCGAGATACGGAGCAGAAAGGCGGTTATAGAATCAAGTGCAGCATTGACCCGAATATCGCGCAGGAGCGCCATGCTAGTATTGGGAGGGGCCGCACTCATGCCCATCCTTCCCATCACCGGCCTTGCTGCGCCAAACCTCCATATCATCAGCCGCACGCCCAGAAAGGGCATCATTGTGGTTATGGACATCACGATTCCCTCGGACGCTGGGTAATCCCCCCATTTTTAATGGGACTTGATTGTAGAACTCACGCGGCCAATTGTTGTTTCAGTTTCTGAGCGGGTGTTATGCCGCCAAGCCCCATGTTGGGACGGTCGTTGTTGTAAGTCCATAGCCAGTCTGTGG
>JBBRLH010000031.1:0-15627 GCA_038231475.1 Hyphomicrobiales bacterium | reverse complement strand
GTGGCCGTCACACGCCATTCTTCAACAACTACCGTCCCCAGTTCTACTTCCGCACAACGGATGTGACCGGTGTTGTAACCTTGCCGACGGGCACAGAAATGGTGATGCCTGGCGACAACATCTCGTTTGACGTTGAGCTCATTACGCCGATCGCCATGGAAGAAAAGCTGCGTTTCGCCATCCGCGAAGGCGGCCGGACCGTCGGCGCAGGCGTCGTCGCCTCAATCACTGAGTAAGACTGGCACATAATCAAGGGCCTAGGCGTTGACATGTCACGCCTAGGCCCTTATGTGCTGCCTCCACGGCGCTTTAGGGGTATAGCTCAGTTGGTAGAGCGGTGGTCTCCAAAACCACAGGTCGTGAGTTCAAACCTTACTGCCCCTGCCACCTTTTGGTATTAGGGAAAGCCTTGAGAATCAAAGCGTTAGGGCGGCGCTAAACAGGATAGATAATGGCCAAAAACGACAATGCGGTGACTTTTCTCCAAGACGTGCGCGATGAGGTGAACAAAATCTCGTGGCCTTCTAGGCGCGAGCTTGGCATTTCAACCGTTATGGTTGTGATCATGGTGGCAGCGGCTAGCTTATTCTTTCTGGGCGTAGATGCTGTTTTGAAAATGGCCGTCCAGAAGCTGTTGTTTGGAATTTAGTCAAATAAATCAAGGTATTGCGGCAAATTTCATGGCAAAGCGCTGGTACATCGTCCACACCTATTCGAATTTCGAAAAGAAAGTGGCAGAATCATTGAAAGAGCAGGCTGTGCAAAAGCACCTGCAGGATTATTTTGAACAGGTCTTGGTCCCGACTGAGGAAGTGGTGGAAATCCGCCGTGGCCGCCGCATCAAGAGCGAGCGCCGCTTTTTCCCAGGTTACGTTCTGGCCAAAATTGATCTGACTGACGAAGTGTTCCACTTGATCAAGAACACCCCGAAGGTCACAGGTTTCCTCGGTTCAGGTTTGAAGCCCGTTCCGATCTCCGACGCAGAAGCCAACCGGATTTTGAATCAGGTTGCCGAAGGTGTCGAAAAGCCGAAATCCATGATTCACTTCGAGGTTGGTGAACAGGTACGCGTGGCCGATGGTCCGTTTGCATCGTTCAACGGCCAGATTGAAGAAGTGGATGAAGAACGCTCGCGTCTCAAAGTGGCCGTGAGCATCTTCGGGCGTCCAACGCCTGTTGAACTCGAATATGGGCAAGTCGAGAAAATGAAATAAGCCCCGTTCATCCGTAGACGGACGAACGTTGAACTAGAAACCCGTGGGAGGTAAGTGTTTCAGAAGGAAACGCGGTACCCGACCACTAACCTTGAAAGAGGGATAAAATGGCCAAAAAAGTCGTCGGCTATATCAAGCTGCAAGTGCCAGCTGGACAAGCCAATCCATCACCGCCAATCGGCCCAGCATTGGGTCAGCGCGGCTTGAACATTATGGAATTCTGCAAGGCGTTTAACGCGGCCTCGCAGAAGATGGAGCAGGGTTCGCCTGTTCCAGTCGTGATCACGGCCTATCAGGACAAGTCTTTCACCTTCGAAATGAAGGCGCCTCCAGCGTCTTACTTCCTGAAGAAGGCCGCCAAGATCAATGCCGGTTCCAAGGAGCCAGGCAAGGTCAAGGCTGGTACCGTGACCATGGCCCAGTGCCGTGAAATTGCTGAGCAGAAGATCAAGGGCATGAACGCCCGTGATCTGGATGCGGCAGCGCGTGAAATTGCAGGTTCGGCCCGTTCCATGGGCCTGGAAGTGGTGGGCTAAGACCATGGCAAAAGCAAAACGTATTGAAAAGAACATGAGCGATCTCGATCGCGCCAAGTTCTATTCCATTGAAGATGCTGTAAAGCTCGTCAAGGATCGCGCCAATGCCAAGTTCGATGAGACCATCGAAGTTGCGATGAACTTGGGCGTTGACCCACGTCACGCTGACCAGATGGTTCGCGGCGTGTGCAACCTGCCAAACGGTTCGGGCCGTAAGGTTCGCGTGGCGGTCTTCGCCAAGGGTGCCAAGGCTGACGAAGCCAAGAAGGCCGGTGCCGACATTGTCGGTGCTGAAGACCTTTTTGAAATCGTCAACAAGGGCACGATTGAATTCGACCGCTGCATTGCCACCCCTGACATGATGGGCCTCGTTGGTCGTCTTGGTAAGGTGCTGGGTCCACGTAACCTCATGCCCAACCCCAAGGTTGGCACGGTGACCATGGATGTGACTGCCGCTGTGAAAGCAGCCAAGGGTGGTGCTGTCGAATTCCGCGTTGAAAAGGCGGGCATCGTGCAGGCTGGCGTTGGCAAGGCGTCCTTCACGCCAGAGCAGATCGTCGGCAACGTCAAGGCCTTCGTTGATGCGGTGAACAAGTCCAAGCCTGCAGGGGCCAAGGGCACGTATTTGAAGAAAGTTTCGATTTCCTCGACGATGGGACCAGGCCTCAAGCTTGATCTCGCGGCGCTCAACACCGTCTAACGTCGACAACCCTTTCCGGCAGTCGGATGAAAACCCGGCTGCTGGATCCCGTCATTGCTGAAAAGCAGTGCTGGGCCGCAAATCCTCCGGGTTTTGCGGGCACCTGTCCGAGATTGCCGGCGCGAAGGAGACTTCGCTTAAACGTGAAAGCCAGCATGAGATGGGAGTCAAAACAGATTTTGGGGTTAATGCCCCAGTCGGTTGAGACCTCAGAAACCTGATCCGGCGACGGAGCAGGGGACAGGCTTTAAGCGCCGTAAGGCCTTATCGCCTCATCGAGGTGATTGGATCTTGCGGTTGGTCCAACGGCGTTTTGCGAATTCCCGCAAGCGCCAACAAGGAGAGAGCAAGTGGAAAGAGCTGAAAAGACAGAGCTCGTCGCATCGCTCAACAAGGTGTTCAAGAACGCCGCTGTTGTCGTTGTGGCCCACAACAAGGGCCTTACTGTGAACCAGGTCAATGACCTGCGGAACAAGATGGCCCTAGCCGGCGCAACCGTAAAGGTTGCCAAGAACAGCCTGGCAAAACTTGCTCTGGTAGGCACTGACGCGTCTGGATTGAAGGGCCTGTTCACAGGTCCCGTCATGTTGGCTTTTGCTGACGATCCGGTTGCGGCACCCAAAGTGGCCGCCGACTTCGCCAAGGCGAACGAAAAATTCGTTCTGCTTGGCGGTTCGCTCGGCGCCACCATTATGGATGCCAATAGCGTCAAGGCACTCGCATCGTTGCCGTCGCTCAATGAGCTGCGCGCAAGGCTGCTTGGCATGATCCAGACCCCAGCCACCCGCATTGCGGGCGTGGTTGCGGCTCCGGCAGGCCAATTGGCACGTGTGATCAATGCCTATGCCACCAAAGAGCAGGCTGCCTCGTAGGTTCGCTGGTTCAACTGTTGTTTTAACCGACTTAAAAGAGAGACTTAAAAAATGGCTGATCTTACCAAGATCGTAGACGACCTTTCGAAGCTCACGGTTCTCGAAGCCGCTGAACTTTCAAAGCTGTTGGAAGAAAAGTGGGGCGTATCCGCCGCTGCACCAGTGGCTGCTGCCGCTGCTGCTGGCCCGGCTGCTGCTGCCGTTGAAGAAAAGACCGAGTTCACCGTTGTTCTGGCCGCCGCTGGCGACAAGAAGATCGAAGTGATCAAGGAAGTCCGTGCCATCACGGGCCTCGGCCTCAAGGAAGCCAAAGACCTCGTCGAAGGCGCTCCAAAGGCTGTGAAGGAAGGCGTCAACAAGAAAGACGCAGAAGACATGAAGAAGAAGCTCGAAGCCGTAGGCGCAAAAGTCGAGTTGAAGTAACCACATTTTTGCCACGGGAGGGGTGCACAAAACCCCTCCCACTGGCAAATGTGGAAATAGAGTATGTGAACAGCTTTTCCAGAGTTCCTCCAAAAGAGGGGCCCAGGAAAAGCTGTTTTAGGGCTTTGGGGCTTCAAGCAAGCTCCGGAAATTGAAAGTGACAGGGAACCACATGGCTGACACACGCACCATCGCTAGCCGCAAGCGCATCCGCAAAATCTTTGGCAAAGCCATCGAAGTTGCAGAGATGCCGAACCTCATTGAGGTTCAACGCGAATCCTATGACCAGTTTCTCCAGGTCAAGGAACCGGCCGGTGGCCGCGCGACTGAAGGCCTGCAATCGGTGTTCAAGTCAGTATTCCCAATCTCGGATTTTTCAGGGCAAGCCGTGCTCGAATTCGTACGCTATGAATTTGAAGCGCCAAAGTTTGACGTGGATGAATGCCAGCAACGCGGCATGACCTTTGCGGCACCCTTGAAGGTGACGCTGCGCCTCATCGTGTTTGAAATTGACCCCGACACCCAGGCCAAGTCGGTGAAGGACATCAAGGAACAGGACGTTTACATGGGCGACATTCCGCTCATGACCAAGAACGGCACGTTCGTTGTGAACGGCACCGAGCGCGTCATCGTATCCCAGATGCACCGCAGTCCCGGCGTGTTCTTTGACCACGATAAAGGCAAGAGCCATTCTTCGGGCAAGATCCTGTTTGCGGCCCGCGTTATTCCCTATCGTGGCTCATGGCTTGATTTTGAATTCGACGCCAAGGATTTGATTTTCGCGCGCATCGACCGCCGCCGCAAGCTGCCTGTGACCACGCTGCTTTACGCGCTGGGCATGCAGGCTGAGGAAATCCTGCATCACTTCTACAAGTCCGTCACCTATACCCAGGTGAAGGATGGCTGGAAGATGCCGTTCGTTGCTGATCGCTTCAAGGGCATCAAGCCAACAGTTGACTTGATTGACGCCAAGACTGGCCAGGTTGTTGTTGAAGCTGGCAAGAAGATCACGCCGCGTCTGGCTCGCAAGATTGCCGAAGATGGCACCAAAGATTTGCTGATGCGCGATGAAGATCTCTATGGTCAATACATTGCCGATGAAATGGTCAACGACCAGACCGGTGAAATCTTTGCTGAAGCCGGCGAAGAAATTACCGAAAAGTCTTTGGCCACGTTGAAGGAACTGGGCTTCAAGAGCCTCAACCTCCTCGACATCGATCACATAAACACCGGCGGCTATATCCGCAACACGCTGAAGGCCGACAAAGTTGAAACCTATGAGCAGGCGCTTGTAGAAATTTACCGCGTCATGCGTCCTGGTGAACCGCCAACCCGCGAAGGCGCGGAGTTGTTGTTCAAGGGCCTGTTCTTTGACCAGGAGCGCTATGACCTCTCGGCTGTTGGCCGCGTAAAGATGAACATGCGCTTGGAACAGAATGTTGCCGACAGCGTTCGCGTTCTCCGCAAGGAAGACGTGCTCGAAGTCATTCGCGTTCTCCATGACTTGCGCGATTCAAAGGGCGAAGTTGACGACATCGACAATCTCGGCAACCGCCGTGTGCGCTCGGTCGGCGAATTGATGGAAAATCAATATCGGCTCGGCCTCGTGCGCATGGAACGCGCCATCAAGGAACGCCTGTCATCGGTGGATATCGACACCGTGATGCCGCATGACCTGATCAATGCCAAGCCTGCGGCTGCGGCCGTTCGTGAGTTCTTCGGCTCATCGCAGCTCTCGCAGTTCATGGATCAGACCAATCCTCTGTCAGAAATCACCAATAAGCGCCGTCTTTCGGCATTGGGCCCTGGTGGTTTGACGCGTGAACGCGCTGGCTTTGAAGTCCGCGACGTTCATCCCACGCATTATGGCCGTATCTGCCCCATTGAAACGCCTGAAGGTCCAAACATCGGTTTGATCAACTCGCTGGCAACATACGCCCGCGTGAACAAATACGGCTTCATCGAAGCGCCCTACCGCAAGGTTATCGGCGGCAAGGTAACTGACGAGGTCAAGTATCTCTCAGCTATCGAAGAGTCGAAGCACTTCATTGCCCAGGCCAACGTGGCCCTGAGCAAGGACATGAAGTTCACTGACGAACAAGTAATTGTGCGTCACGCTGGTGATGTGCTGCAAGTGCCACCAGACAAGGTCGACTTTGTCGACGTGTCGCCAAAGCAGATCGTGTCGGTTGCTGCCGCCTTGATTCCCTTCTTGGAAAACGATGACGCCAACCGCGCTCTTATGGGTTCCAACATGCAACGCCAGGCGGTTCCGCTTGTGCGCTCGGCTGCTCCGTTTGTGGGCACCGGCATGGAATCAATTGTGGCCCGTGACTCTGGCGCTGCCTTCACGGCGCGCCGTTCGGGCATTGTCGATCAGGTTGATGCCAAGCGCATCGTCATTCGCGCCACGGAAGAGACTGATCCGTCAAAGCCCGGCGTTGACATCTATACGCTTGCGAAGTTCCAGCGCTCCAACCAGTCCACCTGCATCAATCAGCGTCCGCTGGTTCGCACGGGTGACATTGTGAAGGCCGGCGACATCATCGCTGATGGTCCTTCAACCGAGCTCGGCGATCTGGCTCTCGGCCAGAACGTGCTCGTCGCCTTCATGCCGTGGAATGGCTACAACTTCGAAGATTCGATTTTGTTGTCAGAACGCATCGTGAAAGATGACGTATTCACCTCCATCCACATTGAAGAATTCGATGTGATGGCGCGTGATACGAAGCTTGGGCCTGAGGAAATCACCCGCGACATTCCAAACGTCGGTGAAGAAAGCCTCAAGAACCTCGACGAAGCTGGCATTGTTTATATCGGCGCTGAAGTGAAGCCCGGTGACATTCTCTGCGGCAAGATCACGCCGAAGGGTGAATCACCCATGACGCCGGAAGAAAAACTTCTGCGCGCCATTTTCGGTGAAAAGGCCTCAGACGTCCGCGACACCTCACTCCGCCTGCCGCCCGGCGTTTCGGGCACGGTTGTCGAAGTGCGCGTGTTCAACCGCCACGGTGTGGACAAGGACGAACGCGCCCTCGCCATCGAACGCGAAGAAATCGAACGCCTGGCCAAGGACCGCGACGACGAACTCGCCATCCTCGACCGCAACTCCTATGGCCGCCTCCATGACTTCCTGAAGGACAAGACAGCATCGGGCGGCCCACGCGGCCACAAGCTTGATGGCAAGATCACTGAAAAGAACCTGGAAGACATTCCACGTTCGCAGTGGTGGAACATTGCCTTGTCCAACGAGAAATCGATGGGCGAGCTTGAAGCCATGAAGGTGCAGTACGACGACTCCAAGAAGGGCCTCGAAAACCGCTTCATGGACAAGGTCGAAAAGCTGCAGCGCGGCGATGAATTGCCTGCTGGCGTGATGAAGATGGTCAAGGTGTTTGTGGCCGTGAAGCGCAAGATTCAGCCCGGCGACAAGATGGCCGGACGCCATGGCAACAAGGGCGTGGTCTCGCGCATCGTTCCGCAAGAAGACATGCCTTACCTGGAAGACGGCACACCGGTTGATGTTGTGCTCAATCCTCTGGGCGTGCCATCGCGCATGAACGTCGGCCAGATTCTCGAAACCCATTTGGGTTGGGCCTGTGCCGGCATGGGCAAGAAGATTGGCGCTGCGTTGGAAGTTTATGCCACCACGCAGAAGGTCAAGCCTGTGAAGGAAGAACTGCAGAAGATTTATGGCAAGAACGCCGAGATCGATGCGCTCGAAGATCAGGAAGTGATTGAGTTTGCCCATTCTGTAAAGAAGGGCGTTCCGATTGCCACGCCAGTGTTTGATGGTGCCCGCGAAGAAGACATCGCCAAGATGTTGACCGATGCAGGCCTCAGCGCCACAGGCCAGATCACCCTTTACGACGGCAAGACCGGAGATGTCTTCGATCGCCAGGTCACAGTGGGCTATATCTATATCTTGAAGCTTCACCATCTGGTGGACGACAAGATCCATGCCCGCTCGATTGGTCCATATTCACTCGTCACGCAGCAACCATTGGGCGGCAAAGCCCAGTTCGGTGGCCAGCGCTTCGGCGAAATGGAAGTCTGGGCTCTGGAAGCTTACGGCGCAGCCTATACGCTGCAGGAAATGTTGACGGTAAAGTCCGACGACGTCGCGGGCCGCACCAAGGTTTATGAAGCCATCGTTCGCGGTGACGATGCTTTTGAAACTGGTATTCCGGAAAGCTTCAACGTCCTGGTCAAGGAAATGCGTTCACTGGGTCTCAATGTCGAGCTCCAGAATGGCGGCGCGCCCACCAACGCCCAATCGTAACTCACTCATAAAGGCGGAAGGGCAACCTTCCGCCACTGGCAAGATTTTGAAATTCAAAGGCGGCATTCCCGCCACAAGAGAGAAAGGCATACCATGAACCAAGAGGTCATGAACGTCTTCAACCCGGCAGCCCCGGTTCAGGTATTCGACCAGATCCGTATCTCGGTCGCTTCACCCGAAAAAATTCTGTCCTGGTCCTTCGGCGAAATCAAGAAGCCGGAAACCATCAATTATCGTACGTTCAAGCCAGAACGTGACGGCCTGTTCTGCGCGCGCATCTTTGGACCCACCAAGGATTACGAATGCTTGTGCGGCAAGTACAAGCGCATGAAGTACAAAGGCATCATCTGCGAAAAGTGTGGCGTTGAAGTCACCCTGTCGAAGGTTCGGCGCGAGCGCATGGGCCACATCGAATTGGCTGCTCCCGTTGCCCACATCTGGTTCCTGAAGTCGGTGCCATCGCGCATCGCGACCTTGCTCGACATGACGCTCAAGGATGTTGAACGCATTCTTTATTTTGAAAACTACATTGTGGTTGAGCCAGGCCTCACCCCAATGAAGATGCATCAGCTTCTTGGCGAAAACGAATATCTCAAAGCCCAGGAAGACTACGGCGAAGACAGCTTCACGGCGTCAATCGGTGCTGAAGCCATCCGCGACATGCTGGCCGCCATCAACCTCGAAGCGCTAAAGATCAGCTTGCGCGAAGAGTTGAAGGTCGCAACCGGCGAGTTGAAGCCCAAGAAGCTGGCCAAGCGCTTGAAGCTGGTTGAGCATTTCATTGAATCCGGCAATCGTCCGGATTGGATGATCTTGACTGTCGTTCCGGTTATCCCGCCCGAGTTGCGCCCCTTGGTGCCACTGGATGGTGGCCGCTTTGCCACGTCCGATCTCAACGATCTTTATCGCCGTGTCATCAACCGCAACAACCGTTTGAAGCGCCTCATTGAGTTGAAGGCTCCAGACATCATCGTGCGCAACGAAAAGCGCATGTTGCAGGAATCGGTTGACGCCCTGTTTGACAACGGCCGCCGTGGCCGTGTCATCACCGGCGCCAACAAGCGTCCGCTGAAGTCGCTCTCTGACATGCTGAAAGGCAAGCAGGGTCGCTTCCGTCAGAACTTGCTCGGCAAGCGCGTCGACTACTCTGGCCGTTCGGTCATCGTGGTCGGTCCGGAATTGAAGCTGCATCAGTGCGGTCTGCCAAAGAAGATGGCCTTGGAACTCTTCAAGCCCTTCATCTACTCGCGTCTCGAGGCCAAGGGTCTCTCGACAACGGTGAAGCAGGCCAAGAAGCTGGTTGAAAAAGAAAAGCCGGAAGTTTGGGATATCCTCGACGAGGTCATCCGCGAACATCCCGTCATGCTGAACCGCGCGCCGACGCTCCATCGCTTGGGCATCCAGGCGTTTGAACCTGTGCTCATCGAAGGCAAGGCCATTCAGCTTCATCCGCTCGTCTGCACGGCCTTCAATGCCGACTTCGACGGCGACCAGATGGCTGTTCACGTGCCTCTGTCACTGGAAGCCCAGTTGGAAGCCCGCGTGTTGATGATGTCCACCAACAACGTGCTGCATCCAGCCAACGGCCAGCCGATCATTGTGCCGTCGCAAGACATCGTTCTGGGTCTCTATTACCTGTCGATCATTGCTGACAATGAACCAGGCGAAGGCAAGATTTTCGGCTCAATGGCCGAAGTCGATCATGCCTTGGCCGCCGGTGCTGTAACGCTTCATGCCAAGGTCAAGGGCCGTGTCAAAGACATGGGACCTGACGGCAAGCCGCGCACGCGCATTGTCGATACAACACCAGGTCGCCTGAAGATTGGCGAACTGCTGCCTGTTGCCGTCAACATCTCGTTTGATGCTTGCAACAAGCTGATGACCAAGAAGGAAATCTCCCGCATGATCGACGGTGTTTACCGTCATTGCGGCCAGAAGGAAGCTGTCGTGTTCTGCGACCGCATCATGGCCCTGGGTTTCCACAACGCTTACAAGGCAGGCATTTCCTTCGGCAAGGATGACATGGTCATTCCGAAGTCGAAAGAGCGCCTGGTCGCCCAAACGCGCGTTCAAGCCAAGGAATTTGAACAGCAATATATTGATGGTCTCATCACCCAGGGCGAAAAGTACAACAAGGTGGTTGACGCATGGTCCAAGTGCTCGGCTGCCGTGGCTGATGCCATGATGGGCGAAATCGCTGCGGTCCAGAAAGACCCGATCACCGGCCGCACAAAGCAGGTGAACTCGATCTATATGATGAGCCACTCTGGTGCGCGCGGTTCACCAACCCAGATGCGTCAGCTCGGCGCCATGCGTGGTTTGATGTCCAAGCCATCGGGCGAAATCCTTGAAACGCCGATCATCTCGAACTTCAAGGAAGGTCTGTCCGTTCTTGAATACTTCAACTCCACCCACGGTGCCCGCAAGGGTCTCGCCGATACGGCCTTGAAGACAGCCAACTCCGGCTATCTGACGCGCCGCCTCGTTGACGTGGCTCAGGATGCGATCATTTCCGAACAGGATTGCGGAACCAAGAACTTCATCACCACAAGGCCCATGATTGATTCAGGCCAGGTGATTGTAACCTTGGGTCAGCGCGTTCTTGGCCGTACTGCGGCAGAAGATGTGACGGATCCTGGAACTGGTGCACTGATCGTTGCCAACGGCACCGAAATGCAGGAGTTCGATGTCGACAAGATCGAAAAGGCCGGCGTCACCGAGATCAAGATCCGCTCGGTGTTGACTTGCGAAACCAAGTTCGGCGTGTGCGCCACGTGCTATGGTCGTGACCTTGCACGCGGTACTCCGGTCAACATGGGCGAAGCTGTGGGCGTCATTGCCGCACAGTCGATCGGCGAACCCGGAACCCAGCTCACCATGCGTACCTTCCACATCGGTGGTGCAGCACAGGTAGTTGACGATTCATTCGTTGAAGCAACCCATGACGGCACGGTCGATCTGCGTAACCCCAATGTTGCGACAGATACATCAGGCAAACTCGTAGTGATGGGTCGTAACACGGCCATCATCATCAAGGATGCCAAAGGCAATGAACGTGCCACCCATAAGGTCGGCTATGGTTCACGCCTGCTGGTGAACACGGGTGATACCGTGAAGCGCGGTATGCGTATTGCTGAATGGGATCCGTTCACCCGTCCAGCATTGACTGAAGTTGATGGTATCGTGGCGTTTGAAGATGTGGTCGACGGTGTTTCAGTCAATGAAGCAACCGACGAAGCAACCGGCATCACCAACCGCGTGATCATCGACTGGCGCACCAACCAGCGCGGTTCAACACTGAAGCCTGCCATCGTCATCAAGGACGACAAGGGCGAAGTGAAGAAACTGCCGCGCGGTGGTGAAGCCCGTTACCTGCTCTCGGTTGATGCCATTCTCTCGGTTGAACCCGGTGCTAAGGTTGGTGCAGGCGACGTATTAGCCCGTAACCCGCTGGAAAGTGCCAAGACCCGTGACATCACCGGCGGTCTGCCGCGTGTGGCCGAGTTGTTTGAAGCGCGTCGTCCAAAGGATGCCGCCGTGATTGCTGAAATCTCGGGCCGCATTGAGTTTGGCCGCGACTATAAGAACAAGCGCCGCATCCGCATCGTGCCATCGGAAGAGGGCAAGGAAGCCGTGGAATATCTGATCCCGAAGGGCAAGCATTTGCCGGTTCAGGAAGGCGACTTCATCGAGAAGGGCGAATACGTCATGGACGGCAATCCAGCGCCGCATGACATTCTGGCGATCAAGGGCGTGGAAGAGCTTGCTGCATTCCTCGTGAACGAAATCCAGGAAGTCTATCGTCTGCAAGGCGTGGGCATCAACGACAAGCACATCGAAGTGATTGTCCGCCAGATGCTGCAAAAGGTTGAAATCACCGACAACGGTGAATCAACCCTGCTCGTGGGCGAGCAGCTTGACCGCGAAGAGCTTGATCGTGAAAACGTCAAGCTTGTCGCCGAAGGCCTGCGTCCGGCTTCGGGCCAGCCAGTTCTCCTCGGTATCACCAAGGCCAGCTTGCAGACCCGCAGCTTCATCTCGGCGGCGTCTTTCCAGGAAACCACCCGCGTGCTCACCGATGCTGCCGTCCAAGGCAAGATCGACACACTCGATGGTCTCAAGGAAAATGTCATCGTCGGCCGTTTGATCCCGGCTGGCACAGGCGGCATGCTCGCCCGCTTTAAGGCGATTGCCGACAAGCGCGACAAGATGATTTTGGAAGAACAGGAAAAGTCAGCACTGCCTGCCAACGCAGCAGAGTAAGCTTTTCAAACCGAACTAAAAGAGGCCCGGAGCAATCCGGGCCTTTTTATTTACACGAGCTCCATGCTGGATTTGATCGCAATCAGAACCGCGAGCAAGGCGAGAACCGCCAGAACAATCTTTCTAAACAGCGCCTGGTCAACACTCTTGAAACTGCGTGCCCCAATCCAGACACCAAAAAGCATGAGGGGCAGAAAGATCAATGCCCGCATGGCGGTGTCCCATGTCACCAAGCCCTGCACCGATTGATTGATCAGCCCAATGCTGTCGGTGAAGATGAAGAACACAATGATTGAGGCCCGGCCTGCAAAATTTCCGGCAGGCGAGGCGAAGTAAAACAAAACAACCGGGGGTCCGCCAATACCAAAGGCGCCATTGGCCAACCCGGAGGCCGCACCCGCAGCCGTCGAGGCGACGGGTCCCGGCATGGATTTTAAAGTGAAGTTCAAGGCCAACAGCGCAGTGGCCACGAGGACGAAAATGCTCAAGGCCAGTTGCATGGGCGGTGCTGGAACATTGGCCAGCGCCCACACGCCAATGGGTGTTGCAATAAAGCACCCCAGCGAGAGCGGCAGCAAAGACCGCCAATGAACATCCTTCCAGATACTCGGCAAAAGATTGAGGCTTGCCACCAGTTCCATCATGAAAATTGAAGGCACAATTTGGGCCGGCGTATAAATCAATGAAAGCGCGGTGATCGCCAGCAGCGAAAACCCAAAGCCCGAAAAGCCGCGCACAATGGCGGCGAGAAAAATCACAACACAGGCAAAGGCCAGTTCAATCATGGGGGCAGGCTAGGTGAAGCTCTGCAGCACGTATAGGGCCAGACCCCGTTCATCGCTGAACCCCGGCAAAGTCACTCCCGCCGCCAGGGGAGTGACGTCACTGAGTTCGGATTAGTGTGTAACCGCGTGTTCGTGGATCACCTCAGGCTCGATAAGCCCGATCATGGCCCCCGTGGCATCAGTCACAACAGCAAGCTTTCCAACACCCGGAATGCGAACAGGCTGGCGCATCACTGCACCTCCTGCGCGTGAGGTGTTCTGTTCTGCAAGTCTCATGTCGTTGACAGACAGATAAGTCATCCAGTGTGATGGAATGCCATCATAGTCGGGGGCGGTAAGTTCGAACACGCCACCCACAGCGCGTCCATCCTTATGGGCAATCCAATAGGCGCTGCCATCGGGCAGGGCTTGCGGTTCAAATTCCCAACCCAGGGTGTGCCCATAAAAAGCAAGTGCGGCTTCCGGCTCCCAGGTGTTGAGTTCGTGCCACCAATGGCGGTGCGGCATGGTCATTTCGAGTCTCCCTCTACGGTTTCGAGTGGTCATGTCGCCGTCGAGAAGCAAGCTCGCTTGGATTAAGGGCGAAGCTGTGACCCAATTGGGGCAAAGTCGCGACTGTCAACTTGACGAATCTTTGCTAGGCTTCAACATGCGGCACCGCACCAAAGGAGAAGCGATGCCAACCGACGCGCAACCCCAGCAGACCACGACCTTGCGCGTTGTGGTGCAAATCCTTCTTGTCAGTCTGGTGTTGATGATGCCCGCTTTGCTGCTGGGCCATATCATCGGCCATAGCAGCATACTCAATGTGAATTGGGCACATGGTTTTGAAAAGCAATTGGCAGAAGGCGTAATTTATCCGCGCTGGTTGCCCGAGATGAATGGCGGGGCAGGGAGCCCAGTGTTTTATTTTTATGGGCCACTGCCTTTTTTTATCGCGGCCCCTTTTGTTGCATTGACGGGCAATGACATGTTGGGTGTGGTTCTGGGCGCCACCACGATGTTGGTAGCGTCTGGCTTTGCCTCTTATCTGCTCTGCCGTGTCTATGTCTCACGCAATATCGCGTTGCTCAGTGCCACCATCTATATGATGATGCCGTACCATTTCTCGATGGATATCTGGTATCGCTCTGCCTTTGGCGAGCAATCCGCTTTTGTATTCATGCCGCTGGCCGCTTACTTCGCCATCAAGCTTGCCGATGATTGGCGTTATGCGATGGGCCTCAGCCTCAGTTTCGCAGCACAGGTTCTTTCCCATCTGCCCACAGCGCTTTTGTTTGCGCCTATATTGGCGCTGCTCTGTTGTTGGGTGGCCTGGCGCGCTCGGTCACTTCGCGTGCTTGTCATGTCGGGATTGGCAGGCATCTTGGCTTTGGGTCTTGCTGCACTTTACATTTTACCAGCCGCAACACTGCAAGCCATGATCCAGCCAGACTATTGGCGGATCATCGTTCCTGCAGATCACCTGGTGTTGACCGACAAGGTGCAGGAGGATTTTACATTCTTCATGTTTCCGCAAGCCCTGGTGCTTTTGCTGGCACTTTATTTCACATTCTTGGCTTTGAAGCATCGCCGTGAGTTGGGGGCTGCCACCATATGGGCGGCGATTGCGCTCATCGCAATTTTCTTCAGCTCCATTCTTTCCCAACCCTTCTGGAATCATGCTGGGCCATTTTCGATGGTGCAATTGCCTTGGCGTCTGTTTTGCGTGTTGGATTTAGCGACAATTGTCTTGTTCGCTCAACTCGCGGAGAAGGGTTTTTTCAACCTGAGGCCAATGATTGCCATTTTGGCGATCACCATTCTCTTGGGCTTCGGAGTGGCGGGCGGCGCGCAATATCTCTATTATCACATGGACAACAGCCCCACACTGATGACCATCCAGAATGACCGTGAGCGCGTGGCCCAGCGGGCCGATGCGTCGGAGTATTTGCCCAACTGCCTTGACCAGTCACATGACGAATATCAGGCCATGACCTATCGCCGGATTGCGGCCAACCAGCAGGTTCAGCCCCAAGCCGGCATGCTTCCCATCTATTATTACCCGTTCCTTGAGGCCAGCAGCGCCGGCAAAGTCATCCCTGTGACCTGCGATCCCAAAACTGGCTTTATCCATTCTGACCCAACAGCCGTGCAGGGACCTGTGACCATCCAGGCCAAATCCTTCCCCATCGAGAAAACCGCAGCCGCCATTTCCCTTGCGAGCCTCCTCGTGTTATTGGCAGGGCTGCTCTGGGGTTTAAGAAAACCATCCCGCTAAGCTGCTAAAATGATTCTGGAATCAGCCCGATAGGCAGAATCCTCGGACAGATGTCCTTCCGAAGTCAGGAATATTGCAACTGCGTGACGAATTTCGCTCCGCAAAAGCCCCATTCTGGGCCTTCTGATGAATTTCGGGCCGAAATTTCCGCATTTCGGGGTTGACCACCGTACGGGCTTGGTCTAGGAAGCGCCTACTTTCCAGACGCAGGCCGTTGTGGTTTCGCATCACAAAACGCTGTTGGGAAAGTAAAAAGTTATGAATTTCAAGGTCATGCCCCTCGAACCTGGCC
>JBBRLH010000030.1:0-16168 GCA_038231475.1 Hyphomicrobiales bacterium | reverse complement strand
TCACTCCATGTGCCCTCCAGCAGCAGCGCCGGAGGAGGTTGAAACATGGGTCACTTCTCAATGGAAACTAATGCCCCTACTGGGTCAAATCTAAGTGCTAATCAACACAATGACATCATTCGGGACTTAATTGATCGTGTTGAGCGCATTGATATTTTGCAGGATGCTTTAAAAGTGCAAATGAAGGATGATCTGTCCGATCCTCACACCGACGAAAGCAACTCAGAAGGTGCCGACATAATATCCATTCCCTGGACAAAGCCCTCCATGTCTCGCAAACGCCAAATCGTGGGTCAATCTGACGACGCGATAAGTCAAAGACCCATGCGCAGCGAGACCCGATCCAAACTCTTGAAAGGCATAGCCCAGGGGCGCATTTGGCTGGATCTTTTGATCCACATAAAAAGCGAAAGCATCGCAACAATAAGTGAGCGACATTCACTTTCTGAGAAGACGGTTCGTTCAACATTGTCCCTGGCACTGCTGGCCCCTGACATTGTGGATGCGGCTATCGAAGGTCGATTGCCAAGAAGTCTGACCACAACACAGATGTTGAACCTGCCAGGTGATTGGCAGGAACAGAGCAAAGTGCTCGGGCTCATCTGATCGAAAATCGCGAAACTTAAATCGCGTGACGGCTAGAAGGAACCGGGCCGGCTCATACATTCCGATCCTATCGATGGAGTGAACCTGCACGTTATGCTCAAAACATTTTGCATTACCAACTGAGCAGCGCCACGGTCCCCACATGCCTCTGCATTCAAACCGGTCTCAGTCCCAATACGAACCCGTCTCAGCTATTCCGAAATCAAGATTCTGGAAAACTTTTCCCCTAGCCTGAGACGCGAGCCACAATTGACCGTAACAACCAATGGCGAGACCGCGCCCGAGACCCACTATTGATAAGTCAATGCGAAAATAGGCCCTAAAAGCGGCACTAATCACAGCATCACTGGAATTTAGGACTAGTGTAGGAATGAATGGTGGTGGACGCAGTCAGTGGCGAACTGGTCTCTGGCAATAATTCCCTGGTAACAGGGAACTTAACTGGGAACTTGGAAAATTCAGGTCTGATGGGGCGGCTTGGGCGCCAATTAGGCGGCCAATTGGGGTCTTTTGAGTGCAAATTCCCTGGCTGGAAGAACAGGGAATTTCGATCGATGGGCAGGCAAACCAACGGCAGTAACAGAGAAGCGAAATCGCCTGATTAGAAGCACGCCAGCCGGGGCCTAAAAGTTAACCGCACATCGATAGAAATGAGAATATTATTCTCATGATAACAATGACTTGACAGTAGATTCGAGATTGCCTTATTGGTGAGTGGCCTGAGTAATCGGGCCAACAGTTTACCGGGACATGTTGCACCTCAACCTTATTTGGAGGGCATCGCCTTGACCGGTCGCCACATTGAATTTTTGAATACCCAAACTCTGGTTCCAAACCTGCGCAACGCGCGCACCCATTCCAGAAAACAGATCAAACAGCTTGCCAACAGTATGCAGGAGTTTGGCTTCACCAGCCCCCTGCTCGTCGACGATCAAAACGTGATCCTTGCTGGCCATGGGAGGCTAGAGGCCGCCAAACAACTGGGAATAATTGAGGTGCCCTGCATTCGGCTGAGTGAGATGACCCCCGCACAAAAGCGGGCCTACATCATCGCTGACAACAAGCTGGCACTCAATGCGGGGTGGGATGAAGAACTCTTGGCGCTGGAGTTGCAGGAGCTTCTTGTGATTGACCCAGGCTTCGACATTAGTCTCACAGGGTTTGCAATCGCTGAGGTTGACAGTCTCATCGAGGGATTGAGGGTCGAAGAAGCCGGAGATCCAAGGGATAATGTTTTGCCTGTGCTTGAAAATCGCCCGCCAGTCTCGCGGGCCGGTGACCTCTGGCAATTGGGCCGGCATCGATTGATCTGCGGAGATGCACTTTCAACCGACGTGGTTGAGGGCCTGATGCAGGGCGACGTGGCCCGGATGGTGTTCACTGACCCGCCTTACAATGTGAAGATCAGAGGTCATGTCAGTGGACTGGGCTCAGTGCAGCACCGGGAATTTGCAGTTGCTTCAGGTGAGATGGACAGGCAGCAGTTCACCGCGTTCCTTACTGCGGCATTCCACAATCTGGTGAAGTATAGCCTCAATGGCTCGATCCACTTCATCTGCATGGACTGGCGCCACATGGTGGAGATCATTGGCGCTGGGGAGACTGTCTACTCGGAACTCAAGAACTTGATCGTGTGGGCCAAAGACAATGGCGGCATGGGGACTTTTTACCGCTCACGCCATGAACTCATCTTTGCCTTCAAGAATGGCTCCGAGCCACACCTCAATAGCTTCGAGCTCGGCCAGCACGGTCGGTACCGCACGAATGTTTGGGCCTACAGGGGGATGAACACGTTTGGGGCAGGCCGCAATGCGGATCTGGCCCTGCATCCCACGGTTAAGCCTGTGGCCATGGTTGCCGATGCCATCAAGGACACTTCAAAGCGTAATGAGATAGTCCTGGATCTCTTTGGCGGCTCAGGCAGCACTCTAATTGCGGCCCACAAGACCGGACGCCGGGGTTACCTTTGTGAGCTTGACCCCATCTATTGTGACCGGATCATCCGGCGTTACGAGGCTTATGCCAAGGAGGATGCCATTTTCGTGGCCACAGGCGAAACCTTTGCAGAAAGGACAGTCGCTCTCAATGTGACCAAACCAGACAACCCTTTCCCGGCGAAAGCCGCTCCCACTACTAAACGGGTCACGGACAGTACCGACGACGGCTCAATCGCGCCAGAGGTCTCCAAGGTCCACGATGTCAAAGTCGAGGTGTAACCATCATGGCCAAAGGCATCACCACGCCCGGGGTAAGCTCCACGCCTGCGCCTCCTGATCTAGACTACGAGATTGGATATCGAAAGCCGCCCAAGGCGACCCGGTTTAAACCCGGGCAATCAGGAAACCCCAAAGGGCGTCCCAAAAGGCTAATGTCGCTCGCGCAGAGCCTGTACAATGCCCTATCTGCCAAGATAAAAATTGTCGAGAATGGTGAAACCAAAAAGATCTTCGCTATCGACGCGATTACAAAATCACTCGTCGTTAAAGCCATCTAGGGCGACGTTCGGTCTGCAGCTCTTGTGTCAAGGCTGGTCGAAAATCTGAAGATTGATCAACTGCCACAAGTTCGAGAAGAGCTCCATATCCGGTTTATTAGTCCTGATCCCGCCAGAATTGCCGCATTCGAAGCCGATGAGGTCGAAGAATAGTCCTCAATCTCGGTTGGTACTCTCATGTCATCTGGTCCAGAAAAAGCAGGTCAGGTCAATTGCGCCTGCGTTGTTTTGGGCCACTTGCACGTAAGTCTCCAAGCCAATCTGCACTATGGATGTCCTAACCACAACGATTCCATCCGGATGCAGGATCAAACCAAACGTATTATATGATGGAGTTAATGTTTCAATTCTTAACTATGTTCGGCAGCCGGAGATATATCGGCTTAAGCCTATGAAATACTCAAAATTTCAATTTCATGACCTCCGGCAGTTGCGAAGTCACCCACCGATTTTCCCATAAGGTTTTGGGCAAGCGGCGAAACAAACGAGATCATGCCTCTTTTTGGGTCCGCCTCGTCCTCTCCCACAATTCGGTAGGAAAATGTGCGGCCATCGTCATAGCCAAGTGTAACGACATTTCCGAAAGCCACGTTTGACCGATTTGACGCCAGGCTAACGACTTGAGCGGTCCGAAGGCGTTCAGAAAAATATCGAATGTCACGCAGTGGTAATGCCGAACGGCGATGTCTGTCGCTGGCTTCCTCTACTTTGGAAGCCTCGGCTAATTCTGCACGCGATAGACGCAACCGGTTCTCTAACGCCATCAATCCTGATTCAGTTACAAAATTGGGATGTGAAGAAATGGTACGGTCTGGCAGAAGAATTGCGGATATTTCGGAAGCATTGTCTTCCTTCACAAATGCTCGGTTCAAGCTCTTGCTCCTCAATTTAAAATTTTCCAGCCAAAGGAAAAATATTTTAAATAACTATAAGCTTTGAAAACCTGTTTAGGTTCCGGGTCATGCCAAGCATAAGTCTATCGCTTAAACGAACTGCCGTAAATCTCGTGCCACGGTTCGCAAATAGCTTCAGCTTTACCTGCCTTTTGGCGATTTTCGTGTTATGCCCTGTCGAGACGCGACAGACTTGTCAGCTATGACACGGCCACCTGCTGGATTACCACTGCGAAGAAGCTTGGATGACGAGCTCAATTTCCTCTTGTTTGATGGAATGATAGTATCTTTCTTGTCCATTGAGGTCTCCTTGCCACGACTCCTTTGGGTATCCGTTGTCCTTATCTAAAGGCAGTTGTGGTATTTACTTAAGCTACCTTTTTGCGTTTGATTTTCGGAACCTGTCTGCCTTGACTCGATTGCCGCAGCTATCCATGGAACACCATCGCCGGGGCTTGGCGCGGCTTTGATCGACAAAGAATCCACCACAACTATCGGCCTGACATTGTCGCACAAATCCAGTCGGTGGAAATGTCATCAAATTCCAGATGGCAGTCGCACTCCGCAATAACGGTAACTCTATTGCCGCCGAAGTTTTTTCAGTTTTGCCCATCGCGTAGTATGCGGCCAACGTGGCATTACTCGTCATTGCATAGATCTTGCTGATAAGTGCGTGCGCGGCAGGTTCAGCGATGTCACCATGCCAACTGGTCGGATCTTTGCCGTTTACGATGGGCAACCAGGTTTTGAGGGCGGCCCGCAAATCTTGCCATTGCCGGTGTACGGTGCTGGCCTGATCAACATGATGGCTCGCTTTTGCCAGTAGGCTGACTTTTTCTGCCTCAGACAGCAAACTAGCGACCTCAGCCCAGTTCACCATTGCATCATAGGACGATACAAAATCCAAAAGTTGTCCGTCGCGCCAATGCAAAGTGTTGGCGAGATCAAGTGCAGGATTGCCTGCAAGCATTCTGATGCGGCCTACGGGCGAATAATAGGCCCGCCATTTTTCAGTTGAAAACATCGAATAATTATATAACCTATTAAACGGTTACTGGCAAATCGACGCTCCTTGAACCGGATTTACAGCAGGATGACACCAAACACAGTTCTTCAATTCCCATCCTACCATGTAGTTTGTCATGCTACGCATTTCATCACCATAGTTCACATCCAATGACCAATCGCAATTATCTCATATTCAGCGGGTGTATTGGTTTCGTAGCCTGTGCCTTGATGTTCACGATTGGCTGGCTGATTTGGGATGGAACCGCCTTCAGAGTGTTTTGGGAAAGCAATGATCTCTATACCGGACGAACAATTATCACCGGCCAAAGAGACGAAACCCGCATTCCGGGATTCAAGGCTGCTCTGCTTGATGTGGCCAAAAAAGTATCTGGCGACCAAACTCTCAACGCAGACCAAATTGAAACAATCGTTCATGGCAATATCAAACTCTTTGTCCAGGACTTCAAAGATCATGACCGGATGGAAGATATTCCAATCCACGATGAACAAGGGACGCGGGATCGATCATTCGAACTCCTTATCAATTTCGTCCCCAGCCGAGTCAACGCACTGTTGCACAGTCTAGGTCAGAAGCCTTGGCTTACTCACAGGCCAAAAGTACTGATACTAGTCAGTGTTCATAATGCCTCAGGTTGGTATATTTTGACTGATGACGAGGACAACGAAACAGGTGCTGAACAACGTGAAGCGTTTAAGGCTGCGGCTTGGCAGGCGGGATTACCTCTAGTCCTGCCTATTCCATCGTTGCTCGCAGCAAGCAAGATTAATCCAGAGAGTATTGATCAAATCCTAGAAAACCAATTGGCGGATTTTGCTCGACAGCTCCAAGCTGATGTCGTCATCACCGGGCATCTAATTTGGGTGGGCGGTGCCAATGGCTGGAAGGCAGACTGGACCTTGCATGACGACAAGCGGTCACATGGCTGGCAGATTGAAAACACAAATTTTGATGGTGCATTTCGCAATGCCATGCGTGGAGCAGCACAAATTCTCTCGCAGCACGGCGAGCCGCCGCCCAACCTCAATTGAAGCGGGCGCTTAATGGCTCTTGATCCAAAAACCGCCTATTGGATTCAACAGCTTCTTAATGCAATAATACTGGCGAGTTTTTATGTTCCTTTGGCCATGGCCTATGCTCTAGTTCAAGGCATTACCAACAAGATCTTTCTCTCCTTTGGCGACATTGCGATGTATGCAACATTCGCCGCAATTTATGCAGCACTCACAATGCTACAGCTGGATATTGATCCATGGGCAATTGCATTCATCTCGCTGATTGCAGGGATGTCTTGTGCTGGAGCCGTCGGTCATATTTCTGCTAAGCAGATTTTCATTCCTTTTAGAACTCGCTCAAGTCAAGCATTCATGATTGGATCCATCGGGATCTCGATTGCTCTCCAGGAAGCCATGAGAATTCAATCAGGTGGCAAGGATATTTGGCTTTCTCCCTTGTTTGATGAGCAAAGTGTTTTGCTATTTACAGGTCCTTTCCCCATCCAAATTGGTCTTATGCAAGTGATCGCTATAGCCATAAGCGTCGCCAGTGTGTCTCTCGTTCTGGGCCTCACAAATTTCACAAAATTCGGCTTGTTCTGGCATGCATGCGCACAAAATGAATACTTGGCAAAGTTGACCGGTCTTAACACAGACGAGGTTCTCGGTTGGACGTGCGTGGCGTCTGCTATGCTAGCAAGTGTTTCGGGTTGGATCATTGTGACCACCAGCGGCGGGATCAATTTTTCTATCGGAATTCTACTAGGGTTCAAGGCCCTTTTCGCCTCTGTCATTGGCGGGTTCGGCACCATAGAAGGGGCTATCAAGGGCGGCCTCTTTCTGGCCTTTGCCGAAACGCTGTGGACTTCAGTTTTCCCCTCTGATTATCGCGACGTGGCGGTATTCGGCGCCATCGTGGTGATCTTAACGATCCATCCCGACGGACTTCACAGCCCTTATCAACGCAGAGAAAGCGAGTCATAGATGCGAATTCATAGGCTGATCGCCCTGTTTGTAGCACTGCTACTACTCGTGAGCTGCGGCGACGATCCCTCTAAACCCTATCTCAAAATTGTGGGGGGAGGATTTACCAATGATGTCATCAATGCAGTTGTGACCTACAGTGTTGCCGTCAAGCGCCTCAAACCTTGGCCGTCCGGCAGCGTCATCGAAGCCACGTTTGATCTCCCCAATTCTGATCGCAAGTACGTCACTGTGGAACCCACCAGCCAATACAAAGAAAAATACCTGCTTGAATCAGAACCTCTTCATGGTCTCAAAAAAGGCATGCCACTTACTGTCAAATTACGGCTACTCGAAACGGCGGGAGGCAAAGAATTGGCGGAAGTTGAAAAGGCATTCCAGTCGGACCAAGATCAATAGGCGTGGAGCACTCGTGTTGCGCGATGATCTGGAATTAGGCGACCCGACCGCATAGGTAATTGCTCGATATATTTGCGCAACCTTTAGACTGATTTTTCGAAAAACTGCTGCCTCATAGCCTTTTAAAAGACCAAGGAAGTAAGAAAATGAAAGTTTATGGCGATGCCATTTTATCTCCCCGTTGTTAGAGTGTACGAGTATGAAGCCCTCCAAAAAATCATGGGCAACCATCTTTCATATTCATTCAATCAATGGCTCGATGTCGGGACGAAGTGGAGTGCGAAGTGGTCAAAAGATGGCGTTGCTCCCATCAACATTGACCCAGACGAGTTTAGACTTTTCACTATGAGGGAGAAGCGAGTTCCCGACATTAATGCGCTCTTGGCTTTCGCCGAAAAAATCGGAAAGGGAGAGTCGCAAATACCTTCTTAATTCCAATTTGAGGCTCATCCTCGACCACCAAGGCACGCATTGATTATGCTCCTCACTCCAGGGCTATGAATGTTTCAAACAAATTAAATCTGTCGGAGGTGACCTGCTCCCCGGAATTGACCTCGCTTGAAAGTTAGTCTGTTCTCAACACTGACGAGACAGACGATGAAGAAGAGTAGATTTACCCAAGAACAGATTAGCGGGGTTTTGAAGGAGCACCATGCCGGGCTTTCGGCGGCTGAGCTTTGCCGCAAGCACGGGGTCAGCGATGCGACGTTTTACAAGTGGCGGGCCAAATATGGTGGCATGGACGTGAGCGACGCGCGTAAGTTGAAGGCTCTGGAGGAGGAGAACGCCAAGCTGAAGCGCTTGCTGGCGGAACAGGTGATGGATGTCTCGACGTTGAAAGAGATGCTCGCAAAAAACTTCTGACGCCTGGTTCAAGGAGAGCTGCCGTGGATTGGGCGATCAATGAGAAGAGCTACACGCAACGCAAGGCCTGCCACCTGGTTGGGCTGGAGCCGAAGACCTATCGGTATCGGTCAGCAAGACCTGATGACACGGGTGTGAGACAACGGCTCAAAGAGCTGGCCTCGCAACGTCGAAGGTTTGGCTACCGGCGGCTGCACCTGCTGCTGGAACGGGAGGGCGTCATCATGAACTGGAAGAAGCTCTATCGCCTCTACCGCGAGGAGAAACTCACGGTGCGCAAACGCGGCGGTCGCAAGAGGGCTTTGGGAACCAGGGCACCGATGGCGATCCCGCAAGGAGCCAACCAGCGCTGGAGCCTGGACTTTGTATCTGATGCGTTGAATGACGGCCGGAGGTTCCGCGTCCTGTGTGTCATTGACGACTTCTCGCGGGAATGCCTTGCCACAGTTGCCGACAACTCGCTCTCGGGCGAGCGCGTCGTGCGGGAGTTGGACGCCATAGCCAGCCGCCGTGGCTATCCATGCATGTTGGTCAGTGACAACGGCACTGAGTTCACGTCAAACGCCATCCTCAAGTGGCAGGAAGACCGCCTTGTCGAATGGCACTACATTGCCCCAGGCAAGCCCATGCAGAACGGTTTTGTCGAGAGCTTCAACGGCCGCCTGCGCGATGAATGTCTCAACGAGCACCTGTTCTCAAGCTATGCCCAAGCCCAACACATCATCGAAACATGGAGGAACGACTACAATGACAACCGGCCCCACACGAGCCTCAACGGGCTCACACCAATCGAGTTTGCAAACCGGTCCAATCTGGACCAAAACCTGAACAGGACTAACCCATAGACGAGGGCATATCGGGGAGCAGGTCAAGTTGTTTCTTGAGGTCTTGCTTCTCAAGCGCTAGGTCTTCGCCGTTGGCCGCCCGTCCAAGGATTTGTTTGGCCTCAGAACCAGAGACGGCTATTTCATGTTGTGGATAATTGCGTCGCCGTTATCGGAGAGCTTCTTCAGAAGGTTCGAGAGTGTCTCCTCCATTTTAGACTTTCGTTCCATCGCGATCTGTAACCGAGCCGATGTCATCTCGCCGATCTCCCCGCTATCGCCCGCGCCAGCCGAATTGTTAGCCGACTTCGTCAGCAGGACTTGTTTCGCCTTCCTCAACGTCTCGGCACCGGCGGTCCTGTTACGCGCGGCTTTCTTCTCGTTATTTAGCGCGTTCATCTCGGCCACCTCTTGTTCGAGCTCGGTTTCTTCCTCGCGATTCACTTCCATTAAGACGAGGAAAACCATCGCAGCGATATCGCCGCTGGACAGGTTGGGGTAGGCGCTGAGGACGTCGCCATTCACGTCCGGCGAACTGACCATCGCTATGCGATGCGCCTCGGTGGCGATCCAAATTCGGGTGTGTGGGCCGACGTGCGCCATAATCCGGCGCTCCTGCGCTTCGGCGCCAGGCGGAAAGTTCGGATGGGCGGACGCCGCCGTCGCGAGGGCGGTCAGCGCGGCGATCACAATAAACGGAAATATGCGCATCCTCTGGTAATCCTTCCATTTTTAGTTGGGCCAGATTGTAGAACTCACGCGGCCAATTGCTGAGTAAGTTTCTTGTCGGATGCAATGTCACCGAGCCAGAAGTTAGGATGGTCTTTATTGCAAGTCCAGAGCCAGTCTGTAGCGTAATCCTGCACTTCCTTGATGGTTGCAAACATGAATTGATCCCGCCACACGTGCCGGATAGTTTTATTGTAGCGTTCAATGTAGGCGCGCTGCTTCGGCTTCACCCGTGTAGCCGAGTTGCGTCATCAGGCGGATGCAGTGCCTTCCCTGCAGTAGAGCTCGCACAGCTCTGCCACTGTAAATTCGGCGCGTTTGCGGGCGCGGTCATTGGCTGGGTCTTGCCCAGCGTCCACCTGATTAAGAATCTTACCCGCTTCCTTTCGCGCTTCATCAGCTTTCCAAGTGTCAAGGTCCGGCCCTCGCCAGAATTGCTCACTTTTCATCAAGAGAATTTTGGAGCAGTATCGCCGCACGATCACGGATCGCGAGGACCAAAATGATCATCTATCCTGATCTTGAATTGCGTAAAGGTCGCCTCGTCAATTTGATCCGCAACAGAATTGACAGCCCTTTGGTTTATGATCTTGATCCGGTTGAGGTCGCGCATGACTTGGCAGCCCAAGGCGCACAATGGTTGCACGTAATTGACCTCGACGCTGTGTTCAACGACGGCGAAAACAACGACTTGATCAAGCGAATCATTCGCGAAGCGAGTTGTTCGGTTCAGGTTGGCGGCGGCATCCGGTCTATGGAGAAAGTTCATGGCTGGATGGATGTTGGCGCAGGTCGTGTCGTTATCGCAACCGCTGCTGTAAAGTACCCTCATTTCGTCAAGGCTGCTGCAACGGCCTACCCCGATTCAGTCGTTGTTAGCATCGACGTCAGAGGCGGGCGTGTTCTCATCGAAGGCTGGACTGAAACCACTGCCTTCACTCCGGATAATTTTGTGCATCAATTTGACAATGTGGGATTGGCTGCCATCATCTACACTGACATTGATCGCGATGAGGACTTTCCCGGAAGCACCATGGCGCATGCAACAAGCCTCGCCGCGAAGGTACGAACCCCCGTCATCGTGAGTGGTGTGGTCAAGACCCTCGACGACATTTCAACCCTGTCGTATCTGCCAAATATTGATGGCGTAATAACCAGCCGGGCCCTTTTTGGTGGAGCTTTCACGTTTGCACAAGCGAACGCAATAGCCGTTGAAAGCCATGGGAGACCTGCTCCATTCAGGTGACCGGTACGAGAATCATCTTCGAGACCTGCCATCGGTTTTTCCGAGCGTCCTCAAGCGTATCACGTCAATCTGCATTCGACCAATGCCATTGAGCGCTTCAATGGCAAGATCAAGCATCTCACCGACGCGGTCGTCATCTTTGATCTAAATGAGGCGGGCCGGTGTCGCGGTATCCCTTGTCCAGCTCCATATGGTCAGAAGCGGTCTAGCTCTGGTCCTTGTGGCATGGCTCACATTGGGTCGATGCCAGATGACGGTTCCAGCAGCTTTTGGCATCAATTGCTCATCCCCCTTCCGCCACTCGGTATCGGACGTCAGGGGCCAGTATAGTTCAGGCGCCGGATGGAAGTGATCGCGATAATGCGTGTTGGGTCCCAGCATCAGCAAGCCGAGAAGAAAATCATCACCTCGGAAAAAGCCATTTGGGCCGATGACTTCGCACCAGCCATAATTCTGGATAAAACCAGTGCCAAGAAGTGCATCATTGTAGGCCTTGGACTGCCGCCACTGAAGGTACGGACGCAATTCTGCAATGGCTTGAGAAATCGACGCATCAAACAGGGAGGCTTCATCAAGGCACATATCAAGTTGGATTAAAACCGGCAGCGTCGAGGGAGCGGGAGTCAGAATGGACGCTGCAAGCGTGTCCTGTGCGTCAAGACGCGCCAGAACCTCGCCAACACCTTCACCGACCGCGGATTTGAGGCGAGACCGCGTGGCATGAATAAAGGTCTCAACTTTTTCTTGGACAGACGAGTTCAACATGGCAGACCTTAATCCTAAAGCGGAACGACGAATAGATTCTGCAGATTGGCGAAATGGAAACCAAAGACATAGGTTCAAGTGGTGTGAGCTCGAAGTTTTGCGATATGATGAGAGCTACGATATAGTTTTCACAGAGAAATTTTTTTGTGGCGATGAATACGTATGGTGCCCGGTGTAAAATCGATTCAGATTCTTTCAATAGGCAACGGTCGTATGTTTCACAAATAAATGATTAAGCCTTACATCAAACCAATTGCGTGACTTCCAGTGTAAAGGTAGCCTGATGCCGGTTGAACTATTCTCTAAAAATCTTGCTGCTGCAAAAGAACACAATTGTTTTAGGAGAATTTCAAATGAGCCAATCTTCAGCCTTTCTTTCAACTCTCCGGATCGGGGGAGGAGCGTTGGTCCTGTTGCTGATGTCTCTTCTTTGGACCGGGAATGCCAGTGCTGGAAACCCGCTTCAATGCAAGGGTCCCACGAAAGGCTCCGTGATTTCGTGTTGCCAGCGGGAAATTGAGGGCAAGCGTCCAAGCTGGATGACTTCTGGAAACCTGTCATGCAAAGAGGCCGCGACCTGTGGTGGCATGGAGAGCAAAGAACGTTGCAAGATTGAAATCTTGGTTCTGCAGAACCCGTCACATGACACGCAGACCAACAGAGGAGGGGATAAGTCTGACATCCGGTTGAAAACAAACATTCACCGCGTCGGCACCACTGTCATGAAGCTCCCGCTATACTCGTTCGAATATAAGGGAAAGCATGGAACTTATATCGGCGTTATGGCCCAAGACGTTTTGAAGGTTGAACCATCGGCAGTGTCAGTTGGCGATGATGGCTTCTATCGGGTGGATTATAAGAAGCTGGGCATCGAGATGCTTCAAGTTCAGTGAATTAGGCTTGAGCTATTTCGAAGATAACTTTGGAACTATTCGTCAATTCAACAGTACAAGGAGAGTTTCAAATGAACTTTACGTCAGTCTATCTTTCAACTCTCCGGATCGGGGGAGGAGCGTTGGCCCTGCTGCTGATGTCTCTTCTTTGGACCGGGAATGCCAGTGCCGGAAATCCACTGCAATGCAAGGGACCCACAAAGAGCTCCGTGATTACGTGTTGCCAGCGGGAAATTGCGGGCAAGCGTCCAAGCTGGATGACTTCTGACAACCTGTCATGCAAAGAGGCCGCGACCTGTGGTGGCATGAAGAGCAAAGAAAGGTGCAAGATTGAAATCTTGGTTCTACAAAATCCAACGCATCAGACGCAAGACAACCGACAACAGAGTTCTTCCGATATTCGCTTAAAAACCAATATCCATCGCGTTGGAACCACTGTTTTTAACCTCCCACTCTACTCCTTCGAATATAAGGCAAAGCATGGAACTTATATCGGCGTGATGGCCCAAGACGTTTTGAAGGTTGAACCAGCGGCCGTGTCAGTTGGCAGCGATGGCTTTTATCAGGTGGATTATCAGATGCTGGGCATCGAGATGTTGCAGGTTCAATAGTTGAAACTTGCTCACTATGGGATGAGGCGTGAGGCCCGGAGAAATCCGGGTCTTTTTCCCCTTATTACGCCCGCCTGTGAATTGCGCCACGTCCTGAGGCTAAATCAATTCTCCGTTTCGACCCTTATCCGCAAACTTAAATATCAACACCATCGCTAGCGCCCAGCCAAGACCGATTATAATGATCGAGTCGATCATTGGTTCAGGCATTGTCGCGGCACCGAGCCTCACGCCGCCGACATAACTTAGAGGTCCAAATATGGCCCCCAGAAACAGTTGCAGCCATAGCCGCCCCGACAACCAACCTAAACTTCCATGCGGCAATGTACCAAACGCAAACCAGAGCGCAACAATCCAGACCGGAGGCAGCGTAGCATCGGCACTGGTTCCCGAATAATGCAAGGCACCGAGAGAAATGAAACCCGTTTCAACAATAACCCCCAAAAGCGTGATGCCGACAACAAATAATGCTTCTCGAACCAACTTATTGCGATTCACGCCAAGATGGATCGCGACCACGAGGATAGCGGGAATTGAGCCAAGCAGAGGTAAACCACTCGCCCCACCAATGATCGCCCCGAACCACGCAATCTGAAACAGAATAAAATTGGCAATCGCGTTGATCATTTAAAGGCGCTCACTCGTAAAACTCAGGCCGATCAGGCTTCAGCCGCTTGCCACGGACCCTATTGAGGCTAGGGACTATTGATCATCAGACCTAAAAGTTTTTAGCTACTGAACTCTACCAATGAAGTGTGAGCAACACGGCATACAACCGAGAATGCTGGGTTGAATACATTGGCAACATCATATCTAACGGCCTGCCCCATGATGTGGCTGGCTGACACAATGTCGAGCCCATAGTCTTGTATTAGCCAATCTAACATTTCGGTCGTTGCATGCTGCAGCGCTTGGTCCAGTGGGCGAGCATTGCCTATGGTAAATATCTCTTGGGCATTGCGTGCCCTGGGCCAGCCGATAAGCTTTTTCTTTAAGACTTGCACAGTGAATTGGACTTCGGCTGATGTTTCAATGCCGGTACCCACGATCTCGCCATCACCTTGTGCGGCATGGACATCGCCCAAATAGAACAAGGCTCCTTCCACAGACACCGGAAACATCACTTCGACGCCTGCGCCAAAGCCTCTGTAATCCATGTTTCCACCATAAGGACCACTCGTGGCAGTGGAAAATGCCTGCCCCATTTGGGGCGCTACGCCGAAGCAGCCGATCATGGGTTCAATCGGTACCGACCAATCGTGAAGTTTTGAGGGTGGATTCTTAAGTCTCGCCGTGCCGTTTTTGGTATCTATGAGCCAATCGGTCACTTCTCGTCTGGGAAATCGCGAAACAGCAGAAGGGTTGACCACATTGCTGCTGAGCACCTGGAACGTCCAGCCTGTTGAACGGGTCATGGTTATGCGCTCGATACGCACCAATAGCACATCACCCGGTTCAGCCCCGGTAACGAAGAACGGTCCTGTCATGGGGTTTGGGCGATCAGCACGCTGTTGTCCCTCATGGTCAAATCCGTGCGCATCAAGGGTCTCGGTTACAACCATGTCCCCTTCCGCTAACATAAGTGCAGCACCGTGGCTGCCAATTGTGTTATAAAAACGGGTAGGTTTAAAGTGATGTGTCGCCATAGCCCGCTTTCAAACACGACGACTTTGGAGCTGTCAAGTGAATGAGCGCGTCGTTAGCGAAGATCCCTTCCGGGTTCAAATCTCATGGCACAAATTGGCTGAGTTTATTAGCGGAGTATTTCTGGCTCATCGTAGAGATACAGAGAGTATAAATGAGACAGAACCGGAGGCCCGTGCCAACCAAATCTAAATCGATTGAAACGCTAAACGCCTCTTTGGGTTTGAACGACAAGGTTCGGCCTTCTGCGTTGGCCGCCACATAAAACCTTCAAAATTGGTTAGAAGCGCTATCTATATATCATCGAGCACACCGCGAAACTTCGCCGTATCGCGGAACTGGTGCGCAAGCTAAATGGCGTTGTCGAACTGGTTGATGACGTAGAATGAGACGGCGTGGTCCTTCGAATATCACACTCACTGGGTAAGTTTCTTACTTGCGATAAGTGCATCTGCAACGCATGGCCTCATTACTGCAAACCTGCGTATTTTCGCACCGACCCCGTCGCTTTCGACGAGAGGTCAAACATGCAATAGTGTGTCATAACGTCTGGTACAAAATATCGGGCAGGCCAGGACTGACCTGACCTGCTTTTTCTGAACCAGACGATATGAGAGTATCAAACTAGAAGGTCCGCAATTGTTTGGCACACAATACGCCTTTGCCCCGACCTCAAATGTGAATAATGAAGATCGGGTTTTTGGTTGCCAGTTCGTTTATTGATGCCTCGTACCCACTCAACCGCATTGTGTCCGTCGTCAGATAAATATGGACTTCTTGCGGCCTGATTGAAGGGAGGATCTGGCGCATCTTGGGTTTTAGTTTAAGCGGCGTGGCCGCGGTGATGCAAGCGTCTGGTTTTGAATGTCTGGTGTTTGATTGTTAATTTCCACTGAGAACTGACCCGGGATTTCCATGGAGAAATGATCCCGTCAACGCATCAATTTGTGCCTGAAATTCCAGAACAAAATCGCGCTTCTTGATTAAGAAAGCGGGTCAATATGTACTGAAAATAATTCCAAATTTTGGCTCAATTCTCGATGGAAATCAACAGTGCCAAGCTCACAGCGGGGCGCGTCGGCGGTATTGCCGTTCACGTTATAGGCGGGAAATTGAAATTTGAGCGGCCATCAAGTTCTTTTGTTTTTGCACTTGTTTGCAGTTGCACTTGCAAGTGGTGTGGGTTTTATCAAT
>JBBRLH010000029.1:0-16443 GCA_038231475.1 Hyphomicrobiales bacterium | reverse complement strand
TCGGCGCCCGGTGCCCTCAACTTTGCTGCCACATTGGCATTCTCGGGGCTTCTCAAGGCCAAAAATATTCCGCATCGAATGTTGCCCCAAGATGCAATATCGCCAGGAAAACTTGCAGGAAGTGATATGTCGAAAGTGGAGTTTGTTTGTCTTTGCTATTTGACGTCTCCAACTGAAGCCAAACACAAATACCTCGAGAGACGCGTCACAGCACTTGTTCAGGATGCAAAGGTCATTAGCGTTGCTTGGTCTGTTGGGTCTGATAAAGTGGATATGCAAAGTCCAGCCAATGCCATGTCTATTCTCCCCAAATTGCTGCCGGAAACAACTGTATTAGAAGCAACAGGGGATGGTGCGACTGCTTCTTGATCGAGCCTCTAGTTAAGCTGATGAGTTGCCCGTTTCACGTCTATGCGCTTGAGTTTTTTATGTTGCACGCATCTGTAAGTCACGGTCGGGAATAACCAGTAACACTTTGACGACACCATTTATTAAGGCCACAGGGAACAAATTCATTACTCCTGCATTGGTATGCGAAATGTATATCCAACTGAGGAACAAATTATGAAAAAAGACAAGTCTAGCTCCACAAAGGCCCGGAAAGGCACATCATCCAGTACCACTCACCGTTTGTATGATGATGCATGGGCTATAGCAGAAACGTTGTTTCGCAGCCGCAGAGACCTAGGCGCAGAAAAGCTCCAAGCGATTGCAGAAGCTACGCGGGAGTATGCTGTGTCCATGGCATCAATTCCTCCGCTCAGTGAACAAATCGCTTTTGCTTCTGACGCAATTGATGAACTCTCTAAATACTTGGGCAAGACAGACCTTGAGCACATTGGGTCGGATGCTTTGACATATGCCCGACGTAATCCCGTAGCCACAGTGGGCGTCGCTCTTGCGCTGGGGGTTGCTACGACACGAATTCTTATGCCGGGGCAAGAGACAAAGAAACCTTCTAAAAAAGCCAAACGATCAACTTCAGCTCCCAGGAAATCGATGGCCGGACCTCGGGGAGCTAACGGGTCGGATCCGGCTCACGCCTGACAACTCATGTAGGTGCGGGTGCTGAACCCATACTTTTGCAGTCATCAGTAACTGTGAATTCGATTTTAAGATCAGAACAAATCTGACTGCATAAAACCATCATTTACGAGGAGAAATATTATGAAAGCTGAAGAGCAAGGTTCAACTTCCACCAAAATTAAGTTTAGCCCAATTTTAAAGAAACGTGCCGCTTCGAAGACAGGCGCTAAGAAGCCAAAGATCAGCGCAAAGTCCGGAGGATTGAGCCGTAAAGGGCAATCAAAGAAAGTATCAACATCAATCTCTGAAAACTTTATCGGCTTTGGCAAAGCAACTCTGGCTCATATTCCGAAATTGACGAAGCAGGCCAGTGCACGAATTTCGAAGGTCAATTTGAATTGGCCTAACCGAGAAGTTTTAAAAAATGTTGTCGCCGCTAAACCAGCTATGGCCGGAGCTCTTGGCCTTGGCTTGGGTGCTGTAATTGGCATGATGTTACCGCATTTCGGGAAAAGCACTGTTCGCGCCAAACCAGTTTCTCGCCGAAAGAAGTGACCGCGAATTAATTTGAGAGGAAATGGAGCGCCAATAGGTGCTCCATTCTCAATTGTGGATGTCAAAGTTCTGCCGCCTCATGTTGGAAAGTCCGTTTCTTCATCGATAGACTTATGCATAGCAATAGGTTCATTCTCCATTACGACAGTAGATCCACAACACTTCGCTATTCCTGTCATTATAGAACGGCGAGTGTGTCATGTTTTCGCCCTTCAGGGGACCAGTGATCGATATGATGGAATTGCGGCGTAAGCAGGCAGACTTCGCAAAATGGTCCATGAGGCATCTTCTCAATGGTGGCATCAATTTGGTGAAAGTCTGGGCCAAGCGCAGTAAATCTTAGTAGATACACCAAGCTAGACACCGACAAATCCACGCAAAATCTCATAAGAGCTGGGTCTTATCAAGTTTTAAAGGAACTATTTCGACTTCAAACCATTGTTGTTTGCTTCAGGCTTGTGGCGAGTCCGCCCACAGTTATGCCTAACTCGTTTTGAATAGTCACACCGCTTCATATGGTTCTGGAGCAAGTAATTGGAGAGATCGTATGAAGTTGAATTTTCAGGCTGTAAGCTTAATGGCACTGGCGCTGTTTATTTCACCCCTTGCAGCTCAAGTGGCGCAGCAAGTAGAAAATCCGCCAGCAGCAGCTGCACCAAAAGCTGCGGAGCAAGTTGTTCCTCAAGAAGTTCTGGCACTTTTAGCAGATACCCGGCCCGTAAATGAACTCACTCTCGATGAATTGAACAAGCGGGCCAAGGCAGCAAAACGGTTTGCCCAAGTTAAAACTTTGCCTGCCGATCTACATGATCAATTGAAACAGATTGCTGAAGTAGCTCAGGGCGAACTGGACGCACGCCAACAGGCCGGTGAGCAGAAAGCTGCTAGTGACCAAGCAGCACAAGATCAAGCCACTGCCGATAAGGCCGCCAAGGAACAGGCCGCTGCTGAAAAAGCTGCAGCAAACAGGGCTGCGCAAGTACAAGCCGCTCTTGATAAGGCCGCCAAAGAGCAAGCTGTTGCTGACAAAGCTGCAGCAAACAAGGCTGCGCAAGAACAAGCCGCTCTTGATAAGGCTGCCAAAGAGCAAGCTGCTGCCGACAAAGCTGCAGCCAATAAAGCCGCGCAAGAACAAGCCGCTCTTGATAAGGCTGCCAAAGAGCAAGCTGCTGCCGACAAAGCTGCAGCCAATAAAGCCGCGCAAGAACAAGCCGCTGTAGACAAGGCTGCTAAGGACCAAGCTGCTGCTGATAAGGCTGCAGCCAATAAAGCCGCGCAAGAACAAGCCGCTGTAGACAAGGCTGCCAAGGGCCAAGCTGCTGCCGACAAAGCTGCAGCCAATAAAGCTGCCCAAGACCAAGCGGCAGCCGAAAAGGCTTTGGCCGATAAGGTCGCAAAGGCCCAAGCTGATCAAGTCGCTGCAGACCAGCTTGCCAAGGATCAGGCCGCCGCACAAAAAAATCAACAAGCGTTGGCTACTAAACCGCCAGTAGCTGAAGTTGTGCCGTTGGTGCCTGCGCCAAAGCCGCCCGTGGGCGTAGTCGCACCAGCTGATCCTGCCGTAAAAGCACCCGTCGCCGAAGTGACACCAACTGCCCCGGCGGTTAAGGTGCCGCTAGCTGATGCCGCACCTGTACCTGCACCAGTTGCTCCTGCAGTCGCAACCCCACCACCAAAAATTGTCCTTGAGGCACCACCTGTGCCCAAAGTCGTGCCGCCGCCACCTGCACCACCCCCTGAATTGAAGCCTTTGCCACAAGTAGCCGTGGCACCTCCAGTTCCTCAGTTAAGTGCGGCACCATCGGCTGCTGATGCAAAAGCGCTAGATAGCAACATCGTCGATCCGGCATCAGAAAAACAGGCGCAAGCTTACTTGGCCGATCAGAGCGATTTGACCAAACTCAGCGACGATGATTTGCGCAAGCGCTTGGATGGCATTCGCGAGCTGATGACTGCCAATGAATTAGCTCATGACACCGAACGCGCGGTTCGCGAAAAACTCAAAATCGAACGCGAAGTTTTGCGCCAACGCGTGGCGGCAGCCGAAGCTGCCCAACAGCTCAAGACTGCGCAAGCCTCTGCCGCTAATACTCAGCCCGCCGTTCCTGGAGTTGTCCCCAAACCTTCACAAGCTCCTGCGGCCGCCGGCGGTAATACAACCACAATAACCAACAATACCACCACTACGAATACCACAAACATCATCACAGTTTTGACTCCGCCGCAGGTGGTGCTGAATGACAGGCGACCTGCTGAAAACCTTGACGTCTCTGAACTTCAGATTCGCATTCAGATTTTCGGTGATGCCCAATCCAACAATGCTTACGATCCGTCCTATCGCGACTATTGGCGCGCGTCGGTTGAGCGTGACCGCGCCATTCTGCGCCGCCGCCTGATTGAAGAGCGCCATCGCAGAGAGGCCGAATTGGCCATGCAGGCCGCCGATGACTCGTTTGAAATCTCCAATGACTATGTTCAATCGGATCGTCCACGCCGCGACGTGTTTGCTGCAGAAATTGATCCCCGCGAAATGGAGGATGTGCTAGTTGCACCGCCTCGCCAGTTTAGTGAAAATCCGCGTCAGCGCTATGATGTTGAGCAAATTGCTACGGAACCAACTTTACGTAACTCTATCTCACGTATTGAGATAGATACCATTCGATTTGGAACGAACGAAGCCTTCATCCGGGATGAGCAAGTCAGAAATCTTGATGCCATTGCTGCGATTATTGAGAAGATCGTGAAGAAGTATCCCAATGAAGTATTCTTGATTGAGGGGCATACCGACGCTCCAGGCTCGGCCTCTTATAACGAGAGACTTTCGAAACTCCGCGCTGAATCAATCAAGAGTGCTCTCACCTCCTACTATGTCATTCCCGAAAAAAACTTGCGAACAGTTGGACTAGGTGAGCGCTTCTTGAAAATTCCAACGGCTGAAGCTGAACCCGAGAATCGCCGTGTTTCTATTGCGCGCATTACGCCGCTTTTGGTGCAACGTTAAAAAACGTAATCTTGCAAAATAGATGAACCGCCCCAGTTGAGGGCGGTTTATCCATTTTAAAATCTAAGCTATGCCTGGTCTCGAGCGGGTTTTGCCAGTGAACACTATTGTGAATGCCCGAGTGAGTTTCGTGGCACCAATGCGCAGCTATTAAACCTCGAAATTGAACCCACAATGAACCTAATATGAACGGATGAGTCAGACTTATGTCAGTCGCAGCGCAATACGTAACTGTTGAAGCACATAAAATTTGAGGCCGAAAATGAAACGATTCATCACTTCTACGATAATGGCTGGATTAATATTAATCCAGGCTTCGTCGGCGTTTGCGGGAATGCCATTAGGATCCGCACAACTCAAAAATCTGGTGCCAGGGCACTACAAGGTGACGCTCATGGGTGTGTCCACTATGTTTGTTACTCTCAAGAGCAACGGGTTGGTTTTAGGTTCTGCTAATGGCGCGGTGGACAGAGGCTTTTGGAAGTTGACCGGAAACAAAATCTGCATCGGCTGGAATAAGTGGCTCGGTGGTAGCACACGCTGCTCGGGCTTGAGTAGCGAGGCTGGTTACTATCAAGGCAGTGGCTTCACGATCACGCCAATTTGAGGAGGCAAATCAATTTTTGATTTTGCAGAGCAGTTTTTGAATTTGCTGTGACAGCGCATTGCTCTGCCTGCTTTTTCTTTTTTCAAGAGCCAGGCTCTTGTCGTCACGATAGAAAAACAATCACTCAGTTCCCTGATATCTCGTTCAACCGATGCTTTCTAAATATGAACACCAAAATGAACGGCAGATGAACGGACTGTATGGCTTGAGTTCAGGTGGTGGGTCCTAAAAATAAAATCTGACCACATTATAATGTTTATTCGAATCTCACATGAGAAGGTTGATACCATGTATCGCAAGTTTTTATTTGCTGCTTCTGCCGTTGCAATTTTTGTGACAGCTGCGGCCACGACTGCTTCGGCCCACGACGGCGTGTCATTCAGTTTGAACTTCGGAGGGGGCTATCCAGGTTATTACCCAGAACCCTATCCGGTTTATCCAAGCTATCAACCCTCCGACGATAGCTATGATAGTTATGATGATCAAAGCTGCGGTTACGAATATATCTCGGTCAAAAAGTGGAACCGTTATCACGACGGTTATAGAATTGTTCACCGCAGAGTTTGGGTCTGTAATTAGGACGTGCTGTCAAAAGATCTTCTAACAACAGGCCAGTTCAAATTTTCGCACGGCATTTTTAAACGACAAAAAGCACTGGTCAGTGGCCTCGGTTATGGAACCATATGAGGCCGAAGTTGTTGTCCGACCAAGTATACAAACAATGGAAGGGTCATAACATGACATTCAAGCACATGGTTTTGGGCGCGGTTTCGGCAAGTGGCATCTTGCTGTCTCTTTCTACAATGGCACCAGCGACATTCTCCGTGGCTTCACCGGCTCAAGCTGACGCGAGTGTGTCTGTCAATTTTGGCTTTGGGTCATTTTATGATCGCCTTGAGCCCTATGGCAACTGGGTCTCCTATCAGGACCAGTACGTCTTTATTCCCCATCACGTGGATCACGGTTGGCGGCCCTATACCTTGGGCCATTGGTCATACACCCAGCGTTATGGCTGGATGTGGGTCTCAAATGAACGATTTGGTTGGGCTACGTATCATTATGGACGTTGGGGCTATTCGCGCGACATCGGCTGGTATTGGGTTCCAGGCCGCCGTTGGGCGCCTGCATGGGTAGCCTGGAGTCGTGGACAAAACGAAGTTGCCTGGGCTCCCTTGCCACCCCACAGAGGTGGGGATGTCGATGTCAGCATTACCATTGGCGACGTGCCGGATTATTACTGGCAAGCGGTACCTACCTCTGCATTCTTGTCGATCAATCTGTCAGACCGGATTATTCGCGACCGTGATCATGTTAGAACGATCGTTCAGCAGAGCCCTCCCGAAACGGTGCGCATTGAAAATAATATCGTCATAAACAATGTGATCCAGGTCAACGAGATTGAGAAGGCAACGAATACCAAGGTCGTTGCGCTTACCGAAAAACCAGTCACTAACCCTGATGCCGTAGGTAAATCAGATTCTAACTCGATTACTATCTTTAATCCTGATGTGAAGGCTGAAGACACTGCCAAGCCTAAAAATACCCTCAAGGTCGAACAGGTGATAACAGACCGCAAAGCGAAAGGTATTGAACCCTCGGATGTACCTGCTGAGCAGCCCGTTGTTCCTGGACAAGCCGTGGATAAAAAGGCTCAACCTGACGCGAAAGCTCAAGTTCCTGTGGATGGTAAAGCTTCAACCGATGCACCAGCTGCAACGACTGACAAAGCTGTGGTGGATCCTGCAAAGCCAGCCGTCGATAGTAACGCCAAGATTGGAGCTCCGGGCACGGTCGACGCTAAAAAAGCTAAAGATGCAGCGCCCGCCACTACACCTCCGGCCCCAGCTGAGACACCTTTGGTCAAACAGCCACCAGCCGCTCTAGCGCCGGCAGCTAAAGCACCAGCTGTAAAAACACCTGACGCAACTCCTCCTGTGGTCAAGGCTCCGGCTGAGAAGCCGAAGCAAGATAAGACAGTTCCAACACCGCCTGCAGATACAAAACCAAAAGCAGACGTTCCTGTCGAAAAGCCAAAAGCTGGTGCCGTAGAAGCCCCGCAAGATACTCAAAAGAACGACCAACAGCAGCCCAAAGATCAGAATGCCAATGGCAAAAAGCCAAAGGACGGACAGGGCAAAGCCAAGTGCGACCCTAATGTCGAGACCTGTCCTCCGGCTCAATAAATAAATAGTTTTAGACGTCAGACGCCACCGGACAATACCCGGTGGCGTTTTGCATTTTTTGAAAAAAAGGTAGGTTCGACAAGAATCCGAGCAAAGCCATATCTGCCAATAATGAAATACCGAATGGTGCAGATCAGCAAGTCTTAGTGTTTGGCAACAATGCGGAGCGGACTCGGATGGCCGTCGCATGTATATCCAGTTCCAAATGAAGTCATTCGAAAAACAATCAATATGAGATATTACAATGGGTGGCCGGGGTTGCCTTCTGAGATAGATTAGGACCTCTGTGTAGTGTGCGCTCTTTATGACCAAATCGGCGAAGGCGCCGTGGCAAAATCCTGAGCAATTATATGTTCAGTGCGCAACTAATTAGAATCGTTGACGCCGTCAAATCAATTGCCTCGCGATCGGTCGTGCGAGAGGGAATCTGTGCTTTACATTTTATGACGTCCCCAACGGAACTAATCATCTATTTATACATTATGTATCTAGCCAATACCAAAAGGAGTAACCCCCATGGTCGAATACACCACTCAGAAGCCAAGATCCGCAGCTGATGTTAATTCTGATTTTGTTAGGGCAGATAATGGAACTGCCCGTCCAGAAGTTCGCATCACTCAAGCAAACGCTAGCTCGAATGGCGGCATTTTTTTTATTATCGCAGCAATTGTGGTGGCACTCGCCGCATACTTCTTTTATGCCAATAACTGGACTCCCTCCACGGTTGCTCCATCCGTGACGCAGAATAACGTAATTGTGCCGGCTCCTGCAACCGCGACCCCCGATCCAGCAACTTCCCCCGTTGTAGCCACTCCTAACGCAGCGACTACCCCTATTGCACCAAAAGCAGCTCCAGCCACGCCGGATGCAACAAAACCAGTCCAATAAAATAGACCCCTGAAATCTTAATGCGAAGATTGCGATAGGCTCCCGAGTAGGGGGCCTTTTTTTAACATATTCCTCAAGGATCAAATGGGGGGGGCCATGGGCGACAAAAGTCAATACACGCCTGAGACATTTTCCAATAGTCTGACTGCCGTTCTCGCGCCAATACGGTTGGGTTACATTCGCACGGATTAGGCACTGACTTATTGGCTATTGCTCCGCGAAATCCCTAATTCTTGGCGGAACCAAACCATGCCTAATGCATTTAATTGTTGATCTAGGTTCAATGCTGAAGGAGAATATTATGATCAAGAAAACAGCTATTGTCGTAGGTGGTGTTGCAGCCTTTATTCTTGCAAACGCACCTGCCCATGCACAGAGCTACGGCAGCCGAGGATATTGTGAGGACTATGCCCGCCAGGCTTCGTACCGTGATGGCAATTCTAACGCCGTTGTTGGTGGTGTCGTAACAGGTGCCGTCTTGGGTGGCGTTGTTGGTGCAATCACCGGCCAATCCCACGCGAGCAATATTGCTACTGGCGCTGCAGTCGGTGGTGTCACAGGCGGAGTCCTGGGTTCGGCTGGCTCACAGGGCCGCTATGACAAGCGTGCTTACGAACAGGCTTATTGGAATTGCATGGATCGGTCCCAGTACCGCATGCATAATCGCCGTGTGGGTTTTTCAGCAAATGTGAATTGGTGCGCGTCGCGCTACCGCTCTTATAACCCTGATACGGGGTTGTATTTGTCCACTTCAGGGCAGTATCGCCACTGCCCGTAACGCCAGAGTAGAATCTACTTCTCAAGACGCTCGTAGCTTTCAACCTGCGGGCGTCCTTTTTTGTGAAATTATAGCTCTCTGGCACAGGGTGTTCACAAGTTACATTTTATGTGAGCTGCAAAATGTCTATTGCCTGAAAGACCCTTGTGCCTAACGTAATTTTGCTTAGCCGGAGGCGATTTTAAAGTCGGTGTTCAAGAAATACATCCAAGAATGACTTCTTAAGCACGTCGAGCTCAGTTGATGTGCGGTTAAATTGGAACGACTTTGGGTTTTAGGGACTTTTTGTTCTTTCGACTGCCAAATCGTTGTGCATAAGCTTTTGTGAATTCTGCGCCCAGCAAGAATATCTGGACTGAATAATACACCCAAAGCAAAAGTAGTATAAGGGCGCCCGCTGCACCGTAAGTCGTGGCAATGCCGCTTGAAGCCAGATACGCAGCGATTAAATATTTGCCGGCGCTAAAAAGAAGCGCTGATGAGATTGCACCAATAACAACGTCTTTCCATTGGAGACTGCGGTCAGGCAACACTTTGAATATTGCCCCAAATAAAACTGCAATCAGAACCAAGGAGCTCACAAAGTTGAGAATCTCAACAATGGCTTCATAACCAGTCCATACGAGCTTGATATAATCACCAAACGCTGCAAGGGCAGCACTCAATGCGAGCGAAGTCATTAAGAGAAAACCTAATGCCACGACTAACCCAAAACTAGCTGCCCGTGCCCTCAACAAACGCGATACTGTCGTGTCGCTCGTTTTTACTTTCCAAATTGCATTAAGGGCCGACTGCATTTCTCCAAAAACTCCTGATACGGTGATGATCAAAGTCACCGTTCCAATTACTGTTGCAATCAATCCCGAGGATTTGACGGAGGCACTCTTAATCACGGCCTCAAAGAAACTTGCCGACTCTGGGCCGGCAATACCGCTGAGCTGCGTCACGATCGCCCCTCGCGCTGCCGTTTCACCAAATGCCATGCCTGCCACAGCGGTGACAACGAGCAATAGTGGAGCCATTGAAGTGACGGCGAAGAAAGCAATCGCAGCGCCACGAGAAAGTGAGTCATCTTTGATGAAACTTTGCACCGTGTCTTTGCAGAGTTCAAACGCCTCTTTGACATTCACTTCGTAAATGTTCCTGAAAGGGCTAGTCCGTAGTTTTTTCTCTTTTGTGTTCCGATTCACTGGCATAGCAAGTCCCGGTGCTTTCTGACAAATGAAACGCGACGACCCGTGATCTGTTCCTCCATTGCAATTTTATTGCCCCCTTAATGTTTATAAGCTCTGCTTCGACGGTTTAAAATATTTGCATCATCCGCAGAAGAAGTTAGCTATGATTTCATTGCACACCTCCTAATTGATCGATGAGAGCGGAGAAGGGGGAAAATCTGCCAGGTTCTCTGAGCGTTGACCCTGTAGTGACTTCCCCTCTTTTTGTGAAGAACGTTCTGCCGTGAGTATAATAAGTTCATAGAATTAAACTGTTTGGGAGAAAACGATGGGCTTTGATCAATATCACGAGCCGGAAAATGAATTATCTCAAAAGGTGAGGACATTTGCCCGGATGATGGCCTCAGTGATTGAGGAGGCAGAGGCGATTAATTGGTATGAGCAAAGGATTTCCAAAGAAAAAGATGCAGTGGCCAAGGCTATCATGAAAAATGCGCAAAAAGAGGAATTCAAGCATTTTGGCATGAACCTCGAATTCTTGCTGCGGCAAAAAGCTGATTCGCGTGCAGAATTGCAAGAAATTCTTTTTACCACAGGAAGCATTGTCAAACGCGGTGAGGCAGCAGAAAAGAAGATAGATTAAGTACTACCTATAATGCATCAAAGATAATTGGCCCACTACTGAGATGAAGCACCAGGCTACCTCTTTATGTTGCTTTAACTCAAGCCTACCCGCTAAAGCACTCAATTGTATGGCTTTAGCGAATGTTGAGAAGTCGACGATTGCCTCGGCATCCTCTGGCTTTGCGTAACGTCTCGGCTTAAATTTCATCGATAGAGAGCACACCACGGGCTTGATGCAGTTAAGAGTCGATTTGAATATTTATTATTGGAAAGCTTTCATCTGTAGGCAATTGTCAGAATATTCCTTGAGTTTAATTGACGGTGTTCCAATACTCTGTTGTGCAAATTTGATTTGCTCGCTGGATTCTGCTTTGCCAAACTGACGCTCCATAAAATCACCCAACTTGTTGGTGTTATCTCGAACAGCCGCCATATCGCGAAATGTCCCTTCTATTAACTTACTCATTTTTGGGTCATCCGACTTTTTGACAAGTTCTTTGCCTTGTTTGATTTTGTCATCATATCCCTTGGCTTGGAGGTGGTAAATCAAACCTATTGCGGCGCAAAGCTGTTTTGATTTCTCGTCCATGGGTTGCGCACTTGCCAATGGCGCGTGTGAGAGGGCAAGTCCTATGACAGAAGCTAACACTAAGACGAGTTTATTGGATTTCATTTTGGTATGGTCTTTCAGTTGATCGTTGAGTGAAAAAAGAGCCTTAGTTCCTCGCGATTATGTGCTTTGACAAATTCCAGCATTTGGCTTTGACTGGCGGTAAGTTTCGACGGCCAAACCTCCAACGCCCCCAATCCAGTTTGGCTGTCAATGAAGCCCGTGTGACTTTCCAAAACCATACGGGCTTCTATTTTGAGCAATTCATAAACAGCGGTTCTTGAGCGTCAAGCGTTAAAGCTGTCCCAACAAGAGTTTCAGCTCCGCCATAAGCGCCAATATGGGCTCTTTGAAGTTTCGTCGTTCGATTGATGTCAAATTCATCTTGCTCAAATCAGGCCAATCAGCCCAAATGGCGTCTCTCAATTCATTCATATCGCGCTTCAGAATTTCTAACCCAATCATTTTAGCCTCAATGTCATTCGAGAAGAGGAAGACAAACTTGGACGCGCTGGATTGTCAAGTGAATGACAGTTTCAGCTATTTCACGTTGGCTGTGACTTACCGGGTCGGATCACAAAGAACTCACTCCAAAATTAATGTACCTTGGGTGGAACGACAGGCTCTTCATATACGTTTGGGAGTGGGGGCAAATAATTAAAATATCAACCCCGAGGAGTTCAAACCATGAATGTTTCCAAATTTAAATTGGCTATGGCTGGTGTGACTGTTGCCCTTTTGGGCGCAACGTCAATCGCCCGTGCCGACATGCTGAAGTTCCATGCTAATATGGTCGCTGGTGATGAAACCCCAGCCACAGATAGCAAGGGAAAAGGAACAGCTGACGTCACTATTGATACTTCTGCGAAGAAAGTGATGTGGACAGTCAAAGTCGATGGGCTGACTGGCGAAGCCACTGCTGCTCATATTCACGGCCCCGCTGCAAAAGGCGCAAAAGCTCCTCCAGAAATTGATATGTCTAAAGCAATTATGGATGGCAGTGCCGCAATCACCGATGCCCAAATTGCAGACATTAAAGCTGGCAAAACCTACGTAAATGTTCACACTGCCAAATTTCCTGACGGTGAAATTCGCGGACAATTGGAAGTGGCCAAGTAGTTGAGGTTATGTATGACGTATACGATATGCGCGCCAAGATGTTGGCGCGCATATTCTTCAAGTGTGAACGACACTAAGCTGATGCAAGCGCTGAAAGGCAAACATGGAAGCCAACAAAACATCACTAGAACGCGCATTCGAACTTGCCCGTTCGGGCAAATATCAAACTATGACTGAAATTAGTCGCGAGCTTCAATCTGAGGGGTATTCAATTATCACTTTCGACGGCCCATCACTCAAAAAGCAGCTTAAGGATTTAATGTTAAAATCGACTGTGCGCTCCTCCTAGGATTTCCGATCACATTGTGTGGTTACTCTTGATGGCAACTAATCCGGCTTGTTGGCAGGATTGTATGTGGGCGCAGGAGAACAGGTAATCGCATGTGTGCGGCTGGCATTGGTGACGTTCATCACACCGAACGGCGACCTCTGAACTTCTTGTCGGCTTGCCGCTGCACCGAGTCAAAGAAGCCATCGCAGTCGAGATACAAGCGCTCAATAGCACTCGGCAGTCGCAGGGGGGTGCGATCTCATGTTTGGAGATGAATGGGGACGAATGGCGATAGCGAGCGCTGCGGCTTGCTTGTTCCTTTTATGTTCGTATCTTGGACAAAGGACTCAAGTGTGTTTTCGGCGACACCAAGTTTAATGGATAAGCACCACTGCAAATGACTGATCTGCGAAGTTGCTTGAACGGCAGAGATAGCTGGCTATGGTTGTTCGTAGAAATAAAGAGGCTACTCATGAACAGCAAGTTTATATTTCTTACGAGTCTAGCTATATCTGTGCTTTTGGTCAGTGTGCCGGTCGCCCCAGCCGATGCTAAGACCTTCAAGAAGCATAATTTGCAATGCCGCAAAAACAACAATCTGTTATTGCTCGGCTGCGCAAAGCCTTTGACTAATGCTGCTCCCGACCTGACCTCCCACGGCGGTGGGGGAGGCGGTGGAGGAGGATCAAGAACTTCAGACATTCGACTGAAGCACGACCTTAAATTCGTCGGCACAACTGTTTATGGCCTGCCGGTGTATGACTTCGAATATAACGGTGAACAAGGCACTTACGAAGGTGTTATGGCGCAGGACGTACTCAAGGTGAGGCCCGAAGCGGTAACCACCGGCATTGATGGGTTCTATCGCGTCAACTACTCCATGCTGGGATTGAAACTTAAGCGAATTCGGTAATATCAAATCAAACTATACGAGTCATGTGCTGGCAGCAGGCAATATTATAATGGATTGCCCCAAGTATAATTGTGACTATCTTCGGGGAGGTGAGGAAATTTGAAAATCTGTTGCCTTCTCAACGAAAAATCTGGCACGGCAGCTCGTGCCCACTCGGGCGATCTACACGACCTATTTTCGAAGGAAGGGATTGATTTAGAGGTCTTAATTATTCAACACGGCGGTTCTATCGCTGAGCTCACGGACAAAGTCGTGAAGGATGGATTTGAAATTGTAGTCGCTGCTGGAGGAGATGGCACTGTAAATGCAGTGGCATCAGCACTTCTTCGCCATCGCGAAATCAAATTAGGGATTTTGCCCCTCGGAACCCTCAATCATTTGGCCCGCGATTTAGGCATCTCAACAGATCTAGCCAAGGCGGCAAGAGTTATTTGCGCGGGTCACTCGAGAGCAATTGATGTTGGCCGAGTCAACGACTCCTATTTTTTGAATAATTCAAGTGTTGGGTTTTATCCATCCCTAGTAAAATTGCGAGAGAAGCTACAGGCCAGTGGCCGTGGGAAATGGTGGGCAGCCACTCTTTCCGCCGTGCGCATTTTTTCTCGCTTTAGAAGGTTGAATCTTGTCCTGGAAATTAGTGACGGACAGACCGTTGCTCGCAAAACTGCATTATTATTCATTGGTAACAACCGTTACGAGTTGACAGCCGGTAAGATCGGTGCCCGATTATCTTTGGATGGCGGATTTCTCTGGGTGAATATGTCAACGTCCTCGAGCAGGATGGGTATGATCAAGAGCTTCCTGACAATGATCTTTGAGAGTAAAAGCGTGGCAGAGGTAGTCACTTTTGACGCTACGTCACTCCAGGTGACTAGCAAGAAGAAGATTCTCGCTGTGGCCACCGATGGGGAAGTGTTAAAGCTCAAGACACCTTTGAACTATACAATTATCCGCGGTGCATTGAACGTTCTCGTTCCCGACGTGGGTAATACTTGATGTGGAGTCAGAGAAATTTCTATGTCGCATTACTGGTCTTGATCTCAGCAACATCCGCCCTCGTAATACTTGTGATTACCGGCATCACAACTTCGCTGGACTTGTCGTCCCACAATTTGGTCTTGGGTTTGAATACGCCTAGCCTGGTTGTTTTTTGGAAAGGGCTATCAATTCTTGGATCAGTTGCCGTGCTAACTGGATTTACAATTGCTTCGCTTGGCTGTTTAATATTATTGCAGGACTGGATTGCATTCCGCTTGATGGCAATTACAATGCTAGGCGCTGTGGTAATTGACAATGCTTCTAAATGGCTGGTGGGAAGACCCAGACCAGATGAAATATATCCCAACACTATGCCGACGAGTTATAGTTTCCCCAGCGGACACGCGTTGTACAATTTCTTATTCTATTTCACGTTGGCGATTATCATAGCGCACAAATTGCCGAGAATTTGGAATATCATTCTTTGGGCATTCGCAATATTGGTCGTAGCGCTTATTGGAGCATCGCGAGTATTCTTGGGTGTGCATTATGTGACAGATGTATTTGGTGGCTATTTGATCGCCGCAATCTGGATGATAGTGATTTTACAATTATTGAAGTTTCCAAACGCCGACATATCGCGTGCTGCCGATTGAGTGGACATGCACCTAAGTTAATCCAGCCTTCCGTTCAAACTCAATAGGGCTGATATACCCAAGCGTCGAGTGCCGTTGCTTGGGATTGTAGAAGTGCTCAAGGTGATAGAACACATCGACTTTTGTATGTGCCCTGTTACGATAGACCTTGCGTGCCGTTCGTTCGGTCTTCAGCAACGAGAAGAAGCTCGCCATTGCCGCGCTCGCCATCGGGCTCTCACTGCATTTGAATTGATTAGTCAGAGATTTGTGATTCGCGATACCCCATTAGTATTCCGGTGATAAGTTTCGAGTTTCTCTAGACATGATTTAATGTTCGAGCCATTTCTATGAATGGGAGGTCGAACAAATGCAGCCAATGACTTTTATGATAAGCTTGTCACCGAGCCCCGATGGGTGGGACGCAGACGCTATTGTCACGCTCGGCGGGACACAAGAGCAGATACAGATGTCATATGTTACTGTTGAGCGGTATTCGGCTTACTTTGCAAATATCAAGGAACAACTCGCGATCCTGAGGCTGAATCGCCAAATCAATAGAAATATGATCGACGCAGCAATTTAAACTCAAGCATCCACTAAGGACTAAAAAACCCGCACGGCTCGCGAGAGCCGCGCAGGCTTCGTTGACAGCCCCTCTTTTGCAAGTAGGGATGGTGTGGCTGCCAGGACGTACTTCATGAGAAACGTAAATGGATCCTGTTGGTTCCCGTAATCCGACACGCATGACGAAATGCCCACAGCACCACACGGGAAGATACTTAGAAACTTCGGGTTTGGTTGACGAACTCAAAAAAAACCCAGGCAGAAAGCGGGACCTGCCTGGGTTCGACTGACTTACCGCACCTTGGGGAAAAGGAGGGGGTTGGTGCAGCAACTTGGGTATCGATCAAACACCCATGTCAGTTTAAGCAAAGTATGTTGATTAGCACTTAGATTTGACCCAGTAGGGGCATTAGTTTCCATTGAGAAGTGACCCATGTTTCAACCTCCTCCGGCGCTGCTGCTGGAGGGCACATGGAGTGATCGAGATGGCATTATTGAGTGTAATACGGCGTT
>JBBRLH010000028.1:0-18348 GCA_038231475.1 Hyphomicrobiales bacterium | reverse complement strand
GCAGGACATTTGCGGCCTTTTCAATTGTATCTCCCCCCGATGTAGCGAACTTCAGGCTTCTCGCCTTGTCCCGCAAATTGCTCTCGTATTGGGGCAAATCGCTTGCAAGATTAGTCAAGGTTGTCGCAACTACGGCCGCCATACCAAACAGCAAGCTAAAAGCAATTACCACGACTGCAATAATGGAAGGCGTCTTCGGGACCTTTAGTTTCTGCAACATTCTGACAAGAGGCGAAAGCAGAAACGAAAGCAAAATGGCGAGTACAATGGGGATGAGTATCTGTTGACCAAAATAGAGAATCGCACAAATTGACAGGAAAATAAGGAAGCCATTCACGACGTTCTGGTTCATTGGCTGAGTATGAAAGTTCTCACCAAAAATCTTTGCAGGCAAGGGACGCATGAATTTCCAGTCGCCGTTCGGAGTTGGCCATTGATTGTTTGTCTGCGTGACAAACTTTAGACTCGATGAATGAACGACGAATTAGTTCCATTGGCGGGAGGTCAGTTGCAGTCACGGCATAGGGATCGGGCTAACAATAAAAGCAAGATTTCTTTAATCTATACTGCCTTTGAATAGTTGCTCGATGGAGAAAGAAGAGTGGCCCGACCAACATTCCACTAAGACGCCAATTCTTCGCCTTCGTGCGTAATGCTCATGTAGGCAACTATTGCCGCAATGGCACTTAGGAAAAGTACACTGGTGATGATTGTGCCCAGCGCCAAACCACCATACTGATACGGTTGTGATAGAAAATCACCAAATGAAGCGCCAAGTGGCCTCGTTAAAATATACACAAGCCAAAAGCCCAATATCGCATCAAGTCCCAGAAAAAAATATCCAATGGACAATGAGCAAATCATCATTCCGAATAGAATACCAGTGGCCATGTAGCCAAGACCAAATTGCTCAGCCACCAAATCACCAGCCGCCGTTCCGAGTGCGAAGGTGAACAGGATTGCCAGCCAATAATAAGCCTCGCGACTGTTGGTAAAAATGGAATGGATAGATAGGGTTTTTTCTGAATAATACCAAAGTGCAAATGTGGCTGCCAATGCCACGGTGAAGACAACAGTTGTGACTAAAAGCGGTACACCAAAGTTGTCCACCAGATTGTCAGTCACCAATGTTCCCACAATGCTGATCAACACGACAGCGAGCCAATATGACCACGGAACATATTTCTTCTGGCGAAACTGGAACCACAGAGCCACCACCAGAACTCCTGCCATAAGCAATGAAGTTTTCGTCAATCCCAAACCTAAATTGACGCCTAAATAGTCCGCTGCCGTTTCGCCCATGGTCACGGCCATCAATTTGATCAGCCAGAAATCAAATGTGACTTTGGGAACTCGGTTAAATTTGGGTTGGTTAACGCTGTTTGACATGAGGCAATTCCTAGAAGTGATTATGGCGCTTTGGAGGGGTCGTTTAATTCGTCCATCAAAACAGCTAGCGACGCTTTCACACTTGCCGGATCTGGCTTTGATGCACGTAAATCTTTCAATGCAGCATCTGCAGCGTCATCGACATGGCCCCAATAGTCTTTGTTGAGCCCGCGCAAAGACTTGGTCGCTACATCCCAATCATTTTCAAAATCACGGATGCGCTTTTCAGCTGCAACCATATCACCCTTGTCGGCAATAGATTGCACATCAGTGATAATAGCCTTCAAAGCTGATAAATCACCCAGACTCGCAGTACCCGCTGCGGCGGCAGGTGCCGACCCGAACTTCATTTCAAAGCCAGTAAACGCAGCCACGGGCACAGCAATTAGAAAAAGCGCCAAAAGAAACTGTTTCATTCCAGACTCCAAACGCGCCTTATAGCAATCCATTCTTACAATTAGCTGACAGGGAGATTGAACAGAAATGATTGAACCTTTAAATAGTTCGGGCATCGGTCGCCTCTACTACCTGTTGCTATTTTGAACTGGAAGTGTTCGACTTGCACAAACCACACGATCGGGACGTATTCCTATGCCAATAACTATCCTTGTGATGCGCCATGCTGAAAAGTCTCCAGATTTGAATGATCCGCACCTGACGACTGCAGGTGCTGAACGCTCGAAGTCACTTGCAAAATATATTCCCACGCAATTTGGCAAACCAGATTTTATCTTCGCTACTTCAAACTCAAATCACAGTTCTCGCCCATTCGAAACAGTCCTTCCATTATCTCAAACAGTTGGAGTGCCAATTGACCAGACTTATGCAGATCAAGACTACGGGGCGCTTGCCCTCACAATTCTGCAAAGTGAGAAGTACCAGAATAAACTCGTCCTAATTTGCTGGCACCATGGCAATATTCCAAGTCTACTAAATGCGCTAGGCGCGCTGCAAGGTACCTATTCTGATCCTTGGCCAAATACCACGTTCAATATGATCATCAAACTCACAATTGGAAATAATAAGGCGACTCAAGTTGTAACTATGACAGAGCCATTTTAACAATGGCATGCTCCACGGTTATATAGATTTTCATTTTTTCGCCCATCCAAAAAGTTGAAATATTGTTAGGAGCTTCTCGTGGATTTTTCCCATTTAAGTATCGAGAGTTCAGCAATCGTCGCGGCTTTTCTTGCATCAACGGTTGAAGTCGTTGAGGCTTTTACTGTAGTTTTAGCGGTCGGGACGTTACGGGGTTGGAGACAAGCTTGGGTCGGAACAATTAGCGCTCTCTTCTTGCTTGCATTAGCCATCGCAATTCTTGGTCCCTTATTGGAGCGCGTGCCAATTTATTCTCTTCAGCTCGTGGTCGGCGTCATGTTGCTGCTGTTTGGGATGGGCTGGCTGCGAAAGGCAATTCTAAGGACGGCCGGTGTTATTCCTCTTCACGATGAAGAAAAGATTTTTGCTGACGAGCAAGCGGGCTTGATCCACATGTCAAAGTCCAAACGATCCTCCATAGATTTTATTGCTGGACTGGCGGCGTTTAAGGCGGTTTTACTGGAAGGCCTCGAAGTCGTTTTCATTGTCATTGCTGTGGGCTCGGGCCGGAATATGTTATGGCCTGCTGCCATTGGCGCGCTTGCAGCTTGCATAGTTGTGCTCATCATTGGCATGCTGGTGCACAAGCCGTTATCACGTGTTCCCGAAAATACGCTGAAATTCTGCGTCGGCGTCATGCTTTCAGCGTTCGGCGTGTTTTGGACTGGCGAGGGCCTTGGCATAAACTGGCCTGGAAAAGATCTCATTCTAATTCTGTTTGCAGCGATGTTCCTGGCTGCCGCGGTATTGACAGCATATATCCTTCGCAATGATCCTCCATCCAAGGCAGTGAAAAAGTAGATAAATGAGGCTATCTGCATGAAAATTATTCAGGAAGTGGCAATAGAATTATTTAGTATGTTCATGGCTGACGCTCGCATGACGATGATCACTTTGTTGTTGGTCTCAGCCGCGGCTGCATTATTGAAGCTGACTGATATCAATACCATCTGGGTGGGGGCTGCTCTGCTGATCGGGTGCTTGGCAAATGTTGTGGCAGCGGCAGCAAGAGAAAAGCGCGTGCGTGAGAGAAAGTAATTGTACGTGACGATTCCTCTGCCTGAATGCTGACACCAGCTTAAATGTCCGTTTGAGATCGAAACTATTGTAGCTCGTCTAATAGCCGAATAGTAGATCAAAAAATTGAGCTCAATCCATATAAATGGGGCTCTCCGACAATAAAGGCATTCGACCCCAACTGAGCGGCGAAACTTCAAGGAAGCAATTTTGGCGCTCATGGTCGAGTTAAAGTTTTTATTGCAGCAGCTTTAACACCTGAGGCCCAAGATCCTATGTTACTAGGTTGATCACAAGTGAAGCCAAACGACTGTTGGAGGCAAGGGAGGGTTGGCGACCAAAAACCAGGTGCCTGCCAAATCCATTTTTTGTAACATGTCAAAACACTTAACTTTGAATTCGTTTGGTGGTCAATGATAGGAAAATTAAAAACCTGGGCGCGTAATCTAAAACGCGATGTCTTTGCCCTTTGGATTGCAGCCCACGATCCGCGAGTGCCTTGGCATGCGAAGGTTGTAGCCGGATGCGTAGCCGCCTATGCCCTCAGTCCCATTGATCTCATGCCTGACTTCATCCCCATATTTGGCTATCTCGACGACATTATCATTGTACCGCTTAGCATTTTTTTAGCAGTAAAGTTGGTCCCGGCCGATTTTATGGCAGAATTTAGAGCGGAGGCACTTCGCAAGGGGAAAAAACCCGTAAGCCGACCTGGGCTGGCCTTCATTGTCTTGATTTGGCTGGTTGTCGTGCCTTGGTTGGTCTGGATTTTCTGGCTCAATCGCAAACCATAGGTTTTCTTATTGGGACATCGTCGAGAGACGGACCAATTGCCGTTGAGGCCTTCGCTTGATCCTTTAATCCTGCTCAAAGAATGGATGTCACCAAGCGGTCAAACTTTGAGCCTTCGCGATAGGATAAGCGCACCATAACAGCGTTAACGATGCCGACACCGGCACCACCCAGGACATCTCCTACGTAATGAGTGCCCACATAAACGCGCGAGAACGCCAACACAGCGGCCGCTGCCAGATAGAGAACGCCGCGTTGGGGCAACCTGTGCAGCCTAATCGTCGCTGCAATAGCAAAGCTTGCGGTTGCATGGTCAGATGGGAACGACCAGTCCGCGCTCGGCGGAATAAGTAAATGGGTGATGCCTAAATTGTAAGGGCGCACACGGTGGATAAACAAGAGAAGAAGTTGGTTGAAGCTGAGGCTCACAACGAACGCCAAAAAAGTTGCCACGCAGACGTGACGCATACTTTGGCGGTCTTTCTTGATCCACCATTGCGCAACGGTGACGGCCAGTAAAACTGGAATGCCATAAGTTGTGAGCAAAACCATGAGCCAATGCAGCGATGCTGAATTTCCAGCAAGGCCGTTTATAGATTTTGTCAGAGCTTCGTCCATCATGATCGTCTGTTTAGGGTTTTGGAATTAGTTCATGCAAGTCGTGGTTCCGAAAGCTTCCAACACTGCGCAGGCAACCGACAAGATATAATACCTTCGGGCAGTTCAAATTTAGCAGCAGATGAATGGCTCCCACGGCATAACTATTCCGTATACTCGAACACATGTCTAGAAAGTTTCCGCGACTATTGATTTCTGTCCGCGCCCTCAATTTAATCGGCTCGCCATGAACATGCGACCCATGAAGCGCTGCACGAATACTGCACAGACCAGCAGAGGTACTATCATCAAAGTTATCGCGGCAGAGAGCCGTGCCCATTCCAGATTGTCACCACCTGCCTGGGCCTCTTTGATGGACATTTGTCCGATGATCCACGGTGGCAGCGTCATCGAATTGTTACTCGCGAGCTCGACTGCAAAAAGATATTCGTTCCAACAAAGAACTAATATTAAAAGGCCGACGGCTGCAAGGCTAGATGCAACCATTGGAAGGAAGATCGTGAAAAAAATCAGAAGGTGCGATGCGCCGTCAAGTTGGGCTGCTTCCTCTTGTTCAGTGGCTCTGGGTCCAAATACCGGCAGTATAAGCCACACGACAACTGGGAGATTGACAGACGCGTAAGTTAGAATGAGAACAATCCTCGTGTCTGACATGCCTGTGACTTGCGCCATCATGAATATGGGTAACAAAACCACCATGGGCGGAAGGATGCGTGTGGCCATCATTACAACTATAATGCCGTGATTGCGTAGGGTTGGACCTTTAAGGTTGACGCGGACAGCAAGAATTAAAGCTAAGACCACCGCTATTGCAAAGCAGAAATGAAGGCCCGTTGCTGATACCGAGAAAAAGCCAGCAAGGAAAACAAGACCGAGAAAGACAAATGCGATGGCTGTCCACCTGAGTGCATAGTGGAATCGGGTCAAGCCATAGACTGCCATTGCACCCACCAACACGGTGAGAAGAGTAGCTGTCACGCCCACAATGACCGAGTTGTACAATCGGGCCAAGAGAAAGTCATTCTCATAAGTCAGGATAAATGACCAAGATTCCAGCGATGGGGTGAAGTCAACGAAGGGGATATAAAAGGGACCATTTCCTATCGCATTCTCGTCTTTGAAAGACGTTATTACAATCCAGTACAAAGGGAAGATGCACAATAAACCCCATATGACCAATGTACCGTAGATCAGGGGCTTTGCCCAGGCCGAACGCTTCTGATCGTGCCTCTCTAATGAAGCATTGGCATCGCTTGGGGTCATGATAAATGATAGGCTTAACCCGTTCACCTGCAGACGCAAGCCTGCACGATAGCCATGAAGAAAAATCACTCGACAAAAAATTGAATTACCGCCCGTATTCGCCTGACTGTCAGCCAATTCTCAGGCAACTTATGCGATGAACGCAGATTATGGGATTTCCGACTAAGACAGCCCACTTCCTACCGCAATTTGAAGGCGGGCTGCTCTGAGAGCCCGTGTGACTTTCACAAGCCATGCGGGCTCTTCAATTCACGTCAATATGGGATTTATAAATTTGCCAAATTTATAACGTGGCGGTCTGCCATTTACCAGTCGCGACGGCGATGCGGTCGCGACTGGTAAGCAGTGGCCCGCGCTCTGGAGGCCAGACGCGGGCCACGATCAATTTTCTCATTTTACCCTGCTGAGTGTGTGGTTTCGCGCGCAATTGCAATCGGCAGATGCAAGTTAAAGATGATAAGAAGTCGCGTCGATGAAGTGCGAAGCGCGTTGCCATACGTAAGATCCTAATGATGAAACAGAAAAGTCTAACCAGAGATGAGGCTGAACAAGCCGTGCGAAGATTGATTCAGAACTGGGCCAGAACGAACGATTTCGATCCAGAAAACGGCGACAGCCCCAGCTTTAGAGCATTCAGGGATTGGGCAGAGAAAAATGGCCACGGTGAGTATTTTAAGTTTCGCTCAGTTGGTGGTGCAGACCGGGTTGCTGAATGGTGGTTTGCACAAGAGCTGAAAAAGACTTCGAGATAAAGTGCAACCCAGCTGTCTTTTGCGTTGCCCATTGCCATCTTGGGCATCCGCAAAGCTGCAACGCTCTGATCTTTAATTTTGCTCGATTACGTGTCCGCCACTTGTACCGTGACCTTTCCCGTAAGCTGGTCGCAGAACCTTTAGCCACAGTTATTCAGTGGCACGAATGGGCGCCTCCATGGTGTTGTCTTCATCACGCAAACTAATACCTACACGGCCAGATTTCTGTCACTGGTAGATCCGGAATCCACACCGACCTGATTATAAATTGCTCAAAAACCTTGACCTAAAATATCATAGTATTTAGTGCGGAGAGGTGTGATTTAGTCAGCCTGAGCTAAACATGCCGCTATTTCACTTTTCCAACCGTGCGCCACTCTTTTGCAATAACACCAATAGTGAAAGCATCAAATGCGATAAAACATGTCAATGGCCAGGACCAATGATTCACAAGGTGATGCAGAGAAAACGCCACTAAAGCGGTGAACAATAATAAGGATAGCGGAAACACCCATGGGCGCTCTGTGTAGAGCAACATTGCAAGGACCAGCTTTATCACGCCGTGAGTCACTATATAGAGACCCGCAAACACTTGGGCATCATGCCCAAAGTTCAACGCCCATTTTTGTAGCGAGGTCGCAAGGTAGTCGTGAGGATCCTGCAGCATCTCAGATTCAGTCAACCAAAGAACCCATTCTAAAATGGTGCCCGCCTTAATCGACAAAAGTGTGGCACCACTCGCAATTTCCACAAGACCATTTAGGCCTTTGAGCACCACCACAATATCAAACAGATTGTGGAAAATTCCATGAGGTTTTTCTGCGTCCAAGTTTTGCGTGCGAGTGATCACTTTATTTAGGGACTACACATTTGCAACAACCTCGTCCATCAGAACAGCACAGCGGTGACGGCAGATGATCTATATTTCATAATCTCAAAGTTACCCAAACAAACTCTAAAATTTGCTTTTAAGCCCAATATTCCAGACCTCCTCAAGACAGCCCTGACAAGAAGCTCGTATTACACTAAGGTCAAACTCTATTTCATTGAAAGCCCCAGTAACAATGTCTGACGTCAGTCCCATTCCAGTGGTCGAACAGGGCGCAAGTGCCGCCGCGCCTGACTTGACCAGACAGGCACTAGAGCAACGCATTCGCCAGCAGGAAATATTGTCGGAACTTGGAGTGATTGCTCTGCATGGCGCAACATTCGATGAACTCCTCACCAAGACAGCTCGCCTCACTGCCGAAGGCCTCAACGTTCAATTTTGTAAGGTTCTCCGCCATCGGCCTGAGGACAATCGTCTACTTGTTGTGGCTGGTGTTGGTTGGGAAAACGGCATCGTCGGAGTGGCAAGTGTAGGGGCAGATTTGGACTCTCCTGCCGGATTTGCCTTGCGTACAGGTAAGGCCGTTATCTCCAATCACCTGGAAAATGAGGAACGCTTTCGCACTCCTGACCTCCTCGCCAACCATGGAATCAGGAGGGCCATGAACGTTATTTTGCAAGGTGACGGCAGGCCCTTTGGTGTTCTTGAAGTGGACAGTAAATCTGACCATGAATTTGTTGAGCACGACTTGGCCTTCCTCCAGGGTGCAGCAAATGTTCTTGGCATGGCCATTGAGCGCGAGCGCCACGAACGTCAACTCAAGGATGCGCTGCGTCGGCAGCAATTTTTGGTGAAGGAGATGAATCACCGAGTAAAAAACAGCCTCACCATTGTCGTGAGCCTGCTGCGCATGCAGGGTCGCGCCGGGGAAAAGGAAACGGCGGATCTATTTGAAGAGACAGCGCGTCGGGTTAGTGCGATTGCCCGCGCCCATGAACGACTTTACCGAAATAACAACATCGAGAAAATAGACCTTGGTACTTATGTCGAAGAGGTCTGCCAAGATATGGATTCGTCAGTTGAACACTGTAGTATTACAGTTGAGGCTGAAAGTGGGATTTTCGTAAAAGTTGATAATGCCATATCTGTGGCACTCATTGTCGTGGAGCTCATCACTAACTGTGCAAAATATGCTTATGCCAACAGTGCAGGTGGAAAAATCTGGGTTATTATCCGGCGTGAGGGCGAAAAGAGTGCACGGATCATAGTGCAGGACGAAGGGGTAGGCTTTCCTGCTGAGTTTGATCCCGGCAAATCCCGTGGGCTTGGTATGAGGATTGTCCAGTCTTTCGCTCGTCAGCTGAATACGACAATAGACTTTAATCGTATGTCACCTGGCTCAGAGGTCACTCTTCTATTCCCTATGGACGACTAATAACATTCTGCTGGTCGCCATTGTCACTTGCCCAAGTTGCATTCCAACGAGGAAAATTATAGACAGCTTCCAAAATGCAAAACGCCACCGGGTTTTGTCCGGTGGCGTCTGACGTCTAAAACTAATTATTTATTGAGCCGGAGGAGAGGTCTCGACATTAGGGTCGCACTTGGCCTTGCCCTGTTCGTCCTTTGGTGACACGCTGGGCCATTGCTTTGGCATTCGTCGCCTGGATTTCGGTTGCTGCCGTCGCGACCGCCACAAGCAGATCGGCGCGGGTTGGATAGTAGTAAGCCAAATGGCTTTGACGGATCCCGGTTCGAGCGGTGATGCGCGGCTAGGTGAGACCTGACAGGCCTTCCTCACTGAGGATAGCGAGACCTGCATCAACGATTTTCTTGCGGCGATCTTCCAAGTTCATCCCATAATTTAGTGGACGAGATTGTTACGTACACCAACCTAAAAAAGTATCAACACGATTGGTGAAAGTGCTAAGAGGTGCTCTCGACGACCCTATAAATGTTTCTTAGGTTGAGTCGATGCGCAACAATTATGCTCAACTTCTAGAACGGGCGGAAGCAGGCAAAAGTGCCCTCAGTCGATACGAGCGGCTTTGTCGGTGGGCTGGCTTAAGCAGACGATGGGTAACAGCCAATGGTCAGATTGCAGCTTCTTCCGGCTACCTTTTTAAATCTTATACCTCGGGGCATCCTTTATGACCCATATTTCCTGCTGAGAAGGCCTATTTTCAATGTGGCAACCATAGGCTTTTGCAAAATGATAACTGTCAGTGTGGATGACTTGATCTGGCTCTCCTGGGGGAAATAGATCTGCGTAAAGATCATAGGGAATGACCGTCTTCTGGCCTGTTTTCAAATGGCCCAATTGCGATCTAAGGTCATTAAGGTTCATACGACCTCCATGCTCCCCCGAGCGCTGAGGACACAGCGCCTATTACGCTTCCATGTCAAGTTGACTGGATTTCAAACAGAGGCACTACCCATCCGAGTAGTTTGCTCATAACCTGTCGCAAAATGGAGGGTATCTTGACGGGATTGGAAATACTCAAGCGCGATATGGATAGGTTACGAGAGGCCGTTCGTCTTGATTGGCAGGATTTAGACAAAAATCTGTTGACCACAACTGAGCGACGAAACTTTAAAAAACCGATTTTGTCGTTGATGGCTGAGCTGAAACTCTTGTTGGAGCAGCTTTGACGCTTGAGACGTGAGATCCGAAAATGCCCGGTGTCGCAAAGGAAAAACCCGCATGACTTGGGGAAGTCACACGGGTTTCCTTGACAGCCCAACCAATTGGGGGGCTATGGAGGGTAGGCCGCCAAATTTCCTTGGTTAGTCAAATACCAATCTTTGTGTTTATCAAAGCACATCTTCAAAAGCCAGTAAGTTACTTATTGTCACTCCACGTTCACCTAAGGACCTAAATATTGTGAACTCCAAAAAACTCGTATTAGTGGTAGCGTGCTTCATAGGACTATTGGTCTCCGAGGCACCATTGGTAAGCGCCCAACACATGGATGAAAAAGCAAAGCAGATTTGCGCTGCTGTGGGTTTAATTTATCACCTTCAGGTCAAGGAATATGACGATAAAATTAAGCAAGGCAAAGACCTAATCAAACAGTCCAAAGATCAAAAAATTAATAAGCTTATGGAATCCACGTTCCACGACATGGCAGCGGTGAGAGATAACACAAACAAACTGGGCGACTTTATGGAACGTGAATTTGGAAAAGCTGAATCGACCGAACAAATAAATTTTCCCGAGCAGAACAAAGGAACCCACTCAAAAAACTTAATGAGTATTCCGATAATTGCATTCAGATGAAAGCTTTCGGCTAACCTTTCACACGACTACACGTCGAATCATTTTGAACCGGAGACTCCATGATTAAATTGATAGCTTCACTTGGATTGTTAACGCTGGTGGCTTCAAGAGCTGAAGCGGTAACTGTTATGGGACAAGGCAACAATAAATGTAGCGAGTGGCTCACGGAAGAAACTGAAGGGACTTCGGGCGTCAGCGAAGCTTGGGTCACGGGATTTATGTCAGGCCTCGCTGTTGGTGATAAAAACGATTTTCTGAGTAAGACTGATGTGGACGCCATCACAAACGCAGTGACAGCTGGATGTAAGCTCAAGCCAGAACAGTCAATTGCAAAAACTGTTTTATCCATCGTGGCTAAGATGGAAAAATAAGGGTTGGTTTGATGGCTTTTACATCGGCGGGAGAAATCGCCGTTGAACCTGACTGATCAAGCACATACCACTTTCAAAACGGCTAACTGGCCTGCCCGATATTTTGTACCAGACGTTATGAGAGATTATTGCATGTTTGAGTCCTCGTCGAGGGGGATTGGTTTCGGATTGATGGTGAGTGGTGCAGGCGGCCTGTAGCCGAGTGATGAGTGCGGACGTTTGGTGTTGTAATGGATGCGCCATTTCTCAATGACCACTTGGGCTTCCCTAAGACTGTAGAAGATTTCACCATTCAAACATTCATCCCTGAGTTTGCCGTTGAAGGATTCGCAGAACCCATTCTCCCACGGTGACCCGGGCTCAATATAAAGGTTCCTGGTGCCAAGACCTGTCAGCCATTCACGTAAGACCTTGGCGACCATCTCGGGGCCGTTGTCGGAACGGATGTAAGTTGGCAAGCCGTTGAACAGCACGGCATCGGCTAAAGTCTCGATGACGCCAATGGCGTTGATACGTCTGGCCACACGGATCGCCAGGCACTTGCGGGTGAACTCGTCATTTGGGTCGAAAATCTAAAAGTACAGGACCGCACCAATTTGGAAATTGTGAGAAGCAACTGAGGTCTGGTCAACAGTATAGGAATTCGGAGAAACCGTCGGATTGAGTCCGGTCATCGCCTTGAAACGATAGCCCACATCAATGCTGAAATGTTCACTGACATCATAAACAATGCCAGCACCAACTTGGAGTGCAAAAGCGGCCGGTGACGTCGCGTCTATCGTGAGCCCGCCGCCCAAATCAAGATTACCGCTCGCCCAGCCCACGCCGAGACCGCCACCCAGATAAGGCACGAACGCAGACTGGTTATGGAAGTCGTACCAAACGTTTGCGAGCGCATAAGTCTGATTGACCCCACCACCCTGATATGTGTTCACGTTACCGCTGTTGAACGTAAAATTCTGAACGCCATTGAAGGAACGGGAAAGCTCAGCATCAACCCGCCAATTGTCATTAATTTTAGCACCTACTGCGAATCCACCAAAATCTCCTATGTTGGATCGGATCTGTCCAGGCCCAAAACCCGGGTCGCTGCCAGAAATACCCGGCAATAAGTCTAACCCACCAAAAACTTCGACATAAGGATGAAAAGTTTGCGGTTGGGCAATGTCAGCCGCGAAAGAAGGCGTTGCGCCAAAGCTGGCGATGGCAACGCAAGCAGGTAAAAACTTCTTCATTTCATGCATAAGCCCGGCCCCGAGTCTGTTGTTGCTCCGGTTTACCATCACAGGTTCGAAAGTCAAATCTTGGCAGCCAAGACCGGGGAAGCTGAGTTGGCTTAAAATTACTTAATAATGTGACATTCGTCGAGGCATCACGCGGTTTTTATTGGCGACTCATCCGTATAACCTTGGCCCCGTCATTATCCCAGATTTCGACGATGTGTCCCATGCCCCGCAACGGCGAGCATCATGAGCCACTGGTTACAATTACTGCGGAATGAACCCAAGGTCCATTAATGATTGTAATGCGGGGAGCATCTCATTACCCAAACCGGTTGATGGTTTCGCCAAATGTTTGGTGTGCGGCAGTGTCGGCGATGCCGTGAGCCGTAGCCATATCCTTCGTGATAACTGCTAATCGGATCAATTCCGAACCCAGGACGATAATCGTAGGTAGGATGACGATTGGTGTAAATCATTTTATAATAGTCATATTGGCCGGTATCAAAATGCCTTACACAGTCACCTTTTAATTTGCGATGACTCTGTATTCCGCCGTCTTCCTGATAAATGATGCCGGGACGACATGAAGGACTTGCGTTTGCAGGGGCAGAACTCATGAGTGCTGCGGTTACAAAAAGGGTCCCAACAGCAAAAGTTGCGAACAATGACAATTTAAACATTTACTGACCATCCCATCGTTGCAGCAACTTGACTTAGACGATGTACACCAAGTTCTGGTTCCATTTCAGTTGGATTTAATACTCGACCTTCCTGAAATGGCAACGCGCGACTTTTGCGATAATCGGCCTACTCTACTCCTTTGATTGGCATTTTCTCCGTGAGCTTCTGTCCTGATTGGATCTCCATCGTAACCGAAAGCGAAAATTATCTTCTCCAATGAACACAAAAGCATAGCCCGAATTTCGTCCCAGCCAGGCGGGTCGGTCAATTCCGCCGTATTGACTCCTTTCCTAAAATAAGAACATAGATGGAACATCGAGGTGGGACGAAATCCCACTTCTCCCAACCACTTCAATCTTAATTGAGGTCGCACTACCATGCGCCTGCCGCAGACTATTGAACGCTTGTATCTGGACTTTGACGGTTTCTTTGCTTCAGTGGAGCAACAGGCTGACAAGAAACTCAGGGGCAAGCCCGTGGGCGTTGTGCCGTTCACCAACACAAACCGAACGTGCGTCATCGCCTGCTCGCGGGACGCCAAGGCGCTCGGCGTCAAGAACGTGATGTCGGTGGATGAGGCGATCAACCGCTGTCCCGATATTATCTTGGTGCCGCAGAAGCCAGACCTCTACCGCCGCGCCCACAACGCTCTGCTCAGCGAGATTGAGACCATCCTTCCCATCGACACGGTGAAGTCCATTGATGAACTGACCTGCAAGCTGGATGGCCGAGGCATTGCTGATCCCATGGGGTTAGCCAAAGACATCAAGCGTAACTTGGCCGAAAGCATTGGCCCTGTCATCACTTGCTCCATCGGATTTGCTGCCAATCGTCAACTAGCCAAAATCGCAGGCAAACAAGATAAGCCCAATGGCGTTACGATCTGGCATCCCCACATGATGCCGGGGCCCCTGTTGAACGTGCGACTCGGTGACATCCCGGGGGTGGGTCACCGAATGCGGCGCAAGCTCGCAGGGCTTAATATCGTGGAAACTTCGGGTCTCCTAGCCATCGAGCCCAAGCACATGCGGAAGATTTGGGGCAACGTCACGGGCGAGCGCATGTGGTATGCGCTGCATGGCTACGACATTCAGGCTCCTGAAACCGTGAAGGGCATGTTTGGCCATGGGCGAGTTTTGCCGCCAGAGAGCCGCACTCTCGATACCGCCTATGAGATTGCCCGGCTGCTTCTCATAAAGGCCGCCAGAAGGCTCCGCAGGTCCTCCTATTACTGTTCTGGCCTCTGGGTATGGCTGTCCCTTGAGAACGGCGGATGGGAGCGCCACCGCTCGCTTCCAGTGGTGCGCGATGACAATGCTATCCTAAGTGCACTTCGGGCTGTGTGGTTTGAAGCCAAAGCCACACTCCCCCGGCGCACCAAGTTGTTTCAAGTTGGTGTGACCCTCACCAACATCACCCCAGCCAGCGAGCGACAGATGGACTTCCTGCTTGATGACGAAGGGGAGCGGCGTAAGTGGGAGGCCGTGACGTCGGCTATCGATACGATCAACCACCGCTATGCAAAGACTGCTGTCAGCATCGGGCCATGGAAGCCGCCAGAAGGTGGACACGTTGGCGGCAAGATCAGCTTCACCCGTATTCCATCATGGGAGGACTTCATTTGAATTGGAAGGCCCATCTCCAAGTCCGTGACCTTCCCCCAGAGCAGCGCCTCGAGGCTACCTGCAAAGACTGCGGCCACGTTCACACCTTCACGGCGGCACAGGTCATGAGACAGGGGCAGGAGCGAGGCTTTCTCCATATTGATGAGCTTGAGGCTGAGACGTTGTGTAAGGCCAGAGGTTGCCGAGGCAAAGTGCGGTTGGCCAAAGTGCGCTCAAGCGATACGAGTGGCTTCGTGGGTGGGCTGGCGTAAGGTATAAGCGCTAAAAATCTCCAAGCGTTGCCATACTTGACGGGTACTTGATTCTTGCTATTAGCTTCCCGCTCAAAATGGGAACGATGATGCGTCAAAATGGGGTCACGTCTTTATCTTCAGTGGCTTTGCCACTGGTCAGTTTGATGCTCTATCCTACGCTAGGCTCAGTTATGGTTTGCGCCCAGGATGGCCCATTGGGTATTACTAACCCTACTAGATTTCCGCTCTTTGACCCGAATGCGCCGGGTTGCACTCCACCACCGCACCTTAACAAATCAATGGCTTTCGTGCAGGAGAATGGAAGACAATTCCTGCAGGGTGTAGATCATGGTCTAGCATTGGCCGCGCACAATCGCGGACTGCAATATCGCAATATCGATGTAGAAAATGACGGCCTCTATGCCGCACAACAAATACAATCTCTTCATTACGCGCGCTACGGCGCGGTCATTGCGACTGTCTCCAATCAAGGACTCATCAGCCATAGCTTACAACAAGTCATTTGGTCAGGCGCTTTCGTTGGGACCATTGTCCCACCTCCAGCTACGCTGCTATTAAACGCTCCTCAATACGCCACAGGAAAGGTGCTTACGGACGCTGCGATTGCCTACATTAATAACAAGTTGGGCGGCAAGGCCAACGTTGTGCTGCTCACGCAAGATTCCACGCAATATCTAGCTCCCCGATTCAAAGCGATGCGCGACGGACTGGCAAAACTTCCCGGTGTAACTATCTTGGCGGACATAACGCCAGATCCTGTCAACAAAGAGGGCGGCTATGCGACCATGAAAACTATTCTCCTGGCTAATCCGGATGACGCTATAGATGTTGTCCTTGGAGCAGATTCAGTCGTGCTTGGTGCATTAAAAGCTTTACGCGAGGCACATGCAGACCGGTCCGACCAATTTTTGGGGGGCATCGATGGCGAGCCTGAGGCGGTTTTAGAAATCAAGAAAGGCAATAGCCCTTACAAGGCTAGTGTTGCTTTGTCCTCACCGGTGTTCGGTTATGCCATGGGCCAGTTCGCAGCGGATTGGCTGGAGGGCAAAAGCATTCCCCAAGCGATGGACATACTTCCTATGGCTCTCACCAAAGATAACATTGCAGAATATGACGCCGACCTGTCAGATCCGGGGTCTGTGTTTAGCAATTTAACGCGGCGCAATTCGTATCTCAAAATGTATGGCAACACGTGCTATGATTCCCGCACTCAATACGTGAACTTTCCTTGGTCTTCTGAATTAAAACTACATGCGGCAGATCCAAGAAGATAAATCGTAGCGGCGTTAGCAACGGAGCTATTTTGTTCGCCACGTGAATTTTTAATAGATCCTTAGAAAACAATCCCTTGGACAACCCAATATACAGAACCTATTAATTGAATAGATGTGAGTGCAGTGCGCTCGTCTATTGAGGTTTCGTGTGAGGAGACACATGCTCCCCGATGCCAGATAAATTAGCGCCTGGTTGAACTGGCCTTGCAGGCAATTCAGATGGTGGGTCATGTCGTGCAGTGACATCCTTATCGGGCTGGTCGGCGGCACCACCGTTTATCATGCTCCGCCATCGCTGCCGCGACCCTCGCGACGCTCCTGGTAAGTCTTGAGCGAACCCATGTTTATCTTCTGCTGGAAGATTCTGGGTCATGTGCTCATATTCCACGTCGCTACTTTTGATTTCACGTTTTTGTTCATTAGCCATTTGAAGCTCCAATTAACTAAATGACAGTTTGGCCCCCGCGCACGCATTCTATGACCAGAGATACCACCTATGCTTTTTGTCCTTTTCATTGGCCGATTTTGTCTCCGAGCCATCTACCGGATCAACGATTGCAGCCAAATCAACTTGATCCTCGGCAATTTGGGTGAGCTTTTCGTCGGCAGCCTTTTCCTGCTTCAAGATACCTGCAATCAATTTGGAGGCATCTGAATATTTTAATATATCGGCAAAAGCACGAAGGCTGCCATATCGTGTGATCTCGTAATGCTCAGCTGCTTGACCTGCAAAAATAATGGCCGCGTCGCCAGCTGGCGTCCCGCCAAATTCCTTCATGATCGAGTCTGCTTCATTAACAATGCCATCGATGGCTTCACATTTTTTGGCTTTGGCGGGCTTTCCGATTGATTGAAAAATCTCTTGGACGATTTGCACATGCTCTTCTGTTTCCGAAAGATGTCCGGTAAGCGCATCAACCAAGTCCTGAGATTTGGCCGCCTTTATCATTTTCGGGAGCGCCGCCGTGAGTTTCTTCTCGGCGTAATATATGTCCTGAATGCCGTGTAGAAACAGATCAGCAAGCCCTTTGCCTTTATTAGTCCCGTGCATACGTGAGACATCTTGTGGTGATTTTGCGGGTATTTTTGCAGGGGAATTTGTCATTTGCAATTCTCTCTATGAAAATAAAGTAGTGTGAGCGACGCCGACTTAACCGTCATCTCAACGGGCAGCCGAATGATTAGTTCCAGTGAGCTCACGGAACTATTTAATTGGAAGTGAGTTGTGGGTCTGGAAATCGTGAGGAAATCATGATGAGACGTGGAATTATACTGTGGTTAATCGGGATGAAGTTGCCCTTTATAATAACCGATTTAGTTTTTCATCACTGAGGATCTTATGGAAAAGCCAACTCAGACAAAAACAAGGAACTTTTCCCATTTTGCATCTGCCGTTGCGTTATGGTGTGGCAGACCTCAAGCTTTTGGGCTTGCCGTCAGTGTTGTGCTTGTGTGGGCCGTGACCGGGCCATTTTTCCATTTCTCAGAAAATTGGCAAATCATCATCAACACCGGAACTACAATCATAACGTTTCTCATGGTCTTCGTAATTCAGAGTAGTCAGAACCGCGACGGCATGGCTTTGCAACTCAAGTTAGCTGAGTTAATTCGCGCGATGGAGGGTGCGAGAAATACTTTCGTCGCTGCTGAGGATATGGACGAAAACGACATGCTTCAGCTTCGAAGCTCGTTTAAGGGACTAGCCAAACAATCAGGCCCAAAGGACGCCTGTGTGGGTCAGGCGGCCGAATTACTTTCCCCAAATACAACAGCTGTGCCGCAAGAGGCCAAGATCAACACCGCGCTGAAATCGAAGAAGCGGAAGCCAAGAGGTCTCCGAATTTCTTGACACTCAACCCGTGTGGCGCGCATTTATATT
>JBBRLH010000027.1:0-18410 GCA_038231475.1 Hyphomicrobiales bacterium | reverse complement strand
TGAGCTCATTGCAAATATGGGGGCGAAATTATGGCTGATGCGATCAAGGTCGCTTTGGCGGAAGCTTCTAATTTCAAGAAACGGGAAGCGAAATATAAAAAGCGCATCGGTTCAGCGAAAATCAAAATTTCTCGCATGCATCATCTTTTGAAAATCGCCAGCATTGAATTGGCGCAATCAACCGTCAGCCGCAAACGTCGCCTTTCCGAAACCATCACGAGATACCTCGAAGGGAATATTTTCGATGTCTAAAACAGCAATCATCACAGGCGGCTCGTCCGGCCTCGGTTTGGCGATCAAGAGCCACCTTGAAGACGTGGAAGGCTTCGCGGTGCACGACTGGTCGTTAGAGACCGGCGTGGACATTCGCAATCAGTCTTCGGTTTATTTGGCGGCAGACAAGGTGATCAAAGAATCACCGTCGATCGATTTCCTCATCAACTGCGCTGGCGTCAATCACATCGAGTTCATTCCGCAACTCTCGGAAGTCGATTGGGACCGGATCATCGACACCAATGCAAAGGGCATGTTCATCACCACCAAGGTGCTGTGCGACCACATGCAAGGCGGGACCATTCTGAACATCGTGTCCAATGCGGCGCATATGCCGATGACTTCTTCTTTGGCGTACAATGCCTCCAAAGGCGCGGCGCTGATCATGACCAAGCAGATGAGCCGCGAGCTCATCAAGACTCACGGCATCACGGTGTTCAGCATTAGCCCCAACAAGCTGGCCCACACCGGAATGTCGGCATACATCGACAACAAAGTCTGCGAGTTGCGCGGATGGACGCCGGAAGAAGCGCGGGCTTACCAGCTGGCTTCATTGCCGGCAGGCGAGGAGACCGACAAGAACACGCTGGCTGAGTTCATCGGTTTCTTGTTGAGCACCAAGCAGCGGCATAAGTATCTTGCCGGTTGCGACATTCCATATGGGTTGTGATGACAGAATTCTATGTCAGACTTGACGAGCGTAGCAAAACACCGCAACAAATTGCGCAACGCGATGCGACCTATGAACTTGCGAAGCGTTTGCGCGGTGAAGGCATCGACTGCGAAGTCCGTGAATGGTTCACAGGCAGCAGCAAGACAGCGGACGCAGCAAGTCTGGTCCTGAAATTGAAAGGCTTCGATTTATGAAACTCGATCAAGTTGCTTATTACTGCGCCACCAAGGACCAAGCCGATCACGTCAAGCGAATGTTTGGTTTGACGAACTCCGAATGGATCAAAGACAAGGTTACGGCCATGTCTTCGGTTTACGGCGGCCCTCTCATGCAGAATGTCGCTGAACTGCAGTTCAACTATGCACTCGGCATTGAGCTTGAGATCCTGCGCTACATCGATGGGCCAAGCTGGCACGGTAAGAGCGTTGATGTCATCAAGCGCCCAATCATCAGCCACGTCGGATTTCATCTTGAAGACGGTGAAGAATTTCCTGAGATGGCGGGATGCGAACTGGTGCAGGAAACTTTCACCAAGTCCCACACGTCAGAATATCTCACCACTGGCGCCGGTCGTGGGCGACTCTATCACTACCGCATCTTCGAAGTCGGCACGATGAATTACGCAAAGTACATTCGTCGCGTTCGCGACAATGAAGTTGAATTTCAGGCCGCATTGAAGAAGGTAGCCTGATGAGCGTTGCGCCGAAGGTCTGGAATTTACAAGCCGGTGGAGGGCCGCTCAATGCTGTCTTCATCGGCAGACCTTCGGCTTACGCCAATCCGTTCGTAGTCGGGAGAGACGGCGACAGAGCATATTGTTGCGAAGCATTTGAAAAGTTTGTCTTGCCAGAGATGGATGTTTCATATTTACGCGGCAAAGACTTGATATGTTTCTGCGCTCCAAGAGGCGGCACGACAGGAGAAGAATATGGCGGCAACTCTCGCTTCCGCTGTCACGGTTATTCAATTTTGAAGAAAGCAAATCAATGAAATCAGCAGCGGATATTCTCGCGGAAGCCTCCGAAACTTACCGCGAGAAGAATAAAATCTATGGCGACAATTATAAGCGCGTTGGCGAAGTCATGCATGGCTTGTTTCCGGTTGGCGTGACGCTCAATTCGGCGGACGATTGGAACCGGATGCACATATTGTTGCTGATGGCCGTCAAGATGACGCGCTACACTGTCAATTGGGCCGCTGGTCATCAAGACTCAATTCGCGACATGACGGTTTACGGCGGCATGCTTGAGATGATTGACAATTATGACGCTGAAGGAAAAAGACGGCTCAGCCTTACGGATTGACCCAATGAATGCAGACCTCATCAACGCTTACTTTGAATTGTTCGGCGGTCTATTCATATGGATCAACGTGCTGAAAATAGCCAAGGACAGGAAGGTGCGCGGCGTTCATTGGCTGCCCACATTCGCTTTCACGATTTGGTGTTTCTGGAATGTTTTCTACTACCAAAGCCTTGGGCAATATTTCAGCACCTTCGCGGCAATTGTTCCCGGCGTCGGAAATTTCTTCTGGCTCTCTCTTTGTTGGAAATATAGAAATGCTTGATATTTTCAACCCAAACAACTGGCCATTGTTGCCACCACACGAGTTCAAGATCTACGGCGATGACAATGCGCAAACTTGGTGCACGGTTGATGAAGAAGATTATCATTTTCTGATTCAGTGGCGTTGGGGTTGGAAAACGCCAAATAAGAAAAATCAAGGCAACCGCGTCCCGAAGCCTTACATGTGTCGAAAATTTGAAACACAAATTGAATCACCTTACAAAGCCGGTGGCACTTATATCAATCCAGAAACTGGACGTGAAGTCCGCCATCGCAAGCCGCGTCTGCAACAAGACCTCATGTTGCACATCGTTGTGATGCGAAGAACAGGAATAATTCCTCCGGACGAACATCACCATATCGTCGATCACTTGGACGGAGACCAGACCAATTGTCGCCGCTTCAATCTGCGCTGGGCAACTAGCGGCATGAATAGAAATAATTTACTTGGGAAAGCTGCGAAAGAGATGCAAGCTTGAACAAGCCTCGCGGTCCTTACATGGATAAGGAGATCGCGGAGTGTTTTGAATGGTTAAAGAAGAACAACAAGACGATGCACGTCAAGTTGAATGGCAAATTTGAGTTGAGAGAGAAAAATGATCGTAACTCTTCTGGACACCGAAACCACGGACCTGATTCAAAACGGCTCGGTAAAACTTGACAAGCAGCCTGAGGTGATTGAGTTCTATTCGCGCACGGTCGATTTGCGTGATGGAAAATTGCATCATGAATATGAAACGCTGATCAAGCCAAAGAAGCCGGTCAGCGCAAAGATCACGAAGATCACTGGCATCAATAATGAGATGTTGGAAAACCAGCCAGCATTCGATGACGTGAATGCGCTAGTTCAAGCGGCAATCTTGCCGGAGCTTTTGGATCTTTGGCCGGACGTCAGCCATGAAGTTCCGCCGGTCATTGCCCACAACGCCAGCTTTGACATGGAGGTTCTCTCTTTCGAATATCAGCGGCTCAACAAGGTTCTGAAAATACCACGCGTGATCTGCACGGTCGAGGCCACCACTCACTTCAAAGGCTTCCGGCTGGGATTGAATGCGTTGCATGAATGTCTGTTCGGCGAACCATTTAAAGACCATCATCGGGCGCGCAACGACGTCATGGCGCTCCAACGGATCTGCATCGAGCTCTTTAAGCGAGGCGAGTTGTGAAAGAGTTTCCTGAATTGATAGCCAAGCGCGGCGGCGCTTACACCAAGCGAGAAATTCAAATTTACAACATATTGAAAAGGTCTCATCCCAAGCCGGTAACGAGGCAAGAGATTTCAGACATCATCTATGGGCGCACCCGGCGCGGCAATCGAGCGATTAGCGTTCTCATTTCTCTTTTGCGCTCAAGCATCAGAGCCAAAGGCCTGGAAATAACTCATCACAGAGAGCAAATGTGTTGTCCGAAATGCGGCCACGAAGAAAAGGGCGGATATCATCTGCAGTGGAACCAAAATGCCGGCAATTGAATTATGTCCATGCTGTGGCCACCCGAAAGCGCCAGAAATCCCTGAAAGCGTTCGCTTCACGGCCATGGAGCAAAAAGTCTATCTCACTTTGCGCGGTGCAGGAACTGCCGGGCTGACTCAAAGAAGATTGATGGACAAAATATATGCGGACCGGATTGATGGTGGCGCAGAATACAACACGATAGGTGTTTACATTTATAAGTTGCGGAAAAAACTTAAATCAGCTGGAATAGGAATTGAGACGTCTTCTGCAATTGGATATCGTCTGATCGCCTTGGATGAAGGAGTTAAATTTTGATCCGCTCTGGCTATTCTCTACGCCGTGCCTTTGGCCACCTTGATGACGTGCTCAGCCGCATCACTGAATGCGGCTATCCTGCCGCGCCGATCGCGGACACTTGCACAACATTCGGTTTCGTGAAGTGGTCCATGTTGTGCGCCAAGAAAAACATTCGACCGGTGTTTGGTGTCGAGATCGCCGTGGCCTCCGATTTGCATGACAAGAAACCAACGATTGATTACTGGACCTTTTTGGCTATCGATGAATTACGCCCACTGAATGATCTGATCAAGCTGGCGACAGAAGGTCCGCTCAAGGAACCGGCGCTGACCTATGATCAAGCGGCTGAAGCGAAAGGCGTCATCAAGATTGCGGGTCACGCGGCGCGGTTGGATCAATTCGCGCCAGCTGACGACATATACGTCGGCTTGTCGCCAGCCGTGAGCAAAGGCTTTTTCAAGGCTGCAAAGATGCACGGACATCAATTCATTGCGCGCAGCGAGAATTTTTATCCTCGCGCGGCGGATCTTGAATTGTACCGGGTTGCATTGGGCTTCCGATCTGGGACACAGACCTATCCGCAATATATTCTTGACACCAAAGAGTATGTCGAAGCCATGCAGTTCGTCGCGTCTCCTGAAGAGATCGCGGATGCGTTGGCGCATCAAGGGATGATCTTGGCCCGCTGTCAAGCCAAACTGAAAAAAGCAGAACTCTTGAAGCCTGAAAAGAAACTCACTCTGCTTCAGATGTGCGAAGCAGGTGCTGCGAAACTCAGCTGCGATCTCACGGACAAGATCTATGCAGAGCGGCTTGAGCGCGAATTGTTGCTGATCGCTGAAAAAGACTTCGGTGATTATTTTTACATTCTTGCCGACATGATCAATTGGGCCAAGGAGCGAATGATCGTTGGCCCGGCACGCGGCTCATCCTGCGGGTCGCTGGTTTGTTATCTCTTGGGCATCACGTCGATAGATCCAATCCCTTATGGCTTAATCTTCGAACGCTTCATCGACATCAACCGAAAGGATCTCCCGGACATTGACGTTGACTTCAGCGACGTGCGCCGTGACATGGTGTTCGAGTATGCTGAGAAGAAATATGGCCGTGACCACGTTGCACGTCTGGGAGCCGTTGGTTTGTTCAAGCCCAAGTCGGCGCTGAACCAAGTCGGCGCTTCGCTCCAGATCCCGAAGTGGATGGTGGAACGAACGCTTGAAGGCGTGACAGAGCGATTTTCCGGTGACAGCCGTGTCATGTTGGCGCTGGAAGATGCCATGAAAACCACAGACGCTGGCCGCGCTCTTCTGGCAGAATTTCCCAACGCGGCAATGGCGGCCAAGATGGAAGGTCACCCAAACATTTCTTCTCAACACGCCGCTGGCATCGTCATCACGCAAGATCCTCTGGTGGAATACATTGGCGTGGACGCGCGAACCAACGCGGCGATGTGCGACAAAAAAGACGCCGAAGAACTTAACCTGCTCAAGATTGACGCACTCGGCTTGACACAGCTTTCGATCTTCGAGCGAACATTGCAATTGATCGGCAAGCCGGACGTGAGTGGCTTCTTGGAAACGCTGCCGCTGGACGATCAAAAGGCATTCGATGTTTTGAATGAAGGACGCTATAGCGGCATCTTTCAGTTCACCGGCCAAGCGCTGAAGAGCTTGACCAAGCAGGTGACGATCGACAAACTTGAAGACATGGTGAGCATCACGGCACTCGCGCGTCCCGGTCCGATGGCGACGGGCGGCGCTGGCGCGTGGGTGAAGCGCCGCAATGGTCAAGAGGCAATCACCACGGCTCATCCGATGTTGACTGAGTTGACCAAAGACACTTATGGCATCGTGGTGTTCCAAGAAACAGTCATGAACATCGTTCGCGTTATGGGCAAGATGTCTTGGGAAGACACCTCAGCAATCCGCAAGGCAATGTCTGGACAACTTGGCAATGAATTTTTCGAAGGCTACTGGAAAAAGTTTCGCGTTGGCGCCATTGAAAACGGTGTTGATGAAGCGATCGCTAAAAAGATCTGGGACCAGATCAACACGTTCGGCTCTTGGGCGTTCAACCGTTCGCACGCTGTGGCTTACGGCATCGTCAGCTATTGGACCTGTTGGCTGAAAGCGTATCACCCATTGGAATTTGCCGCTGCCACGCTGGACGCCGAAAATGATCCGATGAAGCAGATCCAAATGTTGCGCGAGCTCAGAGACGAAGGTATTGATTACGTGCCGGTAGATCCTGAGCACTCGACTGATCGTTGGAACCTCGCCGAACGCGACGGCAAACGCTTCCTTGTTGGACCGCTCAAAATGGTCAAGGGCATCGGTCCGAAGATGGAAAAAGAAATCATTGATTGTCGCAAACGCGGCGTTCCGTTGCGTGACGCTTTGGTCAAGCGCCTGAACAATGCCGTGACGCCGATCGACACTCTTTATCCTATTCGTGACGCCATTGCCCGGTTGCACCCTTCATTGCACGCGATCAATATCTTCAGCCAACCGACGAATGTGGTCGATGTGCAACCCGGTATGCGCGGTTCCGTGATGATCTTTGCTGTCGTCAAGAAGATCGCTCCAAAAGACGAAAATGAAGAAGCCAGCGTGGTCAAGCGAATTGCCAACAATGCTGCGCGTGGCCGCAAGGTGAGCGGGCGATTAGACGGCCCAACGCAAAGCCTCAACCTGTTTTTCATGGACGACAGCGATGAAATTTTCTGCAAGATTGATCGCTTCATGTTTGAGAAAATTGGCCGTGGCGTCATTGAGCGCGGCAAGCCATTCAAAGCGCTCTATGCCGTGAAGGGCGAAGTGCCGTCTGATTTCAGAATGATCACCGTGAAACAAATTCGTTATCTCGGGGACATCAGCGACAAGGGAATTCTGATTAAGGATGACGGCATGCGCAAGCACACGACGCAAGGCGTTGAAGGAGTGACTGAGTGAAGCCAGACAAGAAAATTCAAGAAGAATTTCGCAAACGAGGTTGGCTGTGATCAAAGCTGAAATTTGGGCTGAGGACAAATGCACGCTGTACGGTCCATTTCCATTCTCGTTTCTGCGGCTCATCAATAGCCTCTCTGGCAATAAATATTACAACGGAACCACCTCAGTCAAGATTGTGGGCTCCCCGGCGAACATTCGTTTGCTAAAGTCTTCTGATTTTGAGATTGAGTGGATTGACAAAATTGGCCAGCTGACCGAACAGGAACAACTGCAGTCGATGCCGACACAGCATTCTGCCGCCGTGCCGCTCGAAATTGACTACCAGCCGGGCCTGCCTTGGTACGATCACCAAGGCAAGGCTGTTGGCCTCAGCTGGTGGCGCGAGTTTTATGCCCTGTTGTTCGAAGTCGGATTGGGGAAGACCGCGATCATCATCGCCACTGCTGGCATTCTTTATCTCATGGGCAAGTTGACTGGCGTGCTCATCTTAGCGCCCAAGGGCGTACACCGTCAATGGATTAACGAGGAGATCCCGAAACACATCGACAAGCGAATAAAATGGTTCGGGATCCTGTGGAAGAAAAAGGTCATCGATGACTTCCACAAACGCGAGCGCAAGGGCTTGACTTTCTTCGCTATGAACACTGATTCAATTCGCACCAAAGACGGCCTGAAGACCGCCAAGGCATTCATGATGGCCAACAAGGGCAAGGTCATGCTGGTGGCGGATGAAGCGCACGACTTCAAGACGCAAGCCTCAGCGCGGACGCGGGCGCTGCTTGAGCTCGGCGAGATGGCGACGTATCGCAGGATCGCGACCGGCACGCCGCAGACCAAAAACATTCTGGATTACTGGGCACAATTCAATTTCCTCTCGGAAAAGATCCTTGGTTATAAATACCTGACCGCATTCAAGGCACGCTATGCCATTGTTGGACGCGAGCGCGAAACGGTTGTTGCGCAAAAAAACACCGAAGAGTTTTATTCATTAATCGCGCCGCATTGCTTTCGATTGACCAAAGCAGAAGCGCTGGACTTGCCGCCACAGATTTATATCACGCGCGAATACGACATGAGTGAGGAAACCAAGAAGCATTACGACGAGATGAAGAAGACGCTGTTGACAGAAATGAGCGACGGCACGATCGTGGACGGCGTGAATGCGGCGGTGGCCATGCTGCGATTGCACCAGATCGTTTGCGGTCATCTTCCCAATCCTGAAACCGGGGAGATGTACCGTTTCGGAGGCGAGCGCGTTGAAGCGATGATGGACGTTGTGCGCCAAGTCGAAGGTCCGATCGTAATTTGGGCGCGGTTCATCGAGGACCGCAGCGTGATCACGGCTGCATTGAAGACGGCTGGCGAAAGCTACGTGGTGTACGAAGGCAACGACGATCAACGCGAGAACGCGAAGAACGATTGGTTAGCCGGGAAAATTCGCGTGTTCATCAGTCATCCTAAAAGCGGCGGTGTTGGCTTGAACTTGCAGGGCAAATGCGGCACCGTCATCTTCTTTTCAAACTCATTCGCCGCGTTGGAGCGGTGGCAAGCCGATGGGCGCACCCACCGTATCGGCACGCTGGGACCGGTGACTTACTTCGACATCGTTGCCCACCGCTCTGTGGACAAAGCGATCCTGCGAAACCTGCAGGTTAAGAAGGACATGGCCGCATTGACGCTGGACCAGATCCGGCAGGCCATTTTGGCTGAAGAATGACCAATTAACTGTTAACTAACACAAAAATAGTTTGGGTAAGTTCAATTATTTTGTTTCTTTCTTTGTTTTGTTCAGGTTAAATCAGGCCACGGGACGGTGGTCCCAAGCATAAGTCACCCTTCGGCCCATAGGACGAAAAGCCCAACAGGCGCACGGCGCGAGGGTTTTAATGAACCCGACAATTCAACAGTTGAACTTTCTCTCTTCGTTGCTCAACACCACGAGCAATTTGGCACTCGTGGCACGCGCTGGATGCGGCAAAACAAGTACCATCATGTTTCCCTATGACATCAACAAGGAGGACTAAAATGGGTTTTCAAATTCAAGCTCAAGCGCCGAATGGCGAATGGCAAGTGCGCAATCGCGTTTGCACGTTCACGGATCACAGAGGCAACGCGCAGGAGATGAACCGTGTCCAAGCTGAACGCATGGCAGATCAGTGGCGAACTAATTATCCGGACGACGGTCGCGCTTTGCGCGTGGTTGAAGTCGGTTGGGATGCAAAGCCGTTGAAATAGACCGAAACCGGGGGGAGATCTCCCCGGTCTGCACGTGATGCGTGCGCTGATGAGGTCAGTCAACCTAAAGGTTCAGGTTACTACCACAATGGTTACGAGCGTGGCGGCAAGATATCAATCGATCCTCAGGCAGACGATCGTGGGTCAACAACAAGGAGGCTGAAGTGACAGACAAAGGCGTCTACCGTTGTTACATCAACAAGCGGTTCGGTGAAGGCAATCTTGCCCTGATCGGAATGTCGAAGTCAATACTCGAAGAATACGAGGCGCAAGGTTTTCAATTCACGTTGCGTCAGCTTTACTACAAGCTGGTGGCGCGTGATGTGATTGAAAACACCGTCCAGAGCTATAACCGCCTTGGCGGTTTGATCTCTGACGCGCGACTGGCCGGTTTGATCAGCTGGACCTCGATCGAGGATCGCATGAGATCGTTGCGCGGTCTGAACACTTGGGACACGCCGGAAGGCAAGCTGCAACAAGCGCGGCATGGCTACCGGCGTGACCTCTGGGAGAACCAGCCCTATCGACCTGAAGTGTGGGTCGAGAAGGATGCCATGTCTGACGTTGTTGGACAAATTTGCAATGAGTTGCGCGTGGACTTCTTCGCGTGTCGCGGTTACGTCTCGCAGTCTGAACAATGGCGAGCGGGTAAGCGTCACGCGGACTACATTGCGCGTGGACAGATGCCGATGATCTTCCATCTTGGGGATCACGATCCTAGCGGCATCGACATGACGCGTGACAATCGAGAACGCCTCAGCATGTTCGCTGGGACGCAAATTTCAGTGACCCGACTGGCGCTCAATATGAATCAGGTTGACACCTATAAGCCACCGCCAAATCCGGCCAAGGTCACCGACTCAAGGTTCGAGGACTACCAGAAAAAATTCGGCGATGAGAGTTGGGAGCTTGACGCGCTAGAACCAAAGGTCATCCAAGACCTGATCGAAGGCGCGGTGTTGAAGTTGCGCAACAACCAATTGTGGCAGCAGACGTTGAATGATGAGGCGACGGACATCCAAGCATTGAATGAGATGATCGACGAGGTCGCAGGACCAGAGGAGAAATGAATGACTGAAGCACTCACGGTTGGCAGCGCGGCGCGTCTTGTTGGAGAAATAATAATGGCGCGGCGCGGTTCCAAACACTTTCACCTTGAAAGAACGATCCAGCGAGCAGCAGGACTGTTGGATAATAAAGACCTCAGCACTGCAATCCTGAATCAACATTGGGCGCATGCGGAAATGCTCGCGATCAATGGCCTCACTGATTGGGCCAACTCAAGACCCGGCGTCGCCGGGTGACGTAACTCTCGCCTTTTCTTTCTTTCTTAAACCGGGTTAATTACCCACCATCGGAGAAAAATCCATGACAATAGACGTCACAAAGATGAACGGACCTGCCTTGATCAAGGCGTATAACGAAGCTGCCGCCGCGCAGAACAAACCGCTCGTGAAGCGGTTCGGTGACATGGCGGCGGCGATGAAGCGCACTGCGGCAATTCTTGGACCGAAAGTAAAGACGCCAAAAGCTGCGGCAGCGCCGAAGAAGACGAAAGCTGCGGCAGCGCCGAAGAAGACGAAAGCAGTCGCCAAGCCCAAGGCGAAAAAGTCATCTGACGACAGCATCGTCCGTGGCGGCACCAAACGCGACAAGCTGTTCAACTACATGAACAAGCACGTCGGAGAATTTCTTCCCATCAGCAAATTGATGCAAGCGACTTACGGCGAGAGTCATAAGGGTCTCAAGGGACCGCTGATGATGGTTATGAAAGGCTTGCGTGGCGTCATTGCTACCAACCGCATGGGCCTCAAGATCGAAAAGCAGCGTAAGGATAAGGAAAATCACTTTGGCCTCATCAGCACAAAAAAGTGAAACGAAGCTGTCGGCGCGAGAGCAGTCTTTGCTCTCTGCGTTGATCGCTCGATCACGTCACCGCGAATGGGTCAGCGCAAAGCTGATCACGGACAGCGAGTATGGCCTTGAATCAAGATGGCCGCTGAATGCGCGCCAGATTGTGACAGGCACCATGATCGCTGTCACCAACAAGTTGGATCGCAATAAGGATCGTCGCCGGATCATCAAACGTGGCGGCGGTCGCGCAGGCATCGAATACAAACTGGAGAACCGAAAATGAAAACGATCTTGCAAAGACTTGAAGCTGCGCTTGAGATTGCTGTGATTGGCGGCGTCATCGTCGTCACAACAGTCGCTTTCGCGGCGGACATTCCTGTCAAGCCGTTCAAGGAACCTAACCAAAGGATCTCGCCGCTTTCTGGCATCGAGATCTTGCAGCTACGCAACTTCCTCAAGGACGTGAACTGCTCCGACACACCCACCGGGTGCAAGGGCATTGGTTACGCTCCAATTGAAAAGGAGAAATAAAAAAGAAGTGAATTCATCCTCAACAGCAATTCAGGAGACCACACATGAAGAAAGTTTTGATCCTCTCGCTTGTCGCACTGGCGGCATTTTCTCTTCCGGCAGCAGCGTCTGACGTCAATGCACCTTATGCAAAGGCTGCTCCGGTTTACGGTCCGACCAACTGGTCCGGCTTTTATGTCGGCGGCAATGTCGGCGCGGGCTTCGGCAACGTAACCACGACCGACATCAATGGCGGCGTGCCACCGGGTCCGTTCGGGTACACCACCACCGGCGTGTTGGGCGGTGCTCAAGGCGGCTTCAACTATCAGTGGAACAGCATCGTCGCCAGCCTTGAAGTCGATCTGGGCTATCTTGGCGCCAATGGTAAAGGCTACGTTCCGTCATCTACGCCGGGACACCATCAGGACTTGACGCTCTCTGGCGGCTTCACGGCTGGCGTGTCTGGGCGCTTGGGTTACGCGATCGGACGCTGGTTGCCTTACGTCAAGGGCGGCTACGTTTACTACGACGGCAATGCCGCTCAGACCACGACCAAGGCAGGTTACGCCACCACGCCGACCGGCGCTTACAGCGGCTACGCAATCGGTGGCGGCGTTGAATACGCTTTGATGTCGGACTGGAGCATCAAGGTCGAATATCTGCGCTACGAACTTGGCTCGCAGGGCGGTATGCAGACATCATTGACCGATCCGCCGATCGGTTATCAATACAAGAACTCAACGTCTGTGAATTTCGACACGATCAAGTTCGGCGTCAACTATCACTTTTAACAAGATCAACAAACGACGGGTGAAAATTTCACCCGTCGTTTCCATCAGGGGCGAATATGCGAACACTCTTTATTCTATTGTTGTTGTCCTCGTCTGCATGCGCTGAAGATTTTAGCGACCGATGGTATGGACGCGTGGCACCGTTGCCTCGCTCTGGCGTCGCATCGATTTATTGCGATGACGAGTTTGATGCGCGTGGCAAGAAATTCATTCCCTATCAAATTTCATGCGCGCATCCGGTTGAGCGCTTCAACAAAATTTTGATCGTCACCAACCTTGAACCGGGCAAGAGCTACGGCAAACAGATCAAATGCCCGGTGCAAGATCGCGGACCTTATAAAGACGGACGCGTGCTGGACATGTCATGCGGCGCGGCGAAGGCAATTGGATGCACGATCAAGCAAGGCTTATGCAAAGTTCAAATCGACAGAGAGGGTTACTCAAATGAGCGATGATAGAGGCGAACACAGGGCTACGTTGCGAGACAAATTTCGCAACCCGCGTAGCGAGCATCGTGCCACGGCAGTGCCGCCGCCGCGCGATCAGTTTGAAGAAGCCTTCAGAGACGTCGTGGCGGGCGGCAAAGAGATGCTCAATGACCGAGTGCGGCTTCAACAAGAGCTTGCCGAAGCCAATGGCTACATCAAGCGTTGGGAGCGATACGGCGCTGAAGTGGCGACTGAAATCGGGATGCTGCGTGAACAGCTGAACATCACCACTGCCCAGCTGGAATTGTACCGCAGCTACAGTGACGAGATGCGCTCGCGCATGATGACCGCCCGTGATGCAATCGACGAAGGCTTAAAGGAAAGTAAGCAGTATGCCCAGAGCCGGTTGAAGCCGCGCTTGCCGCGCGACTACCAAATCCCACCGGGGGACGACGCAACAGAATTGATCAATGGAATGTCCACCCGAGACAGGCCGGGAAGCCAATTCACCAACCGGCACCAAGATCGCGGTAGCCACCAAGAATAGGGCTTTATAAGTCAATTATAAAGGACTTATAATCCCATAATATTGGCCACCGGCTGGGCGGCGATCCCCGGCCAAGGAAAGCTGCAGCGACCGGCCATCGTGGCCCAAAAACAAGGTGAAGAATGGCTTCTTGGAACGATGAAATGGACGCCCGATTGAGGGAATTGGCTGAAGGGCCAACGCGCGCCAGTTCGGCAGAAGCTGCCGGGATCTTGAATGCAGAGTTCAGAACGAGCTTTTCTCGCAATGCCTGCATTGGCCGCGCCGCCCGGTTGCGCCCTCCGGTGTTCTTCAATTCAAATTCTGGCAAGAATCACGCAGGGATAAAAATTCGTAGGTTCCGCAGTCCCGGCACTCAGATCAAAAATTTCAAACCCGCGCTGGCCAACGCGAATGTTGCGAAGAAAATAGATCGCAATCTGGCGAGTGGCGGCCTGAAAGGCACTCCAGTTGAATTGCCACAGCCAACCAAGATCGCGAACTTTCAACCTAAGAATATATCATTCAAAGACAATGAAGGCTGCATGTGGCCAACGGATTTTCTGGAAGGTGAGCAGTTCTTTTGCGGTCACGACAAGCTGACGCCACGCAAGCCTTATTGCATCAATCATTCAAAGATCTCTCTTGATCAGGAGCGAATGCGCAAGCCCCGGCGCGGAAGCGGGGTGTACGAACCGAGGAAAGACATCACATGAATAAAATGAAAGCTATCATTCTTGGGTCACTTTTGACCCTCGCAACTTTCCACACGGCGCTGGCCGTGGACTTCAGCCAGAAGATCAAAGCGATCGACGGCGGATCACTCACTGACGGCGAAGGCAAGAAGCAGCCGGACATCACTCTCAAGACGATCGCAACGTCGTCGCTGCTGGCGGCATTTCCAGACGAAGCAAGTTTGTCTGGGGAAGACAAATTCAAGCGTTGGCAGCTGGCCTCCAAGATCCAGTCTGACAAAACAGATGATTTGTCGATCGACGATCTGGCACTGATCAAAAAGCTGGTCGCGAAATTTTACACGCCGCTGGTCGTCGGACAGGCATGGCTCATGCTTGACCCTTCGCTGAAGACGTCAGACCCTTCTGCGAAGAAGTGAAGGCAAAAAGAAGCCCGGCAAATTTTGCCGGGCTTTTAGTCTTCGGGAGTTTGAATTCATTTTCGCTTTTGTCGCGATCGCAACAGCCTATTTTGAGTAGAGACTTGATCGACCATCTCACCGACCTTGCGGCTCAATGCGGTGATAACGTCTTTCATGGCGCGCAACTCGTCGTGCACGGTGCGCTGAAAATTTTCATTGTCCGCGTGCATCCAAATTGAATTGTCACGAATTGTTGTGGTGTCATTGGAAACATTTTGGATCTGAACGCCAATCATGTCCAGCACGGTTATCAACCAGTGCGGCTGAATTTCTTTTTCAATATTTCTTGACGGCGCGACGCCCATCGCCAAGCGCAACGGTTCAGGCTTACCGAAAAGAAGCTCTCTCCAACTTTTGATCACTTTGACGATGAACGGAATGGCCAACAACACAACGACCGCTAACGCGGCCCAAGCCTGCAACGGGATCGTGGCTATGTTGTTGTAGGCCCATTCAAGGATTATCTTTTCCATCTTCCCCTACGCCATTTGCGGCGGCTAGTGCGCCATCCAAAGCTCGATAGAGCGAAACAATTTCAAAGAGAGCTAGGATGCCGTAAACCGGCACGCCGGGGGAAATCGCCAAACCTTTGGCGTCATAAAGAATGAAGAGCGCGGCGCACCATTGCGCCCAAGTCAATGCGCCAATGAGAGCGCCGACCATTCGCGCGATAGCACCCCAAGGCATCCAATGGCCGTTGAGAACGAGCGCCACAAAGCGCAGCAACCCGATTGTAAAGAAGGTCCAACAAATTGTCGTTGCGCTGACGGTGTGCAGCATGTAACGAAACGCGCTCTCTTCAATGGAGCGCGGCGAGAGGTAGATCAATGCCCATTCAGAAAGCATTATGAGCGTCATGGCCGACTCGAATAGACGCTGTTCAAAATGCTTGAGAATTACGGCCGCAGGGTATTCCAGCACGAACAATACTGGATTGAAAAATTTACCCAAGCGGCTACTTTCTAAAACCATGGAGCTCATCGCTGCCTCTGCAAGAGTTATGCGCCGGGAAGTTTATGCTCCCCGGCGCGATGATGTTTAGCTCTTCAGAGCGCTGTCCAGATCGGCTTCACCAGTCGTGGTGACGACGCCAGATCCAGCCAGCAGCGCTGCCGCGTCTTCGGCTTCTGCCGCTGCAACGGCATCGTCGAAGTCAGCATCAGCAATTGCCGACAGCTGACGCAATTGAACCCGATGTTCAGCAGTTACAGCACTGTCTGAAGTCAAGGCCGCGATGATGTTCTTGATTTCAGGCATGGTGTCTTTATACTCTTTCACCAACACTGGCATGATAGTGATCAGCGCATTGATGATGGTGGTAATCAGCTGAGCGTTTCCGCCGAGAGATGGCAGCAATTTCATGACCAGCTGAAGTACAACTTGAACGACGGTATCCATGTGTTAGCCCCCAAAGCCGTATTTCGAGCCAATCTGCTCAAGCTGATCGATTGCCGTTGTGAGCGCATCGTAAAGCCCCTTGTCACCCAGCTGGCCGGGGTGTTGTTCAAGGAACGTCTGCAATGCATCGCGCGGGCCGCGACCGGTCTGGAACGCTTTCTTGATCGGCTGAGTGGCCGAAGGATCACGACAGACCGGCGTGTTCACTGGACAACGATGCAACTTGAGATAGTTCGTTGCGCTCTTTTCCAGCGCGTTGAAACCGTTCACCACAACAACGACGAAAGAAGGATCGACCGTTGCTGTGGTGGCAGCTTGATAAACGCGCTTGGTTCCAGTTGCGATTTTGTCCAGAAGACCGCCGCTCTGACAGCCTCCAGACGCTATGCTAACCGTCGCGAGTGCGACGATCAGCGCAAGACGATTAAGGATCATTCTCATATTAGCCTCCTGCAGCCGCTGGCTTCAATGCGTTAGCGTCCGAGCTAATGTCGCCAGAGGTTGTGTTGTTGACGATGACCGGCGCTGGTGGCGCTGGTGGTGGCGAGTTTGAAGTTGTATCGGCAACGGTCTTGATGAGCGCGTCATCTTTCTTGTCGGATCCTTTCGAAGATCCAAAGAAGAATGAATAGACGTCTTTCAAGCAAGCTGTCAACACGCCGATGACAGTCATGAGCACGCCGGAAGTGCGCTCATCGATAACAATCGGACGCATGATGAGCAACAAGACAATCGTTCCAATGAGCACGATGATTGCGATCGCGAGAAATCCCTGAGTGTCAGGGAGCCAGTATGGTTTTGGCTTCACGGTAGGATCCATTTTCTTCGCCTACAGTTTGAGTTAAGCTTCAGCAGTAGAAACACGACCGTTAGATCTAACAATCGGCAGTGATTTCAATCCAATAGCTTGAGGCAGCGGAACACCTGCTGGCCACCAGAAACCTTGATTGAGACGCGCGAGCGGGAATGGGACAATGGAAACTTGATCCGATTGATTTCCCCCCAAACCCATTATGTTGCCGTGCTGATCACGGCCAACAATTTGAATGATGTGTCCACCGCCAGAGCGCTGCATCGGAGCGAATGCGCCAACAGCAGGACCAGACAGCTTGGCGCTGGGCCACTTGCCGGCAAAGTCCAGCGCCCAAAGGGATCCTGTTCCCTTCAAACCAGCAACGGCAAGGCAGTGATTGGCAAAAAGCGCGCACCATGGAATTGAATCATGGTTGTAGCTTTTCGCGATGCCGCCACCGAGTTCTTCTGCCCATTGCAGAATTTCTGCATTGTCGCCTTTGCCCGGAACTTCCTTAACGTTGATCAATTTGATACCGGCCTCAAGCCAAAGCGGGCGCGATGTCTCGATCTTTTCGGTCAAAGGAATTTGCTGAGATGCAAGCGGCGTGTCAATGAAGAATGCGGTCTTCATTCCGACTTCACCGTCCGGCGTCAAACCGGAGCGGCGCTGCAGCGCTTCAACAGCAGTGTCAGTTGCTGTCCCAAAGTAGGCGGTGCCGCTGAGAGGATAGCCTCTTGCCTTGAGCGCCAACTGCAATGCGCGAACAGCTTCACCTGAAGATCCAAGCTTCAGGACGCCATTGAGCTTAACGTATGCTTGAATGTTCATGCTCGCCTCCTTGGCGTCAGGATTTTTCTGGATTGATCAGCTTCGCCAAAGCGTCAGAAGCCTTCGCAGAAGAATCAGCCGCCGCAAAATGAGCGGCGATGATGTCCGTGATCGCCTGAAGAATTTTCTTCTGATCGTCCGTTGCAGCGCCAATGGCGCTGAGGCTGTCGTTGATCTCTTGCAATTTTGGCGAGAGAGAATCATAGCTCTGGATGATAAACGGAACCCAAGCGACCAAAAGATCGAGGATCGGTTGAATGTCTTCCGATGCCTTCGCATTCGCGATTTGCGCTTGAATAAAATTCAACAACAACGTGATAGCATTCAGCATTGCAGATCTCCTTGATTTTTAATTCGGGTAACGAACGATTACGATGCCGGAGCCGCCAGCGCCGGAAGCTGTGTTGTTGAGCGCGCCGCCTCCCGCGCCGCCGCAGCCTGTGTTCGCCGATCCTGCGCCCGGTGTCCCTGAAAATGAACTGCCTCCAGCGCAAGCGTTGCCGCCGCTGCTAGTGCCGCCGCTGAGACGGACGCCGCCACCCGCTCCCGCGCCATAGGTGACGCTCGATCCCGAAATTGATGATGCGCAACCGGAGCCACCGTTTGCGCCGTTTGCGCCTCCGGGCGAGTTTGAGCCTACCGCCCCACAGCCGCCACCGCCCGCGCCACCCGAAT
>JBBRLH010000026.1:0-19577 GCA_038231475.1 Hyphomicrobiales bacterium | reverse complement strand
GCGCTTCAATCCGCGCGTCCACGGGCGCAGGCCGACAAAACCTAAAACCCAATTGACACACAAGCAAAGGCAGACATAAACAAATTACACGGGTCAAATCTCAGTGAAAATCCCGGGTCAGTTCTCAGTGGAAATTAACATTATGAGGGCCTCCGCTTGAACGATGGTCAAATTCTTGATGTAATGGATGTCGCGGGGCGATGCGGTGCGCTGGTTATGGTTCATTGTGAAAATGAGGACGCAATAAAATATCTCATCGGAAAACACGAAGCCAGTGGGGACGTGAGGCCTCGCAGCCACGCTTCAAGCCGACCGATTGTTGCAGAGCGGGAGGCGACACATCGCGCAATTTCGCTTGCCGAGGTCGTAGACATTCCGGTGATGATAGTTCACGTTTCAAATGGGGAAGAGATAGAACAAATCCGCTCTGCTCGATCGCGTGGACGAACAGTTTATGCGGAGACTTGCCCCCAATATCTCATGCTTACTGCTGATGACCTGGAAGGAATGGATTGGGAGGGAGCTAAATTTATTTGCTCTCCACCACCGAGAGACAAACCAAACCAGGAGGCCTGCTGGAATGGGTTGGAGCAGAATACTTTTGACGTTTTCTCTTCTGATCATTGTCCATTCCGGTATCAAGATTCTCATGGAAAATTGAACCCTAGGGGCAGCAGTAATTTTCGATACGTTCCCAACGGAATTCCAGGTGTGGAGACACGGCTGCCGATCTTGTTTTCGGAGGGTGTAATTAAGGGGCGCATTTCTCTCAATCGCTTCGTGTCACTCACTTCGACAAATCATGCGAAGTTATACGGACTGAAAAATAAGGGCTCAATTGCGGTTGGTATGGACGCTGATATTTCAATCTGGGACCCAAGTATTCGCCGGACAATTACCCAAGGGGAATTGCATAGTGCCGCAGACTATACTCCGTATGAGGGATTAGAAGTAACCGGGTGGCCAACTTCAATTATTCTGGGTGGTAAAATAATGATAAATAATGGAAAGCTTGTGGGGCATAAGGGCGCGGGCTCTTACATCAACAGGCCGTTGAGCTAACTTCGTGGGGCACTCCGATCTTGTTTAACACGCATTAAGCGGTGCATAAGTTGAACGAGAGAAAGCAAAATTGGCAATCGCATATTCGCCGTAGTACGAAGTGTATTTGAATCTCGGCATTGAAATCGGCCCCCATCTTTCCGCTCGACTTCGCCCGCAAAGGAAGCATTGGTATCACAGCCAATGAAGTTGCCTGTGTGGACTGACTGGCCGAAGCCCGCCTGGTTGCGGGCTCGCGGTGGTACGGAGGCCACTGAAGGTCTCTGTTAAGGAGACCACCGATGAGCAGCCCATCCCAAAAAGCAAACAAACCCGCGCCCAAGACCAAAGGCGAAAAAGTCATCGCTCTGTTGCAGCGGAAGACAGGGGCTTCGATCTCTGAACTCGCCAAAGCCACGGGGTGGCAAAGTCACAGCGTGCAAGGGTTCATGTCAGGCACTCTCAAGAAGAAGCGCTGCCTCTCGATCATCAGCACAAAGAATGACAACACAGACCGACGCTACTTCATTGCGGAACAATCCAAATGAGTGGCGTTCGATTGCGAGCCGATATTGCGAATTTGGACCAATTTACTGCCTCTGAACTCATCGCAACATGGGAAAGACATCTAACCCAAAGAGTACCGGATCACTTACCCAAGGCACTTCTGGCGCGGCTCCTTTCCTATCAACTCCAGGCTCAACTGCATGGGGGGCTATCAAAACGCTCTGCTGCATATTTGAAAGCTATCGAAGCAGACCTTATTGCTGGCCGAAAGGTTGAGACTCCCTCTATCGAGCAGAAACAAATGAAGCCCGGCACTCAGATTGTTCGGGAACATGAGGGGATACTGCACAGGGTGATGGTTCTCGAAGGTGGCTTTGCATGGGATGGGAGAACCTATGCCAGCCTGTCCGCTGTGGCCAAAGCCATTACCAAGACCAACTGGAATGGCCATCGCTTCTTCGGGTTGAGAGAGAAGAAGAAAGACGTTGAATGGGCTTCATCGTGAATTCAAATCGATCGCCCTCGTCGCGAACTTCACCCAAGTCCGTGCGCTGCGCCATTTATACCCGCGTCTCGACAGACCAGGGGCTTGATCAGGAGTTCAACTCATTGGATGCGCAACGCGAAGCGTCCGAGGCCTATATCAAAAGCCAGGCCCATGAGGGCTGGATCTGTCTCAGGCAGTTATATGATGATGGAGGGTACTCCGGCGGCTCGTTGGAGCGCCCCGCCCTGCAGAGATTGCTGGAGGATGTTAGGTTAAAGAGACTGGACGTCATCGTCGTCTATAAAGTGGATCGGCTGACGAGGTCCCTGGCTGACTTTGCCAAGCTGGTCGAACTCTTTGATGGGTGCGATGTGTCATTCGTGTCAGTCACCCAGTCCTTCAACACCACGAGCTCCATGGGCAGGCTGACCCTAAATGTGCTCCTCTCCTTCGCCCAGTTTGAGCGTGAGGTAACTGGGGAGCGCATCAGAGACAAGTTTGCCGCATCCAAGAAGAAAGGCATGTGGATGGGGGGAAACGTTCCTCTGGGCTATCAGCTCGGAGAACGGAAGCTTGTCGTCAACCAGAAGGAGGCCGAGACAGTGAGATTGATCTTTTCACTTTATCTCGAACTTCAATCCATTCCAAAGCTGGCGACCAGACTTGCCGAGCTAGGAATCGTTTCTAGAACCAGGGCTTGTGGTGGCAAGACCATTGGAGGAGTGCCCTTCCGTACAGGAGCTCTATGCTACCTTCTTTCAAACCGGGTCTATGTCGGCGATGCCAAACACCATGACCAATACTTCCTAGGCGAACATGATCCTATCCTGGACAAGGCACTTTTTGATGCCGTTCAGGCCGGGCTCAAAAGCCGTTTGAACAGGCGCAGTACCAAGACCTTCAAGTCAGGTGCCTTTTTGCAGGGATTGATCTTCGACAGCAGCGGTAACCGCATGACGCCGGTCCACGCTAACAAGAGTGGAATGAGATATCGCTATTACCAGTCGTGGGTTCTCAATCATGGGCACAAAGATATGGCGGGGAATGTAAGCCGGGTCCCAGCTCAAGCCATCGAAGATGCAATCCTGGAAGCAATGAAGGTTCAGAACGCTAACCTGGAACGAGAGGGCACAGCAGAGTTGAATGCTATTGAATTGCTGGAGCCAGTTGAACGGATTGACGTCCACGAAGGACAGCTCATGATCACGCTCACGGGCGGTTCACAATCTCATGATGGAACGGACCCAGAGACCATCAACAAAACAATAACAATTCCATGGACCAAGGATTCCTTCCGTAGAAAGAAGGAGATCATTGGGTCGGCGACGGACACTTTGCCCCGTCATTCCATGCGTTCCGAAGTGAGGTCACGAGCTCTGAGGGCAATGGCACAGGGCCGAGTATGGATGAACCAGTTGGTCAACCAAAAGGATCTGAGCATTCACGATATCGCCCAGCGACAGGGGCTGTCTAACCGAAGCGTTCGTTCGACCCTCTCACTTGCACTGATCGCACCAGAGATCGTAGAGGCAGTGATTGATGGTCGTCTGCCACGTGGTGTCACTGTCACTCAGATGAATGATCTCTTGCCTGATTGGGCGCAGCAGAAACTGACCCTGGGTTTGACCTAAGCAATCCCCACCGCTTCTCGCCCAATAGAATCCACGTGCTGACGGCCATCGACTAACAAAGCTGACGAGTGCATCGACAGGCTTTTGGGTCTAAAAATCAATTTGAAAAACCCGTCTCAGCAACTGTGCAAACCAGTCTCCCCAAATCAAACCCAATGAGTTTGGAAAACTTTTACGCGAGGCTGAGACTGGCGACATAAATCACCCTAAAAACCCAAGCAGAGACTGCACGTGAGACAGCTTGCCTCAATCAGAATGCGAAATAGCCCGGCAATTGCGGCCATTCTCTATCACCTGCACTCAATTCAACTTGTCACTGGACTGCCTGGTGGAGCGAAGGGGGATCGAACCCCTGACCTCGGCATTGCGAACGCCGCGCTCTCCCAACTGAGCTACCGCCCCTTTTCAGGTTGGAAAGGTTTTAGGGCGGGGCCCAAAACCCGTCAAGCATGCCATCTTGTGCTGAAGGCCCAGTCGCATTAAATGCGTCTCAAAGGAAAAACCATGAACCCGTTTATCTGGCTGCTGTTCAATCTAATCGATCTTTACTGGTATATCATTCTGGCGACAGTCATCATGAGTTGGCTGATGGCCTTCAACATCATCAACTATGGCAATCCCTATGTGCGCCAGGTCAATAACGTGCTGCGCATTCTCACGGAGCCAGTGCTCGCCCCCATCCGCCGCATTCTGCCCAATCTGGGCGGCCTTGATTTCTCGCCGGTTATCGTGCTGTTTATTTTGATGTTCCTGCGTCAGGCGATTATCTATTACATCATCAGCTAATGCCGCTGCGGCAAACGCCTAAGGGCCTGTTCCTCCACATTCGCGCAACACCCAAAGCGGGGCGCGATGAGGTGGCGGGTCTTGTGGTCAATGCTGCGGGGCAAAAATCGCTGAGCGTCAAAGTGACCAAGCCTGCAGACAATGGCGAAGCAAATCTGGCCGTCATTGCAGTTCTGGCCAAGGCCGCGGGCGTTGCTAAATCATCCTTCCGTTTGGGCTCTGGCGAAACGTCCCGCGACAAGGTGATTGAAGTGATGCAGAATGCCGACACCGTAAGGCATTTCCTCTTGAGGTTTCAGACATGAAGCAACTCGCCGTCGCTTTGATCGCTCTTACACTGGCCGTGCCTGCGCAGGCCGAAGCCGTGAAATCCACCTTCACCAAGATTGATCTCAAGAAGTGCAAACAAATCAAAAAGCCCGATGGCTTTGTGTTTGAAGGTGCGTGGGCCTGCAAAGGTGTGAAGGGCTATGACGTCGTTTATTCAGGCATGGATTTGCGCGCCACCATAGGCTTTGGTCCCAAAGCCGAGACCCAATGTGCGGCCTCGCAAACCTTTGGGCATTTCAACTCGCCGGGCGACACCATTGAGTGGCGCATAGCCAAGGGCAAGCCCTATGCCACCATCCTGCGCTGGTTCACCGACAATGGCGAGGCAGATAGCAAGCAGAACTGGCTGGTGGTCACAAAGATCGATGGCAATGAAGCGTGCCGGACCGCCATCGTTGACACAAAAGTTCCCAATGCCAATCAGGTAGCGCGCGAGAAGGCAGACCAATCCGCCAGCTTCAACTGCGCCAAGGACTTGCCCGAACTGGTGTCGGACAAGCCCTTGAAGGTCGATGAGATTATGTCAGGCGTGCCGTGCATCAAGCCTTGAGTTAAGCAGCGCTTTCCGAATCCTTCGAGCGGCTCATGCGCTTGCGCTCATTAGGATCAAGATGGATCTTGCGTAGGCGGATGGACTTTGGCGTGATTTCCACCAGTTCATCTTCGCCCACATAAGCCAGGGCCTTTTCCAGCGACATCTTGATCGGCGGCGTAAGTACAACAGCTTCTTCTGCGCCCTTGGAACGCACGTTGGAGAGCTTCTTGCCCTTGATCACATTGAGCTCAAGATCATTGCCACGCGTATGCTCGCCAATGATCATGCCAGCATAAACCTTGGTGCCATGTTCGATGAACATCGGCCCACGATCCTGCAGGTTGAAAATCGCATAGGCCACAGCGTCGCCATCAGAGTTCGACAGCAAGGCCCCTGTATGACGGCCAGGAATTTCACCAACAAAAGGTGCGTAAGAATGAAACAGCCGGTTCATGATGGCCGTTCCGCGCGAGTCAGACATCAACTCGCCCTGATAGCCAATGAGACCGCGTGTTGGGGCATGGAAGACAATGCGCTGGCGGCCCACGCCTGAAGGGCGCATGTCCTGCATTTCAGCGCGGCGTTCCGACATTTTTTGAACCACGATGCCGGTGTAATCTTCGTCAACGTCGATCACCACCTCTTCGATGGGTTCGAGCTTTTCGCCGGTTGCCTCATCGGTCTTGAACACCACGCGGGGACGCCCGACCGTGAGTTCAAAGCCTTCACGGCGCATCACTTCGATCAGAATGCCAAGCTGCAATTCGCCACGGCCTGCAACTTCAAAGGCATCGGTTTCAGTTTCAGAGGCCGAAACCTTCAAGGCGACATTGCCTTCGGCTTCACGCAGCAGACGTTCACGAATGACGCGGGACTGAACCTTGTCGCCTTCCTTGCCAGCCAGCGGTCCATCATTGATGCGGAACGTCATGGTGAGGGTTGGAGGATCGATAGGCTGGGCCTGAATGGCCTCAGTCACCGTGGGATCAGCAATGGTGTCAGCCACGGTGGCGATGGTGAGGCCGGATATGGCGATGATGTCGCCAGCAAAAGCTTCATCAACCGGAATGCGCTCCAAGCCGCGGAATGAGAGAACCTTTGACACACGGCCTGACTCGGCAATCGTGCCATCGCGGCTCAACGCCTTCACCGCCTGGTTGGCCTTGATCGAGCCCGAACGGATGCGGCCTGTGAGAACACGGCCCAAAAATGGGTTGGCTTCAATCGTTGTCACCAACATGCGGAACGGGCCTTCTTCAATCACAGGCGGTTTAAAATGGCTGACCACCATGTCAAACAAAGCGGCCATGTTCTCTTCGACCATTTTGGGCGTGGTTGACATCCAGCCATGCTTGGCAGACCCATAGATGATTGGAAAATCAAGCTGCTCATCAGTGGCATCAAGAGCGGCAAAGAGGTCAAACACCTCGTTCACAACTTCCACATGGCGCTCATCGGGACGGTCAATCTTGTTGATCACAACGATAGGCTTCAAGCCGAGCTTCAGGGCTTTCTGCAAAACGAACTTGGTCTGCGGCATCGGGCCTTCTGCGGCATCAACCAGCAGCACGGCGCCATCGACCATATTCAGAATGCGCTCAACTTCACCACCGAAATCGGCGTGGCCCGGCGTATCGACAATATTGATGCGTGTATCTTTCCACATCAGCGACGTCACTTTGGCCAGAATGGTAATGCCGCGCTCACGCTCGAGATCGTTGGAATCCATGGCGCGTTCAGCGACTTTTTGATTATCGCGGAACGAGCCCGATTGCGACAGCAAACGGTCGATCAATGTGGTCTTGCCGTGGTCAACGTGGGCAATAATAGCAATATTGCGCAAATTCATGAGCGCCAACTTTCTGTCAAATTACGGGGAATTTTGCAGCGCCTTAGCACGTGCAACATGGATAAGCAATTCAGCTTGCAATAAAGGTTTGAAAGGCCGCCAGGAATTTTTCGCGGATCATGTCCTGCTCGTTCATGATCTCATGGCGCGACCCGGCAAGAGTGAGAAAACTGATGCCAGGCACCCGCTCGACAAAGTCCGCAATTCCCTTGTTGTTGACCACGCGATCTTGCCCTGCCGCAATGATCATCGTGGGGCAAGTAGCCCCCTTTTTGCGCGACCAGCGCTGTAATTCATCAAGGCTGTTCATCGCGGCCCTCAGCCAGCCATAGGTCGGCCCGCCAAGTGCAAGCTTGGGATATTCCATGAGGGTCGTAATGTCGCGTCGAAACCTTCTCTTGTCAGAGGTCAAGGGATTGCCCTCGAAGTGATCATATCCCATCGGCAAATGGCCGAAACCCGGTAAAAAGGCCCAATCCAGAAAGGTGAGTTTTGCTCCGAGCGTGAGCCCGCGCGCCACGGATTTGGGCCAGGCGCCAAAATTAAAACCCAGCAAGGGCGAAGTGATCATCGCGCGGGAAAACCATTTGGTGTCGCGTAAAGCCCGAAGCAGCAAATGCCCGCCGGTTGAATGGCCCAGGGCAAAAAAGGGCTTGGGACAATGCGGCAGAACCACCCTCGCCATCACCGTATCAAGATCAAGATCATAATCGGCAAAGCTTCCGACGTGCCCGCGCAAGGGATTGGGCAAAAGCCGCTGTGAGCCGCCCTGGCCGCGCCAATCAAAGCTGGCCACCGCATAACCCATCTTCATAAGATCATGGGTCGTTTCGAAATAGCGCTCCAAAAACTCCGCCCGGCCGCCCAGAATGACGACCGTGCCTTTGGGATTTTCGGGAACTGCGTGAAAAGCGCGCAAATGGATACCATCACGCGTGACCAGGTCATGGACCTGGGCATGGGGCGGCAATCGATTCTGCGCGGTTGGATAAAGCTCCATGGCTTGGGCTTAAGCCCAAGCCGCCCCAAAACTCAAGGCTTGGCCATCAGGACAGTTTGCGGACAGCCGTCACTTCGCCATTGAAAGGATTAACCTCAACTTCGAAATTCGACTTTCCGCGCACCGCCGAATAGACCAGCGAAGACCCTTCACAGGTTTTCTGGCTGATATCGAGGAAGCCGTAAGAGGCGACAATTTCCTCGCCCTTGGCGCAGGTGACACTGCCGGCTTTTGCAGGCTTTGGCGTGTCGACAGTCGACTTGGTCGCCACCGCCACGGGCGGGTTCACGGGCGATTTGGCCACGGCTGTGGTCGTAGGCTCCGTGCCGGAATTGGCGACAGCAGTTGTCGTTGTCGTGTCAGGCGTGGACTTCGCGACAGCAGCCTTGACAGTCTTTGGCTTCTTGGGCTTGGCGGGTTTGTAAATCTTGGGCTGCAGATTATCATATTGCGGCTGGGCCGGATCATCCAGACCACCATCATAGGACTGATCATAAAGGGCTGGATCATACCGATCACCTTCGCGATAAAGCCTGTGGCGGCGGCGCATCTCACGCTGATACTGGTCATATTGGTCTTGATTGAACATGTCCTCAGCCGTTGCATCTTGCGAGTCGACATAAGGGTCATAAGACCCGTCATTGGGATCAGAAGGGTCAACCGTGTCATACTGACGTGGCTGAGATTCCCACCAGAACAAACGTCGGGCTTCCGCCTGCGGTGCAAAAGCCACCAACCCGGCCAATAAGGCCAATCCCAAAATCTTTCCCGACATAACCAAGCCCTTTCAACAAGAAAATAGCATGACAAGTGGATTGAGCAAAATCACGGCGTGATTACGGCGAAAGTGGACATTTGGCCATCGAGGCCAAAGGCCCAAATTCAGGCGCGCCGCTTCTCGCCCAGGAAAACCTCCGCCCGAGCTCTGGCATGGGCTCGCACAGCATCTCCGAAGGCATTGAAAAGTTTGACGGAATCAGGGTTTTGTGCGGCCTTGAACTCGGGATGCCATTGCGTCCCGAATGCAAACGCCTTTGCCCCCTTCACCGAAACAGCCTCGACAACGCCATCGGGTGCCACGGCTTCTGCATTAAGCTGGGCTGAAATTTTCTTGATGCCTTGGCGGTGGATTGAATTCACCATGGTCTCCGACTTGCCGAGCATGCGCTCCAACATCGAACCTTTGGTGATCGCAATGGAATGCTTGGGCCCATAGCGGACATCAATTTCAGCACCTTTAGGAGCCCGATGATCAATGCGACCTTTCGTGTTTTGAAGTTCGGTCTCGAGCGAGCCTCCCAGCGCCACATTAAGCTCCTGAAATCCACGGCAGATGCAAAACAACGGAATGCCACGATCAATGACGGCCTTGATGAGCTTTAGCGTCATGCCATCTCGGGCGTGGTCATAAGGTTCATGCTCAGCCGTTGGCGCCTCGCCATAATGCGGGGGGTGCACGTTGGAGACGGCTCCCGTCATCAGCACGCCATCGAAATGATCAAGAAGCGCGTCAAGGTTGACCCCCTCAATCATTGACGGAATCATCACCGGCAGGACATGCGAAACCTCGGCCAGCGCGCGCACATACTTGTCACCCAGAGAATGGAACAGAAAGCCTGAGTTTTCATAGGTGTCGGCGGGAAGTCCAACCAGCGGCAGGGTTTGGTGCATGGTGCAGTTCACCTCAAACGAGAACGAGTTTCCAAATTACGCCCATAAGGGCGGCCATTGCCAGTGTTTTCGGAATGCCGATTTTGAAACGCAGCAATGCAACAGCTGCAGCCAAGGTCACAATGAGGCTGGCGGCATCAAAGCTGGCGAGGTCTGGCCACCACACTGGCACCGGGCCGGAAAGCCTTGCAACGCCGGAAAACAACACATGCAACCCAAACCACAGAGCCAGATTGAGAATAACTCCCGCTACTGCTGCGGCGATGCGTGACAAGGCAGAGGCCATGCGGGGCTGGCTTTGCAGGTAAAGTACATAGGGAGCGCCCGCAAATATCCATAAGAAACACGGCACAAAAGTCATCCAGAGGAAAATGAGGCTGCCCCATAGTCCCGCCCAGATGTTGCCAGTGGCTTGGGCCGCAGCAAGAAAGCCCACGAACTGCCCCACCAAAATCAGCGGCCCCGGCGTGGTTTCGGCAAGGCCTAGGCCATCTACCATCTGCGCGGTTGACAGCCAGTGATGGGCCTCGACCACATCCTGTCCCATATAAGAGAGCACCGCATAGGCCCCGCCAAAAGTGACTACCGCAAGTTTGGAGAAGAACCAGCCCAATCCAAAATACACACTGGAAGTTCCCAAGGTGAGGCGCATCAATCCCAATGGCACCAGCCAGATCAACGCCCAGACCACTATCGTTTTCAGGGTTTGGCCGAAGGCCGGCAACGTGATGGCGGGTTCGGACACGGCCAATTTATCTGGCATGAGTAAGCCGAAGAGTGCCGCAACCGCGATGACCAATGGAAAGGGCAGGCCAAAGGCAAAGAGTGCGATAAACGCCAACGCCGCAATGGCCCAATCGGAATTTCGCTTCAGGGCCTTTTTGGCGACGCGCAGCAAGGCCTCAAGCACAATGACCAGAACAGCGGCCTTGATGCCCCAGAACAGGCTGGCCATCAAAGGCAGATTGCCAAAAAGGCTATACAGCACTGACAGCCCCAGAATGGTGACGGCACCAGGGATGACAAACAGCAGCCCAGCCACCAGTCCGCCGCGAAGGCCATTGAGGCGCCAGCCAATATAGGTGGCGAGTTGCATGGCCTCTGGCCCCGGCAGCAACATGCAGAAATTCAGCGCGCTGAGGAATTCTTCCTCAGACACCCATTTCCGTTGGTCAACAGTTTCGCGGTGAATGAGTGCGATCTGGCCTGCGGGACCACCGAACGACAAAAATCCAATGCGGCCCCAAACCTTGGCCGCCTCTGAAAGACTTGGGTTCACTTCGACGCGGCTTGTCGCGCCACATGGCCCAACATCTGCGTCGCAATCTTGCCAGCCGTGAAGGCGGAAGTTCCACTCACGTCGCGCTTGGGCACAAATTCCACCATTGCAAATCCAGCAATTCTGGCCTTGGCGGCAATCCCTGCCAACAAGGCCGACAACTGCACATAGCTCAATCCACCCGGTGACGGATAGGCAACGGCCGGCATTTCGGAGGAATCGAGGACATCAAGATCAAGCGAAATCACACAATCGGAATCCCGTTCGATATGTTGTAAAACTGTTGCCACGCCCTGTTCATGAATGTCGCGGCTGGTCACCAGATGAGCGCCCCATTTCAGCGCGGCATCAACTTCCTCCGGTCTGGCGCTGCCAATGCCCCGGGCTCCGGCCTGCACGATGCGCCACACATGGGATTGCTCTGATGCCCGCCGCATAGTGGAGGAAAAACCCATGCGCTCTGAAAGCCTGTCGTCGCGCCAATCGATATGGGCATCAATCTGAACAATGGTAATGGCCGGACCGCCGGAGAACCCTCCAATGAACGGAACCGGCACACTGTCGTCCCCGCCAAACATGAAAGGGACAGCACCTTCGTTCAGAATGTTGCGAGTCTGGGCTTCAATTTTTTTACGGTTGCCAGGACCATCAGCACTTTTTGTCGGAAGATTGCCAAGATCAACCGCCTTGAAATCTGGGGGAACAAGCGGGCCTCCAAAATCGAAATCATAATGCGACACCCACTCCGCATCACCTTCCATGGCCAGGCGATAGGCATCGCCCGATCCGGCGTGCACACGGTTGTCGATGCCGCGATAGGGCGTGCCGTGAGGTGCCGCAAAGAGACCCACACGGGCACCCTTGGCCGATTTGCCAAATTTTGTGCCGATGAAGGCGGGAACTTTAGGTTTGGTTGCCATGTCTTGAACATATCCAGAAGGGTTTAAGCCGCAGCTTCACCCTTAAGGGATTTCTTGGGCGAGGGCCAGACCACGCGCGCCGCAGGAAGGATCAGCCGCGCTTCCGAGCCGCCGCCCGGAAGACCTTTCAAAGTCACATCGCCGCCATGAAGCCTGGCGATTTTGCGCGAAATGGCAAGCCCTAGCCCAAGGCCATTAAAGCGCCGGTTGGCCCCCCCTTCACCTTGCACAAAGGGTTCAAACACCCGTTCAGCGTCGGCATCGGAAATGCCAATGCCAGCATCACGAACCGAGATCACAAGTGCTCGCTGTGGTCCTCGGTCCATGGCGACATGAACAACACCGCCTTGCGGCGAGAACTTGATGGCATTGGTGAGAAGATTGAGAATGACCTGCTTCAGCCGCGTGAGATCGCCCTTCACCTGAACATTGTCGGCCACATGTCCAACGAGCGAAATTCCCGAGGCCGTGGCATGGTCACGACAAATCTTCAAGGCGATCTCGATCAATTCAGACACATCATTGTCTTGGTCATCAATCTGCAGCACGCCGCGTTCCATGCGCGTCACATCCAGAATATCATTGATCAGGCCCTGCAGATGCTTGGCACTTTCAAGAATGGTGTTGAGGTACTCATGGCGTCGCGCCACAGGCAGGTTCTCGGCCTCGACCTTGCTGAGAAGTTCCGAGAATCCAACAATTGCATTGATCGGTGTACGAAGCTCATGGCTGATGACGGCCAGAAATTGCGACTTGGCGGCGTTGGCCCGTTCGGCATCATCCTTGGCGTGAAGCAGCAGCTCGTCCTGGTTTCTCTGCCAGGTGACATCGCGCGCCACGCCGCGAAATCCGGCAAAAGCCTGCGCCTCATCCTGCAACGGCCGGGCACTGATCAGCCAATGCTTGTCCTCAAAATTCATCCTTCCGTGATGGGATTGGCCGACAATAATTTCTTGGGTTCGCATGGAGTGTTCGAGCCGTGATCGGTCGTTCTCATCCAAGCCCAGTGCCGCACTAATATCTGCAGGCGACGCCATGCCATGTGCAGCATTGTTTTCGACCTGACCCGATAAATAGCTGATGTGACCGTGCCTGTCGGTCTCCCAGAGAATGTCGCCCGTGCCGCGTTCGAAGTCATTGAGCAACAACTTGATGACGTGACCTTGGCGGATCAGCTCTGCTTCGCCCTGCCATTGCCGCAACATCGACCGATGCGAAACCAGAATCGCAGCCACCAGTGCGGGAGCAAAAAGACCAAAGGCAAAAAATCCAACGAGTTGATGATGGCCCGCAATATTTTGGAAAATTGAATAGTTGATGGCTGCCGTGACAATCAGTGAAAACAGAATTCCCGCCAAGGGCAGGCGCATCAGCGAAACCATGCCGATGCTGACCATGGTCAGCACCATGGCATAGATTACTGGAATGTCGGAGATGTCGACAAAGGGTGAGAAGAGCCCGATGGGAACAGCCCATACCGCGCCGAGCAGAACAGCGACCAGCGGTGAAAATTTCAAAACCTGGGAGGCCGTGCGGTCTTGTGCGTGCGGGAGTGACAAACGATAGGCGACAAAAATAAGCGGCAGCGCAACGACGACAACGCTACATTGCCAGCAGCGCAGCAGGAGTTCGGGAACGTCCTTGCCCACCAGATTGCTGATGCCAATTGCCGCGCAGAAATGAAACAGCACCAGGAGAGGAATGATCCGCGCGGTTTCCTGGATCTGCCGCGCCCCCAAAGGATAGCGCAAGCCATGAAAGATCTGGCCACACCAAGCCGCTATTCGATTGCCGATCATACGATCGATACCCCGCCAGAACCCCTCGGACAGCCCACCTAAACCGAATCATCCGCCGCGACGTTATTTTCGGGGACGATGGCCGCGAGGTCCAGTATATAAGCGTCAAAATGTGAGACCCTGAAATGAACCTGCCACCCGGCCATCCACCCATTCCTCCGAAAAAAATTGGCCTCCTGCTGATCAATCTGGGCACACCGGAAGCAACCGACTACTGGTCGATGCGACGCTACCTGCAGGAATTTCTAAGCGATCCCCGGGTCATCGAAACCAACCGCGTTTTGTGGTGGCTGATTTTAAACGGAGTCATTCTCAATTTCCGCCCGCAGCGCTCCGGCCATGCCTATGAGAAAATCTGGAACCGCGAGAAAAACGAGTCACCGCTTAAAACCTACACCCGTGCCCAAGCTGAAAAGCTGGCGGCGGCATTCTCGGGCGAAGGCAAGCTGGTTGTGGATTGGGCCATGCGCTACGGCAAGCCATCGATCGGCGAGCGTTTGCAAAATTTAAGAGAGCAAGGCTGTGACAAGATTCTGTTGGTGCCGCTCTATCCGCAATATTCTGCAGCAACGACCGCAACGGCACTCGACAAGGCCTATGAGATACTTCAGACGATGCGCTGGCAGCCAGCGATCCGAACCGTGCCGCCCTATTTCGATGAGGAGGCTTATATTGACGCTCTGGCGCAAAGTCTCAAAGCCCATCTGGCTTCTCTCACCTGGAAACCCGATCGCATCCTGATCGCCTTCCATGGTCTGCCGAGGGAATATCTCGACAAGGGCGACCCCTATCATTGCCATTGTCAGAAGACGGCGCGCCTTCTCCGCCAGAAGCTGAACCTCTCGCCCGATTTCACTCAATTGGTTTTCCAATCCCGCTTTGGCCGGGCCGAATGGCTGAAACCTTATGCCCAGGACACAGTTGAGGCTCTTCCTGCGCAAGGGGTCAAAAATCTCGTAATGATTTCACCAGGCTTTGCTTCAGACTGTGTCGAGACCCTTGAGGAACTGGCCATCGGCCTCAAAGAGACATTTGAGGAAAACGGCGGCCAGAATTTTTCAGTGGTGCCCTGCCTCAATGACAGCTTGGGCTCGATCGCGCTTCTTAAGTCACTGGCAGAGAATGAGCTTCAGGGCTGGCTGTAATTATTTTCCTATGCCGTCTTGAAATCCACACAATCCTGGTGCATATGACATTACGAATTGGAAAGGTTAAGGACGATGGAGAAGTTTGATATGCCCGGTTCTGGAATTTTTGTTCTGGTCGCACTCGTCGTCGTTGTATTCTTTCTGCTGCGCTCCATCCGCATGGTGCCGCAGGGCTATCAATACACGGTCGAGCGCTTCGGCCGCTATGTTCGAACCCTGCATCCGGGCCTTGGACTGATTATCCCATTTACTGACCGCATCGGCCACAAGCTCAACATGATGGAGCGCGTGCTGCCTGTGCCGTCTCAGGAAGTGATCACGAGAGACAACGCCATGGTGACGGTCGATGGCGTGGCCTTCTTTCAGGTGCTGGACGCCGCCAAGGCCTCTTATGAAGTCAACAATCTCGAAAACGCTGTGCTCAACATGGTGATGACCCAGATCAGAACCGTCATGGGTTCAATGGAGCTTGACCATCTTCTGTCGCAGCGCGACGAAATCAATCAAAAACTCTTGGGCGTTGTCGATCAAGCCACGCAAGGCTGGGGCGTGAAGATGACACGCATTGAAATCAAGGACATCAGTCCGCCCCGCGACCTGATTGAATCCATGGGCCGCCAGATGAAAGCCGAACGCGACAAGCGCGCCGCCATTCTCGAAGCCGAAGGATTGCGCGGTGCAGCGATCCTGAAAGCCGAGGGCGAGAAGCAATCCATCATGCTGCAGGCCGAAGGCCACAAGGAAGCAGCCTTCCGAGAGGCTGAAGCCCGCGAGCGCTCGGCCGAAGCCGAAGCCAAGGCAACGAAGCTGGTAAGCGATGCGATCTCCGAGGGCAATGTTCAGGCCATCAACTATTTCGTCGCCAATAATTATGTGAAGGCGCTTGAGGCTTTGGCCCAATCACCCAACCAGAAAATCCTGATGTTGCCGCTGGATGCAACATCAATCCTGGGTTCAATCGGTGGCATTGCCGAAATTGCCAGGGAAGCCTTTGGCAATGGCCCCACAGGTCAGAGCGCGCAACAATCCTCGCGCAAACGCCCAACCGTGCCGACGTCAAAGGAGTAGGAGCTCAAGGTGGATCAGCTCGTTGGTGAAATCGGCCTGTGGTTCTGGTGGATTATAGCCGGCCTGCTGCTGATTGCTGAAATGCTGATGCCTGGGTTTTTCATGCTGTGGCTGGCTGTGGCCGCAGCGCTCACGGCCATCACCGACATGATCTTTCATCCGTCTTGGATTGGCGAAATTTTCACCTTCGCCGCCTTTGGTCTTCTGTCCATTCTGGGCTCTTGGCGCTTTGTCATGGGAAGCCGCAAGCTGAAATCCGACCAGCCCTTCTTGAACCAGCGCCATGCCGGGCTTGTGGGCCAGAGCTTTTATCTCGAAACCGCCATCACCCATGGCAAGGGCAAGATCAAGGTCGATGACACGCTCTGGGACGTCGATGGCCCGGAACTCCACGAGGGCGAGCAAGTGAAAGTGACGGGTACGCGCGGCCTCAGGCTCACCGTCGAAAAAGCCTAAACCGAAATTTGGCTGATGTAGTGCAACTCGATTTCCTCCCTCCCCTCTCAGGGGAGGGCAGGGTGGGGTTGGCGCTACTCATCTAAACTCCTACAATCGAATGCGTAAGAAAGACCCCCACCCTGCCCTCCCCCGCAAGGGCGGAGGAGGGAGAGCAAAATTTAGATCTTGCGGGCCAAAGTCAGCCCGTCACCAATCGGCACTAGCACCATTTGAACACGGGCATCGGCAAGGATTTTTGTATTCAAAGCACGCAACGCCTCTGTGTCGGCATCTTTCTCCATTGGATTGGCCACGCCGCCACCCCACAAAACATTGTCGATCATGACAAGGCCGCCGGCGCGCAAGAGTTTCAACGCACCCTCATAATAGGCATCATAGTTGGATTTGTCGGCGTCGATGAAGCACAGATCAAAACTTCCAGCGCGGCCCTGTTTCAAAAGATCGGCAATGGCATCAGTCCCACCATCAAGGCGCAAGTTGATGCGCGAGGCCACACCTGCCTTCTTCCAAGCCGCTTGCGCAATATCAGTCCATTCCTTGCTCACATCAACTGCAGTCACATGGGCGTTGGATGCCAGCGCCATGGCAAGCGACGAATAGCCGGTGAATGTTCCAATCTCGAGAATCTGTTTGGGATCCATCAAAGCTGCAATCATTCCCATGAAGGCCCCCTGCTCAGGCGCAATCTGCATGCCGGCATTGCCGCCTGCTTTGGCGGCTGTTTCCGCGCGTAAATCTTTCAAGACGGCAGGCTCGCGATAAGCATGGGCGCTGAAATATGTGGCGATAGCGCCGTCAAGAGCGAGTGTGGAATTGGCCATTGATATCTCCTGCAGAATTCAAATTGCGCGCCTGATTGCCTCAGCTTGTTTTGGGATAGGTGATGAGGAAGGTCCACAGCGAGTAAGCAAAAATCCCCACCGACAGCGCAATCCATAAGGGATCGCCCGAATAGAAAAATTCAACGACCGCCCAAATCGCCGTGACCGCGATAATTGCAATGCGCCGCCACAGTGGACGGTAGAACGGCTCGTCTTTGACGCTTTTCTTCATGGCAGCATGTTAAGCCATTTGCGCGGGCCAAACCAGCCCGCGTGACGTCTCAAGCGTCCCAATCAACCACGGTGATGCCGTCAACGCCACCTTCAGCAGCGCCGACAATCATCGCGCCGACTTTCTGATGCGCCGGATGCGGCAGATAGGCGTCGCGCGCTGCCGCGTTGACAAAATCAACAGAAAACCCATGCGTGTTCCCACGCTGCAAACCTTCGGGGCTTTGGTCGTGCCCAGCGCTGACCGCGATGATGCCAGGCATCTGGTTTTGCAAGGCTTTGAGCGCCACGAAAATCTCAACCACCACTTTTTCACTCAGGTCTTGGCGAAGTTTAAACAGAACCACATGCCGGATCATTTGTCTCTCACCTGTCAGAAGCAGAATTCACCAACGCATAGTTTGCCTCACCGACAATAGCAATGCCGCCAAAGCTCTTGCCAGTCTGCCGAAGTTCAGCCAGATTCCAGTGATGACAGAAAAAACTGCTGACCTTTCGAACTGGCGCATTGCACCTCACAACCGCTGGAGCTTCAATCATGTGGATGAGCTGATCACCACGCAACCCATTGTCCATGGGACCACGTCACTCCTGCCCAAAGGGGAATCTCTTGACCTCGCCCGCGTGAAACTGGCGGACGGCTCAGTTGCCGATCTTCTCGACCAAACGTCAACCGATGGCTTTCTGGTTCTGCACAGCGGTAAAATTATTGCTGAAACCTTGCCCAACATGACGCCAGCCACGCGGCATATTCTGTTCTCGGTCAGCAAGTCGGTGACCGGCACCCTCGCTGGCATTCTGGTGGCTGACGGGCTGCTCGATCCAGATACGCCGGTTGTGCACTATCTGCCAGAGGTGAAAGCATCGGCTTACGGCGATTGCACCCTGCGCCATGTGCTCGACATGACGGTCGATCTCAATTTTGAAGAAAACTATCTCGACACCATGGGAGATTTCGCGCGCTACCGCGTGTCCACCGGATGGAACCCGCCCAATCCTGAACTGGGCAATGCAGGGCTTCATGAGTTTCTGACGACAGTAAAGCCAGCACTTTCGCGCCACGGTGAAAAATTCACCTACGTCTCTCCGAATTCTGACCTTCTGGGCTGGATCGTGGAACGGGCCGCGGGCCAGCCCTTTGCAAAAGTTCTGTCTGAAAAACTTTGGGCTCCCATGGGGGCCGAAGCCGATGCCTTCATCACGGTTGATGCCAAAGGTGGCGCCCGCACCGCCGGCGGCATCGCCACCACACTGCGCGATCTGGCCCGGTTTGGCGAGCTGATGCGAAACGGCGGCCACGCCAACGGTCGACACATCGTACCCGTCGCCTGGGTGAACGACATTCGTGAGAACGGCTCACCCGAAGCCTGGGCTAAAGGCTCCATGGTCAACCTGTTTCCCAAAGGCAGTTATCGTTCGAAATGGTACAAGGCCAATGATGCCGATGGCAGCTTCTATGCCGTGGGCATTCACGGCCAGTGGATTTATGTGAACCCGAAAGCAGAAATCACGGCCATAAAATTTTCATCGCAGCCTGATCCGGTGAATGACGCGATGGATACGGGGACAGTGGCGATGTTTGCAGCGATTGCGCGGGCGGTGAGATAGCGCTTCTTCCTTGTTATTCCTTCCTTCTCCCCTTGCGGGAGAAGGTGGCGCAAAGCGCCGGATGAGGGGTCAGTTCCCGCGAGACCCGCTGCCAACATACCCCTCACCCGTCAGCCTGCGGCTGCCACCCTCTCCCGCAAGGGGAGAGGGTCGAGCAAACCTGACCATGCACTAATATTGGAATCAGTATTCATAATACCATGCTAGGGTCGAAATTTGAGGCGCACACAAACTCATCTTGCATCTGTAGGAAAATTGTCCCCATTTCACGAGCCAAGAGTCTCGCTCTCGGTTTTTCATAGTTGCATTGCTATCATAAATATCGATTTCATTTTTTTCGGAAGCAGATTCACCTTCAGAATCTATGCTGATCAACTCAACTGATAAATTTCCTGAACGTAACTTGT
>JBBRLH010000025.1:0-19631 GCA_038231475.1 Hyphomicrobiales bacterium | reverse complement strand
ATCAGCGACGGAGTGCCCTCGCTCCGTAATCTGCTTGATCGCGTCCAACCTGAAGTCTTCGGTGAAATTGCCTTTTCCCATGATTGTCTCCTTGCCTCATTTTAAGGGGGCAAAGCGTCTACAAATCTAGGGGCTATTCAGTTGTTGTCGCCTTGATAAAGAGAGGGGACTTGGACCTCGTAAGAGGAGATGGGCACCCTAATCCTCACATCAAGGCACTTGCACCAGATTCAATTGAAGTCCAGATTCAAAAGATTGAAGTCAACGGACTTGACGGCTGCCTTTACCCAACAAAGAAACTTCTTAAAGGGCGTGGCGCAGGACAGAAGGCGAGACAACGTCCATTTACTCGGGAACTAATTCTCGGTGCCGCTCAATTAGAATTTAGGGTCTTTGATTTGAGGTTTCTTGAGTTCTATCGCAATGATCCGCGTTACTTTTATAAGGTGGATGAAATTCACGGCAGCATTCAGCAACGAGAAGGAACAAAGGACCAAAAAGGTAGATTAATTTCGGAAAACTTGGAATTTCTTGAGTTCGGTTTTGCCTATGATAGAAATTTTAATAGGGCTGTAGCAATTTTCTTACGTTACCTACACGATCTACCAGCCGCACAACAAAAAATGTTGAAAAATTTTCAATTGAATGGCGACTACAAATTGCACCCTGATTTCTACCGTACACAGATTATTGGAGATTTTCCAGAACGAGTATCTATTTACGATGCTCTTCTCGAAGAAAAGAACTTGATCAATCAAATGTGTCTAAAGATGAACAAGCCCAGATTGTTCAGGACTGACAACAAGGCATATGAGCGACCCACAGGATTCGGGATACTGATTAGGCCCACCAGCACAGAATTCAGAAACTTTGTATTACTGCTCGATCAATTGCTAAGCGATGACATAGATGTCCAATTTTTTCAAGGTGACATTGCAGTCGTTGAGACGCTGACGAGGTACGATGGCTCTAAAATTGATCAAAGGATTGGCACTATTACCCTCCTGGAAAATTGGTTTAACAAAAAGTTTCGATCAATTGAACCCGAAGCAATGAAAGAGTTGTTTAGGGACTTAAGGAAAGTACGGAACGCACGTCAAAAGCCCGCTCACAAAGTGGACGATACGGAATACAATCAAAAATACCTGAGAGAGCAAAGGGCGCTGATGAATTCAGCTTTTAACGCCGTTCGCACGATTAGGATGATTTTTGAAAACCACCCAAACGCAAAAAGTGTGGCGGTACCGGAGTGGATCCGAAATGGAAAAGTATGGGAAATCTAGGGTTACAGCGCGATCCGGCGCAACCAAATAGTTTTATCACGCAACGAAAACTACAACCCCTACACCACCTCTCCCCAAACCCTCTCCCACTCCGCCTCAATCGTGTCCGCCCGCTTCCATCCGGAAATCCGCCGATTCCAATAATCGCGATTGGCGTTGTCGCCTTCAATCCAATGGCTTAGTGCATGCACCATATCATAGGCCCGCGTCCCTTCTGCAGTTTGGCAGATGGCATGGGCTTGTTCCCATTCGGGACCGAGTTTGAATTTGCCCTTCTTCAACCACCACAGCGCTTGGGCGGGCGGCGGCAAAGTTGCGGGCGGCTGGGCTGAACTGAAATCCATGGCGCATAATGGCGTGGTTAATTGTCCGGTTGCAAGAGCCCTCCTTCCAATTAGCGCCGCCTTAACGCTTCTCCTCCTAAATTCGCTGTTTTAACGCTGTTAAAGGCTGCCCATGCAATCTGTTGTGACCGCATCGTCCTCCTCCAATGCCGCGCGCAGCATGGCCAAGCCCGCCTTCACGTTGACGGTCTTTGTCTCGGCCTTCCTGCTGTTTTCCATCCAGCCGATGTTTACCAAAATGATCCTGCCGCAGCTCGGCGGAACGCCTGCTGTCTGGTCGGTGGCCATGGTGTTCTTTCAGGGCCTGTTGTTGCTGGGCTATCTCTATGCTCATCTTTCAACGACTTATCTTTCAACCCGCGCCGCCGTGGGCCTCCATCTTCTGCTGCTGATCGCAACCTTTGTGGCCCTGCCGATTTCAGTCACTTCGGGTCTTGGCAAGCCACCTGTTGAGGGCCAGATGTTCTGGCTGATCGGCGTGTTTGGATTATCAGTCGGCCTGCCGTTTTTTGCCGTGTCAGGAAATGGGCCGCTGCTCCAGGCCTGGTTTGCAAGAACCGGTCATCCTCAGGCAGGAAACCCCTATTTCCTCTATGCCGCTTCGAACCTCGGTTCCTTCGCCGCACTTCTGCTCTATCCAGTACTTTTCGAAATCACCTTGCGTTTGCCGCAACAGGCCTTTGCCTGGTCCGCGGGTTTTGCCGCGCTCGTGGCTCTGATTGCCACATCAGGCTCCATCACAGTGCTGACGGGAGCCAACACAACGCGCCAAAGCGAAGTTGCCGCAGCACCTTTGCTGCCTTCGCAGATTTTGAAATATGTCGGACTCTCCTTCGTGCCGTCGGCTTTGCTGGTGGCCGTCACCTCGCACATTTCAACTGATGTGGCTTCCGCCCCCTTCATCTGGATTGTTCCACTCGCCCTGTTCCTCTTGACCTTCGTTCTCATTTTCCGCGACGAGCCTTTGATCCCGCGCAAATTGGTCAATGGATCAGTGCCCATTCTGGCCGGCCTCATCCTGTTGTCGAAATTTTTCGTCTTCAACTTCCTGCTCGCAATTTCGGTTCATCTGCTGTTTTTCTTCGCCGCAGCGCTGATGTTCCATGACAGGCTTTATGCGACGCGTCCGGAAGCCTCGCGCCTCACAAACTTTTATTTGTGGATGTCCTTTGGCGGTGTGCTAGGCGGAATTTTCGCAGGCCTTCTGGCACCTTATCTGTTCAGCAGCATTCTCGAATATCCCATTCTGGTCAGCGTGGTGATGTTGGTGCATCCCGCGATACGATTGGCAAGGCCACGCCAATTGAAAGCCCAGGCCCTGCCCGCTGCCCTCATCGCACTGGCCATCCTCGCGGTTGTGTATGTGATGCAGCATTCAGGTTTGCTCAAATCCGAACTGCCGCTGCACATCCTGATCGTTCTGTGCAGCTTCATGGTGATCGGCGCCTACCACCACAATCTAGTCCGCGCGCTCTTGATCCCAACGACTTTTGTCTTGCTCGCGTTCAATGCGGACGCCATCTTTGGATCGAGCTTCCAGCGCTCCTTCTTTGGCGTCTATCGCATTTCGCTGAATGAGAACGGCCAGTTCCGCGTGCTCTCGCATGGCACCACAGTCCACGGTGCCGAGCGCGTCGCCAATGCCGATGGCAGCCCCTATGAAGGCCCTGTTGTCCCTCTCACCTATTATCATCCCGATGGTGTGCTGGCTGAAACCCTGCATCTTCTGCCTGCCAATCCTGCGGGCCGCGACATTGCCATTGTGGGCCTGGGCGCTGGAGCACAAGCCTGCAACGGCCTAGCCACTGACCGCGTGACCTATTTTGAAATCGATGCCCTAGTCGAAAAAATTGCCCGCAATCCAAAGCTCTTTGACTTCATCGAGAAATGTTCACCAGACGCCAAGGTGATCCTTGGCGATGCGCGCCTCACCTTAGGAGATGCGCCCAAAACCTACGACTATCTGCTGCTCGATGCTTTCTCGTCAGATTCAATTCCCGTCCACCTGCTGACGCGCGAAGCCTTCAGGCTTTATGCCTCGCGCCTCAGTGATAACGGTTTGCTGGTCCTCCACATTTCCAACCGTCACATGGAACTGGAAAGCGTTGTAGCGGCACTCGCCAAAGATTCAGGCCTTGCCATCAAGGGCCGCATTCTCGCCAATAATTCGGTGGCGCTGGCTGATCCCTATCCGTCATCGGTGATGGTGTTGGCGAAGTCTCCCGATACATTGGCCGCCTTCACCGCGGACAAAGGCTGGAATGCGCCTGACAGCCATGACGTTGCCGTGTGGACCGATGACTATTCCAATATCCCTGCTGCCATCTGGCGCAAATATAAGAACGCCAATTAGGCTCTGTGGCCCGACATGCTCTCGCCAGCGTTCGCCGGCAGGCCATAAAACTGCGGGATGGCGAGAAGCCCTGCCGCAGCCACCACGAAGAATGCAAATGAGAAGTCAGCGGGCACCAGATCGGTGGCGTTGCCACGCAGATACTGCGACAAGTCAAGAGCCACGGCCGCCGCAGTCACACCTAGCGTCAAGGAAAGCTGCTGCATCACCGTATAGATGCCGTTGGCGCGTGCAATATCCTTGTTGGAAATATCGGCATAGGCGATCGAATTGAGTGAGGTGAACTGCATTGAACGCGACAGCCCGCCAATGACCAGAATGACGAAGATCAGCAGCAGCGGAGTTTCGTTGGTGAAGAACCCATTGACCGCCATGAGAGCGCAGGAAACAAGCCCGTTGATCAATAGCAACTGCCTGTAGCCAAATCGCTTGAGCAAACGCGAGGCGGCAAATTTCATCAGCAGAGCGCCCAGTGCGGAAGCGCACGTGATCATGCCTGATTGAAACGGCGTGAGGTTAAAGCCAATCTGCAACATCAACGGCAACAGAAAGGGCATGGCACCAGCGGACAGGCGATAAAAAGTCCCGGCGCCCACCGATATCCGCAACGTCTCCACACGCAACAATTTCAAATCGAGAATGGGGTTTGTGGTACGAGCCGCATGGCGCACATAGAACGCCATCAACACAGCGCCCAGGCCGATCAATCCAATCACATCGCGCAGATCAACCAGGCTGCGTCCGGCAATCGTAATCCCGAATACAAATGCAGCCAGACCAGAGCCCGACAACAAAAACCCCGTGACATCAAGCGGCGGCACATTTTCTTCGCGCGTTTCGGACATGAACAGCGTGGCCATCACAATGCCAATGATGCCGAACGGCAAATTCATCCAGAAGATCCAGTGCCAGGAAAAATAAGTGGTAATGAAACCACCAACAGGCGGCCCTAGAAGCGGGCCCACCAATGCCGGAATGGTCAACCAGGCCAAGGCCCCAACCAGCTCAGACTTGGGGATTGAGCGCAGCAGGATGATACGTCCGACAGGCACCATCATGGCACCGCCGAGGCCCTGAATGGCCCGCGCCAACACCAGCCAGCTGAGCGACGGTGCTGCACCGCAGGCCAGCGAGGCCAGCGTAAAAACGAGAATGGCCAGCCGAAACACCCGCTTTGCGCCAAACCGGTCGGAGATCCAGCTGGAAATGGGAAGGAAAATGGTGAGGCTGAGAAGATAGGTGGTAAAGGCCAGTTTCAGCGCGACCGGGTCGGTATTCAAATCGCGCGCAATCGCAGGAAGCGATGTGGCAATCACCGTAGAATCCATATTTTCCATGAAAAGTGCGGAAGCTACGACAAGTGGCAAAATGCGACTGGTGGGAGACATGGGCGCGGGCTTAGCATGGAGCAAAATCATTGCATGTGAAATTTACGCAACGCCGCCATGCGAACGGAAAATCGTGCCCGAACCGTCTTTGACCTCTGTGGCGGCACACTATATAAGGGAAGGCTGGACTGCATTCGGTAGCCAGTGCCGAACTTCGCGCCGGAATTCGCGCGTTTCCACAAGATTTCAAAATGTTAAACTGGTTATTCACCTGGCTTGAAGCCCGCGTCGACGCTTTCCCCAACATCGAGCCGCAAATGCCTAAGCCCTCCACCTGGGGCTTCATCCGCCACTACACCAAGCCATTCGTACCACTGGTGGCGGTTGGCTTGTTGTTATCGGTAGCGATCGCAATTATCGAGGTGCGCCTGTTTGCCTATGTGGGCCGGCTGGTCGACATCTTGGGTAAGGCCGACCGTGTGGATTTCTGGGACCAGCACAAATATGAACTGCTGTTCTATGGAACACTGGCAATTTTGATCCAGCCGATCCTATCGGGCCTGTCGGACTCGGTTGAAAATCAGGGCATGCGCGGCAATTTTTCCATGCGCATTCGCTGGCTTGGTCACCGCTACATGCTGCGCCAGTCGATGGAGTTCTTCCACAATGAATTTGCGGGCCGCGTTGCCACCAAGGTGATGCAGGCGGCCTTGGGCGTGCGCGACGTTGTAATGAAACTGACCCAAGTCATCTCCTGGGTCGTCGTCTTCATCATTACCGCCATTGCCTCGTTCATCGCCAATGACTGGCGTCTCGCAATCCCCATGCTGGTCTGGCTGGTTTTTTACGGCGTCACCATGCGCTATTTCATACCGAAAATGGGCAAGCTCTCAGAACACCAGGCCGACATGCGCTCGCTGGTGACAGGCCGTATCGTTGACACTTATACCAACATGCCAACTGTCAAACTCTTCGCCCACGCCTCGCGCGAAGATGAATATGCCAAGGAAGGCATGACCTGGATGCTGCACTCGATCTATGCCTCGATGCGCGTCTCCACCCAGATGAACATCGCGCTGAACGCCTTGAATGGTCTGCTGCTCACCTCAACCGCCGCCCTGGCAGTCTGGCTCTGGTACACCAACGCGATCACGATCGGCGCCATCGCCTTCTCGGTCGGCCTGGTCTACCGCATGCTCGGCATGGCCCATTGGATGCTGTGGGAAATTGCCGGGCTGTTTGAAGACTTCGGCGTCGTCAAGGATGGCGTCGATGTGATTGCCAGACGCCAAGCCGTAACCGACAAGCCCGGTGCTCCTCCCCTGGATGTAGCCCAAGGCCGCATCAATTTCACCGACATCCATTTCAACTATGGCAAACCCGTGTCGGGATCCCCGATCATCAATGGGTTGACGCTGGCCATCAAGCCCGGCGAAAAAGTGGGACTGGTCGGGCGCTCTGGTGCCGGCAAATCCACCATCGCCAGTCTGCTTCTGCGCTTTTATGATCTGCAATCCGGCGGCATCACCATCGATGGCCAGAACATTGCCGATGTAACGCAAGAAAGCCTGCGCGCTGCGATTGGTGTTGTCACCCAGGATACGTCACTGATGCACCGCTCCGTGCGCGATAACATTCGCTATGGCCGCCCCTATGCCAGTGCGTCTGATATTTCAGCGGCTGCAGAAAAGGCCCATGCTTCGGAATTCATTGCCAATCTTGTGGATCCCAACGGCCGCCAAGGCATGGACGCCCATGTCGGCGAACGCGGAGTGAAACTTTCCGGCGGCCAGCGCCAGCGGGTGGCTATCGCGCGCGTGTTGTTGAAAAATGCGCCGATCCTGATTTTGGACGAAGCCACGTCAGCGCTCGACTCCGAAGTCGAAGCCGCCATTCAGGAAAATCTCAACGTTTTGATGGAGGGCAAGACCGTGATCGCCGTCGCCCACCGTCTCTCAACTATCGCCGCCATGGATCGTTTGGTCGTGATGGACAAGGGCCGCATCGTCGAAGAAGGCACGCACGCGGAGCTCCTGAAAAAGAAGGGCGGCATTTATGCCAGCCTGTGGGCCAGACAATCCGGCGGTTTCCTTATTCCGGAAGACATCAAGAAAAAGGAAGCGGCGGAGTAACGCCCAACAAAAAGGCCGCCCCGAAAGGCGGCCTTTTCAATTCGATTTCAAAAACCTTAGTTCGTCTCTGCGGCTTCTTCAGCAGCAGCGTCGGCCTGGGCTTCTTCAAACAGGGCTTCAGCAGCAGCGCGCACTTCTGCGCGGTCCGAGGCATTACCCTTGAGGTCTTCGCCACGCGATTGCGCTGCGGCTTCCTCAGCCGAGCGAGCCACGTTGATGACCACGGGGACAGCCACTTCTGGATGAAGCTGAACTTCAACCGTGAACAGACCGATGGTCTTGATCGGATGTTGCAGGTGGATGTGGTTCTTGTTCACATGTGCACCAGCTGAGGCCGCGGCCTCAGCGATGTCACGGGTGGACACTGAACCATAAAGCTGGCCTGATTCACCAGCCTGACGGATGAGCACGAAGGTCTTGCCGGAAATCTCTTTGCCTTCGATTTCAGCAAGCTTGCGGCCGTCGGCGTTCTTGACTTCAAGAACAGCACGGTCGCGTTCGAACTTGGCCTTGTTGGCTTCAGTGGCGCGCAAGGCTTTGTGGTTGGGGAGCAGAAAGTTACGTGCGTAACCATCCTTGACCTTCACCGTTTCGCCCATATGGCCCAGACGGCCAACGCGTTCGAGGAGAATAACGTCCATGGTGTTGTGCTCCTTACGAAATGACGTAGGGCAGCAAGCCCAGGAAACGTGCGCGCTTGATAGCCTGAGCCAGCTCGCGCTGCTTCTTGGAGCAGACTGCGGTGATGCGGGCAGGAATGATCTTGCCACGCTCGGAGATGTAGCGCTGCAACAGGCGCACATCCTTGTAATCGATCTTTGGCGCATTATCACCCGTGAACGGGCAAGACTTGCGACGGCGGAAAAACGGGCGGCGTGCGCCTTGTTCCATAGCCATTACGACACCTCATCCATGCTAAAGCCTGCATCATCATCGCGGCGACGATCATCGCGGCGGCGCATCATTGCTGATGGACCTTCCTCGAGCGTTTCAACAGCAATCGTCAGGCAGCGAATAACATCTTCGTTGATTGACATCTGGCGTTCCATTTCGGCAATTGCCGCATGGGGGCCGGAGATGTTCATGAACGTGAAATAAGCCTTGCGGTTCTTCTTCACGCGAAACGTGAGGGACTTGACGCCCCAGTTCTCAAGCTTCTCGACCTTCGCACCGCCAGCGGTGAGAACGCCCTTGAATTGCTCCACAAGGGCATCAACCTGCGCCTGTGTTGCATCCTGGCGAACCAGGAATGTGTGTTCATATAAACCCATTGAGGTTCCTTTCATTTCATCCATCAAGCCACCGGCGCAGAGCCTCAAACAAACCGAAAGAAAGGTTCATAAGACCGGTCAAGATATGAGCGGAGACACGGGAAGCCGGGTTTTTAAGGCCCTAGGTGGTTACCCACCCCTTCCGTTCAGCCCCCAGCGGGTGCCTTGAATGGCCGCTCTATGGCGGAAAACGGCGGGAATGGCAAGGGCTGGAAATCTGCCAGAGCGGCGGCGCTCCAAGCACTTGCCATGCGTTCTGCTAACCATTGATTAACCCCGCCAAGACAAGGGTCCTATTCCAAAGTTTTTGTAAGAGTTCAAATCGGTCGGGCCATGATAGCTGTAGTTCGCTGCTCCGCCTTGGGCAAGTGTTCGAGCAGCGCGACGATTAAACAGGATGTGGCCAATGAAACATGATTCTGCGCCCGACGGCGGTTTTTTTGAGAGCTTCGGCAGACACATTATAGCTGTTGGAGCGCCTTGGCAGGCGGGCAACTTCTATGGGCATTCAGATCATTCGCAATTCAATCAGGGCGCGCCAAATTCTGGCGGGTTAAGCACCGCCGCCTCGGTCGTGGCCATCACGACTGGCGGCATTACATTAGATCTTATTTTTGACGTCGCCGCGATGGCGGCACCCCAGAGTTTCCGCGACGGCATTGAACAAGCCGCAACCTTGCTGGCCAACACGATCACGGACAAGATTACCGTGAATTTGAATATCGATTACAGCGGTACGGGTGGGGGCGCCGCAGCCGGTCCCGACGGTGGCATTTATGACAGCTACTCGGATGTCCGCGCAAAGCTCATCGGCGGAGCTTCACAAGGCGACACGACGTTCAATGCCTTGCCAACAGGCACCTCAATTCAGGGGCAGTCGCAGGTCGCCGTGTGGAACGCCCAGGAAAAACTGTTCGGGTTACTGGGTGCCAACGACACCACCACGGATGACGGCAGCGCATATTTTGCCACCGACATCGCCCCCAGCCTTCTGGTTGGCGTGGCGTTGCATGAATTGACTCACGCATTGGGACGCGTTCCTTATGGCGCTCCCTATGACACCGCCCCCGACATCTTTGATCTATTCCGCTTCAGTAGCCAGGGCGTTCGCCTTTTCAACGGCGACAACACCGCACCTGCGTCTTATTTTTCGCTTGATGGCGGCACTACAAAACTAGCCGACTTCGGCCAGAATTCTGATCCAAGTGATTTCCTGAATTCAGGCGTTCAAGGGCCCAATGATCCATTCAATGAATATTATACAGGCTCAACGTCGCAATCGCTGACCACTGTTGACTTGACCATCCTCCATGCCTTGGGTTTCCACCTGACTACTGGGACAACCACTCCTCCGCCACCCCCACCACCGTCAGTATTGGCGGACCTCACGGTCTCTGGCCTGAATGTGAACGGGAACACAGTCAATTTCACACTCAATGATGTGGGCGCAGCCGCCGCGGCAGCCTCCACCACGGGCCTTTATCTCTCCACCGACACGACCATCACCACTGCCGACACGTTGATTGGGACTTTCCATGCCTCAGGATTGTCGACGGGTGGATCACAAGCCGAAAGCATTGCGCTCGCTTTGCCGTCAAACCTCGCTGCGGGCACTTATTATCTCGGCGCTCTTGCCGACTCCACCGGGCAAGTAACCGAGAGCAATGAAACCAACAATGCCTCCGCCGTCACGAAAGTGATCGTCGGCAATGCCAGCGCAAACTCTATTTCAGGCTCAGGCGCCATCATGTTCGGCTTGGCTGGAAATGATACGATCACCAGCACGGGCGGGAACAGTGTTCTCGTGGGCGGGCTGGGCACCGATACGTTGAAGGGTGGCTCTGGGAACGACCAATTTCTTTATAAAGCCAGCAATGAAGGTGGCGACCGGGTCTCCAACTTCCATTCTGGTGACCACTTCGATTTCAGTGCAGTCGGATTTGGCGGTCATTTGGCCGTGAGCGGTGCTGACCTCGGCCTTCTCGACCCATCCCATTTCGTCGCGAACTCGCATGGCCCAACAACGACGGCACAGGAATTCTGGTTCGACACCGCCAACCACACGCTCTATTTCGATGCGGACGGCTCAGGCTCTGCTTCACACGCAGTTGCGATTGCGCAATTGCAGAATAGCTACGTTATTCACAGCACCGATATTTTGCTCGTCTAAGCGATAAGCATTGGGGCTAAGGCCTGAAAACCTTAGCCCTTGTTCTTGTAATAAACGTCGAGGAACACGGCCAGCATCAGCACGGCACCCTTGATCACGAACTGCCAGTCAATGCCGATACCCATGATGGACATGCCGTTATTCATCACACCGATGATGAATGCGCCGATGACAGCACCAATAATTTTACCGACACCACCTGTCACGGCAGCACCACCAATGAAACAGGCGGCGATGACTTCAAGTTCGAAACCGGCACCCGCTTTTGGAGTAGCGACGTTCAAACGTGCGGCGAAGATCAACCCGCCCAGCGCAGCCAATGCCCCCATGATGGTGAAGGTCCAGAACGTCAGGCGTTCAGTATTCACGCCCGAAAGCTTCGCCGCTTTTTCATTGCCACCCATGGCGTAAATACGCCGGCCAAAAGTGGTGCGCGTGGTAATGAACACAAAGAGTGTGATCAATGTGAACATCACAATCAATACTGTGGGCAGGCCCTTATATTTGCCCATGATGTAACTGAAACCGATGAAGGCCACGGCCATCAGGATATTTCGCAGATTGAATATAAGTTGAGGTTCTTCAGCCAGGCCATGGGCCAACTGGCTGTTTCGCGTTTTGAAATTGAAGTACACGATGATCGCCGTAATCACTGTACCAATCAAAAGCGCCAGAAAATTAAACGGTGCACCGAACAGTTGGATGTTGAAAATATCGGGAATAAAGCCAGTGCTGAGAAGCTGAAAAATTTCCGGCAAAGGACCAACCGATGCGCCACCCAAAACCGAAAGTGCGAGGCCCTTGAAAATCAACATGCCTGCGAGGGTTACAATGAAGGCAGGGATTTTGTAGTAAGCGATGAAGTATCCTTGCACCGCACCAATCGATGCTCCCAAAGCCAAACAAATGATCGATGCCGTAACGAAATCAAATTTCGGGATCGTGAAGAGATCTGGATTGGGCGAGGTGCCCGTCATGAGGACCGCGGCCACAGCCCCAATAAAACCGGAAACCGAGCCCACCGATAGATCAATATGGCCTGCCACAATAACCAGCAACATGCCCAGCGCCATCACTACGATGTAGCTGTTTTGCAGGAGCAGATTGGTCACGTTCACGGGTTTGAACAACGTGCCATGGGTGGTAAATTGGAAGAACACCATAATGGCCAGCAGCGAGAGCAGCAGCGCGTAATCACGAATATTGCTTTTAATAAAGCGCATGACATCAGGTCTTGCTTGGCTTACGTCAGTCATTCTACTTTTCCCATGATTTCATAATAGCGCGCATGATTTTTTCTTGGCTGGCTTGTTTTGCAGGCATTTCGGCGACGAATCTGCCCTCATTCATCACATAGATTCGATCGGAAATCCCAAGCAATTCCTGCATCTCAGATGAAATAACAATCACCGCTTTGCCCGCCTCAGCCAGTTGATTGATGATGCCATAAATTTCATATTTTGCACCGACATCGATGCCACGGGTTGGTTCATCCAGAATCAAAACATCAGGGCCTGAAAACAGCCATTTCGACAGCACGACTTTTTGCTGATTGCCGCCTGAAAGTTTGCCCGTTGTCTGGAATACTGAAGAGCAGCGAATGCCGAGATCGCGACGATATTTATTGGCGACCGCAAGCTCAACCAGCTCATCGACCACCGAGTATTTGGCCACGCCATCAAGATTGGCGAGTGTAATATTGTGCTTGATGTGATCGATCAGAACCAAGCCATAGGTCTTGCGATCTTCGGTGGCGTAGGCCAGCCCGGCGTTCATCGCCTTGGGGATCGTTGAAACATCCGCGAGTTTGCCATTGATCAAAACCTCGCCGGAAATCTTCTGGCCATAGGCGCGTCCGAAAATCGACATGGCGAGTTCTGTGCGCCCTGCCCCCATCAAGCCAGCAATGCCCACTACTTCGCCCGCCCGCACGTTGAGATCAACATTCTTGATCATCTGGCGCTCAGCGTGAAGCGGATGATAGCACGACCAGTTTTTAACTTCGAAAATTGGCTCACCGATCTTCGCATTGCGGGGCGGAAAGCGATCATTGAGCTCGCGGCCCACCATAGCTTTAATGATGCGGTCTTCACTGATTTTTTCGGCACGACAATCCAGCGTATCCACCGTTTTACCGTCACGCAAAACAGTGATCCGATCGGCAACTTTCGAGATTTCGTTGAGCTTATGGGAAATCAAAATCGATGAAATTCCCTCATCACGAAAGCCCTTCAGTAATTCCAGCAATGCATTTGAATCTGTTTCATTGAGACTGGATGTGGGTTCATCAAGAATGAGCAACTTCACCTTCTTATTGAGGGCCTTGGCAATTTCAACCAGCTGCTGCTTGCCCGTTCCAATATTGGTGATGAGTGTATTCGGGTGTTCTTTCAAACCCACCTTGTTCAGCAAGTCCTTGGTACGCGCAAAGGCTTCATACCAATTGATCACGCCATTCTTGGCGGGTTCATTGCCGAGGAAAATATTTTCAGCAATCGACAACAACGGCACCAATGCCAACTCTTGGTGAATAATAATAATGCCGATTTCTTCACTTTGAGAAATCGTAGAGAACTTCCGCTCTTCACCTTCAAAGTGAATTTCGCCCGAATATGTTCCATGGCCATAAACGCCCGAGAGCACTTTCATCAAGGTTGATTTTCCCGCACCATTCTCGCCTACGACGGCGTGAATTTCGGCCGGGCGCACATCAAGGTTCACATCCGAAAGTGCATTCACCCCCGGAAATGTTTTGGTAATGCCGCGCATTTCCAGAATGGGCTGCATGATGTGTATGGAACTCCCCAAAAACTTGGCAGACAATCCCTGCTCACTTAGTTCCTACCACACTTGATCACCCGAGTGAAAGCTGGGGCCCTGCTTTTGTTTCAAACTCAGCGCGCGACCTTAAGCGGGATGCTGGCTTTGGCAGGCATGATGGACGTGGGGTAATGTAATGACGTCAAAAATAAACCCCGCAGCTTGCGCTGCGGGGCCAATTTTCAGATCTTAGTTGTCGATCTTGGCTTGTGTATAATAGCCTGAATCCACCAAGGCAGCCTTGATGTCGGCTTTGCCGACGGCATGTGGCGTGAGCAGATAAGACGGAACAACTTTCACACCATTGTTATAAGTCTTGGTGTCGTTGATCTCTGGCTCTTTGCCGCTGAGAACGACGTCAACCATTTTCGCAGTCACTTTCGCCAATTCGCGTGTGTCCTTGAATACGGTTGAATATTGTTCGCCAGCAATCATGCCCTTGACCGATGCAATTTCTGCATCCTGGCCGGTTACGATTGGCATTTCAGCGCCTGGCTTATAGCCAACGCCTTTGAGCGACGAGATAATGCCGCGTGACAAGCCATCATAGGGTGACAATACACCGTTGACCTTTTTGTCGGTGTAGTTGGCCGACAGAAGGTTATCCATGCGGGCTTGGGCGACAGCGCCGTCCCAACGCAACGTGCCGACCTTATCCATGCCCATTTGACCAGACACGATCACAATGTCCTTGGAATCGATCAGCGGTTGCAGAACCGACATCGCGCCATTGTAGAAGTAACCAGCGTTGGTATCGTCTGGTGAACCACCAAACAATTCAACATTCCAAGGCTTCACAGTGGGGAAGCGTTCCTTCAAACCAGCGACCAGCGAATTGGCTTGCAATACGCCAACACCGAAATTGTCGAAAGTCGTGTAATAATCAACATTTGGCGTTTTGGTGATCAAGCGGTCATATGAGAACACTTTGGCGCCAGCATCATGGGCCTTTTTCAGAATGTCGCCCATGGTTGAACCATCGATAGCAGCAATGATCAAAACCTTGGCACCCTTGGTGACCATGTTTTCGATCTGAGCCAGCTGGTTTGGAATGTCATCTTCTGCATATTGCAGATCGGTGGTGTAACCCATTCCGGTGAATTCCTTCACCATCGATTCACCGTCGGAGATCCAACGGGTCGAAGACTTGGTCGGCATCGAAATGCCAATCAGGCCCTTGTCGGCGGCAAGCGCAAAGCCTGGCACCATGGCAGCAACGGCAGCAACCGTTGAAGCGATCATAAATTGTCTACGTTTCATATTTGGTATCCTCCCAATGGTCGAAGCACTTGTCTGCGACAGGCAAACTGTGCTGCGATGTCGGGCACCATATATTGTGTGGCAAAATCAGGCAACAGTATTGTATGACAAATAAATCAAAACCACCCAAAGGACGGACCTCGATTTTGCGGCAGCGCACAATAAAAGACCGGCTTCACGTCACCATCGCTCGCGGAATTGGCGAGCGCATTTTGGGAGGTGAGTTTCCGTCGGGCGCTGCTCTGCCCAACGAAGCAGAATGGGGCCAGGCCTACAAAGCCTCGCGCACCGCAGTGCGTGAAGCTCTCAAAACTTTAATGGCCAAAGGCCTGATTTCGTCGCGTCCAAAGATTGGCTCGCGGGTTGAGCCGCGCTCCAGCTGGAACATTTTAGATCGTGAAGTGATGGAGTGGCATCACGCCGCCGCTGACCGGAAAGGCTTCATCGCCAAAACCCAGGAAGCGCGAAAATTGCTGGAGCCCGGCATTGCCGAACTTGCGGCAACAAAGCGAACCCGTGTCCAGCTCGCCCGTCTTTCTGACGCGTTGCACGGGATGGAAAAAGCCAAGACCATCCCCGACATCATTGCCGCTGATATTGAGTTTCACGCGGCTTTGGTGGAAGGTGCCAATAATGAATTGCTGGTGCCCTTCGGCATTATCATCGAGAAGGCTTTGGCAACCCTGTTTGAATTTACCACCACCCGTAATCCGCATTATGATCAGGCGCTCAACATGCACCGAACCATCGTCCAGAAAGTTCAGGAAGGCGATGGCGCTGGTGCTAAGAAGGCGATGATCGCCCTGCTCGGTGATACCGATAAAGTTCTTCAAAAACGAAAACGATGATGACCTGTTGTGCGACGCCGTATTATTGTGCGTTGCAGCATTTTATGATAGGACCGCGTTTACCTTAAGGAGAATCTGTGATGCCCACCAAACTCACTCCCGCTTCCGAAGCCGAAATTCGAGCCCTTGCCCACAAGTTCTGGGAAGAAGATGGCCGCCCCGAGGGTCAGGCCGATGCCCACTGGCAACGCGCCTATGAGGCCTTGACCAAGGCTTCAAAGCCAGCGGCAAAACCTGCCGCAAAAAAATCGGCACCCACGAAAACGTCAAAGACGAAGTAGTCGCAATCACGTCTGCTTGATCTCCCTTGACTAAAAGCTGCGAGAGGCCAAATTCGGCTCTGACACTTAACGCCATTCAACGGAGACAAAAATGAGCAAAACCGAAACCGCACTTCTCGCTGGTGGCTGCTTCTGGGGCATGCAGGATTTGATCCGCAAAATGCCGGGCGTCCTCGCGACACGCGTCGGCTATTCTGGCGGCGATGTTCCTAACGCCACCTATCGCAATCACGGCACCCACGCCGAAGCCATCGAAATCAATTTCGACCCGGCGAAAATTTCCTATCGCGACATTCTGGAATTCTTTTTCCAGATCCACGATCCTTCGACCAAAAACCGCCAGGGCAATGACGTGGGCATGAGCTATCGTTCGGCGATCTATTTCAACTCGCCAAGCCAGGAAAAAATCGCCCACGATACGATTGCCGATGTGGACGCCTCGGGCCTGTGGCCAAGCAAAGTCGTAACCGAAGTCGCGCCCGCTGGTCCATTCTGGCTGGCGGAGCCTGAGCATCAGGATTATCTTGAGCGCTATCCCCATGGCTACACCTGCCACTTCGTACGGCCCGGTTGGAAACTGCCCAAGCGCCAAGCGGCTGAATAAGATTTAGCTGGCTGCAATCACCGCCAACAACGCCGCCAAAGCATCACCACTTGCCTTGGCGTCGGGGGCGGCGGCACGAAGCGCCTTGAGCGCGTCATCAATCGCCCCATCCATTTTGTCCCAGGCCGCCACATTCATGGCGTGAAGCTTGGGCCGCGCCTGATCCCATGCCGTTTCCAAATCCTTGATGTGTAATTTGGCTCCAGCCAGATCGCCTTTTTTGACCAGCGCCAATGTGTCGGTCGCAATCGTGCGAAACGTCGACAGATCACCCAAGGCACTAGCCGGTGCTGGCGATGTGGTCGCCGCTATAGCTGCAGCAGGTGCAGCTCCGCCTGCTTTCAGAGCATCCGTCACCAAGCTGTGGCACGTCGCGTCATCATCTTTCCGCATGGCCGTAGCGGCCTTTTCTCCGGCATCTTTCATCGCCGCCAGCGTTGCAGCCGAAACACCAGAGGCCGCCATCGCCGTTTCCAGGTCCACGAGATCAGCCTCGCAGTCGGCCCGGGCCAAGGATGTTGTTCCCATGAGCGCCAGGCTTGCCAGACTGACCAACAAAAATGTCTTCAGCATATTCGTCTCCATCACTAAAATTAAATCAAACCGTTACGGATTCAGCATCAGCCCGCGTGGCGGTGAGGTAAGCGACCAGAGCTGCGATAATGGCCATGAACACAACGCTGGTTGTCACCGTGCCCCAGCCTAGGCCGCCCGCAATGTGAGGCTTGGCCAAGAGGTCGCCCACCGAAGCGCCCAGTGGTCGCGTCAAAATGTAGGCAATCCAAAAACACACCACGGGATTTTGCTTGAACACAAAATAAGCCAGTGCCGTCACCCCGATGAGGCCGCCGAAGACCAGTGCCGCCACCCCGTATCCAAGGTCAAAGCCTTCGGCCACCAGATCACCAGCCGATGTTCCCAGCGCAAAGGTGAACAAAATTGCCAGCCAGTAAAACAACTCGCGACGGAACGTCACGATTGAATGGATCGACAGCGTGCGTTCAACATAATACCAGCTGGCAAAGACGATCGCTAAAATAATGCTGAACACCACAGTCGTAGTTTGCAGGCTGATCCCCATGCCATCCACAAGGTTGTCGGAAATCAAAGTGCCGACCACACTGATCAAAACAACAGTCACCCAATAGAGCACCGGCACATAAGTCTTGGCGCGTAACTGCAACACCAGAAAAATTGCAAACACACCAGTCATGATCCACGAGGTGTTGGTCAATCCAAATCCAAGACGCGATGAAAGAAGGTCGGCCCCCGTCTCCCCCACCGTTGTCGCCATGATTTTGATAACCCAGAATGCCAAAGTCACCAGTGGAACTTTGCTCCACAGCTTGGCACCCAATGAATCAACGGTTCGGTCTTGCAGTCCCATCCACATCTCCTGTACAACTCACCAAACCATTGATGGCCTGACAAAAAGCTGACGGGTTGACGGTGGCAATGTGAATGGAACTTTGCGGGTGATTGCGATCTGCAAGTTCCCAAAACGGGCGTAAGCCTGTCAAAAAAATGGGTGCGTCATGGCAGAATGGGTCAAACGATTTTCATTGGAAGGCAAGCGCGCGCTGGTCACAGGTGCCACCAAGGGCATTGGCTTTGAGACCTGCAAGGTTTTGGCCGATGCAGGGGCCGACATCGCAGCGGTAGGCCGCGACGAGAAAGGCCTCGCCGAAGTCGCGGCTGCTGTTACGAAACTGGGACGCCGCTGCATTCCCATCGCTGCTGATCTTGCAACCCTTGAAGGGCCCAAGGAGGCTGCGGCCAAAGCGCTGGCCGCTTTCGGAACGATCGACATTCTGGTCAACAATGCCGGTGTGGCCAGCATCAAATCCATCATTGATACAGGCGACAAAGACTGGGAATGGGTGAACAACGTCAACCTGCGCGCACCCTTCCTGCTGGCTCAGGCCTTGGCTCCAAACATGATCAAACAGCGCATGGGCAAGGTGATCAACATCTCGTCACAGTCTGGCGTTGTGGCCCTGCCCGACCATGGCTCTTACGGTGCGGCCAAAGGCGGCCTCAACATGCTGACCAAGGTCATGACAATTGAATGGGCCAGGCACAACATCCAGTGCAACACCGTATGCCCCACGGTGATTTTAACGCCGATGGGCGAAATGGTTTGGGGTGATCCCGCCAAAGGCGACCCGATGAAGGCAAAAATTCCAGCGGGACGCTTTGGCCGGACAGAGGAAGTGGCGGACTTGATCCTGTTCCTCTCGTCATCTGCTTCCGACATGATCAACGGCCAAGACCTGCTGATCGATGGCGGCTTCACCGCACAGTAGTGAGCTTTCCGGGACCCAGGCGCAAAACTAAACCCTCTCGACCAAGTATTGATACTAATGTCTTTGTGGAACCTTTTCGCAGTTGGCCCGTTCCTTGGCTGTAAGTTATCCCCTTCCATGAGGGTAACTATCAAGTCGGATCACGCTTAAGTGCATTATTGTGACTGGCTGCAAGGTGAACGCCCCTGCTTTATTGAGTGGCGGTCAATTGAATCGCGACAACTCAGAGAGAGGTTTCCCAATGAAGAATACAATCAAGATCCTTGTTACAGCGTTGACTGTTGCTGCGGCAGCTTCGTCATTCGCTGGCGGTGCTAATGCCATGATGTCGAAAAAGGACATGATGACCATGGTACCGATGATGTGCATGATGGCTCCTGGCAAAGAAGCTGCTGGCCGCGGCCCGATGTGCGTTTCGGAAGCCAAGGGCAAAGAAATGATGGCAATGGCAAAGCATCCGAAGATGCACGCTATGATGTGCGAACCACCCCACGGAATGGAAGCTGCAGGCCGTGCAGGTTACGGTCTCACATGCGTTACCACGAGCAAGTTCCACAAAATGATGAAGATGTAGTCTTACTCATTTTCTAAGAAAGCCGTCATTCCACTACGAAAGTGGCATGGCGGCTTT
>JBBRLH010000024.1:0-22300 GCA_038231475.1 Hyphomicrobiales bacterium | reverse complement strand
CCCATGCCGCCCTCAACTTGGCGCAGCACGCCCATGATCTGGGCTTCGGTAAATCTACTCTTCCTCATAAGAATCTCCTCGTTCTCCATTCCGAGAAAATTCTACTTTCAATGACCCTTAGTCTAGGGGAGGATTACCACTCCAGTTTCACGACAAGACTGAATCACATTCTAAAACCAAAATCGAAGAGTTTTTCAGCAGCCTGCTAGGACATGTTGATAAACGGGATACTCAGAATTCATTCAAATCGTCCCAATTCGCTTTTAGGTGATACAATTTGTCAACAGCTTCTAGCGGCCAACTTGACGCTTTGATAGCAAACTTATCGATGAACTTCATTGTGCTTGGAAGTATTACAATGCTTCGTAGGTTGACGCCTATGTATCCATGTTTGCATATAGTATGGCCGTTTTAGCATCGAAGCATGCGATGAGTTGTTTGGTAGTGAATCGACCAGCCTATACTTCACATCAGCCTCGAAATATCCGGTATTTGCAGATGGGTAGCAGTTTCTACGATACGTGGCAAAATGTTTAGCTTCATGGCGTTTCAACGCGAAAGCCACGATGTAAAATGCCACAATATGTCGTTCGCCCGCCTTGGCTAACTTAAGTCAGTACGGGAATTAGAGGAACACATCGACAGCTACAAAAACTTTGATTGACCACTTCGCGAGCCGTCATATTACCCTCAAAAGCGTCTCAGGCGTCTCTTGGTGAACTTCCAAATGACGTTCACTCAATCTTGCGGCCAGCTCTGCTAGCTGAATTATAGGTGCCCCGATTTTGGCTTACGTCCCGCCTTTAAGCGCGGTGTAGTTGCCTGTCTCTTGGGAGTTGCGAATAATTTAGCAACTGGCACTTTAAGAACCACGGCCAGGGCTTCAAGCCGGGCAATCGTAACATTTTCCTCGCCCCGCTCTATGCGTCCGACATAGGCGCGGTCAATCATCGCTTCCAAAGCAAGGCGCTCCTGCGTGATGTTTTGTATCACCCTCAGTCTTTTTATGTTCAGCCCAATGACTATGTGTACGTGGTTTTGCAAAAATGCATCACGGAAGGCCGCCTTGGTGGTGGTCTGTGGCTGAGTAAAATTGCATCAGCCGCTGTGATAAGTCCTTGGTCCTTTGGGAATCGAGGGCTGGGAGATGTACGGAATGGATATCTATTTGGCTGTGCGGCAGGCTGTGACGCATGAGGGATTGAGCCATCGGGAAGCGGCCCGGCGCTTTAACAAAGACCCCCGCACCATCAAGAAGATGATGAGTTTTTCAGTACCGCCAGGGTACCGTCGGGATAAACCGGTGATGCGGCGGGTGCTCAAAGGCTTTGAAGGGGTAATTGACCAGATACTGGCCGATGACCTTAAGTCACCGGTCAAGCAGCGCCACAGTGCGATGCGGATTTATGAACGGTTGCGCGACGAGCACGGCTACAAGGGTAGCTACACGCCAGTGAAGCAATATGTGCGGCGCTATAAGGTGAGCTTCAAGGAGATGTTTGTGCCACTGGCTCACGCGCCAGGCCATGCCCAAGTGGATTTTGGCGAGGCGATAGCAATCATCGGGGGTGTGAAGCAGAAGATCCATTTCTACTGCTTGGACTTGCCGCAATCAGATGGCTGTTTTGTGAAGGCGTACCCTGCTGAGACAACGGAGGCCTTTCTGGATGGGCATGTGAGCGCCATGGCGTTCTTTAGCGGTGTGCCGCTGTCGGTTCTCTATGACAACACTCGGATCGCTGTGGCGAAGATCCTGGGTGACGGCAAGCGGCTGAAGACACGAGCTTTCATGGCCTTACAGAGCCATTACCTGTTTGAAGACAAGTTCGGCAGGCCCGGCAAGGGGAACGACAAGGGTAATGTTGAAGGCCTGGTCAAGCTGACCAAAGCCAAGTTCCTCACCCCAATCCCGCGAGCCAGTTCCTATGAGGAGCTTAACGCCAGACTGGAGCAGAGCTGTCTGCGCCGTCAGGTCGATCATGTGCGTGGCAGCAAAGGCACTATTGGTGAACGGATGTTGGCAGACCTTAGTGCCCTCATGCCGTTGCCCGCCGTACCGTTTGAGCCCTGCGATACCCGCACCGCTAAAGTCAGCTCCACCAGCCTGGTGCGCTACAGGGACAATGATTATTCCGTGCCGGTGCGCTTTGGTCATCGCGACGTGATCGTGAAGGGTTTTGTTGATACGGTGGTGATCTGCATCGGCAATGACGTGATTGCCCGCCACGTCCGATCCTATGCCACTGCCGATTCCATCATGGAGCCGCTGCATTATTTGCCATTGATCGAACGCAAGCTGAACGCACTGGATCAGGCAGCGCCTTTGCAGGCGTGGGAGCTGCCGGTGGCTTTTGGAATGCTGCGCCGACTGATGGAAGTACGGATGGGCAAGCCCGGCAAGCGTGAGTATGTGCAAGTGTTGCAACTGCTTGGCGTGTTCACCCAATCGGATGTCCATGAAGCGGTCAAGCAGGCCTTGTCGCTCGGCGTCATAAGCTTTGATGCCATCAAGCAGCTGGTGCTGTGCCGGGTGGAGAAGCGACCGGCACGGCTGGACCTGTCGGTCTACCCCTATCTGCCACGGCCCAGTGTTGGGGCCACACGGGCGGCTGATTATGCAGCCCTGACGTCTGGGCTCATCTCAAGTGAACGGAGGGCAGCATGAGCGCGTCCCCGCAAGTGCTGCTGCAGCACCATCTCAAACAATTGCGGCTGCCAACCTTTTACAGGGAGTATGAGAAGGTGGCCCAGCAATGTGCTACCGAAGGCGTCGATCACCCGCGCTATCTGCTGCGCCTGTCAGAACTGGAGTTGCTTGACCGCGAGCGTCGTACCGTGGAGCGGCGCATTCACCTGGCCAAATTCCCGGCAGTGAAGTCGTTTGACACCTTCGAGTTCACCGCCATCCCCAGCCTCAACAAAATGCTGGTGATGGAGCTGGCACGCTGCGAGTTCATCTCCAAGCGGGAGAATATCATTGCCCTTGGTAACAGCGGCACTGGTAAAACCCACGCAGCATTGGCACTTGGTTTGGCGGCCTGCCAGCGTGGCCACTCGGTGGGATTTATCACCGCAGCCCATCTGGTACGCCAACTGATGGAAGCCAAGGATGAGAAGCGGTTGCTCCGCTTCCAGGCTGGCCTTGCCAATTACAAGCTCTTGATCATCGATGAACTCGGTTATGTGCCACTCTCACTTACTGGCGCTGAACTCTTATTCGATGTGTTCAGCCAGCGCTATGAACGTAGCAGCACACTGGTCACTAGCAATCTGCCGTTTGAAGAATGGACATCCGTCTTCGGCTCCGAACGCCTCACCGGCGCGCTCCTGGACCGCCTGACCCACCATGTGCATATCCTAGAGTTTAACGGCGACAGCTTCCGCCTCAAGCAATCCAAAGCCAAGAAGCGGAGTGCAAAGCAAGTGGTAGCAGATCAGGCAGACGCGGCTATCGATCCCGAAACCGGCGAAGTGGTTACCACCTGATCAATTAAAAACGCCGCAGAGGCGGAGTGCAAGAAGCCATTAATGACGGAGAACCCACAAGGCGCTCCGTCTTTTTTATGAGCCTCAAACCTGCCAGCGTGATGCATATTTACTCAACCAGCGTGATGCAATTTTGCAAAGCCATTGACAACGCCAGCAAAGTAGCCTTAAATACACGGACTGTTGATCTCATAATAAAGTTGCGCTAAACTTCGCTTGAATTTGTAGTTTGGTCATAACGCGAAACTAAAGAGAGGGAGTACCATGGCAGGCATCGTAAAGAAGAAGGGCGGCGGCACACGCGTCAAGACTTCAAAAGAGAGCCTGAGGGATGGCAAAAAGGGTGCAAAGGCGTTGATACGACGAATCAAGAAAAGGTGATTGAGTTTAATACGTATGACACTTAGTTGACGCGACGTTTGCTGCCCCCAAAAATATGCGCTTGCTTCACCGATGGGCGGCAGCAGGCATCTTTTGCCGAGTCGATTATGAGAGAGAAGCGAAAAAGATCACTATCATGAAAAGGCCGCCAAATATCAAACGTAGGGATTTTTTGGAGAGAGTTTCAGATTTAACCGAACGCAATTCGGAACCCTTATTTCCTCAAGGAAAATCAGTGCTGTGGTGGATTTTCCTTGCGCCGGGCAAAGTGCTTTTATGGTTCGACTTCATGTACCCAGAAACGATGTCAGGAGCCATTGGGAGCGGGCGGCGACGTAGAGTTCCTCTGTCACAGTTCGTGGCAACTTTGGCTTTTTACATCTTGTTGCTGATTTGGGCAGCCATTGCCTTTTTCTAATTGCTTTGACGCTGAGGGGTGGTCCATGTCACAAGGGGTAGCAGGGGATGGGAAAATTCAGAAAGTCAGTGAATGGCAAACGGATTGCATTCAGCTCTTGCTCATTTCCCGTCATTCTCTCCAGCTGATTTTCTCCCTTTAGCCACTGTTCCGACTGGACGGTGGATGTGCGCAGAACGGGAAATCAAAGGCGGACGTTGAATGGTGTCAATGGCGGAGACAAATTGTGCCAGATGGCGGCGCAAAAGTGTACCAGTCTGGTTGATTAAAAAGGGCGGTTATGCCCTTGCTTCGGTTTGCTTGGTTGAGGGTTGAGCGCTATGAGCCACGTGGAGCGTAGCGGAACGTGGTTTATAGCGCGGGCTTTTCGTCGTGTTCGATATTGCCGCCTTGGATGTTTTGGTTACGGGTTTGCTTAATGGTCTTTTTGCTGGTGGCCAGTCTGAAGCTTTCGCCGTTCATCTCGAGAATGTGAACATGATGGGTGAGCCGGTCAAGAAGAGCGCCGGTGAGGCGTTCTGACCCAAAGACTGAGGTCCATTCATCAAAGGGCAGATTGCTGGTAACCAAGGTGGAACCGCGCTCGTAACGCTGACTGAACACTTCAAACAGGAGCTCAGAGCCTACAGCGGTGAAGGGCACATAGCCCAGCTCGTCGACGATCAAGAGCTTCACGGTGTTGAGATGTTTTTGAAGAGCCCGTAAACGCCTTTCATCACGCGCTTCCATCAGTTCATGCACAAGGCTAGCTGCTGTCATGAAGGCCACGCTGTAACCCTTTTGACAGGCAGCGAGGCCCAACGCCAAGGCAACATGGGTTTTACCCGTGCCTGAAGGCCCAAGGGCAATGCAGTTCTGGCGCTGATCGATCCATTGGCAACGGGCAAGTTCGAGCACCAAGGCTTTATTCAACGAAGGTTGGGTTGTGAAGTCGAAGGTGTCAAAGCTTTTGGTTTGTGGAAAGCGCGCCAGCCTGATGCGGCGTTCAACATTACGCCGCTCGCGCTCAATGCGTTCAAGCTCGCACAGGCGCAACAGATAGCGCGGATAGTCGGCCCGGTCCTGGGCTGATTCCAACGCCACTTTCTCATACTCACGCGCAAAGGTCGGAAGCTTCAAGGCCTTGAGATGATTGCCCAGCAGCACTTGCGGGGTCACTGATGTCAGTGTCTGGCTATCGGTCATGCGGGAACTCCTGTTGTTTCTGGGGTGACGCCTAAGCTGGCCATCAGCCCGAGATAGGCTTTTGTGTTGGTGATGCCGACGGTTGCTGTGGGCAAATAGGGATAGAAGGTCAGATCAAGCCGGATTGGTCTCTTCTCCAATTTGGCCAGCAGCAGCATCTTGACCGCATCAAAGCTGATGGCTCCAAGTTTTAAGGCATGAGCCACGGCCTCTTCAACCTGATGCTGATGGAAGCTCTCCATCAAGCGCAGCACCTGAATGAACTCGCGGCGTCCGCCATTGCCCATCCGTAGTTCCAGCAACCGCCGCAAACGATGGATGCAATCGGCAAGCTGCCAGTCGTCAAGCGGTGCCGCCTGATCAAGGGCTTTGCTCTTGTGTTCAAGAAGCGCCAGATAGTGCAGCGGGTTATAAATAAAATCCTGGGCGTCATAACTGCGGATATGGCTGGCGATGACCGCGCCGCTACAGACAATCTCAACCCGGTCCACATAGCCCTTGGCCAGAACCTCATGATGGCCATAACACGTGGGCACTGAGTAATCATTGTTCCGGTATCTGACCAGCGAGAGCGATGAGACCCGGGTGGCTACCTTGTGGCAGGCATCATAGGGGTGAGACGGCAAGGCCATGAAGGTGGCGAGGTCAGCCTGCATGCGCTCGGCAATTGTATCGGTGTGGCCGCGTAACACCGCCTTGCCGCGCTTGGCGCAGGCATCAACGAAGCGTGTATTGAGTGCCGCAAAACTTTCCGCAATCGGCAGTGGCGTCATGAAGTTGCGCCGGACATAGCCAACAAGCCCCTCCACCTTGCCTTTATCATTGCCCTTACCCGGCCTGCCAAAGCGGTCTTCAAACAAATAATGGCTCTGCAGCTCAGCAAACATCTGCGAGCGCAGGCGCTGGCCACCCTTCACGATCTTGGCTACGGCAAGCTTGGTATTATCGTAAAGTATCGACTGTGGCACACCACCAAAAGAGGCAAATGCCGCCACATGGCCATCACAGAAGGCTTCAGCCGTCTCGGCTGGATAGGCTTTGACAAAGCAGCCATCCGAATGTGGCAAGTCCATACAAAAATAATGGAACCTGATCTTCTTGCCGCCGATATAGCCATCAGCTTCGCCAAAATCCACCTGCGCCTGACCTGCAACATGGCTGAGCGGGATAAACATCTCGCGCGATCTGAGAGTGACCAGAGCCACGTACTCGCGCACAATTGTATAGCCCCCAGAAAACCCCCGCTCATCGGCCAAGCGCTCAAAAATCCGGTGTGCCGTATGGTGCTGCTTCTTGTGAACGCTCTTGTCGCCTTCAAGAACACCATCAATCCATGCGGTATGAGCTTGAAGCTTCTTCGACACCGGCCGCTCACGTCTGCGGTATCCCGGCGGTACCGCGTATAACAACATCTTCGCTATCGTGTTGCGGTGCACCCCAAAGCGCTGCGCCGCTTCTCTGCGGCTCAGGCCTTCAATCATAACAGCCCGTCTGATCCTGGCATAAAGTTCCACTGTAAACATCCTTCCAGCTCCTCCATGCCATCACTCGACAATGAAGAAGCCTAACAGGACCGGTACACTTTTGCGCCGCCTTCGCACGCCATAATCCCCGGTTCAGTGGTACACTTTATCTCCGCCGTTTATAACTGTACTGAGCAACACCCTCACCATCCGATCCACCTGCGGGCTCTGGGGCCGAGACAAGCCTTGCTTGAGACTCCACAAATTCCACGTCATCCATACTGAGTTCAGGAGGCGTATTTTTTCCAATTGAGATGTAATAAGCTGACAGAGCTTCTTCTGTGCTCGGCCCAATATCACCATCAATTCTTCCACGATAAAAGCCAAGTCGGGTGAGTGCTTTCTGCAGTCGCTTTATAGCGACAATTTGGGCACGCTTTTGTTGCTGCTGCTCCTGGGACATTTTGACTATTGATTCAAACGCCCCGAAGAAATCTTGAGGTACCTGCGCCCTAACTGAGACAACAAGAAGCGGCAACAGTAATGCAACACATACTAAACGTCTTACAATCGTAATCATGATTTCTCCCAGCCCATTTTATCATCAACTTAATTTTGGGACTTGTAAACTGACCAACCCGACACGAGTTTTCGCAGTGCAATACGGCACCAATTTTCACTAAAATATGGAGGTAAAACCCTCGGTCGAGGTGCCATTTTTGCACTACGAAGCGTGCTTCGATGAGTAGGAGTAGACGTTTAGAATACCATCCAAAATGTTAGTCAAAAGCAGCGTTTCACCATATATGAGAGTAAATTGGTATCGGTCGCTTGAATTGGAATCATTGCAAAAAAACGCTTTCCGGCTCTATTGGGCTGTTTTAACCGTATATGGGACCTCTTATTTTAGCTTTTTTCTCTGCCACGGGCGTTAATTCGCTTTGAATGTATGTTTTCTGTTGTAGTTTTTGCTTTGAAATGTCGAGAATATGAATGAATCGAAGCTCACAAACGCCGAGAACGCACGAGACGCGCTGCATTTTCTAATACATAAATTGGACATTGTTTCCGCTGGGCCTTTGAACGAGACCCAACAGCCTGAGACCTTTGCAATACTCCTAGAACACTGGCACAAAATTGCTGGCGCAAATGAGACAGGCATGGCCGACTTCAAACTTGACCGGTCCCAGGAAGTGCCGCCGTGCCGGATTTTCTCTCTCAATCGTTCTCATGCCGCACCAGGGAACTTGATATCAATATTCACAAATCCTGCTTCGTTTTCAATTTCGCGAAATATGAGATTCAATTCGATACCGATGATCACATTGGGTTCAGCTGCGAGTTCAGTTCTAGCAATTGGCGTAGCTCCTTTAGAGCTGCATCGGGAGTCGTAATTACGCGTTGCTCAAAGCCTTGGGCCGAAACGGCACTTGCCGCTCGCGCCAATGAGAATTGTCCGAGGATCACTGCATCACACTGAGCAAGAGCCTTAGATGCGGCAGCAACGAGATGGTCATGTGTCCCACCGTCTCCGTCTTTCAGGGCCTGAAGCGCGCCTTCGACGATCAAAGTCTTTATATAAAGCCTTTGTCCTTTAGACTCTGCCATTTCCCGCAGCTCTTTTTCAAGGGGTTGGGCTGAAGGAGCAAAGGACACGACCAACCCAATCTTATTGCCGCACATCAACGCTTGCCGAAAGGCGGACTCATTGGGCTTCAAAACGGGAATTCCGACTTCAGTCTTTACGCGGTCAATCGCCGGGCCAAAGGCCGAACATGTGAACAGGATCCCTCGCGTCTTTCCTCCTTGTCCGTCTATCTCACCTGCATAACCTGCCAAAGTGGAAAAGCGGTCCATCATTGCACTATGCAGCTTGCCGCCGCTCTGCGCAAGATCGATGGCCAAAGATGTATCAAGCAGATCGAATGCAAAGGCCTCGGGCCAATGGTGCGCCAGCGCGGCGCGGGCGGGAATAACCGACTCTTCCAGCGCATGAATAAAAGCAATGCGGCTCATTCCTTGCGCCCCCGATGTTCGGGCAGCTGTCTCGCTTTGAGAACCGCAACGAGATTGCGGTCGCGCTCTGCTTCTAAATCAGAAATCGAGCGGCCCCCTGCTTCGCGGGCGATTCCTGCGATAATCATCTCGCAAACTTCCGGCGTAAGTTTGGGATTTCCAAGTGTCGACCAGCGGCGCTCCTGGCTGGGACCCAAATGCTTCAAATAATATTCAATGCCACTTGGCCCACCGCCCAGATGATAGGCCATGTGCGCCCCAACAATTGACCAACGCAATCCTGGCCCATGAACCAGCGCAGCGTCAATATCTTCCACATCGGCAATGCCTTCAGCCAGAATGTTTACAGCCTCACGCCATAGGGCTGAAGCCAAACGGTTGGCAATGTGGCCGACCGCAGGCTTTTTGAGCTGGACAGTAATACGCCCCATGCTGCGATAAATTTGTTCGGCCTCACGGACAATTGACGCAGCTGGACCATAGATCTCGACCAATGGAACAAGATGTGGCGGATTAAATGGGTGGGCCGTGATGCAACGTTCTGGATGGCGCACTTCAGAAAAAATCTCATGCCACGCAAAGGACGATGTGCTGCTGGCAATGATGGTGTGTGGTGTCGCTGCAGCTTCAATGTCCAGATAGAGCTGGCGCTTCAATGCGGCTTGCTCCGGCGCATTCTCCTGAATGAAGCTCGCTTGCGCGGCAACATCCGCAATCTTGTCATAGACGTTAAGAGTACCCGGCTTTCCTATGGGAAACAGACCCAGCGCTTGAATCTCTGTTAACATTGACATGGCTCTTGCGGCAAATGTGTCACGAGCGTTGGCTGATGGGTCCCAAGCATTAACATTCCTGCCGCTTGCCATGAACAGTCCGGCCCAACTGGTGCCAATCAATCCACAACCGACGATTCCAGTCTCAACATGCAATTCAGCCAAATTCCACTCCCGCATCTTCGACGCTCAAAGGTGAGCAAGAACTCCTTGTTGGAGACGGCGCTCGCTGATTAGCCCCCGTTGAACGCCAGAACACAGTGCGCTTTGGGTCCATCGGCTCAATGGTTATGTCCCCTGAGCAACAACCCTTCAGAGCCAGTCTGCAAACTCAACGAAACAAGTTGAGTTCCCGCCCTCCGGTGAGCCCTCTCGGCCGTGCGACAAGAACCACAAGCAACAGCAGCGCCAAGGCGATTTCTTGCACACCTTCAGGAATTCCCGCCACGCCAAAAGGAGTTTGCACGCCATTTTCCAAGGCTCTCAAACCGTCCCTCAGGGCAGTAATCACCAGCGCTCCAACCACGGCCCCAGTCATGGTGTTGCGCCCCCCAACCACCAACATGGCCAGCGTGAGGAAGGTAAGATCAAGCCAAAACTGAACCACTGATATTGAACCCAGATAATGAGCGAACATCACGCCACCCAGTGCGGTGATTGCAGCGCTGAGGACAAAACAGATTAAACGTTCGCGCCAAACACGCACGCCTACCGACCTTGACGCAACTTCATCTTCACGCGCCGCACGCACCAGCAAGCCACTGGCTGAGCCCTGATAGAGCAAAGCAATGCAAAGTGCGACGAGCAGGCCTGCGGCTGCTTCAGCAATGCCAACTACCAAGGGTAATCCTACCAGAGAACTTTGACCGCTGGTCCAGCCGTTCCAGTTTTCATAAATGGTTTTGACCATGAAGAGGAAGGAAAGAAGACCAATAGATGCGGCGACTCCGTTGAGGCGCAGGAGAACGGCGCCGGCAAGCAAAGCAACTGTGGCAGCCACTCCCATTGCAATTACGGCTGCTACCGGGACAGGCAGCGTGATTGCAGCAATCATATCGGGCAATCCTGGCAAAAAGACTTGCCGCATGCCTTCACAACAGGTGAACCAAGAAGCCGCATAAGCGCCGATCATTGCAAATGAAGCATGACCAAATGACACAATACCGGTGTTGCCGACAAAGAGGCCCAACCCAACAACCAACGTTGCGTAAATGAAACCCTCAATGACGGTGCGCGACATTCCCGGCAACAAATAGCCGAGCGCTGCCACTGCGATCACCAGAATGGCAAGTGACAAGAAGGTTCCGGCTGCTGGCGGTAACCGCTTCATACGCGCTCCCGTCCAAGGCCGAACACAAACAGGCCTTGAGGCCTCACGAGCAATACAAAAATCACCAGGCCATATAGAAATGCATCGCGCGCAGGTCGCAGATCCGGTGGCAACAAGGACTGCAAGAGAGTTGAAGCTAAACCGAGTGCAAAGCCGCCAAGCACTGCTCCGGTCAGGCTGCCCATGCCTCCGATGACGGTTGCAACGAAGCCAGCAATGGCAAGTGGCACGCCCATGCGGAAATCAAGCACGCCGGTTTTAGCGACAAACATGAGCGTAACCGCGCCTGCCAATGCGCCGGAGACAAGAAAGGCTACTGCGATCACACGGTCAGCCTTCACGCCAATAAGTCGCGCCATGAGGAAATCCTCAGCCGCCGCGCGCAAAGCAACGCCACCGCGCGTGCGGTTCAGAAATAGACCGACAGACAATAACAGCCCCAACGAAGCAGAGATAGTCACCAAATCAACCAGAGCTACACGCACACCTGCGAAGGTGATCTGCTGGGAAAGCTCCGGCAAGACACTGACCGATTTTGGACGACCTGTGTGCAGGAACAAGATAACGCTCTGGATGAAGTACCCTATCGCAAATGATGTGATAAGCAGCGTGGGTCCATCGGCCCCCTTGCGTCGCACCGATCGAAACGCGAGACGTTCAGTGAGCACTGCCGCAAGTGCAACCACTGCAATCGTTGCCGCAATAAGAACAGGCGTCGGCAAGGCGGCAATCATCGGCGGGGCAACATCGGAGACAGTGGGCACGACCAGCATATATGCTCCGAAGGTTATGAGGTCGCCTTGCGCAAAGTTGATCATGCGCATGACGCCGAAAATCAGACCAATCCCCAAAGCAACCAGAGAGTATTGGCTACCCAAGGCCAGACTGTCGACAAGCAATTGGACCAGATTCATTTTGCAGTCTCCTTGCCGAAATATGCCGTCTCAAATTCAGGATCATGGGCCAAGGTTTGAGCCCGCCCTGCCATTACGACTGCACCCGATCTCATCAAATAGATACGGTCTGCCAGACCGAGCGCGCGCCTGGCGCTCTGCTCAACCACGAGAAGTGAGACACCCTGACTGCGGAGTTGCCGCAGGGCCCCAAACACAATGTCTACAAAGCGCGGTGAGAGACCCAACGATGGCTCATCAACGATCATAAGGCGAGGTTTTCTCAACATGGCGCGCGCAATTGCCAATTGTTGTTGTTCGCCGCCTGAAAGGAGTCCGGCCAACTGTCCCATTCTATCACGCAAGATGGGAAACAATGAAAATATTTCTGGATCATCCGAGGGTCTGCGACCGGGCAAGCAAGCCGCAATCAAATTGTCATGAACTGTCATGCGGCCAAAAATCCGCCGTCCCTCAGGAATTAGCGAGATTCCAGCTGCTGCGAGACGTTCGGCGGGATGGCGCGCAATGTCTATGCCATCCAGAAGGATCGCGCCTTTCGATGGACGCAGGGCCCCCGCGATCGCCAGTGTCGTCGAAGACTTGCCGGCGCCATTGGGGCCTACCAGACAGACGATCTCGCCTGCATTCACCTCTAAATTCAAATCGCGAACGGCGACGATGGCTCCATAGCTAACTGTCAGATCTTTTACAGCAAGCAAGCTCATGCCATGGCACCCAGATAAGCGTCGCGAAAGGCAACATCGATGGAAACACTGTCCCAATGTCCGGTCACCAATGTTCGGCCCTCTGCGAGAACATGCAGGCGATCGCAAGCCACGCGAACCAACGCCATGTTATGCTCCACCAGAAGCAATGCACAACCGAAGTCCTTGCGCACTCCAACTAGCATATCAGCCAGCACGCCGATTTCGGTTTCGGTCATCCCTGCGGCTGGCTCATCAAGCAGCAGGAAGCGTGGATTGAGGGCCAGAGCCCTGGCAATTCCCACGAGTCTTTCCTGTGCGTAGGAGAGTGAAGCGCCGGCTCGCTCTGCCATGTCTTGAATTCCAAACCGTTCCATCAATCTTGATGCTTCGGCGCGGGCTTCGCTGCGGTTGAGGCGAGACAGCCCGGCAACTTCGATATTTTCGCGCACACTCAAGGCGCCAAAGAGCCTGACAGCCTGAAATGTTCGGGCAATGCCTTTGCGCGCGCGCGCCTCTGGGGCCAGGCCATTGATTTCAGTTTCGTCGAGCAAAACCGCGCCCGTTGTGGGCGCGGTATAACCACTGATCACATTAAGCAATGTAGTCTTCCCTGCACCATTGGGACCGAGAAGACCGACAATCTCTCCCTGCGAAACCGCAAGATCAATTTCACTCAATGCTTTGAGGCCGCCAAAGACTACTCCAACATTCGAGATCTTGAGCAAGGCCTTCTCCATACCGTCTCGTCTTATTTCCACCACACGGCGTAATCGCCTGTGCGCATGTCATAATAACCAAGCGGTTCAGGCTTGCCACCGTTGATTCCAACAATCAACATTGGCCGGTTCACGTTTGTATGGAGCTTGGGACCGAAAGTTGTCAGACCAGCCATCAACGGTTCATCCTTGAACTTTTCGAGCTCTACGCGCACCTTGTCGGTTTCCACTGAGCCCGCGCGTTGGGCTGCACGTGCCCAAGCTTCAATTACACTATAGCCCGTGATACCTTGGCCTGAGCCGGGACGATCTCCCCATTTTGCCTTATAGGCATTCTGGAATGCGTCAGAGTCAGGGCGCGGTTCAACAACGCCAGCATCTGCCGAGTAGTTCAGATAGAAGAAGTTGGACAGTCCTGGAACACTTTCATGCCAGGCACTGCCATCGCCGCCTGTACCTTCCAAGATTGGAATATCAACACCCGCCGCGCGGAATTGACGGACCGCACTGCCCAGTCCCGGTGGAACCGAGCATATGATCATGGCGTCTGCTCCGTCTTTCAACTCCTTGTAGCGCGAGACTTGGCTGGCAACTGATGGGTCAGCGTTCTTGAAACTGTCCTCAAGCACGATCGAGGCGTCTCCATTCAGCTCCTTGAAGTGTTTTACAAAGCCGCGGCACAGCGACTTGTCATATTCAATGAAGCTATCAAGCAGGACATAAACCTTCTTGAAGCCCTTCTTCTTGGTTGCCCAATCGGCCATGATGGCGCCTGTGCCGGCTGCATCCGTTGCCATTGTGAATACGTTGTTGCCAATGGTCAAATCACCATATTTCATGTCAGCGCCGCAGCTCGACATGGCAATCACGCCAGACTTCTGCGCCACCAGCGCTGCAGGGGCACCGCTGTCAAAATCGCAGGCTGTCATCACCATCGAAACGCCCTGAGCAACCAGGTCCTGTGCCGCCTTCGCCGTGAGAGCCGTGTCGGTTTTTGTATCAATGTGAACAAGCTTCAACTGTCGTCCGAGGACACCGCCCTTGGCATTGATATCTGCCACAGCCAATTCGGCAGCATGTGTTGGAGACGTATCAAACGCGGCCATCCAACCGCTGAATGAAGTTGCGGCTCCGATCAAGATGTCGTCAGCTTTAGCCCATGTTGGCAGAGCCATAGTTGAGACCAGTGCGAACGCTAGAAGTGATTTCTTTTTCATATTCCTACCCTTTGTTAATGTTGAGTTGAAGATGGCCCGTTCTTGGGCTCTTTTTAAATTTCATATGGGGTCAGTGTTCTGCACTACCTCCCTGCACCCCGCATACGCATCGCGGCGCGGAATTGCTCAGTGGTCTTCGGCAACAGGCTTCCATCGTTCCAATCGCAAATCACGCCATGGCGACGGATCGCTTCTTCTATGCTGATTTCGCCGTTGCGCAGGCGCATGGCCACAGATTCGGGTTCAACTGACAGCCAGGAATTCCGTTCTCTTTTGATGTTTGCGCGCGCTGCCCCGGTGGCAACTTCATCGATCTCCCAATGATCGAGTTCGGCATCGATTTCATTGACAACCACACCGTAGTCGCGGGCAGCACCAGCTTGGGTTACATAGCCATCAATGATGTCTTCAAGAACAGCCGCCGAAGACCGCTCCAACGGGTCACCTAGTCCACCGCCACCTGCAGAGGGCCTCGTAAACCGGTCACCGGGTTGCATTGGCACGCCAGAAAAGACCGCGCCCAGAAATTTTGGAGGTTCGCCTTCCCGCATCAAGGTTACGCCGTGAGGTGTGCTAGGCAGACCGCCATCGACACCCCAAGTTACGCTGCGTGCCCGGTCACAGGAGTAACTCATTACGGTGCGCCCAATTGCGGTGAGGGCTCCGCCCTTCACCACGCCGCAGCCGCCGCGAAATTTGCCCGGCCCGCCACTATCGGCAACGATGGCATGTTCGCTGGTCAGGACGGGTGTCAATCTCTCCTGGGCTTCGACGGACTGGATAGCGAGGCCCACGCCAAAAATTGGCGACGTGGCAGATGACCCATCACGATCAGAGCGTCCACCCCAGCCACCGGCCATCCAATCATACCACATGAAATAGCGGCCCGTCGCACCTTCTCGTTCGTCGCGCCCACCCACCAGCAGGTATTCCAGATTGAAGCAACATGCGAGCGCACGTTCAGGCAAAATGCCCGACCAAAGCTCAAAGACAGCATTCATGATCTTTTCATAGGCGCCTGAACAGAATCCCGTGACAGCAATCGGATGGGGCGCATTCACCACGGAGCCCGGTGGCAGATAGGCGGTAATGAAACGATAGAACCCTGAGTTCAGTGGAATTTCAGGAAAGAACGTTTTGGTTCCCGCCACGACAGCGCTGAAAGCACTGCCCTCTCCAGCGTTGAGAAAGCAACCAATGGCGGGGTGCGAGCCAGACAAGTCAAAATGAATCGATCCACCGGTGATGGTCATCTTGACTTCGATGGGGATCAATCCTTCCGGTTGGCCAGGGTCTTGATCCAGGAAGTCACGTGTTGACCACGTTCCATCAGGCAAGTCTGCAACACGGCTGCGAGCGTAGCGTTCGACATAGTCCTGGCATTCGCGGAATGCCGCCAATACGATGTCCACCCCGTATTTTTCGACCAGTTCCAAAAGGCGGTTTGCGCCCATCAACGTGCAACTGGCTTGAGCCAGCAAATCACCCATCGCGTCAGCCGGTGCCCGCGTATTAGACACGATCATTTCCGCAACGTCCTTGAGGAAGATACCCTTGCTCCAGACTCTGAGTGGGGGAAGCCGCAAACCTTCACCGAAATGCTCCTTGGCCTGTATATCGAACGACCCTGGAACAGCGCCACCGACATCTGCCCAATGACCGCAGGATTGTGTGAAGGCAATCAACTTTTCCTCGAAGAACACAGGACGCAAGACCCTGACGTCACAAAAATGCGTCCCACCGAGATAAGGATCATTGATCAAAAACACGTCGCCTGCGTGAATGTCTCCCTTGAAGCGTGAAATCACGGCTTTGGCTGTAAAATGCAGAGTGCCCACGTGAACGGCAATGTCGCCTGAGCCCTGCATCACTGTGTTGCCTTCGGCATCACAGAGGCAATTCGAAAAATCGCGACAGTAGATCACGAAGGAATAGCAGGTTCGCAGCAACTGCTCGGACATTTGGTCGACGAGATTGACGAAACCGTTTTTGAGGACTTCAAATGTCACGCGGTCCAAGGCGGCGGTCATGATACAGCTCCTGCAAAACGTGTCACAATATGGCGATCGGCCGTGACGGTGCTGATTGTAGCCGGTGAAAGGACCACAGTGCTGTCAAGCTGCTCGACGACTGCTGGGCCTTTGAGCGTGACGCCAGCCGGTAGCGTATCGCGTCGGTAGACCGGCGTATCGACATAGTCATTTGCTTCACTGAAGAAGACGGGGCGATGGCTGGCTGGCGCAGGCAAAGCGCCAGGAGATGCAGTGGCACCGGCAGAGGGCGGCTTGGGCACGTGGCCGATGGCCACCACACGAACCGCATAGACTTCGACCGTGCGACTTTCATCGCGGAAGGCAAAGGCCCGTTCATGTTCAGCATGGAAGTTTTCCAATGCAGCAGCCATGGTTTCGCCCTTCACCATGGTCACGGTGAGCTGTCGCCACTGGCCGGCGTAGCGCATGTCGATGGCGCGGCTGATCTGCATGTCCTCCTCGGTAACGCCATCACCAACCAGGCGTTCCCGCGCTTGCTTTTCAAGACGGGAAAACAACGCTTCCACGGCCGGGACTGAGGTTTCATCAGCAGGCAGCAGACACATCGAAGAGAGATCATGACGGATGTCCACTAACAGGCAGCCCATGGCGCTCGCAATGCCGGGATGGCGCGGGAAAACGACGACTGGGATGTCAAGTTCACGAGCGAGATCACAACCGTGCAATGGCCCTGCGCCGCCAAATACGACGAGAGCGAAATCACGCGGGTCGAAGCCTCGGCCCACGGAAATCAATTTCGTGGCGTTGGCCATATTGGCATTGGCCACGCGAATGATCGCATGTGCAGCGGCAGCATCCGAAAGCGACAATGGCTCGCCAATCTTATTCTTGACCGCTGCCCTTGCACTGGCGCCGTCGAGCTTTAGTTTGCCGTCCAGCAAGGATGTTCCAAGCCGGCCTAAGACCACATTTGCGTCACTGTTGGTGGCCTCAACGCCGCCCCTGCCATAACAGGCGGGTCCGGGCGCGGCGCCAGCACTTTGAGGTCCGTTGCGCAAACTGCCGCCCGGATCACGCCAGGCGATGGACCCGCCGCCAGCACCGATCGTGATGACTTCAACCGAAGGGAACATGATGGGATGGCCATATTCAACCGACCATGTCGACTGCATACGGAGCTGGCCCTTATACATTAGTGAAATGTCGGTACTCGTCCCACCCATGTCGAGGCTGATGGCGTTTTGGAAACCGCACTCACGCGCGATATGGCCACCGGCAATTGCACCTGCAACAATGCCTGACGAAGCGAGTCTTGCGGCATAGCGACGGGACCCTTCCGCGGTAAGCACACCGCCACCCGAATGCAAAATCAGCAGATCGCCTTTGTAACCCTGATCTTTGAGAGCCTTGTCGAGAGCACCAATATAACGGGCCACAACCGGTCCCGTCGCAGCATTGATGACGGCCGTTGAGAACCTTGGATGCTCAAACATCTCGGGCGTGATCTCAGCTGATGCCGAGATGAACAAATCCGGCAGTTCTTCTTCTAGAATTTCCCGTGCCCGGCGTTCATGGCTCAGATTGATGTAGGAATTGATGAAGCAGATGGCCACAGACTCGTAGCCGCGCTTGGCTAGCAGGCGGGCCAAGGCCCGCAGACCCGCCTCATCGAGGGGCGTTACGACTTTACCAGCATGATCGATGCGTTCATTGATTTCAAAGCGGTCACGCCGCTTGATGTAGGCCGGCGATGAGTCCTTGTAAGCGTCCCACAAGTCTTCCTTGGTGCCGTCACGAATTTCGATGACATCACGAAAACCGGTTGTTGTTACAAGGGCCGCCTTAGACAGCCGTCGCGTAATGAGAGCATTCGTCGCCACAGTGGTTCCGTGGGTGAGGAGTCTGATATCCGCAGGTGAAATCCCTCCGGCACGAATGCTTTCTATGACTGCGATGTCGGGCGATGCAGGCGTTGACGATACCTTTGCCACATGGCTCTGCCCAGTTTTCTCATTGAAAAAATAGGCATCGGTGAAAGTGCCACCGGTATCAATTGCAACACGCCAAACAGCACCATCACTCATTTCTGCACCTCCAGCGAAAGGCGATCCGCGATGCCCTGACGCAATTCGTCTTCAATGGGAACAGAGCGTCGGGTCTTTGTATCGAACCGCACGGATTTGCATGTCATCCGCGCGGCTATTTCGGTAGAATCATGTGACACCAGCTCGTGCCTAAACTGAATGGACGAACGACCCAGCGCCAACATCGTTGTTGACACACTTATGGCGCTGCCGTTTCGCAACTCATGCATGAATTCAATGTCCTGGTGGACATCGGCCCACCCCAGTCCCGAACTGGCCACCTGGCCGAAATCAGCGCCGAGTTGGGCCGCAAACACCCCGGTAGCATCATCAAAACAAGCATATATGTGGCGAGCATTCATGTGACCCATCTGGTCACAGTGCCATGGCATGACGCAGCCACGAAAAGTCAATGAAGCTTCAGCCATCACCTTCTCCTTCGCTGTTAAGACTTTTCCTAACAGTCGAATTCGGACACACTATTGAATGCCATTCAAAAAGCAATAGCTATTTTTGAATTACATTCAAAAATTTCTATGGTATGAAGTTTTGGGTGTTGGGTTGCCTAGTTTGCTGCAACCAGAAGAGAAGTCGGGGAAATGAGATGACTGAAGCGGACTCAAATCAGACCGAGCTAAGGCAAGCGCGAAGGGCTGGGGCATTGGAGGCTGCCACAAGGCTTTTCGCCACCAAGGGCTTTGCAAAAACCACTGTTGCCGATGTGGCACGATCGCTCGGATTGGGAGCACCTGCGCTCTACTACTATTTTCCATCGAAGGAATCGCTACTGTTCGCCGTGCTTGAGCGTACCATGGTCCAACTCAACGCCACACTCGATCAGGCGCTTGCTGCCTGTGTCTCATCGGACCCGGCAATCCGCTTGCACACCTTGGTGGCCGCTCAGGTTGTTGAAGAGGTACGAGCGGCAGAAACCATGCCCATGATCAATGACTATCTCTACGGCGCGCTGCGCGATGCCGCTCATTTTTCAACAGAGCAAGTTGAGCGGTTACGCGTGCTGCAACGCGGCACAGTTGACCTTTACCGCTCCACTTTGATAGCGGGACAGGCTGCTGGCGCTTTTCGGAAACTAGAGCTGGCTCCAACGGCCTTCGCCCTCTTGGGCCTTGCCCAATATGTTTCAGCTTGGTACCGGCCCGGTTCTGGCCGCCTCGATGTAAAGGCCATTTCAGAACATCACGCCAATCTTGCGGTTCGCAGTGTCCTGGTATGACTTGAGCTGTCTCATTCAATGACGATTGAAAACTCACAACACCAACACGCACCAATCAAAGGAAATTGACATATGGCATGGGATTCACAGCCGGTTATCATTACTGTTGCGCCGGTTGGAGCGGAAGTCACCCGCGACAATCATCCCGCTGTTCCCTACACGCCTGCGGAGATTGCCGCTGCCTCTTTGGAGGCCGTTCGAGCGGGCGCCAGCGTTGTACATCTTCACTCACGTGAAGCTGATGGCAAGCCGAGTGGCGACCCGAAGTTATTCGCGGAAGCAATCAATGCCATTCGCGCGGCAGCAAAGCCGATAATCATGGTTTCTACAGGGGGCGCAGTATGGATGACTATACAGGACCGCACCCGTTCCCTGGAGGCTGGGCCCGACATGTGCTCGCTTGAAACTGGTTCGATGAATTTCGGCGATGATTTGTTCCTTACCTCAAGGCCAGATAGCATCTCTTCAGCCAAGCTCGCCTATGACAAAGGAATTGTGCCCGAAATCGAATTGTTTGACGTTGGCCACGCCGTTGCTGCGGCACGTATGCTGAAAGAAGGGCATTTGCGCGGGCCCCTTAACGTCAATCTGGTGATCGGTGTGCCAGGTGGCATTGATGCCACACCTGACGCGATTCCGGCACTGCTGCGCCCATTACCGGACGATGTGCGTTGGTCCGTCACGGCAATAGGCAGACACCAACGCCGGATGTTATCAGTCGCCATATTGTTGGGCGCGGCGGGCATTCGTGTTGGCTTTGAAGACAATGTCTACCTGCGCAAGCGCCAACTCGCCAAATCAAATGCTGAACTGGTTGAGGACATTGCAAATGTCGCGAGGCAATTGGGCCGTGGCATCGCCACACCTGATCAGGCGCGAGACATTCTTTCGATCGGAAGGGTTTAATTTTGCAACCACTTGCTGCGGCACAACTCCACTTCCATCGACGGTAGCTCCTCATTTTGACGATCCGCAACCTTGTGCTCTTTACATTTTTGAATTACGTTCAAAACTACCCGAAATTGGAGCGACCCATGATCACCTATGATTTTTCCGGAACTGTCACGATCGTCACCGGAGCCGCATCGGGCATCGGGCTGGCCACAGCAGACGCTGTGGCGCGCGCCGGCGGCACTGTCTTCTTGAATGATTTACCGGGATCGACCTCCCTTTCATCAGCCGTTGACGCGCTGAAGACAGCAGGCTTCGATGTTCACGCCTGCCCGGCCGATCAGTCGAACGCCGAAGCTGTCGCGCTTGCCGTGGACGATGTTATCGCTCGTTCCGGCAGGATCGATTATCTCGTCAATAACGCTGCAACACCCGGCACACGCTCGCCCATCTCGCCCAGTGATTTCAAACTTATGGACGAAGCCTTTTGGCAGCGTCTCATTTCCATCAATCAGATCGGGCCATTTCGCTGGGTCAAGGCAGCGGCACCGCACCTGAAGGCCAACGGAGGCGCCATTGTTAACGTCGCCTCAACTGCGGGGCTGGGGCGTGGCGGCTCATCATCAGTCTATGCATCAACCAAGGCAGCCCTCATAGGGCTGACGACAGAATGGGCTGTGGCCTTGGGGCCCGAAGTCCGGGTCAACGCGATTGCCCCCGATGTCGTTGTTGGTTCGGGTTGGGATTGCGTATTTGATCAAGCGGAACTCGACCGAACCATTGCACGCCTGCCACTGCGTCGCGCCGGAACGCCAACTGACTATGCACAGGCCATTCTGTGGTTTCTCGTGGGCGCCTCTTACGTCACCGGCCAGACGATGATTGTCGATGGCGGCGGCGTGCGGTAGAATACCATCCTAAATGTCTTCTATGTCAAAAGTGGCATTTGGCCATATATGTGAGTAAATTGATATCGGTCGGTTGATTTGGAATTGTTACAAAAAAACGTTTTCCGGCTCTATTGGGCTGTTTTATCCGTATATTGGACCTCTTATTTGAGCTTTTTTCTCTGCCACGGGCATTAAATCGCTTTGGCTTTATGTTTTCTGTTGTAGTTTTTTTTGTTTTGAAAGGTCGAGAATATGACTGAACACAAAGACGCTCATAAATGCCCATAAGTGGCCTGCTGCCGGTTTCTCGGACACAGAGTTAAGGCAGTTTTGATTGTAGCCTCTCCGTGTCCACGCAAGGGTGTGGTCATTTTGTTGGGAGCAATTCATTGTTTTTCATGCAACGTACCGCCGATCACTGCACACGTAGCGCACACAACGGTTTCTAAGTAGTTGATTTATTTGAATTGTCATCCCTATCCATCATGGGTGCGACAGCGAAAGTTTTATTATTGAAAATCAATAGATTACCTATGTAGATACTGAGAAATTCAGACCGGCGTCTGCGGTTTTAAGTCCCTAAACCCTGCGCACGTCAACCCGTTACGATCTCCCACTG
>JBBRLH010000023.1:0-23874 GCA_038231475.1 Hyphomicrobiales bacterium | reverse complement strand
ACTAACAAGGCTGGCGTTGACACTGCCATTGAGGCGGTGGGCATCGCAACCACGTTTGAACTCTGCCAGCAAATCGTTGCTGCAGGAGGCAGGATTGCCAATATCGGCGTGCACGGCAAACCAGCAAGCCTGCATCTGGAAAAGCTATGGGATCGCAACATCGCAATTACCACGCGGTTGGTCGATACCGCGACGATCCCGATGCTGTTCAAGACAGCAGCTGCAAAGACGATCGACCCAGCACTTTTGATTACTCACCGCTTCACACTGGCCGAAGGCGAGAAGGCCTACGAGACCTTCGGCAACGCCGCCAAGACCAAAGCACTGAAAGTAATTATCAGCCCGGCTTGAAGGCAGTGCAAATGTGAAATCCATTCGAACTAAAATAGGAGATACCAACATGAACGACAAATCTGGCCTTATTCTCGTAACCGGTTCGAACGGGAGGATCGGCAGCGCGATTATGAAACGTCTAACCGGAAAATACGGTCAGGTGATTGGCTTTGACCTCAAAGCCCCGGCCCCGCCACCGCCAGAATGTGTACGTATTGCTGTAGACATCAGCTCGGAAGAAAGCGTGAAGGAGGGTCTCAAGATGTTGCGGGCGCATCACGGATCGAAGATCGCGGCGGTGATCCACCTCGCTGCTTATTATGATTTTCTTGGCGAGGACAATCCGAAATATGAGGAGATCACTGTCAAAGGCACCCAGCGGCTGCTGCGTGGATTGCAGGACGGCTTTGAGGTTGAACAGTTCATCTTTTCCAGTACCATGCTGGTCCAAGCCCCCAATCAACCAGGCGAAGTGCTGACCGAGGACTCGCCGATAGGTGCGACTTGGGCTTATCCTGAATCGAAAGTGCGCACCGAGGCGTTGATCCGTGCCGAACATGGCAAGATCCCTGTTGCAATCTTGCGGCTGGCTGGGGTCTATGACGATGTCTGCCACTCACCGCCACTGGCCAACCAGATCCAACGTATCTACGAACGTCAACTGGCCAGCCACCTTTATTCCGGCGATACATCGCACCGCCTGTCTTATCTGCACATGCAGGATTTGGTCGATGCGATTGAACGCGTCGTCGAGAAACGGGCAAAGCTGCCCGCTGAGACAACGGTTTTGATCGGCGAAAGTGAAGCAATGAGTTACGACGAGTTGCAGCATGGTTTCATCAAGCTGATCCATGGCGAATCTTGGGAAACCTATAGTGTACCATCGCTGATTGCCAAGGCCGGTGCGTGGGCTGAGGGGTTGTTGCCTGGCCCCGGCCCATTCATTAAGCCTTGGATGATTGACCGCGCCAATGATGATTATGTCCTTAACATCAGCCGCGCGCGCACTTTGTTGGGTTGGAAACCAAAACATGGTTTGCATGATACCATGCCTAAGATGGTTGCAGCCCTTAAGGCTGATCCAGCAGGATGGTACCGCGAACATGGGTTGGAACTACCTTCCGATATGCCTGCCGTGCACGAACCTGCCGCACCCCGCGAGTTGGAAATGGCCGATGCCCATGCCGGTCATGATCATGGTTCCATGAAAGCTGAACCGCGTGCAGCTAAAATGGCGGCAGGTCTGCCCTTCAAGATGGCGGGTACGGTCTATACTTGCCCGATGCACCCGGAAATCCGGCAGTCTTCACCTGGCAACTGCCCGCGCTGCGGCATGACATTGGAGCCTGTGGCATGAAGATGGCGATGTCTGCAACGGCCAAACCAACGGTCAAACAATATACCTGCCCGATGCATCCGGAGATCGTGCGCGACGCACCCGGGAAATGCCCAAAATGCGGTATGACTCTGGTGCCAAAAGCTGCTGCGGCTGCTGCTGTGCAGACTACGATGCCCGGACATGCTGGTATGGCGGATATGAAGACAATGGCAGGCACGCCTGCTGCCGAAAGCTCCGGCGATATGATGGTGGACGCACATAAGGCGATGCTCTGGCCGCATTATCTTAACTTGATGCTGGGGTTCTGGCTCGTTGCAAGCCCGTTTACGCTTGGCTATCTCAGCGTGTTCATTCCCAATGCTAGCGCGCTGCGGGTGATGACCGAACGTGGTCTTTCCTCATTCGAGACACGCAATTTGTGGATGACCTATAACGACATCACTATGGGTATTTTGGTGATCGTTTTCAGCTGTCTGGCGGCCAATACGGCGAGGCGTTTTCCGTGGTCGCAATGGGCTCTCGCCGTGGTTGGTGGCTGGCTGCTGCTGGCACCTCTTGTGTTCTGGACGCCGCTGGCCTCGGCCTATGCCAATGACACTTTGGTTGGCAGTTTGGTGATCGCGCTTTCGGTATTGATCCCGATGATGCCGGGAATGAGCATGGAAGGCATGATGGGCGGGCCAGACGTGCCGCCCGGCTGGTCCTATACGCCGTCAAGCTGGCTGCAACGCTTTCCTGTGGCACCACTGGCACTGATCGGTTTTTTCATCGCGCGTTATATGGGCGCTTACCAACTGGGCCACATCGACAGCGCCTGGGATCCGTTTTTCGGAACGGGCACGCAGACCATCATTACCTCTGATGCCTCCAAAGCCTGGCCGATTGCCGATGGAGCCCTCGGTGCTGTAGTTTATATGCTGGAATTGGTGATGACCTTCATGGGTGGCAAGACTCGCTGGCGCACCATGCCCTGGATGGTGCTGGCGCTGGCCGTACTTATCCTACCGCTAGGCGGGGTCAGCATTTACTTCATCATTATTCAACCGATTGTGATCGGCACATGGTGCACGATCTGCCTGATCGCGGGTTTGGCGATGGTGATAATGATACCGTATTCGCTCGATGAGTTCGTTGCGATGGGGCAGTTTTTGGTTGATGCGAGGCGCAAGGGCAAGCCGTTCTGGCGCACCTTCTGGACTGGAGGCGCGATGGAAGCCGGTATCGCCGATCCGGCCAATGGATTGGGCGCACCAATGGGTGACATGATCGGACAGGCCGCACGCGGTGTGACAATTCCTTGGACGCTGCTGGTGAGTGTCGCGATTGGTGCGTGTTTCATGCTCACGCGGGTTTTTCTGGGCACGACTGGCAGCATGGCCAATAGCGATCATCTCGTCGGCGCTCTTGTGGTGACCTTTTCGATCATCGCCTTTGCCGAGGTGGCGCGTCCCTTGCGGTTCATCAATGTCGTCTTTGGTCTATGGGTTATAGCGGCACCTTGGTTGCTCAAGGGCAACGCCTCGTCTTTCGCCAATTGGAGCGAGGTTGCAACTGGCCTCGTCCTGATCGCACTGAGCATTCCGCGCGGGCGGATCGCGAATTCATATGCCGGTTGGGACCGCGTCGTTTACTGGCCGATGTAATGCATACAACAGAAGGATACAAAAATGACAACTCGATTTTGGGCAAACAGTCGCAAGCATGTTTTGGCTGCACTCACGATCTACACTGCGGGTGGGATTTTGTTGGCGACCATTCTGGGCGGGTTTATTGTCTATGCTGGTTTCTTCAACGTCTCAGCACTTGTCCCCGATCAGGCGCCGCTGCAATGGCTGTTGGTGACGACGCGCGAAGCCTCTATCCGCTACCATGCAAAAGGCATCGTCGCGCCCGCGCCAACTGGCCAAGCTCAGGTCGACAATGGTTACCGCCTATTCAAAGGCGAGTGTGCCATGTGTCATTCTGTGCGGGGTCTGGGCTCTGGCATCATGTCTGTTGGCCTCAATCCACCTGCGCCGCCGTTGGCTGATTTGCTGGATATGACCGATGCTGAGACGTTTTGGGTGGTCAAGAACGGGATTCGCTTTACCGGAATGCCCGGCTGGCAGGAGTCCAACACGGATCCTGAACTGTGGGATATTGTCGCCTTTTTGAAGGGCTCTAAGGACATGAAGGAAGTGGACTTTGTAGCGATGGGTGCGCGGTTAGGCCTGCCTCCGACGAAACCCTGAATCAGGTTTGGGGAACCGCGACTGTCTTGATCATCATTTTACGAGAAGGTGCATCAGCTACGACAGTGATAAACATAAATATGCTGACCATTTTTGAAGGAGAACTACGATGATGCAGGACGGATGGGGTATGGGTTGGGGAATGGACGGGTTTGGAGGGATCGGCATACTGCTGGTCGTGCTAGCTGTAGCATATTTTGTGTACCGCAGTCGAAATGCTTGAACCAGGTTTCAGGGCAGCTAACGGATCTGTGGGGTTGAGCCTATAGTTTGTCTACTCAAATTGCTTATCTTTGCCAGAGGACTTTATAAATTTCTCGGCCGTATGTCTATTGAACTGAGAGATGTTAGCTAGGTCACATTTCGAGCCTGCTGATGCTCGTCCTACTTATTCTAGCGGTTCTGCGTTGTTCAAATTTTTGTCGAAGTAAAAGTGACCTATAGTTGGGTCGCCGAGTGTTGCAGTTGTCGGCTTTTAATAACGACAGCGGGATGCTGGATGTAAGCCCGTTCAAGCTGGTGTGTAGTTGGTTGTGTTGTGGTCGACCCTTTATGTTTCGCTGATTTAGGACATTGTTGTATTCGGTGACGAGAACCAGACGACGAGTGTTGGCACGACGATCCATTGCAGCGACAGCGCAATGCTAGTGCCAAGAGGCGGTACAACCGGCATCAAATCCGAATAGGAACAGATCTTGCGAACAGCAGCGTTGAGCCTTTCGCTAAAGACCGTATAGGTCGTGCCCAGGGCAACAAAAATTCCGAGTAAAAAGGCACACTACCGCCCAAGCATCGGCCAGCGCCAGTTGGTGAAAGCTAGCGCCGCTATTGCGCTGGCAAGTGCAATCAATATGCCGTCCGCCGTACAATAAGCGACAGCATATCCGATCTTTTGCCAATCCCCGTTGTTCCAAGGGGTGTAGCACGCAACTGCCCGATTTCTCAAACCAGATTGACTTCCGCCATTACTGCGAGGTACTGAAAGATCGATTAATTATCGCACGGTTCGGAATTGGACGGCGCGGTTAACGAGATCGGTCATGTGTTCGGCTGCTTTGACCGTAAGGAGATGATGCGTCAAGCTGGACGCAGGAGAGATGTAGGCCGCCATGTCACGTGCCAACTGGCGCTGCTGGTCCGAGCCTTCCGCCAGTACGGCGATTATCAGGTTTTCAAGCGCAATGAGCCGGACACGGAGGTGAACGATTTCGACGTTCGTCAAGTCGGGAATGTCCACGCCCGGATGATATGTTGCTGACATGATACTTCCACCTTCATTTTCCCATCTCGAAACCGCTTGCATGAGTGCCTTGGCTGGATCCAGAACGGGCTCGGCTTCGGGCATCATGATTTCCTCCAGATGGTGATTTGAATGAACTTGGTTTCGTTTAGCGGTAACCGAACCTGTCGATATAGTTGATCAATTGGAATTCCTTATACTTGAACTCGTTCAAAAGGGCGCGGAGAATGACTCGCGCGGTAAGCACCCCTAAAGTCTATTTTTGTGACAACCCCCGTCAGAACGCAGTCGCCATTGCACTGCTGCGCTGATCAGTTTTGAATGACTGCGTATGTAGCGGTGTCAATACAGCGTGGTCGGGCCGTCCAAGAAAGTTACTTTAACGCCCGGCTTAACAAGTTTGGCAAGTTCGGCAGCGGCCCAATTGGTAAGCCTGACGCAGCCATGCGATGATGTCTTGGAAATTTGTGAGGGTTCAGGCGTTCCGTGAATACCGTAGGTTGGTTCCGTAAGATCGATCCAGATTGAACCGACAGGACCGTTTGGGCCAGGTGGGATGATCAGAATTTTATTGTTTTCGCCCTGCTGGAAGTTCACAGCAGGGTTATAAGTGTAGGTCGGAAATTCTGCGATCGCCCTGACCTCGTGTGTCCCTTCAGGCGATGGCGTCGCCTCACTACCAATCGTTGCTGGGTAAATTAGGTACGGCTTGTCGCCATCAGCATAGGCGACCAACCGCTTATTGGCCTTATCTGCGATTATGCGTGTTACTGCTTTAGTATGCGGCGGTCCCGGATCTGCAACCAGCACCGATTCTCCTACAGTGAAAGTTGCACCCGGGTTCAGGACGATGAGAAAGTCTTTGTCCATGTGGAACTTTTCGGCAATCGCTTCAGCTCCGGACGTATAACCGAGCCATGCCATTTTCGACTTTTCTACGTAATCGTCTGGGATCGAATCCACAAGCTTTTCAACGTCTACAGTTTTTATTATATAGACTTTGGTTACCGGGTCTTTCGACTGGAGTTGCGACCACAAACCAGCAGTCATCACCCCTGTCGGTAGGAGCCCTTGCATTTCTTCATAGCCTTGAATTGCTTTTTTCACGTTCTCGCCAGCTTTGCCATCAATTACACCAGAATTTGAGCCAGCACGGTTGAGCAAAATTTGCAACTTCGTGATGAAGGCGCTCCGTGCTTCTGGCAATTGGCCACTGAACTCGGCTTCATTGATCTGTCGCGATGTCAGCAGTTCTTGGGACATTGTCGCATGAGACATGCCAATTGCTAAAAACAGAACAGTGGCCGATGCTAAAAACATAGTCTGCAGCCGGCGCAATAAAATCAATCCTCGTATCATGCTAAACAACTGCCCAGAGTTTGTGGCGAAATTCTGTTTCTATAATGAACCCTTCTCTGAGAGCCGATGTGTTATCATCTTTCTGTTGCTCTACCTTAACTTTGGCAGATCTACAGAAACGCTTGTGGTCATGTTGTCATTGCCGTTCTCGCTGGTGGGTGGTTTGTGGCTCATGTGGTGGATGGGCTTCAATCTGTCAGCGCCGTGAGCTTCATCGCGCTGGCAGGCGTTGCCGCAGAAACGGGTGTGTTCATGCTGATCTATCTGGAGAATGCGCTCAACGAATGGAAACACCGCGCCCAAGCTGAAGGCAGGCCATTCACCCGTGTCGATCTCTATGGTGCAATCATGGAAGGTGCGGTTGATCGCGTGCGCCCTAAGATGATGACAGTTGCCGCCATCATGGCCGGATTACTTCCGTTTCTATGGAGTACTGGCACAGGTTCCGAAGTGATGCAGCGTATTGTCGTGCCGACGACCGGCGGCATGGTGTCATCCACGCTTCTTACATTCATCGTTATTCCAGCCATCTTCGCATTGGTGGAAGGCACAAGAATGTGTTTTGCATCACGCAAAGCAAAACGCGAAGACAAGAAACTCGTATTGAATCAAACCCCAATTACGGAAGGAGCGTAAAATATAAGGCGCTTGCTCTGCCTACTTCCTTCCAGAGATTGATCATGACGTTAGAGATTTCGACTTGCGCTTCGCAATTTCACGATACAGTGCTTCTGCACTTGTGCCGAGTTCTTGGGCCAGACTTTTCCAGGTCCCTCTGGCTGGCAGTGGCCCGTAGTTGGCCGTCCAAGCCAATAGCCTCTGAGATACCGTTTTGAGCGAAAGTATTTCGGCACGCAGCCTCGCAGCGCGAACCTCTTGCGCCAAATGCTCGGCCCAAGCTCTTGCAAACTTAGTATCAGACGCAAATTTTTGTTTGACCTTATTACGCGGAAGAATTGCTAGCTTTATATCGGTGTAGGCGACGGCGTCGCAATGGTAGGAACCTGCAAACAACGACGCTTCGGCAATGATTGATCCTGCTGTTGCGCGCTGCAGAATAAGTGCGTCACCGTTTCGATTACGCCTGATAAGTCTTGCTTCGCCTCGGATGACAAGAAACATCGAAATGATCTTGTCACTCTGGTGAAAAATTGCGGAACCAGCTTTAAATGATCGTACCGTATTCGGAAGGTCAGTCCAATATTGAATCATGATCACTATCATGTAGCATTAGCATGGATCGTGGCAAGATCATTTTTCGGATTTCAAAGGAGAAACCAAAATGATACGAATTCTTGCCACTTGCGCATTCATGATACTTCAGTTTGCCTCTGCCCAAGCCACAGATCCAGCGTCTACACATAAACACCATATGCAGTCTAACATGATGCCTGACTCAGGATTGCCCCATGAACCGGGTCAATCAGCATTTGCAGCAATTCAGGAAATTGTTGCCAAGCTTGAAGCTGATCCTGCGACGGATTGGTCAAAAGTCGATATTGAAGCTTTACGCCAACATCTGATTGACATGAATAATGTCACACTGAACGCACAGGTAAAGACTGAAGATACCAAAGACGGTCTTACATTCATCGTGACGGGCGAAGGAACGGTTCGCGACTCAATCCGCAGAATGGTTCAGGGACATGCCGCCACAATGAATGGTGTTGACGGATGGGGCTTTGCGGCAAACGAGTTGCCGGAGGGGGAGTCTTTGATAGTCACTCCACCAAAAACTGTTTCGATACAGGAGTTGCGCGCCTTGTCTTTCATTGGCGTTATGACGCGAGGCATGCATCATCAAACGCATCATTGGATGTTGGCAACAGGATCCAATCCGCACCCGTAATGTGACTTGCCAGAAGTAAGCGGACTGGTTTAACTTTATGTGATTTCAATTCAAGGAACTGAGTCATGTACAAGTCCATTTCACGCCGCGCGTTCGGTTCAGTTTTCATGGCGGCTGCAAGCCTGCCGCTGCTTACCAGATTTTCGAATGCTGCTGTCACACCAACCATAGTCAAAGCCTACCGCAATCCCGGTTGCGGTTGCTGTGAGAAGTGGAGCGGATTGATGAAGGATGCGGGCTTCGCCATTACCATGGAAGATGATCTCAATCTCGCTGACCGCAAGGCTTTGCTCGGTGTTCCAGCAAATATTGCTGGATGCCACACAGCCATGATCGGCCAGTACATCATTGAAGGCCACGTACCGCCTGCCGACGTCATTAAGTTTCTTAGTGAAAACTCCATGGCGCTCGGCTTGGCTGTTCCAGGAATGCCCGCTGAGTCACCCGGCATGGAGGCGGGTGGAACAGCAGAGAAGTATGATGTTATGGTGTTCAGCAAAGATGGTAAGACTTCTATCTATGCCAGTCACTAACACCCGCGCACCACTTATTGCACTCGCCTCGGCGGCCATGTTTGGTCTGTCCACTCCGCTGGCAAAACTGCTTGTGAGTGATGTAAACCCATGGCTGCTCGCAGGATTGCTTTACCTTGGCTCAGGGTTTGGCTTAACAATTCTATATTTTCTAAGAAAGGCCTCAAACAGTTCCGTCAAGGAACCAAGTCTTTCACGCGGAGATATTCCATGGCTGGCTGGAACCGTGTTTTTCGGCGGCATGTTGGGGCCAATTCTTTTGCTCTATGGTTTGGCGCAGACGGATGCCGCATCAGCATCGCTGCTCCTCAATTTGGAAGCAGTTTTTACGCTGGGTCTGGCTTGGGTGGTGTTTCGTGAGCATGTAGATGCAAGACTGTTCATGGGAGCAGTGGCAATTGTTGCGGGTGCACTGCTGCTCTCGTGGCAAGGCGGCTTTGGCAAGGTCGGTTGGGGCACTATCCTCATTGCGCTTGCCTGTTTGTCTTGGGGTATCGACAATAATCTCACCCGCAAAATTTCGGCGGTTGATCCGGTTGTGCTCACGGCGATCAAAGGTGTCATAGCGGGCACAGTCAACACGGCGATTGCGTTGGGTTCGGGAAGTTTACTACCAAGCATGCCAACTCTATTGAGCGCACTTGCGTTGGGATTTGTGAGCTACGGCCTGGGGCTGGTGTTATTCATCATTGCACTCCGCCATCTAGGTGCCGCACGAACGGGGGCTTATTATGGTACTGCACCTTTTATCGGCGCGTTGGGAGCTGCCATCATTCTTGGCGCACCGCTCACAGCAACTATCCTGATTGCAGGACTGTTTATGGCATTCGGCGCTTGGCTGCATTTATCAGAACGCCACGGGCACGAACATACGCATGAACCGTTAGAACACGATCATCGCCACGTTCATGACGAGCATCATCAACACATGCATGATCAAGGTGACGTGGTTCCTGGAGAGCATTCACATCCGCATCAACATGAACCTTTAAAACATGTGCATCCGCACGCGCCAGACTTGCATCACCGTCACACTCACGCGAAGTCATAAATTTTTTTTCGTGAGCGCAAAGTTATTTAGCGCATTCAATTTTATTCGGCATCTCGTTTCCATCGCAGTATGCGTCGCATCACGTCGTCGCGGTGATAAAAATGGTGTTTCAAAGCAGCAAGCACGTGAATGACGACCAAGGCTAACACGGCTTTACCGCCCCACTTGTGGATGAAGTGAAAATTGATCCCAAAGTCGGGAAGCAAAGGAATCTTAGCGAACCAAAAGAGGTTAGCGGGAGCCACACCCAATGTTCGCCGCACATGTTCTGTAAACGCCAACCATCCTGTGAGCGGCAAAAATATCATGGCTGCATAAAGTGCTGCATGTGAAAGACGCGCCAATAGAAGCTGTGAACCAGACATGGTTTGCGGCAACAGCGGCGGCGGATTCTTATAGCGCCATATCAATCTGAAGATCACCATCGCCAACAGGGAAAATCCTGCCGAAGCATGAAGCGTCGGCCAGAATCGTGCATGGTGACCACCCATGGTTTGCAGGCCAAACAATAAAAGGCCAATCATCGGAACGGCCATAATCCAATGGAGAACTAAAGCGGTTTTCGTATAGTGAGAATTGGCCTTGTTATTCATGGATCCTACATGCCTTTTTTCTTCAACCAATCCGACATGAATTTAATTTCTGACTCTTGTGCAGTCACCACGTCTTGGGCCAATTTCAGCACAGTAGGGTCTTGGCCATATTTAAGAGCGGCCTTAGCCATATCAATGGCGCCTTGGTGATGCGGGATCATGCCTTTCACAAAATCAACATCGGCATCTCCCGAATAGGGCACCATCATGTTTTTCATCATGGTCGCCATCGCCTGATCATTTGCTTCTTTTGAGGCTGGAACCACGGGCAGCTTTGCTTGATCGGTCTTACCCATCCAATCTTTCATCAACGCAATTTCGCCAGTCTGGGCTTTAATGACGGCTTCTGCAAAAGTCTTCACTTCAGTATCTTTGCCATATTGCAAAACCACCTTGGCCATGTCGACGGCACCCTGATGATGAGGCATCATGCCTTGCATAAAATCAAGATCTGGCTTTGCGGTAGGCGTGGCCATCATACCCTTCATCATGGCACCCATTGCCGACTCGAAAGCTTTTGTCGATGCGGATTCAGCTGCTGATGCACTCGTACTCATCATACTGTCATGGCTGCCACCAGCAGGTAGTTGGGTATATATAATCCCGCCTAGCGCCAAAACACCGAGCGCAAGCGCAAAATACTTTTTATTGTTTTCCATAGTTCTCTCCTATTGGTCATTTTCAAGTTTAACTGTTAGCCGTTGAATTTTGCATTTTGCCGTCGCAATACGTAAACACCTTGCTAGGTTTTTGCCAAATGCGTCTGAGGTTGATCTGCGCTTGTCATCGCTGCACTACCTGTCACTGCGACCAAGCACTTCGATGATCTCCGAAATTTTCTTGCGCTGCTCGTTTTTGTTACCGCTGGCTATGGCATGTTCGACGCAATGGCCAACATGATCACGCAGAATTTCTTCTTCGGCTCGCCGCAAAGCTGCGCGCACCGCTGAAATCTGAGTGACGATGTCGATACAATAACGGCCTTCCTCAACCATGCGGGAGAGGCCCCGCACTTGGCCTTCAATGCGGCTAAAGCGCCTTTGAACAGAATTCTTAGCTTCTTTTTGCATGCTTGACGAATACCTATGGGGGGTATATCTGTCAAGCAAATTGGCATACCCCAACGGGGTTTAAGGTAAATTATGAGTGATCACGGGCAAATGAAATATGAGATCGTCAAGCCGCCGCTAAAGGCAGGCCAAGCGCTTGATCCTGTTTGCGGTATGAAAGTTGAAATAGCCACAGCGGTTCATAAGCATTCCGATCATGGGACGGATTATTATTTCTGTGGTGCGGGTTGCAAAACCAAATTTCAGGCGAACCCCGCAAAATATCTCAATCCAACTGCCAAAGTGCCAGAGCCGGTAATTGAAGGCGCAGTCTATACCTGTCCGATGCATCCCGAAATCAAGCAACAAGGCACCGGCACTTGTCCGATCTGTGGCATGGCGCTGGAACCTTTGGTCGTCACGGCCGATAGTGGCCCCAACCATGAACTCGCTGACATGGCAAGACGCTTTTGGATTGCGCTCGCTCTTGCTGTGCCAGTTCTGATTCTCGAAATGGGCGGGCACATCACCGGCCTCACCATGATGCTGGGGCAACAAGTTTCAAACTGGATACAATTTGCACTAGCCACACCTGTCGTCCTCTGGGCAGGTTGGCCGTTTTTTGTACGTGGTTGGCAATCGCTGCAAACCCGTCATCTCAATATGTTCACCTTGATCGCCATGGGCACCGGTGTGGCTTGGGGCTACAGCGTCATTGCGACGTTTTTTCCCAAAATCTTTCCGGCGGCCTTTCAGCAAATTGGGGGCGGTGTAGCAGTTTATTTCGAGGCGGCTGCGGTCATCACGGTTTTGGTTTTGCTCGGCCAGGTATTGGAACTTCGTGCACGTGACCAAACTTCAGGAGCCATCAAGGCATTGTTGGGTCTTACCCCGAAAACTGCGCGGCGTATTTCCGCCAGCGGTGAAGATGAAGACGTCGAACTGGGTGCTATTGCTTTAGGCGATCTGCTGCGCGTAAGGCCGGGTGAAAAAGTGCCAGTCGATGGCGAAATCACCGAGGGACAATCAACATTGGATGAATCCATGGTCACAGGCGAGTCACTTCCGGTGAGCAAGGAGATGGGCGTGAAAGTCATTGGAGGAACACTTAACGCAAGCGGCAGTTTTGTGATGCGCGCTGAAAAGATTGGCAGCGACACCATGTTGGCGCGTATCGTACAAATGGTGGCCAATGCGCAGCGCAGCCGTGCGCCCATTCAGCGCCTCGCAGATCAAGTTTCTGGCTGGTTTGTACCCGCTGTCATTCTGTCAGCTGCAGTAGCCTTTGCCGCTTGGTCCATATGGGGGCCAGAACCGCGCTTCACTTATGGTTTAGTGGCGGCAGTTTCGGTTCTCATCATAGCGTGCCCATGTGCGCTTGGTCTGGCCACGCCCATGTCAATCATGGTGGGTGTGGGGCGAGGGGCTCAAGCTGGCGTGTTGATCCGTGATGCCGAAGCACTAGAGCGTATGGAAAAAATCGATACACTCGTGATTGATAAGACCGGCACATTGACCGAAGGGAAGCCATCATTGGTTTCTATTGCAACTGTTGCGGGCCAAGATGAAGGCGAGCTTTTGCGACTGGCCGCAGCAGTAGAACAAGCAAGCGAACATCCCCTCGCAGCGGCCATTGTGAGAGCTGCGAAAGAACGAAAGCTCGATATTCCAAAAGTGATGGGTTTCGACGCACCTTCTGGTAAAGGGGCCATCGGCATGGTGGAGCGCAAGCGCTTAGCCATTGGCAATGCCAAGTTCCTTAGCGAATTGAAGATCGACATCAGCCAACTTGAAGCAAAGGCGGAAAGCTTTCGCCTTGAAGGCGCAACGGCGGTCTATGTTGCGATCAACGGAAAAGTTGCAGGTGCATTTGCCATTGCTGACACCGTGAAAGCCACAACACCTCAGGCACTGGCTGCTCTCAAACAAGCAGGCCTGCGCATCGTTATGCTGACAGGTGATAATCGCACCACAGCAGAGGCCATCGCCAAGCGACTTGGCATTACCGAAGTGGAAGCTGATGTGATGCCAGACAAGAAAGCCGATGTGGTGGCCAAGTTCAAATCACAAGGTCGCATCGTCGCCATGGCAGGTGACGGTGTGAACGACGCGCCAGCTCTCGCCGCAGCCGATGTGGGCATTGCCATGGGCACGGGAACCGATGTGGCGATGGAAAGCGCTGGCGTGACATTGCTGCGCGGGGACTTGATGGGCATCGTGCGAGCGCGCAATCTATCAAAGGCCGTCATGGCAAATATCCGGCAGAACTTATTTTTTGCTTTCGTCTATAATGCGGCAGGTGTGCCCATTGCCGCTGGCGTTTTGTACCCTGTATTTGGACTATTGCTCTCCCCCATGATTGCCGCCGCCGCCATGGCATTAAGCTCCGTAAGTGTGATCGGAAATGCCCTTCGACTCCGTAGCGCTACGATTGATGAACAATGATCTGTGGCCCCACAATCGTGAATGTCGGGTAGCGGCACTTGGAAACGACGATAATTTTTGCAAGCTTGTTCATTGTGTCGTTTGGTGCGGCTACCATCTTGCCACTGCAATCTGAACTGATGATCGTTCCACTCCTCTTGGGTGGAAAGCATCCATGGCAGATGGTCATTCTGGTTGCGAGTATCGGAAATATACTGGGTTCAATGACCAACTGGCTGCTTGGCCGCTTCTTCTTGAAATTTCAGGACAGACGCTGGTTTCCTGCAAGCCGCGCGGGCCTAGTACGGGCCGAGAATTGGTATCGGCGCTATGGCAAGGCGTCTTTGCTGTTGAGTTGGGTGCCGATTGTTGGTGATCCGCTGACGGTTGTTGCAGGTTTGCTGCGTGAGCCATTCTGGTCATTCACTGCGCTCGTCAGTATTGCCAAGGTTGGGCGCTATCTGGCTCTAACTGCACTGACGTTGGGTGCATTCAAATGAAGGTATTGCCATATCAATAGTAAAGATTTTTAACCGCCAAATCATTGGCAAACTGAAGGAAGAAGACATGAAGAGATTACTTATCACAGTCGCCATTTTAGCGGGATTGAGCACTCCAGTGTTCGCCAACCAATGTCCTGAACGCATTCAGCAAGTTCAACAAATGGCGATTGCAATGCCCGTTGATAAAGCAACGATGGTGAAAGTTGCTGATCTTGTCAAACTGGCAAAGTCAGAACATGAAGCTGGCAATCACGAAGCTTCAGTTAAAGCAGCCAATGAAGCGTGGAAGCTGCTTGGAATGTAATTTAGGTATAATAGTAGACCGGAGGCACCATTGACGTTGCCTCTGGTCTTACTTCGGAGCGACGCCATTTCCGATCAACCGCTGAAACGCGTCGTCGATTTCCTGTGGCGATTGTTTTGCACCATTCTCTAACCACCATCTGAGAAGGGATTGTAGAGCCCCCACTGTGAATTGAATTGTAGCTTCACGCTGGAATGCATCCGTCTGAGTTTCATCTGGCCGTCGCGTCAATTCGCTTCTCACCAGTTTGGTAAGAATATTTTGAATCTCACTTCGCGCAATGGCCCCGCCGCGATTGCCAGCGAGGGCGCGAAAGTGATCGATCCGTTCTTTGGCGTGCTCGAACAGTGCGAGAGTGAAATTGAAGCCGCGTGTTTCAGTTTTTTGCGCAAGGTGTTGTCGCTCTCGCAATTCCTTATGAAGAATTTCGAGACCGCTGCGCTTCAACTCATCTTTTCCCGCATAGTGCGTGTAAAATGTTGAGCGACCGACGTCCGCTGCCTTGCATATGTCATCAACGCTAATCGTATCGTATTCACGTTTGTGAATAAGCGAAATCAGCGCATCCTGCAACGATTTGCGGGTTCGGACTACGCGACGGTCAATGCTGGTTCTCCTATCACCTGGCTTTGTGATTTTCTTGGGCATTTTCTCTTCTCTGTCCAGAATTGTGCGAAATCATTGGGACGCTCGATATTTCAATTGGAGAGTTAGGCTGAAAATAGACATAGTGTCCAGAAATGAAATTCGTAAGTTTCGGAAGGACTTCGGTGACTATCAAGGAATCCAAAGCAAAAATGCACGTTGGTTCCGCCGGTCAATCATCATTGCGGTGACCCTCATTGCAACAGTGATTGTTCTGGTTGCTAGCGGTGGACTTGGAAAACACACGCATCACGTTCAACAAATGTTAGGTTAGAATTTTGAGGGGTAAACAAAAGTGACGTTTTCAAATCACATGCGCAAGCTTGTAGGACTTATGCACGTCACCACTTCAGTGGCGTTGCTTGGCGCTGTAGCCAGCTTTTTGGTCTTGGCACTTGTTGGCATAAGTTCCCTTAATCCAGAAATACAAAAGGCCTGCTATTTAGCGATGAACATCCTGGCAGAATTTGTAGTCTTGCCTTTGGCCATTCTTTCACTCGTTATCGGAATCCTGTCATCGCTGGGAACGCCGTGGGGGCTTGTCCGCTTCTATTGGGTTATCGCCAAACTTATTTGGACTACAATAACTGTCATTGTTTTGCTTTTGCAAATGAACGCGATTTCGCAGCTTGCTACGATTGCAAACACGAGAAATTTAACCCCTGATGATTTGGGGCTGCAAATGCGCATGATCATTCATGCAGGCGGCGGGCTCCTTGTTCTCATCGCAATCATGGTTTTGTCGATTTGGAAACCAAAGGGACAGATAGACCAAACTCACGATGAGTAAATTGGTCCTTTGTGCGAAATTTTCAGGCGTCGCTTTGTTTGGTTTGTTAATTTCTGTTTAACCATATGTTCGGCATTGGAAGTTTTTGGAAGCAAATTGGAGCATTTCGTTTAACAACCATTAACAGTGACGAAAGCATTCTGAGGAGAGTTTGTGCAACCTTCTCTTAACTAATTTCATCACGAGGGACTGTGTTATGAATAAAAAAATGATGAGTGCGATGTGTGTCATCTGCTGCGCTGTGCCACTCACTACTCTGGCAATCAGCAGCGGCCTGTTTGCCAGTCTGGCCGTGATGTTCGGTTCGCAAGGGTCAGGGCGCGGATTGTTGCTTGTGGCCGCGTTTGCAATGATCGGTATTGCGACTTACCGCATTGCTAAGCGCAGTAGGGCTAAAAAAAGCTGCTGCGCCCCAGAAGCCTGAATGTGCTTTTGGCCGCCAATACAATTATTTAGATTTTGGCATATTTTTAACAAACGGGCTGTTAAGCAGGAGAGTCAGTGGCTCCCAGAACAATGGGAATGGTTGCCCAAGACTTCGATCACACGGCATTGACTGACGCGGCCATGGCTGCATTCCTCCACCATGCGGTTGAGTTCTTTGCGCAAAGTTTTGAGTTTCTCGATGCGCAATTCAACTTGTTCAAGATGGGATTTGGCAATCCTATCAGCCGCAGCACAGCTGGTATCGAGATCATCCGATAGTTTCAGAAGCTCCTTGATCTCTTCAATGCCAAAACCCAACTCACGGGCATGGCGTATGAAGGACAGACGCTTCACATCAGCCTGCTCAAATAGCCGCCGGTTCCCGTCATTGCGCGAAGGTGACGGCAAGAGGCCGATATTTTCATAATAGCGAATGGTGGGCACTTTCACGCCACTGGCGAGGGCCGCTTTTCCGATGGCAATTCCAAACTGAATTTTTTGCTTGCTCCTCTAGTGGCTAGAGGATGTAGCGAGGCTATGGAGAATTGCAAGGAAATTTAAGTCATGGATACCGAATTGAAACAAAGTCGCTTCCGGGTTGAGGGCATGGATTGCGCGGCCTGTGCCACCAAGATCGACAAGGCGGTTCGGCGTGTTCCGGGTGTCGAGGACGTCTCAGTTTCCGTAACGGCAGGCACAATGACTATTCAGCACAAGCCCGACAGCGACCTTAACACCGTCGAAGCGAAAGTGAAAAGCCTTGGCTATAAGGTTTCGCCGCTGAAATCTTCAGCGCCCACGCTTCGTGCGAAGTCAAAAGCACTCGATAATAACCATTCGGGACACGATCATTCAGATCACGATCACGCCAACAATAGTCCTGATCACCATGATCATTCCGACCACGATCATCATAATCGCGAGGTTAATCCTGAGAACGACGCAGTTCCTAGCTTGCATGGCCATGATCACGGCCCAACTACAGGGCCATGGTGGCGTTCGCCAAAAGGCATGCTTGCGATTGCCAGTGGCATCGCCTTTGTTTTGGCCTATGGTCTAGGCAAGCTACTTCCCGAAATCGCGCAGTGGGCTTTCATTGCCGCCATGTTTGTCGGGCTTGTCCCAATTGCCCGCCGCGCCATTGTGGCAGCACTCAACGGCACACCATTCTCAATTGAAATGCTGATGACGATTGCGGCCATAGGTGCCGTCTTCATCAATGCTGCGGAGGAAGCAGCAGCGGTGGTTTTCCTGTTTCTGATTGGCGAATTGCTTGAGGGAGTAGCGGCGGGCAAAGCTCGTTCCAGCATTCAATCGCTCACCAAACTCGTACCGAAAACCGCTTTTCTTGAGAAAAATGGTAAAACTTCCGAAGTCGCCGCTGACAGTCTTGAAGTCGGTGCCATCATTCTGGTGCGACCTGGAGATCGCATACCTTCCGATGGTGTGATCCTTTCGGGCGAAAGTGACATTGATGAATCATCTGTCACCGGTGAAAGTATACCTGTGCGCAAGACTGTCGATGCATCTGTATTTGCTGGCACTGTCAATGGCGATGCAGCTTTGCGCATTCGCGTGACGGCTGCGGCATCTGATAATACCATTGCGCGTGTTGTGAAGTTGGTGGAGGAAGCCCAGGAATCCAAAGCACCAACCGAGCGTTTCATTGATAGTTTCTCCAAATATTACACACCGGGTGTTGTGGTAATGGCAGCTTTGGTCGCGATTATTCCACCACTGTTGTTTGGCGGCCTTTGGAGCGGCTGGATATATAAAAGCCTCGCAATCTTGTTAATTGGCTGTCCTTGCGCGCTGGTGATCTCAACGCCTGCGGCTATTGCAGCCAGCCTTTCGACAGGTGCGAGACGCGGTCTATTGCTGAAGGGTGGTGCCGTGCTGGAAAATCTCGGCAAGATCACCGTGGCGTGTTTTGACAAGACCGGAACCCTCACAGAGGGCAAGCCAAAGGTCACTGACATTTTCACTTTCGGAAAAACTGAAGCAGAAGTCATGAAACTTGCCGCCGCGCTGGAGACAGGATCAAGTCATCCCCTTGCGACCGCTATTCTTGCTAAAGCTACGGCCGACAATCTTATTATACCACAGATGAAAGATGCCAAGGCCCATGGCGGCAAGGGTGTGTCGGCGACCGTGGCGGGTACCCAAGTGTTTTTGGGATCACCTAAAGCGATTGGCGACTATGCCAAACTGACAGAGGCTCAAACCGCGAAGATTGTTGCGTTGAATGATGAGGGCAAGACTGTCTCAGTCTTGGCAGTGAAAGGGGCAGTTATCGGTATAATCGCAATGCGCGATGAGCCACGCGCCGATGCTGTCATGGGCCTGAAAGCGCTGACGGATTCTGGCGTGAAGATTGTTATGCTCACAGGCGACAATCGCCGCACCGCAGATGCTATCGGCAAAACCTTAGGTATTGAGGTTCGCGCTGATCTTTTGCCACAGGATAAGCAACGCATCGTTGGCGAATTCAAAGGGCAAGGCTTCAAGGTTGCCAAGATTGGCGATGGCATCAATGACGCGCCCGCCTTGGCGGCGGCTGATGTAGGCATCGCCATGGGCGGCGGCACCGATGTCGCGTTGGAAACGGCAGATGCAGCGGTGCTGCATGGTCGTGTGAGCGATGTGGCCGAGATGATCCACTTGTCAAAACGCACCATGGGCAATATCCGCCAGAATATCACGATTGCGCTTGGTTTGAAGGCCGTGTTTCTGGTCACAACAATCGCAGGCATCACAGGTCTATGGCCCGCCATTTTGGCTGATACGGGTGAAACCGTGCTAGTGACCTTGAATGCGCTCCGACTGCTGCAGTTTAAATCAAAGACAAATGCATGACTCTGGCGGGGCGGCAAATTTATGGAACTGATTATTTGATTGCGGCCTTATACTATACGCTAATCCCGGTGTTGGCGGCTATTGTCGGAGGCCTTTTCACCGCCTATCGTCAACCGTCGCCACTCTTCGTCGGTGCCATCCAGCACTTTGCTGCAGGTGTGGTGTTTGCAGCGGCGGCGGCAGAAATTCTGCCCAATCTGAAGCATGCTGACGCGTTGTGGCCTGTTGTAATCGGTGGCGGCATCGGTATTGCTGCCATGATGGCGCTCAAGCATCTCGGGTCAAGAGCCGAGGGCAAGAGAGGACTTGTAACGCTGATCGCTGCCGATCTATTGATTGATGGCATTGTGCTTGGACTCGCCTTTCAGTCAGGTGAAAAAGCTGGATTGCTGCTGACAATCGCCTTGACGATTGAAGTGTTGTTTCTGGGTCTCAGCGTCGCAGCCGAACTTGGCCAGGCCAATCTCGGTCGCAACGCGATACTTGGATGGACAGCAGCACTTGCATTTATGCTTCCCATTGGTGTTGCGGGTGCTGCGCCAATCGCCTTTCTGCCAGATGCCTATGTCAAAGGTGCCTTCGCTTTTGGTCTGATTGCGCTACTTTACCTCGTCACCGAGGAACTATTGGTCGAGGCCCATGAAGTAGAAGACAGACCATGGACATCAGCGTTGTTTTTTATCGGGTTCTTGATCCTGTTGGTATTGGAGGACATCTTCTGAATCGATGATGGCCAAATTGTTTTTGGAGGACAATCGCGCCATGATCATCAAACTTGCCTAAAATGATGGTTTCAGCAAATTGTTCAACTATATGCCTGTGATGCAAATTACGATCGTGGTTAGCACCGGAGCCACTGATCGTTTATCTGCAATTTTGTCGCGATATTTGCATTCAAAATGAATGGTGCTTTAGTCACGTAGCGAATGGACGAAATCTCGAAACGCACGGCTGAGGTCCTCAGTCGATCGAATTTGCCGAACCCATTTCATTTACGTTTGGTCTTCTTTATATGACGCCTCCGCTGAAGCGGATCGGGCTGTCGTGAACCGAGCCAATTGTATTGATCGTAATTGCCCTGAAGATTGAATGTCTCGGCCCTTCGGGCTTCCATCCCTGGCGCGGGTTCGCAAGTTTCAACATGGTTGTATATGGACGCCGCAAGTTGCGGCGGCATTATTTAGGTTACTGATCCCCGCTCGCGGGATGGGCGGCGCTCCTTTCTAGGCCCGCTGCGGTGGGCTGCAACCGCGCAAGCACTCCCAGCTCTCATTGGTCGACAGTGTCCGCAAACGCGCAGTCCTTCGCTTTGCTACGGCCCAAGAGGGTGCAGCCCACCTCATTCATCGGGCCTCTAAAGTCGCAAGTCGCCGCCCACCCCACTCACTGGGTTCAGTTGCGGAAGAGGAGAGATTGATATGGGAACTGCGATTGGTAGAGATACGATCTATCGTGAGATCACCGATAAAATCATTCGCGATTTCGAAAACGGCATTGTGCCATGGGTAAGGCCTTGGCAATCTGGTTCGGGCCTTTCCCTTCTATCGCTTCCCCAGAATGCCCTCACCAAGCGCTGCTATTCCGGCATCAATATCTTGCTGTTGTGGTCAGCCCTTGATGAAAAGGGTTTTGCCAATTCCAAATGGCTGACCTTCAAGCAAGCCCTCGCAATGGGCGGTTCGGTTCGCAAGGGCGAGAGCGGAACCCATGTTTATTTCTCCGACAAGTTTGTGCCGGAGAAAGAAAAGCAGAAGGCACAAGACGAAGGCACTGACCCCGCATCGGTTCATTTTCTCAAACGCTATTCGGTGTTTAATGTCGCTCAGTGCGACGGCTTGCCGGAAGGTTTAAACGTTGCCCGTGAGTCATTGCCAGATTGCGAGATTGTTCCCCATGCCGAGGCATTGATTGCGGCAACAGGAGCAGATTTTCGAGTAGGTGGCGATCAGGCCTTCTACGCGCCGTCAGAAGATTTTATCCGCATTCCGCATCAATCTTCATTTGTTGACCAGATCAATTATTACCGCACGGCCTTTCATGAGTTAGGTCATTGGACGGGCCATAAGACGCGATTAGAGCGCAGCCTGACCACCAAATTCGGAACGGTTGATTATGCCCGCGAAGAACTGGTTGCCGAACTGGCGACCGCCTTTGTCTGTGCTTCGCTTGGTATTGTCCCCACGGTTCGCCATGCCGATTATATCGGTAATTGGCTGCAAGTGTTGCGCGAGGACGCTCGCGCCATTGTGAAGGCGGCAAGCCTAGCCTCCAAGGCTTGTGACTTCCTCCTGCAATTCCAGTCTCAAACTGTTGAACCAGAATTAATGGGAGCCGCCGCATGAGCGCGTGCTCCCCCATCCAATTCGAAACCGAAGCCACCGATCAGGGTGAGCAGAAGCTCATTCATGGTGTGCATCCGGTTTCGATGAAAGCGCGGCTGTCTGTGCTGGCCGCGCATCCACTGGCTCCCACAAAATTGCAGAGACCCTGCAACATAGGCCTCTTTGATGAGGTGGCACGAAACCAGTTGGACATGTTCAGCATATCACCCAAACTAAAGGACAATATATCATGAACATTATCAATATCCCCATCACTGAACTCGCCATTGCCAAGACCAATGTGCGTTACAGCACAAAGAAGTCAGATTATTCTGACTTAGTCCCCAGTGTCCGAGAGAAGGGCATTCTGCAATCTCTGTTGGTGCGCAAGAATGGCCAAGGCTATGAAGTGGTAGCTGGAGGTCGCAGATTTATGACCCTCAAATTCTTGGAAAGTGAAGGCCAAGAACTTGAAACCATCCCCTGTATTGTGATGAAGAAGGGTGATGACGCAGCAGCTATCGAGGCCTCACTCATCGAAAACGTGGCCCGTCTTCCGATGGACGAAATGGCCCAATATGAAGCTTTCAATCGCCTGATCAAAGAAGGCCGCAGCATCGAAGATGTTGCCAATGTGTTTGGCGTCACCGAAATTATGGTCAAACGCCGCTTGGCCATTGCCAATCTCCTACCCAAGATCAGGCAGCTTTATACCAATGACAAAATAGATGGTGAAAGCTTGCGGGCACTCACCCTTGCCAGCAAGCAACAGCAAAAGGACTGGCTTGCACTATGTGATGATGAAGAACAACGTGCACCGACAGGCCAAGCTTTGAAGCGCTGGCTGCTTGGCGGTGAGAACATCGCCACCAATGTGGCCTTATTTGATCTATCAGACTACAAAGGCGAGATCATCGCAGACCTGTTTGGCGAAGAGCAATACTTTAGCAATCCCGATAGTTTCTGGGCTTTGCAATCAACCGCCCTTGAAAACCTTAAACAAAGCTTTGTCGATGATCATTGGGCCAAGGTTGAAGTCATGGAGCGCGGCAAACGTTTCCATGAATGGGAGTATGAAGCCAGGCCTAAGAAGAAAAGTGGAGCAGTTTTTATCGCCGTTTCCGAGCGCGGCGAAGTCGAAGTTCATAAGGGATTTCTCAGTCGCGCCGAAGCCCGCAAACGCGAGAAACAAGAACAGGGCGGGCCAGTAACAACTAAGCCCGCCAAGGCGGAACTCACAGCCCCGATGCAGAACTATGTCGAACTCCACAGGCTTGCTGCCATCCGGTTGGAACTCTTGAACCATCCCACTGTGGCCATGCGCCTAGTTCTCGCTCACATCATTGCAGGGTCAAATCTTTGGTTGGTCAAGCCCGAACCTCAAAGGCCCGCAAAGCCCGAAATTGGGGCATCAGTTGCCGCCAATCCCGCAACACTCGCCTTTGAAGAACGGCGCAAGGAACTCATTACCCTTGCAGGGCTAGATGATACGCGCAGCGAATTGGTCAGACCAAACAGCGATGGCTATGCGGTGTCATCGCTCTTTGCGCACTTCCTGAAACTCAGAGATGATGATGTGCTGCGCGTGCTTGCGCTGGCCATGGCCGAGACATTGGCTTTGGGGTCAGAAGCCAGTGAATCTGCCGCCATGACCACACGCGCAAAACTGAATGACTGGCGGCCTGACCAAACCTTCTTTGATCTCTTGGGCAACAAGCAAGTGCTGACTGCGATCTTGTCGGAGATTGCTTCACCCGCCGTTGCCGAGGGCAACAAGGCGGAACCCAGTAAGGTGCAGAAGGCCATCATCAGGGACTATTTAACGGGTTCAAATGGTCGTCCTCAAAACGCAGATTGGTTGCCGCCTTACTTCCAGTTTCCAGCCAACGCCTATACCCACGACTCTGGAATTGGCGTTGTTGAGAATTGGAAAACGGTCGCGAATTTGTTTGCACCTGCCAATTGAACATAGCATTTCGGCAGGGAGCGGGCCTTGTGGCCCGCTTCTTTTTGCCCCCACGCGACATT
>JBBRLH010000022.1:0-30518 GCA_038231475.1 Hyphomicrobiales bacterium | reverse complement strand
TACCATGTCAACGTAGTGCTCTACCGCTGAGCTAACCGCCCACTGAATATTTTCAAGCACTTACCGCGACGCCGAAGGACGGTCAAGTACGAACAGGAACGGAACAGACACTCAGTTTCCGCCACGTTCCGCCACACTCCGCCACAACAGCAATGAGCAAAGTTGAACAGCAAGCAGACACTCAGCTTTCAAACTTTAGGAAATACCGCGTGTGCCTGAGGTCGCCAGTCTTGGCGAGCGCTTTCTTTTCCACGAGGTCTTGAAGATCGCGGGTGGCGGTGGCTCTGGATGTTCCCGTGATTGAAATATAGTTTTCAGCCGAAAGGCCGCCTTTGAAGCCATCGATGCCTTCCTTGAAAATGCGGGCAACCACTTTGGCCTGCCGCTCGCTGAGTTGGTCGCGCAACCGCTCATAGAACTTAGCCTTGGCCACATAGAAATCAACGCGCTTGATCGTCGTTGACTGTGCCTCGATGATGGTTCCGGCAAAGTACTGCAGCCAGTCCGTCACTTCCAAGTCTTTGTTGTTGCGCTCAAGCGCAGAGTAGTAGTCTTTGCGTTTGCGTTCGATTGTATATGCGAGTGCAATTAAACTTGGATGGCCAAGATTCTGCGCGAGAGATTTCTCTGCTAGCGCGCGCCCAACCCGGCCATTGCCGTCTTCGAAGGGATGGATACAGACGAAGTAGATATGCACCAGCCCAGCACGCGTGAGTGTTGGCAGCGGTGTTTTGCCTTGAGGTCCGGTGTTGTTGAACCATGCATTGAAACGCCGCATTTCAGAGGGCATTGCTTTTGATGGTGGCGCCTCGAAATGAATGCTTGGCTTTTGGATTGGGCCTGAAACAACCTGCATCGGTTCATCATGCGTGCGGTACGCACCTATTGTTTTGATCGACTTGTTCCCGCTCATCAGATGTTTGTGCCAGGCAAACAAAGTTGCACCATCGAGCGGGTCTATAAAATGCTCAAAAAGGTCAGTCATCATGGCGGCAATGCCACGCTCAGCCGCTGGAACATTGGAGCTATCTGGCCCGAGGCCGAATTGGTGACGCAGAGAAGACTGAACGCTGTCACGGTTGAGAATTTCACCCTCGATCTCAGAGGTCTTGATGGCCTCTTCACTGATCAGCTCTATGCGAAGCGCATTTTGGTCATCGGACCCGACATGGCGGAAGACACCCATGAATTCCCCAGATTGCCGCAAAAACTGCAGCTCCAGTGCCTCCAATAACTTGGAATCATATGAGAATTCCGGCCAATTTGATTGCTCCCAATTCCACCGCATGAGTTATAGAATCCTTTTCTATAACTCATTAAAAAGAATTACATGAGTTATAGCAAGGGGTTTCATGGCTCACTGATACGAACCTGCACGAAGTCGATGTTCAATTGAAAATTCACAAAAACGGACTCGGAAAGTAATATCTGCTCGCTTGGTTCGACAATCTAAAATCTATAAAATATCCCGAATTGCCATCATTCTCACGCCTTTTCCAATCGTACGATTCGTCGTTTCGTGCTAAATTGACATGAGAAGCGTCAGCTCGTCAGGCTCATAACCTGAAGGTCGTCAGTTCAAATCTGGCTCCCGCAACCAATATAAAGCCCGTTATCTCAATGAGATAGCGGGCTTTCCTATTTTGGTGATGAGCGCGAGAAGGCGCTCTGGGTTACACCTGGGTTACACTTGAAAAAGAATTTGCGGGATATCCACAGATTGTTCAACTTAAAGATCATTAGTAACGGCACATGCTGCTGTGCGAGCACCGGAACCTCAGAGTCACTACTTGGGATTTCAATATTCACCGTTCACTCTAACTTTTGGCAAGCCATTTGCTGTAAGCCTCAACATCAATCATTGGCACCGTTCCACTGAATTGCAGCTGCGATATCAACTTGAATAAAAACGCCGTGGCTGGTTTGCTCTCGTTGACGAATATATAACCAGATGCAGTCTGATCGAAGAAGTAATGGCCATGCGACGCTACGCAACCAATATCGAGCCGCCCATCACCAGTGTTCGAAATGAGGGCCTTCTCGAATGAAGGCCCTAGCGCCGGGCTCCATTCACTCTCGAAGGTTAGAAGGCCACCGAGAATTGGAATCAGCGGCTTGGCCGGATAGACGCCCTTTGCATATGGAATGGGAAGGCTGGTGCGGTGTAGTCGACGCACGCTCGCAATTTTTTTCTGGGCGTAGGCAACTAGGCCTGAATCTGCCGTCTGCTTCGCTTCGAAGACAGCATAAACACTTTCCGCCGGGATAATCGTCTGACCCTCGTATTTAAAGATGAAGGGAGAATATTGACGATCAAAAATAACAACATCAATCTGGTCGCTGAAGTTGCCCTCGCTGTCGACCACAAATGCATTCTCTGCTTTGTATCGTTGGGGCAAATAGGTATCAAGCATCTTGATCCAGACGTGCTCACTAGCATCTCCTTTCGCCCCAGGATGGCCCATATTGCTGCGGACTATGGCAAGCTTTTGTTGAATATCTTCGTGGAGCGAAGCAAGAAGCCGTGAGAGCGACCAGACTGTCATTAGTAAAACCTTTCAAACCGCTTCAGGAAAGCGGAAATTTTGGACCGAAGAGGGTGCGCCAAGCCTGCAACGCTTGCCCATTGCGCCCCTGTCGCACATGATCAATCGCAAGCGTCGCCTCCCGCTCGGCAGCACGAAGTAGGTCGCGCGCGCGGGTCTTCCTTGCTTGGTCCATAGCGTTGCTAATCGGGGGTCCAAGTCCGGCGGGATCGGGCCACTCATCAAGAATCCTGGATGCAAGAGTCGCAAAGAACCCCTGAATCTCACGGTCAAAGCTGCCGCCCCAACCACCATGTAAGCATTGCATCGCCATAACTTCGATGAGGAACGAAGGCTTAACAGGCTTTTCACCATGCTTCGGATTGTTGTTCCAGTATTTTATCATCCGCACCAAGCCTTTCCATTCATTAGAATAGGCCTGATGCGCTGCGGTGGCTTCTGCAGCATGGATTTGAGGGTTAGTCTTTATCCACTTGCCGAGTTCATTATCAGGGATTTCGAAATCGTCTTGCTTGTCGAAGGCAGGGACGACATCGACACTCATGATGCGATAGTCCGTATTATCGTCAACGTCTGCACTTACTCCAAAATCGACGTTGATTGAGCGGTTCTGCTTTTTTGCCTTGTCTCCATATTTCTCGACCAAGGCATTGTGAAAGTCGCCCAATATCACCGATGGTGCCTTCGACCGATAGTGATCCTCGGAAAGTTTCAAAACAAAGAAAATATCAACATCCTTTAAAGGCTTAGTTTTGGTCCAGCGCGCATATGAGCCAGTCAAGAAGCTGCGATCAATGTTGAACTTGATATCGAGGTAATCACGAACCTCCTTTTGCCGTGCGGAAGCGTTCGCCTGCTCTTTATCGTTCAACTCCAAACGGCTCTTGAACTTCCGGAATGCCTCGTCGACTGTGAGCATCAGGCCCTCCTCAGATATGATGTGCTGGCACCAAGTCCACTGTGTTCAACAGTGGTACCAAGGCTTTGTCGAACCATTCCGTCTATGGAGCGGGAGCTCGCTGTGCCCCAGCCGGCCACATCGGGACGACCTTGTTTTGTATTCAGCAACAGCCGATAGCGAGCTTCGCTGGGGGCGAGACCAGCCTTTCTGATCGCGTATTTGAGCTGTTCGGTATCTGTCCAGAAACTGCCATCTCCGCCAGACCAGCCATAGGCAATGTCAATATCCCAACGGAAAATCAGCGCATCCGTTTTCGGATTGTAGATTTCCAACTTTACGGTTTCGAGATCACCGCTGTTCAGCCAAGTCTGAACACCGCGCATGTGGGTTTCCCAGTCACCGACAAACTCCGATGGATCGAGACCACTGAGGCGTATTATATCCTTCAGGCTCTTCAAAATGTTGTCAGCAACATAGGTTACAGAATGCGTGTAAGTGTTGACGGCGACGCTGGTCATGAGTCGAGAAATCCTTTCGCATCAAAGACGAGGGTCGAGGACTTCGTTGCCGACGCTTCGTCTGTGCTGGTCTGGGCTGCGTCAAGATCTCGCGCCGTAATGCGGGCGCTTTGCTTTTTCAAAGCGCTCTGAACCCAGGCGAGATCATCCGCCAGACAGGGAAGCGAAACCCGCCATTCCCCCTTTAGCGGATCAAAGCCCAGCGCGTCCTCATTGGCGTCGGAGCCTTCTACGGCATCATCGTCAAAAAGACAGTAAATTCGAGTTCGGGGCCCATCGCAGGTCACGATAATCGCGGCCTCCTTAGGTGCTTGATCCGCAATCACACTAGCGGCAATACCAGCGACAGCCAGAAGTTCCGCGCGCGCAGCTCCAGTATTGCCTTGAGTTAAAAGATGAACGATCGCCGTCCAGGTCCGTGCAGAGTCGCGCTCGGGTGTGCTCTTGAATGTTCGGCTGGCGACTGTGCTCACGACACTTTACTTCCTGGCAAACGCGCCAACTTGGCAGCACGAGCTGCGGCAAGCAAATCCTCTATAGTCACACGTTCCGGGTTCATAGCCGTCTGCTGGCTACTGGCCAACGCATTGGCCACCATTTTGCGGATGGCGCGGCCATCAAGGCCAACGCATTCAGCTGCACATTGGTCAAACCCTTGCGAATGTGGCAGCTTCGCAACGACAGGATAAGTCTTACCGAGACCTGTCAGGCAATCCATCAAAATTCGTCCGCACGCAGCACGATCCGGCAAGGGGACATGGACAACAAGGTCACAGCGGGATGTAAACGCCGCATCTACGGCTTGGGGGAAGTTGCTTGTGGCGAGGAATAACAAGTTCGGATGCTGTTCAGCGAGAGCATCGAGTTGAACAAGAACCGCATCGGTCGCACGATGGATGTCGATCGGGTTGGCTTCAAGACTCATTTTTGAGCGGTCAGCCGCCAGAGTTTCCACTTCATCGAGGAGCACAATGGTCGGTCCTTCGGATGCGGCTTCCGCGATCGACTGAGAAAACAACTCCGACACCGCACGTTGAGTTTTGCCCATTGCCGAACTGGTCAAGGCGTGTGGTTCGACTTCAAGAAGCCGGAACCCACCCCCGGGAAATGTCTCGGCGGTACGATGTGCCAACCCACGAGCCAGCGAGGTCTTGCCCGTGCCCGGAGGCCCAACAAGCAAGATCACGCCATGTAACGGGATAACGCTGCGGTCGACCTTACCCCGTATCGTGAAGTTTAACATTGCTTGAGAGAGAAGCTGCGCCTTCAAGCGCTCGTCTAAAACGATGGAGTCCCAAAGAACTCCCAGCTTAGGATCGGGAAGCCGACGTGTGCGCTGGATGCCCTTGGGTCTATTGAAGTCATCGTTTTTTACCGCCATAAGTTTCTGCATCTTTGTTTGTCTCTTGCTGCCTGCAACGTTGGTTGAATGTGCTACTTAAGAAAGCAGCACTCAGAATGACGTGGTTTATAGATCAGCCCTTAGGCGGATTGGGATCACGCCCATGACTGTCACTTTGACTGATACGTCCATCCTTGTTGTGGATACGCAGCTCAGTTTCTTGATTGCGGCTCAATTGGCGACCGAAATCGACTGCTTCCTGCTTGGTGTCAAAATGCCCCGAAGCTCGGTCACCGCCGCCACGCTTGACATTCCATCCGCCATCAGGGCTAGATACCACATGATGGGTGACTGGTCCACGTTTCGCTACCATATCTTGATCCTCTGTCAGGTTTATAAAATAAAAAATACCGCTACTCTGAACTTTATATGTGCGATAAAATGCGCGTTGTCAAGTGTAACAGATATCGCTACTCTGAACTAAAACGATCAGGGTATGGAGAACTTTAAATATGGCGACGCCATTAGGCGATAAAATTCGGGAATTGCGGAGAGCGAAGGGTTACACTCTGGACAAACTCGCTGAACTGGCGGACTCGAGCAAGAGCTACATTTGGGAACTCGAAAACAAAAACCCGCCACGCCCTTCCGCTGATAAGGTCGGCAAGATTGCAGCCGTCCTTGGCGTAACAACTGATTATCTCATGGACTCGACCGAGACGGTCAAGGTCGAAGATGCCACTGACAACGCATTCTTTCGAAAATACAGAAAAATGGATGTTACAACCAAAGACAAGATCCGTAAGATGGCTGATCTTTTGGGGAACAATGATTGACGCCCTCACCAACACCTGAGCGTTGGGCTTTCGATCTCACGCATCTTTTGAACGCTAGGTTTGGGGCTGATCGTTTTCCTGTTGATATTCCAACTGTAGCACTCGAATACACGGCGCAGCGATACCCACATGATCCTATCATCAGTGTTCAGGGTGAAGATTTGCCGAGTTTCGATGGCGGCCTGTTCAAAGCCCCCGCTGGCCGCAAGGGTTGGGGCATCATTTATAACAATAGCATCATTTCGAAAGGCCGGATCAACTTCACTCTGGCGCACGAGTTCGGTCATTTCCTGCTACACAGATTAGCTTACCCGAATGGTTTTCGCTGCGGAGAACAGGATGTGGTTCGCTGGGACTCTGAATATGGACAGGTGGAGCACCAAGCCAATGTGTTTGCAGCCAACTTTCTTATGCCGCTCGATGATTTCCGCCGCCAGATTCCCACCACGGACAAAGTCGATCTCGACATGATCTCTCATTGCGCGGATCGGTATTGCGTTTCCCTTGTTGCCGCGACCTTGCGCTGGCTCAGCTATACACAAAAGCGCGCGGTACTCGTGCTTTCCCGCGATGGCTTTATCCTTTGGTCACGGTCAAGTGACGCTGCTCTGAAGACCGGGGCATTTTTCCGAACATCTGCAGGGCCAATCGAGATTCCCGCAGCATCGCTTCCCCTTAAACAGAGCTTGCTGGTTAATGGCAAGGCAACGGTCGATCACGGGAGCGGGGTCTGGTTCAGAGAACCTCTGCGGGAGATGGCCGTATTCGCCGAGCAGTACGATTTCGCTGTTTCCTTGCTACTACTAGATGATGATCGCCAATTTGATTCATTCGAATCTGAAGATGAACAGGATATCTTCGACAAGATTTCACCGCAAAGTGCACGGCGCGAATGGTGATCTAACTTCAATGCGCCTTTGAAAAAATTTTGATAGGTTCAATATTCAACGCAGTAGCTAATTTTTCGATCATGTCCACGGTTGGCGATTTTTCTTCCCTTTCAATTTGCCCCACATAGTTCCGATTGATCCCCGCCTGAAAGGCAAGCTCTTCCTGAGAAAGCCCTTTCTGCTTTCTTAAGACACGTAAATTTCTCGCTACGATCTGCCTCAGTTTCATAGAGGCAAGCGACAACAAAACCTACTATAGTGCGACCTACTATAGTAGGTATTGTGAAGAATGATCAACCCACAGAGAAAACCAGCAAGCGATCTGCTTTTGAAACTGCGTTGGCCACTCGAGCAAGACGCGCTGAGCGGAGCCCAGTATGTCGTGGTGGAGCTTCAGGATACAGCTGGTCTTGCCGTTGCATCCATGTCGATCCTTAAGGAGCAGTTATTGGCGGCAATAAAGCAGGAGCTGGACTATCAGCCGTTGTTTTCATTGGATGGATGCGTATCAGTTATTTCCGACGTGATCTCATTATCGCAATTGAAAAATCGACTAGTCCCACTCAATCAACTCGTTGCCGATGCAGTTTCACCAGAAATGCTCGAAGACGAGCCAGAAGCAACACAACTGTTGTGCCAATTCCGCGCCCGCCTGCTCAAGAGTTTGGAACTGGTCGAACAAGCAATTGCATCATTACCTAAGCCTTGAACTCAAGCCTTTCTGCGCCAAACCAAACTGAGTTTGCCATTGTCTTCGAACAACGCACCCCTCAGTGGTTCTGGAAACACAGGATCATCAATCATGGCGCTGAGATAATCCCTCGGTTCTGCTTCATGGGTCTTGGCCTTCCAGGCCGCTCCCACTTCTTGCATCCCAAACATGATCCTAAAATCCGGCCCACCCTCTTTTGTCTTGTTGTCGATGGCCACCAGCCGCAGCTTGACATGAAGCGTAAGGGTGCGAATTGACCCGACGTATCCATCGGTATCGGCAACAAAATGCCCAATGACACTCATTGTCCTTCCCCCTCATTTGCATCTTCTGTTGCACGCCGTTGTTTGGCTTTTTTCTTCACCATCGGAATAGCCATCGGCTCACTATCCAAATCTTTGCGGCCCTTCTTGAATCCTGCATCCGCTTTCAGAAAGCTCTCCAACATGAAGGGCACGAGTTCCGCCACTGGCTCGTCGGCCCCATAGGTTCTCGAATACACGGCGGCATAGTCATCCAGCGCCTTTTTTAAATCAGGCTGTAGAGTGACGGTGAGCTTAACCGGAATCCGGTCTGGCAATTGTGCGAGTTTCAACATGGTCATTGCCTCTTTGTTGCTTGAGGGTATGGCTCCAACACCAAATCCTTGTGGACAATGATGCGAAGCGGCCAACCAGGACGCACGGTGAGCGTGGGTTGCACATCCAACTGTCGTTGCACGAGACTTTGCCCAGCTTGATCGGTGTTCTTGATGGCTGATTGCTCAAGAGCAGAAACCAGATCATTCCGGTTATTGCCACGTGTCAACTCCGAACCGACACCGAGAAGGGTTGCAAGGGCAACGCCCTTCAATAGACTCCAAGTGTGGAAATCCACCCTGTCCTCTAACCCCGCATAACCGCCTTCATCGGTGGCTGGGAGATTGTCGATCACCATGGATGAACCATCGGGACGAATGAGCCGCTGCCAGACCACAAGAGCGCGCTTCTGGCCGAAGGCAACTACACTGTCATATTTGCCGATGATCTTGGTGCCTTGCGGAATGAGAAGATAGCGGCCTGAGACCGTGTCATAGACGTTCTCGGTGACCTGCCCAATCACAAAGCCCGGTAAATCAGAATTAAGCCCGGTCACCAAACTGGCTGGAATGATAGAACCCGCCATCAATGTATAAGGTGACACCGGTTTTTGCAGGCTATGTTCATTGTAAATCGAACCATCTGGCTTGGCATTCAGAAAGGCGAGCTTCTTGTCTTGCGCCGTCTGCAATAGCGGCTGTCCTTGACCCTGCAAGCCATCGAGTTGTCCAAGAGCAGCGAACGCTGACGGCGGAGTTTGGGCGTTGTTGGTTTCGATCTTGGCCGCCTCGCCGGATTTGGTGGCCGTGGCAACCGTATAGAACAGTTTGGACTCGCGCCCCTGTTGCGCCAATCTTGCCAAACGAATCCGGTCAGCCCGTTCAATGTCGGCTTCGGGATCGGGTTGAAACGGCCTGTCGCCCAAGGGCAGTTCGGCACCTTTTCCCGTTTCAACCTTATGCAATGCATCGCCAAAATCGCCGGGCAGAGGTGGCCCAAGTTTGGGAATGGCATCATAGGTGGATGGCAGACCGGCAAGCCCTTCCGCAGTGGGCTTGCGGTCGGTGTTGTAGAGTTCCTGAATCTGTTGCCTCCCTCGGAAATCCGGCGGGTTGAGCGCAAACCACACCGCTCCGAATAACAACACAGAAAATAATGCCGTTCCGCCCATCAATACTTTGCGATTGATCCGCCGCACCGGTCGCGGTCTGACCCGAAGCTCGATATCGTCAGGCGGCTTACGATTTTCTTGATCTACCATCACTGACCTCCAGTGCTGGAGAACAGGTTACGGCGCTTGGGCTGCACCGCATCGCTGCGGAAAATCTTTACGACCGAATGCGGACTAGTCCCCAACCGAAGTTCAGCCACGGCAAAGAGTCGGTCAACGATATAGGTGTTGCCCTTGACGCGGTAATTGACGAGAGCAGGTTTACCTTCGGAACCTTGCACAAACAGTGGCGGTGCTTCGCCTTGCGGCAGCGATGATGGAAACTGGATATAGACCTTTGCGCCATCATCAAAAACACGAGACGGTGCGAAGGTGGCATTGCCCTCAATCCTGTAGCGGAAATTAAGATTATCAAATGTCTGAGCACCATCAATCGACACCGTGTCAATGCCAGCAACACCATCATTCTTCTTTTTAATCGCAATGAGATCATCAGCTGGATAGGTCCAAGACAGCGATGACATGGATGTGGCCTCGGTGCTTTCCAGTTCCAAATGATAGGTGCGGCGCTCAGTGGTGATGACCAGATTGGTTTTGAGATCTGACGCAATGGGTTTGACCAGAATATGAACTTGCTGCGCCGTGCCATCACCACTGGTGGTGTCACCCACAATCCAGCGAACGGTATCGCCGGTTGACACGGACACCAGCTTCTCACCCTGCTGTAAGGCGACATCACTCACCTGATTGACTGAGGCATAAAGCCGGTAGAGAGCCCCAGAACTATAGGGATAGACTTGGATGGCATTAATGTAACCCGCTTTCACTGGTTCGCGAGTGGCGGCAGCATTCGCTTCATCGACGCGCATCAAGGGATCGTCGATCTCTGCAACACTCTTTGACTTGGCACCCAGCTTCTTCAACTGGCCCGGCAGTGGTAGCGGTTTCACTGTCTCGACGATCTGTACGGGAGGCGTGGGTTCGGCAATCACCTTCGCTTCGACAAAAGGTTCGTCAGCAAAAGTGTTCATTGCGACTTTGGAGGCGCAACCCGCCAAGGCATTTGAAAGTGCGAGCAGTGAAACGGATAAGAGGACATACTTCATGGGTGGGTTCCTTCTGGTTTGAGCTCATTGGCCCAGTTGATGGCGTTGATGTAGATGCCGAGCGGATTGGCACGCAGTGTCACCGCATCGTGGGGCGGCTTCGACACGATGGTGAGAACGGCCGTAAAACTGGTCACCCCGGCAACGGCCCCGTTCTCAAAAGCCTTTTCGCGCCAGCGCAGCTGAAACGAGCTGGGTGAGGCTCTCACCACACTGGCGATCTCAACCGTGACGCTGCGGGTGCCGATCTTCGCGAAGGGATCATTCTCACGGGCATAGTCGTTCAATGTTTGCGCGGCACGGTCGGTGGCATAGTCATAGGCTTTGAGCCAGTTCTGCTTCACGACCACGGGATCAATCGAGATGCCGCGCACATTCTCGATAAAACGGGCGAGCTCAGAAGCAATCTGTGCGTCGGATGGATCGTAATGTTCAACAGCTGGAGCCACAGCCCGAATAGCCCCATCGCGTTCCACCTCGACCACATAGGGTGTGACGCGCGAGGTGGTAGACAGAACAGCAAGCTGAAGCCCAAGCCCGCCAACCAGACCGAGACAACCAAAAGCCATAAACCGCCAATTGCGGGCTTGGACGCGGGCTGAGCCAATGCGCTGATCCCAGACTTGCGCCGCCTTTTGATAGGGTGTGATCGGTCTTTCGCTTTGACCGTAGTGAAGATTGGTTCGCTTGAAGATCATTTTCTATTCCTCTGCATTATTTATTGGGATCAAGATCGGGGCCTTCATTGGAAGCGCCACGATCACCTTCACGGATGGATTGACTTGCAACCGAACCAGCCCGGCTCAATTGTTCATGCCTGCGGATACGCTTGGCCCAATCGGGTTCGCTACTTGCGTTGCCCTTTGGTCGAGCACTTGAAGAAGGAGTTGGTGCAGCACCGCCGCCCGCCGCACGAAACCCGTAAGCCGAGCCCTCACGGTAAGCGTCGCTCATGGGTGCAGATGCTTTTGCAGCTGCATCTTTTGCAGGCTGGCCGACCGTTGCCTTCAAAGCACCGCCTACACCGCCCTGCTTGAATCCGGCTTGGGCTGCACCTGAAAGTGAGGCCGCAGAGGTGACGGCGCGTCCAGCACCTGCCATGCCAGCCCGCGCCAAGGCTCCCGCACCTGCTGCACCGGCAACACCTGCCGCAGCAAGTCCTGCAGCGGTTCCAACTGCAGCACCCGCCCCCAATTGCGGTGCCCCAGAAATCAACCCCGCCGCAATGCCTGGCGCAAAGATCGCCAGACCAAAGACCGCAATGGCAGCAAGGATATGAGCCGCTGCTTGTTCCAACGTGATGTCACCCGTCGGCGGTGCCGTGATCGTGCCGAACAGAGTGGAGCCCACACCCACCACAATGGCCAAGACCATAAGCTTGATGCCAGAGGTCATGACATTGCCGAGGACTCGCTCAGCGAGAAATGAAGTTTTGCCAAACAGCGCAAAGGGAACCAAAACGAAGCCCGCCAATGTGGTGAGCTTGAACTCAATGATGGTGATAAAGAGCTGCACCGACAGAATGAAAAATGCCAGCAGCACAATCAACCAGGCCAGCAACAGCACCACGATGGTGACCACATTGTCGAAGAATGAGGTAAAACCCATCAAGCTTCCCGCCTGATCAAGTAGTGGTTGCGAAGCGGTAAAACCGGTTCCTGCCACAAAGCCTGGCCGCATCAAATCTGTGGCGGTGATCGTTGCTGCCGAAGCTTTTAGACCAAGGCTGGCAAAGGAATTAAAAATGATGTTGGCGAGCGCGGAAAAATTATTCAGCAGCAGTGCAAAGAAACCGACATAGAGAATTTTGCGGATGAGTTGCCCAATGACATTATCCTCTTGACCAAGCGCCCAGAACAGACCGGCCATCACCACATCAATGGCCACTAAGGTCGTCGTCAGAAAACTGACATCGCCTGAAAGCAGGCCAAAGCCTGAATCAATATAGGTAACGAAGGTCTGGGTGAACTTGTCGATGATATTGAGGTCATTCATTTTACGGTCGCTCACATGTTCATGTTCGCTTCGGGCAATACGCATCCGCCACATGGGAGGGAGGCCCATGCGTTTGGTTTTGAAATCAAAGAGACTTGATTCAGCTAGGGCGTGTAGGCTTGGGCGCTTCCGACGAAGGTCTTGAAACGCAACCGCGACTCTTCCTGTGAAGCAAGAGTACGGGCGCGTTCGAGACTTTGCGCGCGTTGGTCAGCGGCAATCAGATTTTGTAATTGCAGCTGCTGCTTTACACTGAGACCGATCAACTCATTGCCCGCTTGCTGCACTTGGAGATTGCCAATGGCGGTTGAAGACTTTGACAAAAGATCCGAGAGTGCGTTGCCATCTTCATTGGTGTTTTCAACGACTCTGGCTTCCAAGCTCATGCTGCGCTTGAAGGCGGATAAGGTCTCCTCCCAACGGGTCTTGGCGGCTTTAAGGCTTTGGTCATTGGTGAGGGCAGAAGCATAATCAGATGGAAACAACTTCTTCATCTCGGAGTCCGTTGCACTGACAGAAAGGGCAATGCCACCCGCCTTGTCCAAGAGTGATTTGATCTCGCCCATCGAAGATTTGAGATCGCCCCCAATCGATGATCCCAACTGTTCAAGATTGAGATCCATTTTGGTCAACATCAGCGCATCATTGGTGAGCTGCTTCACCTGATTTTGAATCTCTTCCAAACTGCGTATGGCGGTGAGAAGGTTTTGCTGATAGTTCCACGGATCAAAGAACACCCAGGCATCAGCGCTTGAACCGTGCATGGCAATGCCAGCCATAAGGCTTACTGCCGTCAACACTCCAAACTTTAGTCTCTTCAATTTACGCATGTTTCCTCTCCTTGGTTGATGGGGATGTGCCGTCCCGGTCGTCTGGAAAAAGTGAGGCCTGCGCATCAGTGGCGTTGAGCGTTGAACCCTGCATGTCTGCAAAGTTGGCCTGTTCAATCATCTCGGCTTCGATCTCAAAGCCATTGGCCCGCAGAAACATTGCCGCGAATGAAGCTTGATCATGGTCACGCAACAGCTGATCCATCAGCTTGTGATCTTGTTGTGTAGCAGCCGAACAGATGGCAAGGGCCAGCGGGCCCAAGTCCAGTTCAAAAAGCCGATTGCCCTTGGCCGTTTGGGCGTAATAATCCTGCTTCGGTGTCGCGTGCGCGATGATCTCAATCTGGCGAGGGTTCAATCCGAAGTGCTCATAAATCTCTTTGATCTGGGCTTCGATGGCGCGATCATTGGGCAGAAAAATACGCGTGGGACAGCTTTCGATAATGGCAGGTGCAATAGAACTGGCCGCAATGTCGGCCAAGGATTGCGTGGCAAAGACCACGGCGACATTCTTCTTGCGCAAAGTCTTGAGCCAGTCGCGGATACGAGCCGCAAACAAGGGCTCATCCAGAAACAACCAAGCCTCATCAAGAACCAACAATGTTGGCCTGCCATCAAAGCGGACTTCAAGCTTGTGAAACAAATAGGTCAACACCGGAAGAACTAAGCCTTTGGTCTCCATCAAAGCTTCAAGTTCAACGTGCATCACATCAGAAAATGATAACCTATCTTCTGCACCATCGAGCAGGCTGCCCCATGGTCCTTCCAGGGTGTAGGGTTGCAGGGCTTGGCGAAGTGGATTGGATTGCAGGAGTAGCGACAATCCGGTGAGGGTGCGCTCGGACTTAGGGGCCGAAGCCAGACTGTTGAGCGCAGTCCAGACTTGATCTTTGATGGATGGATCAATCACAACGCCTTCATGGGCGATAAGACTCAGAATCCAATCACGGGCAAAGGCGCGTGATGTTGATTTGTCGATGTCGCTCAAGGGCTGAAACGCCAGTTCCGATCCCAATCCGAGATCAAGGGCAGTCCCACCCAGCATAAGGGCGGCAGCGCGGCTTGACCTCCCCTTGTCGAAAATGAAGACTTGGCTTTGATCGTAGCGCCGGAACTGCAAAGCCATCAATGCAAGCAACACGGTCTTACCGGCACCTGTTGGTCCGACGATCAGCGTATGACCGACATCTCCCACATGGAGATTGAGCCGGAAGGGTGTTGACCCCCGCGTTGCTGCATAAAGCAGGGGTGGTTGACCCAAATGCTCATTCCAATGCGGCCCGGCCCAGACACTTGAGATCGGCATGATATGGGCAAGATTCAGAGTGTGAATGACGGGTTGTCGGACATTGGCATAAGCATTACCCGGCAATGATCCAAGCCAGGCTTCAACCGCATTGAAGCTCTCACGAATGGTGACAAAGCCACGGGCATTGACGACGCGCTCGACCTGTCGGATGGCTTGGTCCGCTTCAGATTCGCTTGTCGATGACACGGTGATGGTTGTTGTGACGTAACCAAAAGCCACATCACCGGAGCCTAAATCCTCCAAAGCCTCATTGGTCTCGGAGGCTTTAGTGGCGGCATCGGTATCGACCAGCACGGTCTCCTGATTGAACAGGACTTCACGCAAGATCGCCGTCACTGATTTGCGCTTGGCAAACCACTGTCGCCGTTTGCGGGTGAGAAGCTTTTGCGACTCGGTTCGGTCCATGGCGATCCAGCGCGTCACCCAGGAATAAGACAAAGCAAGGTCATTAAGCTCATCAAGCAATCCCGGCGTGGTGACACCGGGCATTCCCAGAACTGAAACTGTCCGTAAGTGTTGGTCGCCGAGCTTCGGCGACATGCCGCCGGTAAACGGCGTATCGGCGAGCAGTGCATCCAAATAGGCCGTGATCACAGGCACCGAGACCATATGATCCTTGGTCGAAACACATGAATGCAAATGCGTTAGCGTCTCCTCATCACTGAGGAATCGGGCCTCGGGTAGAATATTGCCCAGAAGATCGAGCGCACGGTCGGTCTCCTCCACAAAATAATCGCGCCATTCAAAGCCACGCCGATCACTTGTTGACCGCGTGTCTTCACCTCGTTCGACCAGATAGGCACCCGCCTTGTCTCGGGTCTCGGCGGGCGGCAGCCAGCAGAAAGACAATGTATAGAAGCTCTCAAAATGGCTTTGATCCGATTCAAAACTCTTGCGCCGTTCTTCATCGACAAGAAGTGAAACCGGGTCTGGAAAATTAGACAATGGATAATGAAAAGCTGGCACACGCCGTGCTTCAAAGAACAAAGCCCAACCCGACCCAAAACGCTTCAAGACATTATTGACACGGGCTGTCACCGCGATGAGTTCGGCTTCGGTGGCGCTTTCAAGATCGGGTCCGCGATAGTGGGCCAGCCTGAGAAAACTGCCGTCCTTGTTGAGGACAATCCCCGGCCCCACCAAGAATCCCCAGGCCAAATAATCAGCCAGCAATCTGGGCTTCTTGGCATATTCCGTGAGGTTCAGCATAAGAGGCTCCCCGGATATCTGGCATGGCGTGAAATCACATCGGCGAACTGGACATCTTTGCGTGCTGCTGTGGCCGCAATGGCATGCCCCACCACCCAGACGAGGAGTCCCACAATCCAAAGCCTAAGACCCAGACCCAAAGCCGCGGCCAATGTGCCATTGAGAATGGCAATGGAACGTGGTGCACCACCGAGAAGAATGGGTTCAGTCAAAGCCCGGTAGAGCGGGACTTCAAAGCCGGGCAAGTGAGCGTGTCGTGTCATGGGTAATCCTCGAAATCTTTTTGGGTTCAGATCAGCGCGCCGCCGCCAAACGAGAAGAAGGCGAGGAAGAAGGATGTTGCGGCAAAGGCGATGGAGAGACCGAAGACGATTTGAATGAGACGCCGAAAGCCACCGGATGTGTCGCCAAATGCCAGCGAAAGACCTGTGACGATAATAATGATCACAGCGACAATGCGGGCCACTGGCCCTTCAATCGATTCCAGAATTTGGGTGAGGGGTGCTTCCCACGGCATTCCCGAACCAGCGGCAAGTGCGAGATTGGTTTGCAAGATTAGTAATGCGGCAGCTGATAATGCGACTTTACGAATTATGTTCATGGGAACTCCTGAGATTTACGGTTTTGGAAGTGGGAAAACTGTTGCGAGGGCGTAGTCACCATCGGCATCGAGACCTTCGACACGGGCAACCTCCCTGACTTTGCGGGCCGAACCTCTGCCTTCAAGGAACACCAGAATATCGATGGCCTCTGCAATGAGACGGCGAGGCACTGTGACGACGGCTTCTTGGACAAGCTGTTCAATGCGGTAGAGGGCACCCCTCGCCGAATTGGCATGAACCGTGGCAAGACCACCGGGGTGGCCGGTATTCCAGGCTTTGAGCATATCGAGGACTTCAGCTCCCCTGACTTCACCCACGATGATGCGGTCGGGACGCAGACGAAGGGTTGAACGCACCAGATCGGCAAGTGTCGCCACACCCGGCTTGGTCCGGAGCTTCACGCAATCTTCAGCCGCACAATTAAGCTCGCGCGTATCTTCTAAAATGACAACGCGATCATTGGTCAAAGCCACTTCGGCAAGCAGGGCATTGACCAATGTGGTCTTGCCAGAACTGGTGCCACCCACAACAACGATATTGCCCTTGGCGAAAATGGCTTCCTTCAACCAGACGGCCATGGGTGCGGTCATAATCGCTTGATCGACATAATCGTCTAGACGATGAACAAGACGTGCGGGCTTCCTGATTGAAAAGCAGGGTGCCGGAGCAACGGGTGGAATGAGACCTTCAAAGCGTTCTCCAGTTTCGGGCAACTCGGCGCTGACAATCGGTGAACGCTCATGCACTTCAAGACGGATGTGACTGGCAACCAAGCGGATGATCCGCTCCACCTCTGACCATTGCAGCACGTTGCCTGTATCAGACCGACCTGTATCCAGCCGATCAATCCACAACTTACCATCGGGGTTGACCATGACTTCGACGACTTGTGGGTCCGCGAGTGCCTCTGCAATCACTGGGCCGAATGCGGTCTTCAGCATGGCCTTGCGGCGGGCCAGTGCCTGCTCGCCAAATGAAGTAACGGTTCTATCCATTGTCATCTCCTGTGAGAGGAGACGAAGCACCCGGCGCAACACTGGGAGGACGGGACGCAAAACCTTGTCCGCGTTGCACCGGGGCTTCTCTCCCACGTCCGAGTCCAGCAGGCCCTGACGAAGGTGGTTGGGAAGTGGTTGAGCTATCAAACGCTGGTTCATCAAGATCGCGCGTGAAGAGATCGGGATCATGCGCCGTGATCTTCTCCATCACTTCACTCACGAGTGTCTGGCTTCCGCCAAGACGCTTACCCAACTGGCTGATAAAAAACTCAAAGTGCTGGTGCCCCTTGGCGCGAGCTGGTTCCTGCTCGGACTTTGCCAGAGGTGGCGTGACTGTCAGGTAATAGCGGATGAAGAGGCCAAGGCTTTCCAGTACCACGTGTTGGTGGCGGTCGATGATGGCTACTTGTCGTCCGAGTGAGTCCAGCCGCCTGAGAAGGCCTGCGTCATGGGAGGGGTCACGCTCGGAATCGAGCAATGTATTAAGTGCTTTCTCCGTGAGTTTGGACTTGTTCTTTGTGGGGTCTTTGCAGGCGAGGTTTAAGCGATCGACAACCAGTCGCGAGAGATAGACAGTGACCTTGATTTTGCTGGGGGCGTGTTGCTTCATGACATCCCCTCAGAACAGTGGCAGGGCATCATCGCCCTCGGCATCATTCACGCCAAAGCTGCGCTGGGCTGCTGATCTGGCCATTGGATCGGTGTTGGCAGTGGCCACACCAAAATCGTCATCAAGCAGATTCAACTCGTCGGATGGCACTTGTTCCTGTGGAACTGGTGCTTGCTGCTCATTCCAGGGCTCACGGGTGAGACCGCCCTCTTCGCCATCACCACCATGCAGTTGGTTGAACCATGGCTTTTCCAAACGTGTATCGGAATTACGAACCTGTCCTTCCCAATCATGGGCAGCATGAGGCGGGCAATCAGCGTAAGAACCTTCGGCGAGAACTGGTGGCGGTAGAACGCGGCCTTTGAAGTTGTCATCTTCGTAATAGCGCAGCTTCTTGGCGCGAATGGGCGGTAGACCAGAGACAAGAACCAAGGCTTCATCATTGGGCAACTGCATCACTTCGCCCGGTGTGAGTAGTGCCCGCGCCGTCTCTTGACGGCTCACCATCACATGAGCCAGCCACGGTGCAAGGCGATGACCGGCATAGTTCCGTTGCGCTCGAAGTTCGGTTGCCGTGCCCAAGGAATCCGAAATGCGCCGCGCTGTGCGTTCGTCATTGGCGGCAAAGGCAATGCGGACATGGGCATTGTCGAGAATGGCATTATTCTCGCCATAAGCCTTGACGATCTGGTTCAAGGACTGCGCAATGAGATAGGCGCGGATGCCATAGCCCGCCATGAAGGCCAGTGCCGTCTCAAAGAAATCCAATCGTCCAAGGGCAGGAAACTCATCTAGCATCAACAGCAGTTTGCGGCGGGTCGTTCCTTTTTCGCCTTCTAGTGTCTCAGTGAGACGGCGTCCAATTTGATTGAGGATCAAACGCACCAATGGCTTGGTGCGGGAGAGGTCTGCAGGTGGAATGACGAGGTAAAGCGACAGCGGTTTCTTGGCTTCCATTAAATCAGCAATGCGCCAGTCACAAGTGCTGGTGTTCCGGGCAATGACGGGATCGCGGTATAGTCCGAGGAAACTCATGGCTGTCGACAAGACGCCTGAACGCTCATTCTCTGACTTGTTCAAGAGCTCGCGGGCAATCGAGGCGATAACCGGATGGACTTTGGGTTCAGCTGTCGTGCCCATATGATTGGTCGACATCATCACGCGCAGGGTTCGCTCAATCGAACGTGACGGGTCAGATAGGAACGACGCGACACGGGCCAGTGTCTTCTCAGTTTCGGCATAAAGCACATGCAGGATCACTCCCACTAGAAGTGCGTGGCTGGTTTTTTCCCAGTGATTGCGGCGTTCGAGGGCGCCTTCAGGGTCAACCAGAATATCGGCGATGTTCTGGACATCGCGGACTTCCCATTCGCCTTTGCGCACTTCCAGCAGTGGATTGTAACGGGCACTCTTAGGATCAGCAGGATTGAACAACAGGCAATGCGAAAACGTTGACCGGAATCCGGCCGTCAACTGCCAGTTCTCGCCCTTGATATCGTGAATGACTGTCGAATGTGGCCAAGTCAGTAGCGTTGGAATAACAAGACCAACGCCCTTGCCGGAGCGGGTTGGTGCAAAAGCCAATACATGTTCTGGACCATTGTGCCGGAGATAGGCCTGTCCCAGTTTGCCCAGGAACACTCCTTGCCCAGAGAAAAACTTGGCAGATTTGAGTTCTTCGACATTGGCCCAGCGCGCAGACCCGTAGGTCGTGACCAGCTTATTCTGCCGTGCCCGCCACAGAGAACCGGCAATAGCAACCAATGTTCCGGCAATGCCGCTGCCTGCCGCAACCATACCTGCTTTCCGAAACACGGCTGGCGCATAGGCCTCATAAGCGTACCACCATTCAAACAAGCGCCACGGTGCGTAAATGGGTTGGCCAATGATTGTCGTGAGCGGTGCACCAAGCCTTGGCTGGTTGCCCAGCATTGCTGCTGTCCATTGTGTCGAAGCCCATAGGCCTCCCGCCACAATTGAAACGACAAGGCATCCCTGCCCAACAAGAATCTTGGTCGGCGACATTCTGCGTCCACTCGGATTACACGCCGGATCATTCCGGAATGTGCCCCAAGCATCGCCGCAAACTACCTATTTGCTCAATTGGGAAAGGCGGGAAAACGCGGGAACATGACCATTACAAAATGCGGCTTGCCCATGTAGACTCGTGCTCAGAATCTCAAAGGAACATATCAATGAAAAAATTGATCGTCTGTAGTGATGGAACCGGAAATGAGATTGGCGAGAATATTTCAAATGTTCTCAAGTTTTACAGAACGCTCAAAAAATCTGATGGTACGTCGCCTCGGCAAGTGGTCTTCTACCATCCGGGAGTCGGTACTCTAGCTCGACCAAATCCTTGGACAAAGTTTTGGCAAGATACAAAAACTCTATTGGGGCTTGCGACCGGATATGGTTTGGACGACAGCGTTCTCACCGCTTACGAGTTTCTCATTCAGAATTATGAGGAGAGTGATGAAATATACCTATTCGGTTTCAGTCGAGGCGCACATACAGCTCGAGTGTTAGCAGCTCTGATTCATAAAATTGGTCTTCTCCACCCTCAACAACTCAACTTGGGAGGATCTGCACTAACAGCTTATAAACAATCGACAGAAAGAGCTGACGAACTTGTGCAAACGAAAGATGACCGCGCAGCCCAGTTCGCGCGGATTGTCTCAACACGTTGGCCTACCATTCGATTTCTGGGAGTCTGGGACACAGTTGCGAGCGTGATAGTTCCAAGGCCCGACCGATTTTATACATTCAGCCTCCAAACATTGCCCTATACCCGCAGAAATCCCAGCGTGAAGGTCTTTCGGCAGGCCAGCTCGCTCGATGAAAGACGCAGAATGTTTAGATTAGAGCCATGGGCATCTGGTCAGGTGTTCATGAAGAATAGATTTAGCAAGACGAACAACTCTGAGCCTCAAGACGTGAAGCAAGTATGGTTTCCAGGTGTTCACTCCGATGTTGGTGGCGGCTATCCAGAGGCCCAAAGTGGATTATCAAAATACCCATTGCTTTGGATGATAGAGGAAGCACGAAATCACGGCTTGGAGTTCAACACTCAGGCGATCAATCAACTTGTCTGGGGGGTTAAGCGTAAAGGTAGCCCGTTTGACTATGTAGGTCCTGACTTCAAAGTGAATCCGCATAAGTCTCTACGAGGCGCATGGCGACTTATTGAAAAACTCCCTAAAAAGGTGAAGTACAGGGAATGGCCATCTAAAAAAGTTTGGCTCAGATTTTACATTCCAAACGGTGAGCCTCGGTTTGTAGGCGATGGTGATGGCATCCACGAGTCCGTCCTAAGGCATAAAGAAAGCAATAGTAGCTACCAACCCGTGAATCTTCCATCTGAGTTTCAGAAAGTACCTATTTCAGCGCCACCCAAAGATAGAACGACGACGGTGCCCGAGTGACAAAGTCAATTGCGGAACATCTTTTAAAAGTACCGACTTGAGCTCTGAGGCTATTGTTCGTCTGCAGAACGCAATAATCGACTCAATGGATCTTACTGTCGCGAGCTGCAACTTTTTTACATGACAAACTAATAAAATAACAGCCAAGCTATCATTACAAATCTGAAGTATCTAGCCAAGTTTTACGTAGAAAAGAAAATTAAGGGTCGACCTATGCCCTTTATTTGCGGGCGCTATCTGGCCAATCATACGGAACCAGCGCGTTATCGCCGCGCCATTCTTGGATGATAGCAGCTTCAAACCACTCATCTTTCAAATGAGCGTGATCCAGCACAATCAATTGAAATTCCGGTTCAATCTCGGAGCAGGCGAAGTTCATCAACTTAAAGAGGGCCTGCACAGCCGTTCTGTCAGCATCCTTTTCTATTTGATCAAGGCCTCCTTCAGTACTATCAGGCGGGTAGTAGGCTTGGGTCGGTTGATCAAATATTAGGAATGCGGGCACAGGACGCGCCTTCTTCCGCAACCACCAGTGCAACGCTAAGTGAGCCAATACGTGGTATCCAACCCAATTCTCACCGCTACCCATTCGATTGAGAGGAATCGGACCGTCTTCTGTATTTGCTACAACAGTCAATTTTTTAAGATCTAGCCGTAAGGAGCTACCGCTATGTTCAAGATCGAGCTGCTTGGAATACTCGGTCATTTTCTCGCTGATAAAACTGAGTATCGTTTCAAGCCTTGACGCCATCTCATCATTATTTAGCTTTGAGCGAATGACCGCAATAAGGCCATGTAATTCTTCAATCTGGCTAGCCGTGGAGTCTTCGCTGGCATCGGGAAAAGCAGTTTCAAGAAACTCCGAAAGCCGACCAAAAAATCTCCCTCTGAAAATAATCTGATCCCGAAGAGCTTGAGCATCTTGGTCCTGCAGAGTTGCGTTATTTAATTCCGCTTGAACAATTTTGAGCGCGTCCGTTGCGCCGCCAATTTGTTTTTCTAAATCACCAATATGCTTCTGAATGTGTGGGCTATCCCGATAAATTCCCTCAAGTTGGTCACTCACCTTCCGAAGTGATTGGTTTACCTCCTCTACTTTAGGAATGGAAGTTGTGAGAGCTGAATCACAGAAGGGGCAAACATGCGCTGAAGCAATTTCGCTTTTGTAAATCTCAACACTTTTCAATCGAGCTCTCTGCTCCGTTGCTTCGCGCGAAAAATCAGTTTGATCTGACAAGAACGTGCGCGCTGCCCTGATATCCTGATTAAGCTCAGTAAGACGACCTTGTATGGTCGACTGTTCGCCTCTTAATCTTTGAATTGTCTCACCAAAATCGGGCATCAATTCAGGTGACTCAATTGACGTCTCAGCTACTCTCGCCAAAAAAGAAAAAGCGGTATCATCAACTGCCTGATAGTCTTGCGCTATTAATCCAACGCGTTTACCTTCGTTGATGATGCGTGACACTCTTGATCGGCTTGCTTCGATTGCTTGGACCTGCTTTGTCCCCATCGCTTCAAGAAGCCTAAGTTTTCTCTGAAGCTCATCAAGCTCTCCCATAAGTAATAGATCGCCCTCATCCACCGCACCCAAGAAGTAAGGCAAGGTGTCCTTGAGTGCTTGTGGAAGGAATTGTTCATTCATACGATGAAACAGCTGATCTTGGCTTGCAATCGTATTCTGTTTTTGAAAGCAAAGCCAAAGGGCGTGCGCAATGTCAGCTTCCAACGGAAGGCGAGTGCCGGTCGTGGGTCTGTGTTCATTCTCGACAATGCCCGCAAATCGCGTCATGAACTCTTTGAGACTCGTTTCCGTAGTATTCTTTGAGATTGTTTCAAGTGACGGGTAGCTTCCAAGGTCACCGCGCCGAAAGTAAACCTTCGAACCGGTACTGGCGCCCGGCCCCGGATTGTCTCGGGCTATAAAAACTTCATCAGTTTTTTTTGACAAATGTAATCCAAACCAAGATACTTTTTTGCGGATCGTTCCTTCGGCTACGTTGTAACTACCTCGTCCCAAGCAATAATCGACAATATCGATTATCGCAGATTTCCCGGTCTTCGATTTCCCTGTAATAATATTGAGCCCGTGAGTCCGAAATGGAACCACACGCGTAGCCCCAGTGTGACTATAAATTACAATTGCGCGTATTGAGAAACTCAAGGTGTTACTCCCCATGCAGCTGCGATAGAAATCTCTGAACCGGATTTCGACAACCACCTACCCATAAATTTTGTTCTATAGATGATGTCCTGCACCTCTGGAGTTGTGCCAGCTACAAACAGCTTTGAGAAACTAACTTTGTTGGAGCCTGCAGCCAAACTGTGCTCGCTACACGATTGCAACGCTTCGAGTGACAAGCCAAAAAGGATGGATTCTTTGATGTGAGGAGTAATATTCTTAGCGCGCGTCGAGAACCCGATCAACAGGTCCTCATTTTTTTGTAGCCATTCATACAGCGAGGTAATAGTGGAGTGAGGAAGTCTCTCACGACTTGCGCGATGGAGACTTGTGGTTAGCGCAATAACAATCAGTAGCAGTGGGGCATTTGCTTTATCTGTCTTTGCAAAGTCCTTCAGAAATTCACATATCAGAGAGCAGATAAAAGGCGGATTAAAAAGATTTGCTTCCTCAACGGGGCGTCGCGACCAATCATCAAGTTTTGCCACTTTCGCCTCCAGCAACAAACCGATTTTTGAATTCGGGGTGCCAACCAATTTCCAATCGATCAGCAAGACCTTGGAATGAGCCCGCAGTAATCCAAGTTTCAACGACGTTTCGAAAGCCTATTTGATGTTGGCTCGCCCAAAAATATACAGTCTTGCCAATTTTAATTCTCGCGGCATCATCTAGTCCCTGAATCGATGCGCAGTCAGCTTCAAATTTCCGACCCCATTGATCTTTTAGTTTCGCATCATACCGAGTCGTTTCCCCATCGAGGAGCAGACTCTCTCTCGCCCATTTCGAGCGTTGCGCGGTAGATCGATAAAAGTCTTGCACCCCGCGCTGTATTGCCGAGTCGGAAAGTTCAATCAGTCGCATTTGTTTAACGTAGTTGTCTGCTTCGTCATCAGGAAGATAAGTGCGAGTACTTAGTGTATCAGGGTCGCTCACAGGCAGTCCGTCAGGCCCGAACCAACTCCCAATTTCATTTGCTTTTTTCAAGAGATCTTGAAGTGGAATTTGAGAGTCATCAGCCCCCACCAATCTTTTGCCAACCACAGACAACCACCAACCTTCGATCGACTGAGCCACCTTTTCAGGATGGTTTGGCGCGAGAATTCTGAGTTCACCCTCGATCTCGTCCATCACGTCAGTCAGGTTCGGAAAACTATCAATTAGGTCAATGGTCGACAGAAGCAAATCAGCGTCTTCGTTGCTCAGTGCTAGAAAGGCCACCCGTCCTTCAAACGACTCTTGATTCTTCGATTCCTGAGCTATTTTTTGCAGTTCAACTCTGGCTGCGGTTCTTTTTGCCTTGTCACATCCTGGTCGGAGCTTTGACAGCGCAGAATCTGGAGGGGCCGTGGAAGTAGTGATCAGAACTCGCTTAGTTGAGCTCGCCGTGATCACGCCGGACTTTAGTTCGCTTACCCAAATTCTGACGGTCTTCCATACGTCAACGCCTGAGTCTGACAGAGCTTTGGGAGTCACATGGTGCTTTGCTTGAATCAGACACTTAGAGTAGTCGTCGTTTTCAAATGCAATGTCATCAAATTTCTCAATTGAGACGTGACCGTTTGGCTTCCTCTTGACCATCTGAAGGCCAAGCAAAAGTGCTAGTCGGCACTGGTAAAGATACCCCGCCAGTGATCCCGAGGCATTGAATTGGTTGACTTGGTTCAATTGAAACCTCTCTTCCCAAAAATTGCTAGCACCAATTCTGGGTTTAGTAAAATGATCCAACACAAACCAATAGCCAATTAGTGGCGGAAATTATCCAAATATCCTTCACAAGAAAGTCGATCGCAAACGAAGGTCGCTATGACTAGAGCCAGAAAGTGTAGTTCATAAAAATCGAAATACTACACACCCAAGCCTTGGCCGCGTTTCGCATTCCAGTCCCAGTTGATCCCTTGGTTACTCACCGTTCCCGATAATTGCTTTCTCCTGAACTGCTCCAGTTCTGGCCGCCACGGCACAAGAGTGAACTCTTTCGACTTTTGGATCACGGCGTATTTTCCACTGGCCAAGTCTACCGAGCGACTGAAGGCTCCAGAAATCTTTTCTCCTTCAACAAGCTGGGTGTGCGTCAATCCAAGTTCGTTCGATAGGATCGCACTAGCCTGTCGAATATCACGCTGCCGAAGTTGTTCCAACATGCGCGGCTGAGGTTGGAACGTGCCGGCCGAATTGATAGTGCCTAGACCTTGCGTAACAAGCCATTGCCGCCTTCTTGCAATCGCAGCAGCAACCTCGCTGCCAAATCCCGTTTGCGTTAGTCGTTCCTGTGATTTGCCAAGCAACTCCTTGTCGAGCCAAGTTGCTCCCTCAGCATCGACAATCTTTTCGAGATTGAGGTAAGACAGAACGCGAAGTCTGATGCGTTGCTTGTCGCTGTCCTCGACTGCCCTGTTCTCGATGGCGACGATCATACCTTTTTCGGGCACAAACTCTGGTCGCAAATGACCTACATCGGCATAGTGCACTTTACCATCAGTGGAATCGACCACGATGTAATGACGGTCATTGATCTCATCGGTGAGGCCAAGCCCTGCAACACGACCCACAATCCGGTTGCTAGGTTTAGTCGTGTCGAACATGGCAAAGCTGCCCGCAGGGCGGTCAATCCCATTCTCCCGCATGACGCGGTGCATTGTCTTGATAATATCTCCGCGCTGTCCAAGCGATTTTAATTTGGTTTCGATATCGGACCCAATTTGCCAAACGCCAGTCTGCTTTTCCTCGACGAGTCCAAGTGACTGCAATTTTTTCAGACGCCCCATGTGGGAGGCGTGGGTGGTCCGGTCTTCCGGTGGCATGGCGCTGATGACCAGATAGCCTCGGTCAGTATGTTTCAGAAGCGCGCGGTCAAGGCGCGTGAAGCGCTCGGCATTTACTTCTCTCGCTAGTTTGAGTGTCATGTCGTGTTCAATCTCTGGGCCGAGTTCCAATGTCAGGAACTCCCGCGCCCGCATGCGTAAGCCATGGGACATGTAATCCTTGGTGATGATCAGATCACTTCCTCGGTCGTCTTTCCCACGAATGACGATGTGGGTGTGAGGTTGGCCTGTATTGTAGTGATCAACTGCTACCCAATCGAGCTTGGTTTCAAGATCGCGTTCAACCTGAGCCATGAAGTCACGGATGAAAGGTTTCAGATCATGCAACTGCGCGCCGTCTTCTGGCGACACAATGAGCCGGAACTGGTGACGGTCATCGCCGCAATCGTCAAGAAAGGTAGTGCCGTCTGCCGCATCGGCTTCTGGACCATAGAGTTGGCCCGGCTCCCCTTCCGGCGTCACGCCATCGCGCTGGATGTAGCGAAGATGAGCGCGGGCAGCACCCAACTGACCCGCCTTGAACTTGGTGATCCGTGCCTTCACAATGACGCGTCGCTGACCACCCGGATAAAGACCTGCTGCGGCAAGTGTTCCAAAAGCACTACCGCGCCCAATTCTGGTACCCGAGAATATGCTCTTCCTGCTTCCATTTACGTGACCAGCAGTATGGACTGCGCGCGTGACACGGTTGATGTAACTATCGAGCCGCGTGCCATGCTTCCAGCCGATGCGGCCAAGCTTTGGTGTAAATGAGTTTGACAAAAGAACCTCGCAAAGATGATGAAGTGGCAATCAGGGTTCACATTGTTCTTCGCGTTCTCAATTCAAGATGCTGCATGAGATGTGCGGCGAGATCAAGACATTGACGGCAATGTACTGGCATCGACATTAGCGATACTGGTGTCTGGGTCTAATCACTTCAAAGACTTCTACCTACCCTACCGTCACACCTTTTATCTTGCCCTCCCGATTTTCCTGATCCTACCCACATCAACCTTCACTGAACTTCACGAAACGGGTGAATGACACGGATTGCTGTGCCAATAATCAAGTCACTGCTGATCGGTCCAAAGTAGCGACTATCGAAGGAATTTTTCGGCTTCGTCAATAGAAAAACTTCATGCGTTTTGATTGTTAGACAGCCCTTCCACACAGGTAGAAATCGGTGTTGGCGGTCCAATTTCTTGGCCTGCGCAACCAGTTTTCCATCAACAAATATGTAAATTCCGAAGCGACAAACTACGGCCCCTGAGTTAGCAAAAACAGGCTTCAGCAGCCAAACATCGTCGGGCAAATAGCCGCGCGATGAGGCGTAAAGGCGAACCCAATCCGGTGGTGCAATGACCGCGATCTCAGCGATTTTGGGTTGCCGTTTTTCGATCCAGTACCAGCCGATTGGAACACTGTTCGACGCGTTCCAAATGATGAGTGGCATTGGTTGGAACGCAATCACTGCAACCAAGAGCGTGCAGAAAAGCAATACGATGGCCATGAAACTGAGTGCGCCGCGTGATGATTTACAGCGCATGTTCAATACTCCGAGGTTGAATTGCGACGGCTGTTGAGTGACCACTCTTTCAATTCATCGACGTGATAATAAATGCGCCCACCGTGCTTGCGAAACTTCGGGCCTGTGCCCATCCAACGCATATTGTCGAGGGTGCGCTTCTTAAGGCGAAGATAAGAAGCGGCCTCAGCAACGGTTAGAAATGGATTATCGATTTGAGTGTTCATATGGGTCTCCATCATCATCATTGCGATGCTTGGAAACTCATCCAATTGCGGGGAAAGCGGGAGTGTCGAAAGGCGAGTGTACTTAAATCGACACCCTATTGAAGGAGCTTCAGATAACCGCCATTCATGTATTCTATACCCGCTGCAACAGCGCGTCTGACCTTATCTTTCAAATAACGGGTCTCGTTCGTCCATACCTCTTTGACGCGTTCTGGCCCATAGAGAACTTCTGCAATATCACGGTAGGTTCGACCTGCAAGATGGCCATCAAGGGCGACAAGACACTCGCGTAAGCGCAATTCAGTTTGTCCAAGCGCGATTTCGGAAAACCGCGACTCGGTCTTCAATCTGCACAGATTTAAAAGTGTTTGGTGAACCAAATTCAGCCGTGCGAGTCCTTCAATCTGGTAAATCAAATGGCAATCTCCTTTTAGCAGTGACCGACCTTTCACTGCAAGTCGCGCAGAAATCACTCCCCTTTGTATAATTACATGTTCAATCCCCTGGAACGAAAGTACATGTGCGCGTCCGTTGAAGCTCAATATATTCGCGATAGCTATTTTGTTGTCATTGGCGGGCTTTGCGATGCAGAAAACCTCTCGAACCATGACGTCCGAATGCCAATGAATGCCTACTTCCAATGCAGTCACTTGTGGGTCAATGAACAAGGCCAGTCCCCATTGCTCGGCAGCGACACAATTCTGTTGAAGGCAGCAATAGCTTGCACCAGTTTGATGCAAGCGTGGCTTTGGTACATTAGCTTTGTGTGTTTGCCACTCCAATTGATAGTTGGGATGACGCCGCAAGAACTCCCACGCCCAGCCGGGCCGATCAAGGCCCGCCGCATAGGCGTAATCTTCCAAACTCCTCTCCCAAGCCGTCCCCTTAATAAGGACTTGGGCCATCGCAAGGCTCCGCTATCCATGCAATTTGCTGCATGGCGAAGTAACCGTCCCGCAGTGTGGTTGTGAGTTATCCGACGAATCAGACGTTCTCGAATTTGCCGCAAAATGAGTCAGTTTTGAGTCTGGAGGTTGCAATATCTTCCAACTTAGCGTTCTGCGAGTCTTGTTGCCCCCACGCACTATTCACGTGAGGGCCAAGTTATGTGAGATTTAATCAGTTGGGTTCCAGATCACCGCGTAGAGACTGTCGTCATCTTGACCCGCTGCCTTGCCTAGATTGGCATAGAGTTTCTTGGGGCCAAATTCCGGTGCGGCAAGGGCGAGGCTGACATATTCCTTGCCAGATGCTTCGCCCTTCTTTGTCCAGCCTGCGCCAATTTCAGTGCCCTGGGTGAGAACGCGAAAGTCAGGTTGGCTGTCGGCGGTCTTGTTAGCGTTGGGCACAATATCGATGTCGGCTTTGATGCTGATGGTCTTGAGTTGACCTGTATAGTGGCCATTGTTTTCTTTCCGGACATATCCAATTGCAGTCATGTTAATCTCCTATTTATCGTCTCGCTTGGGAACCATTTCCGGCGATGCGGGACCGAACATGGCGAGCACCCGCAAGCCAGAACCTACTTGGGCCGAAACGGAGTGTAGGACTCGAGACAACAAGTTTTTTGTAGCGAAGCGCCCGCGAGGAAGCCGCAAAGCGGCAGGGAAAATACTTGTAGGAAGCGAGTTTTGGGCGAGGATGATGGCCATAGGGCCAACGCAAAAGAGCTGGAGATAGGTCTCATGCGTGACATTAGGAAGGGAGATGGCGTGAACTGAAACTGGATTTGTCCGCAGAGAAAATGGTGGCCTTCACGAGATTCAACTCAAGACCTTCGGTACTAAAGCTGACATTGACATTGTGCCCAATACCAACAAGACCGCTGACAGTCATCCTATTATCGGCGCTGCTTCTCTAGGCATGGCAGTTGTTGCAGTTTGGAGAATGAAAGCCAGACGTCTGTCAAAGATTCTGTCGGCTTTTCACTTGCTGACGCCGAATTTTACCTCAAGAAACTTTATGCCAATCTGGGCAAGGCAGCGGGTCAAGATGATGATTATCTCTACGCGATAATCTGGAACCTCGCCGATCAAGTCCTTCACAACTGGGCCTCATGTGAATGTCGCGTGGGGGCAAAAAGAAGCGGGCCACAAGGCCCGCTCCCTGCCGAAATGCTATGTTCAATTGGCAGGTGCAAACAAATTCGCGACCGTTTTCCAATTCTCAACAACGCCAATTCCAGAGTCGTGGGTATAGGCG
>JBBRLH010000021.1:0-31178 GCA_038231475.1 Hyphomicrobiales bacterium | reverse complement strand
CTTGCCGGCTTCAATTTCAAAGGCAACTTCGACAACCCGCTCATTCATTGGAGCCGAGCGCCCGTGGGCTTTGAGGACGTCAACAACCCAGCCATTCACCTCCTGCACCTCAGCACGGCGGCCTTTGCGCCAATCTTGAAGTGACGTGACCAGCGTGTCTGGCTTTGAAAAGGTCTTCAGCACTTCTTCAAATATCTTGTCGACGTAACGCTCGGGATGATTGGTCGTCACGGGTGGCATGCCAATGATGGGGATAATCTTTGCGCCATCCTCAAGAGCAGCCTGCATGGCTTCATAACCCGCTTGGCGCATTACCTCTAACATGCCGGGTGCATTTGCAGCATCATAGAGCGGTAGATTGACAATCGCGGACGGTATGAGTTCGGCGGCGTTGACGACGAGCTTCATCCATTTTGCCGAACGAATGTCATCCATCACTTCCACGCGGCCGGAGTTTCGCAACAGTTTGGCGACCTCCTCCACGCGCGGTTGCTGATCCAAATCCAGCGCACCCAATGCGAACCAGGATTCATCAACATCATTTTGTCGATTGGTTTCGCCGGGCACCCACATGTTGGATGCAATTTCAATGACAGCACCGATGGTGCGTTCCCGCCCGACAATGGTGGCGATATCCTCATGCGTCATGCCGTTCTGCAGACCCACGATGAAGCCATCTTTTGCCAGAACAGGCTTGATCAATTCACAAGCCCATTTCGTATCGTAGGCTTTGACGACGAGGAAAACGATGTCAAAGGGTTCTTTGATCTCTGCAACCTGACAGAGATGAAGTGCCCGAACTTTGACATTGAATTTCCGGGTGGGCAAATTGACGGTGATGCCCTTCTTGCGAATGGCTTCGATATGCTCAGGCCACTGGTCGATGAACGTCACATCAAGTCCCGCTGCCGCAAAATCAGCGGCAATGGAAGCCCCTTGGGCTCCGGTTCCCAGAAAAGCAATGCGCGGACCAGTCTTAGAATTCCATCCCATAAATCTATCCTTTTTTGCGCGGTAATAAGGCCGACTTGGCGTCGCTTATTTCTGCTTTTTCAGCTATTCTCTGCAGTGTAGACTTTAATGGCAGAGGGCACATTCTCCAACATGAATATCGCAATAGTTGGGTCAGGATTCATTGGTCGCTCGTGGGCAATAAGTTTCGCGAGATCAGGTGCCACGGTCAGGATTTGGGATCAGGCGGCGGAGGCTTCAGCAAAAGCTGTCGCATACATCGCGCAAGTGCTGGAAGATCTGGAAACTTATGACTTGTTGGGTAGCCAACCACCGTCTGTGATTTTGGATCGGATTTCGGTTTGCTCGACCTTGGAGGAGGCGTTGAAAGATGCCAACTATGTTCAGGAAAATACCCCTGAAATTCTGGACAACAAAATTGCAGTTTTCAAGCTTTTGGATTCAGCGGCCCCAGCCAGTGCCATTTTGGCCAGTTCAACCTCCGCCCTTCTCCCGTCGAGCTTCACTGAGACCTTGAATGGGCGGGGCCGATGCCTGGTCGTCCACCCGATTAACCCTCCTTATCTTATACCAGCGGCGGAAATTGTGCCCGCACCATGGACGTCGGCGGAGACGGTTGAGTGCGCGCGACAGATCTTGATTTCAGCAGGCCACGCCCCCTTGGTGATGAAGAAGGAGCTTGATGGCTTCATCATGAACCGAATGCAAGGCGCACTTCTCGAAGAAGCATTTCGTCTGGTGGCGGAAGGCTATGCCAGCGTTGAAGATATTGATGTTGGCATCCGTGATGGATTGGCGCTGCGCTGGTCGTTCATGGGGCCATTCGAAACTATTGATCTCAACGCACCAGGTGGTGTCCGCGATTATGCGGAGCGCTATCAGGGCATTTATTCGAACATATTTCCACAGACCCAGCACCGCGTCGATTGGTCAGGCGAAGTCATGAACCAAATTGAAAAGAGCCGCAGAAGTGTTCTCCCTGCCGATAAACTTCAAGAGAGGCAGCTGTGGCGAGACAAGAGACTCATGGCCCTCATTGCCCAAAAGCGGCGCGCCGAAAAAGATATTGGCAAATGACCTCTCAAGGTTTGGCGCGCCATGCGCGTTCCTTTGTATCTTTCTCATAGCCAAGCGTGGAAAAGCTGGCGATCTCGAGCATTTGGCCCCAAGGTGACTCGAAATAGATCCAACTGAAACCAGCAAGTGGACCCTCTTCTGCGGTATTAGGCCCTTCAAGAAACTCGATACCCTGCGCTTTGAGCCTTTTGGCCGATGCGAACACATCCTCAACTTCAAAACACAAATGCATACCCCCAACTTCGGACACACGTTTGGGTCGGGCCGCACTGTCTTCGCCGCTATATTCAAACAACTCGATACTGGGGCCCGTGCCACAGCGCAAAAATACCAGATCGCGAATGCGCGAATGCGCCGCAGCCCCCAATCGGTTTTTCATAAATGATTGATCGACATCAAACGGGCCAGTGCGAAACACTTCAACCGCACCGAAAACGGCCTTGAAGAAATCAATTCCGTCCTGAATATTTGGCACCGTAATGCCAATGTGATGTGTCCCAAAAATATGCTCTGCCATTTAATCCTCCCACACAATCTTTCTTTTGTAGGATGATACATTTGCCCCAAACTGGGGCAAGTAATTTGACTCTCAATGTGATAGAAACGACCATGGAAAAAGCTGAAAAATCCAGGCTAAGCCCATGACAGAATATGAACTGCTGCGCATCATTACATTCTTGGAACGTATGCGCGCGCCTTACGACAAATTGCTGAAGCCAGCAGAGCCGGATCCCAATTGGAATATGGTTCTTTTCTTGATGAAGCATCATTTGCGTGGTGAGAGTGTAACCATGTCAACTTTGGCTTCGGCTGCTGAAGTGCCCTTTGCCAGCGCCATGCGCCGCATACATAAACTGATCAAGAATGGCGATATTCAGCTCCGACCACGCGGAGTCGACGGCAAATCTCACTACCTGGAGCCGAGCCGCAATCTGACCCTCAGCTTCATAGATTACGCCACCAAGATCAAAGGCCTGCTGGCCGAAACCTTCGGTTTGAAAAGCGGCAGCACAGACGCCGAAGACTATTATTTTGGCGGGTCCTATCTGGCGGGCCAGATCATTCCTCCCCTAGAAATCATGGAAAAGAAAAAAGAGACAGGTCCCGACCTCCGCTTTCTTTTGCATGATGACAACTATTTCGCCGGCATGCGCGACATGTGGTCAGATTTTCGCAGCAAACTTTCTGCACGCAAGAATTTCAAGCTTCTGAATCTTCCCGATTTGGGTGAAGAGGTATTCGCCAATGCGCGACGCAAGGAAAGCGCCTATGACGTCATCGCCATAAACATGCCTTGGCTCGGCGAAGCCGTGGCGAATAACCTGGCCCAGCCTCTCACGGACTTTCTGAAAAGCAGCAGTATCAACCCTCTCGATTTCCATCCCAATATTTGGGCCACGGGGAGTTGGAATAAAACGCAATATGGAATACCCATCTACTGCACGATCGAAGCACTTTCCCTGCGCAAGGATTTGTTTGAGGAACGAGGGCTCTATCACCCCACAAGTTTTGAAAAAGTGATAGAGGCCGCAAAACTGCTGCACAATCCTAAGCGCGGCATGCAGGGCATGGTCTGGAATGCGGCCAAAGGTGTGCCCATCTCACATTCCTTCATGTTCTTCATGGGCTGTTGCGGCAGCCCGGTGATTGATATCCCTCTGCCACGTCTGCACATCGATTATAGCAAGCTCAAGGGTGAAGCCATGCGGCCCCGCATCTTGGGAGAAGCCGGCAGACGCACCTTGGAATATATGCACGAGCTTCTGGCGGTTTCGCCGCCTGATATCTTGTCGATCGATTGGAACAAGGCGCTGGATTATTTCATGGGCGGCCATGCGGCCATGATCTATTGTTGGACCATGCGGGCGGCGCGTTTTGAATATGACATTCACTCCGTGGTGAAGCGCAAAGTTGCTTACTATCCACACCCTCATGGTCCGAGCGGCGCCAGCGTTTCGCCGATTGGCGGTTTTCTCCTTTGCGTGCCTGCGTCACTCCCACCTGAACGGGCACGATTGGCTTTTGAAGCCATCTCTTGGATGGCCTCTCCTGCCGCCATGAAAGAACACGTGAAAAATGGCTTCCCCGTTGCACCGCGCTTTAGCGTGAGCGCTGATCCCGAGGCCGCAGCCACAACACCCATTGTGAGCTTTGTCGACAGATTGGCCAAACAAAACAAAATTCAGACCTGGCAAAGACCGCCGATCCGTGAATATCGTTTGATCGAAGATATCTTGGGTGAAGAAATTTTCGCGGCGTTGAACGGCGATTCCACCGACAAAGAAGCTCTGACGCGCAGCCAAAACCGCGTAGATGCTGTGATGCGTGCGGCCGGCTATTATTGAAGTCTAGGCCGACGCCCGTTTTCTTACCGTCGAATAGATCAATGCCGCCGCCACGATAAGTGCACCTTGAAAAATATATTGATAGGTTTGGGTGAACCCCAGAAATGACACAGCGTTGAGAACCTCGGTGAGAAGCACTGCGCCTAATATGGTCCCGATGAACGTGCCGCGGCCACCGCGCAAACTTGTGCCGCCAAGAACAACCGCGGTAATGCTGGACAGGGTGTAGTTGATGCCTTGGCGTGGATCACCGACGCCAATTTGAATCATCAACATGATTGCACCACACGCTGTCAACAACGACGAGATGATATAGCCCACCACAAAAGTTCGATCGATGCGCACGCCAATGCGCCGTGCTGATTCTTCATCGGAACCCGTGGCACGAAGGCTCCAGCCATGCCGCGATTTGCGTAAGATATATTCGCCAATCAGGGCAAATGCGACCAATACGATGAACGCATAGGGAATGGGCCCAACTTGCCGAGACAGAATGTCGGTCACTGTGGCGTTGATGTAGCCACCTGGTCCATCGCGTAGAATAAAACTCATGCCTTGGAGGCCAATATACATGGCAAGCGTTGCGGCAATCGGCGTGAAATTCGCAAATCTGATCAGCACGCCATTGATCGAGCCCACGACAAAGGCGCTGACAAACATCAGCGCGAATCCGAGGATCATCATGCCAACTGATTTGTCGTCATTGATGAAGAAAGACGCCACAACAACCAGGAACCCGGCAAGCGGCCCTACGGAGAGATCAACGCCCGCCATGAGCAGAGCGACGGTCTGGCCAAGTGCGATGAAGCCCAAGGCCGTGGCCAACAGAAGAATATTGTAGATATTGAAGAACGACAGGAAGTTGGAATTCTGCGAAAAGACGTAAAGACCCAGCAGGATGGTCACAAGCGCCAATGGCACGGCTGGTGCGTTATCAGATTGCAGAAAATGCCGCCATCCGCCGGAGGTGGATTTTGCTTTGGCATTTGAGGCGCTGTCATCAAGTTGCGTGTGGGCACCCACTGCAGCAGCAACAATTCGGGCCTCGACCACATCTGAACCCGTCAAAGTTTCAACCACACGACCTCGCGACATGACGATAACTTTGTCGCAGAGGCCCTCAAGTTCCAATGCATCAGAAGAGTTCACGATGACGGGTGTTCCGGAACTCGAAACCTCACGCAAAATACGATAGATTTCGGCGCGCGCTCCAACATCCACACCTTGCGTTGGTTCATCCGCTACGATGAAGCCGGGCTCCGAAAGCAAAGCCCGCGCCATCACCACTTTTTGTTGATTACCACCCGAGAGTGAAAGGATTGGCGCTTCAAAGCCCGGTGCTTTGACATCGAGCGACTTAAAGGTCGTTGCAACTTGGTCCAGTTCTTTTTTCTTGCGAACAATGCCGGACGTCGCGAATTTTTCGAGTGCTGCAAAAGAAGCATTCTCGCGGACCGTCAAACCGGCGGCCAAGCCTTCCAAATGCCGATCAGACGGCATGAACGCCGCTTCATTCAGAAGATCATTCCCGCTCAACAGTGCCCCACTTAAGGTGACTGTACCTTTGGACGGCTCCAATCCTGCCAGAGCGCGCATCAATTCTGCTTGGCCGTTGCCGGCAACACCCGCCACCCCGATAATTTGACCGCGCGATACATCAAAGCTTACATCTTTGAATCTCTTCCCGCTGAGGGACGCAACCGACAAATTGATGTCATCCGATTTCGCCTGCGTCTTTGGCGGAAACGTTGATCCCAGTGTGCGGCCGACAATGAGGCTCAAGAGATCGGCGTCACTGATTTCAGTAACCAGTGCCGAACCACGAACGCGCCCGTCACGCAGCACCGTGACGCGTTGCGCAATCTGGCGCAATTCTGCCAGACGATGTGTGATGTAAATGACCGATGTTCCAGATTTCACCACGTCCCGGATGCGGCTGAAAAGCATGTCGGTGGCATCTTGATCAAGCGAGGCCGTGGGCTCGTCCAGGATCAAAACTTTTGGCTTGGTGGCGAGAGCCTTGGCGATTTCAAGCAAATGCTTTTCAGCAACCGTTAAGGCATCAGCCCGTGTCCGCAATGGAACGTTCAAGCCCACAGCATTCAACATTTCTTGCGCAACAGATTGTGCCGATTGGCCATCAAAGAGCGAGGCGGGCAAAGCAACGCGGAGATTTTCCAGCACAGAAAGATCTTCAAGAATGGCCGGATGTTGGAAGGAAATTGCGATGCCGAGGGATTTTGCAATTTCGGGCGACATTTGCGGGATGACTTGACTGCCAATGAAAATCTTGCCCAGAGTCGGCTGGGTCGTGCCGGAAATAATATTCATGAGGGTGGATTTTCCTGCACCATTCTCACCCAGAATGGCATGGACTTCGCCCGCATAGAATTCAACGCTGGCCTCGCGCAAGGCAAGCACACCTGAATAGGCTTTCGAGATTTCAGACAGCCTAATGGCTACATCACCATGGGGCAAAGTTGGAAGTTTATCGGCTTTGACTTTTATAACCGTCACAATCGATCCCATGTGGCCTACAATTTTTTTAAACAATAATGCCCCGGGAGGATGTTCTCCGCCCGGGGCCCTAGCGCTAATTCTACTTCACTGCCTTGGCTTGATCTTCAGCTGGCAATTGCGATGACAGATAGATTGAACCTGGGAGGTCCTTGCGGCACTGAACAGCATTGGGCTTGCCAGAAACGGAATCTTCAAACACTGGAGCTTTGAAGATCTTTTCATCAGGAAGCTTACCGCCGGTTGCTGTGGCCACGGCCCATTCCACCGCCAACCGCACGTTGTCGTTACCCGTTGCCACAGTGAACAGCTTGAAGTCTTTGTTGTCTTTGTTCACGTCGGTCCAGAAGCAACCCAACGAGTTGCCATCAGAGGTAGCCAATGCAGGAATCGAACGACCCGATTTGCCGAACAATGGCAAAGCGCCAACCAGCGATGGGCCAAAGTCCGAGATGATCACGTCGATCTTGTCGTTCTTGGCAATTTCAGCGGTCAGCACTTTCTGCGTCAAAGCCGGATCCCAGTTTGTCACATCGAAGGGCTCAGGGTTCAGGAATTTATATTCTGGGCCGAGCACTGACTTCAGGCCTGCAAGTTCATCAACGCCTTGGCTGTTGCCAGCTGGACCTGAGAGGAACAACATGTTGCCGCCCGCAGGCAGAACACTCTTGATCCACGTGCCCCAGCTCGCGCCGTCATCCTTGAAGGATGAGCCAACGAACTTGGTATAGTTTTCGCCTTCCTTGCCGCCAACATCGACACGGTAAGGAACAATCACCTTGCCTGCCTTGAACACGCTGGTGATCGCAGGCAACACTGCTGGTCCGGCATCGCCGAACACCACGAGAGCGTCAACGCCCTTGGCCGCCATGGCCTTGATGTCCGAAATTGATTTCTGCAGATCGCCTTGGCCATCGGCATATTCATAGGACGTGATGCTGGGGCAGAGCGAAGCAGTTTGCTTGCCCGAGGCCGTTGTCACCTGACGCCAGCTGTTGCCACCATAGCCGTCAAGCAAGGCAATGGTCGCCTTCTTTGGGCCGCACCATGATGGAACATCAGCCTGCGCAAAACCTGCAGCACCCAATGCCATCACGGCCGTTGTTGCAGCAAGCGCAATCTTTTTAAGCGAGTAGTTCATGTCTATCTCCCATATTGTTTGTTTTCGTTTTGGTAGTTTTGTTTCCCGTCCAGCGGACAGAGTAAACACCGATCCCAAAACCCAAGGCCAAGGCCTGGATGATGGTTTGAGCGGAATAGGGCACGCCAACGGCGAGCGCGAATTGGCTCAATTGATTGAGAAAGAAAGCGGCAAGCACTGTGGAGATGGGGTAGCCGCGCCCACCCAGAAGCGATGTGCCGCCCAGTACGACCACGGCAACCGACGGCAACAACAGAGTATCGCCCTGGAATGCGGTCGGCTCACGGGTGATGCCAGCGATGAGGATTCCCGCCACGCAATAGAGCAGTTGTGCGAACACATAGGCCATGATCTGATGCAACCAGACGCGAAGGCCGACGGCCCGGGCCGCCAGAGGGTTGGCACCGATGGCCTCAAAGCGGCGACCGACGACGGCTTTTTTCAGAACAAGGGACACCAGCACTAACGCCGCCAATGCGAAGCATACCGCATTGGGAATGTGGAAGGTTTCACCGCCCGCGATATCGGCCAAAAGTGGCGTTGTGATATGCGGCACACCGCCTGAAACAGCAAATACACCGCCATAGAGCAACGCATTGATGCCGATTGTGGCGATGATGGCGTTGAGCTTGAAGAAGCTGACGAGAATGCCATTGGCAAGACCTGCAACAAGCGCAAAGCCAATCGCCAGCAACACGGCAGGAAGCAGCATCGCGTTATCACCGCCTGGGACGTGAGTTGCCGTCACCACAGCCAGGGACACGGCACCTGCCACGGAAAGATCAAACCCACCCTGCTGCACGACAAGCAATTGACCAAGGCCCACAATCGCAATCACAGCGGCAAATGGCAGGCTTCCGGCAAGTGCGCCAAGCGACACTGCAGATGGCGCAAAGATGAAGCAGACGATGATGAGGGCAAGCGTTGACACGACCATCGTCACGAAACTCTTCGCCAGCGGAAGCGAGGCCAAGTCTCGCAGGCTGGACGGCATTTTTGGTGATGGTGTGAGCTCGGTCATCCGCTTCCCTAAGGTAAAATCTTTGCGGCGCGGAGCTTGTCGAACGCGTCAGTGAAGGAGTGCATGGAATTTTGGTAGCTGGTGAATCCCTTGTCACGGCTCTTGGTCATGTCTGTAAAGTTCTCAATGACCCGACCAAGATCAGCGTCCGAATGCCACCACGAGGCGACCGAAGTGAGAGCGTTTTTTTGCAGTCCGTGCTTGGCAACGATTTTGTCCCAAACAGGCCCCATATCGGCCATTTGCTTTTCAAGAGGTTGGGCGTGACCGGGATATTCCGCTGCTGCAACACCGAGGTGAGCCGCTAATTTTGGCCAGAGCCAGTTCCAGCGGAAGACTTCGCCATTTACAATGTTGAAAGCCTCGTTGCGCGCCGCGGGCTTGGTTGCCGCCCAAAGAAGGTGCTTTGCAATTATGCGGCCATCTGTGATGTCGACGCAGGCTTCGTATTGTTGTGGTGAGCCCGGGAAAACAAAAGGACGGCCGGTTTCCTGGCAGATCGCGGCATAGGCTCCAAGCGTTGCCGCCATGTTCATCTGGTTGCCCACCGCATAGCCAATGAGCGTGTGCGGACGATGCACCGACCACGAGAAGCCTTGCTTTTCCGCTGCTGCATAAAGCTCATCTTCCTGGTCGTAGTAGAAATTCTGGTAGGGCAAGCGCGGTTGCTCTTCGCGGAATGGCGTGACCATCTTGGATTTTGCATAGGCTTCAAATGGGCCCATGTAGTGCTTGAGACCCGTGACCAGAGCTGCATGCTTGATCTTCTTGCCCTCCATGGCGCTCAGAAGATTGCGCACCATGCCCGCATTAACGCGGCAATTTTCAGCCTCTGTTGCTTGGCGCAGCCATGTAGTGATGAAAACGTCAGTGGCAGCCACTTTTTTCAAAGCGGCTTTAGTGGCGTCCGCATCTGTGAGATCAACGGCAATATGTTTCACGCCTTTTGGCAGATCGTGCTTGTGCCGCGAGATTCCCGAAACCGTCCACTTGCCAGTCTCCAGCAGATGCTCAGCCAAGTGGCGGCCGATGATTCCGGAAACACCGGCGATCAGGGCGTGGCGTTTCATCAGTGCATATCCTTGGTTGAAAGAGTGATCTTGATGCAGGCCTTGGGGTCTTGACCCAATTCAAAGCCCTTCACCGCATCAGTGAGTGAAAATTTGTGAGTCTGGATCGGCGAGAGATCAATGCCCGTGCGCTCCAGAAAACGGATCGCCGCAGGCCAAACACCAGGTGAGCCGATACAGCCACGGATCGTCAGGTTTTTAAGCTGCATCAGGCCCATGTTGGACGAAACTTTGCGGCCAATATTGATGCCCACCATCGACATGCGGCCATCTTGCGCGACGTAGTCAAAAACCGCCGCAAGCGAGGCATCATGACCAGCGCATTCGACCACAAGATCAGCGCCTTTGCCGCCCGTCAGTTCCATGATCTGGTCTGCGCCGCGATCCGTGGGGTCAATCGCTTCAGCACCCAATTTGTTGGCGATGTCACGGCGCTGCTTGATCGGATCTGCAACAATCACACGTGCACCCATGCCGAGTGCTGCTGCCGCCGTGACAAGTCCAATTGTGCCGCCGCCAGAAACGACAACGGTCTCAGACGCATTGGTTCCGCCTGAGCGCATCACTGCATAAAAGCCGCAAGTGAAAGGCTCAATCAGGGAGCCGCGCATATCATCAACCGAGTCCGGCAGCTTGTGCAGCCAGTCCGGATTCGCATTGAAAAATTCGCGGTCAGCACCATCCATCGAAAAACCAAAGTGATGCAACCGCTCCGGCGTTCGCACCACGCATTCGCCGACCACGCGGTCACCCACTTTGAAATTCTTGACAGCCTTGCCAACTTCAACAATCTCACCGCACCATTCATGGCCCGGCGTAACCGGATATGAAATCGGGATGATGTAACGTCCCGCCAGCAGTTCATAATCCGAATGGCAAATGCCCACGGTGCGTGTCTTGATCATCACTTCGGTGTCACTGATCTTAGGCATCGGCACATCAATGATGATGGGTTTGTTGGGTGTTTCGAATATGAGCGCTTTCATGTTTGCCTCTTAGACCTTCACCACAGCGCCCTTCTTGGCGGCTGATTTGATGATGGCTTCCAAAATCGAAATGTTATTAATGAGGTCTTTGCCGGTGATCGGATATGGCTTCACCTTGCGGATGGCGCGAGCGAAGGCCACGAGATTGTCTTTCACAGGTTCGGCCGGTGGAATGTCTTCAACGGTAATTGGGCCGCCAACCATTGCAGATGTGACCACCCAGCCTGCAGGTGCTTCAACATGTGCTTTGTCACGAATATCAATCCAGCCCTTCGAGCCGAACACCGCAAAGCGCGACACGAACGGCATGGCGAGCGAGGCCGAAACGTAAGACGTGCCGCCGCCTTTAAAGCGAATGTGCACACTCATCGTGTCACCTTGCGGAATTTTAGATGACAGGCTCTCGCATGAGACCCGCAAATCTTTGGCAGGCCCGAGCAAGGCAGCCGACAAATCCGTGAGGTGAATACCCGTTGCGGTCATGCCTCCGACCGGCGCTTCCTTCTTGTCTAACCGCCAGTTCGTCTTGTCCAGCGTCGTGAACTTGTCATGGCTAAAATTGCCTTCGATTTGTTGAATACGGCCAAGCTGGCCAGAGCGCGCCATCTCGATGAGCTTGGCCATGGGCGGTTCCCAGCGCCGCTCATGCCCCATGCCGAGGATGAGTTTGTTTTTCTTGCACAGGTTGACTGCGAGTTCGGCACCCTTCTTCGTGAGCGCCAAAGGCTTTTCGCAGAAAATGTGTTTCTTGGCCGCCACGGCAAGCTTGATCTGTTCAGCATGGACCGAATGCGGTGTGGCAAGAATGACCGCCTCAACACCTGGATGCTTCAACGCGTCTTTATAGTTCGCATAATGGGCAAAGCCATTCTCTTTGGCGAAATCTGCACCTGCGGGATTTGGCTCAGCAGCACAGACGATCTCAATGTCCTGCCTCGCTTTTTGCAAGACAGCAGTCATCTTCTTGCCCCACCAACCAAGGCCAATCATCGCAACTTTTACCGGAGCATGGGTCATCAGACCGTCACCAGAATTTTCATGTGATTGACGGACTTGTCGAGTAACGCGTCAAAGCCTTGGGCCACCACATTGTCCGCGATGATATTAGCCGTGACGATTTTCTCGATCGGGAAGTTCCCGGACTCCACCATGCGAATGATGCGTGGCCAGCATTGCACCGGGTAACACCAGGTCGCTTCAATCGCGATGTCCTTCAACGCCCAGCTCATCGGATCAACGCTGGCGGGCTTCATGTGAAGCCCTGTCTGCACAACCTTGCCCTGGTTGCGCACGGCTTTCACACAGGTGTTCAAACTCACTTCAAGGCCGACGCACTCAATGGCGACATCAACGCCCACGCCTTCTTCGGTCATGTCTTTGATGACCTTCACCACATCTTCTTTCATTGGATCGATGATGATGGCACTTGGCACGAGGTCCTTTGCCATCTTGCGGCGGAAGGCATTTGGTTCGCTGACAAAAATCTGCGCGGCTCCCGCAGCTTTGACAGCGAGCAGCGTGAGGGCGCCGATGGGGCCAACGCCCGAAACCAGAACAGTTGAGCCCGACTGCACGCCGCCACGATCAGCGGCGTAAACCGCCACGGCCGCAGGCTCAATCATCGCCGCCTGAATGTCGGAAACGCCCTTGGGCACAACGGCAACATTATAGTCGTTGACCACTGCCAATTCGCCCATGCCGCCCCACGCCCAGCTGAGGCCCACGCAGCCCATGCTCGGACTCAAATGATAAAGACCGCGACGGCCATAATAGTCATCGCGGGGTGAAATCAGCGGCTGGATGGAAACGCGGTCGCCCACTTTCACATTTGAAACGGCCGAACCCGTGTCCGCAACAATCGCACTGAATTCGTGACCGAGAATCTGCGGGTTGGTCACACCCGTGTAAACATGAGGTTTTACCGGCGTCACAATCGGACCCGCAATATATTCATGCAAATCCGTGCCGCAAATCCCTGTGATCAGCGGCTTGATCAAAACCTCGTGGGCGCCCAGCTTCTTGGCAGGAGCTGGCACATCCTCGACACGGATGTCCTTGGCATTGTGAAATCTTACGGCTTTCATTCGTCGAATCCTCTCATATCAACACCATGCCGCCATCAACCATGAAGGTTTGGCCCGTCACGTAATCCGAACCGGCGGAGGCTAAAAATGTGGTCACACCCACGATATCTTTCGGCGTGGAATAACGGCCAAGCAAAATCGATTGACTGAATTCATTGATGGCCTGGTCAGGTTTTTGGGTGAGACCCAAGTCCATGAATTCTTGATCAAGCTGTTTCCACAATTCGGTGCCCACCACACCAGGCGCAAAGGCATTGACTGTGATTTTATCTGTGGCCAACGCGCGGGCTGCGGCTTGGGTGAGTGCTGCCACAGCAAATTTCGAGGCGCAGTAATGCGCGAAAAGTGGATAGCCCTGCTTGGCAGCAATCGAGGCCGTATTGATGATCTTGCCGCCAGTGCCCTGTTTTTTCATTTGAAGCGCAGCTTCCTGCGTGCCGATCAACACGCCGAGCCCGTTCACATCCATAATGCGGTGCCAGTCTTTTTCAGTCACGTCCATAAACGGGCAGGTCTGGCTAATGCCTGCATTGTTGAACATCACATCCAGATGGCCAAAAGCTTTGACGGTGGTGGAAATCATCACCTTTACGCTCTCGCGGCTGGTCACATCAACTTCAACGGCGATCGCATCTTTGCCAATACCCTTGGCAACTTGCTGTGCGGAATTGAGATTGATGTCGGCAACGCAAACATGGGCACCCGCTTTGGCAAGGTCGCGCGCAATCTCCGCACCAATGCCGCGCGCAGCACCCGTCACGATAATCGCCTTGCCTTCGACGGCACCTGCCAATTAGTCCTCCCAATATTCATGGCGCACTCATTGGGCGCTCTTCGAATTTGAGATCATCCTATCGAAACGACCGGATTTGAAATTACCGAAAATTCTCATTTTGAGAATATTTCAAAACATGGGTCTGATTTTTTTTGGCACAGTCAGTGAAAATAAAATAAAAAATGGCCATGGGAAAAAAAACAGAACCACCAATGATCAGCAATGACGATATCGGGCCGGAGACACGGCTTGAACTTTATCGTCTGCAAATCGAGATTCGCGACTGTGAAAAGCGTGCCTATGATTTGTTTTTGCAAAACCTGATAAAGGGCACCAGCCACCTGTCACTCGGCCAGGAAGCCATTGCTGCAGGCTTTGGCGTGGCCATGAAGAAAGGCGACAAATCCTTTTGCACGTACCGGGGCCACGCGCACACCTTGGCGCGCGGTGTGCCTATGGAAGGTGTGCTGGGTGAGCTGATGCTGCGCGATATCGGCTTGATGCGAGGCAAGGGCGGCTCAATGCATCTGACCTCAGTCGAGCATGGTGTGATGGGGTCATACGCCATCATCGGCGCGCATCTCTGCATTGCTTGCGGTTCAGCATGGCGCGCCCAATATCTGGGCGACAAGGATGTCACCGTCTGTTTCTTTGGTGATGGCACGACCAATATTGGCGCTTTCCATGAAGCTTTGAACTTCGCAGTCATCTGGAAGCTGCCTGTTGTCTTCGTGTGCGAGAATAATCTCTATATGGAATATACACCAATCAGCGAAGTGACGGCGGTACCTCACCCCGCTGCGGACCGCGCCTCAGCCTATGGCCTGCCGCGCATTTTAATCGATGGCAATGATGCCGACATTGTTTATCGCACAGCGCAAGAGGCAATTGAAAAAGCTCGCACTGGCGGCGGTCCATCGCTGATTGAATGCCTCACCTATCGTCACTCCGGCCATTCGCGCGCAGATCCCGGAAAGTATCGACCGCCCGGTGAGTTGGAAAAATGGATGGAGCGCGACCCCATCAAAATCTACAAGCAGCGCCTGAAAGAATTCGGCGTGACCGAAGAACAAATGAAAACCTTGGATGAGGCCAGCATGCGCAAGGTCGAAGACGCAACCGCGCTTTGCAAGGCTTCACCCTCTGCCCCCGAAGAACTCTTGACGGCCGATGTCTATGCCGACGGAGGCTGGGCATGGCGGAACTGAGCTATCGCGATGCCGTCATTCGCGGCATTTCCCAGGAAATGGAACGCGACAAGAATGTGGTGTTTCTGGGCGAAGACATCGCCAAAGCCGGTGGCGTGTTTAAGGCCACCGTTGGACTTTACGAAAAATTTGGAACCTTGCGGGTGCGCGATACACCGATCTCCGAGCAGGCGATTTTGGGCGCAGCCATGGGAGCTGCGATGACCGGATTGCGCCCCATTGCCGAAATCATGTTTTCCGATTTTGCGGCTGTGTGTTTTGATTTCATTGCCAATGAGATGCCCAAGCTCGCCTACATGACCAACGGGCAAGTGAGTTGCCCCCTGGTCATTCGTACTGGCAATGGCGCAGGTGTGCGTTTTGGAGCACAGCATTCGCAATCGATTGAAAACTGGACGATGATGATCCCCGGGCTCAAGGTTGTGGCCCCGTCATCACCAGTTGATGTTGTGGGCCTGATGGCCGCTGCGATACGCGACAATAATCCAGTGATGTTCCACGAGCACAAGGCGCTTTATTCTACCAAAGGCGAAGTGCCGGATGGCGAGATTCTGGACACGCTGGGCACCGCAAAAATTTTACGCCCCGGTAAGGACTGCACGATCCTGGCTTTAGCGATGATGGTTCACCGCGCCTTGGATGCTGCCGAAATTCTGGCCCGTGAGCACGGCATTGATGCGGAAGTCGTGGATGTACGTTCGCTGGTGCCACTGGATACCCAAACGATACTGGCCTCTATCGCCAAAACCGGGCACCTTTTCACGGTTGAAGAAAACCCGCGTCTCCTGGGCTGGGGCGCAGAAATTGCGTCTATTGTTGCCGATGAGGCCTTCTGGGATTTGGACGGGCCGATTGTGCGCATCACCACGCCCCACATTCCACTCCCCGCCGCCGATCATCTCGAAGATCTGGCTCTGCCCAATGCCCCACGCATTGTGGAGCGCATCGTGCGCACGCTGAATGGTTCGCGCGGATGAATTCCACCGTCATCATGCCACAACTGGGCGAGACCGTCGCCGAGGGCAAAATTCTCAGCTGGTTCAAGAAAATTGGCGATGACATCAAGATTGGCGACAAGCTCTTTGAAGTCGAAACTGACAAAGTCACTGTCGAGATTGAAGCGACCGCTCCCGGAAAATTGACAGAAATCCGTGTGGGTGATGGTGTGACCGCCAAGATCGGGTCAATTGTTGCGGTGATTGGCGGAGACACCGCCGCACCTCCGGCACCTGCCAAAATTGAAGCCGCCAAAGCACCCGCCCCATTCCGCTCGGCCTTTGAAGAAGTAGCAACCCCAACAATCAATTATGGTCCCGCGAAAACAGCCGATGGGCTTCGCATCTCGCCTCTCGCGCGACGCTTGATTGCCGAGCGTGGCTTGGACGTTGAAGCAGTGGCAAGCCATGCTGCAGCCAAAGGCCTGCGCAAGATTGAAGAGAAAGATGTGACGGCCTTCACATCATCAGCGCCTGTGGCCGCCTCAATGTCTGCACCATCCGCCACGGGCCAAGTCATCACCCTCAACACCATCCGTGCCAGAACCGGAGAAAAGCTCGCCGAAAATTGGCGAACTATTCCCCATGTCTTCCAAGCCATCGATATTGATTTCACCGAAGTGGAACTGGTGCGCGCACGACATAAAGAGCGTTTCAAATCTGAAACGGGCTATGCCTTGACCTATCTGCCATTCATTGCCCGCGCCTGCTGTATCGCTTTGCAGGCATTTCCACAAATCAACGCGCGTTTTGATGGCAAGTCACTCACACTGTCGAATGACATCAATTTAGGGATTGCTGTTGATCTCAATCACAATGGGTTGGTTGTTCCCGTCGTTCACGCCGTGCAGGATTTCACGTTGCAAGGCTTGGCCAAAGCCATAGGCAAGCAAATTGAAAAAGCCCGCAATGGCAAGCTAGCGCCAGGTGATCTTGTCGGCGGCACATATTCCATCACCAACAATGGCGCATTTGGAACAAGTTTCACCACACCAATTATCAATGCACCACAGGTTGCCATTCTTTCAAGCGACGCTATTCGTAAAAAACCTGCTGTGATTACGACCGGCTTGGGCGATATAGTTGCCCCACGCATGATCGGCACCATTGGCCAAAGCTTTGACCACCGCGCCTTTGACGGTGCCTATGCGGCAGCATTTTTATCAAAACTCAAGGCCACCATTGAGACAAAAAAATGGGCCGGAGAGCTGGGAGAACTAACATGAAATATAACAGCCCCCATTCAACGGCCGCTTTCGGCGCCCAAGCCAAGGATTGGGAGCAAGGCATTGATTATTCGCGCCTCTCCAAGGAGCGATTGGCGCGCGCGCAAGAAGCCATCCGCTTTGCTGGCCTCGGCGCTGTGCTGTGCTTCAACTTCGACAACATTCGCTATGTGACATCGACCCACATTGGCGAATGGGCGCGCGACAAGTTCTTCCGCTACGCACTATGCCCTGCCAATGGCTCGCCCTTTTTGTGGGACCCTGCCCCTCCAGCAAAACGCATTTCATCGCCTTGGATCAAAGACAATGTGGCAGCACCCATCACCACAATGCAGGGCGCCATTCCGCCGGGCCTGAACGTGCAGCATGATTTTGCCAAGCAGATCAAGAAAGCGCTGGTGCATTACGGCATTGCCAATGAGCCGCTGGGTGTCGATCTGATGGAACTCTCGATGCTGCGCGCCCTCGAAGCTGAAGGCATTCAAGTCGTCGACGGCCAACAGGCGCTGCTTGATGCGCGCGAAATTAAAACTGGTGATGAAATCGAATTGCTGAAAATGGCGGCGGCAATGGTGGATGCCACCTACGTGGATATCGCCCGCGCCATTCGTCCCGGCACGAAGGAAAATGAACTGGTGGCCATCGCCAACGACCGCCTGTTCCGCATGGGCTCCGAACGCGTCGAATGTGTGAACTCGGTCTCCGGCCGTCGTGGCCGCCCACATTCACACACCTTCTCGGATCGCATGATCCAGCCCGGCGACATGATTTTCCTCGACATCATGCACAGCTTCAACGGTTATCGCACCTGTTACTATCGCACCTTCATCTGTGGCGAACCCAACAAGCACCAGGTTGACGCCTATGAAACCGCATCAAAATGGATCAGCGCCTCCATCGACATGATCAAGCCGGGTGTTACGCCAGATGAGGTAGCGGCGGTGTGGCCCGATGCCCATGAGTTTGGCTACAAGGACGAGGAAGAAGCATTTCTCTTGCAATACGGGCATGGCGTGGGCCTGTCGCTCTGGGAGCGCCCGATCTTCTCCAAGCGCTTCAGGGGTCAAAATACGCCCCTGAAAGAAGGCATGGTGTTTGCGCTCGAAACCTGGAAGGGTGCTGAAGATGGCTCTGGTGCCGCGCGCATCGAAGAAGAAGTTGTGGTCACCAAAACGGGCTGCGAGATCATCACGAACTTTCCGTCAGACCGCTTGATTTCGTGCGGCTTGCCGGGTTGCGAAGTGTTCTGATAGAGAGCGGCCATGACCGCGGACATCAAACACAATCTTCGAATTCCGGTGACTCTCGTGACAGGCTTTCTCGGAAGCGGAAAAACCACTTTCATTAACAAGGCGTTGCGAGCGCCAGAACTTTCAAAAACTGTTGTGGTGGTGAATGAGTTTGGCGAGGTCGGGCTCGATCACTCGCTTTTCGCGAGCAGCAACGACACCGTCATTGTTTTAGAAAATGGCTGCCTGTGCTGCACGGTGCGCAGCGATTTAGTCAGTACACTGAATAATTTATACTATGATCGTCAAGCAGGCCGCATTCCTGATTTTGACAATGTGGTGGTGGAAACTTCTGGCTTGGCGGAGCCCGCGCCGGTCTTACAAGCCTTCCTCTCCGAACCTACCCTTGATGGTCTGTTTCGTGTCGCAAGCGTAATCACTTTAGTTGACGCCGTGAACTGGCAGAAGACCACCGAGCAGCATGACGAGGCGTTGCGGCAAGTGGCGCTCGCTGATCAGATTCTTCTGACGAAACTTGATCTCGTTGAGGGCGACAAGACTGCCGCACAAGAAGTGCTCGAAGACGAGCTCACGCGATTGAATCCCGCCGCACAAATTTCACTGATGGATTGGGATACGGCCGCCATTGCCAGGCTTTTGAAATCCGAAGGCTTCGATCCCGCCAACCCCAGTGCCAATCCGCTGCCCTGGCTCAATCTCATCGCACATCAGCAACAAGATTTGAGCGCAGGTGATCCCCGCTTTCATATCTATGCCAAGGGTGTTGAGAGTTTTGTGCTCCTCCGCGAAAACCCGCTCTCACGTGACGAGTTGCAATTCCTGCTTGATGGCATTGCCCAGAATCTCGGCCCCAGTCTGCTGCGCGTCAAAGGCTTGGTGAATGTGGCCGAGGAACCAGGAAAGCCTGCTGTGATTCAAGGTGCCCAACATTTGCTCCACACCATGACGTGGCTCGACACCTGGCCAGACGCCGATCAGCGCACCCGCGTGATCTTCATCACCCAAGGCATTGTGCGCGATAAATTAAAAGAAATCATCGAACTGCTCGATCGCATGAGCGAGCGCACATTCAAGGCGCGTGAACGTGGCCGCTTGGCCCGCGAAGCCGCAGCACAGGGAAATAAAGTCGCATGAATATAGGATGGATGGGCGCTGGCAAAATGGGCCTGCCCATTTGCCAAAGATTGAAAGCCGCCGGACACCATGTCGTGGCACTGGCCCGCAGCGAGGCTTCGGCACAGAAACTTCTCGATGCAGGTTTGGAATCGTCACCATCAATAAGCGAAATATGCAAGATGGGAGATGTGGTTTTCTCTTCCATTTCTGATGATGCTGCACTGCTCGATATTCTTAGCTCAGTGACCGCGATGAAAAGCGGTTCGACCTTCATCGATATGAGCACCGTCTCGCCCAACGCTTCGGCCAAGGTTGATGACGCGCTAGTCGGACAGAAAATTTCCTATCTCCGCTCCCCCGTGTCCGGCTCCACCGCCATGGCGCAGGCCGGCACACTCACAGCCATTGTCTCTGGCCCCAAATCAAAGCTCGATGAACTGTCTCCCATCTTTCAAGTGTTCGCGAAGAAGTCTTTTCATGTTGGCGAAGGCGAAGAAGCGCGCTATCTGAAACTCGTTCTCAACAGCATGGTTGCGGCCACGTCGGCCTTACTCGGCGAAGCCCTGGCTTTCGGCAACAAAGGCGGGCTGTCTAATGCCACGATGCTGGATGTCATTTCACAAAGCGTGGTTGCCTCACCGCTCATCAATTACAAGCGCGACATGATCGTGGATGAAGATTACAGACCCGCCGCAACTTTGAAAATGCTGGCGAAAGATCTCGATCTTTTCCTCGATGTCGGCCGAGAAGTCCACACCTCCATGCCTGTCAATGCGAAGATCCGTGAAACCTACGAACGCGGGCTAGCGCACGGCTTGGGCGAAAAAGACTTCTTTATTCTCGTTTCTGAAGCCGCACGCAACTCGGGCCATGGTTGATTCAGTTGAAGTTCTGGTAATTGGCGCAGGCGTCATAGGCCTGGCAGTCGCACGGGAATTTGCCAAACAAGGCCGCGAGGTTCTGGTCGTCGAAAAAGCTGATGCGATTGGGACCAGAACATCATCGCGCAACTCTGAAGTCATTCATGCAGGCATCTATTATCCGCCCGGCAGCCTCAAGGCGCGGCTCTGTGTCGAAGGTAAAAACCGTCTCTATGACTATTGCGAGACACATCGCGTCGAAGTCCGAAAAATTGGCAAGTTCATTGTGGCTCAAAACGAATCTGAATTGTCCAAGCTCGCCGAAATTCGCGAGCGAGCCGAAAACTGCGGCGTACATGACCTAGAGACACTGGGCGTTGCACAAGTCAAAGAAATCGAGCCGGAGCTTTGCTGTGTCGGTGCACTCCACTCGCCGTCAACCGGCATTGTCGACAGTCATCAGCTGATGCTTTCGCTGCAAGCCAGCGCTGAATCATATGGCACAATCGTTTCACTTCGCACAAAAGTTGTTGCGGGCAAGTCTGTTGCCGACGGTGTCGAAGTTGATTTGGAAGATGTGGACGGCAACATAGCAACATTGTTCTGCCGCAACGTCATTAACTGCGCAGGCCATGGAGCCCATGACGTTGCAATGGCCTTGACGCACGCTACCGCCTCAGAATTTCCGCCGCGCTACCTCGCCAAGGGCAGCTATTGCACCGTGTCAGGTACTTCACCCTTCAAGCATTTGATCTACCCCGTCCCGGTGCCTGGTGGGCTGGGAACCCATGTTACTTTGGATATGCAAGGCCGCATCAAACTTGGCCCCAACGTTGAGTGGGTTGATCACGAGGACTACAGCTTATCCGAAGCCTTGGTTCCGGAGTTTCGAGAAGCCTGCGAAGGGTTCTGGCCAGGCATACGTGAACGCACAATCTCAACGGCCTATTGCGGGATAAGACCCAAAATAAATGGCCCAACTGAGAATGCCGCAGATTTCTTTATTGAAACAGCCCACTCGGCCGGAATGCCAAGATTGGTCAATCTATTTGGCATTGAATCCCCAGGCCTCACGGCATCACTAGCGATCGCAAAGCATGTTTTAAAAATTTCAAACAACTAGTTTCGGCTGCCATTCATTCTCGTCGGATGAACGAAAACTTGCTCATTCTTTGAAAATTCGGGGAACGGCAACCATGACTGAACTGCCTGGTGGTGGACGCAGTCGGTCCCGAACCTGTCTCCGCTTTATTTTCTCTGCTAACAGGGAATTTACAGGGAAAATTCGTGATTTTCGGGACTATTCTGCGAATCCGCGCGCCTTTCATGGCGTCCATTCAATGAGTTGCGACCAAATTCCCTACTCAACGGAACAGGGAAGTTCTTCTCAGTGAACAGGGAACATAAACTTCTTAACAGGTCAATTAGCGGGGATATCTGGAAATTATGCCAGGTCCGCGCGCTGGAGCTTTTTTTGGAGGGCGTAGTGGTGCTTTCGTCAGAACCCTCCCCAGGCGCTGTGGATAAGTTTATGGATCGACACAACACTTCGATTTTGAAACGGATCGGAGTATAACATGAAAAAATCCGGCGCGAAGCGTCGGCAAGATTGCGCAGCCAGCCAGAAGTGCTCAATCAACAAATATGTCTGGTCAGGAAGGGAGGAACGCTCACAGAAGACAGAGAAAGGTAGTGCATGCCCAAACTCGACATCGAATATCTACCCACCAAGATTTTACACCCCTACCCGCGCAATGCGCGCACCCACTCGAAGAAGCAGATCAAACAGATCGCCGACAGTATCAGGCAGTTTGGATTCACCAATCCCCTCCTCATCGACAAAGAGAACACGATCATGGCGGGCCATGGACGCCTGGCTGCGGCTGAACTGCTGGGGCTCGATACTTTGCCCTGTGTGCGGCTGGAGCATATGACCCCGGCCCAGAAGAAAGCTTATGTGCTGGCCGACAACAAGCTTGCGCTGAATGCCGGTTGGGACGAGGAACTGCTGGCGCTTGAGCTTCAAGAGCTCATGTCAGTGGGTGAGGGTTTTGATATTGGTCTGACGGGCTTCACGATTGCTGAAGTGGACGGGCTGATCGAAGGCTTGAATGTCGAAGAGCCGGGCTCGCCCAGAGACGATTTGCTTCCTGAGCTGTCTGATAAACCGGCAATCACCCAACTAGGTGACGTTTGGCAACTTGGCCGCCACAAGCTGATCTGTGGCAATGCCTTGGATGCACAGGTTGTGGATCAGCTGATGGCAGGTCAACTCGCTCAGATGATCTTCACCGACCCACCCTATAATGTCGCTATTGAAGGCCATGTAAGCGGATTGGGTGTTGTGAAGCACCGCGAGTTCGCCATGGCTTCTGGCGAGATGGACCAGGTGCAGTTTACGGGCTTTCTAACCTCGGCCTTCCAGAACCTGGCCAAGCACAGCGTTGAAGGCTCCATTCACTTCATCTGCATGGATTGGCGACATATGCAGGAGATGCTGGAAGCTGGCAAAGGCGCCTATTCGGAACTGAAGAACCTCATTGTCTGGGCCAAGGACAATGGTGGCATGGGCACCTTCTATCGCTCCCGCCACGAACTGATCTTTGCCTTCAAGAAGGGCACCGCGCCCCATATCAACAGTTTTGAGCTGGGTCAGCACGGGCGCTATCGCACCAATGTCTGGAACTACAAGGGCATGAACTCATTCGGCAGTAATAGGGATCAAGACCTGGCGCTTCACCCGACCGTCAAGCCCGTGGCCATGATTGCCGATGCTATCAAGGACGTTTCCAAGCGCGGAGATATTGTACTCGATCTCTTTGGGGGCTCGGGCTCTACCCTCATTGCCGCCCACAAGACCGGTAGACGGGCCTATCTCTGCGAGCTTGATCCCACCTACTGTGACCGGATTATCCGCCGCTGGCAGGCCTACGCGAAGGATGATGCCATCCATCTCATAACCAAAATGAGCTTTGATGAGTTGATGAATAACTCATCGTCGACAACGAGCCAAGTCACGCAAATAGAGCCGGTTCTCTCAAATCCAGCTCATACCCACGATAATACCAAAATCGTTCTCCCAACTACATTGATCCCACCGGCACTGGAAGAAATGGCGAACCGCCGTTGGGATGGTTGGCATGATTGACGCCAACGAAAACCGGCCATCGTTTTCCGAAGATCACGGAGCTGACATCACCCCAATGGCGGAAGCTCGTCACCCGGTGGGCTACCGACATCCACCACTCCAGACTAGGTTCCAAAAGGGGAGATCAGGCAATCCGATGGGTCGATCAAAGGGGTCCTGGTCTGGCAAGGATCTGCTGCAAAAGGCATTGGCTGTCCCTCTGACGGTGACCGAAAACGGCGTCATGCGAAAGCTGCCGCAGAGAGACATTCTGTTTCGGTCTCTGTTGGCCAAAGCCATCAAGGGAGACACCAAGTCTCTGGCCATGGTCCTCAAACTGATCGAAAAATGGAAGCTGGAGGAAGGCCGTACCACCATTACGAGAATCGAAAGAGTTATCATTCACCCCGATGGTACTTACTACGATATGGAGCGCGGCAGGAAAGCATCGATCCACGATCGAAAGCCGCAACACCCCTTGCTGGAACAGCAACAAGTGGGAGGCAACCTCGATGAATAAGCCGCCAGGTAAAGATAACTCTCCCCTCGGGCTCATGCCGAGCAAGCAACCTTACGACACCGGATACTGCAAACCGCCGGTCGCCAATCGATTTAATCCAGGCCAGTCCGGAAATCCCAAAGGTCGACCAAAGGGCGCAAAAAGCAAGCTCCCAGCTCTCAATGAAGAGCGCCTGAAAACTATCGTGATCGAAGAGGCTTACCGCACCATCAAGGTTCGCGACAACGGGCGCAACATCACCCTTTCCATGGCCCAGGCCGTGATGAGGACGCTGGCCCTGTCAGCTGTGAAGGGGAACAACCGAGCCGCCCAGATCTTTACCCGGATCGTTCAAACAGTTGAAACCGAAAACAAGAAACTGCACGCTGATTGGCTCGACACGGCCCTTGACTACAAGTTTGCATGGGACAAAGAGCTTGAGCGCCGCAAGATGCTTGGCATTGCGGCCCCAGATCCCATCCCTCATCCCGATGATATCGTAATCAATGCGCGAAATGGCGACGTCAAGGTCAAAGGCCCTATGACCAAAGCTGAAAAAGAGCTCTGGGATCAAGCTGCCCTCATCAAAGATGAGTGCCAATCGGCAATCGCTTCACTTGAGCGAAAGATCAAACGTGCGGAAAACGACGTCGTTCGTGAGGAGCTCTTAAAAAAACTCGCGGCGGAACAAAGGCTCCTAGCGGCCGCTTCCCAGTTCGTGCCCGATCGAAAACCGTTCGACAGGGTGTTTTGAGTTGCACAAGAGTTCTTCCACTCATGCAATAGTCTCTCACATCGTCTGGTACAAAATATCGGTCAGGACAGCTGCAATAAGTTGTTAGCGCATTTCTATCTATTACGACCGGGTATTGGGATGTGAACGCGAAATTTTAAGAACTCGACACAGTGTTTCAGCGGCTCGTCGTTGGGGGAATTGCCTGAGAGCGCGTAGCAGTTTGTGGCTTGCCGCTCAAGCTCTGCAAAATAGGACATTCGGGACGGTGATCTCCGTGGCAGCAGTCTGCAAGGTGTTTCAACGTATTGCGAAGCTCAGTCAGATGCTGAATTTTCTCATCGAGTTCGGCCACATGGGTGAGAGCAATTTCTTTGACATCGTGGCTGGGTCGCTTTTGTTCCCAAAGCTTCAGCAGCTTGGCGATTTGCTCCATCGAGAAACCAAAATCTCTGGAACGACGCACAAATCGCAAGCGATGCAGGTCCACATCCCCATATTCGCGATAACCACTGGCGCTTCTCTTTGGATCGGGCAGCAGGGCGATACTCTCGTAGTAGCGGATCATTTTCGCTGAAACGCCGGTGTTTTCTGCGGCCTGACCAATGTTCATCTCGCACCTCAATTAATGTGCTTGACCTTGCCATGATGGGAAGGTCCATGACAAGTGAATTGGAATTGAGAGGCCATGATGACGAGCCAAGACCACCTGCACCACGGGGCAAAACCCGCAACGACAGACACCGCCATAGATCCAGTGTGCGGGATGAGTGTGGCGATTGCCACGTCCAAGCTGCACACCGAATATCACGGCGTCACCTATCACTTCTGTGGACCTTCCTGCCAAACCAAGTTCATCGCTACTCCTGCAAAATACCTAGGTGAGACCGCACCAGTCGAAGCGATGCCCGACGGCACGATCTTCACCTGCCCGATGCACCCGCAAATTCGCCAGATTGGTCCGGGCCCCTGCCCGATCTGCGGCATGGCCTTAGAACCTCTGACAGTGACAGCAGATTCCGGGCCCAATCCTGAGCTTGCGGACATGACGCGGCGCTTCTGGATTGGGTTTGCTCTGGCTCTACCGGTTTTCATTCTGGAAATGGCGGGACACCTGACCGGTCTTGCCATGATGATCGGCCAGCAGCTCACGAACTGGATCGAGCTGGTCCTTGCAACACCCGTGGTTCTCTGGGCCGGTTGGCCGTTCTTTGTGCGTGGCTGGCAATCCTTGATAACGCGCAACCTCAACATGTTCACGCTGATCGCCATGGGCACAGGCGTGGCTTGGGGTTACAGCATGATTGCCACAATTTTCCCTGCGCTGTTTCCACAAGCCTTCCGACAAATGGATGGCTCTGTCGCAATTTATTTTGAAGCTGCTGCCGTCATCACGGTTCTGGTTCTGTTGGGGCAAGTCATGGAGTTGAGGGCGCGCGATCAAACTTCGGGTGCAATCAAGGCGCTGTTGGGACTGACACCTAAAACTGCGCGACGTATCAACGCCAATGGCCTGGACGAAGATGTGGAACTATCGACTATTGCAATAGGCGAACTATTACGCGTGAGACCGGGCGAGAAAGTTCCAGTCGATGGCGTGATCACAGAAGGTCATTCCTCACTTGATGAATCTATGATCACGGGCGAGTCCATGCCTGTATTTAAAGAAATTGATGCACGCGTGATTGGCGGCACCCTCAATGCCACAGGCGGTTTCATCATGCGAGCAACTGGTGTTGGCAGTGCCACTATGCTGGCACGTATCGTGCAAATGGTGGCTGACGCGCAGCGCAGTCGTGCACCCATTCAAAAGCTGGCGGATCGGGTTGCGGGTTGGTTTGTTCCCATGGTGATTGCCGTTGCCGTGGTGGCTTTTGCAGCGTGGTCGATTTGGGGGCCAGAGCCAAAGCTGGCCTATGGTCTAGTCGCAGCCGTTGCCGTCTTGATCATCGCTTGCCCCTGTGCGTTGGGTCTGGCCACGCCGATGTCAATTATGGTGGGCGTCGGGCGCGGAGCACAGGCAGGAGTTCTGATCCGCAATGCCGAAGCTCTAGAACGACTAGAAAAAATCGACACGCTGGTTCTCGATAAAACGGGAACTCTCACGGCGGGTAAACCCGAAGTCACTACAATCAAAGCCGTCGGGGTTATCGCTGAAGATGAACTGTTGCGCCTCACCGCAAGTGTTGAACAGGCCAGCGAGCACCCTCTTGCAGCAGCCATGGTGCGTGCTGCTGTCGTGCGCAAACTCACCTTGGCCAAAGTGCTAGGCTTTGACGCCCCAACTGGCAAAGGTGCCATTGGCATGGTGGAGCGTAAACGGTTGGCGATTGGCACCGCGAAATTCTTGAGCGAGCTGAATATCTCTACCGCCGAACTTTCCGCGCAAGGTGATGAACTTCGCGGCGACGGAAGCACCGTGATCTTCGTGGCGATCAATGGCAAAGCCGCTGGGCTGATTGGCGTGGCTGATACCATCAAAGCGACCACACCTGCCGCCCTGGACGCATTGCGGGCGCAAAATATTCGCATTGTGATGTTGACCGGCGACAACAAAACTACGGCTGAGGCTATTGCCAAGAAGCTTGGCATCACAGAAGTCGAAGCCGATGTCTTACCAGACCGCAAAGCCGATATAGTTGCCAAGCTCAAAGCAGAAGGCCGTGTCGTGGCGATGGCAGGTGACGGTGTCAATGATGCGCCTGCCCTGGCCGCAGCCGACGTGGGCATTGCCATGGGAACCGGAACGGACGTTGCGATGGAAAGCGCAGGCGTCACTCTTCTCAAAGGTGATCTCACCGGGATTGTGAAAGCCCGTGCGCTTTCGGCCGCAACCATGAGCAACATCCGACAAAATCTGTTCTTTGCATTCATCTATAACGCGGCAGGTGTGCCGATTGCGGCGGGCGCACTTTATCCAACGTTCGGGATCCTGCTTTCGCCCATCGTTGCCGCCGCCGCGATGGCGCTGTCATCGGTCAGCGTCATCGGCAATGCGCTGCGTTTGCGCAAAGCTCATCTCTAGATAAAATTCAGAGGAGACCATCATGAAGAGAAGAGACTTTTTCTTTGGCGCACCGGCAATTTTGATGAGTGCCACTCTCGCCAAGGCAATGGACATGTCGGGCATGGATATGAAGGGCATGAAAATGCCAGGTCTCAAGAAAAAAACTGGGAGACGAATAAGGAATTTACCTACAGGTCAGCCCTTGCCGTATTTGGTTAGACTTAAAAATTCTTCAAAACAGGCTGGGGTCTTTGAAGCCGTTTTGGAAGCTAGCCCAACTCAAATTGAGTTTGTGAAAGGCTTCAAAACCGAAGTTCTCGCTTACAATGGCACCGTCCCCGGCCAAATGATCGAAGTAACCGAAGGCGATAAATTCAAGGTCACCTTCCGCAACAAGATTGTGGGACAGGACAGCACTGTGCATTGGCATGGCCTTGAGGTGCCACCAGATCAAGACGGCAATCCTTCACATCCGGTGGTCAGCGGCCAGGAACGTGTCTACGAATTCGACATCCCAGCCAACAGCGCAGGTTCCTATTGGTATCACCCGCATCCTCATGGCCATACGGCCGAACAAGTCTACCGTGGCCTTGCCGGGGCATTTATAGTGCGGCCCAAATCCGATCCGCTGCCATCCGAACTTGGCGACACGATACTCATGATGTCCAGCATCAGCTTGAACGCTGATGGCAGCATTGCTGACAACACCATGGCCGACACCATGAACGGCCGGGAGGGTGACCATGTTTTGGTCAATGGTGCCAAACAACCGGTGCTCACGTTAGCACCCGGCACGAGCCGCCGTTTCCGCCTCTACAACGCAACCAATGGCCGCTTCCTCAAATTGTCATTCGAAGGCCATGATATGACATTGGTTGGAACGGATGGCGGCCTCATCGCAGCACCAGTTGCGGGCTTGAAGGAGTTACTACTGGCACCAGCCGAACGCGCCGAAGTCGTTGTAGATTTTCAAAAAACTCAAGGTGTAGTCAAGCTTCTTTCACTCTCGCATGAGCGCGGCTGGATGGGCCAAGATAAGCCTTCTGATGCCACTTTGACTGCCATGTCGATCAAGCTTTCTGGCTCAGTTGTGGCGCCAACGCCATTGCCGAAAAAGCTTCGCGATATTGCTGATCTCGGCGTCCCAGTCGCAACCAAACAGATCGAGTTTAGTGAAACCATGGGAATGGCCAATGGCATGATGACAATGGGCTTTCTCATTGATGGCAAGAGTTTTGACATGGCCCGCGTGGATCAAACCAGCAAACTTGGCGATGTGGAGTTATGGGAGATCAAAAATACCTCAGGGATGGATCATCCGTTTCACATACATGGAGGTCAATTCCAAATTGTCGAACGGGAGTTAAGCGGCGTTAAGACCACACCTGCGTTCCTGGGCTGGAAGGATACCGTCAACATAGCCAACACTGAAATTGTGCGCGTGAAAATGCGCCAAAGTTTCACAGGATTGCGCATGTATCATTGCCACATTCTCGAACATGAGGATCAAGGCATGATGGCCACATTGAAAGTCACATAGCTACAAATGAAGGACATCGTGCCAAAGGGATATACCAGAACAGCCATTATCCTGCATTGGGTGATGGCACTACCTATGATCGGGTTACTCCTCTTTGGCCTGCAAACCATGGGCGGTCATCATGACCGAGTGTGGCCGACCATTCATGCCTCGGTTGGCTTTGCGCTGTTGGCGTTGGTTGCAGTTCGAATTCTATGGCGATGGCGCTATCCACCCCCGCCTTTGCCCAATAACATGTCCAAAGCATCTCGGTTATCTGCTCAGGTTTCACACCTGGCGCTGTATGCTGCCATGCTGTTGCTTCCGATTACAGGTTGGTTGGCCTTCACCGAACATGTGCGGCGCACGCTGGGGGTCGCTTCTGCCAGTTTCTTTTGGATAGCCAAAATTCCGATCTTGCCAGATTTCGGGATCAACTTTCACTTTATTCACAAATGGGGCGGCAAAGCCGCTCTCGCCCTCATTGGTCTGCATGTGCTGGCGGCGCTGAAACACCACTTCTATGATCGTGATGATGTGTTGGTTCGGATTTTGCGATCATTCTCCCGGACTAACAAATGAGTCATATTTGTTTAGATGTCTCCTGGACGATTGCACGTGCAAGTGGGCTTTTTTAATAAAGCGTTTGAGTTTTGGACCTGGTGGGCCTTCCGGCAATGGGTCGATGCTACCTTGAGCGACCAGCCTTCTTTACAGACATTCTACGCAACCATTGCCTCGTCACTATACTATGGAATGAGCATAGTACGCAGAAGTATAAAGTTAATCTTTGTGACCTCAGGCGGACTCTTGCCCCTCATAGTGGTGCTCGCTCTCTATGACGCAGCCTCAATCTCTGGGGCCGGTGATTGGTCAAAATCGGCGCGGAGGTTCCACTTCAGTTAAACTTAGGAATGGGAACGGCAATTACATGAAACCCGAAATCCAAATGAATTCGAACGGAGTCGAATCGCTCAACAGTCAATGTTTCTGCATCAGTGTGGATACTGATGCATTGAGGCACGAACTCGCGGCCAACACCGATACGCTTGCAATATCATCAATGTTCGCAGCCTTGCCGGTGTTTGTATCTCGGAAGCACTTGGATGGGATGGCGGCGATTATCGCGGCGGTGGAATCGGTTATTGCGCTGCCTGCCTATCGTCAAATTGTGCTTGGAGGAGCGCCAGCCATAGCTCAATTTAATGGAAGTGGTGCAAAAGGCGTGTTCCTAAGTTATGATTTTCACCTCTCTGGGGCTGAGCCTAAACTAATAGAAATCAATACTAACGCCGATGGAGCACTTCTAAGTGCGGCGTTGGCCCGCGCTCAAAAAGCCTGTTGCTCAACAATCGCCGACATGACGACCCACCCTATTGAGGTGGAGGCGCTGGAATATACCTTTGTCAGCATGTTTCTTGCAGAGTGGCGGTTAGCGCGCGGTGATAAGAAGTTACGGCGTATCGCGATCGTCGACGAAAACCCGAAAGAACAATATCTCTATCCTGAGTGTTGATTAGCACTTAGATTTGACCCAGTAGGGGCATTAGTTTCCATTGAGAAGTGACCCATGTTTCAACCTCCTCCGGCGCTGCTGCTGGAGGGCACATGGAGTGATCGAGATGGCATTATTGAGTGTAATACGGCGTT
>JBBRLH010000020.1:0-42909 GCA_038231475.1 Hyphomicrobiales bacterium | reverse complement strand
TGAACATGATGCATGCCGGTGCCAGCTACCAAACCTTGCAGTGGGCCGTGCCGATCCATCCCACGGTATCAGAGCTGATCCCGACGCTGATGGGTGATCTGAAACCTGGGTAACGCATTTACTGCCACTTTCCTGTCGATGCGTGGTCGTGACTTCGGGAAGTGCGGCACCAAGGGAATGTAGCGGAGTCACTGCGGAGTGGCGGCGAACAAACTTCGCCGCCAAAAGCTTCAATCAGACCGGCGCGTCCGCCTTGAGATAACGGACCAGTTTCTTGTTCACGGATTGATGGATGCCCATGTTGCCCAATTCACGGCCATAGCCCGAGTTCTTGATGCCACCGAAGGGCAGATCGGCATCTACCCAGTTGAGGTTGTTTATAAACATCATGCCTGTCTCAACCGCGCTGGCCACCCGCTTTCCCGCCTCCAGATCACCAGTGAACACCGCTCCCCCGAGGCCGAACTCACTGTCGTTGGCCAAGGCAATCGCCGCTGCTTCATCCTTGACCCGAAAGACCATCGCAACGGGTCCAAAGAATTCGTCACGGAAGGCGGGGCTCTCAGGCTTAACGTCTGTCAGGATCGTCGGCTGCATATAGCTGCCCGCCCGATTCAGGCGTTTGCCACCCATGATCACCTTGGCCCCATGTTTAACTGCAACATCTACCTGTTTCAGAAGATCAACCAGTGCCTGTTCGGTCGACAGCGGGCCAAGCGTGGTTTTCTCATCCAACGGATCGCCCGCCTCAAGTGCCCCAAGAGCTGCCTTAAAACCCGAAATAAACTGGTCGGCAACGCTTTCGACGATAATGAAACGCTTGGATGCGACGCAGGTTTGTCCGGCGTTATACATCCGACCCCACACCGCCCATTTCAACGCATGATCCATATCCGCGTCTTCCAGAACGACAAACGCGTCGGCGCCACCCAATTCCATCGACGTAGGCTTCAGCGCTTCGGCTGCACGACCCGCGATGCTGCGACCCGCAGCTACACTCCCTGTTAGGGCAACACCCTTGATCCTCGGATCATCAACGACGCTTTCCGATTGTTCGTGCGAGATCATCAGGTTGGTGTAAAGGCCGTCCGGAGCCCCGGCGTCGGTGAGGATCTTTTCAAAGGCGATGCCGCATTGTGGTATAATTCCAGCCTGCTTGATGACAAGCACGTTGCCCGCCATTAGATGCGGCCCAGCGACACGCGCCAGTTGATAGTAGGGGAAATTCCAAGGCTCGATGCAGAAGATCACACCTAAGGGGCTGCTCTCCATGTGGCCATCGCCATGTTCAGGGTTCAGCTTGGTATCGGCAAGAAACGCTTCGGCGTTCTTGGCGTAATAGGCCATGATCTTCGCGGAAAACTCTACTTCTCCCCGGGCCTCGTCTATGCGCTTGCCCATCTCCAGCGACATCGTCTTGGCCAGGTCTTCGACCCGGTCGTGCAAGAGCAGTCCTGCCTTGGTGATGATCTTGGCACGCTCCGCGTAGGAAGTGTTTTTCCACTTGGCAAAACATTCATTTGCCTTGGCCAGCTTGGCCTCAAGCTGAACTTCGGTTAATTCGTCAAATTTCTTCAGAAGCTTGCCTGTGGCAGGATTGAAACTTTGATAGGTCATTATCTTCTCCTTAAGGTCGTTTGCCGCAATGGAACTTTGTTTGCCAACGCGTCTGGGGCGAGTTCGAAAGAATGTCGATTGTTTTCCGAGGCTTTACGCCAATCAGCGCCGCTACTGACAACACACTGACCAACACCCTGATTTGTGTTCGCGCGCGTACCGGCCCCAACAGAAACGCACTGACCCAAAGACTCTGTGTCTTTGATTTTGTGGAACTGTTCACTTTGTCCGGCTTTCTGTGGCCTGTTCGTCCGGTTGGGGTTCGATCCGTCCTTGGACATAATGACCTGCCATGAGGTCCTCATATGCACGGTCAACGCGCTTGGCCGGATCGTAGATTGGACTGTCCTTTACCTTTTGGCGGTCCACATCGAGATAAATCAGGCGCTCGGTCCAGCGGATATCTTGCGCCGAGCGCGGCGAGATCAGCACTTTTTGCCCCATCCACCAGTTGCTGGTATCCACGATCAGGTAATGGATGCTCCAGTCCGTGTCCTCAATCACAACGTCGGACAAATGTCCGATCTCACCGTCGGTCGCATGGTGATACCCCGTGACCTCCTCGGCGCTGCGCAGGTGCGGCTCGTCCTGGTCATGCTGATGACGGGCCATGTCTTCGGCGCGGCGCTGCACTTCGGGGTCCGCCGTCATCGACATGCCACTGCTCATCAGGCCATAGCCGCCCATGTAGAAGCCCGAACCCCAATACGGGCTCCAGCCATAGTAATCATAGGCCGACGTCTCGAACTGGCGTGACACAGGTTTGTGGCTGTCAAAATCGGGGCTGGCCTCGATCTGGGCCTTGGTCAGTCGTACCGGAAAGGTGTTCGCCTTTGGGTCAGCGTGCCCAAGTGCGGCAGGTGGAAGCAGCACCTTTCGCCCTGACAGCCAATTCCCGGCATCCACCACCAACCAGCGGATCATCCAGCTTGCATCGTCAAACAGAACATCGCTGACCGAGCCTATGGTACCGTCGCTCGCCGCGATGGTGTGGCCGCGGATCGTTGAAAGGTTGAGAAGCATATCAATTCTCCAGATGGTTGGTTTGCCGGGGCGGGCCGCAAGACACTTTGGTGGTTGGTTCAAGGCAGTGTCACTTCCCACCCGGTTTGCTATGTCGGATCTGTTGGCCGTCATTGGGGTAACGCGCGACAGCCTCACCCGTTCCACCCTGCCCGAACCGGACCCGCAACTGGCTGATCTAAGTAAGCTGTAGATAGGCCATCAGCGGGCGGGGGCTTTCGAACCCGTTTAAGTCGCCAACTTCGGCCCCTGTCGTTACCGCCAAGGCAATCGCGTTTGGCTTCTCCACGCCGCCTGCTTCACCCGCCGACTGAGCCGCCCCGGGATTGCCGGAGACCAGTGAGTTCTTGTTAAGCTGCCATTTTGGTATTGTCCATCATGGCGTAGTAGTTTTCTTCAGCTTCGGCTGGTGGGATGTTGCCGATAGGCTCAAGCAAGCGACGATAGTTAAATCAGTCGACCCATTTGAGGGTTTCCAATTCTACTTCCGCCATGGTTTTCCACGAGCTGCGCCTGCGGATGACTTCGGTTTTGTAAAGACCGTTGATGGTTTCAGCCAAAGCATTGTCATAGGCATCGCCAACGCTTCCGACTGATGGCTTAATGCCCGCCTCGGCCAGCCTTTCGGTATATGTTATGGATACATATTGCGACCCACGATCCGAATGATGGGTGAGCTTGCCGCTTCGATCTTTGCGACATCGATTTTCTGCATCTGCATCATCGCGTCGAATGCGCGCTTGGCCACATCGCCTCCTTTGGCAATTGCATCGGTAAGGACGCGCGGCGTAATCTGCCACGAGACGCCCCATTTATCCTTGCACCAGCCGCAATCACTAGCCGAACCGCCATTGCCAACAATCGCGTTCCAATAAAGGTCAGTTTCTGCCTGGTCATCTGTGGCGATTTGAAACGAGAATGCCTCGCTCTGCTTGAAAAAGCTTCCGCCGTTCAGTCCCATGCAGTCAACACCGCATACTGTGAAGTCGACCACCATGACGTCACCTGCTTTTCCACCCGGAGAGTCGGAAGGAGCCTTGTGAACTGCGCCCATATGGCTATTAGGAAAGGTCTTGGCATAAAACCGTGCGGCGTCTTCAGCATCACGATCATACCACAGGCAAATTGTGTTTTTGTTCATCGTTGTTTTCTCCTATTTATGTGGTTCATGATTTCGCCTTTCGGTTAGACTTCGTGGGCTGATGAAGCAGGCTTTCTAAATAAAGGCGCAAGTGACTGAGGTTTGCACGGGCAACGTCTGAACCTTGCTTGGCCTTGGCGAAAATGAACGAACCTTGCAGAACGGACTGAATAAAGTAGCCGACGCTTTCCGAAGTCCACGATGCATTGGCAGCATAGCGTTGCTTGGCGGCTTCGATATCGCGCATCAGAACTGCAATGTGAGACGACATACCTTTGTCGCAGGCGGCACGAATAGCTGGATGAGTTGTGTAGGTCTCTTGAACCAGTGTACCGAGCAAGCAGGTAAACTCCGGCACTTCGCGGTCGAGGATGGCAGCACGAAAATCCACATAGCCAAGCACTCGGTCACGGGGGTAATCCGCTCGGTGATAAGGTGCGGAGGCAAACAGCGCTTCGGTCGAATTGCTCCAATGCGCTGCGGCATCCAGCGTCAGCTCTTCCCTAGTCTTAAAGTGATGGAAGAAGCTGCCCTTCGTCACTCCCGCAAATTGGCAAATGTCATCCACGGTCGTGGCCGCATAACCCTTGGTGCGAAAAACGTTCTGCGCCGCGTCAAGCAACTTGATCTTAGATTCATGTGGTAATGCGTTTGACATTCAATTTCCATACCGACTACCTGGTATGTTGTCATTTGAATTGTTTGATTTTTGTTATCACTCAAAGTCATACTTTGAATAATTCGCAATTGGTTATGTAATTTACGATTGTTTTAGATGCTTCAGCATTGATCGAAATGCTGAAGAACGAATCCGGGCCGACAAAGTGGCACAGGCCGTTGGCAATGCAAAAATCAGCGCAGTCAACTATGCCGTGGTTGTCAGTCATTTCACTTTTGAAGGAATTCCAACGGGCGATTTGTACTGTCTCGCCCTTGGCAAACCAAAAAAATTACCGGCCTAGACAGCCTACTGTCAGCGGCGAGCGGTCGCCGCACGTGATGGTGTGGAGGTTGTTCTTATTCACATCTAACTGGCAAAAAGTCAGTCCAATCAATTGAGAGAATTCACAGTCTGTATTTAGCAGGTAGCCGAGTGGAGGCTTTCCGGATAAACTTGCAGGCAGCTCAAAATTTACGCTATTTCTCATCCCGAACGAGATCGATTGCAGGAGTCTTTAGCCATGGGTGTCACTAGGATCGTCGCAAATCTCTTCGCGCCAGATCCAATTGCTCTTGCCAAATTTTAGCAAGAAATCTTCGAGCTAGATTTAGCCCTAGATAAAGGCTGGATCTCGTTTTTGACGAATAAGTCAAATCAGAATATTGAGCTGCATACCGCCACGCAAGGGGGTTCTGGCACGGAATTACCCGTCATCTCTATCGGTGTTGATGACCTTGATGCTACCGAAGCCGCAGTTCGCGCCGCTGGAGCAGAAATTGTATACGGGCTTGTTAATTAAGATTGGGGGCTTCGACGTTTCTACTTTCGCGACTTAGCAGGCAACCTCATAAACGTCGTCGATAGCTCTAACAGCACCCTCGTCTGATTATCGGTTCTCTGTCCATCGGTTTTCAGTCCATCGGTTTTGGGCCACCACCAGCGGCCATACCTCAACGACGCCATGTGCAACCGCACACGGTGTTTTCGAAACCAGCTTGATCGCCTCATCGAGGTTGGCCGCCTCGATCACAGCAAAGCCGGCGATAGGCAATGACGAAGACATAAATGCAGCCTGCTCAGTTGTCACACCGGTGTCGTCGGGATTGCGAACTAGAACGGGAAGTGCGGCTATCCCCATCAGCGCGCCATTGCGCATCAGTTCGATGTCATGCGCATGGGCTGCGTCACGCACGTGTGGAGCAGTGCGCTTGTAGCCGGCTTCATCGCCATATCCAATTGTTACGAATTTAGGCATCCTTCGGTCCTTCCGGTTTGGTCGCTATTTTGATCCTGTACTTTAATCGACGCGAACGGCGATACGATCACAAAGGGGGAGCCATGCGTCGCCACGCTTCCACTCCCATGAAATTATCTGAGTCCGACCCTTATCCTCGAAAGCGGTTGTCGCGCGTTCGGTTTCACCCGTCAGAGTCCAGACGTTGCCAGCATGTTTAATTTGATAATGCCGATAGAACCCGTGGTTTTCGAATGTTCGAGAAAAGTACCCGCCACTTTCAGCGTCGACACCCAAGACACTCAAAGTGTCGAAGCGACTCTCGGCGATATCGGCGCGCTCGTCCTGGATGAGGAAGAATGATCCCGTGTGCCACGCACCCTCATGCGTGCTGAACCAGGGTTCACCATTCGCTTTGGGGTCGTCGCCCGATTGATCGGTGCCGCCATAGGATATCCCTTGCGCAGTCCACTTGCCCAGAAAAACATCCAGCGCTTCATGCTGCGCGTTGCGAACTGGATTTCCGGTCACCACAAATTCTTCCCGTCGATAACTGTGACCAGCCAGTCCGCTGCCTCAAAATCATCGAATAGGCGTGCATTGACGCCGATGCGGCGGGTGGTGCCGTCCCATTTGCCATCTGGTTCGAATGCGGGGCTGTCGGAATAAAGGCTGCACCCGCATGCGCTGCAAAAATGGTGGGCCACCTGTTTCGTCTGCCAGCGATAGATGGCGTCGCTTGTTGCCTCAGTCACCTTCAGTTGCTCCGGCCGGTAGTAAGCATGAAGCAGTCCGCGTTTGGAGCAGAACGAACAGGTGCAGCGGGTCAGCGTCTCCGGTAGTTCGCCATCGACCGCAAAGGCGTTGCGGCCGCAATGGCAATGTGCGTTTAAGGTCATCGTGCGTACTCCAGTTTCGGATACCAGTCTGTTCCGCGACCTTCCGGCGTCAAATCGAGGATAGTCCACAGTGACGCGATGTCGGGCGCGTCACGCGGGTCTTGGTCGGGATCGGCCATCTCGAGCGTCATCGCGCTCGACCAGAAGAGGCGCACTTTGTGACTCTCGCGGCGATAAATTACCAAAGCCGGATTTTCGGTGCCGTTGTCGTTCAGCAGCCCCAAATCATTTGCATAATCGTCTCCGACTGTTTGCAAGAATTCAAGATTCTGCCAACCGCGCTCCTGCGCAAAAGCGATCTGACGCTCGACAGGACTGCGACCAACGATCTTCAAAGACACACGCTGCGCGATGTCCGTGGCGTTGCCGTTCACCGAGCCAAGCCAATTTGTACACATCGGGCAGGGCCGCTCGCGCTGCGGGCCATACATCCAGAAATAGGCAACCAGCGTGTCCTTGTCGCCGAACAAGTCGATCAGGCCGACATCGGCGCCTTTCGCATCGCGGAAACGATAGTCCTTGTCGATCGTCGGTCCGGGCGGCAGCGCCCGGCGCTGTTCGGCCAAGCGCGTCATATGACGGCGAAATTCGATCTCCTCGGCGAGCAACGCGCGGCGCGCTACACGATATTCATCACTCTCATCAGGAAATGGGTTGTGCGCCTTCTCAGCAAGTTGATCGGAGGGTACGAGCGTTTTGTTCGACATCACGATCTCCACATCTGAGCCGGCCATCCGCCAACCTAGCCTAAGATAACAACCTTTATCAGTCACAAATTCAACGTGCGGCGAAGAACTAAGTTCCGTCCTTGATCGGTGTTATATCAGCTGAAGGGTGGAGCAGGTAAGACAGCTAATTTCCATTGAACTCAGTCGAGCAATGTCACCGAATTATCATGCAACATCATTGTCAAAACGAAAAACCGAAATGATTTGCTCCGGCTCAGCTACTCTATGTTGATGGTTCACTTCACAATGTGAAAGCCATCCTTCTTGTCGCCTGTCACTTCTCCAATTTTCTTGTCATCAACAAATCTATAAAGCGTGACCCTTGTAAGCCCACATATTTGACTTGTCATCGCGGGTTGTAATAGTCCAGTCGCCATTGGTTTTGGCATCCGCAGAAGCTTTCAGCGGTGGCCATTCTATTGCACACTTGTGGTCGCAGTTAGACTTGCCAAAAATGTCTTTATCAGAGGAATAGAGCGTCATGTCCCTAACATCGACCGTAATATTACCTTTGGTCGTTTTGCCCATCATGGCGGGGTCGCTGGTGGCACCGATTGCCCCGACCTTACATGCAGCTAGAGTAGAAAGGATGAGCCCGGCAGTTAAAATTTTTATGATTTGAATGCTCCTTAATGCGCCAGGGCGCAAAATGCGCTAAGGTAAGAGCCTTACGTGGCCTGCGCTAATTGGTTCCTCCATGTGTTTAACCCAACAAACGTTGGAGCATGCGGACGGGATAGAGGCTCGGCTGCCATTTCGTTGGCCACACTATGAAATCGGAAAAACTTGTGTGTTCCTCTTGCTGTCATGTCGGATTGACACGCCTACTTCTAGTTCAACTTCGGGTGATGCATTTTGGTTCCAAGAATGCGTCCAAATAGGCACATAGGTATATTCCGATACTGTAATTTCTCTGACGAGTACCCAAATTAGAAGTCTGGGAATATTCAGAAGAAATAAGCTTTGTTAAGTCTAGAAAAAAGAAAGTTGGTGAACAAAATGCCAGATAAAAAGTCCAAGCCAAAACTGAAGGTTGAAGATCCGGTTGGAAATTTCGCCTCGCCCGCAGATGTGGTGAAAGACGACACTCTTACTACCAAGCAAAAACAGGATGCGTTGACGGAATGGGAGCAGGACGCTGTTCGCCTTTCGGTGGCCACCGAAGAGGGAATGTCTGGCGGTGAGCCTTCGCGGCTAGATGAGGTTATGGATGCTCAGTCCAAGTTGTTGGGTAAAGCGGTAAAACGTCCTTCATCGCCAACAAAGTCAGGCTGAATGGAACCCGAAGGTGATCCAGAATGACTTTGATTTTTTTCAGCAGACTGAATAGCCCCTAGATTTGTAGACACTTTGCCCCTTGAAAATGAGGCAAGGAGCCGATCATGGGACAATCTAGATTTACGGAAGATTTCAAAACTGATGCAATCAAGCAGATCACAGAACGGGGACATTCTGTTGCAGATGTTTCGCAGCGCTTGGGCTTTAGTACGCATTCATTTTATGCTTGGATAAAACGTCATGTCGCATCACCCAGCGCACAGCATGTTTTGAAGATCGTAAAACAACAAAACCCTGATGGCACTTTCAATGTCGTTCGGTCTGATATCTATCATGGTGGCATTGTCTTTTTTGTTCCATTCACTAATTGAATGGTGATGTCATAAAAGGAACTCACAGCGGAGGCTGATGTTATGGGTGGTCCAAAAGTGTAATTGCAGGGTAATAGCCATCTTTAGGAATGAACCAGTTTCAGATCGCCTAAAATTTTCATCACGCGGTTGGCAGCAAGCAGTCCTTCCTTAACTCGCTGAACACATGTCGGTTTACGCAAAGGTGCCAGTGTTAGAAGACCCGTGACAAATGTGGCACATGTATACGCTTAAAGATTCACAAAATTGGCCCCAGCTTGCGGATAAGCTAGAGCCCAAATACACAAAAACCCGTGTAGTTCATTTTAAGTGCCAACTGTTAAAGAAATAGAAGTTACTTAGCAGCCTTGACTGATGATGCGATTATTTTGCCCTTCTTAGTTTCAAAAATGATTTTCACTCTTTCGCCGGTCTTGAACGTTTCGGCTTCCATTTCGTTGCCTAGGGTATAAGTGACGCCACCAACAAGCGTTATCGAGTCATTCGGTGCGTCGATACTCTTGATAACACCGGTAACCGATGTGGTTGCTGCAAATGCTGTTGTTGCAAAAAGGCAAGCAGCTGCCATGACCATAAACAGATTGATAATCTTCATGTTGTTTTCCATTTTTTGTCCCTGAAATTTATCGTTCATCATTATTCCGAGGCGGGACGTGTTTCCTTGGGATGACACCCATTGGAACCTCAGCAAGGGTATTTGATGTTTGAATCAAGTGCGGATCGTGTCGGGAACCTTAAACATAAGTCAGGTTGCATGATGGGCTGTCTGAAGCGGAGATCAAGTGAGTAGCTTCCGAACCTTGTTCGAGGCCAACGTTTATTTTCGATATTGCACTGGAATGCACGACTAATGTCGTGCGCTCGTAACATAGAGCCAAACTTACTTCGATGTAAATTGACGAACGAAAGCTCATTGCTCAAAATGCTATGAGAGGTCAAAATGAAAAAAATATTTTCTATTTTACTAATTGCAGTCTCTATTTTGTTTCCAACAGGATGCCGCGTTTACGCCGTAACTGCCGAAGCGCCAGTTGCTCCGGAGGTTTCAGCGCCCGGAGACATCCCCGACAGTCAGGCATTTATTGTTTTTAAATCACGTGCTGGATTTTCCATCAAGGTGCCTGAAGGTTGGAGCCGCAAAGATGGCAAGGATGGAACCGTCTTTAACGACAAATATAATCATATCTCTTTGACAAGTGGGATCAGTGATATGCCCGTCAATGTGGCCTATGCCAAATCTAGGTTGGTACCCGACTTGGAGAAGACTGGACGTGCTGTGAAAGTTACAAAAGTAGAAGAAGTGGCCTTTAAGTCAGGCAAGATCATTAAAATTGCTTATGATTCAAACTCAGAACCTAATGATGTTACGAACAAACAAGTTCGTGAAGAAAATGAGCGATTTTTCTTTCTGAAGAATGGCAAGTTGGTGGTGCTGCAACTCTCTGCACCTAAAGGCGCAGACAACGTCGATCAATGGAAATTGATTTCTTCAAGCTTCAAGTGGAATTGAAATGAGCGTGCTGGAAGCGCGTGAGCTTTACCGATTTTTTCACTCCGGCGAGGAAGAAGTAAAGGCTTTGCGCGGCGTTGATCTAACGGTTGCTGCAGGTGAAATGATCGCCTTGGTGGGGCCATCGGGCAGTGGTAAATCGACATTGCTCCACTGCCTTGCTGGATTAGATGAACCTGATGGTGGTGCTGTTTATGTGATGGGCCAGCCCATGTCGCGTCAATCTGAAATTATCAAAACCAAATTCAGGGCCAAATATTTTGGTGTGATGCGGCAGAAAGATAATCTCATTTCACATCTCAGTGTGGCCGAGAACCTGTTGATGGTTCAAGTACTCGCACCTCAGCCAAATTCCTCGCATCAAAAAAATATTCTGGACCGTATTGGCATCGGCAAACGCGCAAATTCTCTTCCGGCCCAACTTTCAGGAGGAGAGCTTGCGCGTGCAGGCCTTGCTGTTGCAATGGTCTGCCATCCTAAAATTCTTCTACTGGACGAACCCACTGGTGAAGTTGATAGCGAAACCGAAGCCGACATTTTAAACTTGCTGAGTGATTTCCAAATTGATGGTGGTGCGATCGTTATTGCAACGCATAACGCGGCGGCTGCCAAACGTGCATCACGGGTAATAACAATGAAAGACGGGAAAATAAGTAATGATTGACCCGATTGTTATATTTGAAAATGTCACACGCAAGTTCATGGTTGGTGATGATGCGGTGACGGCTCTGGAGAATGCCAGTTGCACGGTCAATGCGGGCGACAGCATAGCCGTCATGGGCCCATCGGGCAGCGGCAAATCCACGTTGATGGCCCTCATGGCGCAACTTGATGCGCCGTCATCAGGTTCTATTTACTGGCCAAAATTTCCACCTGCTGAATCTGCAAGACCAAAATATATAGGCTTGTCATTCCAATCACCTAGCCTCATGGCGGCTTTGACAGTCGTTGAAAATGTTGAAGTTCCACTTCTTGTTTTAGAGCAAGGCAGCCAAGTGCGCGAGAAGGCACTTTCAATGTTGAAGCTGTTTGAGCTCGAGCACCTCGCGGACCGTTTACCCGAAGAAATTTCAGGTGGGCAGGCGCAACGCATCGCTATGGCGCGCGCTTTGGTAACATCTCCAGCGCTGATTTTAGCAGATGAGCCAACGGGACAACTTGATCAGGAAACGGGGCAATCAGTCATCCACAAACTTGTTGAAGTATCAAACACCTGGGGTGCAGCGCTAATCATAGCCACGCATGATCCCGTCATTGCCGCAAAGATGAATACGGTTTGGCACATGCGTTATGGTGCATTGGATACATCTAACTCGATAAGGATTGCGTCATGATCAGCAACTGGTTGCGGGGGTTGTTGCGCGCACATTGGGCAATGCTTGGAGCAGCAGCATTGGGCGTTGCCATTGCCGTAGCGTTGTTGACTTTATTAGGGTTGTTCGTGTCTCACAGTGCTTCAACTATGACAGCGCGGGCTGTGTTGGCTGTGGCGCCCGATTGGCAGGTGCAATTGGTTGGCACCAGCGATTATGCGTCGGCACAAAGTGCTGCCCATGAAGCTGAGCCCGGCGCTGCCATAGAAGTTGTCGATTATGCTGATATCAAAAGTCTGTCGGCGACTACTCAAGGGACAGTTCAAACAACGGGTATCGGTAAGGCCGTCGGACTAGATCTTTCATACCCCAAGTCGTTTGCAAAACAGTTTCGTCTCCTTGCTGGTTCACTTGATGGCCCATTGCTGGCCCAGCAGACGGCCGCAAATCTGCATGTCGCCCCCGGAGGACAAGTTACGTTAGAGCGCTTGGTTGGCGCACCAGAATTGATCACCATCGCGGGCATAGTGGAAATGCCAAGCGCTGATCAGTTTTTTCAAATCGTGGGGACGACAACGCAGTCGGCTCCCACAGCGCCGCCTGACAATATCATTCTTTTGCCGCTTGAAAAATGGAACACACTGTTTGCTGACCAACTTGAGTCAATGCCGCAGACTTCTAATCGACAATTGCATATTGGAATTGACCACGGTTCTTTGCCCGGCGATCCTGTTGCAGCCTATGTGGAAGCAACAGGCCGGGCCAATAATCTTTCCGCCAAACTTGCTGGCGAAGGCGTAATCGCCAATAACCTCGCGGCAAGACTTGACGGTGTGCGGCTTGATGCGCTTTTTGCAAAGGTTCTATTTCTGTTTCTCGGTGTGCCAGGTGCTGCGGTTGCAATCTTGCTGACCATGTTGATTGTTCAGTCTGGGTCAGATCGCCGTCGCCGTGATATTGGGCTGTTACAATTGCGGGGTGCGGCCACATCGCAAACTGTGTTGTTGGTGGGGCTTGAGGCTTTGGCTGTCGGCATCACGGGTTCATTGCTTGGTGTGGTGGTTGCATGGATCACCGCGCATACTTGGATGCCATTGCCCACGGGGGCTGCGGAAGTCATTTGGTTTGTTCTGGCTATGGTCGGTGGGTTGCTGGCGGTGTTGTTGATATTCTTTCTTTCAACTTGGACAATGCTGCACCAAACGGTTGGCGCAAATCTCACCGCAGTTGATGGGCACAGTGCCAACCAGCCTATGTGGCAGCGCCTGTGGATTGATGTTTTGCTTTTGGTGATTGCTGGAATTGTTTTCTGGCAATCGGCAGCGACAGGGTATCAAGTGGTAACAGCGCCAGAGGGCGTTGCAACAGCAACAGTTGACTACAAGGCCTATCTGGCTCCGGGCCTGATGTGGATTGGACTGGCGCTATTGCTGATGCGGTTATGGACATGGTTTATGATGAGCGGAAGAGTGGCTCTGAGTAACATAATTATGCCAGTTGCGGGACTATTTTCGGGTATCGTTGCAGCTTCAATGTGTAGAGAACGATTGCGGATCGCCAAGGGCGTGGTGTTGGTTGCGCTGGCTTTTTCGTTTGCAACCTCGACAGCTATTTTCAATACGACGTACGAGTCACAAGCCAATGTTGATGCGCAACTGTCCAACGGTGCTGATGTGGCGGTTACCGGCACTGTGCTTTCTCCTGCCAGCTCCGCGATTGAGAAAATAATGTCAACCAATGGTGTGGCGTGGGCCGAGCCGATGCAGCACCGCTTCGCCTATGTCGGCACTGACTTGCAAGATATCTATGGCATCAATCCAATGACAATCGGCAAAGCAACAACGATTGCTAATGCCTATTTCACGAACAATGATGCAGCAGAAACACTGGCAAAATTGCAAGCCACGTCGAATGGTGTTTTAGTATCGGACGAAACTATGACTGACTTCCAACTAAAGCCCGGCGACACGTTAAACCTGCGTCTGCAATCGGCAAAAGATAATGCTTATCATGTCGTGCCTTTCACCTTCATTGGCTTGGTGCGAGAATTTCCAACGGCACCAACTGATTCATTCTTGATCGCGAATGCCTCTTACATTGCGAAGGCTACAGAAAATGCCGCATCTGAAACGGTATTGGTGCGCACCTCCGCAGCACCCGCCAACGTAGCGCAGGACATTCGCATTGCACTGTCTGACCAAGGCGCACTGAAGGTGACTGACATCTCCGAGGCAACGCACCGCATTGGATCGTCGTTGGTGGCAGTCGATCTGAAAAGCTTGACTGGGCTTGAATTGGCCTTTGCGCTGCCGATCATTGCCGGTGCATTGGGACTGGTGTTTGCACTAGGCTTAGAAGAGCGTCGCAGGAGTTTCGCGATATTGTTGGCTTTGGGTGCCAAGGCGCGCCATCTCGGAGCATTCCTGTGGAGCGAGGCGATCATTATTTATGTGGTTGGCATGGTGTCGGGTCTGGCCATCGGCACCAGCCTTGCTTGGGTGTTAGTGAAAATGATGACCCATGTTTTCGATCCGCCGCCTGAAGCGCTGGATATTCCTTGGGGCTATCTTGGGCTTTTAGCTGTTACGGGATTTGCCGCCATGTGCTTGAGTGTCTACTTGCAACTGCGCAAAAGATCGGAACCCTTGTCATTTGCAATGAGGAAGTTATGAATTCATGATGTAGAGTTCATTTCATTTGGAACTGGCTACGATATTCGTTCCAGATTGCCCATTCAAAATATGAAGCGCTTCCTCCATTTTACCAATGCTTGCAATTTTTCCGCCGCAGCTCAAAAAATTAAGCGATGCCTGAACTTTTGGTGCCATGCTGCCGCTGGCGAAAGTGTGGGATTTAATTTCTTCGACAGTTACCTCACGTAATGGTTTTTGTTGTTCGGTGCCCCACCCGAGATAAACATCGTCGACCTCGGTGAGCAGCAGCAGCGCGTCAGCATTGACTTGCTCAGCAAGCAGGGCGCTGGCGAAATCTTTGTCGATCACGGCTTCAATGCCGGCGAAGCTTCCATTGTCTCGTTTAACGACAGGTATACCGCCGCCGCCCGCGCAAATAACGATGACGCCATGCTGGATCAAAAGTTGGATGACGCCGATCTCTCATAATCGCTTTGGCGCAGGTGAAGGCACGCTGCGCCAGAAATGTAATCCGTCTAGCATCATGTATAAACAGCGGAGCTAAAGTGTACCACTGAGCCGGGGATTATGGCGCGCTAAGGCGGCGCAAAAGTGTACCGGTCCTGTTAGGCTTCTTCATAGTCAAGTTATGGCGTGGACGAGCTGGAACGATGTCTACAGTGGAACTTTATGCCAGGATCAGAGGTGATATTATGATTGAAGGCCTGAGCCGGAGAGAAGCGGCGCAGCGCTTCGGGGTTCACCGCAACACGATAGCCAAAATGTTATATGCGGTACCACCGCGACACCGCAGAGGTGAGCGGCCAGTGTCGAAGAAACTTACCGCTCATAGCTTATGGATTGATTGTGACCTGACATGTCCATCCTACCTAAAAATGGTTTGCTGGTTAAAAACGATCAAAGGAAAATAAAGTTCCGGAACGTACTTTGCCACAGAGCGGACCTTCGCTGCCGTTTTACAATCGGTACTTCGTGGGAGGCTACGCGGACTGAGTGAATGGCCGCGTGGAGTGCGTTGCAATAATAGTTTTGGCTATGCACCCGAGTATGATATTATTTGCCTACGCTTAGAAACATAGAGGTTACACAACAGCCAGCCCGTACTTCAGACCCCGTGGTGCGCGATGCTGAAGCTAGTCTTCAATTCTTAGAGGATATTTCCCGACTACTCGGCGCCGCATCCACAAGCTCGAAAACGGCCCTGGAATTGCTGCTATGATCAATTCCAAATGAATCTTCACTTATCCTGGGGTACAGCCCAGACGGGCCAAAAAAATATATCATAAGGAGCGCAACATGAGCAACACCACTCTAATCGTGATTATCCTCTTACTATTTTTTGTCTTTGGCGGCGGTTACTATGGCCGGGGCGCTGGTATTAGGGTGTTTGTAATTAGGGGTGCAATGCGACCTTGCGCCTTAAGCTATTGCCGATAGGACGCGGAGTGGCCACCGCAGTACTACTCAAGGATCCCACCTTAGCATTCGGCCAGTTCCTAGTCAGGCAGATTATTCAGAGTGAATAAAAGCTGGAAACGCTGCATGCTTTGGCCAAAAGATAGGCTCTGGAGTGCAACTTAGATTGTGTAAAGCTCCCAATGTTAACTCGATTAGATGTCCATTCATGGATGAAGAATATCATTAGTTACCATATAGGTCTAAAGCTGTAATATGAGCGAACAGGTCGGACAGTTTTGTGTACTGATTATAGCCGCTCCCGCAAGATTTCCTAAGGTGCTTTTCCGTCGAAAGCACCATGCGGTCTTGAGAAATTATAAAAACTTTCCAACTCAGCCAATTTTGCACTGAGATCGAAGTCATCTTTGTAGGTGAGCAGTTGATAGAACTCCTGCTCATCGGTTCTGTGGGAGCGTTTGTCATTGTCGTTGAGCTGCGGTGAACGGGGCTCGATGTGGGCGTTGCGAATACCCGACGATTTAAAATTTATAAAGATCGCGAAAGCAGGCGAGTCCAAACCGTTTTTGAATAATTATTTATACGCCGCTAGCGGGTGAGCTTAGAAGGCAGTATCTTTTTTTCTCTTCTGAATCGTTATTGCCATCGTCCTACAACATTGGCACACCGAACTACTGGTAATCAGAAATTCCCCAAATCATAACAAGGCGCCTAGGTGAATGAAATCTCAATATAGGATGCTTTGAGCCAGAGTTTTGCTTAACATCTGATCTAATTCCCTAAGACTGTATGGCTTGGTCAACAGGGGCGTTCCAAGATAGGCTTCGCCCACTCCCTGGGCACCATATCCCGTCGTAAAAATAAAGGGTTTTCCACGATCGCGCAAAATATCGGCAACAGGAAAACTGGTTGTTCCAGCAAGATTGATATCTAAAATCGCGAGCTCAAATTCGCCGCAACGTGCAAGTGTCAACGCTTTCTCAATGCGTGTAGCTAACCCAATTACGACATAACCCAGTTCCGTCAACATGTCTTCTAAGCTGAGAGCCAAAATCGGTTCGTCTTCGACTATAATCACGCGGCATGCCGTCGAATTCTGGTTAGTTGCCATACGCATTTACTTTATCTAAGCGAGGCAAAGGTGCCTCTATCGTGCAAACCACACCGGAGGATTCATAGTGTATTCGCACTTCGCCAGAAAGTTCCATTGCCAAGGCTTTTTCCACGAGGCGTGAACCGAAACCCTTGTGAGTCGGAACCATCACCGTCGGACCACCCTTTTCTGTCCACTGCAAGTGCAGAATGCTTTGATTTTGGAGTTCTTTGATTTGCCAAACGATGGATACTGTACCTGCTGACAGCGAGAGTGCGCCATATTTTATCGCATTGGTGCACAACTCGTGAAGGGCCATTGTGAATGTAAGGGCCGTGGCAGGTGTTAATGAGACAAAGGGGCCCTCAATGTGAAACCGATTTTCTCCGCCTCGGTGTGGTTCAAGAGCTGCCTTTGTAACGCTTTCAAGATCAGTTCCAGCCCAGTTACTAGAAGTTAGTAAATCATGACCTCGGGCCAATGCTCCGAGACGCGATTCGATTGCCAGCTGTACATCTTTTAATGATAACGCACCTCTAAGCGTCTGCGCTGTTATAGCTTGCACCATGGCCAATGAGTTTTTTGCGCGGTGGTTCAATTCGCTAACAAGGATATTCCGATGTTCATCGGCGAGCCGCCGCGATGTAATATCTCGCGCTATCTGGGATACACCTATAATATCCCCTGCAGCATTTCGGAGTGATGATGCACTTAAAGATACCCACATTTCTCTTCCATCCTTGTTAAGGAAAGATGTTTCAGACTGTGACACATGATTACCATCACGAATATGTTCGAGAATCTTAGCTTGTTCTTTGAGCCGATGAGGAGGCAACAGCACTGACAGGTATTCACCTATAATTTCATTACTGGAGTAACCCAAAAGAACCTCAGCGCCCCTGTTCCAGCTCGTGATAACACCGTCAATATCTGTACTGAAGATAGCGTCTTCCGAAGATGTCACAATGGCTGCAAGACGCTGCGCTACTGCCTCAGCATGTTTACGAACCGTCACATCCTGAAAGATGACAGAAAGTCGGGTATGCGGATTATCTTCAAGCCTAAACACATAAAGTTCAAGTACGCGCCCCGTGGTCACAAATTCACGTTCGAAACGGACCGCTTCTCCGTCTTCTAATACTGCCTGATAGGTATTAATCCATTCTTGCAGCTCACCGGGAAATACCTCTCTCATCGTTCTTCCAACTACATCTCTGACGCCAGATTGCTTCTCGAAAGCTGGATTGGCCTCCAAATAGCGGAAATCCACCGGTTCGCCGGGACGAGTTTCTATTTTTTCGATGACGCAGAACCCTTCTTCAATTGAATTAAATAGGCTGCGATACTGTGCGTCACTTGCCCGAACTTCTGCTTCACGCTCCCTCAAAGTGGCTTCTGTTATTTTTCTCTCGGCGATTTCCCTTTGAAGTTGTAAATTCAGCAACTCAGTGGCCTCGGTGAGTTCATGCTGGCGCAGCGAACTCAACAATAAGGCCTCATTCACTTGGAGTAGTTTCCCTTCCAAAGAAACGTCCTTATTCTCATTGAGCATCAAAATCATACCTACATGAGAGATGAAGTCGCCAACACCTGCCACATTTTGAACAATCTGAAGATTCCTGGTAGTACCGTGTGCTAAACCTCATCCCAAAACACCCCAAATGTATGGCCCATCTAGAACGCTATTTCCTAGCCTTAGGTTCCGGTGGCTTTTCGTCTTTCTGGGCACCTCGCGGGCCCACTCGTGTTGGAATTCCAGTCAGCAGGCCAATGTATTCAGTGGACCTGGGATGAATGATAACCACGCCATTGCTTGTTATTACGTACTCACGGATGTCCTTGCTGTGATTACCACCACGCATTTTGATAACAACCATAACCTTACGCATCTGTCCGTCGATTTCGACGTAACGCAGCCGGAGGATGTCATCGGTAAGGAAGGAGATCGTATAGTGGCTGAAGGAGAATCCAGTAAAGGTATCGTCCACTTCAACGGTACTGATAATTGTCACTCCGGCTCCAGTCAACGCCACAATCATGCGGTAGAGCGACTCGCGGAAATCCTCGCGGAAGCCCGGTGCCAAGGCCATTTCAAGACTCACCAGGGAATCGATAACCAGTCGCTTCGCGCCCACCCTTTTGACGGCATCGAGGATCTCATGCGTCGTTTCATCCACCGAAAGATCCAAGGGCCGGAGGTAAACGACTTCGAGGGTTCCTTTTTCCAGATGCGTCCTTAAATCCAACCCCAAGTTATCTGCACGAACTATATAGCCTTTTGGACGTTCTTCGAAGATTGCAATAACCCCGGGTTCGCCTTTGCGAAGTCCGGCGGCAATAAATTGGGTGGCGAGAGCTGACTTTCCTGTTCCCGAGGGTCCAGCAATGAGAAGACTATCCCCCTCAAGGATTCCACCGCCCATCATTTTATCAAGCTCAGCTATGCCAGTCGAAAGTCGACGACGGCGCGCTGGTTTTTTGCTTTCGAGCACAAATCCGAGGGTACGTGAATAAGCTTGTAACCCATCATCGGTGATGCGGACAGTATGTAATCCAGGGACTGACCGTTGTCCGCGGAGTTTTATGATTTGCAGTTTCCGTACCACGGAATTTCGCTCGGGAACTTGTGACAACCAGAAGAGACCGTCAGCCACAGTAAAGATTGGATTATCGCGCATTTCCTCCTGAACATATTCTCCAACCAAAAAAGTTGTTGCTTGCCAACTGGTCAGAAACTGCGCCAAACGCTGGATGAAAGATTGCATCTCCAATTCACCCGTGGTGGCGATTGCTTTTCGAACAACTGTACGAAATGAATCCACTACTACGATGCTCGGATTAAGCAAAGTAATCTGTTTTACAATATCCTCAAACACGGCGTCCAAATTCTTTTCAAGTACCACGTCGGATAAATTGATAAAACGAACTGCGTTGCCGACCTTGGACTGATCAAAGAACGAATTTTGTTGTTGATACCGTAACATCTTCAGAGCGGGTTCACCCAGCACCGTGAAATAGATCGCGGGATTCTTCACCGTTGCATTTTCAAAAAGAATTTGATGGGCCAGTGTAGTTTTTCCCCCGCCTGGGGGACCGGCAATAATGTTGAAGGAAAATTCTGGAATTCCGCCGCCAAGGATGTCGTCAAGACCGCGCACGCCTGTTGGCAATTGACGGATAACGACTTTCGTTCCGTTACTAGTAAAACTTTTCGATGCCCCGACTTTAGACGTTCTATTTCCGTTTTTCATTTTTATTACCTTCAGCATTAACGAGGTCATCCAGCGAAAGTTCCGGCCAAACCGCTTGAGCAAGTCGCAGTGTTATGTCTTGACCAATGAACGTCGCCAGCAAATCAAGGAGATGAGATAGCAATATGGCGCAACCCTCACTAAATTCGTCAGCCTCAAGCCGCTCCCCGACTTCGTAAAACTCAACTAGAGAACTTTGCATATTTGGCGACATCGCAGCCAGCCATCTAACATCTTTACCGCCGAGTGCTCGAGCGCGATTAATGAGTGCATTGCATCCAACGTTGCCAATCAGATTGGTCAGATGAGGGCGCAATTTCTCGATGGCGCGGCAGCCAGCTGGGATTTTTGCATCATCCGGCCTAATATCTCTCGCTTCACTGGCTATTATGATTTGGGCGAAATACTTCCAGTTTGGAGAGGATAGGCTCATATAGTATCAAACTCTCCTGATGCACTATGGACTTGCCGTGGATTAGTTCATCGTCCAGCTCTTGGTTAGGCGGATTTTCGTTCGAATGTAATAGGTGATTTGCCTCGTGTTGCCGAATGTCTGCTGCAAATGTTGTAGAAGCCCCTACTCGGCGATGGTTCCATCGCCCGTCAGGCAGGGGTTGATGCATTGAAAGAGGGCTTGGGTCACATGTTTTCGCATTGTTTAATTCTGACGCCAAATCACCTCGGCTTTGAGGGTTTTGAAGAAAGTCTCGACAGTAGCATTATTGTAACAGTTGCCCTTGCCATTCATTGAGACTGAGAAGCCCAGGACACGCAATCGGTTTTAGTATTCATGAGAGCAATATTGACTTACTCGATCCGCGTGATGGATGCAGCCCGTCTGTGGATTTCGCAGCGCTACAGCACGGTCTAAAGTCTGCAAAGCCAGATTGCGTTTCAAGCGGTTGCTGACGGCCCAACCAACAACACGCCGTGAGCGTAAATCAATCATCAGAGCCAAACAGGGCCAACAACTTCATTCTTGATGGAATGGATCATGTGCAACTGATCGGTAAAGCCAAGATCCGCTGTTTATATCCGCTATCGAATTCCGTTTTCGAGAGGGTTAACGCGTTACTATCATGACCAATTGGTCCAAGCTTGTTGCACGGCATCCAAAAACGCTACGCATTTCTCGGCTCGCCAAGTTACAGAAGAGGTCGGATGGAAAAGGTAATAGCGTTCATTGGCACACAGAAACTTGCTGCGGTCGGTATTATGGATATAGTTGAATACCTTGACGAACGTGTCCACATAGAAGCTGCCGAAATTGTCGTTGGGGACGTTATATAGGAGGCCCTCGAGGTAGTATGAGGGTGCGAGGCCATTCTCTATATCATCGCTATCAACCAACCGGTTGCGCAGGTTTTTGAAGATGCGAACCATGGGCTTCAGCCAGCAATCGGTGGCCTGATGCTTCGTCGTCATGTTCGCCGAATGCTTGTTAGGATAATTGACGATCTGAGTGCCGTCCTTTGTGAAGAAACAGATCCCGGGATGGAAGAGATTGTTGTCGGTGCTGTAAGATATGTACTTGGGTAGTTCGCGGAGACGATGAGATCGGCGTCCCTGCGGTTGCCGTTAGCGGCAATTGCAATAGCCTTGTCACCAGTAAGATCCACTTCATCACCGAAGCGATCCTCAAGCCATCCAGACACCGACGCGTTGAAGTCTTTCACCGTATAACCAGCAGACGAAGTGTCCTTCTTAAACCTTTCGCGATCTTCGGGTGTCAACGATTCTAGGTCATAGTAGTAGATGTCGGTCAGATTGATCACGACATCCACGTCGCTTTCCTTCCAAACGTTTGTGTCGTTGCCATACGAGCCCTGCAGAAAAGTCTCGAACGAGCGGTTAGAAAATGGCGCATCGGCATCCTCAAGCGCGCGCCTTATAGTGCCATGGGTGGCGGCCGACTGCGGGACCGAGCCTAGCTTTGACCATGTCTCCAGCTTGGATTCTGATATCCCCGTTATGCCCCGCCCAAAAAGCTCTTCAGAGTGGCCTCATTTTCGGCGAACGAGTCACGCCCGCGCTGGCGCAGAATATTGAGCTTTGCAAGGTCATGCTCAAACAGGTCGGTGGCCATCACGGGCTCGGTGTAGGCTTGGCTAATGCGGACCGTTGGAATGTCTGGACTTGCCACGGATTAGTTCCGCATCCTTGAATAGTTTAACAAGCATCAAGGAGAGCAACGATGGGAAGAATACACAACGAAGAATTTAGACGCGAAGCAGTTCGAATGGCGCTGACCAGTGGGTTGAAACGGCGTCAGGTGGCATCTGATTTGGGGGTTGGCCATTCAACACTGGCCAAATGGATCCAAAGATCACGACATGAGGATTTACCGCCAGCAGCTGATATTGATCTGGCCAAAGAGAATGAACGGCTTCGCAAAGAGAACCGTTTGCTGTTGGAGGAGAGGGAGCTGCTAAAAAACTATCGCGGACTGGAGCCCGCCTGTGTGCGGTAGAAACGGACTGTGTTACTCTCGATTTTGGAGAGGAGTTGCCGATGGCTTTTTGGAGGTATTGACCCCGTTAAAAAACCTGGCACATGGGCTGATGCGTACTTGAGAGTGGTGACACCAAATTTGCGGTGATCCCGGTTAGGAAAATGACGAACTTGCATGGCCCAGCCTCTCCATTGTGAACAGAGGAGTTACCATGAAAAAGACAACAACCACTGACCAGTCGGATTTAAAGCTGGTCAATCCGAGCGCTGCTGCAATCGACATTGGATCAACGATGCATGTTGCTGCAGTAAACCCTGACCACGTTGACACGCCAGTGCGCACATTTGGCACCTTCACGCATGATTTGCATGATCTGGCTGAATGGTTCAGATCCTGTGGTGTCACCAGTGTTGCGATGGAATCTACTGGTGTTTACTGGATTCCAGCGTTTGAGATTTTGGAAAAGCATGGCTTTGACGTTATTTTGGTGAATGCCCGCTATGCCAAGAATGTTCCAGGCCGAAAGACTGATGTCAGTGATGCGAGCTGGCTGCGGCAGCTGCATTCTTATGGCCTGTTACGCGGAAGTTTCCGCCCCGAAGCAGAGATTGCGACTTTACGGGCCTACTTGCGACAGCGTGAGCGGCTGGTGGAATATGCTGCCGCACACATTCAGCACATGCAAAAGGCTCTGATGGAGATGAACCTACAACTTCATCACGTTGTCTCAGACATCACCGGCAGCACTGGAATGCGGATCATCCGCGCCATCGTTGCGGGCGAGCGTGACCCTGACGTATTGGCGTCCATGCGCGATATCCGCTGTCACTCCTCGATTGAAACGATCCGCGCATCATTGGTGGGCAACGACAGGGATGAACATATCTTCGCCTTGACGCAGTCATTAGAGCTCTTCGACTTTTATCAAGAAAAAATACTGGCCTGTGACCACAAACTGGAAACGGCCCTATCTCATGTGACGGTTCGCGCTGGCGAGCAGGTGTCGCCTTTGCCAAAGGCCAGAACCAAAACCAAGCAAGTAAACGCACCGTCGTTTGACGTTCGGGCCGCACTTTACGGTGTTCTCGGCGTCGATCTGACGCAAATCCACGGCCTTGGCCCCTCTTTAGCCCTCAAGCTGATTGGGGAATGCGGCACAGATCTGAGAGCTTGGCCGACAGCCAAGCACTTCACTTCTTGGCTCTGCCTGGCTCCAGGCAATAGAATATCAGGAGGTAAATTATTGTCGTCGCGAACCCGCCGCTCATCTAGTCGCGCGTCTGCGCTTCTGCGGCTGGCAGCAACAACAATAGGGCGCAGTGAAACGGCACTGGGAGCTTTTTATCGTCGACTGTCGTCGCGGATCGGCAAACAGAAGGCTGTCACCGCCACAGCGCGTAAGATTGCAGTGTTGTTCTTTAACACGTTACGTTTTGGGTTGACTTACCGCGACCAAGGCGCTGCTGCTTATGAGGAACGTTACCGCATCCGCGTTCTCGCCAACCTCAAGCGCCGCGCCAAGACGCTTGGCTTTGCGCTTGCTCCTATCCCAGAAGTGGAAGCTGTTTCTTAGGAAGCCACGGTGTTCTTTGCGGGGTTAAACAAATGAGATTTGCCTTTGTTGAGGAACATTCGAAACGGGTTCCAGTCGAACGCTTATGCCGAATGCTGAAGGTCACACCACGAGGTTTTCGGGCCTGGCGAAGACGAACGATGAGTTGTCGCCAGCGTGACGACATGGTGTTGCTGGCCCATATCCGCGAACAACATCAATTGAGCCTTGGCAGCTATGGCAGGCCAAGGATGACTCAGGAGTTGAAGGAGATCGGTCTATCAGTTGGTCACCGCAGGGTGGGCCGCCTGATGCGCGACAACCGCATTTACGTGGTGAGAACCCGCAAATACAAGGCCACGACTGATAGTCATCACAGGTTCAATATTGCGCCCAATCTGTTGGACCGCAACTTCACGGCTGAAGCTCCTAACCAGAAATGGGCAGGTGGCATCAGCTATGTCTGGACAGCTGAAGGTTGGCTGCGCCTGTCGGTGATGATGGACCTGCATTCGCGCCGCATCATTTGCTGGGCCGTCAGCAACCGCCTCAAACGTGATCTTGCACTACAGGCTCTCGACCGGGCTGTGGCGCTTCGAAATCCGCCGCCCGGTTGCATCCATCATACCGACAGGGGCAGCCAATATAGCTCTCACGATTATCAAAACCGATTGCGACAACTTGGCTTCACAGCATCAATGAGTGGCAAGGGCAACTGTTACGACAACGCTGCTGTCGAGACTTTCTTCAAAACCTTTAAGGCAGAACTGAACTGACGGCATGTTCGGACGACCCTCGATCACTTCACCCTTACCCTGTTTCAATGCATCAACGGCTTCTACAACAGCCGTCGCAGACATTCAGCAACAGGAAGCGTATCACCCATCACATTCGAAAGAAAAAACGCCTAAATGAGAACCGTATGCGGAACAAGCCGTGGCATGACAGCAGCTATTTTATCGTAAGCGCTAACCCGCTCAGATCGAGGTTTGCGATCAGCCCGACTTGCCTACCCGAGAGCTCCAGAACCGCCCCCTTCTGGTTGGTGAGAACGATCGCGCGAGTACCCTGTCCGACCGCAAGCCCAGCGCCTATGGCACCATAAACCCCCTCAACGTCCGACGCCCGTCGAATATGGCTCACCTTGCCTTGCAGCACCGTCTTCGAACCGCCGAACACCAGGCCGTAGTCTATGCCGCCTACTCCAAGCCTATAGCTACGGCCTTGGAAAGTAAGATTGCCGCTACCGCCTGATCCACCGATGATCCAACCGGCTTTGTAGACCTTAAGCTTAATTCTGCCACTGTCGGCGTACGCGCTCTGGAGATCGACAGAAAACAGAGTAATCACCGCGACCAAAGCGCCGAGAGGCCGGATTAAAATTCGCATGCATTTAATTCCTTTGTTTACGTTTTTTGTTTTAACGTTCGAGTAAGACTTTGGTTATTCATTCCCACCACGCATAGCTTCGAATGCTTGCGCAACAACCACCCAAGTGCCGTGGTCGATGAACATTCTAACGATTTGACCATTATGAATTTATCCGACGCCTTTCGAAACAGCGAATCTGGTGCACGACATCATTTTCATTGCATCTGGCCACGTCCTTAAAAGCCATTCCATCCGGCCTATCTATGCGTCTAAGGATTGGATACCGGAACCTCCTCAAATTCTATTTGCCCAACGCCCTCGCTGTCGAGATCCAATACTTTTGCAGCTCCAAAGCTGAGGTCTAAAACACGGCTTTGCCGAGATGGTCCCCGATCATTAATACGAACGATTACCGACTTTCCGTTTTTGAGGTTGGTAACGAGTATATGAGTACCAAATGGCAGGCTTCGGTGCGCTGCTGTTAAACCAAGGGGCATGTACTGTTCACCGTTGGCAGTACGGTTACCCATCTTGTAGTAGGAAGCCCATCCGACTACCGATTTCGCAACAGACTGCGTGGAACCTTCTGCGAATGCCAGAATCATAATAAGTGACAAAATAGAAATACGCGGCATACCATCCCTCCCTTGCCCCCCACCAATCGTACGGCAGCATTTAAACAACTCACGCCGTCGGCATTAGTTCCCCTGACCTCCCCGATATGTTGTTCCAGACGCAATGAGAGATTATTGCATGAGTGACGGCAGCGTCCTGTTGACTGGATTTATAAATCTCGACGGGTCGAGCGCGTTCATTTTTAAATTGCGGCGATTCACGAACTCAATGCTTGGGGGCAGAGCACTGCTAGTTTTTACTCGGCCGGAGGGCAAATCTCCACATTGGGATCACATTTTTCTTTTCGCATTGCTTCCCAACTATTGTTCCATTCGGCGGATAATTGAGTAAAATTAAGTCAGCTGCAGCTGTATCCCTTTGCTAGCAACCGTTCAAAATGAAATTAAGGCCCTATTTGAAGCTCTTATGGAACCTATTTTCAAGTTCTGCGTTTGGTTTTTATAGGAAGTTAAAAATGAAAACAGTCGCAACCGTCATAGTCCTAACCGTTTCATTTCTGTCAGCCGGCGCGTTCGCCGACAATTCGCTTGCAATTCAATCCCACAAGGCAAACGTCACCGAGGTTTACAAAAATTAGATCGGCCCAACCAAGGCCGAGATCACCAACAGCATCTGCAAACTCAACTCATGCAGGGATGCGTAAGCAGACATTCTCTATAGCCACTATTAAGCTCAATATTACTGACAATTCACATGTGGTAGCGCACGCCAAGAGTTATTGAAAAGCCCTATGGGAGTCGGCACCATGTCAAATGAAAGTCTCGTCATTGTATTGCTTGTCGGCCTCATTGCAGGCTGGCTAGCTGGTCAAATAATAAAAGGCACCGGATTTGGTATTATCGGCGATCTCGTTATTGGGATCTTAGGTGCATTTGTTGGTAGTTGGTTACTCCCGCAACTTGGAATTCATCTTGGCACAGGTCTTGTTGCCGCAATCGTCAACGCCACAATTGGCGCAATCATCCTGCTGCTGGTCATCAGTTTAGTCCGTGGTCGTGGTAGTTGGAGAAATCGCTGGTAGCTCCCGTGTCATCATAGCTGAGTATTGGGAGGAGGCAGTAAACGCCTTTACGCGATATCGTTATAGCGAGCCAGATCCCAGTCTATGCGGATTGTCCTTAGATGGTAAATCTGTTGATTTCCAATAGGAATTGCCCCAGTATATCCATGGAGAAATGATCCCGTGAACGCATCAATTGGTGCCTGAAATTACAGAACAAAACTGCACTTCTCGATCAAGAAAGTGGGTCAGTGCATGCTGAAAATAATTCCAAATTTCGGCTCAATTCTTGATGGACATCAACATTCTAAGCTTAGCTAGTTCGAACATATGGCAAAAGTGGTGATCTGCCACCAGTTGCTAAAAACTTGACATTATTCATTTTGGGTCTTGCGCAGGCTGCCAACATCAAGAGTCGATTCAGCCTAGTCTGCAATCAAAACCTGACACCCGCCGTGAATGCGTTGATCCAGCTGTCATAGTCTTCCACAATTTCTGGGGAGCAGCGCATCAGGATATGTCTGACCTTGGTTTGTAAGTCTTGATCAGGCTGTGATGCTGTGGGGCTCATAAGCAAAGCCAGGTCGCGCAAATCTTTGCCCCGGCCAGATGTGAACTTGAGGACGCAGAGATAGTCTTTGGTTACGACGCGCAAGAGCGTGCCACCCAGATTCATTATTTGGGAATGGTGTAAGGCGTCTCTCATGATCTGATCACGGGTTGCAATGATATCTATGTCTATTGTTGAACTTAGAACCGAAAGCCCAAGCAGACTGTCTTTGACTGGGAATGCCTTTGCAATTTGTGCAAGGTGTTTGGCATCAACCAGCAGATCAAGATCAGGGCTGATCTGGCGGTTTTCTGTGCCGACATGGGCCACAACAGCAAGCCCACCCATGGCACAACACGTGCGGGGTGGAAGGCTGGTGGTGATTGCCATGAAGATGCTGAGGGCTTTCTGGCTTTCATGGTCGCCATAGATGTGAAGCCCTAGTGCTTGCGCTAGAGCGTGAAGATGCTGGTCCATGGTTGAGGTCCTTTGGATGAGTGCTGGTGGGGTTGGAGGTTTGTTCGGTTTAAAGAGGCACATGCGCCAGTAAAACGGATGTTGGCTCCCAATCGTTGACTGGTACGATGGGTCTGGACACCCAATCGTTGGCTGGTAAGACGGGTGCTGGTCCCCCTTTCTGGGAACCCAGCCTCAGCGCTGCTTTGGCACCTGCACCACAATCAAGCTGGTTGGGGTGAAGTGGTAGGGGTCGGTGATGGTGTCGGTGGTTTCATCACGGTAGATGAACTTGGCGCACTCAAGAGATCTTGTTGCTGCACTGTCAAACAGCATCAGCTGCTGGTTTAAAATATGCGATACAGCTGTCCAATGGCCATAATGGGGTCCCGTGAAGCCAAAGATCGCAACACGGTCTGATTGCCCAAGGCTTTTGGCGAGGCTAGCAAATATCTGTTGTGCTGACTTTTGCTTCACACCCATCAAAGGCCTGCTCAGCTGTGACGGGGCTTGGTGGGTGGTTTCTAATCTATCTTTGAGATGTTTGGCACACGACCACAGCTGCTGCGAGGTCATGCCGTAAGAGATAATATCAGGCAGGTCCCAGCTTTGACCAAGATGGGTGAGGCACTCATAGAACAAGGCCCGCCAAGGCAGCCTGCGCTTTGGCCTTGCGATGGTTTGGATAAAGCGTTGGGCATTAATACAGGCATAGAGCCCACACAGCCCGTCTAAGCGGCCTTGGCGGTAAGGTTTGGGGGGAATGATCAGATCATAGTCATGGTCCATTGCAGGGGTCCTTGTGAGGGTTGGGGATGGATGTTCAGGCATGGGGAGGCCTGCTCTGGCCCCTTGCAGGATATGCAAGGGCCAAAGCAGCACCGGGTGCCCCATTGGGGTTGGGGGTGGGGGTGTTGGGTGTTGGGTGTGGGTATTAGGAAGTTTGGGTATTGGGGTGTTGGTCATCCCAATCGTGGCATTTGTCGGGACGGCCACGCAATCTGCGAGACACATCGGTGATGCGATGCTGCCTGTTTGGGACACAGCGTTGAATGCACAGCGCTCCCCAAGATCATCAGCTCGAATATGGCTTAGTATTCTTGGGCGAGCATCACAGTGAGTACCCGTGTCGTAACGCTTGGATCAGCAGGATCAGGGGAATGATAGGTTAAGTCACGGTCATAATAGTCGATCTTCCAGATTACAGTCTGCGTGCCAAGTTTAAAGCTGGCACAATCATGCTCATCCCATGGATCATTTTCAGAAGTAAAAGCATCAAAGCTGGTGACCGCCTGCATCACGTCAGCAGCAAACGCGAGGCCCTGCCCCATAATGCCGTCGGTATACATAACCCGCCCACCCTTGCCACTGATGCGCAAGGCATCATTCAGCTGTCTTATTCTGTGGCTTGCGTGCTGGGGTGGATGATCCTTAGTAGTCTCAAGGCTTGGTTTTGGGCATGGGTCTACGATCTTCGCACTCATGGCAAAGGTGTCCTTCTGTCAGTTGGGTTAAAATGAGAGGATGGCTGGTTAGCGCTGTTGAGGGCCACCAGCTTGCATAGGGCTAAAAGCTTAGATCAGCTGCACCAGCCGCCGCTGCGCTTCACTGCTGCCATCAATATAGCCTTGCGTGGTCTTTATCGAGCTATGGCCAGCCAGCTGCTGCACATCGCGCAAAGAGCCCCCTGCCCTGTGCACCGATCTTGCGGCATTGGTCACAAAGCTGCGCCGTCCCGAATGTGACGAACAGCCTTGAAACCCCAAGGCCACATAATAGCGCTTGAACCAGTTCACAATGGATTTGGCTGTCATTGCCCCCGCGCGTTCCGACACAATCACCGGACCTTCACGAAATTCAGATGTTTTGATTAACTTTCGGAGTTCCAGCCTTAAGTCAGCATGCAGCGGGATCCGCCTGCCCCGCCCCATCTTGGCAGCTTTTGCCGAAAGTTCGAGTGCAGGTCCCACATCGCCCTTGGCATCGGTCACCATAGGCCACGTTAGACGGGCGATTTCGCAGGCGCGTAATCCTGCCTTAAAACTCAACAACACAATAACACGGTTCCGCGTTCTATAACGGCCCCTGGACACCCGTGCCAATAACTGGCGCAAGCTTCCAGACGCCAAGACCTTTGCAGGTTGACTGTTCATGATAAATTCCTGATTTAAGTGGGGTGAAGCTGGCCGGCAACATAAGCCAGACCTAGCACCATCAGAATACCACAAATCTACGTATTTGTCAACAATTACATATATTTAGGTAAAACCCGTCTAAACCGCCGATTAACTTCTGCAGGCCCGTCTCGTGCCCCAAAGTCAAAGACCAACATAAGCCTTCCCTGATAACGTCACAGGCTCATAACCTGAAGGTCACAGGTTCAAATCCTGTCCCCGCAACCACATTTTCTAAACAAAACAAATGGTTAGAACCCGACAAAAACAGTTTTGTATAGACCGCTGGAAAACTAGTCAACGCTGAGTCAACGTTTTGTAAGTCCCCCCTGAAAAGTGGGGGCCGCTTCCATTAAAGGTCGGCGTTCTCGCCAGAGGCGGCTTGCGTTTGAATGATCAATCCCACCAAGACAAAATGAAAATCTGGCCACAGCCGGACGGATACATTTTCCTGAAAGTGGCAGAGGGAACCGGACAACGTGCAACGTTTTTTAGGTCGCTTTAATATTTACTTTCCTCTGCGATCATGGGTTGCAGCCCGGACATTGGCCTGGATCGGCCACGCTCGGTCCGTTGACGCGGGGTTGAACAATCTCATGTCCACACAGCGTACAGCCGTGGATCTCGGCCTTGACCAGCAGCGTCGGACCGTGGCACCAGCCACAGGGCAGGCCGGTTTCCACCCGCAACAGCCCCCATCCGGGGGCGGCGCAGACCGGACAGATTGTCGCCAGCCGCGCGGCAAAACGTTCGGCCAGACGTCCGATGGTCTCCATCCGGCGGGGGTTCAGATGGGCGCGCATGTCGGTCTGCAGGAACGCGCCCCCTTGCGCCGACAGGCGCAGCGCGTGGGCAATTGCGTCATCGACTGCGTCACGGTCCTGCAAACCCTTGGCCAAAGGTGCCGCAACCGTGCCCGCCGGTTCCACGATGACAGCGGTTCGGGGAAAGCCGATGCCCTTTAGAAAGATGGTCGCCTCGTTGGCGGAAAACACCGTCACATGATCGTAGCACGGGGCCTCGTCGATCAGCCTTTCAATCACCTCATGCCCGGTTTCTTCGTTCCGCCACAGCAGCACCTCTCGGCCGATGGGCAGAAATGGGATAGACGGATGCGGACCATAAGCGCCTTCACTGGCAATACCCACGGAAAGGCCAGTGGTTTCAATTGCGGCACGTGCCTTGGCTCGGGCGGCATCGTCCATCGTGCCCTTGCGTGGGACCTCAGCGGTGAATGTGCCGAACCGGTCAGTGTTCAGCCCCTTTGGCACCACCAGCGTGATGCCGAGACGGGCCAGCGGCGGCGCGATTGCCGCCGCTTTGCCGTGCATGGTGCCGAGCGCAGCGCGGTCGGGCAGTGTCATGCTGCACGGCGCTGATATTCCTTGTCATCCCAGACTAAACCGGGCCGGTAGCGGGCCGCGATCTGACCCTGTTGCAGGACGAAGAGATGCAGCCAGCCATTGTCGAACAGCGCGCGCACACCGGCATAACGGGCCAGCACGTCTATGATCGCCTCGCGCGGGGCTTCGACCAGTACCGACAGCCGCAGCGGCTCATGTGCCAATAGCGTGCCGTCGTGAACGGTTTGCCAAGGCAGACCGGGACGCAGCTTGCCACCGTTGCCTTGAACCACCCCGATGCCGCCCACGACGTTGTGGATCAGCTTGTTGCCGCCGCCGAACGCCTCGGGCGCGACGGATGATCCATAGTACTGAAGGCTTATCCAGCTTGCCACAACCACAGGTGCCGTCAGGATCAGTTCCAGGATGCCAAAGCCCGCATCGGCACGCCAGTCATAGTTGTGCAGGAACGCGCGGCCTGCAAGATCGGCACCGGCTGTGGCTGGGCGCGGGGCGGCGATGAAGGCGGCGCAACCGGCCAGCCCCCATTCGGGCCGCACCTCGGCCCAGTTTAGCGCCCGTTGGCCGATCGACCTTGCCGTGGCTCCCGGCAAACGCAGCGCGCGTTCGGTGCGCGCGAGGCCTCCAGCGCGGGCAAGCCAGTTTTCGGCCTTTGCAATGTCGGCGGTGTGTGCCGGTGCTGCGTCGTCGCAAAACAGGACGATCCGGTCTGTTGTCGTGTCGTGGAGGCCTGCCAGAAAGACCGTGTCCTCTGCCAGTATGATCCCTTGCGCAGGCAGACCTGCCCGCGTTTCGGGGTCGTTCAGCAATTGGGCCAGCAGACGCGCCGATACCTCGCCGGTCTGCCCCGCACAAGCGCCGCAGTGATACGCGCTTTCATGCGGGTTGTTGGTGGTTTGCCCGCCATGGCCCAGCAGCAACACCAGCCGCGCGTGGTTGGTGGTCATGCTCATCGCCTTCAGCACGGCGGCCCCGGTGGCGGCCTTGGCCTCGGCTGTCAGGCCACCCTCGATGCGCGGTGCGGGATCGTGGGGGTGTTCGCCGGGTGATAGGGCAAGCGCGCTGCGCACCAGTTTCAAAGCGTAGGCCGGTCCCGCCGCCTCGACAAAGGCAAAGGACGACACAGCCGCCTGCCGGAACCGTCCCCAGGCACGGATCGTGCGGGCGGCGATGCGGGTGGCAAGCTCGACCTCGGGTGCGGCATGTCCGGTCGAGGTCATTGCGGGGTTCAACAGGACCGGCAGATGAACCTGCAACTCTTCGGTGCCATGCGCCCGGTGCTGCAAGAACAGCCCGAAGAAGCCTGCAAAGCCGATGGTTTCTATGTCGGGGCTTTGGCTTTCAAGCGCGCGGCGAAACACTTCGGACCGCACGTCGATGCAGAAGGCGGCTTGCAGCGCCGGACGGCCTGCTGTGGCCTTGGGCCCGGACAGGGCGGCGTCCAGCTTGCGCTGATGCGCCCGCTCGGCGGCCTCTTGCAGGATCGCGTCGATCACTTCATCCGCCGAAGGCTGCAAAGGGGCTGCATGTGCCGCAATTGCCTGGGCCCAGTCGGCTGCCACCTGTGGCACATGCGCCAGCAGCGCCTCCTCCCAAAGCAGGCGAATGGCCAGCAGGTCGATGATCGTCATGTCGGATTGGCCCTTGAGCTCGGCCTCCCACAACAGCCAGCGCGCGTGCTGCGACCAGCCACCCAGATCCATCAGCATCCGGTGAAAGGCAGTCTCAGCCGCTGCGTCCGACAGACCCAGCCGGTCGGCTGCACGCAGGATGACGCGCTCGGGCGCATCGTCGGACCCGGCGACATGGGCGCAAAACCCGGTCAGTCCGGCAATCTCGGGTGTAAGGTCGTGTGATGACCACTCGCGCCAGGCGGCAAGGGCCCCGCTCATCGGTGCTGGCGACCACAGCGCCTGACCCCGGTCGAAATGGCCTGCCGCCCAAAGGCCGAAGCTGCGTGCGATGACCGAGGGCCAGTCGGTGCCGGTAGCCCTGGCGGCCAGATCGGCCACCGTGGGCAACATTTGCGGCTCTGCACTTGCCCGGGCCAACGACGCCTTGAGCAAGGCCAGATCGGCAGGCTTTATTGGTGACTGGCAAGCGATCAGGGCTACAGCCAGATCGTCGTCACTGATGCTGCCTGCCCGCACCTGGGCCGCATAATCGGCACGCATCCGGGTAATCTTGACGCCTGCCACACGGGCGAGCCGCGCGCTGGCGGTGGCCAAGTCTTCACCGGTCTGCCCCAGGAAGGGATTGACGGCTACCGTTGCATCCAGCGGAAAGGCAGGCGGGATGGCGCGGGCCGCAGCCTCGGCTGCCTTGAGAAGGCCTGCGAGGCGGGCCGGAGCGATCTGCATATGCTTGAGGAACATCTTTGTCTCCGAAGGGGAAAGGGGGGGGGGATCAGAGGGGTTTCGTGGCCTTGAAGCCGCCGATCATCCGGTCAAGAACCGCGTTGAGGTAGAGGCCGTTGGCAAGATGAACGCGCAGGCCTGCCGCAGCCGGGTGATGTGCCCAGTGGGGGAACAGTGCCTGCGCGATGGCAACGAGGCCAAAGGACATTAACGCCAGCACGATCAGCGCCCACTCCAGCGGCCCGGGGACCGGCGGGAAGGGCAGATAGGGCCCCCAAAGTGCTGCCGCAACCACCTGAAAGCCGAAGTAAGCCACGGCTGCGACGAGGGAGGCCACTGCCGTGCGCTGCGTCAGCGCCCGGGGCGCTGTGTCGGCCAGCCCTTGCGCCACCAGATAGGCCACGCCAAAGATCAGGATTGCGCCCAGCGCCAGCGCCTGCGTCGACTTTGGCTCTGCGATCAGGCTGAAGCCGGTTGCAACGACCGCATAAAGGACCAGCGCCAGCACAAAGGCCTTTGCCACGGCACCGATACCCGGCACCGCAACCGGACCGGGCCTATGCACATCGGCCACTGCCCTGACCGCACCGCCCGACGCAAGGAAGGCGTGTGCCTTGTAAAGCGAATGGGCCACGATGTGCAGAAGTGCCAGCGCCCAAAGGCCCATCCCGCATTGCAGCAGCATGAAGCCCATCTGCGCCACCGTGGACCAGGCCAGCGCCGTCTTGACCGCACTTTGCGTCAGCATCACCGCCGCCCCGAACAGCGCCGTCAACCCGCCCAGCATCACCAGTGCTGCCATCGCACCGGGGCTGGCCTGCATCAGATCCGACATGCGGATCAGCAGGAACCCGCCGCCATTGATGATCCCCGCATGCAACAGCGCCGAGACGGGGGTTGGCGCTTCCATCACCTCGGTCAGCCAGCCGTGCAGCGGGAACGTAGCGGTCTTCAGCGCGGCCACCAGCACCAGCAGGGCCACGCCAAACTGCGCTGCCAAAGGCAGACCGCCAGCCGCGGCCTGCGACAGCGCGGCGATGTCCGCCGTGCCGAACGCGGTCCAGAGCAGTACGGCCGCCAGCACCAGCACCGCATCGCCCGCACCCCAGACAAGGGTGAACTTCGTTGCCGCCCGCCGCGCTTCGGCCCGCTCGGGGTAGAACAGCAACAACTGCCGCAGTCCCAGACCGATGGCCGCAAAGGCCAACACCAGCACTGCCAGACTGCCCGCCTGTACCAACGCCATCACGGCGGCCAGCGCCGCCAGCATCAACCCGTGATACGCGCCTTCCCGCGCCTCGCCGTCCATGTAGGTCCGCCCATAACGCACGACCACCCAGCCTACAAAGGCCACGAGCAGCGCCATCGTGGCACTGATCGCGTCAAGGCGGAAGGCGATCAGCGCCAGCCCGCCGCCGAACTGGACCGTGGCTGGGCCAAAGACGATCAGTTGCACCACGCTCGCGATTGCCAAAGCCAGAACACCAAGCGCCGCACCCTCGGCCAGACGCGTCAACGCGCCCGGGCGGCGGCCGGGTTGGAACAGAGCAAGGCTGGCCACGGCCAGAAGGAGGATTGGAGCGAAAACGATCAAAGGCGGAAGGAAGGGCATATTGTTCTCCGGTGTGCAACAGGTTTGACCGGGATAGCGATTGCAATTCACAAAGAAAATTACATATTATCGATCTGAACGTTCTGTATGGTAGAAGAATGGCATTCTTGAACCTGCATCACCTGCGCCTTTTCCGTGCTGTGGCATCGGACGGCACGCTGACTGGCGCCGCACGGACGCTGAACCTGTCGCAATCGGCATTGTCCACCCAGATCAAGGCACTGGAGGGATATCTGGGCCATGATCTGTTCGAACGCCGCGGCCGTGGCCTGATCCTGACCGAAGCGGGGCGCATCGCTCTCGACCATGCCGAGGCGATTTTTCGCACCGCCGAAGACCTGACCGCGACCTTGCGTGAAACCGGCAGGGGACGTCGGGCGCTGCGGGTGGGCGCGCTTGCCACGCTGTCGCGGAATTTCCAGATGCAGTTTGTGCGCCCGTTGATCGGACGGCCGGACGTCGAGCTTGTGCTGCGATCAGGCAGCCAGGCAGAGCTTTTGCACGGGTTGCAATCGCTGGCGTTCGATGTGGTGCTGACCAATATGGCACCGCCGTGCGACGCAGGCACAACTTGGCTGGTCCACCGGTTGGCTGAACAGCGCGTCAGTCTGATCGGCACCCCGGGACGCCTGGGCCAAATTTCCCGACCGATGCGGGATCTTCTGTCGCAGGAGCCGTTGATCTTGCCCCCGCCAGAGACGGCGATGCGTGCGGCGTTCGACGCCCTGACCAGCCGCCTGAACATCGTGCCGATGATCGCCGCCGAGGTCGAAGACATGGCCATGTTGCGCCTACTTGCGCGCGAGGATGCAGGCTTGGCCGTCATCCCGCCGATCGTGGTGCAGGATGAACTGGCCGCAGGGCTGCTGATCGAGGCGGCACGCCTTGATTACGTCACCGAGACATTTCAAGCGGTAACCGCAGCGCGGCGCTTTCCCAACCCGCTCTTGGCTGAGGTTCTGGCACAGGGTCGCTTTGGATAGAAACCAGATACTGGACCCGCGACAATGGCTTCATTTCGCTCCTGATCTGCAGGCTCGCCAAGTGGTGTCGCGCATCAAGACGTCTCACCGGTTGCAGGCCGGAACTTGTTGCGCGGCGTGAAGCCCGACGCGGTTGCCTCTCGCGGGTTGCGCACCCAGACTTCACGGTTGGGGTGCAGACCGGCACCACGCCTTGCCGGGACGGCCATGTGCCGCGCGCGGTGCAGCAGGCGCGTATCGGCAGTGCCGCAGTTTGGGTGAAAGCCGCCGTTGTCAGCAACCACCTTGTCCCACGCGGCTTTGCGTGCCTGCAGCATAGCGGGATCGTTAAGCGTGGTGCAGTTGATTTCGTTGCTGTTCAGATCGACCACAATCTCGTCGCCATTCTCAACAAACGCAATCGGCCCGCCAAGCGCCGCTTCCGGCCCGACATGGCCGATGACAAGGCCGATTGAGCCGCCCGAGAAACGCGCGTCCGTCATCAGCGCGATGACGATGCCGCGCTCGCGGCACAGGGTGGTGATGCGTGCGGTGGGGTCCAGCATTTCCGGCATGCCCGGTGCGCCGCTCGGCCCTTCGTAACGCACGACTATCATGTCATTATCCTCGAAAGTCTCCGGTGCCTTGTCCAGCATGTCGATAAGGGCCTGCTGACCGTCGAACACGCGTGCCGTGCCGCAAAACAGGTTGTTTTCAAGCCCGCCCTCGACGCCTGCAAGCTTCAGGATGGCCGAAAACTCTGGCGAAAGGTTGCCGCCAAGCATGCGCAGGCCGCCGGTCGGCTTGTAGGGCGCCTCGACGGGATGGATGACCTCGCCATCGGCAGGCCCGGCGCAAAGGCGCGCCACCTGCTGCGCCAGAGTCTCTCCGGTGCAGGTCAGCATATCGCCGTTGAGGAGACCTGCGTCCAGCAATTCGCGCACGATGACCTGAACGCCGCCCGCCCGGTCGATATCGACCATGGAATACTGCCCGTAGGGCCGTGCGTTGGTCAGCACCGGCACGACATGCTCGGAAAGGTGGTTGAACTCTTCTGGCGTGATGATCTCTTTCCAGAAATCGGCAAAGCCTGCCGCGCGGGCAATCTCGGGCGCATGCAGCATCGCATTGGTAGAGCCACCGATGGCCATGGTGACGATCGTGGCATTTCGCAGGCTGTCGCGCACGACGATATCGCGGGGTTTCAGGTCGGTCTCGATCATCTGTGCAAGCAGCGTGACCAGTTCGGCGGGGAACTCGTTCAGACGGCGCGGATCGTCCGACGGAGGCGCCACCATATGCAACGGCTGCAGGCCCAGCACGCCGATAAAGGTCTGCATCGTGTTGTAGGTGAACATGCCGCCGCAGCTGCCGATGCCTGGGCAGGCGTGAAAGGCGATGTGATCCCGGTATTCGGGGTCCGGATGGCCTGCTACCTGAAAGGCGCTGACGATGTCCAGCTTTTCCCCCGTCCTGGGGTCGGTGCCCGGATGGATCGGACCATCCGACATGATGATGCCCGGCAAGTTATGCTCCAGCAACGCGGCAAGGGCGCCGACGGGCGGTTTGTCGCACGCGACCACGGCAATCGTGCCGGCAAGACCCGTGGCGCTGAGGTGTTCGGACAGCGAACTCTGGGTAATTTCCCGCCCGATCAGGGAATAGCGCATCTCGGGCGTACCGTTGCGGATGCCGTCCGAGGTCGCAATCGTGTACTCGGGCTGCACGAGGCGAAACCTGAGCTGCCCCGGTCCGGTGCCGATCCGGTCCTTCAGCGCTTGATGGATCGCCTTGACCTTGGCCATGACGCCGAGATAGCATTGGCTGTCGCCTTTGGTGCCAACCACGCCGACAGAAGGCTCGTGGATCAGCGCCGGGTCGGTGCCGATCTGGAGTGCGAGGCCGATGGTCTGGGTGGAGCGGCCCGGATGGCTGTCGATCAGAACAATGTTTGGGTTGGTCATGGCGGTCTCTTTTCTATTGCTTGGCCGTGGGAAGATGGCACGGTCGTCCCTCTCACCTAAAACGCCAGATTTGCGAAAGTAAAGAGCGGCAGGCAATGCTGCGACATCTTGCTGTGACGGGCGATGGGAAGATCATTCATGGAGATGTCGACCGACCAGATTCTGCGACTTGTTTCGGCCTTATGGCGTAGCGGAAAATTGCGGGTGGTCCAATCTGGCACTGAATCAGACCCTGTTTATCCTTTGAGCCACGGCAAGATCCGACAGAAGTCAGCGAAACGCTATGCCTGCTGGTGAACGCTTGGACTTAGTGTTCACCTCCCCCGCTTGTCGGCCACCGACCAAACGACCGACCCGATGGCCAGCAGCGCACCGATGACCGGCTCGATATCGGAAGCCTGGACATAACCCTTGGCGACCAGCGCGGTGCCCGCGACGGTCAGGATTTGGCGCACGACGGCGAGGATGGCGGGTTTCAGCATGGTGTTCTCCAGTTCAGATTTCATTGGTGGTTGAGAGGAATTCGCTTGGCTTCATGGTCGGCAGACGCTGCAGGCGGGGCGGGTAGGTTGCAGGCCAGCGCGCGCCGAGGAGGCGGGATTTGGCGATGCGGGCGATCTTGACGGCGTCGGATTGGTTGCCGCCGAGCACATAGAAATGCGTGGCGTCCTGGCCGACGGCAAAGCCGACATGACCGTCTGAGCCGCGCTCAAAAATCAGCACCGCGCCGGTGATGGGCTGCACCACCTGCCCAAACAGCAGCCAGTTGCGCGCCCAGTAGGGATTGGTGCCCAGCGCGCCGAGAAGGGGTTCGGTGGGCAAGCCCAAGCGGATGCAGGTTTCGACAAAGTCGCCGCACCATGGGTTCTTGGCCGGATCGCCCAAGGACCGCCCATCGCGCTTTAGCCAATCCATCAGCCAGGTGCGGTCGCGGGCCTCGTTGCGGCCTAGCGCGGTTTTGGCCTCGATGATCCACGGCAAGGGGCCCTGTGGTGATAGTGATGCCGCGCGGCCGTTCGCGGCGATCAGGTGTCTGAGTGCGCGGGCGGTACGCACGCCCCATTGGCCGTCGATGGCGCCGGGGGCGTGGCCGAGCCTGTCCAATCCGCTCTGGATCAGGCGGATGGCGTCAATCGAGTCTTTGATCATGGTTTCGCTCCTTGGGCGCGGTGGCGGGCAACAAAAAACCCGCCTCACGGGCGGGCTGGGGTGAATTTGGAAAGGGTGTTCTGGTTCAGTCGGCTCGCGCCCGCTGGAAAGCTTCGAACATCAGATCCCGAATGGCGCGGATGTCAGTCTCGATGCGTTCCAGCCGGTCGGCGTCGGCGCGGCGATCCTCGGCGCGCTGCCTGTCGCTGTGCTCGCGCTCGGCGGTCAGTTCGCGGTCGAGGCGGTCCAGCATCGCCTCGTTGGTGAAGGCTTTGCGGGTCACGCTGGCGGCAATGGCGAGACTTCCGCCCATCAAAGCGGTGAGGGCGGCGGTCAGGCCGTGGTCGCGGAAGGCTTGGGCGACGCCTTCAAGAAAGGTCGGTTGGTCGGTCATGATGAGACTTTCAGAAGTTGGGGGATGCGGCGCGGCACTGAGTTTTACGGGGCCACATAAAACGTCGCGCTGATCCGCCAGATCACGCTGGTGGTAAGTGGGGCCACGATGGTCGTGGCGGTATTCTGCGCTGAGGCCATGATCGCGCGCGCAGGCTCGATGGCCTTCTCATAGACGCTGCCCTGCGCCGCCGCTTCCATCGGGATGGAAAACGCCAGCGCACCGGGCAGATTGGTCGTCGTCACCACGACCGGCGTTGTGCCCGCCACCAGTAGCGCCGCAGCATGGCGTTCGATCCGCAGACCGGTGATGTAATGGCGCAAACCTGTACCCGGGGCGGTCAGGATCAATGTCGCAGCCGTGCTGACGGCAGCAGTGATCGTGGCGGCGTTCGAGGACACCTCCCCTATCAGGCGGTCATCCAGGAGGCCCGTTGCGGCCAGCAGCGTCGCGGTCGCAGCCCCCGAAGTATAGGCGGTCACCCGGGCGCGGATTCTGGCAAACCCGGCACAGGCCGCCACCCAAGCGCCCGCAGCGGCACCCGCGACGGCAGCGAGATAGGAACCACCCGCCATTGAGCGCACGGCCAACAGGGTCCAGTTGGTGCCGTCGACCGATCCGGCCACCTCGACTGTCATGTTGAAGGTGCCGCGCAGGTCGAGCGCTGCGGTCGATGCCCCATCGGCGTTGATCACGATCTCGGCGTTCAACGCGCCAAGGGTGCCGGAACCGGCGATATTCTCGCGCGGATGCAGGGTGCCCGTGGTGAGGTCTCGGGAAAGTTTGGCCATCAGTTTGCACTCCAGTTGATTTTGACCGCACCCGAGGTTGGGTCGGAAAAGGTGGCGTTGAGGATGATCTGGTCGGATCCCGCCTCGGCCCAAAGGGTGACAAGGTCGAGAAGTTCGGCGCTGTTCTCGTCGGCGTCGAGCGATGCCGCGAGCGAGAGCGTGACGATGGACGCGGGCAGAACGCCCGGTGCTGCGATCACCGTTGAGGCTTCCAGCGCGTTGTCCGGAACGGTCAGAACGCCGGTACCGGTGAACGGCCCGAGGTTGAAGTCCACCCCGTCGGCCCGCGCCCGGATGCGCTGCGCCGTGGTGTTGAACCAGATCCAGCCATCGGCGCGGCCGGATGGGTCACTCGCCAGGCCACCAAGCACCGCGCCCTGCGGCAGGGTCGGGCGTCCGGTGCTGCGGTCGATCCGCATCGCCTCAACGAAGGCAGATCCATCCGGGCTGACCTTGATGCTGAAATCGTCATTGCCCAGAAGGCCGAACAACGCGCGAGCAGAAAAGCCGGTCTTAAAAGCGAAGGCCGCATCATTGGCGGCGGCGTTCTTGTTCACCGTCGCCTCAATCCCGGCACCTGCGTTGTTCAGGAGAACGGCAGGCGTGTTGACCGATAGACGGTTGGTGGCATCTGCGGTGGCACCTCCAAGACCGAGCAACTGAGCGGTGAGGCTGGCCTGCGGCATGCCGACCTGCGTGACCGCATTGGCAAAGGTCACGGTTGGCGTATTGACGACGGTGGTGCCGCCCGCGCCCGCCGTGGCGGAGCCGATGTTGACCACCGTGTTCGATCCGGATGCGCCGCCAGTGCCGATGTTCACAGTCTTTGTAAGGCCGGTGGTCGTGGCCCCGGTACCCATCCCATAGGTCGCGGTGGCTGCCGATGTGCCGATGGTCGCGGTTGCCCCGGAAGCCGTCAGCGTGCCCGAGAAGGTCTTGTTGCCACTGAAGGTTTGCGTGCCCGCAAGGATCGCCAGTTCGCTGGAAGTGTTCGGCAGCGTGAAGGTTCGGGTTGTGGCTGTCGTAATGCCCGACAGGGAAAACATCGCCCGCTTGGTCGGGTCGACATCATTTACCAGGCTGAAGACGGCGTCCGACACGTCCTGCGGCACGCCGATCAGCTTCCAGATCGTGCCGGTCCAGACAGCCGCGACGGTTTCATCGGCAATCCAGGCCAGCCAACCTGGCCGAGGGACAAGGCGCATCCAGACTCCGTCGATCCAGGTGGCCACGTTCAGATCCCACCCGGCCCAAAGGCCTGTCGCCCCGGATGCCACGATGTAGCGGTCGCCATCGATGGGTAATGAAGGTGGTGCCGTCAGATCGCGGTCGAGCACCGAAAGCTGCACCAAGGCGTCGAGCAGGCGCAACGCCTCGTTGTGCGTGACATGCTTCTGGGCCTGCGCCGCCAGGATATAGGGCAGCAGCAGGTGGGGCGAGATATCGGCCATGATGTAGCCCTTCAGAAGGTGAGGATGGTGGTTTGCGCCGCACCGCGCCCGTAGGTCTGCGAGAGCTGGAAGATGCGGATTGCCAGCGTGGCGCTGGGCCCGAGCAGCGCGCCCCAATCGGCGATCTGTTGGGCGGCGGTGTAGAGCGCGCTCGTCGTGCTGGTGGTCAGGGTGCGCTTGATCGTGACGCCGTCGAGTATTTCGACCGTATAGGCCTCAGACTCCTCGCTCAGCGGCACCTCGGCCGTCTCCCAGCTATCGGCCACTAGGGCACGCGAGCGGCGAGTCCAGCGGATCGTCAGATCGCCGGGGCTGCGGGCGGTCTGCCACGGTTGCGCGATCTGGCAGACCGAGAACGGCCGTAACCCGATGCCAGCCGGGGTAAATGTTGCAGCGCGGTAACTGGCATCGCTGACTGGGCGCGACGCCGGGCCGATGCGCCAGTTCCACGCCAGACCGATGTCGGCCTGCGCCACCGGCAGCAC
>JBBRLH010000019.1:0-43493 GCA_038231475.1 Hyphomicrobiales bacterium | reverse complement strand
TCATACTTTAAGACGGTGTTCTAACCCGCAAGGGAGGAAGCCGGCCACAGTATGGTCAGCGACTGGGGTGAAGTCGTAACAAGGTAGCCGTAGGGGAACCTGCGGCTGGATCACCTCCTTTCTAAGGATGCACCTTCAGAAGTTCTGTTCGCAAGAATGGGGTTCTATCGGAGCGTCATTTAGATTTAAGGACCGAAAGTCACGGTCCATTTGCGGGACACCGCCGTCTTCGTTTCTCTTTCTTTCAGGTCGCATAACAGGGCGAAGGCATTAGGGCCTGTAGCTCAGTTGGTTAGAGCGCGCGCTTGATAAGCGTGAGGTCGGAGGTTCAAGTCCTCCCAGGCCCACCAGCCTTCGCTGCTTCGCAGCTACGTCTTGGCAAGCCATGCAGGCTGTCGCGCCGGAGCCTTGGCGCAGGCGGACAAGTTGGATGAAATCTAACTGGGGACATAGCTCAGTTGGGAGAGCGGTAGCTTTGCAAGCTTCAGGTCGTCGGTTCGATCCCGTCTGTCTCCACCATCCATTCCCTCTAGCCAAAACTGTTATGAACACCGGATTTGCCGGTTTGACCTTTCAACAAGTTTCCATCTGGCGAAAACCAGAATGGCAAAGCTGTTTGACATCGTGAATGAAGTGTTTTGTTTGCATACTGCCCCCTGGGCAGGTCGCGTTGATCGCAAGGTCAGTGGCGGTGCAAGCGAAACGGAGCACAAATGAAACATATGCAAATATGTTTCTATAAGTTTTTCCAGAATGATTTTGGTCTGCTTTCGTCGAGGAAGCGGACATCAACAAAATCGTTCAACACGTTCATCTTTAGCCCTCTCTCAAACTTGGGTTTTAGGTGGACAGCAATAATGAGAATGATCAAGCGACTTAAGGGCATTTGGTGAATGCCTTGGCACTGAGAGGCGATGAAGGACGTGGTACGCTGCGAAAAGTTACGGGGAGTCGCGAACAGACTTTGATCCGTAAATATCCGAATGGGGAAACCCCTGATTTCGATCAGACCTTCACATGAATTCATAGTGTGTTGGAGCAAACCCGGAGAACTGAAACATCTAAGTACCCGGAGGAAAGGACATCAACAGAGACTCCGCTAGTAGTGGCGAGCGAACGCGGATTAGGCCAATGCCGATTGTGTAAGAATTGGAACAGGATGGAAAGCCTGGCATCATGGGTGATAGCCCCGTACAAGTAGAAAGCACAGTCGGATTCGAGTAAGGCGGGACACGTGCAATCCTGTCTGAACATGGGGGGACCACCCTCCAAGCCTAAGTACTCCTCAGTGACCGATAGCGAACAAGTACCGTGAGGGAAAGGTGAAAAGCACCCCGACTAGGGGAGTGAAATAGTACCTGAAACCGAATGCCTACAAACAGCCGGAGGGCGCAAGCCTGACGGCGTACCTTTTGTATTATGGGTCAGCGACTTATGATTGACGTGCAAGCTTAAGCCGATAGGCGGAGGCGCAGCGAAAGCGAGTCTGAATAGGGCGATTTAGTACGTTGATATAGACCCGAAACCAGTCGATCTAGCCATGAGCAGGTTGAAGGTGCAGTAACATGCACTGGAGGACCGAACACGTAACCGTGGAAAAGGTTTGTGATGACTTGTGGCTAGGGGTGAAAGGCTAATCAAGGCTGGAGATAGCTGGTTTTCCGCGAAAGATATTTAGGTATCGCGTCGCATGAATACTCCGGGGGGTAGAGCACTGGATGGGCTAGGGGTACGTGTAGTATTACCAAACCCAACCAAACTCCGAATACCTGGAAGTAATATGCGGCAGTCACACAGTGGGTGCTAACGTCCATTGTGAAGAGGGAAACAACCCTGACCGACAGCTAAGGTCCCCAAATTATGGCTAAGTTAGGAAGGATGTGAAGATCCCAAAACAACCAGGAGGTTGGCTTAGAAGCAGCCATCCTTTAAAGAAAGCGTAACAGCTCACTGGTCTAAATAAGGGTTTTTGCGCCGAAAATGTATCGGGAATTAAGCCATATACCGAAGCTTCGGGTGTGATCCGCAAGGGTCACGCGGTAGCGGAACGTTCCGTAGGCCTGTGAAGGCAGATCCGTGAGGGCTGCTGGAGGTATCGGAAGTGCGAATGCTGACATGAGTAACGATAAACAGTGTGAGAGACACTGTCGCCGAAAGACCAAGGGTTCCTGCTTAAAGTTAATCTGAGCAGGGTGAGCCGGATCCTAAGGTGAGGCCGAAAGGCGTAACCGATGGCAACCAGGTTAATATTCCTGGGCTAGTGGGTGAGTGACGGATCGTAGAAGTTGTATCCTCTTATTGGATTGAGGATGCATCCAAGCGGTTCCAGGAAATAGCCCCCACGTTAATCCGTACCCGAAACCGACACAGGTGGTCAGGTAGAGTATACCAAGGCGCTTGAGAGAACTATGCTGAAGGAACTCGGCAAATTGCCCTCGTAACTTCGGGATAAGAGGGCCCCGTTTCTGCGCAAGCAGGGGCGGGGGGCACAAGCCAGGGGGTAGCGACTGTTTAGCAAAAACACAGGGCTCTGCGAAATCAATAGATGACGTATAGGGCCTGACGCCTGCCCGGTGCCGGAAGGTTAAGAGGAGGGGTGCAAGCTCTGAATCGAAGCCCCGGTAAACGGCGGCCGTAACTATAACGGTCCTAAGGTAGCGAAATTCCTTGTCGGGTAAGTTCCGACCTGCACGAATGGCGTAACGACTTCCCCACTGTCTCCAGCATAGACTCAGTGAAATTGAATTCCCCGTGAAGATGCGGGGTTATTGCGGTCAGACGGAAAGACCCCGTGCACCTTTACTATAGCTTTACACTGGCATTCGTGCTGGCATGTGTAGCATAGCTGGTAGGCATTGAAGCAGGAGCGCTAGCTCTTGTGGAGCCGAAACGTGAAATACCAGCCTTGTTGACATGGATGTCTAACCGCGGTTTCTGAATCGAGGCCCGGGACAGTGTATGGTGGGTAGTTTGACTGGGGCGGTCGCCTCCCAAAGAGTAACGGAGGCGCGCGATGGTAAGCTCAGGCTGGTCGGAAATCAGCCCTCGAGTGCAATGGCATAAGCTTGCCTGACTGCGAGACAAACAAGTCGAGCAGAGTCGAAAGACGGTCATAGTGATCCGGTGGTCCCACGTGAGGAGGGCCATCGCTCAACGGATAAAAGGTACGCCGGGGATAACAGGCTGATGATTCCCAAGAGTCCATATCGACGGAATCGTTTGGCACCTCGATGTCGGCTCATCACATCCTGGGGCTGGAGAAGGTCCCAAGGGTTCGGCTGTTCGCCGATTAAAGTGGTACGTGAGCTGGGTTCAAAACGTCGTGAGACAGTTTGGTCCCTATCTGCCGTGATTGTAGGAAATTTGAGAGGATTTGACCTTAGTACGAGAGGACCGGGTTGAACACACCTCCGGTGGACCTGTTGTGACGCCAGTCGCAGTGCAGGGTAGCTATGTGTGGACGGGATAACCGCTGAAGGCATCTAAGCGGGAAACCCACCTCAAAACAAGATTTCCCTTGAGAGCCGAGGAAGACGACCTCGTTGATAGGCCAGGTGTGGAAGAGCAGCAATGCTTGCAGCTTACTGGTACTAATAGCTCGAATGGCTTGATTATTCTCATTATTGGTGTTCACCGATAATCAAGTGAAACAGAAAAACTTATAATCGGCGCGACGACGCACGCCAAGATTTGTGCTCCATTCTGTCTTTCGCCGGCCTGGTGGCTCTGGCGGGGCGTCCATACCCGATCCCATCCCGAACTCGGCCGTAAATCACCCCAGCGCCAATGGTACTTCGTCCTAAGACGTGGAAGAGTAGGTCGCCGCCAGGCCTGCAAAAGACAGAATGCACTTCATCAACGATATTCAAACATAAGACCCGCCGAAGCAGAAATGCGACGGCGGGTTTTTGGTTTTGGGGCTCTTGAAATTTTTGTATATTATAGTAATATACAAAAATGATCGACTGGCATTTGGTTCAAGGCTTTGAATGGGATGAAGGCAATGCCCGCAAAAATGCCGACAAGCATAATGTCAGCCAGGCCGAAGCAGAGCAGGTGTTTTTCAATTCTCCGTTGCTGCTTTTGGCAGACCCAAGGCACAGTTTGCAAGAAAAGCGCTTGCATGCCTTGGGCAAAACCGACGAAGCGAAACTTCTCCAAGTCTCGTTTACTTTGCGCGGAAACGATACTCAGGTGAGAGTGATTTCTGCGCGCCCGATGAACCGAAAGGAGCGTCAAATTTATGAAAAGACAAATGAAGACAATTCCTAAATTTCGAAATGAAGCTGAAGAACGCAAGTTCTGGGAAAGCCACGATTCAACCGAATATCTTGACTGGAGTACAGCCGAGCGCGTTCGTCTGCCGAACCTTAAGCCCTCGGCGACGGCAATCTCGCTTCGGCTGCCCAATGGTCTGCTGGAGCGGATCAAGGTAGCCGCCAACAGGCGCGATGTGCCCTACCAATCGCTCATCAAAACCTGGCTTGCCGAGAAGCTGGATGGTGTGGGGAAATAATTAGATCCCCACATCAATCACACTGAGCGCGTCTTCCAGCTCCGTCTCTTCATAACCAAAGTGTGACCGCACACAGGTGTTGAGTGTTTGAAATGTTTCCTTCGCTGCGGCGAAGGTTTCGGCGTTGGGATTTTGCAAACAGGCCCAGGCTCTTGTCTCCAATTCCTCAATCAGTTCGTGCACGACCAGATGTTCGGCCATGAGGCGTTCGACCACTTTTTTCACGCCCTCGCTTCCTTCTTCGTACAACACCGGAAACATGTGGGCGTCTTCAATGCCGTGATGGCCGGAGAGCATCTGGCATTCCTGTCCACACAGATTACCGAACATGCGGTAGTTGGCGCTCATATCGAGCTTGCTCAGCTTTTCAGACAGCGCTGCCGCATCAAGCGTTTCCAGCGCGCGGGCCACTTCGGCTAATTGTGCACGGTGATGATTGTGAAACCATTTGAGACGCTGGCCGCGCGAACGTTGAAAGGCGTTGATGCCTTCAATCTTTGGCGCTTTCGGGCGCTTGCTGTCGTCGAGCAGGGTAACGCGGGTCAATTTTTCCATGACGTACCTTAACATTTCAGCCTAAGCTCGGCATCATGCGATTGCTCATCACACTTATGCTTTTTGTTGCACTTGGTGGTTCCGCCGGTGCCGCAGAAACCGTCGATGTGAAACTGGTTTTGGCGGTTGACACATCAGGCAGCATCAATGGCGAAGAATATGCTTTGCAGATGAACGGCATTGCCTGGGCTTTCCGGCAAGCCGACGTGATTGCCGCTGCCACCAATGGCCCGCATCGCTCCATTGCAGTGAACCTGATGACGTGGGGCGATCCTGATGACAAAAAATATGATACCGGCTTTCACATCATCGCGTCGCCCGCTGATGCCGAGGCTTTCGCGAAATTGGCCGAGAAGGATTATCAGCGCCAGGGCGGCGGCACGGGGATTGGCATCGCTGTCGCCTATGGTCTGGCGCTTTTGAACAATTCTACCATCACAGCACCGCGCCAGGTGATTGATGTGTCGGGCGATGGCCGTGAAAGCTGGGAGCTGCGTGAACCCAAGTTCAAGCTCGCCAATGCACAGGTTTTGCGCGCCGCCATGGGGGTCACCATCAATGGGCTGGCGATTTTGCATTTTGAGCCGGATCTCGCGGATTATTACCGCGCCAATGTGGCGGGTGGCCCTGAGAGCTTTGTGATAACCATTGCCAATTATCAAGAATATGCCGAGGGCATTCATCGCAAATTGCTGATGGAACTTGAATCACCACTGGCTATGCTGCAGCCATGATCCATCACCCCCGTATTGCCGTGTCCTCCTGGTCGCTTCACAACACATTGGGGTATTCCCATGCCAATGGTCCTGGGGGCCACGATGATGCGGAGGCAAAACCCACTTGGGGCAAAGGCAGCCTCACGCTGATGGATTTGCCGCCCGCTTTGGCGGCCCATGGCTATGGCCGCGTGGAGCTTTGCCATTTTCATATCGCCTCGCTTGATTTGGTTTATCTGGAAGAGCTGCTCGATGCCTTCAGGTCGGCTGGTGTGGTGATCCAGACCGTGTTGATTGATGATGGCGACATCACAAATCCGCAAACGCGCACCCGCGACATGGCGTGGATTCATCGTTGGATTGATGGCGCGGCACGGCTTGGTGCCCTTCATGCCCGAGTCATTGCTGGTAAACAAAAGCCGACGCCGGAAAATATCGCACTTGGCATTTCTGGCCTCAAGGCGCTGGCCCATTCCGCTGCCACGCGCGGCATCAAGCTTGTCACCGAAAATTGGTTTGATCTCACGTCCACACCTGAGGCCGTGCATCAGATTCTTGACGGCGTGGGCAGTGATCTCGGTCTTATGGCCGATACAGGAAACTGGAGCTGGCCTACCAAGTACGCCGATCTGCAATCGATCTTTGCCCGAGCGCAGCTATGCCACGCCAAGGTGAGTTTTGGCTCCGGCCTCAAGATGGATGAAGCGGACTACAGGCTTTGCCTCGAAGCTTCGCGCCGGGCTGAATATGAAGGACCCTACACACTGATATTTGACAGTGAGGGTGATGAATGGGCAGGCCTTGATGCCGAGCGCAAATTCATTGTTGAATTTCTGGCCGACCCTCACGTCTGACACCGCCAGCGCATGAACATTGATTTTATGTTAGGTTTCCTCTTGCGATTCTCGCAACGGGAGGACTTCCATGAAACTTAGTGCACCAAAACAAATCGTATTTCTGATCTCACTGGTCATCGCCGTGATCGGCGTCTTGATGGCCTTGGGCGTTCTGGCGATGATCCCCCTGGCTTCCGTCTGGGTTCTCACGGTCGCCTATATCGTTCTGGCAGCTGGCTGCTTGCTCAAGGGCGTTTAATTCTCGATCAAAACTGTCTCAAGGCAATGTGATGGCCAAGCCATTGCATTGCCTTGGCACTCGTGGCACGCCCTGCCCATGAACCTTGAAGTTTCAATTTGGGCTGCGGCCTTGGCCGGCCTATTCAGTTTTCTCAGCCCTTGCGTGTTGCCGCTGGTGCCGCCTTATCTTGTGTTCATCAGCGGATTGTCGCTCGATGAGCTGAAGCACGGCGATGAGTCAAAGGCCAAGGCCAATCATGTTCAGGTTTTGATCGCGGCCTTTGTCTTTGTGCTGGGCTTCACCACGGTGTTTGTGGCTTTGGGTGCCACGGCCTCTTATTTCGGCCAGCTGGTGCGGAGCGAACTTCCGCTGCTGGCGCGGCTTGCCGGTGTTTTCATCATTATCATGGGTCTGAATTTTCTGGGCGTGTTCAAACTCAGCTTCCTGTCACGTGAAGCGCGTTACCATCAGGAGCGAAAGCCTGTGGGATTGATCGGGGCTTACGGCATTGGCTTGGCCTTTGCCTTTGGCTGGACGCCGTGTATCGGCCCGGTGCTGGCGGCCATTTTGTCAATTGCAGCGGCCACTGAAAGTGTGACGCGCGGCGCAGGGCTTCTGGCTGTTTATTCGCTGGGGCTTGGCATTCCCTTTCTGATTGCGGCAGCCTCGCTCAATTTGTTTTTGGGTTTCTTTGCCCGGTTCAAATCGAAGCTGGGACTGGTTGAAAAAGTCATGGGCGCGGCCTTGGTTGTGACCGGCTTGATGTTCCTCACCGGCCAAATGCAGGTTCTGTCCTATTGGCTGCTTGAGACTTTTCCTGTGCTTGGTCAAGTCGGGTGACTTGAAATTGTTTTCCCCGGCGCTAGTCTGGCGCCATGGCGGGGACACTCTTTCCAAAGCTCGAAGGCATTCAGGCGATTGTTTTTGATGCCTATGGAACGCTTTTCAATGTGAGCGGGCCAGTTGAAAAACTGGCCAACAGCATTGGACCGCGCAGCGCTGAATTTGCCAGTGCCTGGCGACAAAAACAGCTCGACTATAGTTGGATTCGTTCGCTGATGGGCGTTCATGCCGACTTCTGGGAAGTGACGCGCGAGGCTTTGGATCACACTTTGGCCACTTTCGAAATTTCGGAAATGGGCCTCGCGGACGAGTTGATGACGCTCTATCTCAAACTTGATGCTTATGAGGATGTTGCTGCAACGCTTGCTGCCTTGCGTGCCAAAAACAAGCGGCTCGCCATATTGTCCAATGGCAGTCCATCGATGCTTGATTCAATTTTGCGCCATGCTGGTTTGGACAAGAGTTTTGAAGCTGTGCTCTCGGTGGAAGAGGTTGGCATCTACAAGCCGTCGCGCCGGGTTTACCGGCTGGCCCTGCAGAAGCTTCATATTGCCGATGCACCATCGGTGTGTTTCGTCTCGGCCAATGGCTGGGATGTCCATGGTGCGGCGCTGTTTGGCTTTCGAGCTGTGAGGCTGGCGAGGCAACCGGTGATCGAAGAGAGACTGCCCGGAAAGCCTTCTGCTACAATTGAAACCTTGAACGCGTTGCCCGACCTCTTTTAGTGGCCGCCGCCCCCACCGCCTGCGGCAGCTTTGGGGCGTTGCAACAGTGGCAAAAGCAAAATGATGCCGAGAAAGAGGAATGTGAGAAGCAGGAACACATCGGCTATGGCCATGGTCATGGCCTGCTTTCGCACCAGTCCGTTCATTTGAGACAGTGCAGCCGTTCCGGCATTGCTGCCCAAGCTTGAGAGCGCACCCGTGATATTGTTCAACGTCGTGATGGCGGCATCGGAATTCCAGTTCACCGCTTCATGCAGACGCTGAATGTGAAGATCAAAGCGCTGGTTCATCACCGTGTTGATAATGGCCAAGCCCACGGCACCGCCCAGGTTACGCGTGAGATTAAACAGGCCCGATCCGCCGCGCATCTGAATTGGGGTCAGAGTTCCCAAGGCAATGTTGGTGACGGTGACCATGCACATCATCAAGGATACGCCGCGCAGGATCTGCGGGATGAGCAATTCCCAGAAGGCCCAATCGGCGTTGATTGCAGAAGCCTGCCAGGTTCCCAAGGCAAAGCCCACGAAGCCGCCACCAATCATGATGCGGGGATCAACCTTGGTCGACAAGCGGCCTGCAATAGGCGCTGTCAGGAACATGGCAATGCCGGTTACAAACATGGTTTCGCCAATCTGCAGCGAGTCATAATGCGATACACGGGCGAGATAGACCGGATAGAGATAGGTCAAGCCATAGAGCCCAATCCCCATGGTGAAGGAGAAGATGCATCCCGCCATGAAATTGCGGTTCTTGAAGGCGCTGAAATCCACCAGCGGTTGAGCTTGGGTGAACATGCGGTAGAAGAATACTGATCCTGCGGCGACACAGATCAAGATCAGGCGGAAAATGACGGTGCTTTGCAGCCAGTCGTCAGCGGCACCTTCTTCGAGAATATATTCGAGCGAGCCCAGGAATACGGCGAGGAGGAAGAGCCCGGCCCAGTCAAAGCGCTTGGCCAGGGAAAAGTCAGGCTTGTCGAAATCAATGAGGAAATAAGCGCCAAGTGTGACGGCGATGCCGGGGATGACATTGACGAGGAAGAGCCAGTGCCAGGAGAACAGCTCGGTCAAATAGCCACCCACGGTCGGGCCGATTGTTGGAGCCAGTGTGGCGATGAGGCCAATGACCGGCGTGATGGCGGTCCGCATCTTGGGTGGAAACACCGTGAAGGTGGTGGCAAAGACGGTGGGGATCATGGCGCCGCCGACAAAGCCCTGAAGCGCGCGCCAGACCATCATCGAGCCGATTGAATCCGAAAGCGCACACATCAAGCTCATCACGGTAAAGCCCGCCGCCGACATGGCGAATAAATAGCGCGTTGAAAAAATGCGGGTCAGTGTGCCTGAGAGCGGGATCATCACCACTTCGGCGATGAGATAGCTGGTCTGCACCCAGGAGACTTCATCAGCCGAGGCCGAGATGCCCGCCTGAATTTCTGCGAGCGAGGACGAGACGATCTGGATGTCCAGAATTGCCATGAACATGCCGAACACCATGAACACGAAAGCCACGATGCGGCGTACCGGAACGACGGGTTCTTGTGGGATCGACGGGGACATAGTGGTTACGGACATGGGCTTACTTTGCGCCGGTGTCGCGGCTGTCAACTGAAACGGTGGCCGACATGCCGGGGCGGAGCTTGGCTGCAAGGTCTGGTGGTACCGAGATCTTCACGGGAACACGCTGCGTGATCTTGGTGAAGTTGCCGGTGGCATTGTCAGGTGGCAGCAACGAGAATTCAGCACCAGAGGCTGGCGCAATGCTGTCAACCTTGCCTTCAAAGGTCTCGCCCTTATAGGCGTCAATCGTAATGGTAGCCTTGGCACCAGGATGGATCGACGCGATCTGGGTTTCCTTGAAATTGGCTGTCACGAATGAAAGCTGCGTTGGCACCAGAGCAAGGAGGCGCGAGCCCGCACTTACAAACTGGCCAGGCTGCACGGCGCGATTGGCGACAACGCCATCAAAGGGCGCCTTGATTTCAGTGAAGCTCAAATCGCGCTCGGCCCGGTCGAGAGCAATGTTCAATTCGTCGAGCTGGCGCTGCGCCGTAGTGGTCTGCGCATCAAAGATTGCAAGCTGAGCATTGGCCGCGTCAATATTGGCCTGAGCCGCATTCACATTGGCGCTGGCTGTTGCGCGCTGGCGGTTGGCATCATCCAAAGCCTGCTGGCTGCCGGCATTGGTCTTCACCAACTGGCTGGCGCGGTTCTGGGTGAGGACGGCATTGAGTTCAGCAGCCTTGGCTGAATCGGCCTGAGCTTCTGCGGCTACAACGGCCGAGGCTTGTGCGATCTTCTGCTTGGCAATAGCCTCAATGGAAGCTTTTTGGGTTTCGATCTTGGCCTTGGCGGCTTCAACGGCGAGCTTGTAGTCGCCATCATCAAGCTTCAGCACAACATCGCCGGCCTTCACTGTGGCGTTGTCGGCAAAGGGCACATCATCGACATAGCCCACAATCTTGGCACCCAGGATCGACATATCGGCCTTCACATAGGCATCGTCCGTGGAGATGGCGAAACGACCGACTGTCCAATAATTATAGCCATAATAAGCGGCACCTGCGAGGGCTGCGACCAGAACAGCGCCGATCACAATGCGACGCACCGGGGAAGCCTTGGGCTTGGCCGGGGCCTGCTGGGGGGCAACCGCTGCGGGCTTGGGCGGGGCCTGATGAGGGGCTTCTGGCTGGATCTTGACGACGGTGGCGTTGGACATGTTCGGACTTCCATAAAATTGAACTGAACGGTTCGGTATGACTTGCACATAGCATGGGGAAGTGTTACATGCAATACCGAACCGTTCAGTTCGGTTCTAATAATTTGGAATGGGACAATGGAAAATATTGCAAGGCTCGCAGACGAGACCCTGGATTCTGCCAAACGCATGCAGATTCTGGACGGCGCTCGCAGGTGTTTTCTGGCGCAGGGCTTTGACGGCGCTTCGATGAATGACATTGTGAAGGCCGCTGGCGTGTCAAAAGGCACGGTTTATGCCTATTTCCCGTCCAAGGAGCGCTTGTTTGAAGCTTTGGTGTTCCATGATCGCCGACGCCAGGCCGAAGAAATGATGGCGATTGAAAGTCAGGGTCGGCTCATCGAGGATGTTCTCAATGAGCTGGGGCTTCGCATTGTGCGACTGATCACATCGCCTGAGTCGATTTCCTGGGTTCGGACTGTCGTGGCCATTGGCGACAAATTCCCCGACGTGGGACGCGCGTTTTTTGAGGCGGGTCCGGCCTATTCGGTGAAGAAAGTGACTCAAATTCTCGAAACCAAGATTGCCGACGGTACCCTGCGCAAGGTTGATCCTGAGCTTGCGGCGATGCAGTTCATTGAGCTCGTGGGTTGTGGGCAGGTCAAGCCGCGGCTGTTTGGCTGCCATGGCGTCTACAAGGAGAGGCCCATGGAAGAGACTGTCGCCAGTGCGGTTGAGCTTTTTCTCGGCGGACTCCGCGCGCAAAAGCCAGCAGACTAAGACTGCATTAACCATGTTTTCGCTATGCCATGAAGGTGAAGGAGACCTTTGTGGTGCGTCCAAGGTCATTGCGTTGCGTTGTCTGGCTAGCCTTGTTCTGCGGAACGGCCTTGGGCACGCATGCATCCTGGGCTGATGATGTCAGCGATCTTCGAAGCTCGATTACTGATCCGACCGATGACACTGCAGCTGCGGATGACGAGGCCTTGCCTCCGCCACCACCGCCGATTTTCGGTTCGGCGAGCGACGCGCAACCAACGCGAAAGCCCAATCCGCAGACCACTGATCCTTATGCGCCCTTGGGGATTTCCGATGGCGCGTTTACGCTTCTGCCCTCACTTGAGATAGGCATAGAAGCGCATAGCAATGTGCGACTCACAACGACCGCTCCGCAAAGCGACGCGGCACTGCGTTTGAAGCCCACGTTAGCCTTTGCCAGCAACTGGTCACGGCATTCGCTGACGGGCAATGTCACCGGGCAATGGTTGCGCTATGGCACGGTTGATGATCTTTCAAGCTTTACGGGATCGGCCGACGTTGATTTCAAACTTGATGTGCATTCCGACATTCAAGCTGAATTCAAAGCTGACACGGCCATTACCCAAACCGGGCTTGGCACCTCATCGCTTCCCGCCACGGCGATTTCATCGCGCACTGATTACACATCCAACTTCTCCGCAAGCCTTGCCAAGGATTTGGGCGGTGCTGTTGTCACGACTACTGTTGCTCTGGCCCGCAATACCTACGGCGATGTGGCACTTTCGGGCGGTGGTGTCGAAACCAATTCCGATTTGAATTATTATGAGCCGTCCTTGTCTCTCCGTGGCAGCCTTGGCAGCTACGGTTCAAGGCTGAAGCCCTTTGCTGAAATCACTTATGCACCGCGCACCCATGATCAAGCGCTGGATCGCAATGGCTTGGCGCGCGACTCGCAAGGTGGGGCTGTCTCATTGGGTGTCACGCTCGATGATGGGCCGATTTGGGTGGGCGAAATGGCTGTGACTGGCGATTATCGGCACTATGCCGACGCTTCACTTGGCGGCATTTTTGCGGTTGGCCTCAATGGCAGCCTCACATGGTCGCCGACACCGCTGGATAAAGCTACATTCAGAGCAAGCCTTAGCCAAGGCGAAACATCAACGATCGGGCTTGCGGCCACCAATGATTGGCTGACGGGGATTGATGTCTCGCATGCGCTAGCCGATAATGTCCTGGCTCTGGCAGGGGCCGCACTCGAGTTTTCAGATGCCGGTAATGGAATCGAAAAGACCGCCACATTGAACGCTGGATTTGAGTATGAACTCAACCGCGATGTGGCAACGCGGTTGACCGGACAACAGGTTTGGCATGTCGATGGACCGGGGACGGGCGGCTATAGCGATCAAAGCCTGATCGCCAGCCTTATTCTGCGGCGATAACTTTATCGATTTCGGCGCCAGCTCGAATTTCTTCAACAATGTTGGCGAGGTTGCGGTTTGAGTGCCAGGTCAGGAAGCCATTATGCTTGGCAATGATTTCCTGCAAAACGTCTCGGAAGGCAGGGCCCAAATCTTCGCGTTCCAACGCATAGGCCACGTTGGCGGCCAGAAACCCGATCTTGTCGCCGCAGTCATAAGTCGTTCCGTTGAATTGCAAGCCGTGGAAGGGTTGGGTTTTCATCAAACGGATCATGGCGTCGGTGATCTGGATTTCGCCGCCAGCGCCAGGCTTCTGCGCTTCAATTTCAGCAAAGATTTCGGGCTGCAAAATGTAGCGGCCAGAGATGATCAGATTTGATGGCGCGTCCTCGCGCTTTGGCTTTTCCACCATGGCTTCGATTTCAAAGTGGTTAGCTTGCCAATCCTTTGGGGCCACTACGCCATAACGGTCGACCTGATCCCAAGGCGCCTCTTCAACTGCCACCACATTGCCGCCGCCGCGTGCATGATAAACTTCAACCATCTGGGCCAGGCACGAAGGCTTGGCATTGATGATCATATCAGGCAGCAAAACAGCGAAGGGCTCGTTGCCGACGATATGGCGTGCACACCAGACGGCGTGGCCCAGACCCAAAGGCTCCTGCTGTCGTGTGAAACTGGTTTGACCAGCGGCAGGCAGATCCTGTTCGAGAACATCCAACTGGATGGATTTTCCACGGCTACGGAGCGTGCTTTCAAGCTCATATTGCTTGTCGAAATGGTCTTCGATAACGCCCTTGTTGCGGCCGGTTACGAAAATCAGATGCTCAATGCCAGCTTCGCGGGCTTCGTCGACAACGATCTGGATTAACGGCCTGTCAACCACGGTCAGCATTTCCTTGGGCATGGCCTTGGTGGCGGGCAGGAAGCGCGTTCCTAATCCTGCGACGGGAAATACTGCCTTTTTGATTGGTTGAGCCATCGGAAACCTTCCCGCAAATCAGGATATGCATTGGTGTATAGCGACAATGTAACGGTATTTAAATGAGCAAATGTCTATTTGGTTCCATTTTGGGCAGGAGTTTTAGATGACAGTGCTGGTGACCGGGGGTGCGGGCTATATTGGCAGCCATATGGTGTTGGCTTTGGCCGATGCGGGCACGCCCGTCGTCGTGCTGGACAATCTTACAACCGGTTTCGCCTGGGCCGTTTCGCCAGCCGCCAAGCTGGTTCAAGGCGATATCGGCGATGAGGCGCTGGTTGGCAAAGTCATTGCCGAGAATGGCGTTGATGCCGTGGTGCATTTTGCAGGCTCGATTGTCGTGCCGGAGTCTGTCACTGATCCGCTCGGCTATTATCTCAACAATACGGTCAAATCCCGCGCCTTGATGGCGGCTGCGGTCAAGAATGGCGTGAAGAACTTCATCTTTTCCTCAACTGCGGCAGTTTACGGCAATACGACCGTGCAGCCGGTGTTCGAGACCGCGCCAACGGCGCCGATTTCACCCTATGGCACGTCTAAATGGATGACCGAGATGATGCTGCGCGACAGCCATTTTGCCTATGGCCTCAATTATGTGGCGCTGCGCTATTTCAATGTGGCTGGTGCTGACCCTAAGGGCCGCAGTGGGCAGTCCAGCCCGCATGCCACTCATCTCATTAAAGTCGCTTGCCAGACTGCTCTGGGTCAACGCAAGTCCATGGATGTGTTTGGCACGGATTATGACACGCCCGATGGGACATGCCTGCGCGACTACATTCATGTCAGCGATTTGATTTCGGCCCATATGGATGCGCTGGCGTATTTACGCAAAGGTGGCGCCAGCGGCATTTTCAATTGCGGTTATGGCAAAGGCTATTCGGTTCTCGAAGTTATCAAGGCTGTTGAAAAAGCTCATGGCCACCCCATTACCAAGAATATGGTTCCGCGCCGTGCTGGCGATCCTGCCGCGATTGTGGCTGGTGCTGACCGGGTGCGCGAGATTTTAGGTTGGTCGCCCAAATATGATGACCTTGATGTCATCGTGAAGTCAGCACTCGCCTGGGAGCGTCATCTGGAAAAGCGCAACGCGGCGTGAGCGTATTGCGCCGCTTCAGGCACCGCATTTTTTGAAGAAGCGATAGGTGTCGGGCGCGCGCATCCATTTGAAATCGGGGGTAAGGCCGCCGCGCGCCTTGATCCAGCCCCGAATGCCTGAGCTGTAACCTGCCCACAAGGTTTGAGTTGCATCCTCGCGATGGGCGAGGTGGAAGCCGAAAGAGGCTTGCGGGGTCACACAGATGCGGGCAGCTGGAATATGCGCCAGAAGCACCGTGCAGGCTGATTGGCAGGGACCCACAATGCGGACTGAGACGCCGCGTGCGGCGAGCCCCGCCCAACGGGCATTGTACTCTGCGACGTTGCCGCCGTGATTGTCGGAGACGTCAATGGTTTCGCTCATGGCCGGAACCACGAGGCAGGCGGCCGAAGCCAGAATGGCAAAAGCAAAACGGATGCGGGACATGATTGCGGTGCTCCTCGGTTGGCTCAGACATTGATTGCGTGACAGGGTTGCACCGCGCCTTTGTCGCCACCACTGAATTTTGTGTAATTTGCAAAAACGTCGGATTTGGCCGCCTCATCAGCGCCTGATTGTTTCCGCATTTATTTCTCATGCTGCTAAGGTGGCCTCGATTCTGGCGGCGGAGGATATATGCGGAAATTCCTGACTTTGAGTTTGCTGATCATCGCCATGGCGGTCCCTGCCAAGGCTGATCCCAAATTTCAAGCTTTCATTCAAACCCTATGGCCACGCGTCCAGGCCGCAGGGTTTTCGCGCGATCTGTTTGATAAGGCGTTTGCAGGGATCACGGATCCTGACCCCACGGTCTTAAAGCTGTCGCAGAACCAACCCGAAGTTAAATCGACAACGTCAGAATATCTGATCAAGGCCGTCACCCCCATTCGCATCACTACGGGCCAGACCAAGCTCAAAGATGACGGAGCGCTGCTTTCGGCCATTGAGCAGAAATATGGCGTGAGCCGGTATGCACTCTTGGGCATTTGGGGGATTGAATCCAATTTCGGCAAGGACATGGGCTCGATGAGCGTCATGCGCTCGCTGGTCACGCTGATCTATTTTGGCAACAAGAAAGACTATGCCAAGGAACAACTGATCGCCGCTTTCACCATCCTGAAGCGCGGCATCAAGAGCCCGGATGATTTCACCGGGTCATGGGCTGGGGCGCTGGGACATACACAATTCATTCCCACGACCTATCTCGCCTTTGCGGCAGATTGGACCGGGGACGGCAAGAAGGACATCTGGGGTTCCAAGGAAGACGCGCTGGCGTCAACTGCCAATTACCTCAAAGCCTCAGGTTGGAAGTCTGACCGGCCCTGGGGTTGGGAGGTGAAACTGCCAAACGGATTTGATCGTGGCCTCATCGGGCGCAAGCACTGGCGACCCACGCAGGATTGGGTGAATCTTGGCGTTCAACCCATTTCGGGTGGCAGTTTCAGCGCACCTGATGCCAAATCATTCGTGCTCATTCCGCAGGGCATCGATGGCCCGGCGTTTCTGGTGACGCAGAATTTCCTGGCCTTGCTCGCCTATAATAATTCACACGGCTATGCGCTGGCCGTGGCGCTGCTCGGCGACCGGATTGCTGGCAAGCCCGATGTTCAGGCGGCTTGGCCAGCCCAGAGCACCGATCTCTCTTTTGCCCAGCGCGTAGAATTGCAAAAGCTTTTGAGTGCAGCGGGTTTTGACACCGGCGGCAGCGACGGGCGCTTCGGGGCCAACACCTATGAAGCGGTTCTGGGTTATCAGAAAAAGGTGGGCCTGCCGCTTGATGGCCAGCCCACGCTCAAGGTGCTTGAGCGCATTCGTCAAGGGGGCTAGGCTTTATCCCATGTTCAGGCTTTTGCTCATTGTGTTGTTTTTGACCGGGTGTTGCGTTCATCCCAAGGCGCAGGACAACACGCCTGTGATGGGCTCGGAAGCCACCGCGCAACAAGATGCGCCTGCCCAGCCTACAGCCCAAGATTTGAAGGTGCTGATTGTCGGCGACGCGCTGGCGGGCGGCATGGGGGCAGGGCTTGACCGCATGGCCGCTGATCAAAATTTCGCGGTGCGCGTCATCAATCGCTTCAATGATTCATCGGGGCTAGTTCGCCCTGAAATCTATGATTGGACGGCAGCCATTGGCACCATTGTGCCGGGCAAGGACTATACTACGGCCATCGTGCTCATCGGCAGCAATGACCGGCGCGACATGCGAACGCCTACGGGCACATTGACGTTCAATTCGCCGGACTGGGTGGCGCAGTACAAGCTTCGTGTTGATGCGTTGCTTGATGCGTTGAAGGCACAAAACCTCAACGTCATTTGGATGGGTGAGCCGCCGATGGGTGATGCGACCTATGATACCGACATGCAAACCATCACGGCGTTGCAGAAGGAGCGGGTTCTGGCCAAGGGTGCCATGTTTGTAGATTTGCGCGCACCATTTTTGGGCGCTGATGGCAACTATACAGATCGCGGCATTGATGACACTGGTGCTGATCGGCGCTTGCGGCAAAGCGACGGCTACACGTTTTTGAAGGTCGGCAATAATCGCCTCGGGCAGATTGCGCTTTCGGCGTTGCAAGGTTCGCCTGTTCTCTCGCCGAATGTTGCTGGTGGCGATGCTGCAGGAACACCAGTGGCCGTGCAGCAGCCTGTTGATGAGGGCCCCGTGTTTGGCCAGTCTGATGCCAATGGGGATGAAGTCGCCCAAGCCGGGAGCGAGCTTAAGGCTGCAGTTGATGCCAATCAGATTGCAGCGGTGGCTGCGGCGTCCAGCAGTATTGGCCTTGCGGCCCAGGCTGGTTCAGCAGCCGACAGACTGTTCACGACGGGGCTGGCCGCCGCTCCGCCGGCCGGTCGCTTTGATGATTTGAAAGTTTCGGCTCCCGCCAATTAACGCGGCAGCGTTGTCTCACCCATCAGAAATTCATCAACAGCGCGAGCTGCCTGACGGCCTTCGCGAATAGCCCAGACCACCAAGGATTGGCCGCGCCGCATGTCACCGCCAGCAAACACCTTGTCGATGGATGTCTTATAGTCCTTCACATTGGCTTCAATGTTGCCGCGCTGGTCAAGCTTGACGCCCAAGTTTTTCAACATGCCATCGTGCACGGGATGCACAAAGCCCATGGCGAGCAGAACGAGATCGGCTTTCAGTTCAAACTCGGTGCCGGGAAGTTCTTTCATGTCACTTCCGGCGCGGGCGCATTTCAGAACCTTGACTAGGCCGCCTTCACCCACCAGCGATTTGGTGATGACCGAGAAATCACGTTCAGCACCTTCCTGCTGCGACGACGATGTGCGCATCTTCATCGGCCAGTTCGGCCAGGTGAGTTCCTTGTTTTCCTTGTCAGGAGGCCTCGGCATGATTTCAATCTGCGTCACACTCAATGCGCCCTGACGGATTGACGTGCCGATACAGTCTGAGCCTGTGTCACCACCTCCCACCACTACGACATGCTTACCCGCAGCGAGAATGGGGCGGTTGTCGAGTGGGCTTTCCTTGGAGACGCGACGGTTCTGTTGAGGCAGGAATTCCATGGCGAAATGCACGCCTGAAAGTTCACGACCTGGAATCGGCAGATCGCGCGGCTTTTCCGAACCACCGGTCAGCAGCACCGCATCGAATGAATCGACCAGCTGCTTGGCATCCTGCGTGACACCGATGTGTGCGCCATAGTGGAAGGTCACACCTTCGGGTTCCATTTGCGCCACGCGCCGATCGATCAAATGCTTTTCCATTTTGAAATCAGGAATGCCATATCGCATCAAGCCGCCAGCCTTGGCGTTTTTCTCGAAGAGATGAACTTCATGGCCGGCGCGCGCCAGTTGCTGGGCTGCGGCCAAGCCTGATGGGCCGCTGCCGACGATGGCTACTTTCTTGCCGGTCTTTTCTGCAGCAATCACTGGTTTTAACCAGCCATTTTCCCACGCCTTGTCGACGATGGCACATTCAATCGTCTTGATGGTCACGGGGTTGTCATCGATGTTGAGCGTGCAAGAGGCTTCACACGGGGCAGGGCACACACGACCAGTGACTTCCGGAAAATTGTTGGTGGAGTGCAGGTTGCGCGAGGCTTCTTCCCACAGGTTGTTGTAGACGAGATCGTTCCAATCGGGGATCTGGTTGTTCACGGGGCAACCATTGTGACAATAGGGAATGCCGCAATTCATGCAGCGCGCGGCCTGGTTCTTGGTGCCTTCATCACCCAGCGGAACGATGAATTCATTGTAGTTGCGCACGCGATCTGCGGCTGGACCGTATTTGCGCTCCTGCCTCTCGATCTCAAGGAATCCAGTGATTTTACCCATCTCTTATGCACTCCTCTTTACGCCAACGGTCATGCCGTTGGAGGTTGCTTGCGCCTTTTCCAAATCTGCCAAAGCTCTCGCATATTCAACCGGCATGACCTTCACGAACTTCGGCAAGTAGTTTGCCCAATCATCAAGAATGGCCTTGGCCTTGGTAGAGCCGGTATATTTCATATGGCGCAGCAGCAGCTCATGGATGCGAGCGGCATCATTGCGGTCCATCTTCGCGGTGATGTCGACAAGGCCATGGGATTCGAGATCGCCACCATGATGCTGGTGCTTCTCGATCAGTTTCTCTTCTTGCGGTACAGGCTGCAAATCCACCATCGACATGTTGCAGCGCGACTCGAAGCTCTTGTCTTCATCGAGCACATAAGCCACGCCACCTGACATGCCCGCAGCAAAGTTGCGCCCCGTGTCACCGATCACCAACACGCAACCGCCGGTCATGTATTCGCAACCGTGGTCGCCAACACCTTCGACAACGGCAATCGCACCTGAGTTGCGCACGGCAAAGCGTTCACCTGCCACACCGCGCAGATAGGCCTCACCGGTGATGGCGCCGTACAGCACGGTGTTGCCGACGATGATGGACTTTGAAGCATCAAAGCCAATGTTGACGTTGGGTCTGATGATGATCTTGCCGCCAGACAGTCCCTTGCCGACATAGTCGTTGCCTTCGCCGGTCAGTTCGAAAGTGATGCCACGTGCACCCCAAGCAGCAAAGCTCTGGCCGGATGTTCCGGAGAACTTCACGGTTATCGTATCTTCGGGCAGGCCGTCATGGCCATAACGCTTGGCGACTTCGCCCGAAAGCATGGCGCCTGCGGTACGGTCGCGGTTTCTGATCTGGGTTTCGATCACAACCTTCTCGCCCTTTTCAAGAGCGGGCATGGCTTTGGCAATCAACTCACGGTCGAGAATTTTGTCCAGCCCATGGTCTTGGCCCGTCACGCGCTTGGTCGCGACGGGGCCTGTCACATCGGCCTTGGCAAAGAGCCTATTGAAATCCAGTCCCTTGGCCTTCCAATGGGCAATGGCCTTCTTGGTGTCGAGCCATTCGGTGGCGCCGATCAATTCATCATAGGTCTTGATGCCCATGTGAGCCATCAGGCCGCGCAGTTCTTCAGCCACAAAGAAGAAGAAGTTGATGACGTGTTCGGGCGCACCCTTGAAACGCTTGCGCAATTCAGGGTCTTGCGTGGCCACGCCGACGGGGCAGGTGTTCAAATGACATTTGCGCATCATGATGCAGCCCGCCGCAATCAAAGGTGCCGTGGCGAAGCCGATTTCATCAGCGCCGAGAAGGGCTGCGATCATTACGTCGCGGCCCGAGCGGATTCCGCCATCGGCCTGGACAGCAATGCGGCCTCTGAGATCATTGGCCACTAAAGTCTGCTGGGTTTCAGCGAGGCCAATTTCCCATGGGGAACCTGCATGCTTGATTGAGGTCAGCGGCGATGCGCCCGTGCCGCCTTCATAGCCCGAGATCGTCACATGGTCGGCATGGGCCTTGGAGACACCAGCGGCCACCGTGCCCACGCCCACTTCGGACACAAGCTTCACAGACACCAACCCTCCCGGATTGACGTTCTTCAAATCGAAGATCAATTGCGCAAGATCTTCAATCGAATAGATGTCGTGGTGGGGCGGTGGCGAAATCAGGCCCACGCCTTGGGTGGAATGGCGCACCTTGGCGATGACGTTGTCAACCTTGTGACCGGGCAGCTGTCCGCCTTCGCCGGGCTTTGCACCCTGGGCCATCTTGATCTGCATCATGTCGGAGTTGACGAGATATTCCGCTGTCACGCCAAAGCGACCGCTGGCCACCTGCTTGATCGCAGAGCGCATGGAGTCGCCATTGGGCATCCGCACATAGCGATCCGACTCTTCGCCGCCTTCGCCGGTGTTGGACTTGCCGCCGATGCGGTTCATCGCGATGGCCAGCGTGGTGTGGGCTTCGCGGCTGATTGAGCCATAAGACATGGCACCCGTTGCAAAGCGCTTGACGATCTCCTTGGCGGGTTCAACGTCTCCGATTTGAATGGGGTGACGGCCCATTTCCTCAGCCGACTTGATGCGGAACAGGCCACGAATGGTTTTCAAGCGCTCGTTCTGTTCGTTGATGTGGCGGGCATATTCCTTGTACTTGTCGAGCGAGTTGCCACGCACGGCATGTTGCAGGGATGAAACGGTTTCAGCCGTCCAGACATGAGCTTCGCCACGCATGCGCTGGGCGTAATCGCCGCCCACTTCGAGCGATGTTGAAAGAACCGGGTTCAGGCCAAAGGCATCCTCGTGGCGGCGGAAAGTTTCCTCGGCGATTTCAGCAAGACCCACGCCTTCGATCTGGGTTGCCGTGCCGGTGAAATACTTCTTCACGAATTCAGTCGAGAGACCAATCGCATCGAAAATCTGGGCGCCGCAATAGGATTGATAAGTCGATATCCCCATCTTCGACATGACCTTCAAGATGCCCTTGTCGACAGCCTTGATGTAACGCTTGGTTGCTTCATAGGCGCTGATCTTTTCATCGAGCGTGGGCAACATGGCTTCAAGCGTTTCAAAGGCCACATAAGGGTTGATCGCTTCAGCGCCATAGCCTGCGAGTGTGCAGAACTGATGGACTTCGCGGGGCTCGCCCGATTCAACCACAAGGCCCACTAAAGTGCGCAAGCCTTTGCGGATCAGGTGATGATGCGTGGCAGAGGTGGCCAGCAAGGCCGAGATCGGCACGCGCTCGGCTGAGACCGCGCGGTCTGACAGGATGATGATGTTATAGCCATCATTGACTGCGCGTTCGGCTTGCGCGCACACGCTGTCCAAAGCCGCGCCCATGAATTCAGCACCGTTGGCGACATCATAGGTGATGTCGATGGTTGCCGTGCGGAACGGGTTCTCGCGCACACTGCCGATGTTGCGGATGCGCTCCAGCTCCTCATTGGTGAGGATGGGCTGCGAGACCTCCAGGCGCATGTGCTTTGACGTGCCCTTCAAGTCGAGCAGGTTCGGCCTTGGTCCGATGAAGGACACAAGACTCATCACCAGCTCTTCGCGAATGGGGTCAATCGGTGGGTTGGTCACTTGCGCGAAGTTCTGCTTGAAATAGGTATCGAGCATTTTCGAGCGATCAGACAAAGCCGAGATCGGCGCGTCATTGCCCATCGAGCCAATGGCTTCCTGGCCGGTTGAGGCCATGGGCGACATCAGGATGGCGAGATCCTCTCTGGTGTAGCCAAAAGCCTGTTGACGATCGAGCAGGGGCACTGTGATCTTTGGGCGCTGGGTCTTGGCCTTGGGCAGGTCACGCAACACAACCTGGGTGCGCTTCAGCCAGTCCTTGTAAGGATGGGCGGTCGACAACTCCTTCTTCAGGTCTTCATCCGAAATGATCTTCTTCTTGTCGAGATCAATCAACAGCATCTTGCCGGGTTGCAGACGCCACTTCGTGACGATCTTGGCATCATCAAACGGCAGCACGCCCATTTCCGAGGCGAGCAGAACATGGCCATCATCGGTGATCAAATAGCGCGAGGGGCGCAAGCCGTTGCGGTCGAGTGTTGCTCCAATCACCTTGCCATCGGTGAAGACCATGGCGGCGGGGCCATCCCAGGGTTCCATCAAGGCGGCGTGATGCTCATAAAAAGCGCGGCGGTCTTCATCCATCAAGGGGTTACCGGCCCAGGCTTCGGGGATCAGCATCATCATGGCATGGGGCAGGGAATAGCCGCCCATGGTCAAGAGCTCCAAGGCGTTGTCGAAAACAGCCGTGTCGGACTGGCCTTCAAAGGAAATCGGCCAGAGCTTGGACAAATCCTCGCCCAACACGTCTGACTTCATGTTGGCCTGGCGTGCGGCCATCCAGTTGAAGTTGCCGCGCACGGTATTGATTTCGCCGTTGTGGCAGACGAACCGATAGGGATGAGACAGCGGCCAGCTTGGAAACGTGTTGGTCGAGAAGCGTTGATGCACCAGCGCAAAGGCTGATTGCACGCGCTCATCTTTGAGGTCGGTATAATAGTTGGCGACATCGGTGCCGAGCACCAGGCCTTTGTAGACCACGGTGCGGCACGACACTGACACCGGATAATAGGTGCGCGCCCGTGTGCCCAACACATCATGGACGCGGTTTGACACGACCTTGCGGCAGACAAAGAGCTTGCGCTCAAAATGGTTTTCATCGCGGATGGTGGGGCCCTTGCCGATGAAAATCTGGCGGTGGATGGGCTCGGTGCCCTTGACCGAATAGCCGAGGACCGACGAGTTTACGGGAACATCGCGCCAGCCCAAAACCTTGAGGCCTTCTTCGCGCGCGGCTTCCCACCAGATCCGTTCAATGTCCTGACGGTAAACCGACTCACGCGGCATGAATAGGAAGCCCACGCCATATTGGCCAGCAGCGGGCAATTCGAAGCCCAGGCGCTTGGCATCGGCAGCAAAATACTCATGGGGAATCTGGATGAGGATACCCGCGCCGTCACCGGCCTTCGGGTCAGCGCCCACGGCGCCGCGATGTTCAAGGTTGTGGAGAATGTCCAGACCCTTGGAGACGACAAGATGGCTCTTGATGTTGTTGATGTTGGCGTAAAGGCCAATGCCGCAGGCATCATGCTCGTTGAGGGGATCGTAGAGTCCATGGGCGGGCTTCATGCCCTCGGGAAGCATCTCTGATGCAGTCATGGCTCTCACTCCTATAAAAGGACAGTTATACTGTCCTAATATCTATGGCATCGAGACAGGTTTGGCGCAAGTAAAGAATCATTCCGACGTGAAAATCGAAATATTATTGCGTGAACCGGGGTGGGAAAGCTTTCTGGCGTTATTCCTGATGCTTGCTCGCCGTGAAATTCTGGCGGGCAGCGTTCATGGTTTCAGCATTGTCAGCCACCCAGCGCCAGAGTTGGCAGACGGCACCGCCCAGGGAATGGCCAAGGGGGGTGAGCTGATATTCGACCTTTGGCGGAATGACGGCGTGAACTTCGCGCTTGACCAGACCCACACGTTCCATCTGGCGCAGCGTTTGCGTCAGCATCTTCTGGCTGATCGCCGGAATCCGGCGGCGGAGTTCACTGAAGCGCATCGTGCCATGTTCGGCCAGTTCTTCGAGAACCACCAAGGTCCATTTGTCGGCGACATGGCCCAGAAGTTCGGTTGAAAGGGCATCGACCTCAGCCGTGCAATCGCGTGCGGAATTATAGGCGGGTGCTGGTTGCGGGGCTGCGGGTGGAAGATCGTCCATGTCAGTATCCTTTTGGTGCCTAAGAATTTTTTCAGTGCCTTCTTAGAAGCAAGTTCAGTCTCACTCATATGGGTTCTCTAAGATAGGAGAACAACATGAAAATCAATATTATTACAGGCGGCAGCCGCGGCCTTGGACGCTCCATGGCTTTGAACCTTGCGGACAAGGGCCAGGATTCGATCATTACCTACAACAGCAAGAAGGCCGAAGCTGAAGCTGTTGTGAAAGAGATTGTGGCGAAGGGCCGAAAAGCCGTGGCGCTGCAGCTTGATGTTTCAAAGGTCGCTGGCTTTGATGCATTTGTGGAGCAGGTGAAACAGGCGCTTTCCAACACTTGGAAGCGTGACAGTTTTGATCATCTCGTCAACAACGCAGGCACGGGAGCCAACACGCCGATCACCGAGACCAGCGAGGCGATTTTTGACGAGATGGTGAACATTCACCTCAAGGCTCCGTATTTCCTCACGCAAAAGCTTTTGCCACTGATGGCCGATGGCGGCAGGATCATCAATGTCTCCTCGGGCCTGGCGCGCTTTTCCTATTCAAACTTTGCGCCCTATGCGATCATGAAAGGCGCCATTGAAGTGTTCACACGCTATCTGGCCACGGAACTCGGAAGCCGTCGCATTACCGCCAACACCATCGCACCCGGTGCCATTGCCACAGATTTCGGCGGCGGCTTTGTGCGGGATAATCCCGCTTTCAGCGCCACGCTTGCAGGGCAGACAGCCCTTGGCCGCGTTGGGCTTCCTGACGATATCGGGGCACTGGCCGCAGCCATGCTCAGCGAAGACTTCCGCTGGGTGAATGGCCAGCGCATTGAAGCTTCGGGAGGATTTTTCCTTTAAGCAACCGCCACTAAATTATGGTTCCGTTGCGGGCGAATGCGACATATAGATTTGGGCCGCACGCAACAGGAGTTCGCCATGGCAATCAGCATGGACATCCATGCCTTCTTTGATGAACCCACCAATACGGTGAGCTATCTGGTGGGCGACCCGGACTTTAAAGTCGCCTGCGTCATTGATCCTGTGCTCGACTATGATCACAAATCGGGTGAGGCCCGGGTTGCGTCGGCTGAAGCCATATTGGGTAAAGCCGCCGAACTCGGGTTTCACATTTCATGGGTGCTGGAAACCCATGTTCATGCCGATCATCTTTCGGGTGCACCCTATATCAAGCTGAAGACGGGTGCCAAAGTTGCCATTGGCGAGCACATCCGCGATATCCAGCAAATCTTTCGCCCAATCTTCAATGCAATGGATGTGTCTGGTGATGGTTCGGAATTTGATCTGCTGTTGAAAGATGGCGACATTCTTCAAATCGGCAAGCTGAGCGTAGAGGCCATTGCAACACCGGGCCACACACCGGCTTGCCTGTCCTTCAAGGTTGGAGATGCGGTGTTTGTGGGCGACACCATGTTCATGCCGGATTACGGCACGGCGCGCGCCGATTTCCCCGGGGGAGATGCGCGCATGCTCTATCGCTCGATTCGAAAGCTGCTGGCTCTACCGCCGGAGATGCGGCTGTTCATGTGCCATGACTATCTGCCCAAAGGTGGACGAACTGAATTTGTGTGGGAAACTACAGTGGCCGCACAGCGCGCGAATAATGTCCACGCGCATGAGGGTGTAACTGAGGATGACTATGTGGCGATGCGGACCGCGCGCGACAAAACACTGTCAGCGCCGACACTTTTGCTGCCGTCCATCCAGGTCAATATGCGGGCCGGAAAATTACCACCAGCCGACAGCAATGGGGTGCATTATATCAGGGTGCCGGTTCGCTTGATCACGTCGTGAGGTTGGTTATTCTGCCGCAACGGGTTTGGGAGCTTTTGCAAACTGCCAGAGTTTTTGCGGCCAGTTGGGGATCATGAAGGTGCGTTCCACCAACACGTAAAAGATCATGCCGCAGACCAGGACGAGCGGAATGAGCACCACAGCGCATATGGCCAAAACCAGCATCCAGTTGTCCGAGTGCAGATGCCTGATCAAAATATTGGTGGTCACCTGCAAGATTTGAAGATGGACAAGATAGATTGAATAACAGGCCCCACCAATCAGGCTGACCCATGGCAATGAGCAGAATTTTTTGAAGCTGCCTTGATCATCCAGTGCGCCCAACATGATGATCGAAACTCCAACCATCTGCACAAAGACTCCCGGTGCGCCATCTTGGGTCCACAGCGAACTTAAAACGAATATGGCAATCACGGCCAGCCACGGCGCAATCTCCCGCAAAACTGTCGGGACTTTTTGTATGAGCGCCTTAAGGGCTGACTGGTTATCGGCCGCCACGACACCAATCCAGAAGAAGGCAAAAACGCTGAGCAGCGTGTAATGAAGATAGATCGGACCATCCTCGGGCAAGGGCGCGTATTCCCACACAGTTGCACCGACCAAACCTGCAAAGAGCAATGTCGCCTGCAGAATTCTGCGCACGACAACATTTTCAACAAAATAGAGCAGGGTGAAAAACATCGGGGCCAGAATATAGAACTGAACTTCCATTTCCAGTGACCAGCCGGGGCCGAACAGTCGTGGAAGTGTTCCGAACCACGGGCTGTGAATATAAAACAGGCTGGCAAAAAGGCTTGTGGTCAAATTCGCGGGTTGGGCATCAAAGCGGTGAACGCCATCTGGCACATAGCCCGTCGCCGTGATCAGGACGTAGGTTGCGATCAGCAGCAAAAAATAGGGCGGTTCGATGCGCAGGAGGCGGCGTAAAAAGTAATTCTTCAAATAGGTGCCATCAAACGGCATCGGCTTCTTGTGGAGGTATTGATTGGCGATGATGAAGCCGCTGATGGCGAAAAAAAGTTTAACTCCCGCCCACGGCCCGAGGAGAGCACTGAATACCGTTGTATCGAAACTTGAGGGTGCGCTGATCGGCGTTTGAAAGCGGACGACGCGTTCGCTAAGATGGCCGATGATCACCATAAAAATTGCAAAAAACCGCAAGCCGTCAATTTCAGGACGATAGATGCTGCCAGCCGATGTTCGGCGGCGCAGCTGGCTCGGAAGGTCCGCTATGGTTTGCAGGATAGATCGCAATTTTTTCACATGACCGCAGGTTAATGGGTTTTGCCGAATAACCGAGTTTACCTCAGCTTCCTGACTGTATAGGTATGGGGAAGAAGACCCAAGAATCCTTTAAAAGTTGAGTTAATGCCTGAGTTTAACTAACAGCAGGTTTGCGACAGCCCACGGAGAGAAAATTGAATTTCAATTCTGACAATGTTTACGGCGTGGATCCCAAGATCATGGACGCCATTGTTGAAGCGAACACCCGCCTGACCGATGTGTCTTATTGCCATGATGAAGGGGCGGCCCAGGTTGATGCGGCGCTGTCGAAGATTTTTGAAAAAGATGTGAAATCGTTTAGCGTGATGAATGGCACCGGCGCCAACAGCCTGGCGCTCTCGGCCATTTGTCCTCCCTTTGGCGGAATTTTTTGTCACGAGGGCAGCCACATCAACACTGATGAATGCAATTGCCCGGAACTTTTTTCGGGCGGGGCCAAGCTCATTGCCATGACGGGTCGCGACAACAAGCTGGCGCCAACAGCACTCGAAGCTCTGCTCAAAAATTTTGTCCATGGCGAGCATGGGCCCAAGCCCTCGGCGGTCTCACTTTCGCAAGTGACCGAACTTGGCACCGTTTACAGCGTGGACGAAATCCGTGCACTGACGAAAGTTGCAAAAGCTGCTGGCATGAAATCGCATATGGATGGCGCGCGCTTTGCCAACGCGCTCGTCCATCTCGGTTGTACGCCAGCAGAGATGACGTGGAAGGCCGGCATCGATGTGTTATCGTTCGGCGGCACAAAAAATGGCGGCATGATTTTGGAATCTGTCGTGTTCTTCGATACAACGCTGGCGGAAAATTTCCTGCGTCAGCGCAAGCGTGCGGGCCAGCTTTTGTCCAAGGGCCGCTTTCTCTCAGCACAAATGTTGGCTTATCTGAAGGATGGGCTGTGGCTTAAAAACGCCAAACGCGCCAATGGTTTGGCAGATGATCTTGCGAAACAGCTTCAAACGATTTCGGGCGTGAGGCTTGCGGCACCGGTGCAAGCCAATGAGATTTTCGTGGTTGTGCCGCAACGCTTGAGCGACGCACTTCAAGCCGAAGGTGCCACGTTTCATGAATGGCCTTTCGATGGTTTGGCTGCAGGCGAGGTCTGTTTGAGATTGGTCCTGTCGTTTGCCACGCCCGAAGCTGATGCGCAGAAGTTTGCGGGTTTGGCGAAGCGGTTAGGAAATTAGATCGACGGATTTTTCAGCCTCAAGGAACAGACATGATCACGCGATCCTGGACGGGAATTCCCTTGCGCATGCCGCGCCTGCTTCCCTCGCCTATTCCTGAGTTGGCTTTTCTTCTTCGCTTCTTATTAGCGCGTCTCGGATGGCCGCGTTCGCCACAGCGTGATTTTGTCCTAAGCTATCTTCTGCACATGAGTGTGCTCCGCCGCCTGCCAGCCAGGCGCGTGTTTTACAATGACGTGCTTTTCCATCTCAAAACGAGAGGCGCCCTCAAGGGCCCGCTTGCTGCTTTTGTGTCCGACAAAGAGTTCGTCAAGCGTCATATCGCGAAAGTTGTCGGCGAAAAATACAATGTTCCTACTCTGGCCATTCTCACCACGCCTGAAGAGATCGATGCTTTTGACTTCCCGGAGCGCTGCGTTATCAAGCCCACGCATGCCAGCGCACACTATATCCCGCGCAGATCAGGAGAGCCGCTGGATGTCAAACGCATCAAAGCCTGGTTGAAAATTGACTACAGTGAGCAGAGCCACGAAATTAACTATCGCCGGCTGGTGCCAAAAGTCATTGTCGAACCCTGGGTTTTTGACGCAGGGGAACCGAGGGAGTTCTCGTTTCTCTGTGTGGCGGGGAAAGTGCGCGTGATTTACGCCGCCGCTGATCACTTCACCAACTATTCGGTTGTGAATTTTGACACAGATTGGAATGAATTGCCGTATTCAAGCTATGAAGCAGGGCATCGGCATTTTGAAAAACCGAAACATCTGGCAGACATGATTTCTGTGGCCGAGCGTTTGGCGCAGGACTTTTTTATAATCCGCATCGATCTCTATTATGACGGAACCACGATCAAATGCGGCGAGATCACCAATTGTCCGGGAGCTGCCCTTTGTATCTTCGTACCCCGCAATGCCGAGCTCACTCATTCGCGCATATCCTTCTCGGATGTGCCAACCGAATCTTGGGACAGGTTTTTTGACGCGGAATAAAGTCTGGCGTGGATCAAACGATCAGCGATCGAGTTCAAATGGTTATTCATGCCACAGTTATTCTACATCTCAGTCGAGATGGTTTGCCAGTTCAAGCGATGTGCTAAACTGAGCGCGGGAGAAAAACAATGCATGGCGATTCATACGCAGGTATTCCTGCAAGCGAAGTTATAGCCTTTGCCGAGATCATGAACGAACTTGAACTTCAGCATGTCGAGATGTTCGGTGACTCGATCAACTCGGCCATCGTGACAAACGTGAAGGCTGCCGATCTCAAACAACAGCCTGTCAGTGTGAGGGGTTTGGCTCGCGTGATCGGCCTGCAGCCCTCCACAATTCGCAGACGCATCGCACATCTTGTTGAACAAGGTTGGCTTGAGCAGGACGAAACGGGTGTCCACTTTCCGCAGTCCGCACGCGAGCGTGCAGCGCCAAAGGCCCGCATGGGACTTCTTCGATTTGCCTATGCGTTGAACAAATTGGGGTGGGGCGATTTTCGCCCACCCTCCTGATGCCACAGACGATCTCGCATGTTATCCGGCCACAACCGCAAAGATAGCAAATGGAGATTGATGATGTTTCACAGGATTAAGTTTCTTCTGAATGGCGTGACGGCGCGCCGCAAGGATCGTGACGCGATGCGTCGTTTGCACAGGCTGGATGATCGGATGCTCGCCGACATGGGGTTGCACCGCTCGCAGATTCACTCTGCGGTCAAATGTCAAACATCCGGCAACCCGCTATGACGCGTAATTCAATCATGTTCGATACACCGCTATGCAAAACGTTCAATCTGACGGCGCCGATTATTAATGCTGGCATGGCATTCGTGGCCGGACCTGAACTCGCGGCAGCAGTTGCCAATGCGGGCGGACTTGGCCTGCTCGGTGGTGCCATGGTGCCGGCGGAGGGACTGCGCATGATGATCCGCGCCACGCGCAGCATCACGACGAAGAATTTTGGTGTCGATCTCGTGGGCGAGTTTGTTGATGACTCACACATCCAAGTCCTGGTCGAGGAAAAGGTCTCACTCGCGGTATTTTTTTGGTCCGCACCCACTGCGAAACAGGTGGAGCAGCTCAAACGGGGCGGTGTTGCGTTCTGGATGCAAATCGGCACGATTATGGAAGCACGAGAGGCCATGGAACTTGGTGCGGACGCCATCATCGTTCAGGGATCGGAGGCTGGTGGCCATAATCGCTCCGAAGGAACCTTGGGCACGCTCTTTTCGGCTGTCCGGGCTGCGATCCCAGGTTTACCACTGGTTGCCGCAGGTGGAATTTCTGACGGGGCTGCCATGGCGGCGGCTTTGCTCCGTGGTGCTGATGCCGTGTTATGCGGCACGCGCTTTCTGGCCTCGAAGGAAGCTGATGCGCATGATGGCTATAAAGATCGTGTGCTTCAGGCCGCAACTGGCGGGACAGTCCTCACCACCGTCTTCGGCCCGGAGTGGCCCGGGCAGCCATTGCGCGCATTGACCAATGCGGCCACCAGAATTTCTGCCGGACGAGAACAAGAAGCCCTGGCAGAAGCCCAGGGTCAGACAATCGGCACGACAGTATTGGGCGGACAAACTATGTCGGTTCCGCGCTATAGTGCGATTCTTCCGACGCGTGCATTTGATGCCGATCTAGAATGGGCCTGTCTCACCGCAGGCGAGGCAGCTGCAAACATTCACTCAATTGAGAGTGCTGCCGACATTATAGAGAGCATGATGGTGGAAGCGGAAGCGACACTGGCGCAGTTCAGAAAAAGGATGGTCTGACGGCGAGTTTTCTAAACAGAGAAAAGCCCGTCGGGCCATCAAAGGCTTTAGGGAACCAAGTCGAAGGATTTTTCGAGCCAGAGTTCTTCGAGATTGGTGCCGGGGCCTTTTCGGTCGACAACAAAAAAGCGCTGCGCCTTCAGCACCAGCAAGGGATGATGCCAGGCATTGCGGGCATAGTTGATGCCTTGTCGGCCGGACGCCTTAAAGGCGCGATAGCCGCTCAGGTCATGGGGATCAGTGCAAACGAGAACGAGCCATGGCTCGTCTTGCAAGGGATAAAAAATCTGGCTGCCTAGCGGATGACGCTCCATCAATTTAATGGCAATCGGGATTGGCCGCGGCATGGCGGCGGCAAGAGAAATATTGACGCTGCCGCCCTCGAGTGCGACGTCGACATGGGCCAGATCATTAAAGCGCTGGGCAAAATTCTGGTTGATGTTGATGATGTCAGCGCCTGACATTTCAACCACGTCGCCGAATGGCTCAAAGGCCTGACGGGTGAGAGGTTCGATCTTCATCTCAGCTTCAGCTTCATATGACGGTTCACATCCTTATAAAGCAGATAGCGGAAGCGACTGGGGCCGCCTGCGTAGCAGGCTTGCGGGCAGAAAGCCCTGAGCCAGAGAAAATCTCCGGCTTCGACTTCCACCCAATCCTGATTGAGGCGATAGACGGCTTTGCCTTCCAGAATATAAAGCCCGTGTTCCATCACATGGGTTTCGGCAAAGGGAATGGTGCCACCCGGTTCCAAATTCACAATGTTCACATGCATGTCGTAGGAGAGATCGGCGGGATCAACAAAGCGCGTCGTCGACCACGCGCCATTGGTGCCCGGCATATCAACAACCGTGGCCTTCGACTCATGTGTTACGAATGGCGGCGGCACGGAAATGCCATCGACTTTCTCGTAAGCTTTTCTGATCCAGTGAAAGCGCACGGGCTCAGCCTCGCTGTTCTTGAAACTCCATTTTGTGCCGGGTGGCAAAAACGCATAAGAACCGGGTTTGAGTTCATGCGACTTGGCGCCGATCTTCAGCGTGCCATAGCCTTCCAGTACAAAGAGTACGGCTTCTGCCGATTCATCTGGCTCTGGATTCTGGCTGCCTCCACCCAGTGATACCTCCATGATGTATTGCGAAAACGTTTCAGCAAAGCCTGTCAAAGGCCGCGCCAGAATCCAGGCCCTGGTGCTCTCCCAATGGGGCAGGTTGCTGGTGACAATGTCGCGCATCACGCCGCGCGGCATGACGGCATAGCTTTCGGTGAACATGGCGCGGCTGGTGAGAAGCTCGGTCTGGCCGGGAAGCCTGCCCTTGGGCGCATAGTAGGTTGGTTTTTTCATCGGGCCTTGCCTTGCTTGTTTTCAGGTCTGTTTATGGCATTGTGGGTGAAGAAGGCAAATGTCCCATGGAGATGGCGATGAAACAGCTGATTTTATTGGCATTGGTTGTTGCGTGGTGCGGTGGAATTTCAGCCCGCGCCGATGACAAGCCAGATTGCACGGACCCGCAAGACCAAAATACCATGACGCGTTGCGCCGGGCTTGACTATGACAAGGCCGACAAGGAATTGAACAAGCTCTGGCCATCAATCAAGGCTAGCGCTGAAGACAGCGACAAGGGGGCCAGTGGCGAAGATGGCGGATATGTCAAAGCCCTCATGGCCTCGCAAAAAGCATGGATTGCGTTTCGTGATGCGGAATGCACCTGGCAGGGGTTTGAGTCCCATGGCGGATCGATGGAGCCGATGCTGGTCAATGGCTGCCTTGCCACGCTGACGCGCGAGCGCATCAAGCAGCTCACGGACAATCAGGAAGGATTGGGAGATTGAAATATAATCGGTGTGGGCGAAGCGGGCTCTTGCTGCCCGCCATTTCATTCGGCCTGTGGCATAATTTCGGCGCTGATCATGATGCGGCCAACAAGCGCGCCATGTGCCGAACGGCGTTCGATCTCGGCATCACGCATTTTGATCTCGCTAATAATTATGGACCGCCGCCGGGTTCTGCCGAGGTGGCTTTTGGAGAGATCATGCGCGGCGACTTTGTGGCCCACCGCGATGAGTTGATCATTTCCAGCAAGGCTGGCTATCACATGTGGGAGGGACCTTATGGTGAATGGGGCAGCCGCAAATATTTGCTGGCGAGTCTTGAGCAAAGCCTGAAACGCCTGGGGCTTTCTTACGTCGATATTTTCTATTCGCACCGCTTTGATCCCAACACGCCGTTGGAAGAAACCATGGGTGCGTTGGATCACGCTGTGCGGTCGGGCAAGGCGCTTTACGTCGGCATTTCCAACTATCCGCCCAAGGCCATCAAGGAAGCGGCGAAGATCTTAAAAAACATGGGAACGCCCTGTCTCATCCATCAGCCGCGCTTCAACATGCTGCAGCGCGAGCCCGAAATTGAGGGCGGGTTTGATGCGGCCATTGCTGCTGGAATGGGCACCATTGTGTTTTCGCCCTTGGCGCAGGGGCTTTTGACCGATCGTTATCTCAAGGGCATTCCATCAGATAGCCGCGCCGTCACCAATCTCTTTTTGAAATCCAAGGCGATTACGTCTCAAGCGGTCGAGAGATCAAAACGGCTCAATACAATTGCTGAAAAGCGCGGGCAGAGCCTGGCCCAAATGTCGATTGCATGGAATCTCCAGCACAAGGCGGTCACATCCTGCCTGATTGGCGCCAGCCGTTCCTCGCAGATTGAAGACTGCGTGAGGGCCTTGGACAAGGCCTCGTTTTCCTCGGCGGATTTGAAATCGATTGAGAAGGAATTGGTGTCATGAAACTCGTTCGCCAAATCGCCCATGTCTGCATGTTGACGCATGATCTCGACGCGTCAGAACATTTCTATTGCGACGTGCTGGGCCTCACCAAGGCTTTTGAGTTCGTCAAGGACGGCAAGCGCATCGGGTTTTATGTGGAAGCGGGTGCCAGAACCTGGATTGAATTCTTCCACCATGCCGATGCTCCGTTTCCCAGCCTCGGTGCCATCAACCATTTCTGCCTTGAAGTTCATTCCATCGATGAGGCGATCAAAGTGATCCGGGCCAAGGGCATCGAAATCACCGACAAGAAATATGGCGTGGACGATACGTGGCAGGCGTGGACCAAGGGGCCTTCGGGCGAGCGTATTGAGCTTTTTGAATATACCGAAAAGAGTGCGCAATTTGTGGGCGGCGACAGAACGCCGGATTGGTGAGGGGGATAGGTTTGTTATTGTGTCTATTCTACGCTGACCATTCCGGCGCGAGACAGACGCTTTCAATTGGTTGTCTCAATTGATAGGTTGAACGCGCAATGGACTTACTTCCAAAAAATCGACTTGTGACTTTCTCTCGAGGCAGCCTGGTGCCTCAGGTCCCGAAAGTTATGCCACCGGCCGTCCGCAATTGGTGCAATATTGCAATATTTGTCAACGCGATTTTATTGCCAATTTACGTCCTCGTGATGATTGGTACGATCCGAAATGGTACCCTCTCTCCTCTCGAGTTGTTCCTGTATGTGTTTTTTCTTGGGCCATTATATCTCAAATATTCTTTCAACAATACCATGGCATACCTTGCTAACAACGCTGAAAATCTGCGGCGCAATTTTTATACTTTGAATTTCGAATGGCTTGCGCTCATCACCATCTGGATGATGGTTGCAATGGCAGCAGCATCGGTCCTAATTGCACTGAATATGAATGATGTCATGGTTTATATGAAATCTTAGCAACAACGTGCGAAGGGCAACAGAATGCTGTCGCTTACCTAAGCCAGTTGGGCCTTCATTACCTGCGATTTCGGAAACGGCCGGAACAGCATGGCGATTAAGAATGCGCCGAGCCCCACGCCGAAGCAGGAAATATACATCCAACCGTAACCGCCCGTGGTGTCGAAGATCCAGCCGCCGAGCAGCGGGCCAGTGGCCATGCCGAGGCTGCCCGCCATTGACGTGCCGCCGATGATTGTTCCCATCATGCGCAAGGGGAAGTTTTCGCGGGCCAGCACGGAATAGAGCGGCATGATGCCGGCATAGACAAAGCCAAACAAAGCGGCTGCCGCATAAAACTCAAACAGGCTGTTGGCAAAGAAATAGCCCAGCGCGCCGAAGGCCTGAATGAGCAAGCCAGCGACCAAAACGCGTTTGGCCCCCAGCCTGTCGCCCAGCACGCCAAAGCCCACGCGGCCAAAAAGCCCGGCCAAGCCTTCAAGGCTGTAGATCGACACGGCAGCCATCGCTGGAATGCCGCAGATGATGGCATAACTCACAGTGTGGAAGATGGGGCCTGAATGGGTGGCGCAGCAGAAGAAATTGGTCAGCGCCAAAATGATGAATTGTGGAGAACGCACGGCGGTTGCTACCGACATTTCATTTCCGTTCTGCGGATTGCTGGGGCCTTCCTTGGCAGCGGCCACAAGGGCAGGTGGCGTACGCAACAGAAGCGACAATGGAATCATGATAACGGCTGCGATCATCGCCAGGATGAGATAGGACTGGCGCCAGCCATAATTCGCAACGAATTGTTCAGCGATTGGAGACATGGTCATGGGGGCGATCCCCATGCCCGCCGAGACCAGTGAGACGGCGAGGCTGCGCTGGGTTTCAAACCAGCCCGTCACCGTTGCCATCATGGGTGCGAAAATGGCGGCACAGCCCAATCCCACGCCGAGGCCGAAGACGATTTGAAACACAAGCAGCGAGGGGCTGCGGCTGCACATGGCGAGGCTCAAGGCGAGCAGCGTCGAGCCCGCCAAGACGACAGGGCGGGGGCCGAACTTGTCGGCGAGAGATCCCCAGAACATGCTTCCCAAGGCCATCGCCAGAAAGCCGATGGTCATGGCCGTCGAAATTCCGGTGCGCGTCCAGCCGGTGTCGGTTGCCATCGGAATGAGGAAAACAGGAAGGGCAAACATGCAGCCGATGGCCACGCAGCCAATAATGCCGCCCAAGGCGACAATCACCCAACGATAGCTCGACTGTTCCATGGCACACACTCCTGAAGATGATATTCAACCTAATGGTTGAATATCATCTCTGGCAGGTGCTTGTCAACTGCGGTGCTGGATCAACTTGCCCAAGGCGGTAAAAAGGGCGCGTCTTGGCCTATGACGGCCCTGCCGCCGACGGGAAGAATGGCGATTGCCGAAAAATCAGTGTCGTTTGGATTGGACAATGTGAAATCCATGAAGGCTGGAATGATGAGGGTGTCGCCGTCCGAAATCACGTGTCTATCCGGACCAATTTGCGCAAGTGCCGAACCGCTGGTTGCCATGATGATCTCTTCGCGCGTGAGCTGGTGGGGGAGGCCTTCAGACCTTGCCTTCACGGTGACCCGCCAAGCTGATGTTTCGGTGGCTCCGGTGCTGGGGGCAGCGCAAGCCGTGAATTGCGCCGTGGGGATATCATATCTTTTGGTGTCTGAGTTTCGAATTAATGGCATGAGCATATTTCCTGTGTGAAATTTTGTTGACTTGACGCATATGGGATTGGTCAGTCAAATTGACTATATAGGGATCCAGCGAAATGGTCAAGAAGCTTGACAAATTAACCTACCCGCCGCTTGAAGACCATATTGGCGTGCAGTTATGGACCTTGAGCGAGGCCTGGAAGACGCAGTTTGACGCTGAAATGGTGGCACTGGGCCATGGCTATTTTGCCGAGGCACGGAGCAATGTCCTGAGGTTTGTCGGTCCTCGGGGCACGCCCCAATCGAAAATCGTCCAGTTGATGGGGCTATCCAAGCAGGCTGTTCAACAATTGATCGACGAGTTGGTTGAAGAGGGCGTTGTGGAGCGTGAAGTTGATCCTGCCGACAAACGCGGCAAGTTGATCGTGCTTACACAAGTTGGGCTGGCCGCTTTGCATGACGCCAATCGCATCAAGCGAAAGATCATGGTGGAATATGGAAAGCACCTGGGCCCGCGGAAACTATCCGAACTAACAAGCCTTCTTGCCGCGTTGGAACAGTTTGTGGCGTTGCGCTCCAGCGGAACGCAAGACTGATTTTAACAAAACAAAACCGCAGCCCAATAAAGTGCTGCGGTTCAATTTTCGTAAGACGCGTTAAGCTAGAACTCAGAGAGCCTGGAGCTTGTCGGCAGAAGACTTGCCGGTGCGCTTGTCGGCTACGATTTCGTAGCTGATCTTCTGGCCTTCGTTGAGGCCACGCATGCCAGCGCGCTCAACAGCCGAAATGTGAACGAAAACGTCAGGGCCACCAGCATCTGGCTGAATGAAGCCAAAGCCTTTTTGGGTGTTAAACCACTTAACTGTACCTTTTTGCATATTAGATTTCCTGTTGTCCGATGATTTGCGAAAGTTTTGCGTGGACGCGCAGACAAACGATCGAATTCGGAAGAAAGGGTCTAAGCGCTGTGGGTTTAGGACAAGCCGTGCGCCGTTCGGCCGGAAATCGATAGGTGCGTATAGCTGAGATTGCGGGAAAACTCAAGCGCTTGCTTCAAATATGCTGATTTGTTGCATTTCTTCCCTAATGCAGTGCAATGTAACATTTTGGCGGTCGAATCTTTCGCCGCCCCGGGGGACTTTGCGTTATGCCCAAGAATTGGTCGAAGACACTGGCCCCTTACCGTGTTGCCAATAATTGGCGGGCGGTTTTCGAGATCGCGATCACCGCCGTGGCTTTCGTGGCCTCGTGGATCCTGAGCTACAGATTGTTCCTGCTGCATCCTTATCTTTCAGTCCTTCTGGTTCTGCCCACAGCCGGACTTTTGGTGCGCCTGTTCATGCTGCAGCATGATTGCGGGCACCTTTCGATGTTTTCATCAAAGCCTGCCAATGACTGGGTAGGCCGGGCGCTGGGCGTTTTGACGCTCACACCTTATGATTATTGGCGCCATGCCCATGCTTTGCACCATGCAAGTTCGGGCAATCTCGACAAGCGCGGCATGGGCGACATTGAAACGCTGACGGTGGCTGAATATGCGGCCCTCGATGCTGGCGGCAAGTTTCGCTATCGACTTTACCGCAATCCGATTGTGCTGTTCGTAATCGGGCCGATTTACCTCTTCGTTCTCAGGCATCGTTTGCCGACGGGGGTTTTCAGCTTGGGCACGGCCTCATGGCTCAGCGTGATGGGAACCAATCTGGCGCTGCTGGTGGCTTCAGGCCTTCTGATCTATTGGCTGGGCGTGCTGCCGTTCCTCGTCATTCATCTGCCGATTGTCTGCTTGGGCGCTGCCATTGGCGTGTGGTTGTTTTACGTTCAGCACCAGTTTGACGAAACCCATTGGTCGCGCCCGCCGGAATGGAGCCAGGAAGATGCCGCATTGAATGGCAGTTCCTATTACGACCTGCCGCAACCCTTGCGCTGGTTCACCGGCAATATCGGCATTCACCATTTGCATCATCTCTCCAGCCGCATTCCGTTTTATCGCCTCCCCAAGGTTCTAAAGGATTTTCCGGAACTGAAAGACAAGGGGCGCATCACGCTGTGGCAAAGTATCAAGTGCGTGAACCTGACGTTGTGGGATGAGGGTGCCCGCAAGCTTGTCTCGTTCCGCCAGGCGCGCGCCATTTTGAAATCGGCTTCGGCCGCCTGAATTTTTCCTCTGTCGCTGAATGTTGCTGCTGTGGCGGAATCCTCGGACCGCCATTTGCTTTGCACTGTTATGGAATCGCCACAAGATTCTGGACAGATGCCGAATTCTGTAGTTTCATGCAGTTCAAATAATTATCACCCGAGGAAAGCCCCCATGACCGTGAAATCCGACATTGAAATCGCCCGCGAGGCCAAAATGAAGCCGATCATGGAGATTGGCAAGAAGTTGGGCATTCCGGAAATTGACCTTGTTCCTTACGGCCACACCAAGGCCAAGGTGACGCTGTCTTACATCGACACGCTGAAGGGCAAGAAGGACGGCAAGCTTATTCTGGTGACCGCCATCAACCCAACGCCAGCCGGCGAAGGCAAGACCACGACCACCGTGGGCCTCGGCGACGGGCTCAACAAGATCGGCAAGAAGGCCATTGTAGCGCTGCGTGAGCCTTCACTTGGGCCGTGCTTTGGCATGAAGGGTGGCGCTGCCGGTGGCGGTTATGCCCAGATCGTTCCGATGGAAGACATCAACCTCCATTTCACCGGCGACTTCCATGCCATCACTGCCGCGCACAACCTGCTCTCGGCGATGATCGACAATCATATTTACTGGGGCAATGAACTTGGCATCGATACGCGCCGCGTGGCTTGGCGTCGCGTGATGGACATGAATGACCGCGCGCTGCGCGACATCGTGTGCTCGCTCGGCGGCGTTGCCAATGGTTACCCACGCGAGGCCGGCTTTGATATCACGGTCGCTTCCGAAATCATGGCCATCCTGTGCCTCTCGACATCCATCGCCGATCTTGAGCGCCGCATCGGCCAGATCGTCGTTGCCTACAAGAAGGACAAGAGCCCGGTTCTCGCCAAGGACTTGAAGGCCCCTGGCGCCATGGTGGTTCTGCTCAAAGACGCGCTGCAGCCCAATCTCGTGCAGACGCTCGAAAACAATCCGGCCTTTGTGCATGGCGGGCCTTTTGCCAACATCGCCCATGGCTGCAACTCGGTCATGGCCACGCAGACAGCATTGAAGCTCGCAGATTTTGTTGTGACCGAAGCTGGTTTCGGTGCCGATCTTGGCGCTGAGAAATTCTTCGACATCAAGTGCCGCAAAGCTGGCCTGACGCCTGCTGCCGCTGTCATCGTCGCCACGGTGCGCGCGCTTAAAATGCATGGCGGTGTGGCCAAGGAAGATCTCAAGAAGGAAAATGTCGAGGCCTTGAAGAAGGGCTGCGCCAATCTCGGCCGCCATCTTGAGAACGTGAAGAAATTCGGCGTGCCGATTGCTGTCGCCATCAACCACTTCATCGCCGACACCGAAGCTGAAGTTCAGGTGATCAAGGATTTCTGCAAGACCCACGGCGTTGAAGCCTTCAAGTGCACCCATTGGGCTGAAGGCTCAAAGGGCACGGAAGCGCTGGCCACGCATGTGGCCCAACTCGCCGAAAAGGGTTCGCAATTCAAGCCGATCTATAATGATGATTTGAGCCTGTTCGACAAGGTCAAGACCATCGCCCGCGAAATCTATCGCGCTGATGATGTGATCGCCGACAAGAGTGTGCGCGACCAGCTCAAGACCTGGGAAGCGGCGGGCTATGGCAAGTTCCCGATCTGCATGGCCAAGACGCAGTATTCGTTCACGACCGACCCCAACATGAAGGGTGCGCCGAGCAATCACACGATCCCCATTCGCGAGGTTCGTCTTTCGGCGGGCGCTGAATTCATCGTGGTTGTGTGCGGTGAGATCATGACGATGCCGGGCCTGCCCAAGGTGCCATCAGCCGAAGTCATCGGCCTTGATGCCAAGGGGCAGATTGAAGGGTTGTTCTAAAAGCATTCACCGCGCCCCTCATTCCCTCCCCCGATGGGGGAGGGTCCGCCAGAAGGGCGGGGGGTGGGGCGGTTCAAGTTCCCCACCCGTCGCGCCTTGAGGCGCGCCACCCTCCCCGCTGAAGCGGAGAGGGAGAAGCAAGGAAAAACACATGGCCAAAATCATCGACGGAAAAGCAACGGCGGAAGCCTTGCGCGGGCGCATTGCAAAAGCGGTGGCGGAACTCAAGGCCAAGCACGGCCTCACACCCGGCCTTGCCGTGGTCCTCGTCGGTGAAGACCCTGCGTCGAAAGTCTATGTGGCCAACAAGGCCAAGCAGACGGTTGAAGTGGGCATGAATTCATGGGAGCACAGGCTTCCTGTGGACACATCTGAGGCTGATCTTCTGGCGCTGGTTCAAAAGCTCAACGCCGATCCATCCGTACACGGAATATTGGTGCAGATGCCGGTTCCAAAGCAGATTGACTCCGCCAAGGTTCTGAACACCATTGACCCCGCCAAGGATGTGGACGGCTTTCACGTCGTCAATGTCGGGCGGCTTTCAACGGGGCAGGAGGCGCTCACCGCCTGCACGCCCGTGGGCTGCGTGATGCTGGCCAAGGACACGCTCGGTGATCTCACCGGGCTTAATGCCGTGGTGATCGGCCGCTCAAACATTGTGGGCAAGCCCGTGGCGCAATTGCTGCTGGCGGAAAATTGCACCGTCACCATTGCCCATTCCAAATCTCGGGATTTGCCCGGCATCGTGGCCCGCGCTGATCTTGTGATCGCTGCCGTCGGGCGGCCCGAAATGGTGAAGGGCGACTGGATCAAGCCGGGGGCGACCGTCATTGACGTCGGCATCAACCGCATCGAACGCGACGGCAAGGGCAAGCTTGTCGGAGATTGTGATTTTGCGTCTTGCGAAAAAGTGGCCGGCCACATCACGCCCGTTCCCGGCGGCGTGGGGCCGATGACGATTGCGTGTCTGCTTTATAATACGGTGAAAGCGGCGTGCGCGATTAAGAAGGTTCCGACGCCGGAGATGTAAGGGATCTGTTCTAACGATCTGAGAATCGGGCTCTCCATTAGCCAGGTCATCGACCTTGACCCAGTAGGAATTGCGCGCCAACGCGAACTACAATTGTTGTTATATAAAATATCATCCATGATGAACAACTACTTGTAGGAAATGATTCGGCCCAATTTTCGCTGCGGTCTTAAATGCTCAACCTTAATCAAGTCACATTCAAGAATTTCAAAGCATTTAAAAATTACGCTATAAACTTGCGTCATTTCAATATTTTGGTTGGGCCTAATAATGCAGGCAAATCTACCATTATTGTAGCGCTTCGAATTCTAGCTGCCGCATTGAGAAAGGCGACTTCTCGGAAATCAGAGATAGTTATTGGCCCAATGGGATCGGTAAGTGGCTACGACATCGAAATCAAAGACATATCCGTTGCAGACGAAAACATTTTTCACAATTATGATGATTCGCAGCCTGCAATCGTAGAGTTTAGCTTCACTGGCAATAAGACCTTAGTGCTCTATTTCCCAGCAACAGGGATATGCAGACTAATTCCTGATGCTAATGGGAGGAGCCAATTTTCTCCTTTGACGTTCAAATCAACATTCGATTTTTCTGTGGGCTTTGTCCCTATTCTCGGTCCGGTAGAGCAAAACGAAAAGCTAAATGAAGTTGGCACCGCCCGATTGGCACTTTTTAATTTCGGAGCAGCGAGAAACTTTCGTAACATTTGGTATCATTTTCCTGATCGATTTGATGAGTTTCGCGATTTGTTGGTTCGAACTTGGCCTGGGATGGATATTGAAAAAGTCCAAATTCATCCAGAATTGGGAGGGAAACCTAGACTCACTATGCTTTGTCCGGAGGAACGCATTCCCCGTGAATTGTTTTGGGCTGGCTATGGGTTTCAAGTTTGGTGTCAACTTTTGACCCATATTGTTCAGAGCAAAGAAAGGTCCCTTTTTGTCATCGATGAACCTGACATCTATCTTCATTCGGAACTTCAAAGACAATTTGTGACTATATTGCGATCACTCGGGCCTGAATAGCCCCTAGATTTGTAGACGCTTTGCCCCCTTAAAATGAGGCAAGGAGACAATCATGGGAAAAGGCAATTTCACCGAAGACTTCAGGTTGGACGCGATCAAGCAGATTACGGAGCGAGGGCACTCCGTCGCTGAT
>JBBRLH010000018.1:0-43949 GCA_038231475.1 Hyphomicrobiales bacterium | reverse complement strand
GAAGATGGCCAGGAAAAGACTTAGCGCGGAGCAGATTGTAACGAAGCTTCGCCAGATTGAGGTACTGCAGGCCCAGGGCAAAACGATTGCTTTGGCTTGTAAGGAAGCCGGAACGACAGAGCAAAGCTACTATCGTTGGCGTAATGAGTATGGTGGGCTTGGTGTTGATCAAGCCAAAAGACTGAAGCAGCTTGAGACCGAGAACGGTCGGTTGAAGAAGCTGGTGGCTGACCTGTCGCTTGAGAAACAGGTGTTGCAGGATATCGCACGGGGAAACTTGTAAGCCCTGAGCGGCGCCGGCAGGCTGTGGATGCAGCACAGGATCGTTATCACCTGAGCGAACGTACCGCTTGCCGGATCGTCGGGCAACCAAGAGGAACACAACGATATGTTCCAACCTTGAAGCCTGATGAAGATGAATTGACCCGGAATATTATCTACCTTGCCTCAGAATATGGCCGCTATGGCTATCGGCGCGTGACGGCGCTGTTGAACGACAGTGGCATTGAAGTAGGCAAGGACCGGGTTCAATGCATCTGGCGTCGTGAGGGGCTGAACCGAAGGTCCGCGCAGCGAAAACCCAAAGAAACAACCAAAACGGGGCCGTCTCTGGCTCAATGACGGATCGTGCATCCGGCTGAGGCCAGAATATCCCAATCATGTCTGGAGCTTCGACTTCGTGGAAACTCAGACCCACGACGGGCGGCGGATCAGGCTGATGACGCTGATCGACGAGTTCACCCGCAAATGCCTGGCGATCAAGGTTGCGCGGCGGATCAATGCAATAGGCGTCATTGAGACCTTGGCCGATACCATGTTGTTCGATGGCTTGCCAACTTACATCCGCTCCGACAATGGGCCAGAGATGGTCGCCAAAGTCCTTCGCCAGTGGGTAGCAGGATTGGGCACGGGTAACCTTTATATTGAGCCCGGGTCACCGTGGGAGAACGGCTACTGCGAATCCTTCAACGGCAAGCTCAGGGACGAATGTTTGAATGGTGAAATCTTCTACAGTCTCAAGGAAGCCCAAGTGGTCATTGAGAAATGGCGCATCCATTACAACACCAAGCGTCCCCACTCATCACTAGGCTACAGGCCGCCAGCCCCACTCACGATCGACCCAAATCCACCCCCTCTCGACGAGAGGTCAAACATGCAATAATCTCTCATAACGTCTGGTACAAAATATCGGGCAGGCCATGACCGGATGGTGACCAACTGGAATTAAACCTGACCCCGGACAATGAACACTGGCTACAAAGTAATATGTTGAATTAAATAGATTATTCCAATCTCGTCAAATTCAAACCAATATTTTTTGGGCTGGCCAAATTATATGACATGCAAGACCTGCGCCATAGCATACCAATCTTTTCATCCATGAGCGAAACGTCAGCCAACTCATTCACACCGTTAAAAACAAATCACATTCGAAATGTGCCGATCCCAGGATCCACCTGACAGTGCAGTAATCTCTCGCTTCGTCTGATCTAGATTTTCGGGCAGGCCATCCAAATAGTTGATGTTTGGGCAGAACGATATTTTCACTTTATCTGGCAAAGACATTGTAAAGATCGCGATGTCGGAAACGTGAACGGGTAATCTGTTGTTCTGATTTTGCGTAGCGCTTAAATAACGCTCATGAACCGCTTTGCCGTTACATCCCTTTGTGTCGCTCTCCTGAATATAACTGCAAGGGATGCGCTTGCTGCCCCACAATCCGCCGTGCTGCATTTTTCAAATATGATGTGCGGAGCAGATCCGCATATCATTCGCAATGCGCTACAAGGAGTGCCGGGCGTTAAGATGGTGGAAATTTCGCTGGAACAGCATACAGCCATCGTGACGTTCGATAATGCTGTTGCCAGCTTTGCTGCCCTGCAAACTGCTGCCGGCGTGGCAGGCTACCCTGCGAATTGAGCTTGCTCTACTATTTGCAGTCTTGCCTTATCACAAACTTGGTAGTTATTGCCCTGCCACTAGAAGATTTGGACAGCACAATACCCTCTTTCTTCCTTAGGTCTTACGTCTTCGGCAGGAGAACGTGATCGATGACTTGGATAACGGCATTGGCCTGCTTGACATCAGCCAGGTAACGATTAGGCCCTGTGCTGAAGAGCACAGAGCCTAATTTTATATTGGTACGCTGGACGCAACTCACCCTTAGTTTCGAGGATACGCCACAAGTATTAATCACAGGTTTTCACCTACCGAATCCAAATCATCAAGTTGGAATGATAACGAAGCCGGACGTAGCTTGTAGGGGTGTCCAAGGAAGTCCGTCTCTTTTCTTCCGTGTCTGAACTGGTTATAGCTATAGTCCAATATGACCCCATGTGATGCCAAGGCTTCCTCAATCCATGTCGATCCGAAGCATTCGGGCCTTACGAAGCCACTAATCTATTCAGCATTGGTATTATGGGGATTGGCGTGCATCTTCCCTTTATACTGGATAGTTATCACGTCTTTCAAAGACGAGAACGCGATAGGCAACGGTCCATTTTATATGCCGTTCGTGGACTTTACCCCCTCGCTGGAGTCCTGGTCATACATCCTGACCTATGAAAACGACTTTCTTGTTGCGCGCTTGTTCAACTCGGTCATTGTCGGAACGACATCTACGTTTTTGACTGTTTTGGTGGGCGCTATGGCGGTCTATGGATTGACCCGTTTTCGCTATGCGATACCCTGGACAGCCATCGCATTGGGCTTTCTCAGTCTTGTTTTCCTTGCAGATTTTTTCTCAGTATCGACCACGGGGCTTCATATCTTCTTTTCCATCGCGGTTGTTTTGGCTCTCATATTGGCTGGCCGCGTCAGCCTTAAAGGGCCAGTGCTGCGCAATCACGGCATCATTTTCATTATGATGGCCACACGCATTCTTCCACCCATGGTCGTTATTTTGCCTATCTACGAAATGGCGCGAGAAACTGGAATGCTAGACACCAGGTTTGCGCTCATCTTAACCTACGCGTCGGTCAATCTTCCGGTGGTTGTGTGGCTTATATTGCCGGTATTTGGGCCCAGAGCCACTGAACAAGAGGAAGCCGCCCAACTGGACGGCGCGTCGCACCTCATGACATTTTTTACCATCTTCCTGCCAATGGTTGCGTCTAGCCTTGCTGCCGTGGGCCTTTTGATACTGGTCCTTTGTTGGAACGAATATCTGTTTGCAGCTGAGCTCACCAGCAACAATTCAATGACGCTGCCGCCCTGGATCATCGGACAAATGTCCATCAAAGAGGCCCAGGCAGGGGGCGACAACCTGGAATGGGCGCGCTTGTCAGGCGCAATGACTCTCATGATCACACCTCTTTTGATCTGCGCAGTATTCGTGCAAAGGTTCATGGGTCGCATGGTTGTAGCGCGTCGGTTGAGCTGATTTGAAGGCTTTCACTCCCTGCATTGATGTGTCAGAGGCTCAAGCTTTGCCATCATTTGTGTGCATGCCGCCGCAAGACAATAAACCAAAGCGACTAAACTAAGGATGATATTGTTGACATCATGACACGGGAAAAGCGTCTAGTTCTTGTCCTCATACTGAATCTGGCGATGATAGGTGGACTTGTCGTTGTTGGGCTCTCGTCTCACTCGCTTGGAGTTCTCGCTGCTGGAGGTGACTATTTGGCCGATGCAGCAGCAATTGGCATAAGCATCATGGCGATTCATATTGGCGAGCATCCAAATGGCCATGCAAAAGCCACGACATACGCCGCTCTGATCAACGTCATTTTTCTACTAGTTGTGACAGTGATTGTTGCCATTGAGGCAATACGGCGTTTATCGACGCATGCCCCTCACATAGAAGCGCTCTCCGTTGTAGGAGTGAGTGCGGTGGCAGCACTAGTTATGATTTTGAGTGCTTATCTTCTCGGAGGATACCCCGATGATGAAGATCTAAACATGAAATCTGTAATTCTAGACACCGTTGCTGACGCGGCCACGGCTGTCAGTGTAGCAATAACAGGAGGGATTATTCTTGCGCTCAACGGATTTTACTGGCTCGACCCCACAGTAGCATTAGTTGTTGTCACAGTGATCGGGTACCATGCATTAAAACTGCTCCGGGAGGTCATTGTCGAATTGAAACTTCGATAACAACAACAGTTCAGGCCGCCCACCCCACTCACCATAGCAACGATGTCATCCTTAGCGCCTATGTCGGTGAACGCATCGCAGATAGCTCGTTCGATCAACTCAAGACTACTGGCCGCAACGCCAGACGCTGATGTCCGACAAAATGCCGATGCAAGGATTCCGAGGGTTAGGAAGGGCGCGGAAAGTTCAATACGTTTCATGTTAGTCCCCCTGCTGAAACGATTATGACGACATCCATTGAACCGTGTTATTGCAGCGAAGTAAGAGGCACATCCAGCCTGTAAACGAAGCCAGTTGGCGCGTAATCAAGTTGAACTTGACCCTTCAATTGCTGCCCTAAAGAACCAATCATTCGGCTGCCGAAGCCCCGGCGGTTCGGAGTTTGAGCCCCTGGACCGCCCTTTTCTGACCAAGTGAGTAAGAGGCGCTGCGTGCCTTGCTCAATTTTCCCGGTAATCGCTATGTACCCAGCCGGCACCGAGAGAGCACCAAACTTAGTGGTGTTTGTGCAGAGTTCGTTGATGGTCATCGCGATTGCTATGACGGCACTCGATGTAATGGGGAGGTCGGGTACGTCAATTAAAAAACGACCGGAACCTTGGGCATCATAAGGTTCGGTGGCGTTGCGAACGGTGTCGATCAAACTGGCATTGGCCCAGCTTACTTGCATCATTAAATCATGTGCCCGTCCCAACGCAATCAGCCTTCCATCGATTGCCTGCCGCGCGTGATCGATACTGGATGCCGTGCGGAGGCTCTGTGAGGCAATTGCCATGACAGTTGCGAGAGTATTTTTTATGCGATGATGCATTTCATCGAGGATCAGCTTCTGCAACTTATCTGCTGCCTCACGCTCCTTGGCATCTATACCCGCCTGCGCGAGCAGGGCCTTGGCATCTATGCCTGCCTGTTCAAGTAACAGTCGAAGGCTGTCGTTTTCTGCTGTCAGGGACCCTTGCTCCGAAGAGCGATCTATCATGTGCGGGACTTTCGATCCACCAAGTCCCTCCGCATCACCACCGCTTACAACGATTTCGAGAGCTTCGTTACCTATCATTTCTTGAAGCTGGGCAATCATTTGCTTCGCATCAATAGGCTTACCAAAAAACTGGCTATCGGCAGGTTTATCAGTATCAGAGAACTTGACCTGGCCAGACACCAGAATGATTTTGATATGAGGCCACCGCCTATGAACGGCTTGAGCGAGCTTCAAGCCATCTATACTGCCGGGCATCTGAATATCCGAAAACAGTAGGGAAATGTCGGAGCGTGACTCCAGAATAGAGAGTGCCTCATCGGCATTGACAGCCTCGACTGCGGTAAATCCCGCATCCTCCACAATGTCTACGGCGCGCATCCGAAGTACCATTTCATCTTCTACAACAAGCACATTTGTTAAAACGTCGGTTTCGGATGACGACATTACGGTCCAAATCTTTCGGTTGAAATTATTGAGGGGACGACTTTTGTTGCCCAACACTATTAACTACGGACCCAGCTAAAAGTTCCAACAGGGTTAGGGAACCTTTCGTTAGCGGCAGAGTTAATTGTTAGTGGTAAAGCAATGAAAGGAAATTCCAATGGATCAAGACAGGATTAAGGGATCGGCCAAGCAAGTGAAGGGCGCGATCAAAGAAGCTGCTGGGAAGATGACCGGCGACGCGAAGTTACAAGCTGATGGCCAAGCCGAAAAAACTCAAGGTAAGATCCAGAATGCCATCGGTGGCGTCAAAGATGCGCTGCGGGGAAAATAAAACACATCAGGGACTTATGAAACCCATCACAAAAGGAACGCAGCATGGATAACACGACGCTTCTGATCATTATAATCGTCCTAATTGTTGTTTTTGGTGGCGGCTATTACGGCCGGGGACGATGGTTTTAGAGTCTTTTACTTCCAGTATTGGAAAGCGAGGCAGTCATCCCCACTTACCTGACTGCGGCCCATATTCTACACCTTCAACTAAAACGTCTATGCGTACTCCGATATTTTGTACCAATAGTTATGAGAGACTATCCCATGTTGGAGTCCTCGTTGAGGCAAGGTAAGCTGATACGCGGGCCCAGCGGAGCTGATCATCTTTGGGCATAAAAAATTTGAAAGTATGGACGTAATACAGTGGTATGCCATCTGCTTCAAAAGCTGATGATCTTCCTGGCCGGAACTTTCCGCACGAACCGGCATAATTTGCTCACGCTTCTGTGATCAAAAAAGCATGGTTGCCGGAAACTTAAATTGATCGACACCCGTAACTCCTCTTAACCAGCCAAGAACTGGCATGGAACTCAACAGGAGAACAACATGATTTCAATTCGCAAACTGATTTTTTCTGCTTCCGCAACTGCAATGCTGGCCACGGCCGCATTCGCCAACCCAATGGTTGGTGGTGCACCGATGTATGCTAACAAGAACATCATTCAGAACGCCGTTAACTCCAAGGATCACACGACCTTGGTTGCTGCTGTCAAGGCCGCTGGTCTTGTTGACACGCTGCAGGGCAAAGGCCCATTCACAGTTTTGGCTCCCACCAACGAAGCTTTCGCAGCTCTTCCTGCTGGCACCGTAGACACATTGCTGAAGCCAGAGAACAAAGCCCAGCTTGTCAAGATCCTCACCTGCCATGTGATTGCTGGCGACGTGATGGCCAAGACCATCAAGAAGATGGCCATGGCTGATGGTGGCACGCACGAAGTGACCACCGTTGGCGGCTGCAAGCTCTTGCTTTCTGCCAAGGGCGGAGTTGTGAGCATCAAGGATGAATCCGGTGGCGTGGCCAAGGTCACCATTGCCGACGTCAAGCAATCAAATGGCGTCATTCACGTCATCAACCATGTTCTCCTGCCGAAGTCGTAAGACCTAGGGAAGAACGATGGCGTTGCCCTGCTCGCGCCCGCTGTGGGCGGGGCAACGTCCCCAAATTTTCTGATCCTGCATATCAGCCCAAGGCTAAAACTTTTCCCCAAATCCAACTGAAAATTCAACAGTCCTTCAGGTGAAGGACGCTCAAAGGAAAATCCCATGAATAGCATTCGTCGTTCCCTGCTCGCTGCTGCTGCCGTTGCCGTTGTTTTTGCAGCTGCAGGCCCCAGCTTTGCCAACCCAATGGTTGGTGGTGCTCCCATGATGGAAGACAAGAACATCATTGAAAATGCCTTGAACTCCAAGGACCACACCACGCTGGTTGCTGCCGTCAAGGCTGCTGGCCTAGTTGAAACACTTGAGGGCAAAGGCCCGTTCACAGTGTTTGCCCCAACCAACGAAGCCTTTGCAGCTCTTCCTGCTGGCACCGTTGAAAACCTTCTGAAGCCTGAGAACAAGGCCACTCTGGTCAAGATCCTGACCTGCCATGTAATCGCTGGCAATGCCATGGCTGCTGATGTTGCCAAGATGGCAATGGCTGATGGTGGCACGCATGAAGTGACCACGGTTGGCGGCTGCAAGCTCATGCTGTCGGCCAAGGACAACATGGTGACGATCAAGGATGAATCCGGCGGTGTTGCCAATGTGACAATCGCAGACGTAAAGCAGTCCAATGGCGTGATCCACGTGATCGACAAGGTTCTTCTGCCAAAGATGTAAGTTAAACCGAAGATATCCGGATGCAAATTCCGGGTATCTTAAAAGCCTGCAACTGACGGTTCCCCCTCCCCGTAGTCAGTTGCAGGCATTTTTTAAATAACCAAGAGGTCCAAAATGGTCGCGCAAGAATGCGTCGGATCGCATGATGAGCCAAGATCAAGGTTGATCTTTCGCTAGCATCTGGCCGAAGACGTCCATGCTGGACATCTTGATTTTGAGTCACTTGAACTTTCTCTCCAAGGTCCAAACTTTGTCATTTGGTGACCATATGGTGACCAAGTAGGAATTAACTCAATCGAACTGAAAATACGTGAATATTACTCAAGCTATTGAAAATAAACCTCTATTCCAACATTACCTCATATATTCCAACTCGTTCAAACTGCCCAAAATTATATGGCATGCAAGAGGTCGGCGGTTCGATCCCGCCTGGCTCCACCAATATTATCATCCCCTGAGCTCAATTTCAGAATATTGGTTTTGCGTGTTCATCGCGATTGCCACCCTCACCCCGTTTTAGTGCAATTTTATGAGATCGCCTGAAGGTGCCTTTAAAGCAGCTTGGGCTAGTGTGCCCCAAACAGGGAGCCCATCGTGAACATTACAAGGTTGGTCATAGTCGTTTCGGCTTTGGTCGTGGGTCCAAGCTATCTTTTAGCAGACGAAAGCACAGACAATTATGAAGTAATTAACGACCTGCTTGTTCGCGAAGCCGGAGGCGGCATGGATATTATGGCGACGGCGGGGAACTATTTGCAACCTCTCCCACATGGGCATGACTATTTTGAAGCGTCCGATGTCGAAATCTATGGCCAGGTTTCTAAAGCGCAACGCCGCGCGTAGGTCATTGCACAAAGCCTCTCATATGAGCTGGATGGCAATATGGAAGTCACCAAAGACGAAGTGGCAAAGGTCGTCGCGATCACCGAAGGACGCCATCACGAACTAGGGCTGATGCTTTCTAGTGAACGACGCCGACTGCAAGGTGCCACTCAGGAAATGTGCGGTTGAGCAAACCCACTCCTTGTGCCAATCACGGAAACTCGACCAACTGAAGACGGCGCAAAGGATTAGGAATCCCATCCGAATCAAAAGAATTGCTTTTTCCCTTTCTTGAAGCACCCCAATCCGGAGAATTGGTTGAAGTGTCGCCTGGGTTTCTGTGGGTGAGAATGCCGCTGCCTTTCCAACTTGATCACGTGAATGTCTATTTGGTGAAAGACGATGATGGTTGGGTCATTTTTGATACTGGCATCAATGACGAAAAGACGAAAACAATATGGGAACAGGTGCTGGGTGGACCACTCAAGGGAGAACGAATAACAGGCGTATTTGTCTCACATCACGACCCTGATCACATTGGTCTGGCGGGTTGGCTTTGCGCGCGGCTTGACGTTTCCTTGCAGACGAGCCTCGGCAGTTATTTGTCGTGCAGCAATATTTCGCTCAGCCCGTTGACCTGTCAAACCGAAACCTATCGAAAATTCTACCTCTCACATGGAATGGATGAAGAGGCCGCAACAGTCGTTGGTGGCATGGGACGCGAATACCTCAACATGGTTTCGACACTTCCTGAAACGTTCAGGCGCATTGTTTCAGGAGACGAGATCAAAATCGGACGTCAAAAATTTCTTGCATTTTCCGGTGATGGGCATGCACCGGAACAGATCATGCTCTATTGTGAATCTGCGAAAATATTACTGGTGGCGGATCAAGTTATCGCCAAGATAACTCCCAATGTCAGCGTTTGGGCCGAACAGCCTGATGACGATCCACTCGATTTGTATTTACGATCACTTCGCATGTTGCAGATGAATGTTCCGGCCGACGTATTGGTGTTGCCGGGTCACAGGTTGCCCTTCCGAGGCTTGCATCGTCGCTGCGAGCAGATCATTGACCATCATTCGGAACGTTGTGATTTGATCTATCAATCTTGTCGCCAGGGTACGCAATCAGTTGTGGACCTGACACGCATTCTATTTCGGCCGGATCTGGACCCTCATCAAATGAGCTTTGCGTTTGGGGAAGCGCTGGCCCACGTGAACTTCATGCTTGCGAGTGGACGTTTACGGCGCTCCGTCGACGTCAATGGTAGGCTTAGGTTTGCGGCAGTCTAAGTGTTCTCGAGTGCTAACGCCTCTTAGAGATCAACTTAGTTGCTTCGGCGGTGCAATGGAATTGCGGAACATAATTTCCGCGTCGAGCTCGACACTCATCTCGACTGGTTCACCGGCAATCATCGCCATCAGCATATCTACCGCTTGATCGCTGATGTCCTTTGCGGGCACTTTGACGGAGGTTAATGGTGGGTTGGTGTGGGCAACGAAGTCCATGTCGTCAAAGCCTGTCACGCTCATTTGTGCAGGGACTTCAAGTTTACGCGCCTTGCATTCACCCAGTACTCCGAGAGCAAGGGCATCGGTTGTGCAGATCACAGCGGTCACAAGAGGATTGGCGCTGAGGATTTTTCTAAGTGCTTGCCGCCCATTTTCAATTGAAGGCTCGTCCACCTCGACCAGCGCTGGATTGTATTCGCCCGCAAATGAACTCGTGATTGCATCAATGGCACCATCACGGCGAGCCGAAGAACGGGCATTCGGTTTAACAGTGTTGGAAATAATGCCGAAATGTCGGTGGCCCAAGGAGATCAAATGTTCTGCCAGACGCTTTGTGACTTTGCGGTTATCAATTCCGACTGCCGGAAAACCATAGCGGGATTGATGCATGTAAGTGCAGACCACGGGCACATCCAAAGAACGTATCAAACTCAGCGCTTCGTCGCTCATGTCGCCCGCCACAAGAATGAGCCCAGCCACGTTATTTTCAGCAAAAGCCCTGATCTGCTTTAGCTCTTTTCGCATGTCGTATTGCGAATTACCCAAGAGGAGCGTGTAGCCCAACTCATCCAGCTTGTTTTGCAGACACTCAACACCATTGGCAAAAACCGCAATCCCCAAGGTTGGCACAATGGCTCCGATGGTGGTGTTGTGCCCCAGACTTAAGGCACGTGCGAGCCTGTCGGGGCGATAGTTTAGAGACTGAATCGCAAGCTCGACCTGCTGTCTCAGCTCTGGCGTGACCATATGCGGTTTGCTTAATGCGCGCGATGCTGTGGCAATCGATACGCCCGCGGCAGTCGCTACATCGATCAATCGGGCTTTGATGGGTCTCGGCGTATATTCCGTCATGGTGACTCACATCGATTTAATGCGCCGCCATATTGCTCCAGGACGTCACTGTAGACCAGCCCACCTCGAGTTGAGAGTTCAGGCGGCGTTCAGAATGCAATCTGCGGCTTTTTCGGCAATCATGATGGTCGCGGCATTCGTATTGGCGCTGACAATTTTTGGCATGATGGAGGCATCCACAACTCTCAACGCCTCTATCCCATGCACTCTGAGCTTGTCGTCGACCACGGCCATGTCGTCTTGGCCCATTTTGCAAGAACTTGTGGGGTGATACTGTGTGGTGCACGCGTTGCGAATAAAACTATCAATCTCGGCGTCGGTTCTCGCGCCTGCTCCGGGCGTATGTTCGGAGCCACGGAACTTATCGAGAGGCGTATGGGCAATCACGTCACGAACAATCTTTATGCCATCGCGAAGTGTAACCAGATCCGAATGTTCTGAAAGGTAACGTGGATCAATCGATGGATGCATCAATGGGTCAGAACTTTTCGCGCGAATGTTACCAGTGCTTTCTGGGCGTTGAATGTTCACGAGAGGCTGGAAGCCGTGTTCATTAATGATCTCGCGTCCGTGGTCGGCATAGAGAAGGGTCATGAAATGAATCTGGATATCAGGAGCAATGAGATCTGGCCTCGTTTTGAGGCACGCGATGGCCTGAAATCCGGAATGTGATCCTGGGCCTGAACGAAACAGGGCGTATTGCAGCATGCCCAACGCCACTCGCAATGGATGGAGCTGGCCAAGAGTCGAGTACGGGCCCGAAGTCCGCTGTCGCAACGCGACTGCAAGATGGTCTTGCAGATTCTCGCCAACACCTTTCAGATCGTGATTGACCTCGATGCCCACGGAACGCAGATGTTTTGGATTGCCAATGCCGGAAAGTTGAAGCAGATGCGGCGAATTGATGGCTCCACCAGACAGAAGCACTTCGCGCTCCGCACGCAAGATTTCACGACGGCCATCCCTGATGATCTCTACGCCGACAGCGCGGCCCTTTTCGAGGATCACGCGGCTCGCTTGCGCATTGACCAGGACTTTAAGATTTGGACGATTGCGCACGGGGCGCAGATAGGACCAGGCGCTGCTGGCGCGCTTGCCCTTGAAAATCGTGCTGTAAAGAGGGCCGAAGCCTTCCTGCTTTGCGCTGTTGAAATCGTCATTGAACGGATAGCCCGCAGCCACACCAGCATTGATCCAGGCTTTGGAGAGAGGGTGAAAGCCTTTGACCTTGCTGGTCTTCAATGGCCCTGCACCACCATGCGTTGCATCCTCGCCGCCCTCATAGCCTTCTGCCCGTTTGAAATAGGGGAGCACATCGGCATAGGACCAGCCGTGGTTTCCCATTTGCGCCCAACGGTCAAAGTCACTGGGGTCGCCGCGCATATAGACCATGCCGTTGATGGAACTGGACCCACCTAAAACTTTCCCGCGCGGCCAATAAAAGTCGCGATTTTCACACTCTGGCTGGGCGACCGTGTGATAGCCCCAGTCATAACGTCCGGAGAGCATCAGATTGCGGTGACCTCCAGGTGCACGAATATAGGGATCATTGTCAGGCCCACCCGCTTCCAGCAGAACAACTTCGGTTTTGGGATCTGCGCTCAGGCGGTTTGCCAACACGCAGCCTGCTGAACCTGCTCCCACAATAATGTAATCAGCCAACTTCTATCTCCCTCGCGCTGTTGCGCGTTCGCGTTATCGATGAGCCAATGAGCGTTGCAGAAATCCATTGGGCGCATTTTTGTCCAGGATGATGCTTTGCTCCTGAGCTTTGTCCTTTTCCGGAAAGTCTTCACGATAATGGCTGCCCCGGCTTTCGGTTCGGAGCTTGGCGGCTTTCGTGATCATCAAACTGACATCCAGCATATTGTCGAGTTCGATTGCGGCTCGCAGGTCAACCGAGTTTGTAACGGCCACATCCTCGTGAAGCTGTTTGCGAAGGCCCGTGCATTCTTCTGCCATCTGGTCGAGGCCATCGCCTGTGCGAATGACCAGAAGATTACGATTGGCAGCTTTTTGTATGGCTCGCTTGATATCTCCCGTGGTCGACGTGCCCTGCTTGGGCCAATTGCCGAGTGCATCAGCAATACGCGGAGAAACATGTGCTGCTGATGTGTTCTGCGCCGCGACTGCCCTTGCCCCTGCGTGGCGCCCGGCGCGCGCGCCAAAGACCTGGCACGTCACAGACATGTTGCCGCCCAAGCGGTCAGCGCCATGAGGGCCTGCAGCGACCTCGCCCGCCGCATAAAGACCGGGCAGGCTGGATTGCGAATTGCCGTCAATCAGAATGCCACCGTTGATGGCATGAGCGGAGCAGGCGATCTGAACCTTTTCTTTGTAAAGATCAACGCCGCGCTTCAGATACCACTCATGGGTGAGCTTCCACATGCGCGCAAAACTGCTGTTCTCCTGCGCCAGCATTTCCTTGAAATCGGTGTCGAGGAAATCCAGCCAAACGCCACCATGGGGAGACCCACGCCCTTCGTTGATTGCCTTTTGCACCGAAATTTCAATGTAGCGTGAAATGTCGCTCGAGCTGAATGGAAAGTGGCGCTGCTTTTCGTGGATCACGTCATAGGGTGTGAGACCTACTGGCAGATAGTCGGCGAGAAAGGGCTTTCCATGCTTGTCGGTCAGATTGGGATGGCCGTCCCACATATAATTTCCAAAAAGATTGACGAAAGGATGAATGAGGCTAATGCCAGCCTGCATGAATTCCATGTTAGCGAGTTGTGCGCCGGCACGATGGGCCATGGCATAGCCATCGCCTGTGATGTCACTGGGATAAAGATTGGTGGCGAACAGATGGCTGGCACCGCCTGTCGTCACAATCGTGGACGCGGCATAAATAACAACAGGATTTCCGTCGATATCGAGTCCCCACGCACCGGTGCATTCACCGCCTTCGGTGATGAGATCCACAATCATGAGGTTATCGATGACTTTTATGCCGCGGCGTGAGGCCTCGCCGCCCAGAGCCTTGACGATGGGCTTGAAGTGATCATGTATGACATGCGAACGCGGCCGCGATGAGAAGCATGCCTTGTAGACGAGATAGCCACCCTTTGGGCTGCGCTCGAAGTTCACTCCGTAACGTTCCAGATAATCGAGTGCGCTCTTGGCTTCGCTGGCAAGGATTTGGCTCAGTTTCGGATCGGCCATGCTCTGCGCGGCAGTCAGAATGTCTTGCAGAAAAACGTCTGGACTGTCGCCTTCCTCTCCCGCATCGTCAGGGACATTGAATGCGCCAACTTCTGCCAAGCTATGGAACGTCGCTCCGCTCTTTCTGAATTCGCCTTTGATCGCGACCAGCACGTCGGCGCCTGCGTCGCTCGCCTCAAGGATCGCGCGCAATGCGGCAGCGCCGGAACCGACAACCAACACACCAGTTCTAATCTCTTTGATTTCGGCATTCATGTCATTGCGCTCCGTCGATCATATGAAATGCCGTTGGTCCATGGGCTTCAGCGTGTCAGACACCACAACATCAAACGGGATCAGGTCGAGAATGTGTTTGTGAATGTCGACGCCGGGTGCGTGTTCATCAAGAACCAGACCATGGGGATGAAGTGAAAAGACTGCGCGTTCAGTGACGTAGATAACCTTCTGTCCCTTCAAAACACCCTGGTGGCCATTGAATGTGATCTGCTCGACATCTTTCACAAACTTGGAATTTCGCCCCTCAGCGTGGATTTTGAGTTCACCATCCTCAAATCCCACATCGAGGCCTCCAGCGCTAAAGCTTCCACAGAACACAATTCGATTCGTCTTGTGGGTGATATCGATAAATCCTCCGCAGCCCGGAACGATGCCATTGAACTTGCTGACGTTGACGTTCCCAAATCTGTCGATCTGGCCGATTCCCAAAAACGAAATCCCCAGACCTCCGCCACAGAAAAAATCGAACACATTGGTTGAGTCGATGATCGCAGCGGGATTGATGTTGGCCCCAAAAACAGAGCGATCAGCTGGTATGCCGCCCACAGAGCCGTGTTCGGGAAAAAACGTTACGTCGTCCGCTATGCCTTTTTCCGCAATGATGCGCGGCACTCCAATTGGCATGCCGACGCCAATATTGACGATGTCATGACTGGTGATTTCTGCAGCTGCACGGGTGGCCACGATGCGGTCGATCCCGGGCGGCAAAGGCTGCATGCTGGTTTGTGGCAAACGAATCTCGCCAGTGAGCGCTGAGTTAAGTGCACCACCCGAAGGGGGTTGGTCAGCATCGACCACAATGGCGTCGACAAATATTCCGGGGATCTCAACCAATCGCGGCGCAAGGAAATTGCCACGTGTCATGCGCTGAACTTGAACAATCACTTTGCCGCCGGAATTTTTGACAGCCATAGCCATCGTGCGCACGCCAAGCGAAACCGGCTCGCCCTCAAGGGCAATGTTGCCATATTCGTCGGCGGTCGTGCCGCGCAGGAAGGCAATCTGAGCGGGGATTGCATCATATTTCAAATAGGTCTCGCCGCCGATCTGAATTCGCGATGCAAGCGAAGCTTCCGCGCGTGAGTTAAGCCTGCCGCCGTCGCGCTCCGGATCGACGAATGTTTCAAGCCCCACAGTTGTGATGGTAAATTTCTTGCCCGCAGCCGTGTCTCGTAAAATCTGGAAGAGGGTGCCCATCGGTAAAACATGCGCTTCGAAAGCCTCTTCCTTCAGAAGCTGTGTGTATCGTGATGTCTTGAGATAGCTGTATCCGCTGCCAATGGCGCGCTTGACTAGCCCGCGATGTGCCAGATTTTCAAGTCCCATTCCTTCTCCCATGCCGACAATGATGGGATGAATCTCGGTTATGTTGCGCGGAGAGCCAGTGGTTTCGAAACGCTCGCCAAGGGCACGCAAAAGCGTATTGGGGAGCAGAACATTTTCGCACCCGCAGATCAGCAGAGTATCGCCGTCGCTCACCAGAGCGGCAGCCTCCGAGGCATTTAGAACGTCAACCTTCTTCATAAAACCTCTGACATGCCTTCGAAGCTGATTGCGAGTTTTTGTTGCGCATCACTCTTCATCCCGTGCACGAAGGATCTTGATGGTCTTGCTGCCGACCGCGCAAAGTACACCATCCTGCCGGTGAATCTCGGCATCCAATTCGACCTTGCGTCGGTCCGCATTGAGTTCGCGGACCACAACTTTTACCGTGATAGTGTTGCCGATGAAGACAGGCGCAAGGCATTTGATGGTAAATTGCTGGGCGGCATAGCCGGTGGCATCCAGACGCGACCCAATCAGTTCGACTGCACAGCGCGACACAAATCCCGGCAGCACGGCGCCATGGGCAACGCGGCCGCCAAGATGTTTTTCGGCGTACACGGCGTTGACATGATTGGGATGAAAATCGCCGACAATGCCGGCGAAAAGATAGACATCATTTTCGGAAATGGTCTTTGAGACCGTGTGTTCCATTCCAATGGTAAGGCCGCCGAACATTGTTATGGATCCCCACGGCCAGTCGCAAGACTCTGCCGATAATGCATAAACAAATATGAACTGCCTGATGTCCGGAACAAACTGGAATATGATAGACTCATGATATAGGCTTTCTAAGGTAGTTTTTCGCAAAGTGATGTAAGCGCTTACAACTGATATGCATCAACCAAGCAAAGAGGTCAATTAGATTCGTTTTGTTAGACTGTTTCGCAATGTTACCCACCACGCATGGTAGGGAGATGAGCCTTGGAATAGCGCTTCCAGACGTCGCTTCTTCTAAATCTTGTAGCTCGCAGCCACTATTCCGTGTACGGATGGAGTGCTTCCATTGAGCGGATTGTCGGGATTCCATTGCAGTGTTGTTTCAAAAAACCTGGCCGCCAACGCGTCATACATCAGGATGCGGCCAGCAAGGCTGTCGCCGATCCCGAGCAGCTCCTTGATGGCTTCCATGGCCTGCATGGAACCCAGGATTCCCGGCAAGGCGCCCAAAATTCCGGCCTCTTCGCAGGCGGGGAACATGCCGGGTTCCGGCAGGTCGCCGATGAAGCAGCGGTACGTCGGGAGCGGCGTTCCATCTGCGTCCTTGAGATACGGTTTGAAAGTTGAAATCTGGCCATCAAATTGCCCGACGGCTGCAGAGACGAGCGGCTTCTTGGCAAAATAACCGGCATCTGCCACCAGGAACCTTGTGCTAAAATTATCCGAGGCATCGCAGATCACATCATAGCCCGAAATGAGCTCGAGTGCATTTTCGGGCGTGATGCGGAATTGATGCTGGATCACCTCAACATGGGGATTGAGCTTTGCAATAAAATGCGCGGCACTTTCAGTCTTGGGCTTGCCGAGAAAATCCATGCTGTGAATGGTTTGACGCTGGAGATTGGACAGCGACACCACATCATGATCGCAGATGCCGATGTGGCCCACACCTGCGGCAGCAAGATATTGAAGAGCGGGAGCACCAAGACCGCCTGCCCCCACAACCAGCACTGATGATGTTTTTAGCTTGTTCTGCCCAGGCCCACCCACCTCGGGCATCACGATGTGGCGGGCATAACGTTCAAGTTCTTCAGGAGTTAGCGCCATCAGTCGCGCCCCGAAGACCCAAAGCCGCTTTCACCGCGAAGCGTTTCATTGAGCGATGACACAGGTTTGAGCGAAACCTTTATGACGGGTGCGATCAGCATCTGCGCAATGCGGTCTCCATAGGAGATGGGGAAATCCTCCGTGCCATGGTTGATCAGCGGCACTTTGATCTCGCCACGATAATCAGCATCAATGGTGCCCGGCGCATTAAGGACGGTGACGCCGTGCTTGACCGCAAGGCCTGAGCGCGGACGCACCTGCGCTTCAAAGTTTTCCGGCAAGGCAATGGCAAGCCCGGTTGCCACCAAAGCTCGCATGCCCGGCTTCAACACAAGAGATTCAGAGGAACGGAGATCAAGCCCGGCTGAGCCCGGCGTGGCATAGGAGGGAAGCTCGCGGTCATCGGCAGGATCCAGACGCTGGATCAAAACCTCAACCATGATCGTCCAGCAACTTTACTGCGGCCTCAAGAATGTGTGTTGCAACGTCGGCCTTGCTCATCTCGGGCAAATCCTCAACACCAAAAGCACTCACCAGATGAACGAGATTGTTTGTACCGCCAAAAACGCCGGAGCCTTCGCTCACATCATTGGCCACAATCAAATCGCAACCTTTGTTCTTCAGCTTCGCTTTGGCATTCTCGATGACATTCTCGGTTTCCGCCGCAAAGCCAACAACAACCATTGGGCGCTTTGGCCCGGCCTCTGACAGGGTTTTCAGAATATCGGGATTGGCTGCAAATTGGAGCTGTGGGGGCGTGGCGGATTTTTCCTTCTTCAGCTTTTGCTGGGCCGGATTTTCAACCCGCCAATCGGCAACTGCTGCCGCACAAATGGCAAGATCAATCTTGCCAGCAGCCATCACGGCAGCCAACATTTCACGCGCCGTCTCAACTTTGATGAGTTTGACACCCATGGGTGTAGCAAGCGCGACGGGGCCAGAGATCAGCGTCACTGCAGCGCCCATGGCTTGCGCGCGTTCGGCCAGCGCATAGCCCTGCTTTCCCGAAGAGTGATTGGAAATATAGCGCACCGGGTCAATGGGCTCGCGCGTGGGTCCCGCTGTGATCAAAACCGATTTCCCCAAAAGCGGCTTTGCTGAGGGCGAGAGCAGGCGCTGAATACTGCTGAGAATTTCCACAGGCTCGGCCATGCGTCCCGGCCCATATTCGCCACACGCCATGTCGCCTTCATCGGGCCCTACGACATGAATGCCATCGGCCTTCAATGTCGCAAGGTTCCGCTGCGTGGCCGCATGAAGCCACATGCGCACATTCATGGCAGGCGCAATCAACACCGGCTTGTCAGTGGCGAGCAATGTCGTTGCGGCAAGATCACCCGCAAGCCCCTGCGCCATCTTGGCCATGAGGTCAGCCGTGGCCGGGGCCACGACAACGAGATCAGCCGAGCGCGAAAGCTCAATGTGGCCCATCTCGGTTTCATCGGTCAGGCTGAAGAGATCATCAAAGACCTTCTCGCCGGAAAGCGAGGCGACGGACAGCGGCGTGACAAATTCCTGCGCCGCCTTGGTCATGATGACGCGCGCGCCAATGCCGGACTTTTTCAAAAGCCGGATCAGCTCCAGGCATTTATAGGCGGCAATGCCGCCACCGATAATCAGCAGAACAGATTTTTGTGCGATCTTGTCCATGACCTGATTAAAGCACCAATTTCGCGGCAATCACAATGAGGGCCGCGGCACCCACCCACAGCGCCAGCGTCATGGCTGTCGAGTTTCGAGGCGGTGGCGCATCCATCATGTCCTTGAGGCGGGCCTTGAAATCCTGCGCATCAGCCAGGAGATCAGGCACCATGAGGGAAAGACGTCCAAGGCTTTTGGCCGATGCACCAAGCTCTTCAATCTTGCCCAAGGGCCCAAGCTTGCGCTCGATCCACTGGCGCACCACAGGCTCGCCCGCCTTCCAGATATTGAGATCAGGATTGAGCGTGCGGGCCACACCTTCAGAGACCACCATGGTTTTTTGCAGCAGCAGAAGCTGCGGCTGGGTTTGCATGTTGAACTGCTCGGTCACTTCAAAAAGTTGCGTGAGCAATCGCGCCATCGAAATCTGGTCGGCGGGAAGCCCCATGATCGGCTCGCCAATCGAGCGAATGGCCTGCGCGAAGGTCGCCACATCTTCCGTATGCGGAACATATCCGGCATCAAAGTGAACTTGCGATACCAGCATGTAGTCGCGCGTGATGAAGCCATAGAGAATTTGCGCGAGGAACAGCCGGTCTTTTTCCGAAAGCCTCCCCGTAATGCCAAAATCAAACGCCACCAGTTTTCCGGCGCGGTCCACCATCAGGTTGCCCTGATGCATGTCGGCGTGGAAAAACCCGTCGCGAATGGCATGGCGCAGGAAACTCTGGATCACCGTATTGGCCATCGCATCAAGATCAAGCCCACGCGCCTTGAGGCCAGCGACATCAGACATCGGCGTGCCATCAAGCCATTCGGTGGTGAGAACGCGCTTGGCGCTCAAATTCCAATGAATTTTGGGGACACGAAAATCAGGATCATCCTTGGTGTTGTCGGCAATCTCGGAGAGGGCCGCAGCTTCCATGCGAAGATCAAGCTCATGCACCATGGATGAGCGCAACATTTCAACAGCGGCCACTGGCCGCAAGCGCCGCCCCTCGGCACTCAGGCGTTCCATCATCCGCGCCGCAAAGGCAAAGCTGGCAATGTCATTGGCAAAGCGCTGTTCGATATTGGGCCGCAGGATTTTAACCGCGACCTCGTCACCCGATTTGGTGACAGCCTTATGCACCTGCGCGATGGAGGCTGCCGCAATGGGTGGCCCGAAGCTCTGGAAAAGTGCTGACACAGGCTGGCCCAATTCTCGCGCCACAATCGCTTCGGCTTCACTTTGCGGAAAGGGCGGCAACCTGTCTTGCAGAGATTTGAGATTGAAGGCGCGGCTTGCGCCAATCATGTCGGGCCTGGTTGAAAGAAATTGCCCAAGCTTGATGTAGCTGGGCCCCAGGCTCGAAAGTGCGGCCGCTGTCTGCTCGCCTTTGCCACCGCCCAGAATTTTGGTGACGGCGCGCAAGGGCGAGGGCGCTTCTTTCATTTGTTCAGGATCAAGCAGCGCATCATGGCGCGCCAATACATAGCCCGCCCGCAGCAAGCGCCATGAATTGCTGATCGGATTGGCCATTAAATGCGCCAGCCCGAATGAATGGCAACAACGCCACCGGACAGATTGCGGTAGTTCACATGCGCGAACCCGGCATCACGGATCATCGAGGCAAATTTTTCCTGCTCGGGAAATTTGCGGATGCTTTCGACGAGATAGCGATAGGGCTGGCCGTCGCCTGTCACCACCTTGCCCACGGCGGGAATGACGGTGAAGGAATAGGCGTCGTAAATCTGTTGCAGGAACGGAACCGTCATCGTTGAAAACTCAAGACACAAGAATCGCCCGCCGGGTTTCAAGATGCGGTGGGCTTCGGCCAGGGCCTTGTCGATGTGGGTCACATTGCGAATGCCAAAAGCAATCGTATAGGCATCAAAGCTGTGATCGGGAAAAGCCAGAGCCTCGGCATTGCCGACGGTAAAATCAACCGCAGCAAGCCGGCCTTCTTTTTCACCGCGCTTTTTGCCCTCGCCCACCATCTCAGGCGAAATATCAGCAATGGTGACATGGGTTTGGGGACCGCCAGCATCACAAATCCGAAACGCAATATCGCCCGTGCCGCCTGCCACATCGAGCACGCTGAACGGCCGGGTCTTCGGCGGATTGAGCATGGTGATCATGTCGTCTTTCCACAGCCGGTGCAGGCCCCCCGACATCAGATCATTCATCTGGTCGTAAGCGGCGGCAGCCTTGGAAAAAACCTCATTCACCAGCCCCTGTTTTTGATCTTCAGGAACATCGCGAAAGCCAAAAGAGGCGGTGGGCTGGGAGGCAGAATTCTGTGTCATCCCCATAAGATAGTGCATCGCGGTAAAGACTTCTATTGCCTCTGGCGACGCAGAATGGTTACAGGGTTAACCATGCCGGAACTGCCAGAGGTTGAAACAGTGAAACGGGGTCTGGAGCCGGTGCTTCTGGGCCGCCGCATCAAGGCCGTGACCTTGCGCCGAAAAGACCTGCGCTTTCCCTTCCCGCCAGATTTTGCAGCAAATTTGCAAGGTGCAAAGGTCCAAGCGCTGGTCCGTCGCGCCAAATATATCCTGATTGATTTCGACAATAGCCAGACTTTGATCGCCCATCTTGGCATGACCGGGCGTTTTACCGCCTTCAATGCGCAAGGTTCGGCCAATCTCGGTGCCTTCTATTTTGAAACGGGGGCAGGAGAGAGGGCTGACGGCCCCCATGATCATGTGGTGTTTGATCTCGATGACGGCTCGAAGCTTGTTTATAGCGACCCGCGCCGGTTCGGCATGATGGATCTCGTAAAAACCGCCGAATTGCACCAGCATAAGCTGCTGAAGGGCCTCGGCGTTGAGCCTTTGGGCAATGAACTATCGAGTCACTACCTTGTGGGGAAGTTTCGCAACAAGGCAGCACCCTTGAAGGCCGCCCTTCTCGACCAGCGCATTATTGCCGGGCTTGGCAATATTTATGTCTGCGAGGCGCTGCACCGGGCAGGCTTGAAGCCGCAACGCAAGGCGGGAAGCCTGGTCAAGGCCAAAACCCATGATGAGCGCCTTGATGCCTTGGTGCGCCACATCCGAGATATTCTGGGCGAGGCGATTCGGGCGGGTGGTTCAACCTTGCAGGATTTTGCCTCGACGGGCGGTGCTGCAGGGTCTTACCAGCAGCGCTTTTCGGCCTATGACCGCGAGGGCGAAGCCTGTCCCACCCTAAATTGTGGCGGCACCATCAAACGCATTGTGCAGGGAGGTCGTTCGAGCTTTTATTGCCCGACCTGCCAGAAGTGAATCCCATGACCTATGAAACCATTCTCGTTGACGTGAAAGCCAAGACCGGAATCATCACCTTGAACCGGCCCAAGGCCTTGAATGCCCTGAACACCAAACTCATCGCTGAGATGAATGAGGCTTTGGATCGTTTCGAAGTCGATTCATTGATCGCCGCCATCATTTTGACCGGCAGCGAAAAGGCCTTTGCCGCAGGGGCTGACATTCGCGAAATGAAGGACAAGACCTTTGCCGAAGTGAAGTCCGAAAACTTCTTGAGCGCATGGGATCACATCAACACCATAACCAAGCCCTTGATTGCCGCGGTTTCTGGCTTTGCGCTGGGCGGCGGCTGCGAATTTGCCCTGGCCTGCGACACGATTATTGCTGCAGATACGGCCAAATTCGGCCTGCCCGAAGCGGGTCTGGGAATCATTCCGGGTGGCGGCGGCACGCAGCGTCTGGTGCGCGCTTTGGGCAAGGCGAAAGCCTTTGATCTCATGGTCACCGGCCGCATGTTGAGTGCCGAGGAAGCCTTGAATGCGGGATTGGTGGCACGAGTCGTTCCGCTCAGCGATCTGATGACGGAGGCCTTAGGCCTGGCCGAGAAAATCGCAAGCCTCTCGCTTCCCGTGGTCAAGGCCCTGAAACAGGCCGTGAAGGCCGCCGATGAATTGCCGCTGTCCCAGGGGTTGAAAAAAGAGCGTGACCTGATTCACAGCCTCTTTGCGCTTGAAGATCAGAAAGAAGGCATGGCCGCGTTTCTGGAAAAGCGGCCTGCGAATTTCAAAAATCGCTGATTAAACCGGACGGACTTCCGAGACTTCCGGCACAAAATGCCGGAGCAGGTTCTCAATGCCATGCTTCAGCGTGGCGGTGGACGAGGGGCAACCGGCGCATGAGCCCTTCATGTTGAGATAGACGATGCCTTCCTTGAAACCCTTGAAGGTGATGTCGCCACCATCCTGGGCCACGGCGGGGCGAACCCGCGTTTCCAGCAATTCCTTGATGGTACGGACGGTCTCGGCCTGGTCAGCCTCAAAGAATTCTTCACCAAGCTGCTCAAGCGGCGCTTCGCCGGCAAGAATGGGCTCACCCGAAACATAATGATCCATGATGAGGCCCAGAATAGCAGGCTTCAAATGCTGCCATTCGCCAGTACCCTTGCTCACCGTGATGAAATCATGGCCGAGGAACACGCCGGACACGCCTGAGACCGAGAACAATTTCTCGGCCAGTGGCGATTCAAGGGCGTCTGCCGCCTTCTTGTATTCGCGCGTCGAGCCCGGAAGCACAGGCTTGCCGGGAATGAATTTGAGGGTGGCGGGGTTTGGGGTCGCTTCGGTCTGGATGAACATGGGCCTAATATAGACCAATTTACTCGGGATTTAAAGTCATTCCGAAAAAATTGAAATTCTCAAGCAAATCCAACGATCTTCTTCACATCCTGCATTATGGGGGCAGCGATAACCGAGGCCCGCTTGGCCCCATCAGCCAAAACACCCTCAACATAACCAGGATCGGCCAGAAGCCGCTTCATGGTGTCATTGATCGGGGCCAGTTTTGCAACGGCCAGATCAGCCAGGGCATTCTTGAAGGCTGAGAATTGCCCGCCGCCAAAATCCTTGAGGACATCTGCAACAGGCTTGTCGGCCAGGGCCGCATAGATCCCAACGAGATTATCGGCCTCGGGCCGCCCTTTGAGACCATCGGCTTCGGTCGGAAGACCATCAGCGTCGGTCTTGGCCTTGCGGATCTTCTTGGAAATATCATCAGCAGAATCCGTGAGGTTGATGCGCGAGAGATCAGACGGATCCGACTTGGACATTTTCTTGGTGCCATCGCGGAGGCTCATCACGCGTGTTGCTGGCCCCATGATCACGGGCTCGGTGATGGGGAAGAATTCGACACCAAAGTCATTGTTAAACTTGATCGCAATATCGCGGCACAGCTCGAGATGTTGTTTCTGGTCTTCGCCCACGGGCACATGCGTGGCGTGATAAATCAGAATGTCGGCGGCCATTAATACCGGATAGTCATAAAGCCCAACCGATGCTGCCTCGCGGTCATTGCCAGCTTTTTCCTTGAACTGTGTCATGCGGTTGAGCCAGCCCAGCCGCGCCACGCAATTGAACACCCAGGCGAGCTCGGCATGTTCATGAACGCGTGACTGGTTGAACAGGATCGACTTCTGCGGATCAATCCCGGCAGCGATATAGGCCGCCGCCACTTCGAGAATGGATTTCCGCAAAACTGCTGGCCCGCCCCAGACCGATTGCGGCTGCGTAATGGCATGCATGTCCACCACGCAATAGAGCGTCTGGTGCGAAGACTGCATCTTCACCCAGTTCACCATGGCGCCAAGATAATTGCCCAGATGCAAATTGCCCGTGGGCTGCATGCCGGAAAGAACGCGCGGAGTGAATGAGGTCATAGGGTTAGCCTTTGATTGGAAGCGGCCTTATGCCTTGATTTCGTGGGATTGAAAAGTCTGAATTACCGCCGGAGCGAGGCCCGGAGTTCCGAGAAGCGCAAGGCCCCATTGAGATGGCAGGTCAGGAAATAGCTGATGATTCCAGCACCCACCAACACCGTGAGCCCGAGGACTGAGACGAGCGTCGATGACTTGCCGACAAAGGCATGGGGCATCGCCAGATAAAGCCCCAAAAGAATTTCGCCCATCACCAATGCCGAAAGCGCCATCAGGGGCAGGCGGCGCTTGGCACTCTCATCAAACCGGAACAGCCCCCTGTTGCGCAGCCTCATATAAAGTTGAAGCGCGTTGGTCCAGGCCGCAAGGCTGGTCCCGATCGCAATGCCGACATGACCAAAAAACTGTGAGAGCACCAGGCTTGCCACAATGTTGACGATCACCGAATAAATAGCAAAGCGCATCGGCGTTGCTGTGTCTTCGCGCGCATAAAACGCAGGCTGGAATACTTTGGTCAAAGCAAAGGCCGGCAGGCCCGTCGCAAAGGCCATGACCGCAGGTGTCACCGCTGCGGTATCGCCCGCATGGAAAGCACCATGCTCGAAAACTGTGTGCAGAATGGGACTGCTGATGGTGAACAGGGCTGCTGCGGCAGGAAGTGTCAAGAACAGCGAAATTTCCAGCGCGCGGTTCTTGGCTTCAATGGCACCTTGGCTGTCGCCCGCCCGCAATTTGCGCGACAGTGTCGGCAGCAAAACCACCCCAATCGCCACACCAATCACACCCAGGGGCAATTGATAAAGCCGATCCGCGTAATAAAGATAGGCCACCGCGTGATCGAGGCGAGTGGCAATCATCGTGGCAATGAGCAGGTTGATCTGCATGATGCCGCCCGAGATAATGCCGGGCACAGAGCGCTTCACCACCTGCTTCACATCGGGCGTGAGACGCGGGAATGACGGAAAGAGTGGCATGCCCGCGCGGCGACAGGCAAAGGCCAGCAATGCATATTGGGCAACGCCTGACAGCGAAACGCCGACCGCAAAAATATAGCCGGTGGCCGGCGAGTTGCCTGTTCCAAAAGCCCAGGCCACGACGTTGGACGCGATCATTACGAGATTGAGCAGGATGGGAGCAGCGGCCGCCGCCGTGAACCGGTTCAAGCTATTGAGCACGCCACCTTGTAAAGCCGTGAGTGACATGAACAGCAGATAGGGAAAGCAGATGCGGGTGAGCTGTGTCGCGAGTTCGATTTTTTCAGGAGAGCCCGTGAAGCCCGGCGCGATGAGATAGATGACCCAGGGCATGGCGATCATGGCGAGTGATGTGAACACTGTCATCCAGGCGAGCAAGGCCGCAAAGACATCGAGCGCAAAGCCATAGGCTGCATCCTCGCCCTCGCCTTCGGCCTTGCGCGCAAACAATGGCACAAAGGCAGAGTTGAAAGCACCTTCAGCAAAGAGTGCGCGGAACATGTTGGGAAAGCGCTGCGCTACGAAAAAGGCTTCTGCCACCCAGCCGGTGCCGAGCGTGAAGGCGACGAGCTGGTCGCGCACAAAACCCAAGATTCGGCTGAGCGATGTATAGCCACCAACCGTTGCTGCTGATCTTAAAAGTGACATGCTTCAATCATGCCGGAACCAGTTTGGGCTTCGGCGTCAAAACATCCATCAGTCTTTGTTCAATCTGAGCGTGGCGATTTTCATTTTCGATTTTGGCACCGGTGAGGTCAGTCACATAAAACACGTCGACAGCCTTTTCACCAAACGTCGTCACATGGGCCGAAGCAATATTGAGGCTGAGGTGAAACAGCGCTTCGGTCAGGCCATGCAACAGACCCACACGGTCAAGCCCGTTGATTTCAATCAGCGTGTGGCGATTGGAATGACTATTGTCGATGGTAACCCGCGGGGCCACGCTGAAGGCTTGCGCCCGGCTCGACAGTGATGGGGCTTGCGCCAAGGCTTCACGCAGGCGAATCTCGCCATGCAAGGTTTTCACAATCGAATCGCAAATGCGTTTTGCCCGCCTGTGCTCGTCATGATCATCGGGAAATTCCCGCGACAGCAGCATGGTGTCAAGCGCCAGGCCATCAGTCGTTGTAAAAATCTGCGCCCCGATAATATTGCCGCCCGCGGCAGCACAGGCCCCAGTGACCAAAGCGAGCAGTCGCGGATGATCAGGCGCTATGACAGTAATCTCGGTCACGGCGGCAAAGGCGTCGGTGGCTACATCCGTGACAACATTTCCATCCTTGGCCTGGACCATCAGAGCCTGATGACGGATCTGCTTTTCAACTTCGACGTTGAGCCAATAGGCATCATAGTGCCGGAGCGTAGCGGCCTTCTTCTGGGCTTCGCTCCAGCCGGGAAAATTTGAAAGGAACTTTGTCTGGGCTTCGGCTACACGCACCTTGCGCGTCGCCGATGTATGCCCGCCCGTCACCAAAGGTTCTGCTTCATAATAAAGCGTGCGCAGCAATTGGCCTTTCCAGCCATTCCACACACCAGGGCCTACAGCGCGAATATCAGCCACCGTCATGATCAACAAAAGTTTCAAGCGCTCAGGGCTTTGCACAATGCTGGTGAAGTCCAGAATGGTTTTGAAATCGTTGAGATCGCGCATCTGCGAGGTCTCACTCATCAGCAAATGCCACCGGATGAGCCAAGCGACAAGATCCGTGTCAGCTGGTGACAGACCAAATCGCGGGCACAGCTCGCGCGCGATGCGTTCACCCACAATCGAATGATCTTCATTGCGGCCCTTGGCAATGTCGTGGAGAAACACCGCCACATACAGCGCCACGCGTGATTTGAGCTGCGGGAACAATTGCGCCGAGAGAGGATTTTCTCCCGAATGCCGACCCTGCTCGATGCTCGACAACACACCAACCGCGCGGATCAGATGTTCATCAACCGTATAATGGTGATACATGTTGAACTGCATCATCGCGACGATTTTGCCAAATTCTGGAATGAAGCGCCCCATGACACCGGCCTCATTCATCATACGCAGCAGGGTTTCAGGCGCTGAACTCTGGGTCAGAATATCGATGAAAATCGCGTTGGCTTCCTTGTCCTGACGCACCCTGTCGTCAATCAAACGCAAATTCTTGCGCAAGATTTTGATGGCATCGGGATGAACCTCCATCAAGGCCTCGCCCGCCTGTTTGAAAATCCTCAGCATGTTGACGGGATCACGAGCAAACACGTCATCCGAAACCAACGTGAGCCGCCCGCTCTCGACTTTAAAGCCCGGATAACCTTTGAGGCTGGCTCCCTTCTTGGGCATGAAGCGGCTGAACATGCGCGACAGAGCCGGAGCATCCTTGAAATGGCGCGCCTCAAGGCTGGCGCAGAAAATCCGCGTGAGGTCGCCCACATCTTTTGCAATGAGGAAATAGTGGCGCATGAAACGCTCGACCGATTGCAAGCCATTATGTGATTTATAGCCAAGTCTTTGAGCAAGCTCGACCTGGCGTTCAAAGCTTAAACTGTCTTCGCCGCGCTTGGCGATAAAGTGCAGATGGCAGCGCACCGCCCACAGAAAATCTTCGCATTTGAGAAACAGTGCAAGTTCAGCGCGCGTGAAGGCCCCCTTGTCGGCCAATTGCTCGGGCGTGTTCACCGCAAAAATAAATTTGGCGATCCAGAACAGGGTGTGAAGATCACGAAGCCCACCCTTGCCATCTTTGAGATCAGGCTCTACCGCATAGCGACTTTCGCCCGATTTGGCATGGCGCTGGTCGCGCTCGGCCAGTTTTTCGGCAACAAATTTCCTGGCACCATTTTTGACAATTTCATTGGAAAACCGCGCCGTCAATTCTTCAAACAGCGCCTGCGATCCGCAGATGAAACGGGCTTCGAGAATGGACGTCAAAATCGTATTGTCAGTTTTTGCCAGACGCAGGCAATCATCAATTGACCTTGTGGCGTGTCCAACTTTTTGCCGCGCATCCCACAAGGCATAGAGCACAAATTCAACAATCTGCCCGACTTCGCCACTGGGCCTGCCCGGCATGAGGAAGAGAAGATCAATGTCAGAGCCCGGCGCCAGCGTGCCCCGGCCATAGCCACCGACAGCGACGATGGCCAGACCCGTGGGAGGGGATTTGAATACCGTCGTTTGGGCAAAATTGAACACCGTCTGGATAATATGGTCTTCCGCTGCCGAAAGCCTCTGGGCACAGGCCGTGCCGTGACCGTCCTTCAACAGTTGCGCCTCGGCCAATTCGCGGGTGTCGCGCAGGCAGGCCTTGATCAGTTCGGTGACGTGCTTGCGCAAATTCAGCGGCGAATCCGGCGGCAAAGCGGCCAGGGCCTGGTCAAATTGAGTTTCAGGACTCATCAAAATCTTTCTTGGCCAGACCTTTAAGTTCGTAAAGAAGATCAAGTGCCGCCCGGGGTGACAGGGCATCCGGCATCAACTGGTCGATCTTCTCGCGTAACAGGTCAGGCTTCCTTTCAGGTGTTTTCCTATCTGAAAACAACGGCAAGTCGGTTAACAGGCTCAAGACTTTCGGCCCACCGTTTTTTTCCAGACCTTTGAGGATTTCGCTGGCCCTTGCGATGACATCGGAGGGTAAGCCTGCCAATTTGGCCACTTGGATACCATAGCTGCGGGTGGCCGTTCCAGCCACCACCTCATGCATGAAGACAATGTCACCTTTCCACTCCTTCACCTGCATCGTGGCGCAATGAAGGCTTTTGAGGGTTTTGGCCAGCGCCGTAAGCTCATGGTAATGCGTGGCGAAAATCGCCCGCGCCTGAGGCCGGTCATGGAGATATTCAAGTGTGGCCCAGGCGATGGACAAGCCGTCATAGGTGGCCGTGCCGCGCCCAATCTCATCCAGAATGACTAGCGATCGCGAGGTGGCCTGGTTAAGGATGGTGGCCGTCTCGATCATTTCCACCATGAAGGTTGAGCGTCCGCGGGCCAGATCATCAGCGGCCCCCACGCGGCTATAGAGGCGGTCAATGGCGCCAATATGCGCATAGGCCGCAGGCACAAAACTTCCCATTTGTGCCAATACTGCAATGAGTGCGTTCTGGCGCAGATAAGTCGATTTACCGGCCATGTTGGGCCCCGTTAGCAGCCACAGGCGCGTCTCATTCGCAAGGTTGCAGTCATTGGCGGAAAACGCCGGAAGGCCCTGTGAGGCCAGCGCCTGCTCCACCACAGGGTGCCGCCCGCCCTTGATCTCAAAAGCCAGGGATTGATCAACCTGCGGCCTCACATATTTTTTGAGGCGCGCCAAATGGGCGAGGCCGGAATGAACATCGAGTTCGGCCAGAGCCTGCGCCACATCGGAAATGCTCGCCTTGTGGGAGATGATTTCGTCACACAGCGCCTTGAACACCTCAAGCTCAAGTGAAAGCGCGCGCGAGGCCGCAAGCGCAATCTTCTGTTCAAGATCTGCCAGGACGGCGGTGGAAAACCTTAGGACATTGGCATTGGTCTGGCGGTGGAAAAATGTTTGGCCGTCAGGCGAGGCTTTAAGAATTTCAGCTTGCTGGGCCGTCACCTCAACAAAATAGCCTAGAATATTATTGTGCTTGATCTTGAGGGCTTTGATCCCCGTGGCCTCTGCATATTGCGCTTGCAGATTGGCAATCACTTGCCGCGTCTCGTCGCGAAGCTTCCGGTTTTCATCAAGGGCAGGCACATATCCCGCTGCGATAAAACCACCATCACGCGCGAGATAAGGAAGCTCGGCCGCCAAGGCGGCCTGCAAGGTTTCGGCCATTGCAAAAGGAGCCTTGGTGATGCGCCCTAGGAGCTGGTTCAAAAGCTGCGGCCTGACCGAAAGATCATGCTGGCGCACCAGAAGTTCCATGACGGCATGAGACACTTTCAAGCCATCGCGAAGGGCGGCAATATCACGAGGCGAAGCGCGTCCCCCCGTGATACGCGCCAGAGCCCGCTCAAGATCAGGGCAGGATTTGAGCAATCCACGTAACTCATCACCCAAGGCTTCAGCGCCCACAAAATATTCAACCACATCAAGCCTTGAATTGATCGCAAGGCTGGAGGCCAGCGGCATGGTGAGATGTTCACCCAAAAGTCTCGATCCTGAGGCTGTCACAGTTTGGCTGATGCAATCCAGAAGACTGCCACGGCGCTCACCACTTTGCGTCTTCGTGAGTTCAAGATTTGATCGCGTTGCCGCATCAATCAAAAGCCCGGCATCAGGGCGCTCAAGCCGGGGCACGCGCAAATGCGGAACCTGCCCCACTTGCGTGATCGCGATATATTCAAGCAGAGCGCCCAAGGCCGAGACATCAACACGGCGAAACGTGCCAAAGCCTTCAAGGCTGTCCACAGCAAAATGGTTCTTCAGCCGATGCTCGGCACTGTGTGAATCAAAGCGTGACTGCGGCAGCGGCGAAATGGCAAAAGCCTGGCCACTTAACGCGGCAGCAAATTGCGGCGAGCCCAGCACCTGGTCACTGGCCAAAAGCTCGGACGGTAACAATCGCGCAAGGTCGGCCGGAAGCCGCGACAAATCGGTCATCATCACGGCAAATTCGCTAGTGGAAATATCAGCATAGGCCAGCGCGAGTTCGGTTGCGGCGGCATTGACTGCCAGGCACACCAGAAAATTGCTGGAGGATGAATCAAGGAGCGCATCTTCAGTCAATGTGCCCGGCGTAATCAGCCGCACCACTTGCCGCGCCACCACGGATTTGGCGCCGCGTTTCTTGGCCTCGGCAGGGTCTTCAACCTGTTCGGCAATGGCTGCGCGGTGGCCATGTCGAATAAGCTTTTGCAGATATTGGTCAATGGCATGAACCGGAACGCCGCACATCGGAATGTCGCGGCCCTGATGCTTGCCGCGTTTGGTAAGTGCAATCCCGAGCGTGGCCGAGGCCTTCTCGGCGTCCTCAAAAAACAGCTCGTAGAAATCGCCCATGCGATAGAGCAACAGGCCATCTGGCTGACTTTTCTTGATCGCCAGATATTGCGCCATCATTGGCGTAATTGGGCTGTCTTCGCCTGTGTCGGTTGCTGGCCTGCGGTCGTCCATGGCGTCTGATAACAGATCAGGCCGCTTGGTTAAAAGCCCTATGCGCTCGGAGCCCCAAACCGTGCAAAATAACGCGGATTAATCGCCGAAACTGGCAGAACCACCAGAACATCGGTGGTGTTGAAGTGTGGATCAACCACGCAAGATTCGCCAAAATGGCACCCCAATCTGAGATAGCCTTTGACCAAAGGTGGAAGCGACGAAATGGCGCGCTTGATGTTGATCTCGGCAGGCGACACCAGCGCCATGGGCGAGCCACGGTCAGATTGAGATTGAACTTTCCAGTCATCGCTGCGCGGGGTCTGGGCCAGAAAGCTTAAAGCTTCGGCATGGCGTTGAGGGTCGGTGCCATCAAAACTGGCACAGCCCAGCATGACGTCAAAACGGTGCGCACGCACATAATTCCAGATGCCTTGCCATAACAGTTCAACAACCGACGTGCCGCGATATTCGGCTTGCACGCACGACCGGCCCAGCTCAAGAAAAGAAAGTTGGGTGTGGCGCTGGACTAGACTTTCAACGTCAAATTCAGTCTGGCTGTAAAACCCACCTAAGCGCTTGGCGGCACTCTGCGGCAGCAGGCGATAGGTGCCAACCACTTGGCCATCGTCAACCATCAAGGCTTCGCTCTGGCCGGGGGCTAAAGGTGCAATCACCAGGAGATGGTCGCAAGCCGCATCATATGAGTCAGCATCAAGTTCATAGCCCTGAACAGTGGCCCCCAATTCGAGAGCGAACACCTCATAGCGCAGCCGCTGGGCAACCGTGACCTCTGCAGGGCTTTGGGCCAGCCTGATTTTAAGGTGTTGGCTTCCGCCGATATGTCGTTCGAATCTCAAAACCGTCTCCGCGTTCAGCCCGGTTATTTAGCCAAATTGTGACAAAAGCGCGAAGGGGAGAATTATGTCCGAATGGACAGGTTCAAAGAGTTGATTTTCTCGTCGATATCCAGCTGGTCGAAGGGCTTGGACAAATGGCCATCCATGCCGCAGGCCAGACAGGCCGAAATATCCTCAGGCCGGGCATTGGCAGTGAGGGCCAGGAGTGGCAGGCGCGGGCCACCAAATTTCGCTTCGCGGTGCCTAATCTCGCGTGCCGTTGAAAGCCCGTTGCGCCTGGGCATTTCCATGTCGAGCAGACAGAGGTCAAAACCATGGTCAATTTCCAACGCTTTGAGCGCCGCATCACCATTGTTGACCAAGGTGACCTTGTGCCCCAACCGTTCCAGCAATGTGCGGGCCAGAAGCGCGTTGACTGGATTATCTTCTGCCAAAAGAACATTGAGTTTGAGCGGCCCAGCCTGTTTTGGGGCCGCAGCAACGGCTTGAGCCGGATGGGCCGGCTGCATGATGCCGCCGAGCTGGGCCAGAATTGTCGAGCGGCGCAGCGGATTGAGCAGATAGCCTACAAACGGGGCTTGCAGAAGCTGGCGATATTCGCGCCGTTCATCTGCCTTGAGCAGCACCCAGATATTATGGTTTGGCAGGGCCTTGCTCTTCTTGCTCAACCTCGCCCAACTCATCAGGGCTTTGGCCTGTGAGGTGTCGGCAATGATATTGATCTTGCCACCGGGACCAGCCAGCAAAGTGGAAAGCGCCTTGGCCGAACTGATCCAGCTGATCTTGGCGCCCAGCGCCTCAAGGCTTTGGGCGAGATGATTTGAAAATATGCCGGGTGTCAGCGCCAGATGAAACTGTTTGCGCGCCAAAGGCTGGGGCGGAACTTCAGAAGCCGCCTGAGTTTTTTCGAGCGGAAAGCGAAGGGTGAATTTCGAACCTTGGCCTGCAGTACTCGTAAGCTTCAAAGTGCCGCCCATGGCTTCAACCAGGCTGGCACTGATCGAAAGGCCAAGCCCGGTCCCGCCAAAGCGCCGTTGCGTATCAGCATTGGCCTGGGTGAATTCGCGAAACACCCGCTGAGACTCATCGACCGTCATGCCGATACCCGTATCCCAGACCTCGATTACTAACGTGCTGGCAGCCTCGACCCGCGCTTCAAGGGCAACACCGCCCGAGGCTGTAAACTTGATGGCATTGCCGGCGAGATTGAACAGAACCTGACGCAGGCGCAAATCATCGCCCGGGATTTCGTGGGGTACATCAAGCGCCACATGGCAGGAAATCTCGATCCCCTTGGCATGGGCACGGGGCGCTAGAAGCTCAGTCACATTTTCCAGCACGCTGGCAAGATCAATCTGGTTCGGCCGATCAGTCTGGGTCGCATTGGTTTTGGCCGTATCGAGAATTTCGTCAACGATCGACAGCAAAATGCGGCCAGAACTATTGGCGGTGGTCGTGTAGTTTCGCTGTTCAGGCGATAGCGGCGTTTCAAGCAGCAACCCCAACATGCCAATGACGCCATTAAGGGGTGTGCGGATTTCGTGGCTCACAGTGGCCAGCAGGCGCGACTTTTCTCGAACCGCCATTTCGGCTTCGGCACGGGCCTGTTGTTCGGCAGCCATCGCTGACATCAACCGGTGCATCTTGGCGCCATATGTGGCCTGCAAGGTGAAATAGGCCGAGGCCAAGGCCGCAACGATGCCGCCGACCAGAAGCCCTACCACGATAATACCCGCGATGGCGGACGCAGGCTGGGCGACTAGAAGCAGGAGTGCGAGGGCAAGACAGGTCAACAGCCAGCCCGGACGAAGCCCGGGGATGCCTGTGAAATTCGGATAGGGGCGCTGGCTGGCAAAGACTGACATGGTAAAAACGTAAGGCATCCCGCTTGAATTCAGAATCAATTTTGCAGAGTTTTGCCTGTCAAATTCTTAGCATGAGCGGGCGGGCTGACTTTGTGCTGAACCCGCACTTAACAGAGAGTATCAAACTTTATGCATCCTGTGGATTTCGGGGGACTTAACTTTGGTGGCACCAAGACACAATCCTGGTCAGTCGATTGTTTCACGCCACTTTGGGTTCAAAAAAATCACGAAAATCTGGAACATTGATGCGATTTCTGTGTTGTAGGATTACGTGTTCGTAATTTCTATTGAGCATTTCGCAGATCGGCTGCAAAATGGAGTTTCTCCCAGGTGGGAGAGGTCATCGGGCCAATGCGTTGCCAAAAGGCAAATCAAATTGGCGGGTGACAACGAGGGCAGGGCAAATCGGGTGATTTTGGGCGGCAGAGAAGCAACAATTCTAGTTGTGATTCCAGTATTTAACCGTTGTGACATGGTGGTTGAAGCCTTGGATTCTGTCGCCGCGCAGACATTGAAGCCATCGCAGGTCATCGTTGTCGATGATGGATCAACAGACCGGACCGCTGCAGCTGTCGAAGCATGGATTGGCCAGCGTCCCAATTTGAACGTGGAATTAATCCGCCAAACAAATCAAGGGGCTTCGGTGGCCCGAAACTCAGGGTTCGCCGCACGCGGCCGCGCGGCCGATTTCGTGGCGTTTCTCGACTCCGATGATCTTTGGCCCGATGACTTTCTGCAACGTGCGGCCATGGGCCTGAAGACAAATCGAGACGCCATCATGGCCGTCGCTGACCGGGTCTATGTGGATGTCGGGGGTCGACCTCCCCGGTTTGTATGTTCAAGACTTTTTGCGTCCGACCCCTTTCTGCAAATCATTCGTATGGGAGCGGGATATGGTTCGGCCACGCTCATGGTGGCCAATGCTTTTGAAGCGACCGGAGGCTATCCCGTAGACGTGCCCACGGGCCATGACATCGTGCTTTTCGAGAAGCTCAGCGCCATCGGCAAAGTTGTTCACAATACAGGCAAGCCTGTGACCATGCGGACTTGGGCGGAGCCTGCCAATGCCAAGCAAGAGCCCCATCTCCACCTGCGCTATCCAGACCGCTTCATCCGCTGGGCCGAAACCTATCTTGCGGTCTGCCAAGAACGGGCTACCCGTCCTCATATCAACAGCCGCCGCGAACTTCTCTATCACGCTGCAATCGCTTATCGGTTTCTGCTCGCCATGGCCTTGGAAATTGTTCGGCTGCAGCCGAGACAGGTACTTCGCGTCCTCAAAAACCTTGCCCAACTTGGATTTCTAACGAGTAAGAACTTGGTCAAGCTGCTGACCTTCAGCGCATGACCTTTTTGACAAAGGAAAATGAAGTGCCTTATTCAAGCATGAGCCCTACGATTGCAATCATTGTTGAATGGGAAAACGCCATTCTTGCGGGCGATGAAGTGGCTCAAGCCATGCTTGACCGTCTCGCCGAAGAAAGCCGCAGCCTCGACAATGTGCGTGAGCTACGCTTCGTCTTTGATCCGTCAACTGTCGATGCGGCAGCTCTGCAGTCTCTGGTGACGGACAGGCTGTCCGCACAGAAATATGACAACAGCGCCACAGATCTTGTATTTCAACCCGTTGAAGGCCTTCACTATTATGAATTCAAGAATGCGGGCGCCAGGGCCACACATATGGATATTGTGGCTTACTTGGATTCGGACTCGCTCCCCGATCCGGGCTGGATTAACGAACTTACTGCACCTTTGCTCGCCGATGAAAACTGCGTGGCGGCCGCCGGGGCCACGCATATCAGGCCAGGGAGCACAATTGATGCGGCCTTTGCAGCGGGATGGTTTTTCCCCATGCTGGCAGACGTGAAGCCCAAAGATTACACCCACCATTTTTTTGCCAACAATGTCGCTTTCAGGCGGAGCTATCTGGTTCAGAATCCATTTCCAGAATTGCCGCAGGGTGTGACGCGGGGAGCCTGTTCAAATCTTGCAAGAACAATGGCTGCGGACAATCAAAAGATTAGTTACCGCCCGAGCGCACGCGCATGGCACCCACCACCAAACGGCTTAAATCACTTCGTGACCAGAGCCCTGGCTCAGGGGCGCGACGATGCCTATAATGCTCCCTCTCAAAACATAGCGGCGAGGCTGGGGCAAGTTTGTATGGCCTTTGGGCGTATAATCGTGGTGCCGGTTTTAACAACGGTGCGGATTGCGCAGAATAGGAAACATCTGAAGGTGGGGCTGCTGGGCCCCGTCGCCGGCGCAATGGTCATGTTGGCCTACTCCACATTGCAATGTGCTGGCTTTTTGATAGCATTGACGATTCCGGGGATCGCCCGTCACAGCTGGAAAATCTAGACGCGGGTTGCCCACCGACAAACCAAGTTACGCAGCTTGTCGCAGGGAAGCTGGTTTCTGGCGGTAGCTCAAGGTCTCGGCCAGATGCAGCCGTGAGATCATGTCCTTGCCATCAAGATCAGCAATGGTGCGCGCCACGCGCAAGACGCGGTGATAGCCACGTGCTGAAAGATTCATGGCGTCTGCAGCATCGCGAAGCAGGGTGAGGCCCTGTTGGTCAAGAACGGCAATGGTTTCTAAAATTCGCCCGTCGGCTTCAGCATTGAGCCGTAAAGTCGGCTGGCCCAGTTCAGCAAAGCGTTGCTGCTGGATAGCCCGCGCTTTCGCCACGCGTAAAGCAACATCAGAACTTTTCTCTTTGGGAGCAGGCAAAGCGAGATCAGAGGCCCTGACGGCTGCGAGTTCAAGCTGGATATCCATGCGGTCAAGCAGCGGCCCTGAAATGCGACCCTTGTAATCGGCGGCACAGCGCGGACCCGTGCGGCAGGTATGGCCGGGTTCTCCCGCCATCCCGCATTTGCACGGATTCATCGCGGCGATCAGTTGGAACCGCGCAGGGTAGGTCACATGATAATTGGCCCGCGCCACCACGGTCTCGCCCGTCTCCATGGGTTGGCGCAAAGATTCCAGCACGCGCGGTAGGAACTCCGGCAGCTTATCAAGAAACAATACGCCATGATGCGCCAAGGCCATCTCACCTGGCTTGGCCTTAAGGCCACCGCCAACCAGCGCTGGCATGGAAGCCGAATGATGAGGTGCGCGGAAGGGCCTGCGCCTGGTCAACTGCCCGTCTTTCAATTCACCACCAAGCGAGGCGATCACGCGGGTCTATGGTACCGAACCTGTTCTCCAAAATCGCGCGTTGCTATCACTGCGGGGCTGCCATGCACCTTCAAAACAAGGGGGAATTGCCGAAAGGCGGAAAGTATCTTCGCTGCTATTCTTCGTTAAAGAACACGGGTTGCACCGCTGGCTCTTGGAGGCACGAAGATTTCGAAAAATCTTTTCTATTTTTCTTGCGAACTGAAATTGATCTTCGCGCTCTTTTGAATGCAGATCAGTTGGCTCAGCAAAAGCAACGCGACGTGTCTCAATTAAACGAGATCGATGAGCATATAAAAAGTCTTGAATTGGAGCGCGAAAACACATTTAGTCTCATTCCAACGAATGCGCCGATCACGAGAGCTTTGCAGGTGCACATTTTGGCGCGCACAGAAGACATTACTAAAAAGATTGATGATCTGATCTCTCAGCGCACTGAACTTTCTGCCAAACCCCAACCCAAGTGGATAGAAACAACGCCTTCCGATTACACGAATCTCCTTGCAGAATTTGCGAAGGGTGATGAAGTTTCTGAAGATCGCCGCCAGCTTCTTAAGCGAGAGATTTCGAAAGTTGCTTCGGAAATTCTACTTGCGCCAGATGGTTTAGACTTATCCGACGTGATTGGAGCAGGTGGCCGAATAACCCAGAAAATTCTCGGCTCAATATTTGGGGCGGTCGATGATTTTAAGAAAGATCATTCGAGAACTTTCAAAGTCAAATTCAAGGATGGTTCAATCCGAACGGTCAGTGTCTCAGCCGAAAATCCTACGGATTATTCGGTAATATCTAATGAAGATGTGACCAGTAACAGTCGCATCGAATTCAGTGAGCCGGTCGCCAAAGCAGAACCGATCGTGGACCACCTTGTATTAAAAAATCCCAGCGTCGAAATGATGACAAAGCTGCAGAATATTGCAAAGTCAAAAATTTCTAAGAGCAAATCTAGACCGGAGAAAAACAGTCGTTGACTATCTAAGGCTTCGCCTTGGATAGCTTTGCTATCCTGTTATTGGTGTTTTCTGGAAGTGATTTGGTAATCGTCGACGATTCCTTGTTCATTCAGTAGAATTACTTTTTTCTTTCTGATCTAGACATGACTATCTATCGAGGAACCCCGGTTCTTCGATTGTTTGATGTCAATAAAGTTCGCGTAGGTAACTCGACCAATTTGAACTTTGGAACGCAATAGGCGTTCGTTGAGCTAGCTTTTATGTCTAGGCCAACTGCATCGGAAGTCTTGTGGCTTCCGGACAAAATGATGCTGCGCCGTCTTTCACGAAGTATTCGATCAGACCCTTTTTGTCGTAGATATACTTTATCTTAAATTGTCGTCTTAGCCATCGGATGTGAGGAATGGTTCTGTGCATCCATTCCAAGAATTCGTTCGCTGTCATGTTGAGCGGCAACTCAAGTGCGACATGCGCGTGAAGCTTGTCTTTGGCGCTCCATTCAATGAATGCGACCCGTGTAAGCTCAATTTTAGGTCTGCGTCCCCTTTGAGGTTTTCCATTTTTCTTTCGGGTTCGATTGATATTTCCGTGGGCAAGGCGACCAAGCTTGCTCATCGTGTGATTGATGGTGTCGGCAACGATCTCAGATGAAATTGCGCGGAAACCCATTGGCTCAAGCATTCCTTGCTTAAAAGTTAGGGTCAAAAAGCAATTCACATTTGCGGATGAAAGCCAGTCGTTCAATTCTTCTTTGCGGCGCTTCTCGTGGCGTGAGCGAAGCGGACAAAAGTGGCGTATTTCTTCAGGTGTCATGTTCTATTTAGTTATTTTTTGAAAAGTGGGGTTTTGCGACCTGCCCAGCTTTGTCCGCTCGACCGCTTCTCTGCATTTTCTAGGCAGATTGATCGGGTTATTTAGCTTGCAAATAATTTCACAATCGGCGAAACGGACGTTTCGTCAGTTGTAAAACAGGGATTTCCCGTGCCAGCCGTAAAACCTGACCAGCGATTTGTGGCTTACCTGCGCGTCTCCACGCAGAAGCAGGGGGCTTCTGGACTTGGAATTGATGCCCAACGACACGCAGTAACTGCGTATCTTGGGCGAATCCCAGATGCCGTGCTTCTGCAGGAATTCGTTGAAGTCGAAAGTGGCAAAAACAACGATCGACCCATGCTTGAAGAAGCGGTGGAGCATGCAGTGCTCACCGGAGCCACGTTGGTAATAGCCAAGATGGACCGACTGAGCCGCAATGCAAATTTCCTTACTGGCCTAGCCGACCGTGGCGTGCGCTTTGTGGCCTGCGATATGCCGGAAGCTAACGAATTGGTGGTCGGCATTATGGCGCAAATCGCACAGTACGAAGTAAGGGCGATTTCAGAACGGACAAAAGCCGCACTTCTTGCTGCGAAAGCCCGTGGCACGAAATTAGGTAATCCAAAATGGCACCTAAATTTTGCCGATAGGTCTAATCGAGCTTCAACGGATGCCCAGCGCCGGGCTGCACACCTTAGAGCCGAACGTCTTCGCAACAAGCTTGAGACAGTTCGCAACGCAGGCCACACTACACTTCAGGCAATCGCAGACGAATTCGAACTCCAAGGAATTACCACACCGCGCGGCGGCAAATGGCACCCAAATGCAGTTAGCAGGCTAATTGACCGTCTAAGTGAAAGCGGGCGGGGGGTGAAGATTTCGGGCGGTGATTTTGTTCTTAAGCCAACGAAATCTACATTATCACTATAACACAACGCTTGATTAAAATCAACCTAAAATGTCTTTCTTCAAGCGCACGCAATTGATATTTTACAATTAATCCGTGTACGGATTATTGTTTCATATATCGATATAATCCATATTTCTCAGTGCTTTAGGTTGTATCAATCAGCGTTTATTTCCCAACACTTCAGCTTTCAGATCTTTTTTCATCTGGGATATCCTGCTGCTACTGCATCAATCTCAGTGACAGAACATCATAGTTCGGCTGTCCTTCCCAGCTTAAGGTCAGCCAACTTGTCGATTTTGGATAAGAGATTTGAATTCTCCCGGGCCGAAATTTTGCCTCACTTAAAAACGGGTATCTGGTTACGTCATTTGTGCTTAGTATGAGCACAAACCTGAACCCCATAATGTTGATTGCAACAGCGTCGATGTTATCATTTTCGTCAATCAATGGCTGAAATTGAAATCGCACCGTTTTCTCTGTCAAATCGCCAGTATTCATAACACAATATAGCCCCGCGCCTTCAGGCCAGTGCGTCAGGTTGTCGAGCATGTCGATTATTGCCTCATCTCTTGCGAATGTTCCTGACAGTGGCTTCCCATCATGTGCAAGATTGCGTGATATTGCCGCCGCCTTCGCAGTTTTCAGAAGCCAGCGTTCAAGATCATGCCCCGAAATAAGAGCGTGTCGCATGCCCCCGTCTCGCTCTAGATATGATCTTAGCGATGTGAAGAAATAGTGTGCAGCAGCGTCGAGCGGGCTCAGCGCACTGTTGTGAATTCTGCAAAGACATTTGGCTGTTGGCGGGGCGATAATTTTTGTCTCGCCTGCTTCAAGCCACGGAACGCCGGAGATGGAAAAATCGCCATCGCCCATTAGCACCTTGCAGACAGAATTCGAGATTATGTGTTCCCTTGAAATCTGGGGCACACAAGAACCCAGTTGCTTCATATAGCATTTTTCTAGATGCTGCGCTGGAGGCAACATTCTGAGTCCGAGAACGGCTGGCGGTTTGTGCCATTGCCATCCTTGCCCAGTGAAACAGCAGAGTCGAGCAGGCCTATTTGAGTTACAAGGGCAAGGTCCGTTCAAATCAGCTTCTATTTTTCGTTTTTGCTCGCCCATGGCCTAGACTGAAGGCTGCACTGTGCAGCCTTTCCAAAGCGCCTCAGCGTCACCTTTCCGGATTTCAAAGCTCGTCTCAAAATCAAAGTCTGTGCCATTCACCCAGCAGTAAAAAGTGTGGGCTAGATCAACTGTGGTCTTCAGCAGATCGATCTCGGCTCTGCGAGCAGGCACTGGTATCGGGCCGATCGCTTTTTCTTTCTTAGTGGCACTTAGGGCGTGTGCAATATGTTTGTCCCGAAAGTTTTTGATGCTCTGCAGTTCTTGAGACGCAATGATTGTATTCGCTTTCCGCACCGCAGTTCGAAGCTGCCAACCTGCCTTTGCACCTTGCCGTCGTCCAAAGTCGTCCGTGAATGTCCAAGTAGAATGACCTTCGCTGTCGGCTAGTGCCTCACCTTCAACTGTGTCGGAAACGGGAAACGGGTGCGTCGGCCAATGAGAACATGTCTCTTTCATCAACGCCGATATCACACTGCGGTTGCTGATGAGCTTCACAATTCGTGGGATAGTCTGCGCTTCTTCGCGAATGTCGTTATCCCATACTGCGCATAACCGGATTAAGCTGTATCGAAATAGGGCATCGCGAGTCAGATTGAATGCATTGGCGGCAAAGGATTCGGGAATCTGAGACGAAATCACATCCGAATAAATGAACACTTCATTGTTCTCGTGAAGCGCGATCGAATGCAAGATGTGACCGACGACCTTTTCCACGCACCTTTTTGCGGCTGAAATTCTGTCTTCGGTTTTCATGGCATCTATGTCCATTTTACCTCTTTAGCCATCTCAATCGTGGTCTACTTAGTGAACTTAAACTAATTTCAAACATGCATGCCTCCAAAGTCGCTTGACTCACAAAGAATAATGTTCCTATTTTGTTCTAATGCTGCAAGTCGCATTTACAATTGTGGGATTGGACATAATCGAACCTTTTCTGTCCAAAGGCGGTTCGACCCGTTGCACTGAGTGAGCCGTCTAGATGAAAGGCTCAGTCGGAAGATGGGACATGGCAATCTGGACCCCCGAAACTTCAACACTCAATGCCATGCTGAAGAATGGGTTCGAACTTCAGGCAGTCTGCTTTAGGTGCAAAAAAGTCTTTCCGATTGATGTTGGTTGGATGGCCCGCCAATTCGGGCCGGGGTTTTCGCTTTGGGATAAACGGTGGTCATGTCGCCGGGGCAACGCAGAATGCGACGGCAAGTGCGTTTTCCAGTGCCGTAATAAGGGAAGTGCTACATTCAGGGCTATGATCACGTGGGGCTAATAGAAATACGCTGTATGACCTTCCTATCGCGTTATAGCCGCTGATAAGGTTCCTACCAAACTATGTGGCCGTCCGTGTCAGTCAAAACCGTCGCGCACAAACGCCAGAAGGGGCCAATGTAGCAGATCAACGCCTGCCCAGCATGGCCTGCAAACCTTCACAACCATACCTATGTCTTAGTTTGTACGCCCTTAAGTCTCTATGATCGTTTGAACTAGCCTATTGCACCAAGGAATCGAATATAGGGTCGAGCCTAGGCGCTACTGTTCCGTTTTTGCCGATGTCGTCAGCCAATGCCAGATAGAATTCATCCTTCGAAATATTGGCGTTGTTTAGGTGCTTGTGAAAAAACTCATCTAGCATTTGCTTGCCGCGAAACTTTTCAGCTGCGGTGTTGTCGCTCAAGATTTGATCGACTTCACTGGTGCACTCCGCGATGATTTTCTCAAGTGCTTCGTCAGTGGGTAGCAAGTTCGCCACTTTTTCAATTTCCGATTTGTGATTCTGCTTTACCGTAGGCAGGTCTTTTCCGCTGAAACGCGCAGTGTGTGCTTTTAGGCGTCTTTGAACGCGAAGCGAGATTTCGGAATCGCGCATGGCCGCAGAAATTTTCTGCAAATCTGCGGAAACATCGGAAGGACTAGCAAAATCACTAATCGATCTGGACGATAGAAATCGAAATAGCGCCGACGGGTCGATAAGCAAGTTCTCTATCATGCAAACTGGCAACGATAGGACCCCGTCCGGAAGTATTCCCCCCTGATCAGCGTCAACAAGACCTCGAACTTTTATTTTGTACACCGTCTCCGGCAAATGATTTCGCAAACTAGATACAGTTTGAATGACGTTTCCTTTTCCTTTGCTCGGTACAAAAGTGAAAGCCGTGGATCGGGGATATATTCGAGTGAAAAGCTGCAAATCTGCTCTGGCTCTAGCGATGGCTGGTTCGCCTTCAATGCATACAATCACTCTGCCTGTAGTCAGGAAATAGGTGCTTCCAGTAAGCGTTCTCAACGCTTCTAACCTTTCAGAATTCGTTGCTATTTGCCTGAGCTGATTTTCTGACGAGTTATCCGTCGCAGGCAACAATACATAGAGCTCTGACGGCAGAGCCTGATCGAGCATGGTTTGAATAGCCCCTAGATTTGTAGACGCTTTGCCCCCTTAAAATGAGGCAAGGAGACAATCATGGGAAAAGGCAATTTCACCGAAGACTTCAGGTTGGACGCGATCAAGCAGATTACGGAGCGAGGGCACTCCGTCGCTGATG
>JBBRLH010000017.1:0-49839 GCA_038231475.1 Hyphomicrobiales bacterium | reverse complement strand
GCGCTTCAATCCGCGCGTCCACGGGCGCAGGCCGACAAAACCTAAAACCCAATTGACACACAAGCAAAGGCAGACATAAACAAATTACACGGGTCAAATCTCAGTGAAAATCCCGGGTCAGTTCTCAGTGGAAATTAACACCTATACTTAACAAACAGTTGCGTAAGCCAAATTTGAACTGCATTAAACTCTCAATTTATAAAAACTGAATCCGCGATAAAAGTGAGTGTCAAACTCATAGTTCGCCCTAATGAGAGGAAGTTCAATATGTCCATGTCCAAATCAATTTTGTCGCTGCACGGAAGTAACCATAATGAATTTAAGGCGGGTGTTGCCAGGAGAATCAGCGACGCTCACAGCGAGGAAATTCCACTCGATGAGCTGGTAAGAAATTTGCGCACTGCATTCGTCGGAAATTACGAACGGGTTACCGAGGCACGATTTGAAGAAGTGGTTGACATCATCTCTGATCAAAAGGGTTCCACAGACGACCGGTTTACCTCTTTGATCACATCAGTAAATTACCTCAAAGAACAACACCTCGAATTTGACCAAAGCGTAGGAACACTCAACGAGCGATTCACGGAACTGTCCGACCGAATTTCTTCAGAGATCAAAAGCGTTTTGCAGTATTGCCATGACGTTGCGCTACAGACCCGACAGGAAGCCGAACTCATGACCAAAGCTGCCGTCGGTGACTTCGACAACTCCCTCCATGATTTATCAACTAAAACGCGTGAGAGCTTGTCCTCTCTTTCTAATAACCTCGCGATGCATACTTCTGAGAATGAAAATAAGTGGGAAGAGCAAAAGGCCTATACTCACTCCATTCTTGAGCAGCGTATCGCACAATGGCGCGCTGAAATTGATGATGAGCGCGTGGGTGACATGAATCAAATTGCGACCAGTATGGTCGAATTTGGCCAGCGTCTGATGTCTGTTCGCAAGCACTAACGAGCTCGCCTATGGAACACTTTGCTACGATAGGCGCTCATGTTGGCAAAATAGACACCGCGTTCGACATGCCCGTAATAGGAACACTAAAGCGGGGGCAAGTAGACGCCTAATGTGCCTCCACCCTTTCATCGTTATGATAGCGCTGACGACAAACAGTAGCATGACACATCCGCGCTGCGATATCAGCACCACGGCGTTTCATTGGGATGGGCACATCTATGAGCAGCAAGTCCGCAACCAGATCACTACGGTCATGGGGCGAGTGCGGGTGAAGCCTCATAAGCGCCAATTGCAAGTTGGCTCTGGCGCGTGGTGCGAACAACATCCAACGTCCAACGAATGCAGGAATGGTTGACAGACTAATTCTGATGCGGCGGCTGCCGTACACGGCTGCTTGTGACCTCATGGCCATTTTCTGAGTAGATCGGCCGCATTGGATATTTGCGGGAGACCAGGAAGCAAGTCAGGTTCCGCAATGATCTAAGGCTGACAAAATGCATTCGCTTGACAAGTTTATATATCCGAGTTTGGTTCCTAATCTTGTCGAAGTACATGGGGAATGCAATGACAGGGCTGGAGATTTTAAAGCGCGATATTGTTAGGCTGCGAGAAGCCGTTCGACTTGATTGGCAGGAGTTGGACATAAAGCTTTTGACGACCAGGGAGCGGCGAAACATCAAAGACCCTATTTTGTCGCTAATGACTGAGTTGAAACTTTTGTTGGAGCAGCTATGAGGTCGAAGGCATTTCAATAATGAACGGCGCCAATCCTGGTACCCTTCATGAGACAAGAGCCGTGCAGCTTTATAAGAATGCACATTTTGACATCACCGCTCTAGATAGCAACACCATGATCTTCTAAGCCTCAAGTTACAGAGAGCAAACGAAAAAGCCCGCGTGTCTTGGGGAAGACACACAGGCTACATTGACAGCCAAACTAGGATGGGGGCATTGGAGGGTTGGCTGGCAATAGTCCAATTCCAATCAAATCCCGATTTTCCCTTTTGTCAAAGCTTATGTTGTTCTTTGGCAAAAGGAGATTGAAAGTTGCCATGACTGGTTCTTTGGCCTGCCTTTTGGGACTACAGTTGTGTTACTTAGATTGAAAATTAGAGGGCAAAAATTTGGTTGCGAAGACATTTTGTTGACGGGCGCTTTTGGGCTAAGGAGCCCGAACGCACCGAGAATTGACTATTTCATGCGAAATTTAACCCATTGATTTCAGTAGACCGGCTCGACAACGCCTATGTCCCAGAATTTGGAACACCCGTACGATAGACAGTTATGGGCACGTGATTAATATGAGGGACGGAACTACCAATTTTACCGTCACCCGATGGCTGGATTAGCCACAATTTCACACCCAAAAAGCTCTCAACGGGTCGGGTATAAAATATCAGTCGGGCCAACGTTGAATTAATGCTCAAGCCACTTGGCACATTCGGGTCCAAGCTCTTTTAACGCCCTCGTCCTGTACGCCTCATTATCGGCGGCTGTGAGCACATCACGCCAGCGCCCATTGGTGCCCTTATTTATGAATGTCTTTGCACCGCCATTCCACATCGCTCCGCCCAGAGGCGCTGCCAACTCAGCGTGTTCTTTCATATAATCAAACGAGCAGTGCTCGACGATTTTTGCAAGTGTCTCGGCATCAGGCTTTATCCCGAGAAATTTCGCAATCTTGCGAATTGAGCCTGCAAGATCTTCCTTCATGTCATTGAAATGGATGATCATGACATTGGGCAGATTACGCACCGCCCACCAGGAGCGGAGGTTATCCCAATAGGACCAGAAGGGATAACCATCGCCCTCCATCCATTGCTTGTAATAATCGTGGACGGAATCGGTCGGCGGACCAATCGGTGGACCGACGAGTCCGGGTGTATTGTTGAGCGCCCCATACCAGTTCTCATTCGCATTGGCGTGGTGGTTGTACATGCTCCACAGTGCATCGCGTCCATCCCGACCAATATAGATGTATTTTGCCTTGGGCGAGAAGACCAGTGCGTCAACGGGAAGATGGGTCTTTACAAAGCGCCGGTGCGGAACATGCTCAAGACCGGCAATGGCTTCGGGGGGCATGATGCGGAGATCAACCCACGGTGAAGCGTGAGAAATATCCAACCCTTCCGCACCATCAAACACCAGTTGGCTGACGATCTGCTGCATCCACGTCGTGCCGGATTTGCCATAGGTTGCGATGACAATGTCATCATCACGAAATTTAAAATTATTCCACACGGTCGAGTTCATGTGGTGATTGTGCATTTCGCGAGTTTTCACCGGCCAAGCGATTTTTGTTTTTAGAGTCTTGGTCTTTTGGGCTTTGCTTTGCTTTGCTTTCGCCTTGATGGGTTTTGCTTTTGAAGGCATCGCACTGGCCGCTTTGGCCTTGGCGGGATTTGCCTTCACGGCCTTAGCCTTCGTTATCTTTGCCTTGGCTTCCTTGGTCGCCTTTGCCTTAGTCGTTTTTGGCTTTAGTACCGCGGTTTTGGATTTGGTCTTGCTGACAATTGCCTTAAGGGCCTTCGCTTTTAGCGTCATGCTCGGTTCTTTCCCTGAAAATTACTATTTCTTTGATTGAACTTGCGCCAGAGGATATGCAAAAATTAAAATGGAGACAGGAAGGGCTATGCCGGCGAATGACTCCCGAAAAACCTGTGATACCCAGCCCTTTTTGCCACTCACGCTATATTTTGTAATAGACAATGTGATAGAGTATGTTTGATCCATAGTCGAGTGGGGACGGATTGAGTTCGATTGAGAGTGGTCCCGGCGGCGTGTAGCCAAGTGATCAATGGGAAGCGATTGAAGTTCTTTGGGGCCGGGCGGCATCGCAATCTACAACTAGTTCGTCATTCCAACTTCGCCTCGTGGGTAAAAACAGTTGAAGTAGGCCATCTGCTTGGGAAGCAGATGTTCTACCACTGAACTATGCCCGCGCACTTGGAACGCTTTACGCGAAAAATTCGAGATGGCCATAGAGCCCAAATTGCTGCAATCCGATGGCTCTGTGATCTGGCAGTGTTGCAATCATCAACTCAGCCAATTTGGATCTATACGCTTGAACCTACAAGGCGCGGGACGACGATCTCTTTTCGAACATTATATTCGCCTAGCGGCCGGTTCAGAAAAAGCAGGTCAGATCAATGTACTAGCCCTGTTTAGGTTGGTCCGCCTCATTTGCGATATCCCATTAGTGCAGAAATTTTGGTCTCATGCTCCACTTTTTGTTGAATATTCAGGTTCATCTCAAGGCAAATTGAGATATCGAGCGATTGAGGCAACAGGCGAGCCAACGATTGGCTAACAATCTCTGGCGTTCGCATAGAGTTTCGCATTTCACAGTCATCAAAAGGGCGAAATATTGTGACTAATTCCGACGCAATTTTTCAACACTTCCTACCGCTACTGCCAAAATGATGATTGTGCCGACCAGAATATCCCTGACATAGCTATCGACACTCAATTGGGTGAGACCATTGCTCAACACCCCGATGATGAGGACACCGACCAGTGAGAAGAACACGCGCGGTTCACCGTAGCGTCCCATGGTCATCCCTAGAAACACTGCGGCAATGGCATCCAACATCAGGCCACTGCCTTGTGTGGGATTGGCCGAAGCAACACGCGCCGCATACATGAGGCCGGCCAGAGAAGCCCCCAAACCGGTGAGGCAAAAGGCCAGAAGCCGCGTCCACCGAACATTCACACCCGCCAACCGTGCCGCCTCGGCGCTGCCGCCAATGGCATGTAAGTGACGGCCGAGGGCCATTTTTTCGAGGATGAACCAGATAATCAGCCCGGCGCACGCAGCGATGATGGTGAGGTTGGGAAGCAGCAAGACTTGATCACCCGACCACCAAATGGGAATACCTCCTTTTGCAATCCCCGAGAAACCGGCTGGAATGGCGCTGCCGAAAATGGTCTTGCCACCGCTGATCAAGAAGGCCGTACCACTGAAAATGGTCAGTGTGCCCAGGGTCGCCACAAACGGCAAAATGCCGAGATAACTCACCAGAAAACCATTGAGTACGCCACCTGCAACACCAACAAGAAGTGCAAAGCTAATGCCCAGGGGCACGGAATCGGTGGCCTGAAACGTCAGTGCTGCAGCAATACCTGCTAAGCTCGCCATGGAACCAACACTTAGGTCAAAATCACCCATGGCCATCACCACTGTCATGGCAAATGCTGTGACCGCGAGCATGCTCATCTGTTGTGAGATATTGATGAAGTTTCGGCCCGTCATGAATGTGCCGGGCAGCATCAGCGAGAAAAACACCAGCAACGCAACAAAGCAGATGAACGTGCCGTAGGGTTGAAGGGACTTCAGCACGTGGCTCTCGGAAAACTATTCCTTGGCATTGGCAGCAGTAATCAACTTTGTCGGAACGTAGATCACACTCTGCTTGATTTTCTCGCCAGCAATTTGGCGCTTCACTGCATCAGCCACGGCACTGCCGATGCCTGAGAAATCCTGCGCCATGGTGGCTTCAAAATTGCTGCCCTTGGCGATGGCGGCCCGTGCTTCAGGATTAGCGTCAATGCCGGTGATTACAATGCCTTCGCCTCCACGACCCGCAGCTTCAATGGCCTGCAGGGCACCCAAGGCGGGTTGATCCCAGGCGGCCCAGACGGCAGAGATTGAGCCCTTGTCGGGATTGGCTGAAAGAATGGCTTCCATTTTGGCGCGGCTGTCGGCGATGCCACCGTCTTTCACGTCAGGTGTTACGCGGTCCAAAATTTTGATGTCTGGATTGTTCTTGAAAATGACATCCGCAATAATGCCGCGCTGTTGCACGGGTGGGAAAGCATCAAACACAAACATCACAACCTTGCCCTTGCCATTGATGCGGTTAGCCACATAGGCGGCAGTATCTGCAGCCATCGAATAGCCGTTGCTTGTCACGTTGGTGGCCAGAAGCGGTGAGGCCCCGGCGTCCATGCCAAAGACAGGAACGCCCGCAGCCTTGGCGGCTTCAAGACCGGCCGTCACCTGCGATGGGTCAACGTTGATGACAATCGCGGCTGGCTTTTGGTTGGCAGCATCTTCAAGCCGCGAAATCACCGCTGCGACATCGCCTTTGGTGTCAACAACATTAACCTCCCAACCATTGGCCTTGGCCTTGTCTTGGAATGCGGTCACATAAAACTGGGTACCGGGTTGGGCAAGATAGGGTGTGATCACAGTGATTTTTTCACCCGCTGCCGCCGCCAGACCACTCATCATTCCCCATGCGCACGCTGCGGCAAAACTCAAAACAGTTCGACGAACCATATTCATGACACCCCTCCCAAGGATTTATTGATGAGTAACTTTTCTTAGCACAAGATTTCCGGCACAAGCAATCTTGAGAGCTATTGAGGAACTTGGATGTTAGTCGGGATTGATGTTGGAACAACGGCGGTGAAAGCGGCCCTCTTTGACTTCAAGGGGAATGCCACCAAAACCTGCGCTCAGCGCTATCCCACCGCTCGCCCATTGCCCGGCCACGCCGAACAAGACTCTACCGAGTGGATACGCCTGGTCCTTGATATGCTATCAGAGCTTGCTGATAGCGTGCCTGCAAACTCCATAAGAGCCATCGGCCTGTGCTCCCAGGTGAACACCCATGTGTTTGTGGATGAACACGGCAATGCGTTGCGTCCCGCATTCACTTGGCAGGACGGTCGCTGTGTTGAAGAGGCATCGCGACTTGACGCCCAAGTCAGCATAGCAGACAAGCTTGAATGGTGGGGTGCACCATTGCCCATTGACCCAAGCCATGTGCTTTCACGAATGGCTTACGTCCAGCGATATGCCCCATCAATATGGGCCAAGACTCGCTGGGTCATGGCACCAAAAGATTACTGCATCTATCAGCTCACTGGCGAGGTCGTGACCGACCCCATGACGGCTTTCGGCGTGATTGATGGCAATCTATCGTTGGTACCTAAGTTGCTTAATCTCGTGGAAGGCGCAAATAGCCGTCTTCCGCCACTCGCACCTTTCACCAAAATCATTGGCCACATCAGGAATGGTGTGCCTTGCGCAGGTGTGCCCGTAGTCACAGGCGCAATGGACGCCTGGGCAGGTTTGCTGGGAGCTGGGGTCAGTGAAAATGGCCAAGGACTTTATCTCAGCGGAACTAGCGAAATTCTAGGTATAGTATCGTCCAAAAAGGAACCAGTGCCAGGTGTTATTGCATTCCCGAAATGTGAAGGCATCACCTTGCATGCAGGCCCCACGCAATCCGGTGGCGCTTCTGTCGAATGGCTGTCGAGAATTTTGGACAAGTCCCCTGCTGAAATCTCCCATCTCGCGGCTCGTGCAGATCCAGCCAAGTCACTGCCCATTTTCTTGCCTCATCTCGAAGGAGAGCGCGCGCCCCTGTGGGACATTCATTCTCGTGCTTCATTCTCGGGCTTGTCATCATCCATGGGCGCGGCAGAGCTGGCGCTGGCGACACTCGAAGGCGTGGCCTATTCTGCAAGGCTTGTGATCGAGAGCCTTGAGGCATCATCGCTTGTGAAGCCCGCCGCATTCAATCACTCAGGTGGCGGAGCCGCATCGGATATCTGGTGCCAGATCCGGGCTGATGTATTGGCCCGACCATTGCGACGCATGAAAATGCTTGACGCAGGGGTTCTAGGTGCAGCGTTGATGGCGGGAACGGGCATTGGCGTTTTCACGTCGTTGCAGCAGGCGGCAAGAGAGTTTGTGGTTGTGGACCGTGTTTTCGAACCGGATCCTAGTCGACTGACAAGACACGACAGTGGTTTTGAGCGATACAAACATCTCTATCGCCAACTTTTGCCTTGGAACCATCTCGCGCCGAAATCGGCAAGATCAGGTGAAAACCAATTTCGTGAGGGCGAATTGAGAGTCAGGTGACGCGGTCGCGCAAAACAGATTTGCGGAACTCCGCCGGTGAAACGCGGAAGCGCGCATTGAAGGCTTCATAGAAACTTGAAAGAGAGCCAAATCCGCAGTCATAAGAAATTGTGGCAACTGGCAAATCGCTGGCAATTAACATCGACCGCGCCGTATCGAGTCTGTGACGCAAGATGGTCTGCTTGATGGTGATGCCCATGGTCCGCTTGTAAAGCGTCATCGCATATTTGGGATTGAGACCGACGGCCTTTGCCACTTGTTTAACATCCACATCATCAAGGGCATGTTCCCCGACATAGCGGGCCATCTGCTCAACTCTGATTGCCCGCTCATGATCCTGGTCATGGTGGACGGGAAGCGAGCGCGTTGACGGCGCTTCGCGCAAATCGATCCAGCCATCCCTGTCCAACCGTCGCAGCCTCGCAACAAGCTCGTCACGCACCAAAGGTTCGAGATGGACATCGCCCACGATCAAGTCCTCTCGCCAACGGTCAAAGACGTCGAAATCGTAAGGCTTGAAGCCCTTGGCCTGGAGAAGTCCTCCCGCAAAAATCTTCTGCCGCAACATGTTGAGTTCAGGAAATTCCAAAAATGCCGACATCGGCACATAGAGAACGATAAATTCGGTTTGAGGGGCACAATTGATGACTTGATGGGGGATCATGCCCCAAAACACTGCCATCTGACCGGCATCCAAGCGCACTTCCTTGCCGTCGAACCAATAGGTCATAAAGCCCTGTCTCACGAGGTTGAATTCAATTTGGCTGTGCATGTGTGGGCCTGGCATGCGCTGAACACGGCGTGAGCTTCCGGCACACAGGCGATGGTCGCCAAACACGACGACAGGGTAGCCGTCATCCATCCCAGGATGAACCGGGATGCTTTCATCAACATAGTCTGGAAATCCAGGATAATGCTTTTGGGTCACCTGATCCAACTTTTCCGGAAGGTTTTCATCTGCGGGCGGACGAAGTCTACGACAAATTGATGCAACGTCAACGGCAATCAAAAACAAGAAAATTACAATTCTTCCGCAAAGCCATAGTGGCTGGCGGACCATGGGAGGAAGAACATGAAACTATTAATGAGCCTGTCCGGGCTTGCGCTGGGCCTCGGCCTGATGGCCACTTCGGCTCTTGCCGGCGAACTCGTCATCAACTCTGACCAGTCAGATCCCGCGCCAAAGAAAGCGATGGAAGGCCTGATTGCCGATTTCGAAAAGGCCAATCCCGATATCAAGGTCAAGTGGAACAACTTCGACCATGAAGGTTACAAGTCGGCCATCCGCAACTTCCTGACGGCCGATGCTCCAGACGTTGCCGCCTGGTATGCCGGCAACCGCATGGCTCCTTTCGTCAAGGCGGGATTGTTTGAAGATGTGTCGGACGTCTGGAAAGACAATGGCCTCGATGACAGCCTTAAATCTGCTGCAGCTTCCATGACCATGGATGGAAAGAAATGGGGCGTGCCCTATACCTACTATCAGTGGGGAATTTACTACAACAAGGACGTCTACAAAAAGGCCGGTGTAACTGAGCCAAAGAACTGGGCCGAGTTCATTGCCAATTGCGAAAAGATCAAGGCCGCTGGCGCTGATTGCTTGACGACGGGCACCAAAGCCTTGTGGCCTGGCGCGGGCATATTCGATTATATCGACATGCGCACCAATGGTTATGAGTTCCACATGGACCTCACGGCTGGTCGCGTGAAATGGACTGACCCCAAGGTCAAAGCTGCTTTTGCTGAATGGGCAAAGGTTGTGCCTTACATGTCAGCCAATGCTGCGGCCATTGACTGGCAAGATGCTGCCGCCTTGCTGTCGCAAGGAAAGGCCGCGAACTATGTCATGGGAAATTTCGCCGTTGATACCTTCAAAAAGGGCGGCATGACCAATGACAATCTTGGCTTCATGGTTTTCCCAGAGATTACGGCCGGTGTTCCACGCTCAGAAGAAGCGCCGACGGATACATTCCACATCCCGTCGGGTGCAAAGAACAAAGCAGATGCCAAGAAGTTCCTCGCTTTCCTGGCTTCCCCCGATGAGCAAACCAAGATGAATGCGATCCTTGGCCAATTGCCTGTCAACAACAAGGCACAGGCGGCCAATGATCCTTACATCAAGGCCGGGTTCGAAGAACTGTCCAGTGCCCATGCCCTGGCGCAATTCTTCGACCGTGATGCACCTGCCGACATGGCCAAAGCGGGCATGGAGGGCTTTCAGGAGTTCATGTCGCATCCCGATCATCTCGATGCAATTCTTGAACGCCTGCAAAAGGTCGCTGACAAAGTCTACAAGCAGTAGGTCCCTCCCGGACTGGCCGGGCCCTTAGTCTATGGGGGTCCGGCTCCTTATGTTCAGCGAGGTTTGACAATGTCTGATCATCCATCACCAAGTTTCTGGAGCCGAAACCAGAAGCAAATTGCACCGTGGGTCTTTCTTGTGCCGGGCATGGTGATGTTTTTGCTCTACGTCATCTATCCCATTCTCGAGTCGATGCTGATCAGCCTCTATGAATGGGACGGGCTTGGTCCGAAAACCTGGGTGGGCTTGCAAAACTATCGCGATCTTCTGAATGATGATTCGTTTTACACGTCGCTGAAAAACAACGTCATCTGGCTTATGCTTTATTTGCTAGCCATTCCAGGTGGATTGGCTGTGGCCCTGTTTCTCAATCAAACGGTCGCAGGGATCAGGCTCTACAAATCCCTGTTCTTCTTTCCATTCGTCATTAGCCAGGTCGTCGTTGGCCTTATCTTTTCATGGTTCTATGCGCCAGATTTCGGACTACTTCCGCACATCATCCATTTTTTCACCGGCACCGACCTGGCTATTCTCGCCGAAGACAAATATGCCACCTTCGGCGTCATCGCTGCTGGCCTCTGGCCGCAAACGGCTTATTGCATGATCCTCTATCTTACTGGTCTCAACAACATCAATCCGGAGCAGGTTGAGGCGGCACGGATGGATAATGCCAAAGGTTGGAGCATGCTATGGAACATTATTCTTCCCCAATTACGGCCTGCAACCTTCATTGCACTAGTGGTGACTGTCATTGGGGCGCTTCGATCATTTGATCTCATCTCAATCATGACGGTAGGCGGGCCCTATGGTTCGACCCGGGTGCTTTCATATTTCATGTATGAGCAAGCGCTTTCAGAATATGGCACGGCGATGGGCTACGGCGCTGCCATTGCCGTCGTCCTCTTTGTCATCATGCTTGTTTTCATCAGCCTCTTTATCGTGCGCATGCTGGCCCAAGAGAGGAATGGCTGATGTTTCCAAAACCTATCGCTAAATCGGCACCATGGGCTCAGCGCGCCTACACGCTGGTCCTGCCTGTCGCCTTGATTGTCTGGTTGTTGCCGCTAATCGGTGTGGCGGTGACATCCATCCGTCCTTCGAGTGACTTGGCCTCCGGCAATTATTTTGGCATGCCTTCGGGCTTTGCCTTTTGGGAAAACTATTCGGCGGTCTTCAAGAACAGCAATATTGGCTATTATATCCTCAATTCATTCCGCGTGACGATTCCCACCGTGATTGGTGCGGTCGGCCTGTCCTGCCTCACAGGCTATGCTTTGGCCGTCTATAAATTCAAAGGCAATCTGGCTGTGTTCTTCATGTTTGTGGCCGGAAATTTCGTTCCATTCCAGATCTTGGCTATTCCGGTGCGTGATCTCACTTTGCACATGGGCCTCTACGACACGATGACCGGGCTGGTCCTGTTTCACATTGCGTTTCAGACAGGATTCTGCACGCTGTTCATGCGCAATTTCATGAAAGCCTTACCCTTTGCGCTGATTGAATCGGCGCGGGTTGAAGGGATCAATGAGTTCCGTATTTTCTGGTATATTGTGCTGCCGCTGGTCCGTCCGGCCATGGCCGCCTTGGCGGTTCTGGTCTTCACCTTCATTTGGAATGATTATTTTTGGGCCACCGTGATGGCGCAATCGGCCGATGTGCGCCCAGTCACTGCGGGCATGAGTGAGCTCAAGGGGCAATACAAGGTTGCTTGGGAACTGATCTCAGCCGCTGCCATCGTTGCAGCGTTGCCTCCCGTTGCAATGTTCTTTCTTATGCAAAAGCATTTCATTGCAGGCCTTACACTCGGAGCCACCAAGGGATGAGCCGACAAGTCACCTTAGCCGCAACGGGCGTTTCACTGGTGCTCCACCTGCCTGAGCGTGGCATGCCACAGATTCTGAATTTCGGCCGGGGCACAGCAGCGTCACAACTGCGCGTTTTGCGCGCTGGCCGCAGTACTGGCATGGGCGCTGGAAATGATATCGATGTGCCGTCGGCCGTGTTATTGCCGACAGGCTCGATGGGATTTTTTGGCTGGCCGACCGTCCTGGGCCACCGCGATGGCAAGGATCACACACTCGAGTTTTCTGATTGGTCAGCGCAAGCAAACGAATCCAGCATCACCCTTTCAGGCCATGACACAGTGGCAAGACTTGATCTCGACATTCATCTGCGCGTTTCTCATGGTGTCTTGGCAAGTTGGGTGGCGTTAAAGAATTGCGGCGAAAGGCCGTACAGCGTTGACCGGTGCATGGCGGGTTCGATGGTCGTTGCCGCAGGTCCCGCTTCAGTCACCGGTTTTCACGGCAGCTGGGGCCGTGAATTTCAGACATCAAGAGACAAGTTGGGCCAAGCTCTGTGGCTGAAGGAAAATCGCCGGGGCCGTACATCGCATGACAAGTTTCCTGCCGTGATTGTCGAGGCCGGATGCGAAAAGCTCGTCATGCATTTGGCCTGGAGCGGTTCATCGGTTCTGGCGATCGATCCTTTAGACGACGGCCGACGACTTCTGCATGCCGGAGAATTATTCGAACCCGGTGAAATGCAGCTCGAACCCGGCTCCACCTACACCTCTCCCAAGGTCTATTTCGGCTTTGATCCAGCCGACTTCAGGAACCTGCTTCGCCACCACATCTTGAAATGGCCAGGCAATGCAATGCAACCGCGACCAGTGATCTTGAATACCTGGGAAGGGGTCTATTTCAAACACAATGTCGCTATTCTGAAACAACAGGCGACTGCTGCCGCGGCCTTGGGCATTGAGCGCTTCGTTCTTGATGATGGCTGGTTCGGCCGCCGCGATGATGACACCTCAAGTCTGGGTGACTGGTTCGTCGACAAGCGCAAATATCCTGATGGCCTGAAGCCGGTGGTAGACCATGTGGTCTCATTGGGCATGCAATTTGGAATTTGGTTTGAGCCCGAAATGGTAAACCCGAATTCCGATCTGTTCGAAGCCCACCCCGATTGGGTTTTGCAGGTGCCGGGTCGGTCAAAGCCCTCGTCGCGGCATCAATGGGTCCTCGATCTCTCGCAAAAGGCGGTGACTGATTACTTGTTCAACTGCATCGATAATGTTCTGAGATCCTGTGCCATTTCCTATATCAAATGGGACATGAACCGCGACCTGACGCATGCCGCAGGTGCGAGTGGCCAGGCCGTGGTCAGCAAACAAACACGGGCTCTTTACGCTCTTCTGGAAAGAATTCGCCTGGCCCATCCGTCGCTTGAGATTGAATCTTGCGCTTCAGGTGGTGGCCGCGCCGACTATGGGATTTTGGCCCACACGCATCGCATCTGGACGTCTGACTGCACAGATGCGCTGGAACGCATAGCCATCCAGCGCGGGGCATCGCTGTTTTTCCCGCCGGAAATCATGGGCAGCCACATTTCGGCAGCTCCCAATCACCAAACGCATCGGAATCACACCCTCGCTTTCAGAGCAATTGTCGCCTTGGCCTATCACATGGGCGTTGAACTAAATCCATTGGAACTGGATGAGGTGCAGCGGCGTGAACTTACCTATTGGATTTCACTTCACAAGCGCTTGCGGCCTGTTCTGCATGGTGGGGAGGGGGAGTTTCACCTTCCTGAGGTCGACGGGCGATCGGCTTGGGGCGTAGTCACACCAGGCAAGATCATCATCATCATAGCGCAAACCAGTTACATGAAGTCCGAACAGGCACCGCCTCTCAGGATTGCGCACCAATTGCAGGGACAATGGCGAGTGTCTGCTGTCCATCCAGCGAACCTCACAGATCGCCGTGTCTCGGACGATCAAAAGGCGCTGCTGCAGGGCCGCACAGTCTTTGATATTGGCAGCCTAGCACAAGGCGGGTTGGCCCTGCCGGTTTTGTATCCTGAATCTGCAATCGTCATTGAACTCGAGCCGGTAAAAGGAAACTAAAACATGGCGCAGGTCATTCTCCGCAACGTGAAAAAGAGTTTTGGTTCCGTTCAAATTATCAAGGGTGTTGATCTTGCCGTCATGGACGGCGAGTTCTGTGTGTTTGTCGGGCCCTCGGGTTGCGGTAAATCCACTTTGTTGCGCATGATTGCCGGGCTTGAAGATATCAGCACAGGCGAACTCGACATTGGCGGCAGGAACATGGTCAATGTGGAGCCGGCCGATCGGGGCGTTGCCATGGTCTTCCAGTCTTACGCTCTATATCCGCACATGACGGTGCGCGACAACATTGGCTTTGGTTTGCGCATGACCGGTCACGACAGGGTGGATATTGCAAGACGCACTGCGCGAGCGGCTGAGATGCTGCAACTCGGCCCGCTCATGGACCGTAAGCCGTCCCAGCTCTCGGGCGGCCAGCGGCAGCGCGTTGCCATTGGTCGGTCCATCGTGCGTGAGCCGGGGGTGTTCCTGTTTGATGAACCCCTGTCAAATCTGGATGCGGCCTTGCGTGTCCAGATGCGGATCGAAATCGCCAAGCTGCATCAGGAGCTCAAGGCGACGATGATCTATGTCACACATGATCAGGTTGAAGCCATGACCATGGCAGACAAGATTGTGGTTCTGAATGCAGGAGTCATTGAACAGGTCGGTTCGCCTCTTGAACTTTATCACCGTCCCCGCAATCAATTCGTGGCCGGCTTCATCGGTTCCCCCAAAATGAATTTTATTCCGGTGGAGGTCTCCAAACAAAGCAAGACCCATATCGATGTGCTGATGCCAAGTGGCGGGAGAATCAAGCTTCCAGCCAAGATACAATCGCCGGTTGGCAAGAAATTAGTTCTAGGGATTCGTCCTGAACATATTGGGATTTCAAAAACGAAAACGGGCAATACCCAAAGCACGCTCCGAGTTGCAGAATATCTTGGTTCCGAAACCATGTTTTATACGAGTCTACAAGACGGCACGGACGTTGCTGTGAAAGCCGACGGCCTGGCTGTTGCAAAAATAGGGGAGAGCTTGCAACTTCAGCTCAACACCAAAGCATGCCATCTGTTTGATGAACTCGGCGTTGCCCTCCTGAATGGAGACCTGACCCGTTGATGCTTGGCGTTTGCTATTATCCAGAACATTGGTCAGAGACTCTTTGGGCGGAGGACGCGCGTAGCATGAAGGCGATGGGCATAACTTTCGTGCGCATCGGCGAATTTTCCTGGTCGCGCATTGAGCCTGTCCGCGGGCAATTTGAATGGGATTGGCTGGACAGGGCCATGGCGACTCTGGCCAAGGCCGGCCTCAAGATTGTTCTGGGAACACCCACGGCAACGCCGCCCAAATGGCTGATGGATGAATTCCCGAAAATTGCGCCTGTTGATGAGCAGGGCCGCACCAGAGGTTTTGGCTCGCGCCGTCACTACAGTTTTTCCTCTAGTGTCTATCGCACGGAAAGTAGGCGCATTGTGGAAGCCCTCGCCAAACGTTACGGCACGCACCCCGGCCTTGCCGGTTGGCAGACAGACAATGAATATGGCTGTCATGATACAGTTCTATCCTATGGACCGGAGGATCTGACCGCGTTTCGCCATTGGCTTCGGCACACCTATCAGACACCCGAACAGTTGAATGAGGCCTGGGGCAACGTCTTCTGGTCAATGGAGCTGCAAAGCTTCGATGAAGTGTCCCTTCCAAATCTCACCGTAACTGAAGCCAATCCGGCGGTGCGGTTGGATTTCCGGCGCTTTCAATCATCGCAAGTGGCGGCCTACGATCAGATGCAATGTGATATAATCAGGGCTCATTCACCGGGTCGCTTTGTGACGCACAACATGATGGGATTTTTCACAAAATATGACCATTGGCCCCTGGGCGAAAATCTCGATTTTGTGTCCTGGGACTCGTACCCCTTGGGCTTCACGGAGCAGTTCCCCTTCAGCCATGATGAACATGTGCGCTGGGCCTTGACCGCTCATCCCGACATCGCGCCCTTCAATCATGATGTCTATCGTGGTGTCGGAAAAGGACGCTTCTGGGTGATGGAACAGCAACCCGGCCCCGTGAATTGGGCGCCATGGAACCCCATCCCGAAACCCGGCATGGTGCGCTTATGGACCTGGGAAGCATTTGCCCATGGCGCTGAAGTGGTGAGCTATTTCCGCTGGCGGCAAGCACCCTTCGCGCAAGAACAGATGCATGCCGGGCTCAATCTGCCCGGCCTTCAGGAACTCTCCGCAGGCGGGCACGAGGCGCAGCAAGTTAGCGAAGAGCTGAAAGCGCTGGGGGAAATCCCTGCTTCGGGTCGCGCACAAGTGGCGTTGGTGTTTGACTATGAAACCCAATGGGTTTTTGAAATCCAGCCGCAGGGGCAGGACTTCCGCTATGTCGAGCTTTGCTTCCGCTGGTATGAAGCCGCGCGCCGCTTGGGCCTTGATATTGATATTGTGAGGCCGGGCCATTCGCTCAAAGGTTATGCACTTGTGCTGGTGCCCTCTTTGCCAATTGTCAGCGAGGCCGCCGAGCGCGCCTTTACCGCAGCAGACGGCGTTGTGCTCTATGGACCACGCACCGGTTCCAAAACCCGGCACTACTCCATTCCATCAAACTTGCCGCCTGGGCCATTGCATAATCTGCTCGACTGCCGCGTCATCGGCGTATCATCTCTCCGCCCTGGCCTTGTTGAAAAGGTGAAAGGCAAAGTCTCAGGCACTATGTCACGGTGGGTGGAGGTTGTTGAAACGAAAGGCAAGGTCATCGCCAGTTTCACTGACGGCTCACCGGCCTTCATTGCGAAGGCGCGCCACCATTATCTCGCAGGCTGGCCGGATGAGACGTTGTTAAAAAATCTCATGGCATTTGCAACCAAGGCTGCTGGCATAAAAGCCGTGGCGCTGCCGCCTCATATCCGTCTTCGTCGAAGAGGCAATTTGGTTTTTGCGTTCAACTATGGCTCGAAACCTTGGCCTTTGCCGAAGGCTGCCAGGCCGATCATTGGCAAAAACACCTTGGGTGCACAGGAGCTCGCAGTTTGGAAGGTTTAGTAGAGTCCCGGACAGACAATGAGCGTGATATCCCTCAGAAGCTGAATTCCGGCAATCTGCTATGAGGCGGAAATCACTCTATTCAGGAGTAAGAACACTTCCGTTTATTCGACCAAGCTGGCGATCTTCATCTAACCAAATGACTCAGGCTAGTAGTCCCTGACTCTTAGCACTTCTGGGTGTCGCCGGGGTGCCAAAGGTCATCGATCTTGGATGAAATAACGTGGGACAGGATGAAACGACTCGATCGACACAAACCATCCAATCAGATAGCCAACTCAATATGTTACGGTTCGGTTTGAAGCATATTACAACGACTTGAATAACTTCCTAGCCTAATTGAAAATCCGCGTGTCGCTGGTTCGATTCCGGCCCTGGGCACCATCTATTTCCAAAACCAGAAGATTAGCTTTTGCGCTTTAGAAGTATACAGAAATTCCTAACTCGTCTTGTCCTTAGGCCCCTTATGAGATTTGAAATCGCCGCCCTTCGGCTTGAATTTGGCTTTGCCTTTGAACTTCGGCTTGCCAGCGAATGACTTCTTGCCCTCATAACTTGGCTTGGCGTCAAAACCGTGCGGCTTCTTGTCTTCGTATTTTTCCGCGCCTTCACCGCGTTCAAAGCTGCGTTTACGTTCGGAACGGGGTGCGGGTGCAGGTATCACGCCTTCAAATTTAGAAATCAATACGTCATCTTTATCGGCGATGACCATAGCGGCGGCAAATTTTTCGGCCATATGATTGGCAATTTCAAAACGCGTTTCATTCTCGTTGATGCGAATGGCGCCAATGTCTGGCTTGGTCACATGCCCCCTGCGACAGATCATGGGCAGCAGCCATTTTTGATCGGCATTGTTTTTGCGGCCAATGTCCAAACGGAACCAGGTGAAGTCACGCGGGCCCGCATCTGAATGTTCTTTTCGGCGCAAAGGCTTGGCTTCGCGAAAATCGCTGCGCGAGCCACGATTGTCACCAGGACCAGGATCGAAAACATCTTCTGCGGCGGGCAGGCGCGAGCGATAGATGCGCACGAGGGCCGCCGCAATCTCTTCCGGCTGTCGGTTCGCCAATACGGCACGCGCCATTTCCAAATCTTCCTCACTGTTCACGGCAGTGAGAATTGGATCTTGCAACATGCGTTGCTGATCAAGCTTGCGAATCTCTTCCGCCTGCGGCGGGCCGCTCCAGATGGGGCTGACTTTTGCAGCAGCAAGCATTTGCTCGGCCCTGCGGCGGCGCGACAGAGGGACCAACAAAACTGACACACCCTTGCGACCGGCCCTGCCTGTGCGGCCTGATCGATGCTGCAAGGTTTCAGCGTCGTTAGGAAGGTCTGCGTGGATCACCAGGTTGAGATTGGGAAGATCAATGCCGCGCGCTGCCACATCCGTTGCCACACACACACGAGCCCGACCGTCGCGCAGGGCTTGCAGCGCGTGATTGCGCTCGGCTTGGCTCAATTCGCCAGAAAGATTGACCGCTGCAAATCCGCGCTCCGATAATGTTGCGTGAAGATGGCGAACATGTTCACGGGTGTTGCAGAATACAATGGCCGATTGCGATTCAACAAAACGCAGTACGTTGACAACAGCATGCTCCACTTCATTGGGCGCCACGCGCATCGCACGATATTCAATATCGGCATGGGCCCGCTCAGAGCCTTTGGCCTCAATACGCAACGCATCGCGTTGATACTTCTTCGCCAGCAAAGCAATTGGCTTAGGCATGGTTGCCGAGAACATCAAAGTTTGGCGCGCCTTTGGTGTGGCTTCGAGAATAAATTCAAGATCTTCGCGAAATCCCAAATCCAGCATTTCGTCGGCTTCGTCCAACACGACGGCCTTGAGATCATTGATCTTGAGCGCGCCGCGTTCAAGGTGATCGCGCAAACGACCTGGTGTGCCAACGATGATGTGCGCGCCATCATAGAGGCGGCGACGTTCGCGGCCGGGGTCCATGCCACCCACGCATGAAATGATCCTGGCACCCGTGTAAGAATAGAGCCACGAGAGTTCACGCTCGACTTGCATTGCCAATTCGCGGGTGGGAGCGACGATGAGCGCCAGGGGATCGGCTTCATTTTCAAAGCGAAGGTTTTCACCCAACAGCGTTGTAGCGATAGCTAAACCATAAGCCACGGTTTTCCCAGAACCCGTCTGTGCTGAGACCACCATGTCGCGACCGGTGGCACGCGCCTCCAGAACAGCGAGCTGCACTGCAGTTGGGTCTTCATATTTGCGCTCTGTGAGGGCCCGGGAAATTGACGGTGGGGTTGTTGGAAATGGCACTGGATCATCTTTTCAAAAAGTGAATGAGCGGCGCGCTTACAGCAGTTGATTGCGAAACACCATGGCCCCATGCCGCTGATGCCCATGATGACTAACTCCGCCAGAGGGCCGCTTTTCCAAGTTGGCGCATGATGAGGCTCGCAAAAATCAGCAGCGGCGCAAACATCAAAGTCGCAGCAGCTGAAAGATGGGCGACCTCCTCGGGGCCGCCGCCCACCTGAGCTTCCTTCATGGACAGCTGGCCGACCATCCAAGGTGGCAGTGTCAGAGCCTGATCCGACGTCAAATAGACTGCAAAAAGATATTCGTTCCAGCACAACAGGAAGACCAACGTGCTTGCCGCCAAAAGGCTTGCGCGCAGCGTTGGCAGCAGAATTGTAAAGAGGATGCTGAGGTGGGCTGCGCCATCGATGAGGGCCGCCTCTTCCATCTCGGTTGATCTGTTTCCAAAGCTTGGCAAAAGCAACCAGATGGCCACCGGAAGATTGACTGTGGCGTAGACCAATATCAGTCCGGTTCTCGTGTCAAAGAGCCCCGCGTAATTGGCCATCACATAATAGGGCAACGCCAGAATTGCGGGCGGCAAGAGCCGTGTCGAAAGTACTGCCCAGAGGAGTGCATTGTCGTGCAGACGGGAGGCGACGCGCGACAGCCGGGTGACGGCGTAGAGGCATAAGCAGGAAATAGTGAGCGTGAGACAAGTTGAAAAGCCACCGATCAACGCCGAGTTGAAGAAACGTGAAACAAGGTTTTCATGTTGGTCAACCAAAATAAAGTGCCAGGCTGAAAGATCGGGCGTGAAATTCAGTAATGGCACAAATGTGCCGGGGCGCTCAACGTCCGCATTTCCTTTGATCGACGTGACGGCCAACCAATAGATTGGAAACAGGCACACCAGCGACCAGCCGACAAGCACCATGCGGATGGTATTTTTGATCAACCACGATTGGAAGCTTGAGACGGGGCGGGGAAAACCTGTGCGGCTCTCAGTCCTGCGCCCCATATTCCTACCTCACGCGCGCGCCGTTCTCTGCATTGAACAAGTAAAGCCCGCCTTTGCTGAGCGCTACACCAACTGTCTGTCCAGACTTGCCGCGATATTCTTTCGGCGCTTTGACGGCCAACATATCCTTGTTGGTTTTGACAGTGACGAGCGTGTGATCACCAATTAATTCGTTCGTGAATATCTGACCTGCAAGTTCGCCTTTGCCCGCCGCAGCAATCGAGCAATCCTCAGGGCGAAAGCCCAACAAGGCTTTCTCGACTTTTCCCTTCACAGGCACTTTGATCTTGCCAGCGTCTGATGCAAAAACGTCGCCCTGCAATGTGCCGTGGATGATGTTCATGGGCGGTGAGCCAATGAACTGTGCCACAAAAAGATTGGCCGGATTGTTATAGATTTCCGAAGGCGTGGCCAATTGCTGCAACACGCCTCGTTCCAGAATGGCGACACGGTGCGCCAAAGTCATGGCTTCGATTTGGTCATGCGTTACATAAATTGTGGTCGTGCCCAAGGCTTCCTGCATGTGTTTCAACTCGGCGCGCATATGACCACGAAGCTTGGCATCGAGATTGGACAACGGCTCATCCATGAGAAAGACGGACGGACGGCGCACAATGGCGCGCGCCAAAGCCACACGCTGGCGCTGGCCGCCGGAAAGTTCGCGCGGATAGCGATGCAGCAACTCGTCAAGTTGAACTTGCGCCGCAGCTTCCTTCACCGCAATTTCACGCTCGGCTACAGGGATTTTACGCACCTTCAGCGGAAAGCCGATATTCTCGCCAACGGTCTTGTGCGGATAAAGGGCGTAGGATTGGAACACCATGGAGATATCGCGGTATTTGGGCAGCGTATCGGTCACATCCCTGTCGCCGATACGCACACGGCCCTCGGTTGCTGTTTCCAACCCCGACAAAATTCGCAATGCGGTGGTTTTGCCAGAACCAGAGGCCCCGAGAAGCACCAGAAATTCTCCGGGTTTCACGTCCAGATTCAATTCTTCCAGCACCCTCACGGCACCAAAGGACTTCTGTATTTTGTCGAAAGAAACCGGAACGCCGGGATTGCCGTTTGCCATTTTTATACTCTTATCCCTTGACCGCGCCCAAGAGTACACCCCGGGCAATGAAACGTTGCAGAAGAATTGCCATGATGATGACCGGAATGATCATGACCACGATGATGGCGCACATCTCCCACCACAATGTGCCCCGTTCGCCTGCATTCTTGGCGGCGAGCATGATCGGCATGGTCAGGGCTTTGGATGTTGTGAGGAATACGGCAAAGAGATATTCATTCCAGTTCAGGATCAGCGTCAACAGTGTCGTTGCGGCAAGGCCGGGGCGCGTGAGCGGCAAGACGATCTCCCAGAAAATTCCAAACCGTGTCGAGCCATCGAGCTGCGCTGACTCCTCAAGCTCAATGGGAAGTCCGGCAAAGAAGTCATGCATCAACCAAACAACGATCGGCAGATTTCCCACCGCATAGATAACGATGAGGGCGAGATGAGAGTCGAGCAGGCCAACGGCCTGGTACATCATATAGACAGGTATGATGACAACAACAGGCGGCAGGATGCGCTGTGAAATCATCCAGAACAAAATGTCACCGTTGCCAAGCGTGGCCTTGAAGTGTTTGCCAAGGCTACGCGCCAGCAGGAAAAATAGCGCAAGTGCCACGGGCGCATTCACATACCACGGCGTGCCCACATAGCTTGAAGCCAAAATGACGACCAGGCACAACAGCACGAAGATCACGATATTGCCAAACTTCGGCTTGTACTGAATGCGGGCAAGCGCATAGGCCGTCATGCTGCCAATCGTGACGCAAAAGAAGGTCGAGGTTACGGCAATGACAATCGAATTTGTAAACGCCAAGTAGATCTTGCAGATTTGTGGATCCAGTGGAGCGATATGCACAACAGGAGAAACAACATAGGCCGCCGAATTATAGACCAGCAGGTAGAGTTGTCGGACGATTGCATAGCCATCGCAAAATGGGTCTGCAGCGATCTGGGCGCGCCAGGCATCCAAGGTCGGTGCAAAGTCAACGAAGGGAATGTAGAAGGGACCTTTGTTGACGGCATCAGCATCCTTGAACGCTGTAATCACAACCCAATAGAGCGGGAAAATGACGAACACCGACCAGAACGCCAGCATGCTGTAGGCAACAACTTTCGCCGCCGGAGACATCGACCTCACAGTCGGCGATTCAAACAACCGCTCCATCAGCCCGCGCTTAGACTTTTCGAACTTGTAGGACGTATCTTTCATCCGCGCGCCTTCCGGAGTTGCTTCAAGACCACGTAATTGAAGAACGACGAGCACACCACAACTGTCAGGATCAGCAGTAGGTAAGCAACTGCCGCCGAGGATCCCATGTCGTTCGAACGCCAGAGGAAATACGAATGGAGTGTAATGGATTCAGTGGCGATGCCCGGCCCACCTGACGTCATGATGTTGGGCAGATCGACAATCTTGAAAGCTTCGATCATTCGAATGAGGAGGACGGTGACGGCAACAGGCAGGATTTGCGGCCAAATGATTTCCCGGAAAATCTGCACGCTTGAAGCGCCATCAACCTGAGCAGCCTCAACATGGTCACGCGACACGTTCTCCAAGGCAGCCAGCATCACAATAAAAATGAAGGGGATCCATTGCCAACTGTCACCCATCACCACAAACCAGCGCGCGGCCCATGCATTCGCCGACCAAGCCCAATCACGCAAGCCAATGAATTCCCAAAATGGCTGGAACGGCCCCTTGGTGATGTCGAGAACCATCTTGAACGCATACCCGACACCAAGAGGCGTAATCATCAGCGGGATGAAAAACAGGACACGGAAGAAACTTTTGCCAGCAATGGGTTGGGAACACAGGAAAGCCAGTCCGGTGCCAATAACAAATTGCAGGGAGCAACCCACGATCACATAGAACAACGTCGTCAGCAGCGTGCCCCAGGGGTTTCCTGACAACAGCGTGCCGGCAAGCAAAAAAGCGACAAACACTGCCATCGATGCCGAGATCAATCGGCCGATCATGCCAATCCAGGTTGAGCCCGTCCGGCGCGAGCGATAGAGCCAGTAAAGAGCCGCCCCAAAAACAACCACACTAAACAGCCAGCCAAAGATGCTGACGTTCGCAACACGGCCGAGAAAGTGGATCTGCTCAGGCCCAGTGAACTCATTTAAAAGATTGTCCAGTCCGACAAATCTGAATTTCAAACCAGTCGATGAGAATTTCACACGACTGAGGGCAAACACAATCGAATAAAATGTCGGGAAAATCGCAAAGATCAAGATCAACGTCACCGCTGGAGCAATGAAGATTATGCGGGAGTGGCGGTCAAACCATTCCGGCCAGCTTTCCTGATGGGAAAGTCCAGCCGGGGAAACCCCCGGCTGGATCGTTTTGTCTGTGCGGCTCATTCTAGCGCAGACTTACTTGGCTGGACCAAGGGCCAGAGCCTGGAACTTGACTTGGGACTCAGCACCGAAATCATCGGTGATCTTGTTCCAGCCCGCTTCAATGTTCTTCAGCGCTTCATCGACAGTGATTTCGCCAGCGACATAGCGAGCGAGTTCTGTGTCAAGCACAACGCCGGTGTACTGTTGAGCACCGGGAATCTTCATGTCCGATGCCATGTTGGGGTTGTTGAGCGCATCATTGATGGCACCCATGTAGTTCTTGGCCAAATCTTCAGACATGCCGGTCTTCACCCAGAGATCTGTGCTCTTGAGTTGCGACAGACGGTAGGGATTATAGCCTGTAGGTCCAAGCGTCACGTCAACGTTCGATTGAGCAGCCTGGTTCATGTAGGAGAGGAACGCATAAGCTGCGTCCTTTTTCTTCTGATCAGCCTTGGCGTTGATTGCACCTGCCCAACCACCGAAGGCCGAGAATGGAGCATAGTTAATGCCATCAACTGAATAGGGAGAGTTTTCCTTGGTCACAGGAACCAGCTTGCCGGTCTTGCGGTCCAGCACTTCCTTGGAACCAACGGCACCCACAGCAAAAAGCTTGTTCTTGATGATAGATGCATCAGGATCAAGCTGCAGCGGACCTGGATCACCCCATTCGATGAGCAGACCACAACGGCCAGCCTTGAACAAGCCACGGGTATCGCCGATGTCCATGTTCAATTCTTCTGGTGGGCCGTATTTGCCGGTTTCCTTGTAGATTTCGAAGGCTTTCTTCCAGCCATCATTGTTGATGATGGGCTTCATCGTTGCGTTGTCGAAATGGAAGCCCTGGGCTGTGCCCATGGTTTGCACGATAGGCGCAGCAATTGTCTGAATGGCCATGTAGCCTTGGGCGTTGCGCTTTTTGAAGATGCAAGAGCCGTAGTCTGGCTTGCCGTCACCGTTCATGTCCTGGCCGTTGATGGCCTTGGCAATGGCAATATAGTCTTCCCAGGTTTTTGGCGGCTGCAGATTGTTCTTCTCAAGCACATCCTTGCGGTAATAAACCATTTGGAAGTCGCCATCGATCTGGACCAGCTTGTACTTGCCACCGATCTTCATGCCGAAATCGCGGAAATAGGGCGCGATATCTGCGGTATCGATCTTGGTGTCCTTGGCAATATAGGGATCGAGATCTTCGAGCAGACCAGCAGCGTCAAGTTCAACGCCCCAACCTGCTGCGAAGACAGCAGCGTCAATTGAATTGGTGCCGGTCGTCCAGTCGTTTTGGACCTTCGGGAAAATTTCCGCGAAGGGCACTTCGGTCACAACGATCTTGGCACCCGTCAATTTTTCGAAGTCCTTGCCGCGGTCCTTAAGCGGCCCGGCGATCACATAACCAGGACGTGTCAGAATATTGACGGTGACACCGTCAAACTCTCCGGCGTTCGCAATTGCAGCAAGACCGCAAAGCGAAACCCCGGCGGCAAGAGCGCCGACGATTATTTTTCTCAAACTCATTTTCAAATTCCTCCCATTGTTTTTTAGTATCCGATTGGCAAAACTTCTCGTCACCTTTCGAATTTCTTGTTCTGGGTTTTACTCCTCAGAGCAACCCCAGTTTTTTATATTGAAGAAACTATCGCCCATTTTTTTATCCTCAGCAAGCGAAACTCGCTTGCTCATTTTTTAAGCTCTTGAAAATGCCAAAAGTTTTGGCACATGGGCAGACGGGTTCCTTGATCTTATCCAAACTATAAAGTCAGCGACTCTGCGCTCGATCTTCAACAGGTGATTTTGCGCGATGTCGCTTAGCCTGTGGTTTAAAAATGGATTCTGGAAGCGTTCCATGGTGGTAGAAACATAGGAAGCTGCAGCTTCCCTCATGCCGTGGCTGGCAAAACCGGGAATGACCTCTTCATCGTAAAGATCGGTCAAACGCTTACGGATTGCCGCATCTCCGAGAATTTCGCGCACGGTTTCAGCGGGGGGCCGCTTTTCGACCTGCCAAATTTCAGCAAGAAAGCTGTGCCCGAGATTGAGAATATGGAGCTTGAGACGCGTGTAAGGCTCAAGATCATCGGTTACGACGATCGCGGGATGGGTGAAAGGGACCTCATATGAGGCTTCACCTTTGATGGCCCACAACGCATAAGGCTCGGCAATCGCACCCACCGGCTCAATGGCTTCGGACACAATACGGTCCACCAGTGTGTCGCAAATCGTGACATGGCTCGCCATCCAAGACGTGAATGCGGCATCCAACGCCCACTTGCGGGCCAGATCGTCAAGCAGCTTGCGGAGCACTTTGCCGTTCTGGGATACCAACTCGCAGGGCAAAATCAAAATCTTTCGGCCACTGCCGCGATGCCTTGCAACCAATAAGGCCAGTAGCTTGGCCGGAAAACTTAAAGGAACACGATTTTCATCAGGTGGGACAACTTCATCTTCGGGTGAAATTGCATAGCCATTCTCGCCGACATTTGAAATCAAGACCTCGGCTTCATCCGCACAGAGCTGCCTCAGACGTTCCCAATCACGGTCCGCAATCAATGCACCATCGATACTCTTCACACTCAAAGTCTGGTCGACAGTTTGACCATTCACAATTCCACGAATGATGACGGGATAGCCGGCCTCTGCCCCAAAAGCCGAAACCCGCCCCGCCCGCTCAGTTCCGCGCGTGGTTTTCACCACCGTGATGGGACCAATATCCTGGCCTGCCATGCGCGCATCATGGATGAAAAGATCAGCGTGGGCCTGCAGGAAGCGGCTAGTGCCAAATTGAATGACGCGCTTTGTCATTTCAGGAAATTTCCACCACGGCTTTGATCAATCCCTTTTTGTCGGAACACCAGCGTGGCAGGTCATTTGCAACATCAGCCAAATTAGTGCGATGGGTCAAAAGCTCCGCAATCGGCACCCTTTTGGAATTGATCGAGGCAATGACATGGTCAAAATCGACGGCTGTCGCATTGCGGCTGGCCATCAATGTCATTTCACGTTTGTGAAAATCAGGATCAGAGAAATTGATGTCACCCTTGATCAAGCCGACAAGAACATAGGTTCCACCATGCGCCGCATATTTAAAACTTTGCTCCATCGAGGCCTTGCTGCCCGTGGCATCAAAGACAAAATCAAAGCCGTCGCCATTTGAAGCCGCCATGATTTTTGTCAAAGCCTGTTCATCCGCAACAATCGCGTCGACAATGCCCGTGGCAGAACTCGCCAGCGAAAGCCGCTCCTGATCACGATCGGAAATTGTGACGTGAGCTCCCGCAATCTGGGCGAAGATTGCCGCACCCAGTCCAATTGGCCCCGCTCCAACAACAAGTGCTTTCGAGCCTTTGGTGGCGCCAGAACGGCGCACCGCATGAGCACCGATTGCCAGAAATTCTACAGCAGCTGCCTCATTGGCAGAAAGACCACCCGCCGCAATGAGGTTGCGTTCTGGCATACTCAAAAATTCACACATGCCACCATCGCGGTGGACGCCAAGCACAGAAATTTTCATGCAGCAATTTGGTTTGCCCAGCTTGCAGGCATGACAAATGCCACAGGCAATATAGGGATTGATGACCACTCTCTGCCCAATTTCAAACTTGCACGACGCGGGCACTTCAACGACCGTGGCGGAAAGTTCATGCCCAATGACGCGCGGGTATTCAAGAAAAGGATGCAGGCCCTCATAGATATGGTAGTCCGTGCCGCAAATCCCGGCACGATTAACTTGCAGCAAAACCTCGTTATCCCCGCGAACAGCCATCGGCATGTCTTCAACGGCGATCGCATGAGGCGAGCGGCAGAGAACGGCTTTCATTTTGAAAATCCGCTAAGACACAAGTCGTTGGATTTCAGGTGTCCCAGACCAAACAGATCCAAACCCACATCTGCCGCAGCAGCGGTTTCGACGCACTTCATTGTTGCATTTCCCATTACTAACTTGACGCTCAAGTCTAATTATGTTTTTTGCAGATAAAGAACAAGTTTGCGCGAACGGTCAATATGTTTTTTACAACCGGAAATTTGTGGAAAAAAACCGCCGCTATTGGGTGAATGAATGGGGTTGCCATGAAAGGTGATGCGGTTTTCAAGCGAACTTACAATCGCGCCATCGATCATCTGGCGATCATGAAGCCAGGTGACATTGTCGAATCCGAAAACAGCCTGAAGCGAAAGTTCGAGGCCAGCCGCACCACCATCCGCAAAGTTTTGGCAGAACTTGGGGCCAACGGTTTGATCTCATTGGATGGGACAAACAAGACCGTGCTGCGAAGTCCAAAACAGAAAGACATTTTTCCACGCTCTGAAACCACATCAATTTCGGTTCAGGTCGAAAAGAAATTCATGGAGTGGATGCTGCGCACCGATCCAAAACATGGCGACGTCATAAATGAGCTTGATCTGGCGCGGCAGTTTGGCGTTTCAACAAGTGGTGTTCGCGAATTCCTAAATCGTTTCAGCCGATTTAGGTTAATCGAGAAGCGACCAAATGCCGGATGGCGCTTCCGAGGCTTCACGCGCGAATTTGCTTTGGAGCTATTTGAAGTCCGCGAACTTTTCGAAATGCGTTCGGCAATTTCTTTTATTGCAACACCGCCGGATTCAGCGGCCTGGATTGAGCTCAAAGAGATCGAACTGGAACACAGAAAACTGTTGCGCGAGATTGCCAAGCGTTTTCATGATTTTTCCGAGCTGGACAAAAGATTCCATCAGCTTGTCAACAATGCATCAAAAAACCGCTTCATCATGGACTTCTACGGTCTGATTTCGCTTATTTTCCATTATCATTATCAGTGGAACAAGCTTGATGAACGCAAGCGAAATCACGCGGCCATTCTTGAACATCTCGATTATATTGAAGCACTCTTCAGCCGTGATCCCAAACGTGTGGAGACAACTTGCAAAAACCATCTGAGGTCGGCCAGACGAACGCTGCTGGAATCAATCGAAACACTGGTTTCGCATTGACTCTGCAGACAAACTAGATCTTCGGAGTTTGGTTCATCCGTGAGCGGAGAAGCGTTTCAAGCGCCGATGATTCAATTGGTCTGCTGAAATGATAGCCCTGAATTTCATGGCAGTTATTGTCACGCAGGAAGGAAATCTGCTCGTTGGTTTCCACACCTTCGGCAATAACTCTCAAATTGAGTTTCTGTCCCAGCGAGATGACAGCGCTAGCCACGGCCTTGTCGCTGTCATTATTGCTCAGATTGGTGATGAACGATTTATCGATTTTGAGGCGTGTGACCGGGAAAGACTTGAGCGCGCTCAAACTTGAATAGCCCGTTCCAAAGTCATCAATTGAGATATGGACACCCAAACCCGCCAGTTCCTTCATGGTTGATATCGCTTGTTCGACATCTTGCATGATCAGGCTTTCGGTAATTTCCAGTTCAAGATATTTGGCCGCAAGCCCAGATTCTTCCAGCGCGTGAACAACACGGCTGATCAAACTCCTCTCTTTGAACTGGCGCGTCGAAACATTCACGCAGACGACCATCGGCTCCAGACCAGCATCTTGCCAGGCCTTGTTTTGGCGACACGCTTCATGAAGCACCCAATCACCAATCGGGACGATCATTCCCGTCTCTTCGGCAAGAGAAATGAAGCTGAGTGGCGCCAGCAAGCCTTGAGTTGGATGGTTCCAGCGCAGCAGCGCCTCGACAGCGAAAACCTTTCCGGTCCGCAAGTCGGCTTGGGGCTGATAGTGCAGAATGAATTCAGATCGGGTGACCGCCTCACGCAACTCTTCCTGAAGCTTGAATTTCTCGTGGACCTTAAGGTTTATTTCGGGCGTGTAGAATTGGAAATTATCCCGACCCATTTCCTTGGCGCGATACATGGCCGCGTCCGCATTGGCCAAGAGTGTGTCGGCATCAATTCCATCATTGGGGAAATTTGCAATGCCAATGCTGGCCGTGACATGGAAATCATGTCCGTCCAGGCTGACGGTTTCTGCAATCGCTGATCTCAGCTTCTGGAGTTTTTCCGAAATGATGTTGGTGCTCTTAGGCAGATCAGAAAGGACGATCACGAATTCGTCGCCGCCCAGGCGAACGACCGTATCAGTCGAGCGCAAACAGCCCGTCATGCGGGAAGCGACAGCCTTGAGAAGTTCATCGCCAGCATTGTGACCCAAATTGTCATTGACGGCTTTGAAATTGTCCAAATCCAAAAACACGACTGTAACCCAAGTATCGTGACGCGAGGCTTGCAACACCGCCTGCGACAGTCGGTCCATGAGCAAGCTTCGATTGGGAAGCCCGGTGAGGACATCGTGATTGGCCAGAAAATGGATGCGGTCTTCGGCCTGCCTGCGCTCAATTGCGATTCCGGCAATACGAGTGCTGACTTCAAAAAGATTCAATTCGATGGCGGTTGGCTCGCGCACGGTTTCCGAATACATTGCAAGCGTGCCGAGGACGGCGCCATTGTGGGACAAGATGGGCGTGGACCAGCACGAACGAAAGCCATATTTTACCGCCAGATCACGATAGTTCTTCCACAATGGATCGCTTTGGATGTCAGTGACGATGACTGTTTCGCGGCGATAGACGGCCGTGCCACAGGATCCGACATCAGGACCAATGCGAAGCCCGTCAATTGCCTGTGTCCAACCTTGCGGCAGGTTCGGTCCAGCGGCATGTCTCAGGTTCATCCCGTTGTTTTCAAGACTGAGGACCGAGCAACGTATGCCGGTCAACTGCGATTCAATGAGGAGTACCAGGTTCTTGAGCACCTCCTCAAGCGGAGCACTCATGGCAATCATCTCAAGGATTCGCGCTTGGCCACTGCGGAGGAGGTCTGCCTTCCTTCGGTTGGTAATGTCTCGGGCAATTCCAACCATGCCGGTAATTTTATTTTGCGCGTCGCGCAACGGCACTTTCGTCGATAAAACCCACTTCTCAACGCCGGCCGCGTCGAGAACGTTTTCTTCCATATCAATCACGGGTTTCCCGCTGCGGATGAGCTCTTGCTCAACAGCGCGAAACCGCCGTGCCGCTTCACTCGGATGGAGATCTTCGTCGCGCAAGCCGATTAACTCGCTGGCATGAGCCTTGCCGCTGTCCGCCGCGAGCGCCTTGTTGACGACAACAAACCGGCTATCCAGATCCTTGACCCACATATAGTCCGGGACCCAGTCAATGAGGGTTTGCAACGAAATGAGATCCTTGACTGCCGCCTTTTTAGCTTTGATCTCGGTCACGTCCTCATGGGTGGCAACCCAGCCACCACCGGGCATGGGTTGGTGAGAAATATGAATAGTGCGTCCGTCGCGAAGTTCGAGGTCCTTGGTCTGCGATCGCGCTTCTGAATTAACGTCGCGACACCAGGCCAGATAGTCATCAACCGCCATCGGACATGTACCAACGCTGGCACGCCGTTCGGCGATTGACCGGAGCGAAGTGCCTGCAACAACGTCACCTGAGCGTAAATTGTAGATTTCGGCATAGCGCCTGTTGGATACTATGAGGCGCTCGTCACCGTCAAAAAAACACACCCCTTGTGATATCTTGTCCATGGCGGTTTCGTAGCGCACGAGCTGGGCATTCAATGCTTCAATGGTGGCCTGTTGGTCTTGTGTAGAGAGTGCACGGGAAACTTCGGCCAATCTCTCCAACGCCGCCAAATCCTTTTGGGCGGATGGTTCGGCAATTTGCTTGGCTGAATTCCTGCGCATGCAATTTTCCCCTGAGTCAGCGGCGAGACCCGGTCCAAGAAAGCAAAATAGTTTTCTCGAACCTTTGCGGCATAGGCTTGGGGTATTAATGGCGGGCTAAATGAAAGAGGATTTCGGGGATATGGTTAAGAATTGGTCGTATGCCCGTGGCGCACTAAACCTGCAGCTTCGAGCGCCCATAAAACAGCAGCATGATAATGATGACCACGCCGTAAATTATCTGCCGGCCAAATTCCGGCATTTGCATCACCGACAGAATGGATTGCAGCAACGTGATCAAAAGCACGCCGGCAATGGTTCCGGCATAAGTCCCGCGACCCCCCAGAATTGATGTGCCGCCAAGCACCACCGCCGCAATGGCGGGAAGCAGATAGGCATCGCCCATGGATTGAGCAGCCTTAGAGGCATAACCTGCGAGCAAAACCCCACCCAGTGCTGCCAGTCCGCCCGAAATGCCAAAGGTCAGCATGACAACACGGCGCGTGTTAATGCCGGAGAGATAGGCCGCGCGTTCGCGGTTGCCGATGCCATAGATCGAACGACCAAACGTGGTCTTGTTCAGCATGAAAACCGCGAGTGCTCCCACCACAATCCAGCAGAAGACTGAATTTGGAATGCCGGGTACAAGCTCGCCTGTCGCCAGATAGCGCATCGAAGGCGAGGCATTGTCTTTGGGTGAAAACCCGCCCGTATAGACAACCATCAACCCTTGCGCGACGGCATTGGTCGCAAGTGTCACGATCATTGAGGGAATACGCAAATAGGCGACCCCTACGCCATTGACCAAACCAATCAGGAAGCCGCAGAATATTCCAAAGGGTACGGCCAGTACGCCGACCAAACCGACATGGCCCGCCAGGGCACATGACATCATGGCCCCCACAGTCACCACCCAGGGAACAGAAAGATCAATCTGCCCCAGCAGAATAACCAGCATCATGCCGGTGGCAATAACCCCCAGAAAGGAAGCCACTTTGAGCTGCTGCACGAGGTAGCCAATGGACAGAAAATTGCTGGAATAAAGCGAACCGATCAGCAGCAACACGACAATGCAGCCATAGGCCGCCAGCACCGCAGGATCAAAACTGCGGATATAGCGCGGCAGATAGGTGCGAGAACTCAAGCTCATCCAAACCACTCCAGGCGATTGCGTATGCGGAACAGTCCGAATGCTCCAAGGCTGACAGCCAGAACAAGGACAATGCCTTGAAACAGGGGTTGCCACAGCGGATCAAAATCAAAGACAAACAGCAAGTCTCCGATGGTGCGGAACGCAAGTGCACCAAATATGGCGCCAATAGCGCTGCCCTTGCCACCAAACAGCGAGACCCCGCCCAGAACAACTGCGGCGATTGAAAACAGCGTATAGGCATTGCCGCTGGCATAGGCTGCCTCACCCGTATAGGTGAAGAACGTCAAGAACAGCCCGCCCATGGAGGCTAAAAGTCCTGACAGCGTATAAGCTGCAAATTTCGCGCGCTGAATGGGAACACCCGACATATAGGCCGCAGTCTCAGATGACCCCACGGCATAGCTGGCACGTCCGGTCACGGATCGACTATAGGGCACCCAGATCACCAGCACCGTGATGAAGAGCGCCACCAGACTTGACGGGATCACGCCAAAGACACGACCCGTCAAAGCATCGGCCAGGGTTTCATCAACGCTTCCACCTGGCGAGGGTCGCAAAGCAAGCGCCAGACCATAATAGATCGCACCTGTGGCAATCGTGGCCACGATGGGTTGCAAGCGGCCATAGATCACCAGCAGGCCGTTTACGGCACCACACAGTGCGCCAACGATAAGCACGACGACAACACCAAAGGCCACTTGCCATGGGCTGCCGACTACCAGCCAGGAGGCAAGGCAATTGCAAAGCGTGAACGTCATGCCCACTGAAAGATCAATGCCTGACGTGATCACCACAAGAGACTGCGCCAGCGCCACAAAGGCTAGCAAAACGCCCTTGTTGGCGGCCGTCTGCACGACATTGGCGGTAAAACCGGCAGGATGGTTCGAGCAATAGACCACGAACATGAAAACAAAAATGGCAATGGCCAGCAGCGTGCCCTTTTGCTCGGCATACCAATAGCGCCAGTCATTAAACTTGCCCATCAATGACTCCCCATGGCTTTGCCATCCTTGGCCATATCCAAATTCAAGGCGCTGGCAATCAAGGCCCGTTCGGTAATCTCAGCACCGACCAACTCGCGCTTGATCATGCCGTCATACATCACCTGCACGCGGTCACAGCAACCAATCAACTCATCATAGTCCGTCGAATAGAAAATAATGGCAGCACCGGCATCTGCAAGTTGCCGCAACAGTGCATAGATTTCCTGCTTTGTGCCAACGTCAATGCCGCGCGTGGGGTCATTGAGCAGAATGATGCGTGGCTTGTTCATCAACCATTTGGCAATCACCACTTTTTGCTGGTTGCCCCCCGACAGGGCTCCAACTGGAATATCAGGTCCCGCAGTCTTGATGGCGAGGAGCTTGATCATCTCATCGAGAAGCACATCTTCGCGCGCGCGATTGACGATGCCATAGCTGGAAATGCGAGCGAGTGAGGCAAAAGACAAATTTTCCCGCACCGTCATCGGCAACATCAGGCCTTCAGTCTTGCGGTCCTCAGGGATGAGCGCCATTCCAACCGAAGCCGATTTGGCAACGCCAGGGCTGCTCATTGATACAGGCTTGCCGTCCACCAGAATGTCGCCCGAATAACTCCGCAACACGCCAAACAGCGCCAGCAATAATTCCCGCTGGCCCTGTCCGTCCAGACCACCCAGCCCCACAATTTCACCGGGGCTGACCGAGAGGGTCAGGTCCTTCAGCCGGTTGGTCCAGCTGAGATTCTTGCATTGCAGAATGGGTTCGACCTTGCCATGGACCTCAGGCTTGGGCGGGAATACGTTTTTATATTCACGGCCGATCATCAATTCCACAACTTGCGTGCTGGTCTTAGCGCCGGCTTTATACGTTTCAATCTTGCGGCCATTGCGAAACACCGTGCAGACATCAGCAAGTTCAGAAATTTCATGCATACGGTGCGAAATATAAAGAATAGCCAATCCCTCTTCGCGGAGTTTCTTCAGCACAACGAAGACTCTGGAAACATCCGCTGCCGTCAGCGCCGAGGTTGCCTCATCCAGAATGAGAATGCGCGGATTGCGCGCCAGAGCCTTGGCAATTTCCACCATTTGCCGTCGCGACAGAGGCAAATCTTTGACCAAGGCCTGCGGGTGAATATCGCCCGCACCAGCCCGCGCCAGCGCCTGTTCAGCAAGCTTGCGCTGCTTGGCACGATCAATCATGCCAAAACGCGTCGGCGGATCACTGATGATGATGTTGTCGGCAACACTCAGATCAGGAACGAGTGAAAGCTCCTGGAAGATACACACCACCCCGGCCTTGTTGGCCGCTGCGGGTGTCGCAAAGGAAATTGGTTTGCCATCAATTTCCATCCGGCCTTCATCGGGCGCCACCACGCCCGACATGATCTTGATCAGAGTAGATTTGCCAGCGCCATTTTCGCCGAGAATGCCATGAATTTGGCCTGCGTAGACATCAAGGTCAGCATGTTCGAGGGCATGAACGCCACCATAGCGCTTGGAGACCTGCTCCATTCGGAAAAGTGGTTGATCGACCAAGATACCTCCAGCACAGTCTTAGCATGAAGCAGCACCGCGGTCTTGTCGACCGCGGTGCCAGGTGTTGCAGTTTGGGAGATTACTGGTTGTCCTTGCTCTGTCCCATAATTTCCTGAGCCGAGAAATTGATGCCGCAGGTTGGGAAAGAATTGCCGACAAAGAAGTTTGCAGACTGGTCAGGGAAGAAGTCCTGGCCGGCCTTGAAGTTTGGATCCTCAACAATGGCCAAGGGCAGTTTCACCGATTGCGGAACCACTTCGCCATTGAGAGCTGCCAGAGCCGTCTTGATGGCAACGGCAACTTGGGCCGGGCCTGTACCGGCTGATGAGCACTTCAAGCCATCAGCAGCATGCTGCGAGCAGAAGTTGCGGAAGCCGTTTTCGGTTTCACCACCGAAGGGAACAAACTTCTGCTTGGCATCGATCATGGCTTGCACCACGCCGGTGTCACCACCCTGTGCGGTAATGCCATCAAACGGTCCATTGGTAGCAATGGCATCTGCGGCTGCCTTTTGGGCCACGCCGTCATCCCATTTGCCGACGACTTCCGTCACAGCCCACTTCTTGCCCGAGGCATCGAGTGTTTCGTGAATGCCGTTGTGGCGATCGGTATCAACCGAAGTGCCGGCAACGCCGCGCACTTCCAGAACCTTGCCGCCATTTGGTACATTCTTGATCAGCCAATTGGCCCACAACACGCCAAGACCCTTTTGGTCCACGTTGACGTTGATGGCATCCTGCGTATCGAGCGTATTGTCGAAGGCCACCAATACAACGCCAGCTTCCTTGGCGCGCTTGATCACCGGACCAAAAGCAGTTGGATTCTGGGCGTTCACCACGATGGCATCAAAACCCGAATCGATGAAGTTGTTGATGGCCGAGATTTGCGCTGGAACGTCTTCACCGGTTGAAACAACCTTGAATTCTTTTAACTGGGCTTTGACGTCAGGCTGAGCCGCATAGGCCTTGGCCGTCTGGATCATCTGAATGCGCCAAGTGTTGGCGATATAGCCATTGGCCAAAGCAATACGGTAAGGACCGGCCTTCTTGGGGAATTGGAAGAATTTGGTGTCTTTGGACCAAGGTGCGAAGCAATCGGGCTGGGCTGCAGGGCCAGCAACAACTTTGGGCTCCGCGTGAGCTGTAGTGGCGAGCAATGCAAACATCGACGCCGAGACGCCGACCGCGCAAGCCTTACCAATCTTATGAATCATAGACATCTTTGTATCTCCCATTTGTGCCGCAGGTTGATCCCCACTGGCATCTTAAATTTGAATCGCTGTTCCACACGTGGAAAAGTGCAAGCTTAGCTAAACCGCAAATGATAGCGCTGTCAATGGCCTGTGAAATGTAGCAAGGTTGGTCACAGTCACTATACAAATTGCAATGTTTGCGATTAAAAAATCAGATCGGGACTAAAAGGGACAAAGTTCGGTGGCGCGAAACGGCAAGGAACGAAAGCGAAAGACGCTGGATGACGTGGCCCGCTTGGCGCGCGTCAGCCCGATCACTGTGTCGCGAACCTTGCGGAGTCCGGATATTGTTTCGCCGGAATTGCGCCAGCGCATCGAGTCCGTCGTGGCCAAATTGGGATATGTGCCCAATGTGGCAGCGAGCCGGCTCGCCTCATCGCGCAGCCATACTGTGGGCGTGATCGTCCCCACTCTTTATAATGTAATCTTCGCTGAGTATCTGCAGGCTCTCCATGAGGTCTTCCTGCTCTCAGGCTTTCAGGTTGTGGTCGTCAACAGCAGATATTCCGAAGACGAAGAAGAAAAAGCCATTCGCACGTTGTTGGGACAACATGTGGAGGCGATCATCGTTGTCGGTGTTGACCATACACCAATGGCACGGAGGCTTCTTTTGCAATCGCGCATTCCGGTCATCGAAACATTTGAACTCACAGAAAATCCGATCAACATCAACATCGGCTTGGCGCAATCCAAAGCGGGACATGGCGCAACCAAATTCCTGATTGATCAGGGCCATCGCAAGATTGGCTTTATGGTCGGCCATCTCGACGTGCGCGCCGCCGCGCGATTAAATGGCTACAAGCGGGCGATGCTTGAGGCGGATTTATCTTGGGATGGACTGATTGCCACCATTTCCAATCACAGCACGATCAATCTCGGAGCTGCGATCATGAATATGTTGGTCGAAGAGCGAAAGGTTCCCGATGCCATTTTCTGCATCGACGATAACCTTGCTCTGGGTGCGCTCATGCAATGCCGAAAGCTGGGGCTTCGCGTGCCCGAAGACATTTCCATTCTGGGCTTCCATGATCTGGAATTTGCGGCTTACGCTTCACCCACCTTGTCGTCAGTGGCCACCCACCGCCGCAAATTGGGAGAACTGGCAGCCAAGATTGCAATCTCAGCCATGACAAAGAAATTGCCAGATGCTGATCATCGCATTGACCTCGGCTTTGAGATCGTTGTCCGCCAGAGCACGCAGAGTAGGCCCACTTAAACCAAAGCTTAAAGCGCCTCGCCCATCCGGACCGCAGTCAGAACAGCATCAACTTCCGTCTGTTTTAGGCCATAGTCCCGAACTGCAACCGCAGCACTGATATAGCCTCGCGCAAGATCACGCTTCACCAAAACTGGATCACGATCTTTCGATGAACCAAAACCTGCACCCCCGGGGAACGCCAACATCACACGTCGCCCATGCGGCACAAACTGCTTGCCCTTACCCTTCATCTTTTCGTCATCGCTGCGCTTGATCGTGGTGGCAGCGCCAGGTGCTCCGCCCTGGCGGCCCCGTGCGGGATGATCGACCCGGTCGAACATCGCCTGAAAATCAAACTCATGACCATCCACAGCACCCACTTCCATAAACTGTCCAAGGCCGCCGCGATATTTGCCAGCCCCGCCGGAGTCAGGGCGCAATTCCTTGCGCCAGATGATGACAGGTCCGGCATTCTCCGTGGCCTCAATCGGCATGGTCATTACGCCAGAGGGAAATGCCGTGGCATTCAAGCCGTCGGATGAGGGCCGCGCCCCAGCTCCACCAGAATTGAATGTGAGAACCTCAGAACGCACCGCAGATTTGGGTGCTGGCGCATCCGTGCGCGGACGCAGCGACACCTGGAAATTGCACAGGCAGCCAGCGCCTTCGACCGGGACCGTGTTGGGCAGAATTTTGTCGAGGGCATCATAAACTGTATCCGGAATGAAGTGTCCGATCACATGGCGCAAGGCCACGGGTGCTGGATGCACGGCATTCACAATCGAATTGACTGGCGCTTCAACTTCAAAGGGTGCCAGTGACGCCGCATTATTGGGAATCTCAGGCGCGATGGCGCATTTCAGGGCATAGCAGGCATAGGCCTTGGTATAAACCAGCGGCACATTAATGCCCTTCTTGTCGAGCCCCGAGGTACCCGTGAAATCACAGACAATGCGGTCTGCGTGGATCGTCACTTTCACCTTGAGGTCAATGGGCGTGTCATAGCCATCAATGGTCATCGAACCCGACGCGCTCTGGCGTGGCAGAGCGGCAATCCTCTCAATCGTCGCGCGTCGCGAATTCTCCAGAATGAACTCAGCAATATCCACGAGATCGACAAGCTTGAATTCCACCATCATATCGATGAGGCGGCGGTGACCAACTTGGTTGCAGGTCGCCAAGGCATAAACATCGCCCACCAACTGATCTGGCTCGCGCACATTGCCGCGAATGATCTTGACCAAGGTCTTGTCAACCTCGCCGCGATCAGCAAATTTCATGATGGGGATATAAAGCCCCTCCTCATAAACCGAATTGGCATCAGCGCCGAAGCCGCGCCCGCCAATGTCAACGATATGGGCGGTGCAGGCAAAAAAACCAACATGCTTGCCCAGATGAAATGAGGGCGTCACCACCGTGATGTCATGGAGATGGCCCGTGCCCTCCCAGGGATCATTGGTGATGTAGACATCACCTTCAAACATGTTCTGCGAACCAATGCGGCGAATGAAGTGCCCGACGGATTCCGCCATGGCATTCACATGGCCGGGCGTTCCCGTGACAGCTTGCGCCAACATGCGGCCCTTGACGTCATAGACACCCGCTGAAAGATCACCGGCCTCGCGCACCGAGGTTGAGAACGCCGTGCGGACCAGGGCCTGCGCCTGCTCTTCAACAACCGAGATCAGTCGGTTCCACATAACCTGGTTTGAAACGGTGGATTTGTTGCTCATGTTCGCCTCATGCCTTCAATGTCATATCAATGCAACCATCATCCTGCCGCACAATTTGGCGGCTTGAAGGAACAATGATCGTCGTTTCATCTTCGGTGATGACGGCGGGCCCCACCAGGCCCTGCCCAGTTTTCAACAAACTGCGTTCAACAACTCCAGCATCGACCTGTTGAGCCAAAGCTGGATCGAAAATCTGGCGGCGTGCTTCCATCGCCATTTTCGACTCAAGCTGCCGTTCGGCGATCCGTGTCACCTTCTGCGGTGGCGTGGTAGCATTGACCGCCCACACGGTTATCTCCACGTCCATGCCGCTCACCACGCGACCAAACAACTTTTCATAGTCGGCTTCAAACAGCGATTGGAACACCTGAACCTCGGGCTTCATCGCCTGTTCGGCGGTGAGCGCCACTGGAATTTCCCAGCCCTGGCCAGAATAGCGCATATAGACTTTGAACTCAGGCAGGATTGCAGCCGTGGCATCACAGCTGCGGACAAAACGCACCGCTTCGCTTTCAAGCTCGCTGAGCAAGGTCGTGATTTTCTTGGCATCAAAATCTGACAGCCGCATATAGACCGAACGATTGGCTTCAAAGCTGAAGGGCGCCCGCAAAAATCCGATGGCCGAACCCACACCCGCTCCCGGTGGCACCAAGCATCGCGCCACGCCAAGCTTTTCACACAAGCGCCCCGCATGAAGCGGAGCCGCACCACCAAAGGCAATCATCGTATAGCCTGAAAGGTCTTCACCATTTTCAACGGCATGAACCCGCGCGGCATTGGCCATGTTTTCATCGACAACTTCAGCAACACCAAAGGCCGCCGTCTGGTCATCAAGCTGCAGAGTCGTTCCAATATGAGTGGCCAATGCGCCGCGCGAGGCTGCTGCATCAAGCTTGATCGAACCCCCGGCAAAATTATCAGCATCAAGCCGACCCAGAACCAAATCTGCATCAGTCACGGCAGGCTTGGTGCCGCCGCGCCCATAGCAAGCTGGACCTGGCTCCGAGCCTGCCGAATGGGGTCCGACACGAATTTGGCGCATGGCATCAACCGATGCCAATGAGCCCCCACCCGCACCAATTTCAACCATGTCAATGACCGGAATGGAAATCGGCATGCCCGAGCCCTTCTTGAAGCGATAAGTGCGCGCGACTTCGAAAACCCGGCTGGTCTTTGGCGTCTGGTTCTTAATGAGACAGATCTTGGCCGTAGTGCCACCCATGTCGAATGACAAAACCTTGTCGAGCCCATAACGCGCGGCGATATTCGCCGCGAATACAGCGCCCCCTGCGGGTCCCGATTCCACCAGACGCACTGGAAAATCAGCGGCATTTTCAATGGAAATAATGCCACCACCAGAATGCATCAGGAAGATCGGACAATCAGCACCCTCCACCTTAAGCTGGCCTGCAAGGCGCCCCAGATAAGATTTCATCAAGGGCTTGATAAAGGCATTGGCCACAACCGTGTTGAAGCGTTCATATTCACGCATTTGCGGTGAGACTTCCGACGACAGTGATATCATCACACCGGGAAGCTTTTTCTCCAAAACTTCGCGCACGAGTTTTTCATGGGCATCATTGGCATAGGAGTGAATAAGCCCCACGGCGATGCTTTGATAACCAGCCACACGCAACTCTTCTGCAAGCGCTTCAATGTCGGCGCGTTGCAGCGCGATCAGCACATCGCCTTTGGCCCCAATACGCTCATTCAAAACATAGCGGCATTGCCGCGGCAGCAAGGGCTCGGGCAAAGCGAGATTCAAATCATATTGCTCAAAGCGCGACTCGGTTCGCATCTCGATCACATCGCGAAACCCTTGCGTGGTCACCAAAGCAGTCTTGGCCCCGCGCCGTTCAATCAGCGCATTGGTGGCAAGTGTAGTTCCGTGAATGATTTGCGTGATGGCCGAGGTTTTGATCGCGGCCTTGGCACAAACCTGATGCATGCCGTCAATGATGGCATTTTCAGGTGCAGCATAGGTGGTGAGAACCTTGGCGGAATATTGCTTATCGCCAAGTTCGAGAACCACGTCGGTAAACGTGCCACCAATGTCCACACCCAAGCGTGCCGCTATAAGGTTCATTACCGCAACTCCTCAATGACCGTTCAATCTGCAACCCTAGTCGCAAATGATCATCATAAAAAATTATTTTTACCTATTATTAGAATAACAAAACGTGATGGTCTAAATCGCTTCGTCAAACGTCTTGGCCACCTGCTGAGCCAGTATCGCGATCGCCCCCACATAAGCTGGCGCATGTGCCGCACGGTAACGCGCGCACATCTTCAGGGCTTTTGGTGCCCATCCTTGAGGAATAATTTTCAAGCGTCCGCCCCTGATGTCGCCGCGCACCATGGCTTCGGGCAAAACCGCAACACCCAAACCATCAATGGCCATATGCAGACAGGCCGACATATTGTTGGAGGGCACAAGGGTGAGAGCGCCAGTCTTGCGGCCCGTGAAATGCCGTTCAACCTCATCAACCGCCGCCGTGCCGCGGGCATGGGTGAGAATTGGAAACTGCAGCACGTCACCGGGAGAACTCCCCTTAAGCTTGGTCGCAATCTGGGGAGCCGCTACCCAGACATAGGCTGAACTTCCAAGCGCAATCGTCTTGTCGATGGCGTGATCGAATGGACCCGTCTGCAAAGCGAGATCAAGCGAATGGTCAAGCAGCGCCTCTGAGATGCGAACCGAAAGATCAACCGTCAATTCAATGCTGACTTTGGGAAACGCCTGCTTGGCCGCCCGCATGAATTCGCGGAGCCAGGTGTTGACTACAAGCTCAGTCACTCCAAGTTTCAAAATGCCATCAGTCAAATTGGCCCGGCCACTTACCTCAATAAATGTTTCAGTGGACCGCAGAATCTCGCGCGCGTGGACCAGCAATTCGCGCCCCTTGGGCAAAATCCGAACCGAGCCCGCATCGCGCTCCATCAAACGCGTTCCCAGAAGATCCTCCAACGCGGAAATGCGCGATGATATATTGGGCTGTGTGGTGTTTAATCTCTCACTTGCACGCCTGAAGCTTCCCAAGTCACAAACCCACACAAAGGCTTCGATGTGTTTCAGGTTCAGTTTCATGGGCGGGCAACTTTGGTCAAGCCTTACCCCTGTGTTCCTTCATGCTACTTTCGGCGACGACCATGTCCATCGGCCAGATTTTCCGGTGATGCCGCACTGGCGTGCCTGCGGCCTTGGCTTCAATAAGGTCCACAATGTGCTTTCCAAGCCACCACCCCAATTCATGCAATGAAATCTTGAATTGGGTAAGGCTAGGTCGCAAGAATTCGCCATTGGGGCTTTCGTCAAACCCCACAACCGCAATGTCTTTGCCAGGAACAAGGCGCACATCCTGGAATTTATGATAGAGCCCAATGGCCATCGTGTTGTCGACCAGTGCAATGGCCGTGGGCCTTTGCGCCATGGCCAACAGCCGTTCGCCAACCCGGTATCCGCCAAACTCGGTCAAGGGCTCGCGCAATATTAAATCCTCGGTGAGACGCAAGCCATTCTTTGCCATGGCGGCCTGACAGGCTTCTTCCCAAATATGACCGTAGTTCACATCATCAGATGCACTGGCAATTGCGATGTGTGTGTGACCCAAAGAGACAAGGTGATCGATCGCCTTTGTTGCGGTCCCCTCGAAATCAAGGTCGAGCCACGAATGCGGAACCGCATTTTCGCTGCGCCCGAACGCGATGAAAGGGACTTTTCCTTTCGCCAGATAGTCGATCCGCTTGTCAATCCGCGTGGTGTTGGAAATGATCAAACCATCGACAATACGGCGCTCGACTATGCGCCGCATATGGGCCAGAGCGTCTTCATCTTTTGAACCAAAATGCACCACGAGATCACGTCCGCAACTGTAGAGATATGATTGCATTCCACCAAAAACCGAAATGAAGAATGCCTCGCCGCGGGTCTCTCGATCCCGGTTGGTCAAGACCATGAAACCGACAAGGCCGGTGGTGCCCTGGCGCAGGCTGCGTCCGGATTGGTTCGGAGCGTAGCCAAATTCTTGCGCGGCTTTAATCACGCGCTTGCGGGTCTCGGCATTGACATCAGCTTTGCCATTGAGCGCGCGCGAGATCGTGCCAATCGATATATTCAAATGTTTTGCGAGATCATGAATGTTCAAGGAGGTGTCCCAACTCAGGTCTGCGTTACATACTTTCTAGCCCGGCTCTTGACAACGTCAGTGATGTGAGCAAGTATCGTAAACGTTTACGGAACAAAGAGCCATTTTAAAATGGCCGGTCTGAAAGGGAGAAAATGATAACCGCAGTGCTGGCAGGATGCGGCGCAATGAGCGCTGTATGGTTCGAAGCCATTCAGAAGGTGCCAAATCTTCAGTTGGTTGGCCTTGCTGACATTGATCGGTCTCGCGCTGTGGCGAGTGCTGCGAAATATGGTTTGAAGGATATCGAAATCGGCACCAGCCTCCAAGATATCCTGCCCGCCGCAAAGCCTCAGGTCGTGTTTGATGTGGTTGTACCTCAAGCCCGCAAAGATCTTGTCCTTACAGCTTTCTACCATGGCTGCGATGTCCTCACCGAAAAGCCAATGGCCGCCAGCCTCGATGATGCCCGCACTATCCTGCAAGCGACGCGTCAATCAAAACGGATTCATGCAGTCGTGCAGAACCGGCGATATTTGGCGAATGTCAGGCGTATTCGCAGGTTTTTAGATCAAGGCGCATTGGGTCGCCCCACCAGCATTCACTGTGACTTTTTTATCGGGCCACATTTTGGTGGCTTTCGCGAAGACATGGATAACGTGTTGCTCGTCGACATGGCGATCCACACCTTTGATGCTGCGCGTTATATGGTCAATGCCGTGCCGAAGAAAGTTTATTGCCAGGAATGGGAACCAGAAAATTCCTGGTTTAAAAACGGGTCGTCGGCCATTGCGACGTTCAAATTTGAAAACGGCACAGTATTCAATTACCGAGGCAGCTGGTGTGCCCCTGGCATAAAAACCAGCTGGGAAGGGACATGGCGCATTATTTGTGAGCGCGGAAGTTTGACATGGGACGGCCATGAGCAACTGCACGCCGAACGGATCAACGGCCAAAGAGATGGCATTTTTGATGAGACGGAAATCATCGAAGTACCTGCACTTTCTGCGGAAGATCGCATCGGTGGTCACTTGGGCGTCATTCAGGATTTTGTTGCAGCAGTGTCTTCCCGCTCGATTCCCGAAACAGCAGGCGAAGATAATATCAAAAGCCTCGCGATGGTTTTTGCGGCCGTTGCAAGCGCAAAGCAAGGAAACTCAGTGGAGCTTGAGGTCTGAAAATGGTTGAGCGCATGCTAAACGATATTCGCATCGGGACAATGGTGAAGGCCAATGACCCCAACGTTGCGCAATATGTTCGCCAAATTACCGGCCATGGTTTTGAAAGCATCCAACCCTTCTTCTGGCAAACCGTCGGCAAAACCGATTTTAAAAAGCTGGCCGGTGAGTTGCGCAATGCCATCGGCGATGCGGATATAAAAATAAGCTCCTTGGCCGTGTTCGGCAACCCGCTTGAAAAAGGCGAGATAGACCTGGAAACTTTGCGTGGCTGGGAGCTTGCAATCGATAATGCACATCTCTTTGGAACCGACATTGTTGCAGGTTTCACCGGACGGGTGCGTGGCAAACCCCTGGAAGAAAGTTTGCCCCGTTACAGGGAAGTCTGGGGGGCTCTTGGCAAGCGCGCGCGCGACAAAGGCGTTCGCATCGCTTTTGAAAATTGCGCCATGGACGGCAATTGGGCAAGCGGCGATTGGAACATCGCGCATAATCCAGACGCATGGGAGCTGATGTTCAATGAGATCCCCGATGAGAACTTTGGGTTGGAGTGGGAACCTTGTCATCAACTTGTCTATTTAATTGATCCAGTGCCTCAAATCAGAAAATGGGCCAAACGCATTTTCCACGTCCACGGCAAGGACGCTACGATCCGCTGGGACGTGATCAAAGAAAATGGAATTTTTGGGAAATTCCCCTTTGTGCAAATGCGTACCCCCGGGTTTGGCGACAGCGACTGGACCCGGATCATCAGCGAACTGCGCCTTGCAGGCTATACCGGATGCCTTGACATTGAAGGCTGGCATGATCCCGTTTACCGCGACGCCCTGGAAATGACCGGGCAGTTGCGCGCCTTGCACCATCTTAAAGAATGCCGGGGTGGAGAATATTTCATCCCCAACCCGGTCTAGACCCTCCGCAGTCATACCTAATGCGGACAATAAAAAAGCTGGCATCAAGCCGGAAAAAAGTTGGATCAAGCGCCCCAATGTGGGCAGGGAGGTTTAATATGCTGAAGAAAACTCTATTGCTCAGCGCAACCGTATTTGCTGTCACGCTTGCTCAGGCAAGTTACAGCGAGTCAGCGGCGCTCCGCGACAAATTCTGCAAGGATGTGCATTTGCGCTTCTTTGTGGGTGGTGCAGAAGGTGATGCCTTTGGCTCCATCGTTTATAATGGTGCCAAGCAGGCACAAAATGACACTGGCGCTCAAGTCGATTTCGTTTTCTCGGGCTGGAACTCTGAAAAGATGGTTCAGCAACTGCGCGAAGCCGTTGCCGCAAAGCCGCAAGGCATCGCCATGATGGGCCATCCTGGTGATGACGCCATTATGCCATCTGCCGAAGAAGCCTCAAAGGCTGGCATCAAGATGATGTATCAGAACGTTCCGGTTCCGAGGGTTGTCGCTAAATTCGGCGGTGGCTACGTTGGCGCCCAGCAGGAACCGCAGGGTCATGCGCTGGGTGTGCAGGCGGTTAAATTGGCCGGCTTAAAGTCTGGTGATACGGCCATTGTCCTTAGCCACTGGGCTGATGAGAACCGCAGTGTGCGCGAACTCGGCACGGTGAAGGCTTTGGAAGAGGCTGGCGTGAAGGTGGTCAAGCTTGAATCGCCCACCGAATGGGCCGCTGATCCGAACCTCGCGCTGCCGGTGATCACCGCTGCTATCCTCAACAACCCTGGCGTCAAAGCCATTGCGTATCCAGGCGGCCAGTTGCTTGGCAATGCGCCGACTTATATGCAGGGCGCCAAGAAGAAGCCGGGAGAAATCTTCAATTTCGGATTTGATACAAGTCCGCAGATTGTAGAAGCCTTCGATGGTGGCTGGGTGCAGCTTACGGCAGACCAACAACCCTTCCAGCAGGGTTATCTGCCGATCCTCAATCTGTGTGAACAGGTCGTCTATGGGTTGGGTCCCATCGACGTTGACACCGGTGCAGGGTTTGTGACACCCGACAACTATAAAAAAGTCGGGGACTTGGCAAAGGAAGGCCTGCGCTAAACAAGCGGGGTTGATCGGGCAAACCATCGGCCTTCCTCCAGGCCGGTGGTTTCCTCTGAAAGGGTGGCCATGACTGAAACGCTGATAGAGTTAAAGAATATCAAAAAATCCTACGGCAACGTTTATGCGTTGGGTGGGGTAGATTTGAACGTACAAAAAGGTGAGGTCGTTGGGCTTCTCGGTGACAATGGCGCCGGAAAGTCCACACTGATCAAAATCCTCGCAGGCGCAATTCGCCCAACAAGTGGTGAAATCATCGTGCGCGGCAAGCCTGTGAGCGGATGGAATGCAGCGCGCTCACGCGAAGCAGGAATCGAAACCGTATTCCAGGACCGCGCCCTCGCCGTCCAGCAAAGCATCGTACGCAATATTTTCATGGGCAATGAGTTGGTCAATGCCTTCGGCTTTCTGAATGTCAAAAAAGAATTGTCAGAAGCCCATCGCCTCATGCGCGAAATTGGCTTCACCTCCAAAGTTTTTTCGCCCCATTCAATCGTTGGCCAATTGTCAGGCGGCGAGCGTCAGGGCGTGGCAATCGCCCGCGCCATTCACAAGCAGGCGGAACTCATTGTTCTCGATGAACCTACGACCGCTCTTTCATTGACCGAGACCGCCAAGGTCTTTCACTTCGTCCGCCAGGTGAAAGCAAGCGGACGCTCAATTGTTTTTATTGGCCACAACATCCATCATGTTTATGACATTGCCGATCGCTTTCTTGTGATTGATCGCGGCAAGGTGGCACTTGAGATCGCCAAGGACAGGATAAAGTCTGCTGAGGAACTCGTCCGCTTCATGGAACACATCGCACATCCGGAAGAATCGGAGAAAGAAGGCAAGGTTAAGCCCACCTTCAAGAAAAAGGGAGAAGCTTAATGCAAAAAGACAACGCCAAGGTGGCCGCAACTGTGAGCACCGAGAGCTGGGCCCATCGCCATGAAAGTCCTATGCAGGGTTTTATTCTCGCAAATCGCGCGTCACTAGGCTCACTTGCCGTTTTTCTGACGATGCTCCTGATCTTCATCATCGCCAATCCAACTGTTTTCACATCCTGGGCTCTTTACAGCTCTGTTCTCACCACCCTGCCCGTAGCCATATTTCTGACGGTCCCGTTGGTCTTTGTGGTGACCGTTGGCGAAATTGACCTCTCGTTCCCGGCCACCATGGGGTTGTCGGCTTGGATGTTCGCACTGGTCGTTCATGCAGGCTTTGATCCATTCCTCGGATTTGCGGCTGCGATTGTCATGGGTGCGGCACTGGGAGCCCTTGTTGGTGCCTTGGTCGTTTACGGAAATTTGTCGTCCCTGATCGCCACCCTTGGAATGAACTTCGTTTTGCGCGGATTGATCTTGATTTTTACCGAAGGCAAATCAATCGCAATGCCGACATTGAACGAAACTGCGGCATTCAAGATATTTTCATCGGAAGTTTTTGGCCTGCCCATCCAAATCGTCTGGGCGATTCTATTCACAATATTCAGCGCCCTGCTCTATTCACGTCATCGATTTGGTGTGCAGGTTCACATGGTTGGCGACAATCCCGACAGTGCGGCCCAAATGGGCATTAATGTGAACTTGGTGAGATTAAAAACCTTCGTGTTCGTCGGCATCGCAGCAGCGATTGCCGGTGTTTTCTCCGCCATGATCAATTTCACGTGGTGGCCAACGTCCGGTGACGGTTATCTTCTCCCCGTATTGGCTTCGGTCTTTGTGGGAGGCACGCCAACATGGGGTGGCATCGGCACCGTGTTCGGGGGCGCCATTGGCGCATTGACCGTGTCGTTCATCCAGACGGGCATTGTAGGTGCGGGTTTGAGCGGCTTTTATGTGCAGTTCTTCAATGGGCTGATCATTATTTTGTCGCTGCTTGGCCATCGCTGGAATCAAATCCGCTATCGCTAGGTTGGAGCATGTGATGTCGGGCACAAGACTGGACTCATTTGAAATCACCAGATTTCAGTTCGCCAGAGATCGAGTGATTGGCGACAGCCAGGTTCGCGCCGAAGAGGTAAATGTTGCGGCCATCGAATTGATTGACGGCAAGGGTCGCCGCGGGCTTGGATTTGCACAATCCCTGTTCCAGCCCCTGCCCGATCTTGCAGAGATCATCCGCGTCTTCCGGCAGGAGGTCTGGTCCAGTATTGAGGGCCATGAGCCACTTTCGCTGGTCCACCGTGTGAGCAGGCCACGCGGCGGCAATCAAAGGCAGTTTAGCCTGCCCTTTGGGGAGGCGATTCAAGTGGCCTTGTGGGACCTCGCAGCAAAACAAGTTGAGATGCCTCTGCACAAGTTGCTTGGGAGCCAGCGCGCCCAGGTAAAGGCCTATGCCTCCGGACTTGATTTTCATCTTTCAGACGAGGAGTTTGTCAATCTTTTTGGTTTGGCAGACGGCGAGGGATATTCCGCATTCAAGATCAAAGTCGGCCACAAGGATTTCAATAGGGATTTGCACCGATTGAATTTAGTGGCCAAGACCGTGCACAAAGGTGCCGCTTTCATGATCGACGCCAATGAAGCATGGAGCGCCAAAGAGGCCAGTGTCAAGCTTGAGGCCTTCCATAAGATGGGCCATGACATTCTATGGGTCGAAGATCCAATCTTGCGTCACGACTTTTCAGGTTTGCGTGAGCTTCGCGCCGCCATCCCGTGGACGATGATCAATTCGGGCGAGTATCTAGATGTTTCTGGCAAGCGCGAATTGCTGCTCGCTGGCGGAACAGACATTCTCAACGTGCACGGTGCAGTAACAGACGTCATGCGCATCGGCTGGTTTGCCAGTGAAATTGGAATTCCTGTTTCCTTGGGCAACACCTTCCTGGAATTCGGTGTCCATATGGCTTGCGCCCTTCCGGAAGTCGAGTGGCTTGAATATTCATTTCAGAATTTCGACCATCTGGTCGAGCAGCCCATTGCCATCAAAAACGGCATCATCAAAGCACCGGAAGGGCCTGGCCACGGATTGGTATTGTCTGAAACAGCGCGCCGTGAATGGTCCAGGCCAACTCTGCCCGGTTAACAGCCAATCCAGTTCGACCCCTGCAGATCACAAGTTTCAATGTCGTTCCACAATGCTCTTCTGCATCTCAATGAGGGCACTCGCATTATCCGGACTTGCTTGCCGCTTGCCGGCTTCAATTTCAAAGGCAACTTCGACAACCCGCTCATTCATTGGAGCCGAGCGCCCGTGGGCTTTGAGGACGTCAACAACCCAGCCATTCACCTCCTGCACCTCAGCACGGCGGCCTTTGCGCCAATCT
>JBBRLH010000016.1:0-51573 GCA_038231475.1 Hyphomicrobiales bacterium | reverse complement strand
GGCAGGACGTATTCGACTACATCGAGATGTTCTATAATCCCCAACGCAAGCACGCTAAGAACGGGATGCTGTCACCGGTAGAGTTTGAGAGACAGCAGAAACTGAACCCGCAGGGTGTCTAGGAAACTCGGGGCTATTCAGGCCCGACATTCTTATCGCCACTCACTCAACTGAGATAATTTCTGAGGCCGAACCCGATGAACTCCTTTTGATAGATAAAAAGAGGCCCAGAGCGAAAAGGATAAATGATCCTTCTCAGCTAGCTGGTGTATTTAAATCTTTGGGGTCCAATCTAAATCCGCTCCTAACCCAACTCGCGAAAACTAAGCGCGCAGTTTTTATTGAAGGAAAGGATTTTCAGCTATTTTCAAAATTTGCCGCGAGAATTGGATTGAACGAAGTTGCAGCGCGTCGCGGCTTTGCGGCGATTCCAATCGAAGGGTTTAATATTGATCGTATTCGAACAATTAAGAAAGGAATTGAAGAAACGCTCGGTCAGCGAATTCTTGCATGTGCGGTGCTTGATCGCGATTTTAGACCTAAGGAAGAGATCGAGGAAATTCAGAAGTCTCTCAAAAGCGAACTATGTTTTTTAGAAGTACACGACGTGAAAGAAATTGAGAACTTTCTGTTGGTGCCAGCCGCTCTAGACCGCGCAGCCCATAATAAGGTCAAAGAAAAGGAAAAACGCACCAACGTACCCGCCAAATACACAGGTGTCGTGAAGACAGTGTTAGATGATTACTGTAGTGAAAACAAAATGGAAGTTCTAAGTCAGTTTATTCATTCGAGAAAGACCTTCATTCGGCTACGGAATTCCAGCCGCCATGAAACTGATATCACTACTGAGGCGCTCGAGATTTTTGAACAAGAATGGGGGATGCCTGATGGGCCACTAAAACTTGTTTCAGGAAAAGAAGCGCTTAACTGCGTTAACACCTATCTGCAGGCGAACTACTCAGTTTCATTGACCCCGTTGAAAATAATTGAGGCAATGGGAGAAAAGGAAGTCAGTTCCAGCATCCAAGCCTTGCTTCAACGAATAGACAAGTTTTCTAGGGCGCCTGTCGAATAATCCAGTCAAAGGTTGTGGGGTGAAGAGCAGAAGTCCGCAAGGCTTCCGACGCCGACTACAAATCACCCCAAAATACCTCTTGACTTTATTCCTATATCCTGCCATATCTCTCCCGCCCCTTCCCACTCGGGGTCCGGTTCATGACGGTGAACCTGGATGGGAGGAGGTGACAGGCCTGCTGGCAGCGCAAACGTAGCGCAACGCCATCGGGAGCCAGTGGATCGGACTTCCTTGGGCACTAAGACCCGGGCTCCTATGGGATGGCCTTGCGTTCGGGAAACCGGAGGCAAGGCGGACTGACAGTCCCCCTGATGCTTAATTCCTGTCTCGCGTGGGGCTTGCCCAACGCCTATCATAGCCACTTTAAACTCAGTGGCACCTCGCGTCGGACTTCCCCACGCGTCTCCCTTCTTCTTCCGCTGGACATGCACCCGGCGCACATCAGCAAAGCCATGCCCATATTCTAAAGTGACGCTTTACAATCTGTATCAACACGCCTCTTTCCTCTTTCGCGTTCTTCCCATAGTGTGCCGCTCAAACATGGGAGACTATCATGACCGAGAAACCACAGGGCTTTGACACGCTGGCCATTCACGCCGGAGCCGCACCAGACCCAACCACGGGCGCGCGCATCACGCCGATCTATCAGACCACGGCGTTCACCTTCAAAAGCGCTGAACATGCCGCCAATCTTTTCGCGCTGAAGGAATTCGGCAACATTTACACCCGCATCATGAACCCCACCCAGGCGGTTCTGGAAGCTAAGATCGCGGCGCTTGAAGGCGGCACGGCGGCCTTGGCCGTGGCGTCGGGCCATGCCGCGCAATTGCTGGTGTTTCACACGATCATGTCTCCGGGCGATGAATTCGTGGCGGTGCGCCAGCTTTACGGCGGATCGATCAACCAGTTCGGCCAGAGCTTCAAGAGCTTCGGCTGGAATGTGGTGTGGGCCGATGCCGAGGATATTTCATCGATTGAAAAGGCCGTGTCGCCCAAGACCAAGGCGATCTTCATTGAATCCATCGCCAACCCCGGCGGGCGCATTACCGACATTGAAGCCGTGGCCAAGATTGCCAAGAAGGCCGGTGTGCCCTTGATCGTCGACAACACATTGGCCACACCTTATCTGGTGCAGCCCTTCAAGCATGGCGCCAATATCGTTGTGCATTCGCTCACCAAATATATGGGCGGCCACGGCAATTCGATGGGTGGTGCCATTGTCGATGGCGGCAATTTCGATTGGGGTGCATCGAAGAAATATCCACTGCTCACCGAGCCCAATGAATCCTATCATGGTGTGAACCTTTACGCAGCGCTTCCCACAATCGCTTTTGCCATTGCGTGTCGTGTGCTGGGGCTTCGTGATCTTGGGCCATCGATCTCGCCGCAGAATTCATTCTATATTTTGACCGGCATGGAAACTCTGGGCCTTCGCATGCAGCGGCATTGCGACAATGCTTTGGCCGTGGCGAAATGGCTGTCGAAGAATCCGAAGGTGGCGTGGGTCAGCTATGCGGGGCTTGATGGCGACAAGCATCATGCCTTGCAGAAGAAATATGCGCCCAAGGGGGCAGGCGGCGTGTTCACCTTTGGCTTGAAAGGTGGTTATGAGGCGGGGGTTAAAACTGTTTCATCGGTGAAGCTGTTCTCGCATCTCGCCAACGTCGGCGATGTGCGCTCGCTCATCATTCATCCGGCGTCCACTACGCATAGCCAGCTCAATGCCGATCAGTTGAAGAAGGCCGGGGCCACGCCTGATGTGGTCCGGCTTTCGATCGGCATTGAAGATGTGGCCGATATCATCGCTGATCTTGACCAGGCGATTGGTTGAGCCATGAGCAAGCTTCCGTCTGAAGGCCTGCTGGCGGGCCGTGTTTATTTGCCCGGCGTCGGGCCAGCCGTGGTTCGTGTTGATGGCGAGAAGCTGGTCGACATCACGGCGATCTTCCCCACCATGCGCGATCTCTGCGAGATGAAAAATCCGGCCGAGGCTTTGGCTGCGGCCGAAGGCAAGGTGGTGGCGCGCGTCGACGAGGCGATGGCCAATGCAGCCAATCCGAAGCGCGATGAGAAGAAGCCGTGGGTTCTGTCGCCGATTGATCTCCAATGCATCAAAGCTGCAGGGGTCACGTTTGCTGTTTCCATGCTGGAGCGGGTGATCGAAGAGAAGACGCGGGGCGATGCGAAAGCAGCGGCATCCATTCGCGCCTCCATTCAGGACATGGTGGGGGGCGATCTGCGCAAGATCAAGCCCGGCTCTGAACAGGCGGCCGAACTTAAAGCCACATTGATGAAGGCCAATGCGTGGAGCCAATACCTCGAAGTGGGGATTGGGCCTGACGCCGAGATCTTCACCAAGGGTCCGGTTCTATCCTCGGTCGGGCCGAACATGGATGTGGGCATTCATCCCAAATCCTCGTGGAATAACCCCGAGCCAGAAATCGTGATGGTGGTGGCTTCGACTGGCAAGATCGTTGGCGCCACATTGGGCAATGACGTGAACTTGCGGGATTTTGAAGGCCGTTCGGCTCTGCTGCTGGGCAAGGCCAAGGACAACAATGCATCAACCTCTTTGGGCCCGTTCATCCGCTTCTTCGACAAGAGCTACAGCCTTGATGATGTGAGGAAAGCCGAGCTTTCGATGAAGGTGACGGGCAAGGACGGTTTTGTGATGGAGGGCCATTCCAACATGGCCTTGATCAGCCGCGACCCCACAGACATTGCGGGCCAGGCGATCAACGCGCATCATCATTATCCCGACGGGCTGGTGGTGTTTTTGGGCACGATGTTTGCGCCCATTGATGACCGTGGCGAAAAGGGCAAGGGCTTCACCCATCATGTGGGCGACATTGTCGAAATCTCGACCGCCAGCCTTGGAACTTTAAGCAATCGCGTGGTGCTGACGGATCAGGCCGAGGCGTGGAGCTTTGGCGTGTCTGATCTCATGCGCAATCTGGCCAAGCGCGATTTGATCTAGCGCTTGGTTTCGCGCCGCATAACGGGGGAATAGGTTCCAAACACGCGGTCCCAGAAATCGGTCAAGACGCCATAGTTCTTGTCGGCATCGCCGTGATGGTGGATCGCATGGATTTTTTTCCAGCTCCGTAGCAGGCGGTTCTGACCCTGAATGTGATGCACTGAATAATGCACGGCATCAAAGGCGAGATAGCCCGCAATGAAGCCTGAAAAGAGCGGCAGGGCCACGCCATTGGCCCAGCCGTACCACAAAGGCAGATAGACCAAGACATAGAAGACCAGCAGGGAAAACACGGTTGGAGACCCGATCATTTCCTGGGTCTCGTCGTGGTGAGCCTTGTGCATGTCGATGAAATAGGGCCAGTGGTGCAGCACGAAGCGATGCAGCAGATATTCGGCAAAGGTCCATACGGCAAGACCCGCCGCGGCGAGCGCAATCACATGAAGGACACTGGTATAGAGCAGGGCCAGGCCGAGACAGAAGATGATGACCGGCGGATAAACATAGAAATCGAGGAAGAAGGTGAAGGGCGTCATTTTTGACGAAAACAGGCTCAAGAATGTTGCCCAAATGCGATGCCAAAGCTGCTTGCCACCGAACAATTGTAAAACGGTAGAAACCATTCTCTCCTCCGGCCCTTGCTATGTATCGCGCTTATGACAACACGGTAACAGCTTAAACCCTTGTTGCGAAGTGGGGCAAGGTCAGTGCGTGCAGTACTGCTCTTAGCCTACAAAGGCGCGCTCGACCACAAAATTGCCGGGCTCCGCATTGGAACCTTCGATGAAGCCTTTTGGTTCCAGCATGGCTTTGACATCGCGGATCATGCCCATTGAACCACAAAGCATGATTCGGTCCTCTGCTGGATCAAGCGCCGGAATATCAAGTGTGCGGAAAAACTCGCCACTCTCAATCAATGTCGTGATGCGGCCATTGTGGGTGCTGGTCTCACGCGTGGTTGAGGCGAAGTGCTGAAGGCGCGTCGTCGCCTCTTCGCCAACCAGCGGATCGACTTTGGCTGCCGCCACGCTGTCAAAACCATATTGCAGTTCAGGTACGGTGCGGCAGGTATGGGCCAAGACTACGGTCTGGAATTTCTCATAAGTTTCTGGATCGCGGATCAGCGACGCGAAAGGCGCAATGCCAGTGCCGGTTGAGAGCATGAACAGGCGTTTTCCGGGGAGGAGCGCGTCATTGACCAGCGTCCCCGTGGTTTTGGGCCGCATCAGGATTTCATCACCAGGCTTGATGTTGGCGAGGCGCTCTGTGAGCGGGCCGCCGGGCACTTTGATGGAAAAGAATTCGAGGCTTTCGTCCCACGCTGGGCTGGCAATCGAATAGGCCCGCATTAAGGGCTTGCCGTCTTCGGGAAGACCGATCATCACGAATTCACCCGAGCGAAAGCGCAAGGATTGCGGCCTTGTCACCCGGAAGCGGAAGAGGCGGTCAGTATAATGTTGAACATCGGTGATGTGTCCAACGAAAAGTCCGGCGGAATTAACTGTCATGGGAAGCTCGTTCTTTATAACGAACGTTTTCTAGCCAAAACAGAACGCGCCTGCAAGGGCTTTTGCGGCTGGTCTGGCAGTTGACAGAAATTGGCCTCCAGTCCAGTTTCGCCCCGGGGCAATAAAAGGTGATTCATAATGCGTTTTGCGAAATTTCTGGCCGTGTTTCTGGTTTGGGGAGCTGGAACAGCGGCGGCTGCTACATGCGGCAATGATGCGTCGGGCTTTGCGGCCTGGAAGGTGCAATTTGCGCCCGTCGCCAAGGCCGCTGGCATTGGCGGAAGCGGTCTTTCGGCTTTGGCCAGTGCACGCTATTCCCCCGGAACCATCTATGCCGACCGGCACCAGAAAAGCTTTCATCTTTCGTTGTCGGAATTCATGAGGGTCCGCGGGGCGACGACCATTGCAGCACGGGGACGCTCGCAGAAAGCTGCCAATGCCGCCTTGTTTGCTTCGCTTGAAAGTCGCTATGGCGTGCCCGCTGGTCCGCTGATTGCCATTTGGGGCATGGAGACGGCCTTTGGTGCGTTGTCGGGAAACCAGAACACCATTTCGGCGGTCAGCACACTCGCATATGATTGCCGCCGCCACGACTATTTCACGGAGCAATTGCTGGCGGCCCTCAAGCTTGTCGACAAAGGCGTGTTGTCGGCCTCTTCGGTGGGGGCCATGCATGGCGAAGTTGGGCAGACGCAATTCTTGCCCAAGAATATTCTGGCCTATGGCGTGGGTGGCAATTTGAACAACAAGGCCAACGCGCTGGCTTCAACCGCCAATTATCTCAGAGCTCATGGCTGGAAGCCGGGTCAAGGTTATCAGCCGGGGCAGCCCAACTTTGCGGCAATTCAGGCCTGGAACGCTGCGCGGGTTTACGAAGAGGCGATCGCCATTATCGGCAAGCAGATTGACGGCAATTAGTTTCTGTTATGCTTGGTCTTCTTTAGGCGCGACAAACTCTGTAATGGATGCGCTGGAGAATTCGCCATGTATCTGCCGCCCGCCTTTCGCGAAGACCGTCTTGATGTTCAACATGGTTTGATCCGCAAGCATCCCTTGGGAATGCTGGTCACCGTCGGGACTGATGGACCCATTGTTAGCCAGTTGCCCTTGGTTCTGGACAGCACCGCGGGAAAGCTTGGAACATTGCGGGGGCATCTGTCGCGCGGCAACACGCAATGGAAAGAGTCTCGGCTCGACATCAACGCGCTGGTAATTTTCCAGGGCCCTGATGTTTATGTCACGCCGTCCTGGTACGAAACTAAGCGAGAGACAGGCAAAGTAGTGCCGACCTGGAATTATGCAACTGTGCAGGTACGCGGAAAATTGCGCGTCATGGACGATGCGGCCTGGCTTGCGGCACAGATTGTTGAGATGACCAACCAGATGGAGGGCAAGCGCCAGAAGCCTTGGACAGTTTCAGATGCACCTGCTGATTATATTGAAAGCCAGATCAAAGGGATTGTCGGCCTGGAAATCGAGATTGCGGAGATAGAGGGGAAATGGAAGGTCAGCCAGAATCGCCCAATGGCTGATCGACGCGGCGTAGCGCAAGGCCTAGCCGAGGATGATGACAATAACAGCGCCATGATTGAATTTGTCAAAACCTATGGCGGTTTGTGAAAGTCTCGAACTGGGTGGCTAGTCTGGTAGATAGCCATCCTTGATGCCGAGATAGGCATTAGGTGGTGGTGAGGACCAGCCTTTGGGTGCGGCCTTTGGTGCATAGATTTCGACCAACAGTGGATGGCAAGCTGCGATGTCGCTGGAGTGTTCATCGCCGCAGTCGCCGCCGGGGCAGGCCGACAGCACGCCGAGAAGATCGATTTCTGCAAAGAACTCAATGAAGTCGCCGGGCCGCACCGGCGTTGCCTTCATGAAATATTGACCAGTGTCGCGGGTAAAGCCCGTGCACATGAAGACATTGAGCACATCGTGAATGAAGGCTTCGGCCTGGGACTGACTTTGGCTGGTGTGATCCGCAAAGGCTCGGGTGAGATTGGAATGGCAGCAGTGATGATAATCGCCGCCCGCAAGCAGACGATGAGTGTAGGGGTCGCAGCGCGTTCCAATGACATCATGGACCGAGCCGCCAAATTCATCAAAGCCATACCAGTCCAGCGTGTCTTCGGTGATCGTAGCCATGGGCCGCAAATAGGGCAGGTTGGACCAGAGACGATCACCCGTTGAAACATGGGTGCCATGGAGCGCGCGCGTCTTGCCTGAGAAAAAGCGCTCCGCCGGATTTAGGCGATCCCACAGGTTAAGATCACCCACCTGAGGACCTTCAACGGACACGATGCGGAAGAAATGCCCGGCCGGGACTTCAAAGCTCCGGCCCTCGCGTGGCGGCACAAGCAATTCGGTGGTTTTGCGCCAGCCTTCACGCGCGGCGCGATAAGATGAGAGGTCGGGCTGCTTCAGGCTATCTACAGGATAGCAGATGACGGGCTTGATTGCCTTTTTGATTGCGAAGTCTTGAGGCGCTCGGTGTTCGGGTTTTGCGAGTTTCATTGCAGATCTCTATCGCGCGTTTTCGTTAACTGAAATGCCGTGCATGCACCGGGGCAATGGCAGGACGTGTCGCGACGGCATTGGCTAGCCGCTTGATCTTGGGGCAATGCGCTGCGAGCCAAGCTTGCGGCATCCAGCTGGCCACCATCCACACATAAATGTCGATCATGCTGAATGTTTCACCAAAGAGATAAGGGCCCTTGCCCAAAGCCTCTTCATAAATCAGGTGGTGGCGTTCAACATAGGCTTCAGCGGCATGTGCCACGGCAGGTGCCGCAGTTTCATCGGCCACATAGCGGGACGGAAAGGCCTTACGTAGTTCACCTTCATAAACATTGGCGTGAAAATAGGCCAACCAGCGATCATGCTGGGCGCGTGCGCTCGAGCCCGGCTTTGGAACAAGCTTGTGTTCCGGATGGGCATCTCCAAGATGAACCAGCATGGCGGGAGCTTCCGTCATTATGGTGCTATCGGGTAGCGCAAGAGCCGGGATTTGTTGACGCGGATTGATGAGCCGAAACGCTTCAGTGTTGTGTTCCCCAGCTTCGCGATTGACCTGTATTTCTTCATAGTCGATACCCAATTCGGCGAAAGCGGCTTCAACGCACGCTGCTCCGGTTTGGGGAGAGGTGTAGAGTTTATACCTATTCATGCGCCACCCCAATCCAAGACGACTTTGCCGCAGGCCCCTTGCTTCATCAGGGCGAAGCTTTTTGCAAAATCCGCGGCCTTCATGCGGTGGGTGATGACTTTTCGTACATCAAGGCCTGATTGCAACATGGCAATCATTTTGTACCAAGTCTCAAACATTTCGCGGCCATAGATGCCCTTGATGGTGAGGCATTTGAAAATGACGCGGTTCCAATCAACGAGCGTGGGTTTGGCTGGAATGCCGAGCATGGCAATCTTACCGCCCATGATCATGTGGTCGACCATCTGGTCAAAGGCCTGCGGCGCACCTGACATTTCAAGGCCCACATCAAAGCCCTCCTGCATGTGAAGCTTCGCCATCACATCGCGCAGGTTTTCGCGACTGACATTGACGGTGACGCAATCGGCCACCTGATTGCAGAGTTCGAGGCGATAGTCATTCACATCAGTTACGACGATGTGTCGTGCGCCAACGTGGCGGCAGACGGCGGCAGCCATGATGCCGATGGGGCCAGCCCCGGTAATCAAGACATCTTCGCCAATCAAATCGAATGACAGGGCAGTGTGAACAGCATTGCCCAGAGGATCGAGGATGGCACCGATCTCATCATCGATTTCCGGCGGCAGATGGATGGCATTGAAGGCGGGGATTTTTAGGTATTGCGCGAAGGCACCGGGCACATTGACGCCGACGCCCTTGGTCTCGGGATCAAGATGGAAATGCCCGGCACGCGCCATGCGGCTTTTCATGCCGATCAAATGACCTTCGCCGGAGACACGGTCTCCAACTTTCACAGTGCGGACATGGCTTCCAATTTCGGTTACGGTCCCTGCGAATTCATGACCTACAACCATGGGAACCGGGATTGTCTTTTTCGCCCATTCATCCCATTTCCAGATGTGAAGGTCCGTGCCACAAATCCCGGTCTTGGCGACCTTGATCAAAATATCATCGGGACCGATCTGGGGAATTGGTTCTTCACGCAGAACGAGGCCTTCCTTGGCTTCAGCTTTGACAAGGGCTTTCATGCAATCACCATAAGTTTGCGGCCGACTTTGATGAAGGCCTTTGCTGCCGCTTCAATGTCGGCGGTTGAATGGGCGGCTGACATTTGAGTTCGGATTCGGGCCTTGCCTTGAGGCACCACGGGAAAGAAAAAGCCTGTCACATAAACACCTTCGGCATAAAGCTCGCGGGCCATGTCTTGGGCCAGTTTGGCGTCGCCCAACATCACCGGGATGATCGGGTGTTCGCCCGGCTGCAAGGTGAAACCCGCATCGCTGAGAAGGCTGCGGAAATGCCTGGCGTTTGCTGAAAGCTTCTGGCGCAGGTCATCGCCTGCTTCAGCCAGGTCAATGGCCTTGATGCTTGCTGCCACAATGGGCGGTGGCAGGGCGTTGGAGAAAAGATAGGGTCTGGCGCGTTGGCGCATCAAATCGACGATGGGTTTTGAGGCGGCGATATATCCTCCAGCCGAGCCGCCCAGTGCCTTGCCCAGAGTGCCGGTAAGAATATCAACCTTGATCCCTGCGCGATGTGGGGTGCCGCGTCCTTGCGGGCCGATGAAGCCCGTGGCGTGACAATCATCGACCATGATGAGGGCGTCATATTTGTCGGCTAGTGTGCGAATGGATTTTAGATCAGCGAAGTAGCCATCCATGGAGAATACGCCATCGGTTGCGATTACGATGCGACGGGCGTTGGCGGCTTTGGCTTCTTTCAGCTTGGCCTCGAGATCGGCCATGTCATTGTTGGCATAGCGGAAGCGCTTGGCCTTGGAGAGCCTGATGCCATCAATGATCGAGGCATGGTTCAGACTGTCTGAGATAATCGCGTCCTGCTCGCCGAAGAGCGGCTCAAATACTGCGCCATTGGCATCAAAGCAAGCGGCAAAGAGAATTGAATCATCCATTTCTAGATAGTCTGCAATGCGGGTTTCAAGCTGGCGGTGAAGATCAGTTGTACCGCAGATGAAGCGCACCGAGGCCATGCCGAAGCCATGTGTGTCGAGTGCATCCTTGGCGGCGGCGATGAGGTTTTGGTGATTGGCGAGGCCAAGATAATTATTGGCACAGAAATTCAGAACATCGCGACCTTGGGCGACCGTGATGTGAGAGGATTGCGAAGACAGGATTTCGCGCTCCACTTTCCACAGTGAGGCCGCCCGAATGGTCTCCAGTTCTTCACCAAGCGATTGCAAAAATGCCGTCATCACGTCCTCCGGCTGATGTTGTCGCGCCTTGGAGGGCTCATGGCAATTGGTAAAATTTGCTCAACAGTGCAGCTTAGGCGAAGGCTTCGCTTTTGGCCCGATCCCAGACGGATGCGAGTGAGGCTGGGGCCGATCCATTGAGAAAGGCCCGGTTTTCGAGAAAGACGAATTGCTCAGCCAAAGTGAGAATACGGCCATCACCGATGCGGCGCACAATGTGGTGTGGTTTCAAGTCAGCGGGCGACATCATGCCAGCGGCGGCCAGCATTTCGGCCAACGATTTGATGGTTTCGCGGTGGAAATTTGTCACACGCTTGGCCTTGGACGGCACGACAAGCGCGCGCTGGCGGGACGGGTCTTGCGTGGTCACACCGGTGGGGCAATGGCCCGTGTGGCAGGTTTGTGCCTGGATGCAGCCCACGGCAAACATGAAGCCACGCGCGACATTGCACCAGTCAGCGCCGAGCGCGAAGGCTCTGGCCATGTCAAAGCCTGTGATGATCTTGCCAGCAGCGCCGATCTTGATTTTGTCGCGCAGACCCGCCCCCATCAGGCTGGAATGCACAAAGGCCAAACCGTCGCGCAGCGGCATGCCAATGTTGTCGATGAATTCCGCTGGAGCAGCGCCTGTGCCACCCTCCTTGCCATCAATCACGATGAAATCTGGCGTGATGTTCAATTCGATCATGGCTTTCACGATGCCGAGGAATTCGTGGCGGTGGCCGATGCACAGCTTGAAGCCGGTGGGCTTGCCGCCCGAGAGTTTGCGCAGCTTTGCCACAAACTCAATGAGTTCCTTCGGTGTTGAGAAGGCTGAATGGGACGCTGGTGACACGCAGTCCTTGCCCACAGGCACACCGCGAATTGCGGCAATTTCTTCTGTCACCTTGGCCCCGGGCAGAACTCCGCCGTGGCCGGGTTTAGCACCCTGGCTGATCTTGATCTCGATCATCTTGATTTGTGGATCGGTGGCAGCAGCGGCAAATCTTTCAGCTGAGAATGTGCCATCGTCATTGCGGCAGCCAAAATAGCCTGAACCGATCTCCCAGATCAGATCGCCACCAGCTTCGCGGTGATACGGGCTGATTGAACCTTCACCTGTGTCGTGGGCAAAGTTGCCTTTCTTGGCTCCGAGGTTAAGAGCCCGGATGGCGTTGGACGACAGAGCGCCATAGCTCATGGCGGAGATGTTGAGGACGGACGCATCGTAAGGCTGCGTGCAGTCAGGCCCCCCAATGCTGAGGCGAAAGAGTTCTTTCGCCAAGGGCTTAGGCGTTATCGAATGCAGCATCCATTCATGGCCTTCGGCATAGACATTGCCTTGTGTGCCGAACGGCTTTTTATCGAGATCATTCTTGGCGCGCTGATAGACAATGGCGCGGCGTTCACGCGGGAAGGGGGCACCATCGGTATCGCCCTCAAAGAAATACTGGCGCATCTCAGGGCGGATTTTTTCAAAGAAAAAACGCAAATGGCCAATGACGGGGTAGTTTCGCAAGATCGCGTGGCGCTCTTGAAGCAAGTCATGGATACCGGTTGCCACCAGGACAATGGCGATCAGCAGAAACATCATTACCCATCGTGGATGATTGGAGACAATCCAGAAGCCGGGGATGCAGAGTAGAAGCAGAATTACGCTGAGTGTCAGACCCAGAAATCGTCCCTCGAAAACCTCACGCCAGTTCTTGCCAGTCATGGGACCATCCTTTGAGGTTTCGATAGAAGGAAATTATGACGAATTCAAAATGGGCTACCCACCCGGGATTCGCGGCATAAGATAGATCTCGGCACCTTGTGGCAGGCTCGTGTCCCACAGGTCGCGGTAGATCTTGCCATTGATTGAAACGGCAACGCCGCGTTTGATATGGGTTTCCATGCCGGGATATTGTTCCTGCAATTTGCGGAACAGCTCGCGAATGGTTTCAGCCTCAATCAAAACGGAAGAGGCGCCGCCGACCAATGGCCGCAGCGCCCCCCAGAGATGGATTTCCTGTTTCAACCTTTACGCCTTGGGCGCTGCTTTCAACGCGGCCAGAACGCGCGGCGGAGACAGCGGCACATGCGTGTGGCGCACGCCAGTGGCGTTGGTCACGGCAATTGAAATCGCTGCGAGCGGTGGCACGATTGAGGTTTCGCCAACGCCGCGCACTCCGTAAGGGTGATGCGGATTGGGAATTTCCAAAATCTGCGTGTCGATGAACGGCAAGTCCGAGCAAACAGGGATGCGGTAATCGAGGAAGCCTGCATTCTGCAGACGGCCGTTCTTGCCGTAGACATATTCCTCATTCAAGGCCCAGCCGATGCCTTGCGCGGCACCGCCTTGGTATTGGCCTTCGACGTAGGAGGGATGAATGGCTTTGCCGGCGTCCTGAATAACCGTGTAGCGCTTGATGACCGAGCGGCCGGTTTCAGGATCGGTTTCAACGTCGACAAGGTGGGTGGCGAAGGATACGCCCGCGCCGTCGGCCACGATTTCAGAATGGCCGGCAACCGGGCCGCCGGTGTTGGCCGCTGTTTCGGCAAGTTCCTTCAAGGTGAGTGGCTTCAGGTTGCCATGGCCTGCGCCTTTGGCATGGGCCGCACCGTCGATCCATTCAACATCGGCGACGTTGATTTCCCAAGTCTTGGCTGCGCGATCACGCAAGACCTCGATTGCTTTACGCGCCGCAAAGATCGCGGCCATCGATGATGAGAAGGTGCCACGGCTGCCATCGGTCATGTCATTGTGGCCGAGTGTGGATGTATCAGCCACCACGCAGCGCACGTTATCAAAACCAACGCCAAGTTCTTCTGCCACAGCCATGGCGATGGAGGCGCGGCTGCCGCCCACGTCAATGGTACCTACAGCAACAGTGGCGTTGCCGTCTGGGGTGACGTTCACATCGACGCAAGTCTGGCCGCCAAAGTTGAACCAGAAGCCACAGGCCATGCCACGGCCCGTGTTCTTGCCCAACGGAGCGCTCATATGCGGATGATGCTTAGCCGCATGTAAAGTGGGGCCAATGCCGATTGGGCCATAGACCGGACCATAGGACGACTTAGTACCTTCCTTGGCGGCGTTCTTGATTCGGAAATCAATGACATCCATGCCGATCTTCTTGGCGAGTTCATCGACGGTATTTTCAACAGCAAAAGCTGCCATCGGTGCAGAGGGGGCGCGGTAGGCCGCGGTTTTCGGGCGGTTAACGACGCAGTCTTTTGAGATGGTCTTGACGTTTTTCAGATCATAGCAAGCGAAAGCCGTCATGGCGCCGAATTCAGCCCAGTTGGCGGGGAATGCGCCACCATGATAGCGCAACTCGGCAAATGCAGCCGTGATGGTGCCATCTTTCTTCGCACCAATTTTTACATCAATCGAGGTTGATGAGGTGGGGCCCGTGCAACGGAAGACTTCATCGCGGGTCATGGTCAACTTGACAGGGCGATTGGCCTTGCGCGACAAAGCGAGCGCCAGAGGCTCGGCCCAGATGTGAGTCTTGCCGCCAAAACCGCCGCCAATTTCAGACGAGGTGACGCGCAGCTTGTTGGCATCGAGGCCGAGCAAAGTGGCGCACTGGTTGCGGTAGACAAAGTGACCTTGGGTGCACACCCAAAGTTCCGCCATGCCATCGGGCGAGACCGAGGCCAGGCAGGCGTGAGGCTCAATATAACCCTGATGGGTCTGTTCGGTTTTAAAAGAGCGCGCGACTATCACATCGGCCTGACGGAAGCCTTCGTCGAGATCGCCATGGCCATATTCGGCCTGCTTGTTGAAGTTCGATGGCTTGGTTGGCGTTGGCGAGATGCCCTCGGTGAAAATATCATCATGCAACAGGGGCGCATCAGATTTCAGGGCATCGTCAACTTCCACGACATGCGGAAGAACTTGGTAATCGACCTTGATCAATTTCAACGCGGCGCGCGCGGTTGAAGCATCAATGGCGGCGACAGCGGCCACAGCATGACCGTCATAAAGCGCCTTCTTGCGCGCCATGCAGTTTTCCAGAATATCGCGCATGGTGCGATCACCATTGGTGAGATCTGGGAAATCAGCCGAAGTAATCACAGCCTTGACGCCGGGCAGCTTTTCAGCGACAGACGTGTCGATTTTCTTGATCACGGCGTGGGCGTGAGGCGAGCGCAACACAAGCGCTACGAGTTGGCCCGGAGCCGAAGTATCAGCGCCATAACGGGCGCGGCCAGTGACCTTGTCGATGCCATCTGGTCGCTTGACGCGCGTGCCGATGACTTTGAATTTCCGTTCGACGATGTCTGATTCATAGCCCATGTCAGGTCCTCATTTCTTTGGCGGCGGCCTGAACGGCGCGCACGATCTTGTCATAGCCCGTGCAGCGGCACAGATTGCCAGCCAGGCCAAAACGAATTTCCTCTTCAGACGGATCCGGGTTTTTCCTCAGCAAGGCCTTGGCGGCGATGAGGAAGCCAGGTGTGCACACACCGCATTGGAGCGCAGCATGATCAATGAACTGCTGTTGCAGCGGATGAAGTTTGCCGCCTTCGGCCATGCCTTCGATGGTTTCGAGCGACTTGCCATTGAGTTCGGCGCCGAGCACCAGACAGGAGCAGACCAGACGGCCATCAAGAATGACTGAGCAAGCACCGCAATCTCCTGTGCCGCAGCCTTCCTTGGCACCGGTCAGACCCAAGCGGTTGCGCAGGACATCGAGCAGTGGTTCATCGGCTGGGCAGACAAACTCAACATGATCACCGTTGATCGTGGTTTTGACGTGGACAGACATTTCAGATTTTTCCTCCGGCGCGGGCATAGGCGGTTTCAGCAGCGCGGCGGGCCAAGACGCCGGCCACTTCAGTGCGGAACGCTATAGTTCCGCGCTTGTCATCAATGGGCTTGCAGGCGGCAGAAGCAGCGCTTGCAAGTTTGGCCAAGGCAGCAGCATCAAGCTTGGTGCCGATAATAGCTTTGGCAGCATCTTTCACCAGAAGCACGGTGGTGGCGACAGCACCCAAGGCAACGCGGGCTTTGGTGATGACGCCTTTGCCATCAATGGTCAGGTTCACGCCCACGCTGACAACTGCAATGTCCATTTCCGAACGGGGAATGAAACGAAGATAAGCGTCACCCGATTTCGGCTGCTTTTTTGGAAGTTCGATTGCCGTGATGAACTCGGCCTTTTTCAGATTGGTGCGGCCCACACCTGCGGGCACGTCTTCAATGGCGAGTTTGCGGCTGCCCTTTGGGCCAGTGATGACGGCTTTCGCACCGGCAGCGACCAAGCCTGGCACTGAATCTGCGGCAGGCGACGCATTGCAAAGATTTCCAGCCATGGTGCAACGACCTTGCACCTGCTTTGACCCGATCAGACTAGCGGCTTCAACAACGCCCGGCCAAGCCTTGACCAAGGCTGTATTTTCCGAAAGGGCAGCACAGGGAACACAGGCCCCGATGGTGAAACCCGATGCCGTCTTCTTGATGTCCTTCATGCCTTTGATCAGCTTGATATCGACAACAAGATCTGGCTCCACCATGCCAGCTTTCATTTTTACGAGGAGATCAGTTCCGCCACCGAGAACAAAGGCTTTGCCTTTTTCCTTGGCCAGCAGGGTCACTGCTTCTTTGGCAGACGTGGGCGCTTCATATCGCATTTGAGTTTCCTGCTTCTAATTTCCCATTGAGCTTGAACATATCAGGATTGCTCGTCAACAACATCACGATTTGCGACAACCGACCCAGAAATTTCGCATTGCTTATTCAGACCTTGTCCACCTGCACATTTGCCTGCTGCAGCGCGTCGGCCAGTTTTCCAAGTGGTAACTGCTCGGTGATGAGCCTGTCAACCCCGTCAAAGCCGCACACGTTGACCAATGCAGTTTTGCCGAATTTGCTGGCATCGGTCAGCACAACGCGATGTTCGGCCCGTGACAAAGCCATGGCGGCAATGGCCGCTTCAGAAAGATCGGCGTCCATCAATCCACCTTCAACATTGATGGCCCCAATTGAAATGAAGGCATGGCGCACACGGAAACGCGACATGAATTCGACTGCGGAGGGACCAAAGGCCGCGCCATTGTCGCCCTTCAGTGCGCCGCCGGCCATATAAACCGTGTTGCCATTGACGGTGGCCAGGGTGCGGGCGATGTCCGATGAGTTTGTAACGATGGTGAGATTGCTTCTGATCCGCATCTCTTGCGCGAAGATGCTTGTCGTTGTGCCGGTGTCGAGCATCAGGCTGTCGCCATTAGTGACAAGGCTACAGGCAAATTTTGCAATGGCGCGCTTTGCGTCAGAATTTTCACGCAAGCGCCGCTCAAAAGGGGCCTCGCCTGCGAGATGGGGCAAGGTCAGTGCGCCATGAAGCTTGAACACTTCGCCTTTGTCTTGCAGCAGAATGGCATCGCGCCTGATGGTTTCGTCAGACACACCGAGCTGGTTGGCCAATTCCACAATCGTGGCCGTGCCCAAGTGCTGGAGGCTGGATAAAATCGCGGCATGGCGATTTGAGGTTCTGTGGCTTTTCATGTGGAAATCCTCAAAATTTTGCCAATCATATGTGTTTTATTGGATGTATCAACAAATGTGGATCACATTTCAACAAAAAGCCACGAAAATATTGACTCTTTCCCAGCTTTGGACAATCTGGTTTTGTTCAAGCCTGCCAGGTTTGGGCGATTATGGCTGCCATCCCTGTTTCGCAAGGGGTCTTGGCGTTCACGCACTCCCCCGATGCGATTGAACAACAGGACTGTCGCTCGAGCGACGATGGCAGCCTTATATTTTGACGGGGTGGCATGGACGACATTGCAAAAAAAGTTTTGAACCTTCCGATTTGGAAGGCGCGTCCGACACTTGAGCCACTCAAGGGTGGCGTCAGCAATGCGAGTTTCATTGTCCATGATGGTGCCAAACGTTTCGTGGCGCGCGTGGGCGAAGATTATCCGTTCCATCAAGTCTCACGCGTCCGAGAAGCCATTGCCTCTCGCGCCGCACATGAGGCCGGTCTGTCTCCCGGGGTCGTCTATACTTCGCCCGGCCTGATGGTTGTCGAATTCATTGAAGCGCGCACTTACGCGGAAGAAGATGTGCGGGCCAACTGGTCAGCCTGCGTGGATTTGGTGAAGCGCTGCCACCGCGATATGGCAAAGCGCATCACTGGACAGGGTGCGATCTTCTGGGTGTTCCAGATTTTGCGCGACTATGCCGAAACTCTGAAAACGAACCATCATTCGCGCCTTGCTGAAGTTCCACGCTGGATGGGAATTGTTGATCAGATGGAAGACGCGCAGGTGCCGCTTCCGATCGTGTTTGGTCATCAAGATCTTCTGCCAACAAATTTCATGGATGATGGCAAACGCCTGTGGCTGATTGATTGGGAATATGGGGCCTTTGGCACGCCGATGTTTGATCTTGCCAATTTGGCCGCCGCTAATTCGTTTGACGCAAACCTCGAGCAGAACATGCTCAATTCCTATTTCGGAGAAACACCAGACATTGCCATCCAACGCGCCTTCTCGGCGATGAAAGTTGCCGCCGCCTTGCGCGAAGCGATGTGGGGCATGGTGTCTGAAATCCATCTCAATGCGCCGGGTGTGGATTATGTGGCCTATGCCGCTGAATATCTTTCGCGCTTTGAAACCATTCTCAAATCCCACAAAGACAGGTTCTGAAACCCATGACAGTTGCATTGCCGACCCACGCCCAGGTCATTGTTATTGGCGGTGGCATTATTGGCTGTTCCACCGCCTATCATCTGGTGCGCGACCACAAGGCCGATGTCATTGTGCTGGAGCAAAACAAGATTACTTCTGGTTCCACCTGGCATGCGGCAGGACTGGTGGGGCAGTTGCGGTCCTCGGCTTCGATCACGCAGGTGCTGAAATACTCCGTTGATCTTTACAAGAAGCTGGAAGCGGAAACCGGATTGCAGACCGGCTGGAAAATGACGGGCTGCTTGCGTCTGGCCACCAATGAGGATCGCTGGATTGAATACAAGCGGCTGGCCACGACGGCGCAGAGCTTTGGCATGGAGATGCATCTGTTGTCGGCTGCAGAAACCACGAAAATGTGGCCCTTGCTTGAGACTAGCGATCTCGTCGGTTCGAGTTTTTTGCCGACTGATGGACAGGCCTCACCCTCGGACATCACGCAGTCATTGGCCAAAGGTGCTCGGATGCACGGCGCCAAATTCTTTGAGGGCATTCGTGTCACCGGATTTGAAATCGAGAATGGCCGGGTGACGGCGGTCAAAACCAATCAGGGCACAGTGAAATGCGATCGCGTGGTGAATTGCGGGGGCATGTGGGCGCGGCAGATTGGCGCGATGGCTGGTGTGTCCGTGCCACTGCAACCGGTCAAACACCAATACGTCATCACTGAAAAAGTGGAAGGCCTTGCCACTGATGTGGCGACCATCCGTGATCCCGACCGGCGCACCTATTTCAAGGAAGAAGTGGGTGGTCTGGTGTTTGGCGGCTACGAGCCCAATCCCATTTCATGGGTGCAGGATGATGTGCCCGACACATTTGAATTTCAGTTATTTGAAGATGACTGGGATCATTTCGAGCAGCACATGACTCAAGCATTGACGCGCGTGCCCGCACTTGAAAAGACCGGCATCAAGCAGATGATCAACGGGCCGGAGAGTTTCACGCCCGATGGCAATTTCATTCTTGGTGCAGCGCCTGAACTTAAAAACTTTTACATGGGCTGCGGCTTCAATGCTTTTGGCATTGCCTCTGGTGGTGGTGCTGGTTGGGTTCTTGCTGACTGGGTGATGAAGGGCGAGGCACCCACCGATCTGTGGAGCGTTGATATAAGGCGTTTCTCGGGACTTTACCGCGACCGCTCATTTGTGAATGAACGCACGCTGGAGGCCTATGGCAAGCACTACACGGTTGGATTCCCGCATGAAGAATATCAAAGTGGGCGGCCAAAGTTGGTTTCTCCGCTCTATGGGCGCTTAAAAAAAGCTGGTGCCTGCTTTGGCTCAAAACTCGGCTGGGAGAGGCCCAACTGGTTTGGAAAACCTGGCGAAACACCGCATGATGTTTACAGTATGGGACGGCAGAATTGGTTCACGGCGGTGGGCGAAGAACACAAGGCGGTGCGTGAGGCGGCAGGCTTGTTTGACCAATCGTCATTTGCCAAGTTTGAAATGACCGGGCCAGATGCCTTTGATGTTCTAGACAAGATTTGCGCAAACCGTATCCCTAACACGCCGGGCCGCCTCGTCTATACGCAACTTCTCAACACGCGGGGCGGCATTGAATGCGATCTGACCATCGCCCGCATGGGGACGGAAGAATTTTATGTCGTTACAGGGACCGGATTTAGGACGCATGATTTTCACTGGATTGCCGACCGTATCCCCGCTGGCGCGCGTGTGACATTCAAAGATGTAACCGAGGACAATGGCACGTTGTCTTTGATGGGCCCAAAGTCACGGGAAATTTTGCAGAGCGTTGCGGGCGACGACGTGAGCGGCGAAGCCTTCCGCTTTGGCGATGCCAAACGGATTCTGGTGAAGGATCACTTGGTGCGGGCGTTACGAGTGACTTATGTGGGCGAGCTTGGTTATGAAATCCATGCATCAAATCTGGCGTTGCCGGATGTTTATGATGCTCTGATGTCGGCTGGTGCAGCCCATGGCATCAAGCCTTGTGGCTATCGCGCCATTGAATCCTTGCGGCTTGAGAAGGGTTACCGTGCCTGGGGCGCTGACATCACTCCCAATGACACTCCGATTGAGGCGGGGCTTGGCTGGGCGGTGAAACTGAAAACTGAAACTCATTTTATTGGGCGCTCGGCCCTTGTTGAGGCGCAGAACAAACCTCAGAAAAAGATGATGGCAGGTTTTACGACGGCGCGTGAACATGTGGTGTTGGTCGGTCGTGAAACAATTTTACGCGATGGCAAGTTTGCGGGATATTTGACGTCCGGCGGCTATGGCTACACAATTGGAAAGCCCATTGGGTATGGCTATGTCCGCAATCCGGAAGGTGTGACGGCTGATTATGTGAAGGCCGGAAAATATGAACTTGTGGTGGCACAAGAGCGAGTTGCTGCGACAGCCCATTTGGCGCCGCTTTACGATCCGGAGAATTTACGCGTCAAAGCCTAGTCACTTCACGCTCAAGCATTTCTGATAACGCCTATCGACTGACGCTGCATAGCTGGCCGTAGTCATCTTATGGCTGAGTTTCGGGCTAGAAAGGTCTATGCCCGGCAGTTCGGCAAAGGGCGCTGGTTTGCCAGTTTTGCGCAAATACAAGTTCTTGACCGCCAGATAGGTTCCGCTGGTGGCGAAGCTATCTTGCTTCTCCAGCAGAAAATCATCACGGATCTGTTTGTCCGGTAGCCCAAGATTTTCAGTGCTGCTCAAAGCCCGGAGAGCCTTCTCGCTCGAACTCAAGCCGGACGAGGCCTGGCCATCCTTGCTATAGAGCAGCAAATCGCCGTCACGCGCCAAGGACTGTTTCGTCAGTATGCTGATGATATGCTGGAAAGCTGCGTTGCGACTGGAGTAGCGCCCGGCATTGTAATCGGCAAAGCGGTAGATTTTCTGGGCATAGCCGGTGTCGTAGCCGAGCAGTTGCTTAACTCCATAGTAGATGCCGCCGCGCCTGGTGTAGAGTTCATCGCGCAAGGCATAGTCATCACTCAAGGTCATCGGCAAATAGCGCCGCGACTTCGCCTCCGCCATGGCAAAGCGCACTGACACTTGCATGGATCCCACGGTCGAAATGTCGTTGCGCTCCTCAATCATGCGATTGAAGAGGCCGCTCTGCACGAACAGCGACATGTTGCTGGCGGTCCCGGCATCATTCACCATGGCACGATAGGTGAGGTCGAGATCACGCTCGGTTTTGGCGCGCCGAATGCGCTGCAAATAGCTGGTGTCGCTTGCGGGATGAGTATCGAGGAATTCAAGGACGAGGGCGCCTACGACAGGATAGCGGGCCATTTTGGCGCGCAGCGTTTTGTCGGCCAGTTCGCCCAGACCCGCGACAGCAGGATTGGCCACGAAATTGGATTCCTGATCGATGACGGCGATGGCGGCACAGACATTCTCGCGGTTTGGGGGGATGCCCTGCGTTTGCATCACTTCAAGAAGATCGCTGGCCCAACCGTCAGGGTCCACCACGCTTGGCCGCACATGTTTGATCATGAGATAGGCCAGGCCCGGCGTCATGTCCTCAGCCCGAGCGGATTGGGTCCAAAAAAATATTGAGAATATTACCCAGGAAAGTCGCCGCATGGCTTGCACTCTAGTGGGGTTTGTGGCGAATTTGCATCAGGAGAAAAACATGTTCACCCGCAAAGACGCCCTCGCGCTGGACCGCGCCGATCCCTTGAAACACAAGGCCAAGGAATTTAGCCTGCCCAAGGGCGTTATCTACCTTGATGGCAATTCTCTGGGGGTGTTGCCGAAGGCTGCGAAAGCCCGCGTCAAGCATGCTGTTAACGTGGAGTGGGGGACTGACCTCATCACCTCGTGGAACAAGCATGGCTGGTGGCATTTGCCCCGGGTCATGGGCGACAAGATCGCGCGGCTAATTGGAGCAGAGGTCGGCAGTGTGATTGTGGCCGATACAATTTCAATTAATCTTTTCAAAGTTTTGAGCGCCGCTATTGAGAAGCGACATGAACGTAAAATTATCCTCTCGGATTCAGGAAACTTTCCATCTGATCTCTATGTTGCACAAGGTCTGGCGCACTTCATGAGCGATGGGCACAAGTTAAAGGTCGTCGAGCCTGAAGCTGTGTTGGACGCCATAAACGCGGACGTCGCTGTGGTGATGGTGACTGAAACGGATTATCGCTCGGCACGCCGCCACGACATGAAAGCAGTGACGGAAAAGGCCCATCAAATGGGCGCGCTGGTGATCTGGGATTTGGCGCACAGTGCTGGAGCGGTGCCAGGGTGTCTCATGGATATAGATGCCGATTTTGCAGTTGGATGCACCTATAAATATCTCAATGGTGGACCAGGCTCGCCTGCTTTTGTTTTCGTTCATCCGCGATTGCAACAAGAAGTTGGGCCCGCCCTTGTGGGCTGGTGGGGCCATGCCAGGCCCTTTGCCTTTGAACCACAGTTTGAACCTGCTGCAGGTGTCACGCGCTTCCAATCCGGCACGCAACCTATTTTATCGATGCAGGCTTTGGATGCGGCCCTTGATGTGTGGGCCGATGTGGACATGCAAGTGGTCTACGCAAAGGCGCAGAAGCAGTGCGAGATCTTTGTGGAACTCGCGGAAGAACGTCTTGGCCATTATGGCATAACGCTTTATGGCTCGCGCGATTGGGACAAGCGCGGCAGCCACGTGTGCCTGCGTCATGAACAGTCCTATGCCATCATGCAGGCATTGATCTCCAAAGGTGTCATCGGTGATTTTCGTGCGCCCGACATGATGCGTTTTGGCTTTGCGCCGCTCTATGTGAGCTATGAAGATGTTTATGATGCCGTGGAAATTCTGGCGAAGATTCTCAAGAAACGAAAATGGGACAAGCCGAAATTCAAAGCAAAGGCCGCGGTGACTTGAAACTGACGTGATGAGCGAAAACTTGGCCCAACCTTTGTCACAACAACGTGGTGTCGTCATCTTCCATTTTGGCTACGAATATGGCTTGCGGCTGCTGGTGTGTCTCTACACTTTGCGCAAATATTATTCCGGACCCATGACCGTATTCTTGCGTGATGATAAAGCAGGTATCGAGTTGCGCCCTCTGATCGAGAAGATGGGAGCTCATGTCGAAATGAAATACGGGATGAGCCGTTCCTTTGACCGGCACCGCGTATTTCTTGAAAGCCCCTATGCCACGACGCTGTCGATAGATAGCGACACGATTTTCCAAGGTCCAATCGACGAGCTTTGGGAACCCCTCGAGCGCGAAGGCAGCTTGGTGACGCGTTGCCGCATCCCTGCCTATGGTGTCGAGGGCACGCCGGAGCATCCGGGTTGGGCCGACAGGGTGGGTAATTTGACTGACATAAAATCACTTCTGACGCACGCGGATTTCGACACGGCAATGGCCAGAATTGTGTCCCATGGCATTGACATCAATCTCGGGATGATTGGGTTTTCCCGACCCAAGGGCGAGGCCTTTTTGCAAGACTGGGCGGAGCACCTGGAACGCGGTCAAGAATTGAAGGCTAAGATCATGGACGAAATGCTTATCGTGGCCCTTTATTGGAGATATCCGCATGTTCTGGCGGATGAAAAGTGGAATTGCCCGGCGAGCGAATTTTGTCGAGCAACGCTACTCCAGGACGCGCGAATGATCCATTATTTTGCCGATGGCAGCGAGCTTTTTGGTCAGAGAGTTGGGCGCAATTCCTCGACATTGGCTGGTCGTATGTGGCTCGCCGCCTATGGTGAGGCCAGCCAACACATGGATCTCAGGCGCTGGCGTAGTCGTGACCCCTATTTTGATGGACACCTCAAGCGCGCGGCTAAGTTCTTGGCTAATCAGCCCCATGCACTCATGTATACGCTGCGACGAGTGTCGAAGGCTTTGAAGGGCATCCGGGCTGCGCGAAACGCCTGATCCGATTGAGGCGAATTTTTTGGTGGTGCTATTGGTCGAGGGTCATTTGTCCCTCATTGGGGTGATTGGTATTTGACAAAACCTGCTTGGTTCGCTTCAAAGACATCATGGCAAAAGTGACAATTCAAGACGTGGCCCGCACGGCGGGTGTTTCGGTGGCAACGATTGACCGCGTGCTCAACCACCGGCCGGGCGTTAAAACCCGCACTGTTGAAAAAGTGGAACAGGCGATCCGCGAGCTGAACTATCAGCCCGACCGCATCGCCGCGCGCCTGGCCCGGGGGCGCGAATATCATTTCTGGTTCGTTCTGCCCAATACGGCGGGTGAATTCATGAACCGTGTGTCGGAAGAAGTTGAATCAGCTGCGCGCCACATGGCCGGCGAGCGTGTGTCGATCATGGTGAAGCGTGTGGACGTGTTCGATGGGCCCTTGCTGGCACAGGTGCTGGATGGCTTGGGCGATGGCATTGATGGTGTGGCCGTGGTGGCGCTGGATCACCCGGCTGTGCGCGAAGCCATCAATGCCTTGGTGGCGCGCGGCGTTGCGGTGGTGACGCTGGTGTCGGATGTTCCCGGTTCTAAACGCACACATTATGCAGGAATCGATAACTCGTCAGCGGGCCGCACGGCGGCAGGCTTGATGGGGCGCTTTCTGTTGGGATGCAAAGGTAAGGTGGGGTTGTTCGCCGGTTCATTGGCCTTGCGTGACCACATTGAGCGCCAGTTCGGCTTTGAGCAGGTGATGGCGCATGAATTTCCAGATTTGCAAATTCTCCCCGTACGGGAGTCACGCGACGACACGGGCCGCTCCGAAGGTCTCACCCGGCAATTGCTAAAAGAACACGATGATCTCTTGGGAATTTACAATGTTGGTGGTGGCACGGCGGGCATTGTGGCGGCACTTGAAAGCCAGTCGCGGGCCAGTGAAATTGTGTTTATCGCCCATGAGGTGACGGATGGTTCGCGCCGCGCCTTGATCAAGGGCACGATTGACGTGATCATAAATCAGGATCCCGGCCACGAGGTGCGCTCAGCTGTGCGCGTGTTGATGGCGAGAGCCGATAACGCGCCGCTGATTGAGGCGCAAGAGCGCATCCGCATTGATATTTTTATGCGCGATAATCTGCCGTGAAGCTTAGAGTTTCTTGAGCTTGGCCTCGATTGCGCTACGCCTTGATTCAAGAAACGGCGGCAGCGACAGGGTTTCCCCCAATTTGTCCATCGGCTCATCGGTTTGAAATCCAGGCCCGTTGGTGGCAATTTCAAACAATATGCCATTGGGTTCGCGGAAATAGAGGCTCTTGAACCAAAAGCGATCAACCGGGCCAGAGTTGGGGATGCGCATTTCTTTCAGACGTCTTGTCCACAACTCATAATCTGCCATTGGAATATTATAGGCGACGTGGTGAACGGCACCTGCACCTTGCAGAGCGGGCTGCAGATTGGGTTCCACGCGGACATGAAGCTCGGCCACTGGTCCTTGGCCCGCCATCCGATAAACATGGGTTTCACCAAAACTCGTGGCAGGTGTCATTCCCATGAGTGTCGTGAGTACGGCGTCAGTTGGCTCTAGTTTAGGCACACTCAAGGTGATTGGGCCAAGACCTCTGATTTGCATCTCTTCAGGCACAGGGCTCTTGGCCCAGATGTTGGCCTTAGCCTCGCTTTCATCGGTGATGAGTGAAAGCCTCTGTCCCTCAAAATCTTCAAAATGCAGAACCTGCCTGCCATTTTCTTCTGTCACCTTGTCGGCGGCTACATTGTTTTTTTGAAAATGGTCAACCCACCAGGCCAAGGACTTCTCGCCCTTAATGCGAAGCCCGGTGCGAACAATTGAATTGGTGCCGCGCCGTTCCCGCGCTGCTGGCCAATCGAAAAATGTAATGTCGGTTCCAGCTGAGCCTAAGCCATCGGCATAAAACAGGTGATAGGCGGATGTGTCGTCCTGGTTGACGGTCTTTTTCACCATGCGCAGGCCCAGCACCTGCGTATAGAAATTGTGGTTTTGTGGCGCGTCAGCGGTAATCGCGGTGAGGTGGTGGAAACCTAGCAGGGCAGGGGACATATTATACTCCGGTGTTTCCACCTTTGTGGGAGATCACCTGGAAAATTACAACGGTGATTGTTACAGGCCTACAACGGGGTCTGGCTGACCTAGAACGAAGCCCTTGCCATCCAGCTGATAGATATCCGGCCTGAAATTAACCCTGCCGTCTTCGGTTGCCCAGGCGGTCAGATACATAAAGCGCACATCGGGCGGATTATCGATCTTCGCCTGCTGGGTCTGGCGCGTAGCGATGATCTGGTCAAACATGGCATCGGCATATCCACCTTGGCCATGCATGATCCAATCAATGACCAACCGAACCTTGTCAACACGGACACAGCCCGAACTATCAAAACGGTGATTGAGTTCAAAGCCCTCGCGGTGGGGCGTGTCATGCATGTAGACCATGTATTTATTGGGGAAGTTCACCTTTACGGTGGCCAGTGCATTGTGTTCCCCCGGTTCCTGTTGGAACACGAAGCGGTCGGCCGCCGTATTCTGCCAATCAATACTGGATGGCTCAATCTCCGGACCGTTGCTGCCATCATAAACATGGATACGCATTTGCTCGAGGTAGGTGGGGTCGGCCAGATATTTGGGGATGATGTCACGCGCCACGATTGACGCTGGTGCATTCCAATAGGGATTGAAGACAACATCAGAAACGCGGCTTTTGAGTGAGGGGGTCGGGCGATCAGGCTTGCCGGCCACGACATTGTGGCGCGAATAGATTTGTCCGAGTTCAATGGTTTCAAGCTGGCAGGCCGGAATGTTGACGACGATATAACGGCTACCCAGGCCCGTAATATATTCACGGATGCGCGGGTGATTTTCTTTCAGTGCGAATAGCCGCGCATCGGCAGGCACATTGAGGCTTGCGCGAGTTTTTTCGTCGACCTTCCCTGTGACGATCAGGCCTTGATTGATTTGGAAGGCACTAACCGCTGCCACCAGGCCGGTATCAAGCTGGCCTGCCCCTGGTCCGGTCATGGTTTGAAAATCCAGATAGGATTCACGAACCAGTCGCTGGCGCAGCAAAGCAATGAGTTTTGGTGAAGCCTTGGCATCATATTTTGCAGCGGGCAATTGAGGCCAGCCACCGCCCGCGACGATCTCAGTATAAAGATCAATTGCGCCTTCGATGGCACGCAAGGATCCCGGGGTGAGCATGGGAGCCTGGTCCTTGCCAGCCAGAATTTCGGTGCGAGTGGCGAGCTTTGACTGCTTGGCCACGGTGGGGGCAATAGCCGTGATCGCTCCGGTGGTCAGCCGATCTGCGGCGAAAGCCGTTGTGCCCAGACCCAAGATTGCGGGGGTTGAGATGGCGAGAAACCGGCGGCGGCTAATTGACACGAATGCAAACTCACACTTCTTGTTCGGCTGGGGGGCTGCCTGTTTGGGCAGGTGCTGGATTAAATATCTGACGACGATAAATCTTAAGCTGCCGTAGTCGCCTCATGTTCGAGCGCCATGTCCGGAAGAGGAACTTCCGGCAGGTCTTCGATCTCGTGGCGAATGATGGTGATGCGTGGTTTTTCTTCAGTTTCCACAACCGGCGAAGCGGCAAACACATCGGCCTCTCTCTGGTCCGTGCTGGGAGCATTTGAAGTGGGTTTGTGGATGGTCTCGCCCACGCGCTCAATCACCAGACGCGCGCCACGGCTTGGGAGTTCGGCGGCTGGCTTTGTTTCAATCACGATGGCGAGTGGTTTGACCGGGGCAGGCTCGAAAATCGATTCGTCCTGTTTGAAATAGGTGGCGGGATGTGCGGGCGCAGTCGCTGGAACCTTGTCAGGATCGGCAAAATTGCGCTCCAGATCGGCAACCAGGCGTAAGGCGCGCTCAACCCCTTTGCCGATGGTGGGAGTTCCGCTCACGTTGCTAAAGGCTTGGCGTGATTGTTCGGCAAGCTTGGCAAAAAGCTGGCCTTCAGGCGAAAGCCCAGCGATTTCCGGGCTCAGATTGTGAATTTCTTGTCGGGCTTGGGCGATGGCGGCGCGGGTCGTTTCGATGAGCTTGGCTTCGGCGCCCGAACCAGCCATGGATTTAAGGCTGGTTTCCAATTTATCGATAGAAGCGAGGATTGCTGCGGTCTCGCCTTTTTTCAGGCGTTCGGCATAGGCCTGCAGAAACCAGCGGCCGCGCGGTGTTTCTTCCACAGCGCTGAGAACGTCATCAATCGATTCCGGAAAACCCTGCTGCAGACTACGCATACTCAACTCCCACACCGTCGCGCAGGGCAGCTTTGCACCAAACGCACACACACACAGGCGCAATAATCGTGGAAACTGGTGAATGATTGGTTTAGTTCCGAGCTATGTCGGCACGAATATTCGGAATTCGCTTCTCGGTCGCTTACGCTTTCTTGATGATTGGAAGCGGCGTCCAGTTGCCATTTCTGCCGCTTTGGCTGAGTGCCAAGGGGTTCAGCATTGGCGAGATTGCTGCAGTTATTGCAGGTATGATGGCGGTTCGCATCATCGGTGCACCACTCTTTGCAACTTTGGCGGATAGAACGGGCAATCGGTTGACCGTCGTGAGAGCCTGTGCGGGATTGGCAGCTGTCGCTTATGCCATTCTGCCATTCGTGCAAGGCTTTGAACCCATTCTTGTCGTTGCGATGTCGGCTGCCTGGCTCTTTGCGCCGGTATTCCCGATCATCGAAGGCTACAGCGTAGATGGCAGCGCTCGCCACGGGCTGGACTATGGCCGTCTGCGATTATGGGCATCGTTGAGTTTTCTCATGGGCAGTTTGGTTAGCGGCTATCTGCTCACACTCTTCCCGGCGCAGGATACAATCTACCTCATTGCCGGCGCGCAGCTTCTTTCTGCTTTATCGACTTTTGTGCTGCCGCCGGACAATGGTCCACGCAGGGAAGATCATCACACGACAGCCCTCGAACTCCGGGACGCCCTGAAATTCCTGTTTGCCTCACGGTTCACGATTTTTCTGGCTGCAGCTTCGCTGTCCAACTGCAGCCACGGCATGCAGTATAGTTTCAGTTCGGTGCTGTGGTCGTCATACGGATTTTCGACCATGGAGATTGGCGAGCTGTGGGCTTTTGCGGTTTTGGCTGAAGTGGCACTGTTTTCCATTTCAAACCGCGTTGTGGCGAAGTTCGGGATTTATCGGCTCTTGTGCCTGGGCTTGACGGGTGCCGTAATTCGATGGGTTGGAATGGCTTTCGTCAGCGACTTTGCCACAAGTGCGGCGTTGCAAATGCTTCATGCCTTTTCATTTGCGTCCGCCCATCTGGCTTTGATGCATTTCATCAGGCTTAATGTTCATCCCAATTTGCGGAGTACCGCTCAGGGACTTTATGCGGCCTTGGCCGGTGGCTTGCTGTTGTCGTCGGTCACTTGGGCGTCGGGACCGCTTTATTTGAATTTCGGTGCCAAGGGCTATTTGGCCATGGCGTTGATCGCCTGTTTTGGTCTGGGTCTGGCGTTGTTCAGTCTGGCCGTTAGCCCCAAAGCGTCTTCAACGGCGGCTGCATGAGGCCGTTGAGATAAGTGATGCCGGGCTCTCGATCCGCTGCCAAGAGAAGTGGTCCATCAAGATCAACGTAGTCGGCCATCTGGGCCACCAGAAAGGCTGGTGCCATGGACAATGACGTGCCCACCATGCAACCCATCATGATCTTGAATCCAAGAGACTTGGCGGCCTTGGCCATATCGAGCGCTTCAGTCAGTCCGCCGGTTTTGTCGAGCTTGATATTCACCGCGTCGTATTTTCCGCGTAAATCATTCAGGCCTTTTGCGCTATGGGCCGATTCATCAGCACAAATCAAAACATCGCGCTTGAATGAGGCAAGAAAATCATCGGCCTCGGCGGGCAGGGGCTGTTCGACGAGTTCGACGCGGTGCTGCTTGCAGGCCGCTAGCATCATAGGCAAGATTTCAGCAGACCAGCCTTCATTGGCATCAACGATCAGCCGCGCCTTGGGTACACTGGCCCGAATGGCCGCAAGTCTGTCTTGGTCGCCGGGCTGGCCCAGCTTGATCTTGAGCAGCGGCAAATTGTTGACCCGCTTTGCATGGGCGGCCATGGCTTCGGGCGTGTCGAGGCTGATGGTATAGGCCGTGACTACCGGCTTTGGCTTGGCCAGACCGGCCAGCGTCCAGACGGGTTTTCCCTCCAGCTTGGCGCGCAAATCCCATCGGGCTGAATCTAGTGCGTTACGCGCCGCCATGGGCAGGCTGTCGGGAGTTTCACCGTCTTCGATGTGGGACTTTACATATTCGAGGGCTTCGCGGCATTGCCACACGGTTTCGCCGTAGCGTTTATAAGGAACACCTTCACCCCAACCAATGGTCTGGCCTTGTGTTAGCTCAACAACAATGACGTCAGCTGTAGTTTTTGAGCCCCGTGCGATGGTGAAAGAGCCGGCGATCGGCCAGCTCTCCGCCTTCACATAGAGCGTGTCCAAATGCTGGTCTCAGCTTTGGCTGGGCAGGCGGCCTGCGGCCTCTGCCAACATCACATAGATGCGACCTTGTTCAGAAGCCAAAACTTGTTCCATCACATCATCGCCGCCCTTGGCATCCGACAGGGTATCGAGCAGCTTTTCAAACAGTCGATTGTAGGCTTGCACGCGACTGCGCAGCAGACGCTCTTCAGCATAGCGACCCTCGATGGTTTTGGTCATTTTGCGGCTGCGGCTTTCATAGAGTCGCTGGGTGTAAACCGTCTTGTCGGTGTTCGCATAGCGCTTCTCAAGATCGCGGGGCAAAGCGCCTTCCAATGCTTCAACGATATCGCGGGCGGCGGCATTCAGCTTGGCGCTGCAGGCATCAACCTCGCGGGCGAGGTTGATGCCCGATGCTGGCTGGGCTTGCGCCTTGCGTTCCGTTGCTGGCCGGTCTGCAGCTGTTGAACGGGCGCTCATCGATCCTGAAACCGGAGAAAGGATAGAGGCGCCCTCAGATTTTCCCGGGCCGGACCCTCCTGAGCCATAGGGCGTTCGAGGAGCGGCATAGCCGGGCCCTGAATAGTTGATCGAGCCGGTTTGCTGACGCACAACTTCCGATAAGGCATTCAAAGCGCTGATCTGATCGGCCACAACCTTACGCATGTTATCGGCGTTGGTGCGGGTTTCTTCAGGCAAATCGATGACGGCGCGCTTGAGTTCATTACGCGCCGAGTCAATATCCTTGACCACCTGTTGAGCTGTGATGCGCATGTCTTGTGCGGTCTGCTGGAAGTCGTTGGCGGTCGAGGAGAGCATTTCATTCATGCTGGCCAGAGCCCGCTCATGCTGTTCGCGCAAGGCGCGGGCAGCCTGTGTAACTTGGCCGGTGGAATTGGATTCCAATCTCCGCAGCTCTTCTTCAAGCCGTTCGAGCGCTTGCGTGGTCTGTTCGCTCACAATGCGATTGATGTTCTGAGCACGCGCTTCAGCTGTGTTCAGACTTTCCTCGATCAAGGTCATATAGCTGGCCATGCCGGCATCAACTTCGCTGGCGCGGCGGCTGGCATCTGCCACCAACTGGTCCATCGCATCACGACGCGACGTCAGCATGTTTTCCATTTCGGTATTGAATTTGGTGACCGATTTGTCGACCAGTGAGGAGACATCTTCCAGGCGATCTGAAATGCGGCTGCCCGTCATTTCCAGCCTGCCTGTCAACTGCATGGAGACGGTTTCGAGCTTGCTGTCGATGTCGCCTGCAGCAGAAGCCAATTGATCAGCGAGATAAGTGTTGGCTGTTTCAATATGCTTGGCAAACTTGTCTGATGCCGTTTCCAGCTTGGTGCTGGATGTGGTGGTGGCATTCTCAAACGTGGCCATGGCGCTGTCAATCCGACCCACGATAAGGCCGGTTTCCTGTTCAAAGCGCCCTGTGATCTGCATTGCGGTTTCGCCCAGACCCTCGGAGAAGGCATCACGCGCTTTGCCAAGATCTGTGAAGATTTGGCCGGACGCTGTGTTGAGGGATTCGGCAAAGCGCTGGCCTTGCGTGTCGAGGCGCTTGGAAATTTCGCCAGTAACCGATTCAAGATGCTCAGTGGCAGCATCAAAGCGCTGACCCAAATCAGCACTCGTGGTGTTGAGGCGCTCAACCATGGTGCTGGTGTTCAGATCAAACAAAGCCGAGAGCTCAACTGAGGCTTGTTCCAATTGGTTGCCAAGCCTTTGCTCGGTTGATCCCAAAAGTGATCCGAGCTGAATGGAAGACTTGTCGAGCTTGGTGGCAAGCTCTTGGGTGACAGCGGCAACTTGTTCGGTCAGATCTCCAGCCGTCTTGCCCAATTGCCCGTTGACACGGCTGGCGATGGTTTCGAGATGGCTAATTGTATCCATCGACAACGAATCGACGCGATTGGTGATGTCGCCTGAAATGGTTTCAAAGCGCGCTCCGAGATCGCTGGTCGTTTCCATGATGTTGCTCATCATGGATGCATTTGTGGCCGACAACTTTTGTACAAACTCGCCTGAGATGCTGATCAATCGGTCGGTGACCAATCCACCAGAATTCTCAATGTTTTGGGCCAGCGCAAGGCCAGAATCCTGCATCTGACGACTTACAATTTCAGATGTGTCTTTCAAGTGGGCCGCAATCGTGCCTGATGTGCCAACAAGCAGGTCATTCACTGACGTGCCCGTGGCCTGCATCTGCTGCGTGGCCAAGCCCATGGAATTTTCGAGAGTGCCAAGGAAATGCGATGACGTATTCGTTATCCGGTTGGCGATCTCCGAACCAGACTGCTCAATGCGTGCGCTGGCTTCGGCATTGGCGGCAGCAATTTGTTGGCTAGCCAAATGCATCGAACTCTCGAGATCGCGAGTGAATTCCGATGAGGTGTTGCCGAGACGGTTGGCGATCTCTGTGCCCGAACGCTCAATCATCTGGCCAGCTTGGCTGAGGGTTGTTTCGAGGGTTTGGACGAAGTCTGCCGATGTACCGGCGAGTCGGTTTGTGACCTCTGCGCCAGACTGAACAATGAGCGAGCTCGCCGCAGCATTTGCAGCAGCAATTTGCTGGCTTGCCAAATGCATTGAACTCTCAAGATTGCGGGTGAATTCGGATGATGTATTGCCGAGGCGGTTGACGATCTCGGTGCCAGACCGATCCATCATCTGGCTAGCCTGGTTGAGAGTCGATTCGAGGGTTTGGACAAATTCCGCCGAAGTGCCCGAGAGATGGCTCGTGACCGATGCACTAGACCGCTCAATCATTTGGCCAGCCTGGTTGAGGGTCGTTTCGAGGGTCTGGACAAATTCTGCAGAGGTGCCGGCGAGACGGTTGGTGACCTCTACGCCGGACTGCTGAATGATCTGACCCGCTTCGGCATGCGCGCCCGCGATTTGTTCCACACTTTGACGCAGGGATTGAAGAAGGTTGGATTCAAACCCCTTCACTTCACCGCCGAATTTTTGGGTCTCATTGCCAAGATTGTTGGCCGTGAAATGCAAGGTCTCGACGTGTCCCTGAAGCTGAGACGAGAAGCTGCGGAAATCGTTGAGGAGGCCCGTCGACATGCGCTCAAATTCGGCCGAGTGGTTCCCGATTTCCTGGCCTGTTGAGGCGGCACTGATGGCAACGTTTTCAATGGTTCTGGCCAATTCGGTGGTCGAGCCCTTGAGGCCCTCTTCCAGTCGGCCAAATGTTGAAAGTGCCAGATCAATCACCTGATTCAGATTTTGCGTGTTGGATTCCAGGCGCGACAACATGGGCTGTGCGTCTTGATTTACCAAAGCGCTAGTCTGTTGCAGGGCCATGCGTTGGCCTTCAAGCCCGGACACGAGACCGCGAATGCGCTCTTCATTAGAACCAAAGGCTCGTTCAACGGCGGAAATTTCTTTGTGCACGATCTCTTCAAGAGCTGTGGCGCGCTGAAACGCGTGCTCAACGCCACCGACCAACAAGTCAATCTCCTGGCGCACAGCCTGGGCAATCGAAGTCAGGCCATCGGAGGCAATATCCTGTGGACGGATCAGGCGCATGGCCTGATGCATCAGCACTTCTGAAACCTGCTTCAGTTGCTGGGCGCGCCATTGGAAATAGGCAATCGCCAACATGCTGGCGATTGGTACCACGAGCATGATCAAGGCCTGGAGCTGTTCGGCCGGGCTTCTCTTAACCGCAGCCTGGCTGGCGAGCAGGAGATCGGAATAGACGTATGACCAGGTGAAAACCCAGATCAGCGAGAGGAAGAACACGCCAACAAACACCGTATAAGATGGCGCGCGGCGAAGCCTGGCCAACATCATGGCCGTGGCGGGATCGTTTTCATTGGCCGGACGCGAACGCAACGATGATGGCTCGACCGCTTCTTGAGCGAGATTTTGATTTTCGAGAACCGGAATACGGCCCCGGCGACGATTGTCCGTGGTCTTGTTCGCCATATTGCCTACGCACCCTCTTAAAGAGGCAATTGCCTCGTCATGTCTCTGTTTTCGATGTCGTCTGCCGTTTTAGGCAGAGGCCCCAACACCCAATCGAGCTCTTTATCAACGTCTGCTATACAGCAAAAAGCAGTCGCCTAGAACCCGTCGGGCCGAGTTGCCCACCGGGTATTTGAAGATTTGGTTAAAATTGTGGAGCGATTTGAATCGATTCGTGAAATTGGCGGCTGGTGGACCTTCTTGTTAAGTTTTAAGTGATTTTCGACAAATAAGCAGCCAACAGACGAAAACTTGGGATGGGAAGTCGATGTCGCAGACCAAACGCTCCGAAAATGCTCTGCCCGCCTTTGACCGGGAGGTCCTTGCCCACCACACCATGCAGGACGCGAAACTGCAACGGGAGGTTCTTGACCTGTTCTTTTCACAGCTGGCAAAGGTCCGAGCTTTAGTCGAACAGGGCCCAATTCCTGCTGTTGAGGCCAAGATGATAGCGCACACATTGCTGGGTGCCTCCAGTGCGGTGGGTGCCAAACGGATTGAGGCGATAGCCGCGCGCTGGCATCAGAATCCCGAATGGTCGCAAGGGCTCAAACTTGAAATCGGCAAGGCCTTCGACGAGTTTTTGGCCGAAGCAGTGCCCACCAGCTTGTGATAAGTGCGTGATCTCCGCAACATTGCGTTTCTGCTCGCATTGACTTATCTAGCGCGCAGAAAGGCATTTCAATTCATGGCAAAAATCACTTTTATCCAACATGATGGCAAGGAAATAACGGCAAACGGCGTGGCCGGGATGACGGTCATGGAGACAGCTGTCAAAAACCAGGTTCAAGGCATCGATGCAGATTGTGGTGGCGCCTGTGCCTGTGCCACGTGCCACGTCTATGTCGAGCCCGAATGGAAAGACAAAGTTGGTCCGCGCAATCCCATGGAAGAAGACATGCTGGATTTTGCTTTCGATGTGCGTGAAAATTCTCGTCTCTCTTGCCAGATCAAGGTGAGCGATGCGCTTGATGGCTTGCGAGTGAAAGTTCCCGAAAAGCAGTTTTGAGGTTTAAGATGTCAGAGGTGTTTACAACCGATGCGGTGATTATTGGTGCCGGCCCTTGCGGGCTTTTTACCGTGTTCGAGCTCGGACTTCTCGACATCAAGGCCCATGTGATTGATATTCTGGACAGGCCGGGCGGCCAATGCGCCGAGCTTTATCCCGAGAAGCCGATCTATGACATTCCTGCTTTGCCTTTAGTAACCGGTGCTGAACTCACCAGCCGCTTGATGGAACAGGCAGCGCCATTCAAACCACAGTTTCATTTCAACCAGATGGTGACAAGCCTCACCAAGCGTGGCGACAATGATTTTGAACTAACGACAGATGGCGGCATTACTTTCCATTGCAAAGTGGTGGTGATTGCGGCTGGTGGCGGTTCATTCCAGCCCAAGAAGCCGCCCATTCCCGGCATCGACGCCTATGAAGGTGGCTCAGTTTTCTATTCCGTCAAAAAGATGGAAAGTTTTCGCGGCAAGGATGTTCTGATCATTGGCGGCGGTGATTCCGCGCTAGATTGGACCAACAATCTGCAACCCATCGCCAAGAGTATGACCTTGTTGCATCGTCGCGACGAATTCCGCGCCGCGCCTGATTCCGTGAAGAAGATGCGGGAGTTGGTCGCTGATGGAAAAATGCAGCTAAAAATCGGGCAAGTGACGGGTCTTTCAGGTGCGGGTGGCGTCTTGTCGGGCGCGACTGTCAAAGGCAATGATGGGAGCCTGTCCGAAGTTGCGTGCAATGCCATGCTGCCGTTCTTTGGTTTGACCATGAAGCTGGGGCCGGTTGCGGAATGGGGTCTCAATCTCCATGAAAATCTTATTTCCGTGGATACGGCAAAGTTCGAGACCTCAGTGCCCGGCATCTTTGCCGTGGGTGATATCAACACCTACCCGGGCAAACTCAAGCTCATCCTGTCGGGTTTTCACGAAGCTGCACTGATGGCGCAACAGGCTTTCCATGTGATCAATCCGGGCGAGCGGCTGTTGTTCCAATATACAACGTCGAGCACGAATTTGCAGAAGAAGTTGGGTGTTGCCTGAGTCAGCTCACAAAGGGCTGTAAGGCAACAAGCGCTTTTTGGGGCAGGCTGTAATAGGCCTTGCGAATGAGGGGCCTCAACCAGCCGAGATAGGCCGTGCCAAAGAGGCGCCCCTTGGCTGAAAAAGCCTGATAATAGTCATTCACATCCGTGCTCCCCGAACTCCATGATTCCTTATGAGGGTCGTTGGGGACCATGAGGTCGAATTTTTTCATGCCATCGGCAAGGCTCAAGCGCTGCGATTGATCCATGTGCAAGCGTCCGGGCGACAAGTCGTTCAGGGCGTTCACATGCGAGGTGATGTAGCAATAATTGGTATCGTTGTAACGAAAACTAATGTCCCATGAGGCGGGCTTGTCACCTGCGGAAAGTCTGGTCATCACAAGTTTCAGCGGGCTTTCGACCAGCCGTGCCAGGCTTTGCAGAAATTCAACATGTTTGGGGCAGTTCATGACCCGGCTATACCGCCCGCGATTTTTCAACCAGATTTCCTTCTCGTTGACCGCCGTCACGATTTCTGCATCGCGGGTGACAAGATCCTGCACGGCGGTGAAATTCACCTCACCCAGATCCTGCAGATGTTTCCTGATCTTTTTGCGGCGCTTTTTTTGCGTTGGCGAATATCGCATGTCGTAATCGGCTGAAGATTTGAACGCGGTCAAATCAAGGTAGGGTGCCTTTTCGTTGAAATGGCCATCATTCAAATTCTGCCTGGCAAAAGGCGCCAGATTTGAATCGCTGCGCACATGGCGAATATAGAAAATGTCGGCGGCGCTGGTGCTTTGGCAAAACTCCAAAGCCGCCCTCATCCAAAATTCGATGTTTTCATTGCGATCACAAAGAATATCACCGTATTGAGCGTGGGGGTCAGACAACAGGGTCAACATTTTCACGCCTTTAACGTGGCGGAGCATCAAGGGTATGGCAAAGACCAGCTTGTTACTCTTGCGGCCCAGCATGATCTGAAGAACGATCGGGTCCGAGTTGGATGGGTTGCAAAAGATTTTTGACCATTCATGGATCCAGTCAAAAGACTGGAAAACGCTGGGGGAAGAATGGCAGCGGGCCTCGAGACTGGTCCACTCAGAGCGCAGGGACGTAAGCCCTTCGAGGCTCGAAATCAGAACGATTTCTCCTCTTGGGTTACCCGAACTTTGCTGCGATGGAGCCGCACGACTTTCCATGCGTATTTTGTAATCCAGATTTGTTCAGAATGGCCTTAATTCTTTTGACGAATTGGCTCACGGTTAATGGAATCTGTTCTCAACCCTTAGGCGAGTCGCTGAACGAAACGATCTCTCGCATGAGACTCGTCAGGCTTTCGCGCTTGGCGGGTGGTTTGGGGATAGGGCGGCAAACGTCGACGGCGGCCAAGCCAATGCGTGATGTCAAAATGCCATTCACCGCACCTTCTCCAAATCTGGCGGATAGTTTTCCTATGATGCCTTTGCCGACAAAAAGATGAAAGAAATTGTCTGAGAGGGCGAGGCCACCCGCCACGGCAAGATGCATCAAGACAAGGCGCGAGAGCCGCAAGGTTGCGAGAGTGGAAGGCCTTCCGCCATAGAGACTCGCCAATTCCCGCAGCATGGCAATGTTCTGGGCCGCGACGAAAGCCACATCCAATGCGGCGATGGGTGTGACAGTGGTGAGCAATGTGACGCGCTTGGCTCGCCGTGCGATGATGCGGTGGGTTTGTTCATCCAATGGCTCCAGCAGGAGACGTTCCGCCAAGCGCAAACGGTCAAGCGGCGAGATGATATCTGTGTCATGGCCCGCCAGTTCCCTCAGATTCCAGGCAAGGTCGAGGCGGTTGCCATACAGTGAACGCAGTGAGGCTAAAGTGGCGCTCACCGATTTTTCTTCGCCTGTGTTCAGGGCCGTTACGGCCTGATGCTGCAAAGCCTCAATGCGGTGCAGGCGCAGCAGGCCCCAGATTTCACGGAAGACCAGCGCCAGCGCAGAAAAACCAGCAATCGCGGCGATGCCGGTGGCCGTCCATCCGAGCAGGGGTGAGGATTCAAAGAAGCCTTCGATCATGCGCGTGATGGCAACCCCAGCCCAAAGGGAGATCAGGGCCGCAAGTGCGGCAATCATGATCGAGCCCCAGGGCCAGCCCGATCTCGGCATGGGTTGCGGCATTTCGGGAACGTTGACCAACTCTGCTGCGGGCTCAGTCGTAGTGAACTCTATATTTGGGCTGGCCCGATGTTTCGTCGAGGTTTCAGGCTCGATCACGAAGGCGCGGGGTTTGCGCGGAATGTCTGTCATGGGAAGCGATCTCCGAGCAAAAACTCTAACGCGCGGTCCAGCCTGACATGCGGAAACGTGTCGCCGTTAAGCAGCGGCGGGCGGAACTTCACGAAATGCAGTTTTCCTTCCATGCTGCCGTCAATGGCGCTTTGCGGATTTTCCGGCAAGTCTCCAGGAAAAATCGCGGCTTCAGTTTCACCATCAAAAATCTGGCGATCAATAGCCTGGCCGATTTCGGGGAGGCCCGCAATGCAGGCCAGTTCTTCAGATTTTTGTTTGACAGTGGCTTCGCGCGTGGCTCGGATAGATGCGAGTGCGACGGATGAAATGGCAGCGCCCTGGAATTCGGCGCGGACTGCCGCTTGGGCCAGCAACTCATTTAGAATGCTTTCCAGCCTGTCATGGCTTTGATGATGGATAAGGTCGGCCTTGGTGGCTGCAAATAGGACCTTGTCGATGCGTCGGCCAAACAGGGTTGAGGCGTAAGTGTTGGCACCGAGGCGGAACGAGGCCAAGACGTCGGTCAATGCGGTTTGCAAATCCTGAATTGCAGCGGATCCGGCATTCAATGCGCTCAGCACATCGACCAGCACGATCTGGCGATCAAGCCTGGCGAAATGACCAAAGTAAAATGGCTTCACGACGCGTGCCACATAGCTGTCATAGCGGCGCGCCATCAGGCTTGCCAAACTGCCTGATGGGATCGCCGCATCAGGCAAAATATCCAAGGGTGAGAATGTGAGGAGCGGTGAGCCTTGCAAATCACCGGGCATGAGGAAACGTCCCGGAGGCAAGCTCGACAATGCGATCTCATCTTTACGGCACTCGGCAAGATAGGCGGTGAAAACCAGTGCTGCCTTGGTCGCGGCCTCTTCATTTGCCGGGTCGTCCCACTTCTGGGCTTGTAAGACCTGATGCCACTCTCTAGCAATCTTGTTACGGGGAGTTTTCCGCGACGCCTCCACCATCAGGGCAGACCATTCGGCATAGGAAAGTTTCATCAAGGGCAAATCGAGCAGCCACTCGCCGGGATAATCTATGATGTCGATGTGAAGTCTTCCGCGCCCGAAATTGCGCGCAAAGAAGCCACGCGCCTCATATTCCAGTGTAAGCCGAAGTTGGCTGATGCGCCTTGTACCCTCGGGCCATGCGCGGTCTTTGGCGGTGAGCACATTCAAATTGGCTTCATAGGCAAAACGCGGCAGGTCATCATCAGGCTGGGGTTCGAGATAGGCTCTAGTGATGCGGCCTTGGGCGTGGGCTTCAAAGACCGGCATGCGCGCCTGTTTCAAAAGCGCATGGACTAAAGCAGTGATAAACACGGTTTTGCCTGAACGAGAAAGACCGGTGACGCCAAGGCGCAAGGACGGTTCACCCAGCCCCGTTGCGAAGTCCTTGAGGCCGCCAAAAGCAATACGACCGCCATCCACCAGATCGTTGAGAGCCAAAGCCGTTCCTCATTTCCGTCACTGCCATAGTTGGGGTTTAAACCCCGCAAATCAAGCGGAACTTCGAAACACGCTTACTTGCCGATGTTTGCGAGATCAAAGGGCGTGGACTGGTAAAGCTCATTAATCCAGTTGCCAAACAGCAAGTGGGCATCGCTGCGCCAGCGGTTCACTGGAGCCTGCTTTGGGTCATCGTCGGGGAAGTAATGTGCGGGCTTATCGATGGGTTTGTTGGCGCCGACATCACGGAAATATTCTTCGGCCAGCGAGCCCGTATCATATTCAATATGATTGAACATGTAAACTTGGCGGCGACCTGGATCGTCAATTAGACACAGACCGACGTCGTCTGCTTCGAGGAGGATTTCCAGGCCCGCAGATTTTGGCAGATCGGATTTGCGAACTTCCGTCCAGCGTGAAACCGGCATGCAGAAATCATCCGAGAAACCGCGCAAGAGCGGCGATGAAGGATTGAGATTGTTATGATCGTAAATGCCAAAAGCCTTTTTAGGGAGAGCGTGCTTCGGAACGCCGTGAAAATAGCGAAGGGCGGCCTGAGCGGCCCAACAAATATTCATCGTCGAGTGGACATGGGTCTTGGTCCATTCGAAAATCTCTTCCATCTCTTTCCAATAGGTCACGTCCTCGAACGGCATTTGTTCGATCGGTGCCCCAGTGATGATCAAACCATCAAAGCGCTGTCCTTTCACATCTTCCCAGCTGTCATAAAAAGCCAGCATGTGGTCTTGCGAGGTGTTCTTAGGCGTGTGACCGGTGACCTTGATGAGAGAAAGCTCAACCTGGAGCGGCGTGGCCCCAATCAGTCTTGCAAACTGGGTCTCGGTCTTGATCTTGTTGGGCATGAGATTGAGCAGACCGATACGAAGAGGGCGAATGTCCTGCCGGTTGGCGGTCTGTTCGCCCATGACATTGACGCCCTCTTTTTCAAGAATGGCGCGGGCGGGAAGTTCATCAGGAATGCGGATGGGCATCAGTTTTGATCAATGGTCTTGGCGATGAGGGCGGTTACATCTTCGGCACAGCGGAGATCGGGAACGGCCTGCATCGGAATGGTGTAGCCAAAATTCTTGGCAATTTTGCGATAGAGCGGAATACGGTGGTGCAAGAGCTGTTCGAAGCCCCAGGCAGCGAAATCATTCGGCACAATGGCGTTTTCGTCTGAGATGTTTTTCAGACCTTTGTATTTCGCCCAGATTTCATCAAGGAAGGCCGGCTGGTAATACATCGGCTTGGGGTTTTTGCGGAAGCGCTCAACCAGCATCTTTGCATGTTCCGGTGTCCCTTCAATGTAGATAATGACCGTATTATCAGAGAGCGCTTTCAAAACTGGATCATTGGCGTCGTCAGGATTGACAACTTCACAAAGGCTGCCGCCGGAGTCGCAGACGAAATTGCCATAGCCATAGAGTTCAGCGGCGCGACTGATAAATTGGGGCACATCAAGCAGAGCCTTGATTTCGGCGTCATGGTGCTGGGCCTGGCGTAGTTTATATTCGGCCATTGCAATTCCCCCCATCGCGGCAGCGCCGGGCTTTCCCAAATAGGTCGAGAGCGGGGCCAGATTGTCGAATGTGATGTTGGAGCGGATGTAAATCGAATCGGATCGCAATAATTCGCGCAGAAAAGGATTGTGCATCGCCTCGCGCTTGAAATTGTCGACGATATATTCGTCCATATAGCGAGTGCCAATGCGGTAATCGACGGAATACTGGAACCAATCCAGTTTTTGCAACATGGCGGCGAGCGTGGTTTTTCCCACGCCGGACATGCCCATGACGGTGATGGCCTTGTTGGGCTGGTTCAGGAATTCTTGTCCGGATTTAAAGCGCATGGCCCCGTTTAACGGCTGGAGGGTCCGCCTGCAACCTGCTTAGAAGTCCTTGGTCATTCGTAATTCTACAGAATGGCTGTCATAGTCATAAAGCGCGATATTTGAGGCATTGCGCGTATAGGTGTAGTTCAGCGCTGGCGCAAAGCCGAGAAGGTTCCAGTCGCGCTTGGTCAGGGTTACGGACCCGATATAGCGGTGGTCTTCGCGGGTGAGGTCGGCGACGGGGTTTACCCCCTCAAAGTTGGAAAATTTTGCCATGCCATTCACTTGCATGGTCAGTCCATGGGAGAATTCCTTGTAGGCGCCAAGACCGAATGAATAGGTGTGGTACGAGGTGAAATCAAAACCCTGGTCGACGTGATCATAGCCCACCGTGGCATTGACGCTGAAGGTTGCATCGATGGCGTGGCTCAAAGTTGCGGTATTGGTGGACGCCCAGCCATTCTGGGTGCTGCCTGATCCATAATCGCGAAATTCATAGACGGTCGAGGCTTGCAGATGATTACGCTGCCCAAGATCCTGGGAAAAGGCGAGCCGTGGGCCATAAGAGTAGTAGGATAGTTTCATCAAAGTTGAGGGGTCAGTGGATGGGGCCACGATTTGCGAGCTAACAACGCCAGCGCTCAAATAGCCGCCCGAAAAAATGCGCCGCAATTCGGCTGATTCGCTGAATGCCAGCAAATCATAGTCGCTGTCGGCATAGATGCGACCGTCAACATTGGCAGCCGTGACCATCTGAAACTCGTCACTCAGCCTTTTGCTGTAGCCCAAGCTGAGACCCGCGGCGGCGCCGATGCCGGATGTTTTCTGGCTGGTCTGCGGGATGTCACCCCAGCCCAATACGGGCGAATAGACGGTGGAATGTGATGAACCTGCGTTGACGTTGGTGCTGGGTGCAAGCGAGACATAGCCTGCGACTGTGTAAGGCCGTTTTGCATCAATGCGGTCAATGAAGGATTGAATGCCTTGCGCTTGAGTGATGTCTGGCGCATCAGCTTTGAGCAATTCCAGATGATGCCTGGCGCTTTCATTTTCATCCATGGCGGCCAAGGTTTGGGCCAATTCCGATCGGACGAGCGTGAGATGAGGATCGCTCGCCAAGGCTTGGCGATATTTTGCGGCGGCGCCCGGAAAATCCCGGCGGGCAGCACAGATCAGGCCTTCAATAAAAATCTTGCGGTTGGACGCAAGCGGGCCTTGCAACGGAAATTGGTGGAGCAGAATTTCTGCTTGATCGGCACGGCCAGTTTTGGCCAGCATGATCAGAATATGAACGCGGCCGTTTTCTGGCAGAGCTTCGAAAGAGGCGATTTGATCGGGCTGCAAAGCCGGAGCCGCCGCTTTGGCAGGGGCAACACCCAGAACGCATGAGAGCGCCAGAATGGCGAAGCCTAATTTGGGTGCCGATGTTCGTATGAAACGTGACAAGAGCCACCCGATCTGACTGACTGAGTTATTGCGCGTGGAAAACGCCGCTTTGCGAAATGTAACCGCGGGTGTCGTTGTCGATTGGCACGATACCGCCGGTGGGCGCGGGTGCCACAGCCGTAAAGGCATAAAGACCCGAAGTCGAGGTGACACCGCTTGTGCCGTAGAGAGCCCCGGTCATGACATTCTGTGTGCCACCGGTGATCCAGCCCGTGCCGGGCGAATAGGTCGATTTGCCGGAATAGGTTCCGTTATAGGCTGTCCCGGTCTTGGCGAGCGTTCCATCCAGTTGAATGGTGCCTGTCATAAAGCCGGGATCATAGTTCGGATCGCCAGGATTGGCGGCCGAGATGTCCACGTAGTTGTTGTTTTTGTCCAAGGCTTCCCAAGTGCCGGGCGTGAGCGTGCCGGTGATGGCGCCGGTGGAATAGTCCGCTGCGACTTGCGCTGTGCCGGCCACGGCCCAGGTGTTATTGACTGCCACGGTGCGCGTTGGTTGATTGGTTGGTTCGACCCAATTCCAAGTCTTGGCCGTGCCGCGATAGACACCATTGTTGAAATTCGCAACGCCAGTGGTCGGGATGGCTGTGGCCACCGTGCCACCGCCGATGCTCCAGGCCTGATGCAGTGCATCACCGCCCCCGCCTGTAATGTCGCGATATTGCGTACCATAACTGCCATCATTCCAGGTCCAGACCTGAAGCTCCTCGTCCACGGTGTTGCCTGACGAGGTCGGGGAGATGGCGCGATATTCCTTGTAGGTTTCGCCTGCAACGGCGGGAGTGAATGCAGCGCTTCCAAATGCAGGTAGGGGTGAACCGAGTGCGGAGGTATATTCCGCCAAGTCCTTGGCCTTGGGCCAGCTTGCCTGATCGGCAGTGTTGGTGTTGATCTGGATATTGGCCTTGCTGGGCGAATTGGTCACAACCAGCTTGGACAGGGCTGGATTGGCGGGGTCCGAAACCAAAACCGAGTTTTCGAGCACAATGGTGGTGTCGCCTGTGGTCAGGTTCGAATTGTTGCCCGTATTGGTGCCGGTTCCGGTTCCTGTGCCGGTTCCTGTCCCCGTGCCAGTACCCGTGCCGGTTCCAGTCCCTGTTCCCGTGGTTCCGCAATTCACCGACGTGTCACCTTTCACGCAAGTTATGTTGAGGCTTGAGATAGCGTCAAGCGCCGTGCCGTCGCCGGCACAGCCGGACAGCGCAGTGAACGAAAGCATTATTGGAACAATTGGCATGAAACGCATGATAGAACCCACACTGACCCTGATTTCATTCAACATGGAGGGGTTGTTCTAATTTTACGTTAAGTATGTGCAGAAAACGGTGTTTCAAAATGGGACAGGATATTTACTCGCAAGCGACCTGGTATGAGGCGACTGTGCAGAGGGGATCTGGCCCGGCGCTCTATTCCGGACAAAGCGAGTTTGATGCCTGCGTGGTGGGCGGCGGTCTAGCGGGGCTGACCACGGCGCTGGAATTGGCCCGGAAAGGTGTTCGCGTGGCCTTGGTCGAAGCCCGGCTGGTGGGCATGGGCGCTTCAGGGCGCAATGGCGGATTTGTCTTTAACGGATTTGCCTTGGACATTGACAAAGTGGCCCGGCACGTGGGGCCTGATGCGGCAAAAAATCTCTACACATTCTCAAAGATGGGTACAGACTATGTGCATCAGGAAATCGCCACGTCTGATCCCACCATCAAGATGGGCGATGGCCTGCTGGTGGGTGTGCGCTACACTGACGGTGGTGGCCTGCAAAGCCATGGCGACAGCATGGCGCGCGACTATGGCGAAGATGTCGAATATCTTGCCACGAAAGAAACGCGCCAGCGTTTGTCTTCAGCGCGCTATCACGGGGCTCTTTATTTTCCAAAAGCCCTCCACATTCATCCCTTGCGCTATTGCCTGTTGCTGAAGGCGCAGATCCAAGCGGCCGGGGGACAGGTTTTCGAGAATTCACCGGTTCTGGGCGTTGAAAAACAGGGGGCACGTTTCCTGGTAAGATTTTCAACGGGATCCATCATGGCGACCCATGTCGTGCATTGTGTTTCATCATTGGGGCGCAAAATTCACCAGCCTTCGGGTTGCGCGGTGCTCCCCGTTGCGACCTATATCGCTGTCACAGAGCCGCTTGCCCAGCACGCGATCAATACACCGTGTGCCGTTGCTGATACGCGCCGCGCTGGCGATTATTACCGTTTGATTGAGGGCGGGCGCATCTTGTGGGGTGGGCGCATTACCACAAAGGTTTCTGCACCGTCGCATCTCGCCGAACAGATGAAAGGCGATATGCTGTCCACCTATCCGCAGCTTGGCAATCCGCGGATCGACTATGCCTGGGCCGGGCTCATGGGATATGCGCTTCACAAAATGCCTTTGATTGGCCGCGATGCTGAAGGCCAATGGTTTGCTACGGCCTTTGGAGGCCACGGGCTCAACACCACGGCGATGGCTGGCATATTGCTTGCAAGAGCGATTGCTGACGGTGATGACAGTTACCGGCAATTTGCGCCTTTTGCGCCAACCTGGGCTTTTGGCCAACTCGGCCGGCTCGGGGTGCAAGGCACTTATTGGTGGATGCAGGCCCGTGACAAATGGGACGAATCACGGCGCAAGCCCGGCCAATAAGCAAGTATTGCCGCTGTCATACTGTCTCGCTATAAGCCGCCCAACTTTAGGGATGAGACAGCTATGAGTGTGACTTTGCAAAACGACTATAAGCCTTCTGATTCCGAGCCTTTTATGAATGAAAGGCAGATTGAATATTTCCGCCGCAAGCTGATCGCCTGGAAGGAAGATATCCTGCGCGAGAGCAAGGAGACCATCAACCACCTTCAGGACGAGAACCACATTCTCCCCGACGTGGCTGACCGGGCGTCCTCAGAAACTGATCGTTCGCTGGAACTTCGCACCCGTGATCGCCAGCGCAAGCTGATTTCAAAAATCGACTCGGCCTTGAAGCGCATCGAAGATGGCTCTTACGGCTATTGCGAAGAAACGGGCGAGCCCATTGGTTTGAAGCGTCTTGATGCGAGGCCCATCGCCACGCTGTCCATAGAAGCGCAGGAACGCCACGAAAAGCGCGAGCGGGTTTACCGCGACGAATAATCAGTCGGCGACGAACAGATCGACGGGCTTGAAGGTGGTGACATCCACGAGCCCTAGGTCGGAAATCCGCAATTGCGGAATGACCACCAATGCCAGTAGCGAGTGCTGCATATAGGCATTGTTCAAGTTGCAACCGCAGGCCTGCATGGCGGCCACCATTTTATCGGCTTTGGCGGCCATGATTTCCGCAGGCTCGTCGGACATGAGTCCGGCAATTGGTAATTCCACAAGTGCGAGTTGTTTGCCCTCACTCACCACCACAACACCACCACCCACACGTTTCAGGATATTGGCGGCTTGCGCCATGTCGGACTTGTTGGTGCCGATAACGATCATGTGGTGGCTGTCATGGGCAACGGTTGAGGCCACAGCGCAGGGCTTGTTGTAGCCAAAGCCTGACACAAAGGCATTGACCACATTGCCTGTGGCCTTGTGGCGCTCCACCAATGCGATCTGGCAAATATCCTGCTTTGCATCACCACTGACGAGACCGGAATTCACCTGCAATTGGGCGATCAACGCGCGCGTCGGCGCCTGATTTTCAATGACGCCGATGACGCGGGCTTTGACTTGATTGGCCCCTTGAGGCGCCCTGATGTCAAAATCTGCCGCCGCTAATTCGCGTTTCATATTTACTGTGGATTTGGCGTTTGCTGGATAGGTGAAGGACGGAAACTCAGCTGCGAGTTTTCCGTTCTCAGCTACCATCTTGCCGTGAGCCATCACCAGTTCGATGGGTAGGCTGATCAGATCAGACGTCAGGATAAGGTCAGCGCGGCGACCGGGCGTGATCGACCCTAATTCACGCTCCAAACCAAAATGGCTGGCCGTATTCAGCGTACACATTTGAATGGCGGTGATGGGCTTTAAACCTTGCGCTATGGCATGGCGCAACACGCGGTTCATGTGGCCTTCATTGACCAATGTCCCTGAATGGCAATCATCGGTGCAGAGAATGAAATTGCGCGGGTCGAGGCCTTGTTCGGTGACGGCCTTGATTTGCGTGGCCACATCATACCACGCACTCCCCAAGCGAAGCATGGCGCGCATTCCCTGGCGCACGCGGGCAATGGCATCTTCAACCCGGGTTCCCTCGTGGTCATCGGCGGGGCCGCCTGCGACATAGGCGTGAAAGGCTGGGCCCAAATCAGGCGAAGCATAATGGCCGCCGACGGTTTTTCCGGCGCGCATGGTATGAGCAATTTCCGCCAGCATTTTTTCGTCACCCGCAACCACGCCGGGGAAATTCATCATCTCGCCAAGGCCGATGATATTGGGCCAGCCCATGGCTTCGGCCACGTCATCAGGCGAAATCGTGGCACCGGGTGTTTCAAGGCCGGGGGCTGAGGGAACACAGCTTGGCATCTGAACAAAAACATTGAGGGGCAAGCCCGCCGCCTCGTCATGCATCAGTCGCACACCGGGCAGGCCCAACACATTGGCGATTTCGTGTGGGTCGATAAACATCGATGTCGTGCCATGGGGCACCACGGCGCGAGCAAATTGCGTGACGGTCAACATGCCACTTTCAACATGCATGTGGGCGTCGCACAGGCCGGGCATGGCATAGCGGCCATCGGCTTCGATGATTTTTGTCTGGGGTCCAATCGTGTGTTTTGCATCGGGACCCACATAGGCAAAGCGCCCGCCATAGATCGCAATATCGGTTGCCGGAATGATTTCGCCGGAATGGACGTTCACCCATTTGGCGTTGCGGACCACAGTTTCGGCCTTTTTGCGGCCCGCTGCGACAGCAACTAGATCGGGGGCAAGCTCGGCCCAGCTTTTGAGATGTTCCATGGTTCAGTTCTGCATGACTGCGCGCGCTTCGTCCAGCAGGGCAGGGCTCGACGCTGCGATAATGTTGCCGCCCTGGGCTGGGTCTTTGCCATCCCATGTACCAACAATGCCACCTGCGCCGGTCACGATGGGGATGAGTGCCGCAATGTCATAAATCTGCAAACCCGCATCCATGGCAATATCGAGGTGGCCTGCCGCCACGAGGCTGAAGAAATACGCATCGCCGCCATAACGCATCAACTGGACGGATTTTCGCATGGTTTCGAAATTTGAATCTGCTTTGTAAAGGTGAGGAGACGTTGTGCCTGCTGCTGCGTGTTTCAATGGAACAGGGGCGCGGCATTTAATCGGCTGAATGGATCCACGATGATCCAGCCAAGCACCATCGGGCGAGCCATAGAACATGTCTCCCACATAGGGCTGGTTCATCACGCCAAGAAGTGGCTGGCCGTCGCGGTAAAGGCCAATCAAGGTGGCCCAGGTGGGCATGCCGATAACGAATGAGCGCGTGCCGTCGATTGGGTCCAATATCCAAGTGTAGGCAGAGGATCCAGCCTTGGTGCCGTATTCTTCGCCAATAATGCCGTGAGTGGGAAAATGGCTTTCGATGAGGTTGCGAATTGTCCGTTCGGCGGCACGGTCTCCCTCTGTCACCGGGTCCCAGTCCTTGGCCTGTTTGACCTCAATGGCAATGTTCCTGCGGAATTGCGGTAGGATGACATCGGCAGAAGCGCCTGCCAGTTGGCGGGCAAAATCAAGCAGTCGGGCAGTTTCTTGAGACATAAAGGGTCACTTTCAGGTTGGCCGGAGTCTTTCAGGGCAAAGAGAGGCGAATTCCAAGCCATTAATGTTGCATTGCACAATAGATACTCTGTTATGCGCGTGGCGCATGAGTTAGTTGGATTTGAATAATACTACTATTTTTCAACAATTTATGCGGCGGAACCGAGTTTCGATGTGATGTTGTTGAACAGCATGATGACATTTCAGGCAATTATGACCTTGAAATACCGATATTGCAGTGCCAAATCACGCTCACGAGATGAGCTTTGCTCTCTCTGCCCTTCTTGGGCGTTTCCTCCCTAGACTTGGGCCGGTCGCTTTTGCTGACCGGCCTTTTTTTATTCGGCCGCCTTATGGGCGGGGCTGGCCTCTATGCCAGGCAGGAATGCCGCAAGCGTTTTGAAAATCCGCGCCAAAGCCTTTTGCAACGAGACGTAGTCGCGGGTTTTCTCCATTTTGATTTCATCCATATAGAGCGCCCGATTGATCTCAATTTGTACCGCATGGTGGTTATGGCGCGGGCTGCCATGAGTTTCGGTGATAAAACCACCCGCATAAGGACGGTTACGCACCACGCTCAGTCCCTCAGCGGCAAAAGCATGTTCCAACACGCCGGTGATATCGCGATTGCAGGCTGCTCCAAACCTGTCACCCAGAACGACGTCAATGGTATTCTGGCCGCTACCGCGCAGATGTCGGACCGACGAAGACGGCATGGAGTGACAATCAATGAGGAGGGAAAAGCCGGTCGCACCGTGAAGCTCGGCGATAAGTGATGTGAGTGCGCGATGATAGGGGCGATAGCAGGTCTCAATGCGCGACATGGCTTCCTGCAGGGGAATGCGACCGCGATAGATTTCTTCGCCTTCTGAGACAATGCGCGGCAGGGTTCCGAGACCGGCCATCACCCGCGGACTTGTCGAGTTCATGAAACCTGGCAAGGCTTCCACGAACATCGCAGCGTCAAGTTCGTAAGGTTCGCGATTGAGATCGAGGAACGTGCGGGAAAACAAAGCGCGCAGCATGGGTGCACCTAAGTCCAAGCAGAAGGAAAACAGCTCATCGACAAAACAATCCTCCGAACGGTGCAATTGCGGCAGAGGCATTCGGGTCAGTTGGCGCAGCGTCTCAGGAATAAATTTGCCACTGTGGGGTGAATTGAAAACCATCGGCACCAGCCACTGCGCTGGGGCGAGAATTTCAAATGGCTGGTTTTGCGGTTCCGGCAAGATGTCTCCCATGAATGGCACCCGTGCGCTTTTGTTTGCACTTCATCACCTGTTTACTGCTTTTTCCTAGAATGTTCCATGGCCGCCACGCAGATTCATTTTTCTTGAAACTTGACCTCGGTTGCAGCACGCCACATAAGGAGCATATGGTGAGGATACTTCTGGCCGAGGATGATGATGACCTGAGGCGCTTTCTGGTGAAGGCGCTGGAAAAGGCCGGGCATCGCGTTACACCGTTTGCCGAAGGGGCTTCGGCCTATGAAGAAATCAAGCAGGCAACGTTTGATTTGCTGCTGACCGACATTGTGATGCCCGAAATGGACGGCATCGAATTGGCCAGGCGTGCTGCGGAACTCGATCCAGCGCTCAAAATCATGTTTATCACCGGTTTTGCAGCAGTGGCGCTTAACCCTGATTCTAATGCGCCCAAGGATGCCAAGGTCCTGTCCAAGCCGTTCCACCTGCGCGATTTGGTTGACGAAGTGAACCGATTGATGGCGGCCTGAAGGCTGCCCCGTAATTTTTTCTGCCACTTGCCATTGGCTAATCCTGCCCCTATAGGCACAGGCGTTGCCGCATATATTGTGGGTGGTTAGCTCAGCGGTAGAGCATTACCTTGACATGGTAGGGGTCACAGGTTCGATCCCTGTACCACCCACCATTTTCGCCCATATATATCAACATGTTAAAGTGAATTTTGCACGTGCGAAGAGACAGATAATCGTCGCTTGTGGCGGAGGCGTGGCGGAAACT
>JBBRLH010000015.1:0-57901 GCA_038231475.1 Hyphomicrobiales bacterium | reverse complement strand
TCGGCGCCCGGTGCCCTCAACTTTGCTGCCACATTGGCATTCTCGGGGCTTCTCAAGGCCAAAAATATTCCGCATCGAATGTTGCCCCAAGATGCAATATCGCCAGGAAAACTTGCAGGAAGTGATATGTCGAAAGTGGAGCTTGTTTGTCTTTGCTATTTGACGTCTCCAACTGAAGCCAAACACAAATACCTCGAGAGACGCGTCACAGCACTTGTTCAGGATGCAAAGGTCATTAGCGTTGCTTGGTCAAAAGGGGGCGATCACTTGGGTGTACAGAGCCCCGCCCATGCTATCTCCAGCCTTCCCAAATTGCATCGAGAATTATCGGATTTATCGGCAACAGTGGATGGCATGGCTGTCACTCCACTAGTTATCTAGTCTCTTTGATGTTGAAGTTCGAGGAGCGCAGTCTTCGACTCTTGAATAGTGTCAGTTGAGAGAACCCTAACGCTTGAAAATATGTTGCATCCTGAATGATAAATCCGGCAGCGGCGCGGGCGAAGAGCGCTACGACTTTGCCAAATTGTTTTCTCAGCGCGGGTTTAATGTCGACATTTTTAATACGCATCAGGGCAGCTCAATTGTCGATCTTGCGAAAAGCGCAGTGCAACAGAACTATGATGTCATTGTTGCTGGTGGAGGTGATGGCACAATAAATGCGGTGGCTTCTACGTTAATTGCTTTCCCCAACGTCCGTTTGGGCATTTTGCCTCTCGGCACGCTTAACCACTTTGCACGGGATTTAAATATTCCAACTGATATCGTCGAAGCCGTAGAAGTCATATGCAACGGATTCAGTGAACCCATCGATGTTGGTTGCGTGAATGGAAACTATTTTTTGAACAACTCCAGTGTCGGTCTATATCCAGCAATCGTAAAACTGCGTGAAAACTTACAGGCCGGGGGTTACGGCAAATGGTGGGCCGCCGCTCTGTCTTCACTACGGATTCTGGCTCGTTTTCGGCGGTTGGATCTAGAGGTACAGCTGTCCGGGCATACGGTGGTCAAACGCAAGACTGCTCTCTTGTTTGTTGGCAACAACGCCTATGAGATGACAGCGGGAAATCTTGGCAAACGTTTTTCTATCGATCAAGGCAAGTTGTGGGTCAACATTCCAACGTCTCCCACAAGGTTCGGCCTTTTCGCAAGTTTGGCAAGGCTGATTTTCGGCCTTGAACGGCCGGCGGATACTCTCATATTTGACTCCACAAGCCTCGCAGTTATCAGCAGAAAAAAGATGCTCACCGTTGCGGCGGACGGCGAGGTTTTGCATCTGAAGCCCCCATTGAATTATCACATTTTGCCTAGGGCCTTGAACGTCATTGTTCCTTTGCCGAAAAAGGATTGAGGGCAATGGTACGAAACAGGCGGTATACAGCACCACCGGTTTTGGGAGCGTTGTTCGCCGTTCTGATGGTACTGGTCGTGAAGGGCGATACAAATTCAATAGATAATGGCGTGCGGGATTGGGGCCTGAGTTTAAACACTTCGGTTACGGTTGCAGTTTGGAAAGATATTTCACTTTTGGGATCGGTTGCGGTCCTTAGTGTCTTCACCTTACTGTCACTGAGTATATTACTGATACGACGAGATTGGATGAACGCTAAGTGGCTCTCACTTGCGATGGGTGGAGCCGTGATACTTGACACTTCTATAAAGTGGATCGTTCAACGTCCGCGGCCCGATGAAGTCTATGCCCACACCATGCCAACGACCTATAGTTTCCCCAGTGGTCACGCCCTCTACAGCTTCGTCTTCTATTTGACAGTCGCAGCAATTATAGGCCATCAGAAATCTAGACCATGGAACCAACTCGTCTGGAGTTCCGCCATCTTGATCGTGGCCCTAATAGGGATTTCGCGGATATTTTTAGGCGTGCACTACGGGTCGGATGTTATTGGAGGATATCTTATCGGGGCAACTTGGACGGCTTTTTTAGCTTGGCTAATGCCAAAAATATCTTCAGAAAATTGATGTTCTTGCCACGTTGCGTTTTGCATTTCGTACCTCTTGCAGTTAATACGGATTCGTTGAGGTCAGACTTTGACGAGACCCTAGATACTTGATGGCATTGAGCCGTATCTAGCGTCCTTTGAATGATAACAGTCTTTGTATGTCGGGATCTGCTGTCATACACTTCCTCACAAGCACCGAAACTTCACGAGCCGCAAAACACAGACTGACAATGATGGGGCGGCCACCATTGCCAGTTGTTACGCGCAAGCTAGACTGCCAACCAGGAGTCGCGGCTAGCAAGTCCAGTTCAGCGTAATTTTAATCTATCCAGCGTGTCGCGCTGCGACATAGCTTGACGAATTCCTCACCATAGTATTGCGGGTCGCGCAGAATTTTTGCGCAAAATGGTCTGTTAGCGACGATGGTTTTTGAGGACGCGGACACGATGGGCGGGTGATTTCCACCTCCACCACCAGCGCCGCCGCCGCCAGTTCCTCCACCTCCACCACCGCCTGTCGTCGGATTACTGCTTCCGCCGCAACCGCCGCCGACGCTTACGCACAGCTTTACAAGCGTGCGGTTTTGCAAGAGACCCAACTTGACATCAATCAGACCAAGTATTTTCGGTCTGCTTCCTGATCCGCAGCCACTGCCTCCGCCTGATGACACACAAAGCTTTGCAAGTTCGGTGGTGGTCAGGAGTGCCAATCGAGCATTGATGGCAGACAGAGCCGCCGCATGTCCGGCCATGCCAGTTGTTCCAATATTTCCGACATTAAGACCTACATGGGCAACGTTTCCAGTCAGCCCACCAAGGGCATTGGTTACTGCGCCAAGTGTACTGCCGGGTGAGCCTGTTGCTCCGCCGGTAATACCGCCTGCTGTTCCAGTCACGCCGCCCGCAACGCCACCCACGGCTCCAGTCACACCACCAACAGTTCCGGTGACTCCACCGACAACGCCTCCAACAGCGCCACCGAGGCCGCCCAGACCATCACTGAACGCTGATCCAACATCTAGGCATGTGCATAACAGCAACGCTGACAAGAATTTGGCAGTCGCATTTTTTGAAACAGATGAATACGTTTTCATTTTCTAACTCCATTTCATATGCGTTCCCGAAGTGGGAACAATGAAAGGAAATTAGGAGTCTGAAGTGATCAGATGCTTTCAACAGAACGTCAAAAATCGGAGAAACCCGTTTCTAAAATGTTGTACGAATTTCTCCATCCAGAACACATTTCTCAATGTCGAATTTGCGCAGACAAATTGATGAGATTGCCAATAAAAATTGAACGTCCGACTATGTCGCAAATGGGAAAGAGGACCTTTGCAATCAAAGTCGGTCGGCGCATTTTTCCCTTTCCATCAATATCGAGAAAATCCTGACATCTTCGGTGCAGCAGGTTCAAATAGGGATGCTACAAGCCGTAGAATGTCAGGGACTGCATTCCTTAGAAATAAACTCTATCGCGACTCAGATCGAGCTATCCCACGTGGCTTATGGCGGACTGGCTATCATAGCGCGGGAGTGAGTATTGCTATTACACTAAATGGAACGCAAAATCTGGTGGTCTACGGCCAAGATGTATTGAGCTGACCGCACTTGTGTGTCAGACGATGCTTCTCACTCATACCGTTGGAACTATTGAATAGCTGTGTTCCTATGATATCGTAGAATAGAACGATTGATGGCATCGAAGATGCTCGCGCGCGCATGGATGAACGTTTCCTTGCGAGAACCGCCCAGAAAGAGGCTGCTGAAGGCGACCGGGCCTAAGTTACAGTAACGCTGTCGCTGACACCGCTGGTCGCGACTGTTTTCATCTAGACGTAGAGGCGCAGACCTGGTGAGAAATCGTCTTGCTGCCTTTCAGAACCGTAAGGTAGTCATTGCAATCTTCACCACAACGATTGTGGCCAACTTCTAATTGGTACGTGTAATCTTTGGTCTTGAAGATCAGGTTGTAGTTGCCGCCTGTCCCTTGCGGGTCATAGGTCCCACCGGTCAGTGCAAGTTCTGGCTTCGTGGATAGTGCACGTCGTTTTTTCCAAGCGAAATATCGCAAATCTTCTCCATGATATTGCGTTCGAATGTTGGACGTTTTGGTTCTGCACAGAAACTCAATCCTGTCATAGCCTTGGGCGCTGGGATAAAGCCTCTTGCTGTCAAGCATCCGTGCGTCCTTGCCAGCCTTCGTTGAAGCATCCGTATCGAGATTAATATTGGCAATGTGGCCGCCTGCAAACCACACGATCCCACCCGTCAGCGCAATGCCGCGCCATCCATATTTTTCAGCATCAGCCGCCAGCACTTTTGCTGTGCTCGTCGAGTCGAAATATTCATCCCAATGCGCCAGAAATTCCTTGCTGTTGCGGATCGGTGGCAATGGTATTTCACGGTGTAAAGGATAAGTGTTGAGAGCGGCAACGCTCTGGCGATCTTGGACTTTGAGTGCCTCTTTGAGCTTATTGGCCGCAGCATAATCAGCGGCATATGCCGGATCACTATTTTCAGTTTGATCAGATGATGCGGCAGTCTGGGCGAATGCTGCTCCCACCGCAGATGTCAGGTAAAGAGCCAGCGAGATGGACAGAAAGTTTTTCAACGTGGCTGTTCCTTATTTGCTCGCTGACAAGCCTTGGCCTGACAATTCATGTTCCGAAGATTTTGGGCCATGTGAGACCAGATTGCAAATTCGTTCGGCATGAACAAGCGGCACTTTTCAAATTGATCATTACAGCGAAAGCCAGCTTAAACGGTGACTGTTCCTGTTTCAGCCGTCGCCTGAACTTGTCGAATTCAGTTAGCCCGGCAGCTTCAACCCACAATTCCTGAAATAGGCATCAAGCACGGCTGGCGAGGCGTTTGGGTCGGCCAGACCTACATATGTATCGGGTCGCAGCACATAGACGGCATCCCGGGCAAATCCGGCCTGTTCATATTCAAGTCGCCAGTCGTAGACGTGCAGCGGAATTTGCTTTTGCCTACACCATTCGCGGAGCTCGGATTTGGCAGAGCCATAGACGTGGGCTTGCCAGGTGATCGCAGAGAGAGATTCGAAATTATCCCCACCGGCCCATGACAGCCAAGGCAAACGATCACCGCCATGGACCGTTCCCGCCACGCCCTTGCTCACAGGGCTTTCGCGGTAGTTGATGGTCGTCTGCGAGAGGATGCTGAACAAGAACTCGCGGACGCGTTCGAAGCTATAGGCAAAAGTGGCGAAGATTGGGGCCACGCGTATCCTGATGAAATCAGCGAAGCTTCCTTCGGCGGTGGCAAAAGTAAACATCCGATCCGTGGTATCGACGAGCTTGCGCGCAAACGCCTTCCGCTCGATGTCGTAGCTATCCAGCAAAGTTTCGGGTGCTTTGCCCTTCACGACGGCAGCAAGTTTCCACGCGAGATTTATCGCATCATTAATGCCAGTGTTCATGCCTTGACCGCCAGCCGGGCTGTGCACATGGGCTGCGTCGCCAGCCAAGAATATTCGTCCATGCCTGAAATTGTCAGTCACACGATGGTGGACATGATAGGTCGAAAACCAATTCACCTTTTCGACCTTGAGGCCAAGGGCTTCGACGGCGCGGTGCCCGACATCGTCGAAGGTAAGGCCCTCGGGATTGTCCACGCGGTCCTCGCGAACTGTTCCAATCAATCTGCTGCCTTTGTCGCCGTAAGACAGGAGTATTGCTAAGTCTGATGTCTCAAGGCTGATGTGGATTTCGTGGGGAGGATTAGCACCCGTGGCTTCGACATCAGCTACGTAAAAAAGTTGCTTGTAGGTTCCGCCTTCAAAACCAGCGCCTATCTTGTGGCGGACCACAGATCGCGCACCATCACAGCCGGCGAGATAAAGCGCCTCGCAAATTTCTTCTGCGCCCTTGGATGTGCGTAACCTTGTAAACACGCGATGATCCCGCTCTTCGAAATCGATGAGTTCGGTCTCTCGTTCGACCTTGATGCCCATGACCTCGAGGTGTTTCACGAGCAAGCGTTCATGCTGATCCTGCGGATAGACCAGCATGTAAGGGTAGGGTGTCATAAGCGCTCCAGCTTCGCCGAAAGAAAGGCGGGCTTTTCGCTGTCCTTTCACCCATAAATTCAGCGCCGGATTTTTGATCCCTGCCGCAATCACAGCCTCAGTCAGGCCAAGCTGCCGATAAAGCTCAAGAGTCCGGGCCTGAACGGCCATGGCGCGCGACGTCGTACCGGGAGCGCTCGTCTTGTCGATGATCCGCACTCCGATACCTTGCTTCGTCAGCCAAAGTGCGAGTACGAGGCCCGTCGGTCCTGCGCCAACAATCAGCACATCCTGCATGTTATTTCCTCATCAACCTATTCAATCTGCCGTTCTAGCGTGGGACATTTCCTGAAGCGACGAATATATAACACTACACCAGTCTAAACCGCCGCGAAGATTGAAGTGCGTGGGAGACTTCAGCTCAGGCCAGCAGGCAAAGCAGCCCGCACGTCTGCTTCATGTTCTTATTCTGGAAACCGAGTCAAGATAGATCTCGCCTGTGTCATGTTTTGTTATGAAGCAGCTCCCAAGAACGATGCTTTGCAAAGTTGCTTGAACAATAGAGATTGTTGACTAAGGTCGCGTTTAACAATGAGGAGTCCAACATGAACAGCAAGTTCTCATTTTTCTTTTTCACCATTCTCACAGCTTGTGTTCTTGGGATCGGCATGGCTAACAGCCCCGCCGATGCTAAGACAAGTAAGAAGCACACCGCGAAGTGCCAGTTAAAAAAACATCTACTTTTAAATGACTGCTCCAAACCTTCGACCAATTCGGCCCCGGAGTTCGGCTCCCACGGCAGTGGTGGCGGTGGTGGCGAATCACGGTCAGATATACGACTGAAGCACGACCTCCAGCTGGTTGGCACAACCGTCTATGGTCTGCCGGTCTATGACTTCGAGTACAACGGACAGAGAGGCACCTACGAGGGTGTAATGGCGCAGGACGTGCTCAAGGTGAAGCCAGAGGCAGTAACAACGGGCGCTGATGGCTTTTACCGCGTCAACTACAATATGCTGGGTCTGAAGTTGAAGCGTATCCGATAACAGGCGACATCCACCCCGCTATTGGTTGCACTTCAGCACATATTTAATGGCCCCTCGACGCTGCACTTCCGCTTTGCGGACAATGCCCTCCAGGTCATCGGCAGCGTTGCGTGATGAATCCATGCTGAGCAGCCAGGCGTTTTGCACACTTGCCGCTGGTTCGGTTCGATCAATGCTCTTGGCCACAAGCCCTCTCGCAACGGTTGGTCGCGAACTATGGCGGACGAGAAAATGACCGGATATATTGGTGCATTTGTTGTTGTCGGACAGGGGCGCACAGCAGCGGTTTTAAGTTTGGTGCCCTGAAGAGGACTCGAACCTCCACGACTTTCATCGCTAGTACCTGAAACTAGTGCGTCTACCAATTCCGCCATCAGGGCAACAGGCGCCTCAATAGTCGGGGCGGTGGCGGATTGTCAACCGATGCTGCAAAGCTAACATTTGCATTTTGGGGGAAGGGCTTTAAAACCCTTTTCATAGGCTTCAGCTTTGAGGGTTTCGCTTTGACTGCGCAGAATTCGGACAAACTCATCACCATTATCGGCGGATCGGGGTTTTTGGGGCGGCACATGGTGCGCAACCTGGCCAAGCGGGGTTACCGCATCCGCGTGGCCTGCCGCAGGCCTGATCTTGCCGGCCATGTTGTGCCGTTGGGGACCCCTGGGCAAATCGCCTTGGTGCAGGCCAATGTGCGTTATCCGGCCTCGGTTGCAGCAGCCTGTGAGGGTGCCTTCGCGGTGATCAATTTGCCGTCGGTTCTCTATTCCTCAGGCGCGCAGACTTTTGAAGCCTTGCATGTTTTTGGGTCGGAAGCCGTGGCCAAAGCGGCGCGGGCGTCCAAAGCTTCGATGCTCATTCACATGTCGTCGCTCGGAGCCAATCTCAACAGCAAGAGCCGCTATTCGAGCAGCAAGGCCGAGGGCGAAGTCCGCGCCAAGGCCGCCTACCCTGGTGCCATCATCCTCAAGCCCTCGGTGGTGTTTGGGCCTGAAGATAATTTCTTCAACAAGTTTGCCGCCATGGCGCGGTTTTCGCCAGTCCTGCCTTTGATCGGCGCTGACACAAAGTTCCAGCCGGTTTTTGTGGGCGATATTGCCGAGGCGGTGGCCATTTTGGTTGATCGCGGCGTTGCCGATGGCAAGACCTATGAATTGGGTGGGCCTGCCGCCATGACCATGCGGCAGATCCTGAATTTTGTTTTGGCCACGGTGCAGCGGACAAGGCTTAGAGCCAATCTGCCTTTCGCAGTAGCCTCGGTGATCGGCGCTGTGGCCGGGCTGTTGCCCAAGCCACAGCTCACCATGGACCAGGTTGAACTTCTTAAATCGGACAATGTGGTGAGCGAGACCGCCGAAAATGATGGCCGTAGCTTAAAAGGCCTAGGCATCGTTCCGCGCTCAGTCGAGGCGATTGTTCCGAGCTATCTTTACCGTTACCGCAAGGCCGGTCAGTTCACGACGCCGAGCGTCATGCCTGAGTAGATCAGGCCGATCAACGCGCCACCGAGGATCACGCGGTAGATCGCAAAGGGCAGGAAGCTGTTGGTGCGGACAAAGCGCATGAGCACGGCAATGGTGGCGAGGCCAATGAAGAAGGTGAGAATGCCGCAGAGGATCATGGCGCCGGTAATCGGTTGGTGGTCTTTCAATGCGGCACCGATTTTTACAACTGAGCCTGCGGCATTGGCTGGAATGGACATCAGAAACGAAAAGCGCGCCGCATCAGAACGCACAAAACCCAAGGCGCGACCCGCCGTCATGGTGATGCCGGAGCGGCTGGTACCTGGGCTCAAGGACAGCATTTGGGCGAGGCCAAAGATCAGAGCGCTCTTCGGCGTGATGTCATCAACCTTGTTGCGGCTCAGGCCATAGGCGTCGGCGGCATAAAGCAGAATGCCAAATACCACGGCGTTGATCGCCACGACCTCAGCCGAGCGCAAATGATCATCAAGCTTGGTGAAGTGGAACACCAGCCCGAGCAAGACAACCGGAATGGTGGCGACGATGACATTGATCAACAGGCGCGAGGATGTGGTTGACCTGCGCTTTAGAATGTCCACCAGACCATGGGCCATGGAGACCACGTCGCGCCAGAAGAACAACGTGGTGGCGGCCAGTGTGCCGAGATTGGTAATCGCGTCCGTCAACACGCCCTGGTCAGGCCAGCCGGTCAATGCTGGCACAAGGATCGAATGTCCCGAGGATGAAATTGGAAGATATTCGGTGATCCCCTGGATCAAGGCCAGGACGATGATTTGCATCAGTGACATTCATTTCCCCGATTCTGCCAGCCTGTCGAATCGCTTGCTGGCACGAGATGGCACGCTTATATCCGGCTTTTCCCCGTGGCAATCACGGCGATTGCCTTAATTATGCGCAAGAATGAGTCCATTCCATCAGAATGCCGAAGCTTTATCATTTCACCCTTGATCCCTTGAGCCGCCGTATCAGGCTGACCTTTGCCGAGCGTGGAGAAGCCGTGCAGCTTGTCGACGAGCGCCCCTGGGGGGCGAGCCAAGGTCTGGTTGACCTCAACCCTTCCGGCCATCTTCCGGTTTATCGTGAAGACTCTGGCGCTGTCATTTGCGGCATAGAAGCTTTGAGCGAATATCTTGAGGAGACGCGCGGCGAGCGTGTGGCGCTGCTGCCGGGCAATGCCGTGGCGCGGGCCGAGATTCGCCGGTTGGTCGCGTGGTTTGATGTCAAATTCTACGCCGAAGTCTCCGAGCCCCTGCTCACCGAAAAAGTTATTCGCCGGTTTTTGCCTTCATCTGAACGCGGAGGTGCGCCTGACATGAACCGCGTGCGACTGGCCTTGGCGCATTTGAAACCCCATCTCGATTATCTGTCTTATCTCGCTGAAGAACGCTCATGGCTTGGCGGCGAAGACTTGACGCTCGCTGATCTTGCTGCTGCGGCCCATCTTTCAGCGGTCGATTATCTCGGCGACATCAACTGGGCCGATAATCCCGTGGCCAAAAGCTGGTATCAGCGCATCAAGTCACGGCCGTCATTCCGGGTCTTGCTGGGCGACAGTCTGCCCGCCATGCCGCCTGCTGCCTCCTACGCTGATCTTGATTTCTGATTCACCTGAAACTTTGAAATCAAAACTTCTGGCACGGGCCAGAGCGGAAGGATTTTCTGACTGCAAGATCACTGCGGCAAAATTGCCGGCTGAGATTGGCCGCGACCTTCAAGAATTTCTCGATGCTGGAAATCATGGCGACATGGGCTGGATGGCCGAGACAGCGGCGCGGCGCGTGTCGCCTGATGCGATGTGGCCTGAGGCCAAAAGTGCCATCATGCTGGCAGCAAACTATGATCAGGGGCTTGATGCGTTTGCGAGACTCAAACAAAAATCAACCGGCGTCATTTCGACCTATGCTTTGAACCGTGATTATCATGATGTGGTCAAAGGCCGCCTCAAAAGACTGGCGCAATGGTTTGCGAAAGTCAGCGGCCATGAAGTCAAAGTGTTTGTCGACACGGCACCTTTAATGGAGAAACCTTTGGCGGCGCAGGCGGGCCTTGGCTGGCAGGGCAAGCATACCAATCTCGTATCACGCAAGTTGGGCTCGTGGTTTTTCCTTGGTTCAATTTTGACAACGGCTGAGCTTGCATTTGATGAGGCTGAGCACAATCATTGTGGTACCTGCCGCGCGTGTCTCGACATTTGCCCTACGAAAGCCTTCACTGGTCCCCATCAAATTGATGCACGGCGCTGCATTTCCTATCTGACCATTGAGCACAAAGGCGAGATTGCCGCAGAGTTTCGCCACGCCATCGGCAACCGGATTTATGGCTGTGATGATTGTCTGGCTATTTGCCCCTGGAACAGGTTTGCGGAAATTTCACGCGAAGCAAAATTCGCGGCCCGCGCTGACTTGATTGCACCCGATTTGAGCGCTTTGCTGGCGCTGGACGAGGCCGCGTTCCGGCTGAAGTTTTCAGGCTCCGCCGTCAAGCGCATCGGCTATTCCAGGTTCATGCGCAATTGCCTGATTGCTGCGGGCAATAGCGGCGACAAAAATCTGACTGGATCAGTCAGTGCGCATGTGCAGGCGCCAGACAAGGTGGTTCGTGATATGGCGTTTTGGGCATTGCAACGGCTTGAGGCAGTATCTTGAATCACATGTTGTTTTTCGGGTTTGGATTTTCGGCAAGAACCCTGGCGCACAAGCTGGATCGCAGCGCATGGACAATCAGCGGCACCAGCCGTGATGATGAAGGTGTGGCTGCAATTGAAGCGCAAGGCTTTCGTGGATTGCGTTTTGATGAACTCACCGAAATTCCTGCCGATGTGACACACATTGTTTCATCGGTTCCGCCGGGAGAGGCGGGCGATCTTCTCGTTCAGAAATTTGGTGCCGCGCTTTCAAGACGTGCGCGTGACTTTCAATGGGTCGCTTATCTGTCGACGACGGGAGTCTATGGCGATCATGGCGGCGCTGTAGTTGATGAGACAACGCCGCTCACGCCCAACACTGAACGTGGCGCACGGCGCGTTGCAGCGGAAGCCGCGTGGCAAGAGATTGCCGGATTGCCACTTCATATTTTCAGGCTCGCTGGAATTTATGGTCCGGGGCGCAACGCCTTGGAGTCGGTGAAAGACGGAAGTGCGAAGCGCGTGATCAAGGCGGGGCAGATTTTCAGCCGCATTCATGTCGAAGACATTGCGGGGATTCTGGACGCCTCAATGGCAAACCCGAGGCCAGGAGCGGTTTACAACACGGCCGATGATGAGCCCTGCCCTCCCCAAGACGTCATTACCTTTGCAGCAGAACTTCTCGGCGTTACACCACCGCCCGAAATTCCCTTTGAACAGGCGACGCTTTCACCTATGGCCAAAAGTTTCTATGCCGATTCAAAACGCGTCTCCAATGAACTGGTCAAACACGAACTTGGTTATAAGTTCAAATATCCTGATTACCGCACGGGCCTTAGAGCGCTTCTCCGTCAGCCCGCTGGGCCAGACGCAAAACCGTTTCCTGAATGATGTGAAGTTGTGTGGCCGATGACAGACGGTGGTCGCCACCTTTGACCAAGGTCAAAGTGATGTCACCCCCTTTCAAGGCCTCCATGGTTTTCACTGCATGTTCGGGGGGCACATCAACATCATGGGTGCCTTGCAGAATACGGACTGGAAAGGGCAGATCCAGGTTCTGATTGAGGATCAGATGGTTCTGGCCATCGGCCAATAATTTTGCGGTCACGGCATAGGGCTCGCCATAGTCTGAGGGTCGCATATAGACACCCGCATCGCGGAGCTCGGCTTTTGCACTGTCATCAAATTTGGCCCACATCAAATCGCGTGTCATGTCGGTTGCAGGTGCAATCAGCACGAGGCCTGCCACGCGGCGGAAGCTGTGGGCATCTTCACGCCGCAGGCGTTGAGCAAGCAGCAACGCCAACCAGCCGCCCATGGATGAGCCGACAATGATGCGCTTTGAACTTGTGTGGCGCAAAAACATATGGGTCGCCTGATCGAGCCAGGCCGAGATGGTGCCATCGATAAAAAGCCCTGAGGATTGCCCGTGGCCGGAATAGTCAAAACGCAGGAAGCTGCGGCGGCTCGACCTTGCAAGCTCAGAGAGGCTTTCCGCCTTGGTCCCCATCATGTCGGAGCGATAGCCACCCAGCCAGAAAAAGCCACAGCGGCCAATTTCATCGGGAGCCCCCTCATGGGTATAGGCCAGACGGTTATTGCCGAGTTCGGTATCGAAGGAAATCTGGCCCATATTTGCTTTCCGGGTTGCTTTCTGCCCGCTTGACGAGAGGGGTTGATTCAATGTCTAACCCCCTCGCTAATCAAGGGCTGGCGGATTCGCAAGCTTTGCGCCCCCGCACCCGAAAACAGGAGATAGACCCCGCTTGAGCATACCCCCACGCAAACCTGCCCCGGTGCGTTCCGCACAACCTGCGCCCAAGGAAGAGGCGCATCGCATCAATGGCCGCATCGACAGCCGCGAAGTTCGCCTGATTGATGCTGAAGGCAACAATGTGGGCGTGGTTCCCACCCGCCAGGCGATGATCATGGCCGAAGAGGCGAGCCTCGATCTGGTTGAGATTTCTCCCGATGCCAAGCCCCCCGTGGCCAAGATTCTCGATTACGGCAAGTTCAAGTTCCAGGAACAGAAGAAAGCCGCCGAAGCCCGCAAGAAACAGCGGGTCATTGAAATCAAGGAAATCAAGCTTCGTCCGATGATCGATGACCATGATCTCGATGTGAAGCTGAAAGCCGCCAAGCGCTTTTTTGAAGAAGGCGACAAGGTTAAGGTGACGCTGCGTTTCCGTGGCCGCGAAATGGACCATCAGGAATTGGGCCATAAACTTCTCGACAGGGTGAAGAAAGAAACCTTCGAGATTGCCAAGGTTGAATCCGAGCCGCGCTTTGAAGGCCGTCAGATCACCATGGTTTTATCGCCCAAAGTCGCCAAATAATTTATTCCTGAATTTTCAAAATAGTCCTTTTTCTGCCATATTGCCGGATTAGCTCCGGCATATGGATTGTAAAAGGAAGCAATGATTATTCGTCTCTGGCTTCTGGCCTTTTTGGCCTTCATCACTGTCCCATCCGCAGCTTCGGCTGCGGAGGTACTTTCGGCTGACAATGTGCAGATTGTGTGGAAGGTCTCCAACCGCTTCCGCTTTTTCAAGGACCCGGAGATCTTCAAGGCACAGGAACTGGCCTGGCGGCAATATGGCCAACATGTGGCGGCACGCGATGACTCGGGCGAAGACAGCCAGATGTATTATTACAACAGCTCGGTTCTGGGCATTGAGCATGTGCTGAATGATCGGCGCATTCCGTTTTCCAATATCATGCGGACCAAGTTTGACTGGCGCGGCTGGGCGGCCTCTGCGGTTGATGGCACGTGCTATGATTCAAAAAAGCGGCTGCATGAGGCCTGTGGCGGCATTGACAATTATCTCAACCCCAAATCGCATGTTGTCGAGCTCAGCCTGAAGCCGCTGTCCGGCCAGAACCTCATTGCCGAATATGACTGTGAATGGCAGGTCACGGGCTCTGACGTGATCAAGGCGCCGTGCGACCAAGCTGTGGAAGCCGAGATCGCCTCGCCAGAAGGCTCCACCGTCTCAGTCAACGTGGCCGGCGAGCGGCCCATCAGTCTTGATATCAAGGTCAAGGACATTTTGATTTTGGGACTGGGCGACAGTTTTGCGTCAGGCGAAGGCAATCCTGATGTGCCAGTGGCGCTGGCGGGCAATGCGGTTGAAGACAATCTCTATCCACGTCGTGCGCGCAATGATGATGGCGGTTCAGCGCGCTGGCTTGATGAAACTTGCCACCGCTCGCTTTATTCTTACCAGATGCGCGCCGCCCTGCAGGCCGCATTGGAAAACCCGCATGGGGCGGTGACCTATCTTGGCTATGCCTGTTCTGGCGCATCAGTTGATCGCGGAATTTTAGGACCTCAAGCCTATGTTGAATATGCCAGTGACGGAGCGGGTGCCACGACTGAACAATGGGGCAGCAAGAGTGACGGGCAGCTCGCGCGGTTTCTACGCGAAGACTGTAAAGTAAAGCCAGTTCAAACTGATGATGGCTGGACCTGCCCCGGAGAGAATTTCAAGCGTCCGGTAGACTATGTGTTTTTGTCGGTTGGCGGCAATGACATTGGTTTTGCCAATCTTGTGGCATGGACGACCTTGCGTGGCGGTGTTTCAGCACGTCTGGCAAAATTCCTCGGGGCCACTCTGCCCGCCCAAGATTTTGTCAACAACCTGGGCAAGGACCTCGGCAATTCTTTTACCAAATTGGCGCGCGGACTTGAACTTGCAGTCCCGCTGCGTGCAGAGGGCCTCGCCTTTGATCCGGCGCGGGTGATCCTCACGGCCTATCCCGACATTCTGGCCGATGAGAAGGGCAATATCTGCCAGGGCCAGACTGATGGTGGCGGGCCTGAAGACCAATATGCTTCCAATCAGTCGCTCGATCGGTTTTCAAACTGGCTGGTTGTGACACAAAAGAAAATCGAAGCCGCCCATGATGCTTTGGGCTCACTGCACTTGCGCTTAAGTCAATTGGCAGAGGCCCATGGTTTTACGTTTGCGGGCCGCGCCTATGCCGACAAGCCGTTTCAAGGCCATGGCTTTTGCGCCCAGCGCAAAGACAGGCTGGATGATCCAGCCGAAATCCTGATGATCCCATGCTATGGCTCGGCCCCGCGACCAACGCAAAGCTGCCTGCCCGGTATTATATCCAAGGCCGAAGGCTGGCGGAATTACAATCCGGAAACCGAGAATTTCCCCTACGCTCTTCGCCAGCGCTGGGTGCGAACCTTCAATGACGCCGACATGGTGGTGAACCAGAAGGTGGTAGACCGTTTTGGGGCGATTGATGACAAGGCCACGGCTGCGGTTTTCGCCCAGACCACAGGCGGCATGCACCCCAATGCCGAAGGACAGGCCTCAATGGCCGATGCCATGATGATGGATCTGCGGGCCGATATCACCAAGCTGTTTGAGGCCCCTTAAAGCTCGCCTTTTTTGCACCAATTTTGCCGGGCAATCGGCATTGACTCCGGTTGGTGCCGTTCACCCCCCGGCAAGGTCTTGGCCCTAAACGGGTCGGGGTAACGACATTCGGTGGTTTATGGCGCAAAGGCCGGGCAAAGGACAAAAGGGGCGAGAGAGACGCGAACCCCGGCTGTTTTCTGACGATGACGGCCCAAGCGAGCGTCGGCGTGGTAAATCCCGCCGCCGAAATCTGTGGTGGCGGCTCACCAAATTTTTGGCGATTTTGGGGGTCTGGGGCGTTGTGGTCGGAGCCTTGGGCTTTGGCTATATCTGGTTCACACTCGACCAACGCGGGCTGTTGCAAATTCCGGTGCGCGAACCTGGTGAAATGATCCTTGCCAATGACGGCACGGTGCTGGCGCAGGAAGGTTCATTCTTTGGTGATGCCGCCCGCATCAGTCAGCTTCCGCCTTATGTGCCCAATGCCGTCATTGCCATCGAAGACAAGCGCTTCCGCAGCCATTTCGGCATTGATCCCATCGGCCTCATGCGCGCCATGTCCCGCAACATTCTGTCGGGCCACATGGTGCAAGGTGGCTCAACCCTGACACAGCAATTGGCCAAGAACCTGTTCCTGACGCCTGAGAAAACCGCGACGCGCAAAGCGCAAGAGGCGGTTCTGGCGATCTGGCTTGAATCGAAATTTACCAAGGACGAAATTCTTCAGCTCTATTTGAATCGGGTGTTCTTTGGCTCGGGGGCAACAGGCATTGAACAGGCGGCCCACACCTTCTTCAACAAGTCGGCCAATGAGCTCTCCCTGATGGAGGCGGCCAAGATGGCGGCGTCGCTCAAAGCCCCCACCACTTACAATCCTGCCAAAAATCCAGAGGAAAGCGACGCCCGCGCCCGCATCGTTCTTCAAGCCATGCTGGATGAGGGTTATGTGACGCGCGAGCAGGTGGATGAGGCTGAGAATTCTCAAACCAATGTGGTTGATCCCAATGCCCAAACGCCGCGGCAATATGCGGTTGACTGGATTGACGCACAATTGCCGCTGCTGCTCAAATCTTATGACGCATCGATTGTGATTGAAACGACCATTGATCCCGCCATTCAGGCCGATGCTGAAAATGCGTTGCGAAAGCGCCTGGCGGACAATGGCAAGAAGCTCAATGTTTCCCAAGGCGCTGTGGTGGTGATGGACACCACGGGCGGCGTTGAAGCGCTGGTGGGCGGACGCAGCTATCAGCGCAGCCAATATAACCGCGCGACGAAGGCGATGCGGCAACCGGGCTCGGCCTTCAAACCCTTTGTTTATCTCACCGCCCTGCAGCAAGGCTTCACACCAGATTCTATCGAGGTTGATGAGCCTGTTAAAATCGGCGGCTGGTCGCCGGAAAATTACAAGCACAAATATCTCGGCGAGGTTTCTCTGGAGACGGCGTTCGCGCAATCGATTAACACGGTTGCGGCCAAGCTTGCTGTGGCTGTCGGGCCTTCCAATGTGGCGGCCACGGCCGAGCGCTTGGGGATAACATCGCCTCTGGGCCATGATGCCTCGATTGCGCTTGGCACCTCGGAGGTGACGCCGCTTGAACTCACCTCATCCTTTGTGCCCTTTGCCAATGGTGGCCTTGCGGTCCAGCCCTATGTCATTCGCCGCATCACCACGCGCGATGGCAAGGTGCTTTATGAACGCAAAGGCAGTGGGCTTGGCCAGGTTATGTCGGACACCGAGCTTGGCGAGATGAACCGGCTATTCCGCGCCGTCGTGCGTCAGGGCACGGGGGTTAAAGCGCAGTTTGGAAATTATGACATTGGCGGGAAGACCGGCACCAGCCAGGATTATCGCGATGCCTGGTTTGTGGGCTTCACGCCCTATTACATCACCGGCGTCTGGCTCGGCAATGACGACAGTTCACCCACCAAGAATGTGACGGGTGGCTCGCTTCCCACGCAAATCTGGCGCGATGTAATGGTGCCGGCTCATCAGGGGTTGGCCGTTGCGATGTTGCCGGGGCATGACGGCCTGTCGCCTGACCAGGACCAGATGGCCCAGAGCAATGATGGCAATGGCGAGGGGGTTGCGCCGGACTATGTGGCACCTCCCGTTCAAGTTAACCCTGAGCCACCGCGCAATCTGATTGAAGCGCTGTTTGGACGACGGCGGACTGCACCTGCGGGCAAGACCATCTATTAGTTCTTTATCCTTCCCCAAGTTTGGGGAAGGTGGCGCAGAGCGCCGGATGGGGTTGCTGGCTCGTCGCAGGTTGATCTTTGTTTCCCCCACCCGTCACGCGAAGACGCGTGCCACCCTCCCCCGCAAGAGCGGAGGAGGGAAATTTAGAGCACCCTGTGCACTTCGCGGCCGTGTTTTTTCAGCCACTGGGTTGCGGTTTTGCTATGCGGGCAATGGGTCAGCACCAGCCGCCAGAATTTGGGTCCATGATTCATTTCACGGCGATGGGCGACTTCATGGGCGGCCACATAGTCAAGAACCATGGGCGGAGCCAGAATGAGCCGCCATGAATAGGAGAGAGCGCCTGAGGCTGCACAGGACCCCCATCGGCTTTTCTGGTCGCGCACGGTGATTTTGGAAAAACTCACCCCCATCGCCGCTGCGTAACTTTTCGTGGCCGCAGTGAGTTCGACAAGCGCCATTTTCTTCAGTGTGTCGCGCAAGCGCCGTTCGGCATGGGCAGGATCGCCGGGAATGGTGATCAAACCCTCTTCAATCGACACAAGGCCGCGACGGCCACCCCTAAATTTCACGCGGTGGGGAGACCCACGCAACAGGATTTCCACACCATCTGCCAAGGCTATGGCTTGCGGCTGACGCTGCAATGATTTTTCAATCCAGGCCCGCGAGGTTTCGACAAAGCGCAAGGCCTCGGCGAGGCTCACACGTTTGGGCAAGGTCATCACCAGGCCATCGCCCTTGGATGACAGGCGCAAGACCATGCGACGTGCACGCGGGTTGCGACGAAAGCGCAGCAGAATTTTCTGGTCGGCAATGTCGAGCCAGACCGGATCAGGCGTCGGCGGGGGTGCGAGCTTTGCGGTGAGACCCCGCAGCAGTCCGATCATGCTTTTTGTTGGGTCAGGAAATCCACGATGCGGGGGGCGACTTCAGCGCGGAACTTCGAGCCTGAGAACACGCCGTAATGTCCGACACCCATTTGCAGGTGATGCATTTTCTTGGCCTTGGGAATCTTGGCGCAGATTGCGTGGGCGGCTTCAGTCTGGCCGACACCTGAAATGTCGTCACGCTCCGCTTCAATTGTAAGCAGTGCCGTCTTGGTAATTTTGGACGGATCAATCAAACGATCGCGGTGGTGATAGGTGCCGTTGGGCAAATCATGGTTGAGGAAGACGCGTTCTACAGTTTGCAGATAGAACTCCGCCGTCAAATCCATTACCGCCATATATTCATCATAGAAGATGATATGGCGGTCACTCTCATTGGCCTTGCCTTCGGCCAGACCGTGGAACAGCTCGCGGTGTGATTTCAAATGGCGCTCATGGTTCATGGCGAGGAAGCTCGAAAGCTGCATGAAGCCCGGATAAACTTTGCGGCCAACACCGGCATGAGAGCCCGCCACCGGCATGATGGAATGCTTCTCGAACCAGTCGAGGCTTTTGCCTTCGGCCAGCTTGTTGACCGAGGTTGGATTGACCCTCGTATCAATGGGGCCGCCCATCAACACCATGGAGAGTGGCACCAAGGCGTCATTGTCCATGCTCATCAATGACACCGCAGCCATCACCGGAACTGAAGGCTGGCACACGGCCATGACATGGGCGCGGGTGCCCAGATGATGGAGGACCGCAATCACGGTTTCCGTATAGTCATCAAGATCAAATGAGCCAGCTTCGACGGGGACATCACGGGCATCCACCCAATCGGTTACGTAGCAATCAAAATGCGGCAGCATGGCTTCAATAGTGCCGCGCAGAAGTGTTGCGTAGTGGCCCGACATGGGGGCCACCATCAGCAATTTTGGTTGTTTGTTTTTTCCCAGCGCGGGCTTGGCAAAATGCAGGAGATTGCAAAACGGCGTTTGCCAGACAATGTCTTCGGTGACGGCATAATCATTTTTGCCAACCGTCGTCGCGACGATGTCGAAATCCGGCTTGTCATAACGCCTCGTAGCGCGCTCGACCATGCTCAGGGCTGCTGCAGCCTGGCGACCCATCGGCGTGTGGGCCAGAACGTTGCCGGGTTCAGACCAGAAGGCCAGACCCATCTTGGCCGCCGCATTCCAAGGGCCAGCCGCGAAATGGTTCAGTTCATAAACGGGATACAGCATGTCGGGGAAGAACCTTCCTTTAATCATAGTACTATTCTATCACCCTTTTCAGGCTGTCTGCCAAGCCCTTTGAATCAGTCGTATATTCAAAAGGCGTGATGAATTTTTCATCAGGCCCCATCAGATAGATAAGAGGTGAATATTCTATTTCAAAGCTTTTGGGAGCTTTGGGGTCGGGAATTTTGCGAAAACCCACATGATAGGCCTTCGTCATGGCGGCGATCTGTTCTGGTGTTCCGGTGAGGCCTTCAAGTTCTGGCGAAATATCGCTCAAATAGAATTTCAGTTTTTCGCGCTGGTCGCGTTCCGGGTCCAGGGTCACAAAATAGACCTTGAAGCGCTTCGCATCAGCCCCGAGTTCTCCCAGCGCTGCCGCGATCACCCGAAGTTCGGTGGGAGTCACATCCTTCTCATTGGCGTAGCCAAAAAATATCAGAGTGTAGTGGCCACGAAGATCCTGCTCGGTGACGGTGGCACCGTTGGTGTCGATCAAGCTGAAAGGACCACCGATCAGCGAAGGCTTGGCCGGGGGGCGAAGGGCAGCGAATTGGTCTTTCAGTAGAAGCGCTGCCGCCAAGCCTAAAACCACGACTGCAAAAATCAGAATTCGGGTTTGCGGGATATATTTTGAAATTTGCATGGGCTCGCCTAGGCTGGGGGAGAGCTAGTTCAGGTGAACGCGTGACACAAGTCCAAGATGTGAATTATTTAGAACGCCAGAATGCCGGGCTGTTGCGCCTGCGCACGCTGGTCAGGTTGCGCTGGCTTGCGGTGGTCGGGCAGCTTGGGGCTGTTCTGTTCGTGCAATATTGGCTCGGATTCAAATTGCCGCTGTCGGCGTGTCTCGCCCTTATTTCACTTTCGGCGTGGCTTAACATCTTTCTCAATCTGCGCTGGCGCGGCAGCTTGCGCCTCAGTTCGCAAGCGGCAGGGCTGTTGCTCGCCTATGATGTGGCGCAGCTCGCCGGACTGTTGTTCCTGACAGGCGGTCTGCAAAATCCATTCGCGTTTCTGTTCCTCGTGCCTGTTACGGTCTCGGCCACTTCATTGCCTTTACCTTGGACGGCAGCGCTGGCCGGGTTTGGTCTGGCCTGTGCCAGCGTGCTTGCACTTTATCATTATCCGTTGCCGTGGATTGCTGCGGCCCCCTTGGAACTTCCCAACACCTATGTGGCGGGCATGTGGACGGCACTGGTTTCAGGCGCTGTCTTCTCAGCGATTTATGCGCGGCGCATTGCCGAGGAAGCGCGGCAAATGTCAATTGCATTGGCCGCCACTGAAATGGTTCTGGCGCGCGAGCAAAGATTGTCAGCGCTTGATGGATTGGCCGCAGCTGCCGCCCATGAATTGGGAACGCCGCTGGCCACCATCGCACTCGTCGCCAAGGAATTGAAACGCGAATTTCCCAAAAGCTCGCCCCATGAAGAAGACATTGATCTTCTGATCAGCCAAGCCGCACGCTGTCGCGAAATTCTCTCGCGCTTGGCTGTGCCTGAGCAATTGCACGATGACATGTATCAACAGGTGACATTGGCCGCGATGCTGGAAGACATGGTGGCACCCCTCAGGGGCTCTGATGTGGCCATTGAGATTGATGCCGCACCATCTGATGCAAAAGGCCAATCGCCGGGACCTGTATTCCGGCGCAATCCTGCTATTACTTATGGCTTGAGCAACCTTCTCGAGAATGCGCTCGACTTTGCGGCCAGCCGCGTTGATGTGAAAGCGCGCTGGCAAAATTCACAAATCCAGTTGACGGTTAGCGATGACGGTCCAGGCTTTGAGCAATCGATTTTTGACCGCATCGGTGATCCGTTTGTCACCACAAGACCGGGCTATGGCGAGGGGGCAGCGCTTGAGCCCGGCCAGCATGATGGCATGGGGCTGGGCCTCTTTATCGCCAAGACCTTGCTGGAAAGGTCTGGTGCCGTGGTGCAGATTTCCAACAAGCCCTTTCCTACGCAGGGTGCGCAAGTCCAGATCACTTGGCCGCGCGCAATGGTGGATGTCGGCTCTGGCCCTTGACGGGGCCAGATTCAAATCGCAGAAGGGGCCTCATGCTAGACCCTGCCATTCCCAAAACCCTGCTTCTTGTTGATGATGACAAGCCTTTTTTGACCCGTCTGGGTCGTGCCATGGAAACCCGTGGCTTTGACGTGCGCCTGGCCGACACCGTGGCGCAAGGCATCGCCGAGGTCAAACGCGAGGCGCCCTTCTATGCGGTTGTCGATTTGCGCCTGACCGATGGCAACGGGCTTGATGTGATCGAAGCCCTGCATGGTTCGCGGCCTGAAGCGCGCGTGGTGGTTTTGACCGGCTATGGCAATATCGCCACTGCTGTCACGGCGGTGAAGCTTGGTGCCATTGATTATCTCGCAAAGCCTGCTGATGCCGATGCAGTCTATGGCGCGTTGACGGGTGACACTGACCACCGCAATGCGCTGCCGGACAATCCGATGTCGGCTGACCGTGTGCGCTGGGAACATATCCAGCGCGTGTTTGAACTGTGTAATCGCAATGTGTCGGAAACGGCACGCAGGCTGAACATGCACCGCAGAACGTTGCAGCGCATTCTGGCCAAGCGCGCGCCGAAGTAGTCACAACTTAACTGTCTCGATCCGGCCAAAGCCCGCCACGATGTGGATGAGTTCGGGGGTCATGCGCCAGAAATTGAAATCGGCAAGTGCGATGTAACCCGCAGCCTCCAAATGACGCGAGACCCAGAGCTGTTCAAGCTCTGCGGTGCGCGTCACCTTTTCCATACGGCCCTGAAAACTGGCGCGAAGCCCGCTCAAGGATTTGGTGGCCTCTTCCGATTGTACCAGAAGGCTGGCGCGGTTGTCGGCCTCCAAAGCTTTATAGTGACGAGCTAGCCCCGAGATGAACAGCAACGGTCGGCCCGCGCCATCGGCCACAAGATTAACCAATGAGCCTGACGGAAAACCGGTCTCCGGGTCGAACACTGACAAGGTGGCGGTTTTGGCGGTTTTCAGCAGGGCGCAGGCCTCAATTTCATTTTGGGTCATTTTGCTCCGGACTCGCCTTTTGTTTCGTCCCAGTCTAAAACCCTGCCACAATTTGTTCCAGTTTCATCCCTATTTCGCGGCGACGATAATTTTAAGGACGAAAACATGCCGACAGTGGCTCTTGTTGATGATGACCGCAATATCCTGACCTCCGTGGGCATGGTGCTCGAGGCGGAAGGCTATACGGTGCAAAAATACAATGACGGCGCTGCGGCCCTTCAAGGCCTGCAGGACAACCCGCCCGACATGGCCATTTTTGATATCAAGATGCCGCGCATGGATGGCATGGAGCTGTTGCGCCGCATTCGCCAGAAGACCGATCTGCCGGTCATATTCTTGACCTCCAAGGATGACGAAATTGACGAGCTCTTTGGCCTCAAGATGGGCGCTGATGATTTTGTAAAAAAGCCATTCTCGCAGCGTTTGCTGGTGGAACGTGTGAAGGCCGTGATGCGCCGCGTAGGGCCCCGCGATGGAACACCGGTTGTGACCGATGCCTCCAAGATCATTGAACGCGGCAAGCTGGTCATGGATTCAGACCGCCATGCCTGCACTTGGGCCGGCAATCCCGTCACACTGACAGTGACCGAGTTTCTGATCCTGCAGGCCCTGGCCATCCGCCCCGGCATTGTGAAGAGCCGCGATAGCCTGATGGATGCTGCCTATGATGACCAGGTCTATGTTGATGACCGCACCATCGACAGTCACATCAAGCGCCTGCGCAAGAAGTTCATGCAGGCTGATGAGACCTTCGACGGCATCGAAACGCTGTATGGCGTGGGCTACCGCTTCAAGGAACAATAACGGGACGCTAGCGTGGACACCCAGGACCGCGCAGAGATTGACGACATCCAAGACTCTGACGAAGGGCTGCCGCAAACGCGTGCGCGCAAGCCTTGGTCGCGCTGGTTTACACCCAACAGCCTGACTGCAAGAATTGCGCTCATAAACATTCTCGGCCTGATGATCCTGGCCTCGGGCATTCTTTATTTCAACCAGTCGCGGCAAAGCCTGATCAATGCGCGCGTGCAAAGCCTGATGGTGCAGGGGCAAATCATTGCAGCGGCCATTGCAGGTTCGGCCACCGCCGACACCTCAAGCATCGTGATCAATCCCGACCAGCTTGATGATCCCTCGGCGCCGCAAACCGGGTTGGCGCCTGATCAATCTAGTCTTGATTTTCCGATTTCACCCGAAACTGCAGGGCCAGTCTTGCGGCGGCTTCTGGCCAACACAACGATCCGTGCGCAGATCATCGATCAGGGCGGCAATCTCGTGGTTGATTCCAGTTTTCTCTACAGCAGCAATGACATTGTGCAGACCTCGATCATGCCGGTCAAAAAAACAATGTGGGACCGCACCATCACCGAGCTCAATCTGGGTCTCGATTGGATCTTCGGCACAGATTATCCGGTGCATCAGGATTATGGCTTTGACAATAATCTGGGCCAACCGGAAGTGACGGCGGCCTTGAATGGCGCATCAACAAGCGTAGTCAGGCTCAATGAAAACCACGAGATCATTGTTCTGGTTTCAGCGCCTGTGCAACGGTTCCGCGCCGTGCTCGGCGCGTTGGTGCTGTCCACCGAGGGAGGCGAGATCGATGAGGTGATCCGGGCTGAGCGGCGCACGGTGTTTTTGACCTTCGGCTTTTCTGCACTTGTCGCATTGCTGCTTTCGGCTTTGCTGGCTGGCACCATCGCCAGGCCCATCACCAGGCTTTCGGCTGCAGCAGAGCGGGTGCGTCGCGGTATCAACAAGCGCGTTGAGATTCCTGATTTCACCGCGCGGCGCGACGAGGTCGGAAAACTTTCCGGTTCACTGCGTGACATGACGCAAGCGCTGTACAAGCGCATCGACGCCATTGAGGCCTTTGCCGCCGATGTTGCCCATGAGTTGAAAAATCCACTGACCAGCCTGCGCAGCGCGGTCGAGACTCTGTCATTCGTTAAAACTGACGAGCAGCGCGGCAAGCTCATCGAAATTGTCGTGCATGATGTGCAGCGCATGGACCGGCTGATCAGCGATATTTCCGATGCCTCACGGCTTGATGCAGAATTGGCGCGCGGCGAGACCAATGCGCTCAACTTGGCGCAGCTCCTGTCGTCGATTGTTGATCTCTCCAACGCCACGGCCAAGGAAGGTATGGCACCGGTGCTTCTGGCGGCTGCGACCTCGACGCGGCCGCACGCCTTCACCGTGCTGGGCCACGACTCGAGGCTCGGCCAAGTGTTTCGCAATCTCATCGACAATGCGCGGAGCTTCACAGGCCCGGGCAGCAAGATCATGGTGCGTGTGCGTCGCACCGGGCCTGACGTTGAAATCCGGGTTGAAGATTCTGGTCCCGGCATTCGCCCGGAAAATCTGGAGCGGGTGTTCGAGCGGTTTTACACCGACAGGCCGGGGCAGAGCTTTGGTCGAAACTCGGGCCTTGGCCTGTCAATTTCACGCCAGGTGGTGGAAGCCCACAAAGGCCGCATCTGGGCTGAAAATCGTCTGGGCGCTGCTGATCATACGGGCGAGCGACCCGTGCTGGGGGCGCGTTTCATTGTCAGGCTTCCCGCCTTGCCTGAAGGCTGGACGCCCTCTGACACGCGATGACCACGCAACACGGCACGGTGGTGGAGATTGGTGGATTTGGCGTATTGCTGCGCGGGGCTCCGGGCTCTGGCAAATCTTCGCTGGCGCTGCGGCTCATTGATGGTCTGGGCTATGGAATTGGCGATAGGCCACTGAAAGCCACCTTGGTGGCGGATGACCAGTTCGAGCTTTTGAAAACTGGCGCCGGGCTGGTGGCAAAGGCCCCTGATACTTTGGCCGGGCTGCTGGAAATCCGCGGGGTTGGAATTGTGAAGATTGGCTACCGGGCTGAAGTCGCATTGCGTCTGGTCGTTGATCTTTCGCTGGCTGCGACATTGGCGCGCATGCCAGAGCCCCAAGACCTCACGACCGAGATTTCGGGTGTGCGTTTGAAGCGGATCGTGCTCGATGCCTCTGACCTTGCCGCCACGGCCAAAATCCGCGCAAGCCTGTTTTAATCTTTTGCGCCCAGAAAAAAGAAGCTGTAGACATTCGCAGTTTGGTTTGACCGGAGAAATAATGCGTTTTGGAGTTGGCAAGGTATGATCGGGCTGGTGCTGGTCACACATGGGCGGCTGGCCCGCGAGTTTATTCACGCGCTTGAGCATGTGGTGGGAAAGCAGGAACGGCTCGAGGCTGTGTGCATTGGCCCTGAAGACCGCATGGAAGTCCGGCGCAATGATATCGCTGAAGCCATCGGCCGCGTTGAAGCCGGCATGGGTGTAATCGTTCTCACTGACATGTTTGGCGGAACACCGTCCAATCTGGCGATTTCGCTTCTGGAAGAAGGCAAGGTTGAAGTTGTAGCTGGGCTCAATCTGCCCATGCTGGTGAAACTGGCGCGCGTGAGAAAAGATTGCAACCTGCACAAGGCCGCGGCCGCCGCACAGGATGCGGGGCGCAAATATATCAACATCGCGAGCCAGGTTCTGCAGGGGGAGTAATGGCCAGCCTGACGAAGCAACTCGCCATTGTGAACCAACGCGGGCTTCATGCGCGGGCTTCGGCGAAGTTTGTGAAATGTGCAGAAGGCTTTGATGCCAATGTGGTGGTGAGCAAGGACGGACAAAGCGTTCCGGGCACCTCGATCATGGGATTGATGATGCTGGCCGCAGGGATTGGCTCGTCGATCACGGTTGAGGCCTCAGGCCCGATGGCCGAGACCTGCATGACGGCTCTCGAAAAACTCGTGGCCGAAAAATTCGACGAGGAATGAATGGAGCTGAAAACCGATGGCCGGCAATCAGAAACCGCCCTTGGAATTCAGCGCGGATTGGCGCGCCTGTTGCGGGCGCATAATTTTGCCCATCTCACCGAATTCACCTTGGCCTCCGGGCGTCGTGCCGATGTGATGGCAATGGGGCCGGAAGGCCTGATCTGGATCATCGAGATCAAATCATCGATTGAAGATTTTCGCGCCGACAATAAATGGCCGGAATACCGCGACTATTGCGATCGCTTTTCTTTTGCCATCCCAACCCATCTCGAACCCGACATCATGCCTGATGAAGCAGGACTCATCGTTGCTGATCCGTGGGGCGCTGAAATCATGCGCCATGTTGATGATCATCCGCTGCATGCCTCACGGCGGCGCGCATTACTCTTGTCATTTGCGCGCAATGCAGCGTTGCGACTGTCGAGTGTGCTGGAAGGTTAACCCCTTCCCCAAGTTTTGGGGAAGGTGGTGCGCAGCACCGGATGGGGTAGCAATTCACCAGATCCTTACGATCAGATCCCCCCGTCTCGCGAGGAGGGAGATTTATTCAGCTTTTGAAACACCGACCATGGCGGGGCGCAGGCAGCGCTCACCCACGGCATAGCCTGACTGCAGTTCCTGCATCACGATGCCCGGCGGCTTTTCGGATGTTGGCACTTCATAGATCGCCTGATGGAAATTGGGATCAAACTTCTGGCCCACGGTCTCAATTTTGCGGATGCCATGGCGCTGGAACACCTGCAGCAATTCGCGCTCGGTCACTTCAACGCCGGTGATCAGGTTCTTTTCGATTTCACCTGCGGCTTCGCGCTCTTCCGCCGTGAGAGCGGCCAGCGCACGGCCCAGATTGTCGGCCACACTCAAAAGATCACGGGCGAAATTGGTCGCGGCATAGAGTGTGGCTTCGGCCTTTTCGCGCTCGGTGCGTTTGCGCAGATTCTCCATCTCAGCGGCCAGACGCAGCAGACGGTCTTTGCCCTGAGCCACATCGTCCTTCAGGCTAGAAATTTCGGCATCGCGCGGATCAACAGCCTCATCAGTCATGTTGTCTTCAGGCATATCATCAGCAGCCAACGCGCCTTCTACGGTCTCGGCCATGCCTTCTTGTGCCTTGTTGTGCCCGGTCATCCGTCCATCCATTTCATGAGTTTCAACCCCGCATATCGGGAATCTTCGACCAAAAATCAAGAGAGCAAATGGCCAACCAATTTGGCCGTATAATCCACCATCGGAATAATCCGCGCGTAGTTCAGCCGGGTGGGCCCGATGATCCCCAAGACGCCGACAATCTTTTCGTCCTGGTTTTTGAAGGGAGCGACCACCAGCGAGGAGCCCGACATCGAAAACAGGCGGTTTTCAGAGCCGATAAAAATGCGCACACCTTCGGCCTTTTCGGCCAGGCCTAAAAGCTCCACCAGATCACGCTTGTTTTCGATATCGTCAAAGAGCTTGCGGATGCGTTCAAGATCCTGGACTGCCGCCGGCTGCTCCAGGAGATTGGATTGGCCGCGCACGATCAGGTTTTTGGTTGAGGCGCCGTCATGGCCCGACCAGATGGCAAGGCCGCTTTGGACAAGGCCTGCCGAAAGCTCATCCAGCTCTTTGCCTAAAGTTTCAATTTCAGAGCCGACATGGACCCGAAGTTCATCCATGTTGCGCCCTTGCGCCATGGCTGAGAGATAATTGGTGGCGCGCATGAAGGCGGATGTGGGAAGGCCATGTGGAACTTCGATCAAGCGGTTTTCAACGCTGCCATCTTCGCTGACCAGAATGACCAATGCGCGACCCGGTGCGAGATTGACAAATTCAATATGCTTTAATCTTGAATTGAATTTGGGCGACATCACCAGACTAGCACATTGCGACAGGCCCGAGAGCATGGCGGTGGCCTCGCCCAATACGTCACTAGCCGGACGCTGCCTGTTGGAATGAATGACTTCGGCATCAATGCGGGCACGCTCGACATCGGAAATGGCATTCACTTCCAAAAGTGCGTCCACAAAAAAACGCAGACCCGCCTCGGTTGGCATGCGGCCTGCCGAGGTGTGCGGTGAGTAGATGAGACCCGTGTCTTCCAAATCCATCATCACATTTCGAATGGAGGCGGGCGACAGTTGTGCGGTCAAGGCCTTAGAAATGGTGCGCGAGCCCACAGGCTCTCCCGTGGCAAGATATGTCTCAACCAGATTGCGGAAAATCTCGCGGGACCTTTGGTCAAGCCCGGCGATCCCCGGCTTTTCAGATCGTGAGGATCTGTCAGCCATCTTTCTCGCCCGTTTCAGTTTCTGGTTTCTGGGCCAGCACTGTGGTGTTGACGCGCACACGCTTCACACGTCTGGCATCAGTTTCCATGATTTCAAATTCGAGACCTGACGGATGGATAATGATCTCACCGCGATTGGGCACGCGGCCTGCCAATTCCAGCACGAGGCCGCCCACGGTATCGGCCTCGTCTTCCTTGTCATCAGGCAGAAGATCAACACCCAGTGTTTCATCGAGACGGCTGATGGCGGCCAGGCCACTCACCATCCAGGTCACGTCATCGATCTTCTTGATCATGGCCTGTTCTTCGGCATCAGAATCATGTTCATCGGAAATATCGCCGATGATTTCTTCCAGCAGGTCTTCCAGCGAAATCAAACCATCAGTGCCGCCATATTCATCAACCACGATGGCGAGATGAACATGCGAGGCCTTCATCTTCAGAAGAAGATCAGGAGCTGGCATGGAGGGCGGCACATAGAGCACATCGCGCAGCATCGACTGGTGTTGCTTGATCGTTGAATTGAGTTCGGTTGCGGCAAGGCTTAAGCCCGCGTCGCTGCCCGTCTTGGTTTTCTTCTTACGGCCTTTGGTGGCCATCCAGCGCAAATAATCCTTCACGTGGATCATGCCGACAATATCATCAAGCGACTCGCGATAAACGGGCAGGCGCGAATGATTGGCCTCAATGAACTGGTCGAGCAACCCGCGCATCGAGGTTGAATCCTCAACGGCGATGATCGAGGCGCGCGGCACCATCAGGTCATCGACACGCATTTCCGAAAAGCCCAGCACATTGCGCATCATGGCGGAGGCCTCGCCCCCGTCGGTGGCGCCGAGCTGCTTTTCGTGATCTTCGATGACGCCTTCGAGGCTTTCACGGCGGTCAGCGCCGGGGCCGCCCAGCCTGCGCTTGAGCTTCGACAGAATAGTGGTGCGTTTTGCTTGGTTCATAGTCCTTAAGCCAGATAGGGATTGGCGATGCCAAGCCCTGACAGAATTTCAATCTCCAAGGCTTCCATTTCAAGGGCCTCGGCTTCAGTTTCGTGGTCATGGCCCAGAAGATGGAGAAGGCCATGGATAAAGAGATGCACCATATGGTCAGAGAGGGACTTATGGTCGCGTGCCGCTTCCGCGGCAAGCGTATCATAGCTCATGGCAATATCGCCAAGAGGCGCTTTTTCACCCGCCGGAATGGTTAATCCTGCAGGTGTGGGGAACGACAGCACATTGGTCGGCTTGTTCTTGCCGCGCCAAGTGGTGTTCAGCTCCTGCATCACCGCGTCATCGACCAGGATGAGGTTGATCTCGCCCGCGAAGGATTGGCGCTGGGAAGTGGCCTTGGCTGCGGCGTGTAGTTTTTCTTCAAGCTGGGCGATCGCTGTCCAGCGCTGGTCTTCGACGTCAACCTTCAAATCCATGGTCAGGTTTTGGGCCTGCGCGGCTGGACCGGAGCTTTCTTTTCATAGGCCATGACAATGCGTCCCACCAATGGGTGGCGCACAATGTCGGCGGCCATGAATGTCGTAATGCCAATGCCTTTGACGCTGTGCAGAACATCCAAAGCGTCATTGAGACCCGACGTCATGCCAGACGGCAAATCGATTTGCGTCGGATCACCCGTCACCACCATGCGGCTGCCTTCACCCAAACGCGTCAAAAACATTTTCATTTGCTGGGGTGTGGTGTTCTGGGCTTCATCGAGAATTATGAAAGCCGAACCCAAAGTACGACCGCGCATGAAAGCCAGAGGCGCAATCTCGATCTGGTTTTCAGCGAGCGCCTTCGCCACAAGGCTTTGCGGCATCATGTCATAGAGTGCATCATAAAGCGGGCGCAGATAGGGATCGACTTTTTCCTTCATGTCGCCGGGCAGAAAGCCCAAGCGCTCGCCCGCTTCAACGGCTGGACGCGAAAGAATGATCCGGTCCACTTCGCCATTCATCAAGGCTTCAGCAGCGCATGCGACGGCCAGATAGGTTTTGCCGGTACCAGCAGGGCCCACGCCGAAGCACAACTCATTTTTACGGATCTGGTCAATATAGGCTTGCTGGTTCGGCGTGCGGGCCGAGACTGTCTTGCGACGGGTACGCACGGCATTTTCGCCGCCTGATTTTTCTTCAATATGCGAGGTCATGCGGATGGCGCCATCAATTTCGCCCCTTGTGATCTCTCCACCGCGAGCGGCCTTGGCATAAAGCTGCAGCAGAACAGCACGCGCTCGTTCAGCCTGTTTTTTGTCGCCACGGATGGAAATGCGGTTGCCCCGCGGGGTCATGGCCACATCGAGGCGGTGCTCGATCAGTGCCAGATGGGCGTCATGTTCGCCCAGAAGCAGGGCCAGAACGCGGTTGTCATCAAATGTGAGGGCCAGATTTTCTTCGTCATGGTCCTGTCTCAAGGCCTGCACGGTGGTGCTCAAACGATGTGATCTCCTTCCAATGAGTCAGCTTTATAATGCCCCGAAATGCTGTTTGTTCCAACAGCGATTATTTCCACGTCGACGAGGCGGCCCGGCGTGGCATTTTCAATCTCGAGATGAACTGATTGCAACCATGGCGACCGGCCAATCATCTGGCCTTTCTGGCGGCCTGGTTTTTCCAACAGCACCGGCATGGTTTTGCCCAAGCAGGCGGTGTTGAAATTCTGGGTCTGCTCATTGAGCAGCGCCTGAAGCCTGTAAAGCCGCTCGTTTTTCACATCTTCGGCAACCTGATTCGCGCGCTCGGCGGCAGGGGTTCCCGGACGCTGGGAATATTTGAATGAATAGGCCGAGGCGTAGCGCACTTTGCGGACTATGCTGAGCGTGTCTTCAAAATCCTGATCGGTTTCGCCGGGAAAGCCCACGATGAAGTCACCGGAGAGGGCCATGTCGGCTCGAGTTTGCTTCATCTTTTCGATGATTTTGAGATAATCGCTGACACTGTGCCCACGATTCATGGCTTTGACGATCGCGTCACTGCCAGATTGCACTGGCAAATGCAGGTAGGGCATAAGCTTTGAATTGTTAGCGTGGGCTTCAATCAAATCTTCCGTAATGTCGCGCGGGTGGCTTGTTGTATAGCGCAAACGAATGATACCAGCAATTGATGACAGTTCTGTGAGGAGCTTGGCCAAGCTGGAGGGGTTGCCACCGGCATCGGCCCCGCGATAGGCGTTAACGTTTTGACCCAGTAAAGTGATCTCGCGGACTCCAGCCTCGGCCAGTTTGCACGCCTCGGCTACAATCTGCGCGACGGGCCGCGAGAATTCAGCGCCGCGGGTATAGGGCACCACGCAGAAGGAGCAGAATTTGTCGCAGCCTTCCTGAATTGTCAGAAAGGCCGCAACACCACGCGCCAGAGGAGACTTAGCCGAGGCGAGCCCATTGAACTTGTCGTCAACAGCAAGACCGGTTTCGATCTGCGGCAGTCCGGTAGAGCGGCGGCGCGCCAGAAGCTCCGGCAGCCTGTGATAGGACTGCGGGCCCAAGACCAGATCAACGGCCTTGTTGCGGCGGGTGATTTCCGAACCTTCAGCCTGGCCCACGCAGCCCGCCACGGCGATTTCCATAGTCTTGCCCTGTTCGGCTCGCTCGGCCTTGAGGTCGCGGAGCTTGCCCAGTTCGGAGAAGACTTTATCGACCGCTTTCTCGCGAATGTGACAGGTGTTGAGAATGACCAGATCGGCATCGTCAGGGCTTGCGGCCTCGCCATAGCCCAAGGGAGCCAGCACATCACGCATGCGGTCTGAATCATAGACATTCATCTGGCACCCGTAGGTTTTGATGAAGGCCTTCTTGGGCAGTGGTTCTTGCATCAGCGGTTGCTACAGGATTTAAGCGCGCCCGTGAAGTATTTCAACCAGGCTGGCCCTGATCCGGCGTTCGGCCTCAGCTGCCAAAATCTTGCGGTTGGCCTTAGGCAAAGGCTCCAGAAACCTGACGGTGACCTGAACGGAACCCTGTTTGAGAAAATCCCAGAGATGAGGCAACAAATCCATATCGCCATACCAGGCTAGAGATGGGCGCTGGCGGCCCGTCACCGGAAGCCCGTGGAGCTTGTGATAGGCCAGAACCACGGGCACGACCGGAATGTCTTGATCCTCGGCCGCCCCGAAATAGGAAGACTTGAACTCCAGCACGTCCTTGCCGGTGTGTGATGTACCTTCCGGGAACAGCACAAGCGCGTCGCCCAGTGCTAGACGCTCGGTCAATTCATCGCGCGATTTGGCGGTTTTGTGGCGGCGCTTCCGGTCAATAAACACCGAGCGCTGCAATCTGGCCAGTGTGCCAAAAAACGGCCAACTGGCAACCTCGGCCTTGGCCACAAAGCATACCGGCAGGACGGCTGAGAGGACGGGAATGTCCGCCCACGAAACATGGTTGGACACCAGCAAAACCGGAGGCATAGGCCGCTGGCCTTCAATCACCAGACGCAGGCCCAGAATGCGGCAGACCAACTTGTGATAAACATGCGGCAGGCGGCGGGCTGCTGATGGAGCGAGCCACAGCAGCAGTTGCTGAACCGGAATGAGCGGCAGGGTCAGCGCCAGAAATGCCGCTGCGCGTAGGTAGGGCTTCAGCGCGAACATGCTAAAACAGCGACAGGCGCAGGATATCCGCATCGATGGCGGGTCCCACCTGTCGTTCATAGTAGGACCGGCGGCGCCCCGCCTGCTTGAATCCCAGTTTGCGGTAGAGCGCTTGGGCTGGATGATTGTCGGCAGCCACTTCGAGGAACAATGACTTTGCCCCGTCCGCCCGCAACCGCGTTGTGGCGGCTTTGACAAGAGCGGTCGCCAGACCCTTGTGACGGGCGTGTGTTTCAGTGGCTAGGGTCAGGATTTCAGCTTCATCGGCGGCCAGCCTGTAGAGAATGAAGGCCCGGTCAGCTGCCATCAACGCGGTCGTACCGGGAAGAGCCAGCAGGCCGTCCAATTCGCTTGCATCCCACGGTTTTTCAAATGCGCCTTTGTGAATTGCCGAAAGCCGGTCCAAGGAAGCCCTGCCTGCACGGGTGACGGGTATGGCGGGTGGGACAACCTGAGGCTTTGCATCAGCGTCACGAATATAGAGCGGTTGCGGAAATCCTGATGGCGCAGTTTGCGTGGCAGCCCAGACAGCCATGGCTTTGACATCGGGAAAATTATGCTCGCTCACGCGGGTGATATCGGATCGGCCAGCCACGGCGATCAGCTCCTCAACGCCTGTTCCCAGAATGCTGTGCGGTCCCCCTTCAAGCTTTGATGCCACATCTTGAAGGGAGGCCATTTTGATATCTGTCGAATGAGGCAGATATGAAAAATAACAAAATCCACTGTGCCCAGCCCGGTGCACCACAAGCTGATTGGACTGGGGTTTTGAAACTCCGAGGTGAGTGGCGGTTAAGGTGTCAAGCCCAAGCACGGGAATTGCCAAGGCCTGGCCCAAACCATTGGCGAAACTAATCCCCACTCTAATGCCTGTGAAACTTCCGGGACCTGTGGTGACGACAATGCGCGTGAGATTTGAGAAGGACGCGCCCGCCTTGGACATCAGTGCTTCAACCATAACAGGCAGAGCTTCGGCATGGCCACGCTCCATCAGCCGCTGGTCAGCAGCCAGCAGCTTGTCTTCAGCCCTGTCATATAAACAGGCCGAACACGCCGCCATCGAAGTATCAAGTGCCAGAATAAGCATGGCAGGGCTTTAAGGCCTCGAGGTCCAGCCTGCAACTTTGCTATTTGGGATGGATCACGCCTTTGCGCAGAACGATATTGCCATAAAGTCTTGCCTCGCTCGTCGCCACGACAGCGTAGCAGGCTTTGACACGGCCGTAGAAATCAGCGCCGACGAGGGCTGAGATGTGGCGCTGGGGTTCCCATTTTTTAACGATGCGCTCGAAGTCAGCAAACACCGGTTCAATCCGTTTAGGATCAAGATAAGCGGCGGGCCTAAAGGCGCTTTCTGGCACCATTTCGTCCAACGGCATCACCGAAAGAATGGCGTCCAGAATATCAGTGGCGGAATGTCCATCCATGCGGACAAGCCGCTTGGCATCGGTGTCGGCGGGATAGTTGCCATCGACAATGGCAATCTCATCACCATGGCCCATGGCGCGCAAAACCTTCAACAGTTCAGGCCCCAAAAGCGGGTTCAAACCTTTCAGCATTCAAACGGCCTCCTTGAACAGAATGTCACGGTCGATAATATACTTGGCAAAGAGTGGCAAGCTGGCGGCACCTAAGGCCCGCGCATCGCCGCCAATCAAACCTTCGACTATTGCAAAACCCGGCACACCGCGCAGATCCAGTTTTTGAAAATGTGCTTTGGTCTTCTCAACGATTTGGCTTCTCACATCACCGGGTATGGTGCCATCAATCACAATCGCTTCAAACTCAACCACCGATGCCGCCGCCAGACAGCCATAGGCCAAGCTGCGCGAGGTTTTCTCAATCCAATCCTCAAGTGCTGGACCAACCTCAACCCAGCTTTCGCGATTGCGCTGAAGCATTAATGGATCGCGGCCTTGTGCCACCAACATGCGCTCCAGCGTGAAGGTTGAGGCATGGCGAATGAGCTGTTCAGGACCGTTTGGCCCCGGCACCGGAATGGGTCCCATGGCGCCAGCATTTCCGGTGCGGCCCTGAACCAATGTGCCATTGATAACGATGCCGCCGCCCACGAAAAAGCCAATATAAAAATAAGCAAAGTCGCGCAGGGTGCGGCCCTTTCCGAAAAACAATTCAGCGGCACAGGCGGCCGTTGCATCGTTGCACGGAAAGACCGGAAAGTCATAAAGCTTGGCCAGCTCTGCCGTGAGGTCAAAGTCGCGCCAGGCCTCCAGCACTTTTTTGGGCGCTCCCACTTCTTCCTGCCAGTTCCACAATTGAAAGGGTGCGGCGATGCCAAGGCCGGAAATTCTTGACCGTAGCGATTTGGGAAGATCCCCCACCAATTTGGCAATGCCATTGCCGGCAAATTCCATAAATTCCTGTGGGGTCGGAAAATTATAGGCTTGCCGCACTGTGCCACGAACATTTCCGGAGAGATCGAGCAGCATGAGATCACCAGAGCGGCGGCCCACTTTGAGACCGATTGAAAATGCCCCATCTGGGTTCAATGTAAAGGGTGTTAAAGGCTGGCCCACCTTGCCGCGCAGGCGCTCGCCCTTGACCAGCAATTTATCTTTTTCGAGTTGCCTCACAATCACTGAAACGGTTTGAGCCGAGAGGCTGGTGATCCTGGCAATTTCTGCTTTCGGCAACGCGCCGTGGCGACGGATCAGCGAAAGAACCAGCCGTTCATTGTAAAGCCTGACACCATTCTGCGTCGAACCCCGGGACAGACCCGGACCTACACCTTCAGACTCCTCGATGGTCTGCTCAATATTCACCCATTCGCCCCTTATGCCCATTTTATGGGCTTTTTCTTGTCGCTTTGACCGAGCTTCCGCCAAGCCGGGTGAGGTGTCAATAATAAATCACGCCGACTTACTTATTGACATGAGACGAATTTGTGAGTCATGCTGAGAATGAAACCAGAGGGGAGTTTTCTTCCCGCTGGGATTTCAAAATCTGAACTAATAAGTATCGGCCCAAAGGGCCGTCCATGGGAGAGATATCAATGAAGTCAATTCTGAAAGCCGCCGTTGCTGGCGCTGCTCTGGTTGCATTTGCTTCGGTCGCACAGGCCGGAACAGCTGCCTGCCTGATCACCAAGAACAACACCAACCCCTTCTTCGTCAAGATGAAGGAAGGCGCTGAAGCTCAAGCCAAGACTGCTGGCGTTGATCTCAAAGCCTTTGCTGGCGTGAAGGATGGCGACGCTTCGCCACAAATCACCGCCATCGAAAACTGCATTGCCGCTGGTGCCAAGGGTATCTTGATCACTCCGTCCAATGACTCGGTTGGCCCTGCCCTCAAGAAGGCCCGCGCAAAAGGCGTTCTGGTCATCTCACTCGACACGCCGCTGGGCGATGCCGAAGCCCAGGACATCACCTTTGCCACCGACAACTTTGAAGCTGGCACGCTGATCGGCTCATGGGCCAAGGCGACGCTGGGCGACAAGGCCAAGGATGCCAAGATTGCCATGCTCGACATCAACAAGGACAATATCTCGGTTGACGTTCTGCGCGACACAGGCTTCCTCAAGGGTTTTGGCATTGACGTTCCAGACGGCAAGGTTCTCGGTTCCGAAAAGGACCCCCGCGTTGTCGGTCACGGCAGCTCTGATGGCAGCCCAGACGGCGGCCAGAAGGCCATGGAGACCTTGCTTGCCAAGGATCCTACCATCAACGTCGTCTACACCATCAATGAACCCGCTGCTGAAGGTGCCTTCAACGTGTTGAAGAAGGCCGGCAAGGAAAAGGGCGTGCTCATCGTTTCAGTTGACGGCGGCTGCCCCGGTGTCAAGAACGTTGCAGCTGGTGTTATTGGTGCGACCTCGCAGCAATATCCATTGCTCATGGCGTCCAAGGGCATTGAAGCCATTGCTGCCTTCGCCAAGGATGGCACCAAGCCAAAGACTTCAGACGGACTGACCTTCATGAACACGGGCGTCAACCTGATCACCGACAAGCCTGTCGATGGTGTCAAGTCGATCGACACCAAAGAAGGCCTGGCCAAGTGCTGGGGCTAATCGCCCGATAATATCTTGAAAGAAACGAAGGGCGGCATTACTGTCGCCCTTCGTCTATCAACTGCCCATTAGAGGCGGAAAACAGGGGTAAGGGAGAGTGCCATGAGCGAGACGAATTCGCCAACCAAGACAATTTCTGATTTTGAAGCCAAGCTTAATGAGGCCGACAGAAATGTGGCGTCCTTCGACTCTTCGGATGATGGATTATTCTTCAAGATTCGCAGCATCCTGCGCACTTATCCCACCAGCATTCCGGCATTCATTCTGCTCTTGAGCATCTCGGCGTTTTCATTCAACGCCCTGTTCATCAATCCAAACAATTTCCTCTCGCCCAATGCGTTGTCCACAATCCTAGCGCAGGTGACTGTCACCGGCATCGTTGCCATCGCGCAGACGATGATCATTCTTACAGCCGGCATTGACCTGTCCGTGGGTGCCATCCTGGTGTTGGGTGCTATGGTGATGGGCAAGCTTGCAGTTCAAGCTGGTGTTCCTGTCTATGTGGCTGTGCCGATTGGCATGGCGGTGAGCGTTATCATGGGCTGTATCAATGGCGCACTGGTCAGCTACATACGTATTCCGCCCTTTATCGTGACGCTGGGCACGCTCAGCATCTTCAATGCGGTTAAACTCTATTACACGCATTCAGAATCCATCCGGGCGATGGACCTTGAAGATCAAACGCCAGCGCTTTTGTTTTTCGGCAAAAACATCAACGCTGGCTTCACTGGCGGTTTTCATGTGACCTTTGATACGCCGCCTGCCGATGGGGATGCGAGCATCCTTCTGGGCACGGTGGCGCTGGTGCTTTTGGCCTGGCTGGCCTGGTACATGCTCTATCGCACGCCTTGGGGCCGCCATGTCCATGCGCTGGGCGATGATCCTGATGCCGCCATGCTGTCAGGCATTCGCATCAACAGGACACTGGTTTCGGTTTATGCGATGGCGGGTCTCATCTGCGGTTTTGGAGCATGGGTTTCCATTGGCCGTGTCGGATCAATTTCTCCGCTGGGGTTTGAAACCATCAATCTCGACTCGATCACCGCCGTGGTGATCGGCGGCACCTCGCTGTTTGGGGGCCGCGGTTCCATCGTTGGATCGGTTCTCGGCGCTCTCATCGTGGGCGTGTTCTCAACCGGGCTCTCAATCGCGGGTGTCGATGATTACTGGCAATATTTTGCGGCAGGCTGCCTGGTGATTTCAGCCGTCGCACTTGATCAATGGTTGCGGAGGGCTTCACAATGAGTGCCAAGAAGGTTGCTGCAAAAAAGAAGCCCGCCAAGAAGGCCGCAAAAATTGTGCACTTCGAAGCGGTCAGCAAGGCTCCCCACAAGCCCCATCTGGAAAACCGTGAACCCATTCTCAAAACTCGCGGGCTGTTCAAGCGCTACGGAACCGTTGTGGCGCTCAATGGTGCTGATTTTGATCTTTATCCCGATGAGATCCTTGGTGTGATCGGAGACAACGGCGCTGGTAAAAGCACCTTGATCAAGGCCCTGACTGGCGCTGTCTTGCCAGATCATGGCGAGATCATGCTGGAAGGAAAGCCGGTGCATTTCCGCTCGCCACAAGATGCCAGCAAGGCCGGGATTGAAGCGGTCTATCAGAACCTCGCGCTGTCTCCCGCACTTTCCATTGCCGACAACATGTTCCTTGGTCGTGAACTGCGGAAGCCCGGAATTCTCGGAACACTGTTTCGCTTGTCGGACCGTTCGGCGATGCAGAGTTTTGCGCGCGGGAAATTATCCGAATTGGGCTTGATGACCATTCAAAATATCAACCAGGCAGTGGAAACCTTATCGGGTGGCCAGCGCCAGGGTGTGGCCGTGGCGCGTGCTGCCGCCTTTGGATCGCGCGTTGTCATCATGGATGAGCCAACGGCGGCCTTGGGTGTGAAAGAATCGCGCCGCGTTCTCGACCTGATCAAGGATGTGAAAAAGCGGGGCTTGCCCATCGTTCTCATCAGCCACAACATGCCGCATGTCTTTGAAGTGTGTGACCGCATTCACATCCACCGCCTGGGCAAGCGCCTGTGCGTGATCAACCCGAAGGAATATACCATGTCGGATGCCGTCGCCTTCATGACCGGGGCCAAGGAACCACCCAAGGAATTGTTGGCCGGTTGATGAATAAGACTGATGACATCGTCAAAAGGCTGCGCCAGCAGGCTGAGTCAAAACAGCGTTTCATGGTGGGCGTGGCCGGGCCGCCGGGCTCTGGCAAATCAACAATGGGCGAGACGTTGTGCACGGGCCTGAGGGAACAAGGGGAAAGCGCCATCGTCGTTCCCATGGATGGCTTTCATTTTGATGATTCGGTTTTAAATGCGCGCGGCCATCGCCCACGCAAAGGTGCACCGTTCACCTTTGACGTGGCCGGGTTTGAAGTTTTGCTCAAACGCATCAAGGCGCGCGAGCCTGAGATTGCCATTCCGGTGTTTGACCGCTCGATGGAACTCGCGCGCGCCGGGGCTGACATCGTGACCGATGAAACCAAATTCATTGTGGTTGAGGGCAATTACCTGCTGCTCAAATCAACGCCGTGGGACAGGCTGAAGCCGCTCTTTGATTTCACGATTTTTCTGAACGTGCCTGAAGTCGAGCTAGAACGGCGGCTGATGCAGCGCTGGCATGGCTTTGGTTTTAGTGACGAGAAGGCCAAGGCCTGGATTGCATCGAACGACATGCCCAATATTCGCACCGTGTTGAACGAGAGTGCGCCTGCTGATTTGGTGATCTAAACTCAACCCTGACCCGCATCTCCGACAAGACCCGCAGCGGCAACACCTGCCAGAGCCGCAATTTCATCATTGTCTGATGTATCGCCGGACACACCCATTGAACCCAAAATGACGCCGGCCTTGTCCTTGATGAGCACACCGCCCGGCACCGGTACCAGACCGCCTGCAATGGCGCTGATCGCTCCCTGAAAGAAATGCGGGCGATCCTTGGCAAATTTCTCAACACCACGGGTCCCGGTATTGAACATCACACAAGCGCGGGCCTTGGCCGAGGCAATATCAAAGCGCGCCAATGACGAGCCATCGGAAATGGCGGCGGCAATCACCACACCGCGCGCATCCATCACCACGGCGCCCAAAGGCTTCATCTTGGCGGCGACGGCGTGTTCCAAAGTTTTGGCGATGATGGTTTGGGCTTGGGTGAGTGTGAGGGACATTATGGGGCTCCTGAATTTAGTGGCCCATATCACGCCGGGTTCGCCTGTGTCACCCGCCTCAATGTCAGATTGATCCGCCCGGCCTCTTTCAGCAGGGTCGAGGTTCCAGCGATTACGCGGTCGATCCCGTGAAAGCACAGGCGCGAAGCTCCGCCCATCACCACAACGTCGCCCGAGGCCAGCTTCAAAGTCTGCGTCGTGCCCCCGCGTGTGGTGCCGCCAAAACGAAACACCGCCGTATCACCCAGCGAAATTGACACTACGGGGGCTGAAAAATCTTCCTCGTCCTTATCCTGATGCAGACCCATCTTGGCGCCGTGCTGGTAAAAGTTAACGAGACAGGCGTCCGGCGGATATTGAAACTTGGCGACCTTGACCCATATCTCCAAAATTGCGGGCGGCATTGGGGCCCAGGGCTTGGCCGTCTCAGGATGCAAGGGCTGATAGCGATAGCCCCGACGGTCGGAGACCCAGCCCAGCGGTCCGAGATTGGTCATGCGCACCGAAAAGGGCCTTCCGGTGCGCGGCATGACGGGCGTGAACAGCGGGGACTCGACCACGGCGCTGCGCAAGGCTTCCACCAGCGCCTCTTGCTGGGGCCTATCCAGGAGATTTGGATGATAATCCAGGCCAGTTTCCATCAAATTCCCCTACACAAATCCTTGATAGCGCCTAAAGCCGTCCCTATATACGCCACGAACGCCAAAGCAGAGGCATTTGCTTTGAGGCAATTTTAACGGAGATGCCGCAGCCGGGGGCCGTTTCTGGACCAGGTATCAGGCATCAGCCACAGGAGAGACAGACATATGAGTAAAGTTATCGGGATTGACCTTGGCACCACCAACTCTTGCGTGGCTGTAATGGAAGGCAGAACTCCTAAAGTCATCGAAAATGCGGAAGGTGCGCGCACCACGCCGTCCATCGTCGCCTTCAACGCTGAAGGCGAAACATTGGTGGGCCAGCCTGCCAAGCGCCAGGGTGTCACCAACCCTGAAAATACTTTCTTTGCCATCAAGCGCCTCATTGGCCGCCGCATGGAAGACCCGATGGTCGCCAAGGACAAGAAGCTTGTGCCTTACAACATTGTCAAAGCCGACAATGGCGATGCCTGGGTTGAAAGCCGGGGCACCAAATATGCCCCCTCGCAAATTTCAGCCTTCACGCTCACCAAGATGAAGGAAACGGCGGAACGCTATCTCGGCGAGCCCGTCACACAGGCCGTGATCACGGTTCCGGCCTATTTCAATGACAGCCAACGCCAGGCCACCAAGGATGCTGGCCGCATTGCCGGTCTTGAAGTTCTTCGCATCATCAACGAGCCTACGGCTGCGGCCTTGGCTTATGGCCTCGACAAGAAGGAAGCCGGCACCATTGCGGTTTACGACTTGGGCGGCGGCACGTTCGACGTTTCAGTTCTGGAAATCGGTGACGGCGTATTTGAAGTCAAATCCACCAATGGTGACACGTTCCTTGGCGGTGAAGACTTTGACATGCGCATTGTCGATTATCTTGCCGATGAATTCAAAAAGGAACAGGGCATTGATCTCCGCAAAGACAAGCTTGCCCTGCAGCGCCTGAAGGAAGCCGCTGAAAAGGCCAAGATTGAACTGTCCTCTTCGATGCAGACCGAAATCAACCTGCCCTTCATCACGGCAGATTCCTCTGGCCCTAAGCATCTCACCCTGAAGATGACCCGCTCCAAGCTTGAAGCCTTGGTCGATGATCTCATTCAGAAGACGGTTGAGCCCTGCCGCCAGGCCTTGAAGGATGCTGGTGTTACGGCTGCGCAAATCGATGAAGTGGTTCTGGTCGGCGGCATGACCCGCATGCCCAAGGTCATTGAGATCGTAAAACAGTTCTTTGGCAAGGAACCCCACAAGGGTGTGAACCCTGATGAAGTGGTTGCCATTGGTGCTGCCATTCAGGCCGGCGTTCTCAAAGGCGAAGTCAAGGATGTGTTGCTGCTCGACGTGACACCCCTGTCTCTCGGCATTGAAACGCTGGGTGGCGTGTTCACACGTCTCATCGACCGCAACACCACGATCCCAACCAAGAAGGGCCAGGTGTTCTCGACTGCCGATGACAATCAGACGGCAGTCACCATCCGTGTATTCCAGGGTGAGCGCGAAATGGCGGCCGACAACAAGTCGCTCGGCCAGTTCGACCTGATGGGCATTCCCTCAGCACCACGCGGCGTTCCACAGATCGAAGTGACCTTCGACATTGACGCCAACGGCATTGTGAATGTCTCGGCCAAGGACAAGGCCACGAACAAGGAACAGCAGATTCGCATTCAGGCGTCGGGTGGTTTGACCGATTCTGAAATCGAAAAGATGGTAAAGGACGCTGAAGCCAACTCTGCTGAAGACAAGAAGCGCAAGGAAGAAGTGGAAGCCAAGAACCAGGCTGAAAGCCTGATCCATTCGACGCAGAAAACCATTAAGGATGCGGGCGATAAAGTTCCAGCCTCTGACAAGTCGGCACTTGATGCGGCCATTGCTGACCTCAAGTCTTCGATTGATGGCAATGACGTTGAAGGCATCCAGTCCAAGACCACAGCGCTCATGCAGCTTGCGATGAAGCTGGGTGAGGCCTTGTACAAGGGCGGTGGCGCTGGTGCTGAGGCTCCGTCAGGTGCTCCAGATGGTGATCACGACGAAGAGGACCCGAACCGTCCACGCGATGAGTTCGATGATGTCCTCGACGCCGAGTTCACTGAAATCGACGAAAAGAACAAGAAGAGCTAAACGCCTTCAAACCTCAACGAACCTGTCACCCCGGCGAAAGCCGGGGTCTATCTTTCAGATGGATTGCAGCTTTCGCCGCAACGACGGGTGAGGTAAGGAGGTTTGAGCTTATTCGAAGAACCACATGGCCAAGCGCGATTTTTACGAAATTCTGGGGGTTGCAAAGAATGCCGATGAAAAGGCGTTGAAGACCGCCTATCGCAATCTTGCCAAAAAGCTCCATCCCGATGCCAATCACGGCTCAACGGAAACCGATGCCAAGTTCAAGGAATTGAACGAGGCCTATGATATTCTGAAAGACCCGCAGAAACGCGCAGCCTATGATCGCTTTGGCCACCAGGCCTTTGAAGGCGGTGGTGCTGGTCGCCCCGGTGGTGCGGGCTTTGGCCCCGAATTCAATTCCTCCATGTCTGATATTTTTGAGGATCTCTTCGGCGACTTCATGGGCGGAGCCCGTGGCGGTGCACGCGCCCGCGGCGGCGGACGGGCAGCCTCTGGCGCCCAGCGCGGCAGTGATCTTCGTTTCAATCTCGAAATTTCTCTGACCGAGGCCTTCTCGGGTAAGACAGCCCAAGTGCGTGTGCCGTCATCGGTTGCTTGCGAGAATTGCAAAGGCTCGGGCGCCAAGCCCGGCACGTCGCCGAAGACTTGCGCCACTTGTGGTGGTGCTGGTGCGGTGCGTTCGCAATCAGGGTTCTTTACTGTGGAGCGCGCCTGCCCCACCTGCGGCGGACGCGGCCAGGTAATTTCCGACCCTTGCGGTGTATGCGGTGGTCAGGGTCGTGTCACCAAGGAGCGCAATCTCTCCGTCAATATTCCAGCGGGCGTTGAAGACGGCACGCGCATCAGGCTTGCCGGTGAAGGCGAGGCGGGTCTGCGTGGCGGGCCCACGGGTGATCTTTATATTTTCCTATCCTTGCGCCCCCATGAATTCTTCCAGCGCGATGGCGCTGATCTGTTCTGCAAGGTTCCGATCTCGATGACCACGGCGTCTCTTGGTGGCGAAATTGAAGTTCCGACCATCGATGGCAAGAAGGCTCGGGTTTCGATTCCAGAGGGTGCGCAAAACGGCAAGCAGTTTCGCCTGAAAGCCAAGGGCATGCCGGTGCTGCGCTCAAGCCAGCACGGTGACATGTATATTCAGGTGTCGGTGGAAACGCCGGTCAACCTGACGCGTCGACAGAAAGAGTTGATGAAAGAATTTGAAAAAGACGCGGCCCACAACAGCCCCGAATCTGAGGGCTTCTTTGCCAAGGCCAAGGCGTTTTGGGATGCGTTTGGGGCCTGATCCATGACGGCACAGTCCACAAATCCGCAATTCGGTTTCGGCACATGGAATCATCCCGAAGATGAAACCTACAAAATCGTTCGTGAAGCTTTGGACATCGGTTATCGCCATATCGATACGGCTGAGATGTATGGCAATGAACGCGCCGTGGGCCGGGCCATCAAGGATTCGGGCATCAAGCGGGATGAGCTTTTCATCACCACAAAAGTGGCGCCAGAAAATTTCGGACCCGGACAGATCATCAAACATGCCAAGAGCTCGCTTGAGAAGCTTGGCGTCGAGAAGGTTGATCTTTATTTGCTGCACTGGCCCTCGCCGCAGGACAGATATGACGCAAAAGATTATGTGACTCAGCTTGGTGGCGTGCAGGACGCAGGGCTCGCCACACAGATTGGCGTTTCCAATTTCACCAAGAAATATCTTGATGTGGCGCTTCGGATTCTGGGTGCATCCCGCATTGCGACCAACCAGGTCGAATGCCATGTGCTGATGCAGAACCGACCGATTGTTGATTATACAAATTCCAAGGGCATATCGATCACCGCCTATTGCCCGCTGGCGCGCGGGCATCTTGGCGAAAGTGCCGGGCTTGTGGCCATGGCCCGCAAGCATGGGGCGACGCCTGAACAGGTGGGCCTCGCCTTCCTGATGGCTGAGGGACATATTGTTATTCCAAGCTCCTCCAAACGCGAACGCATCCAAAGCAATTGGGACGCGCAGAAAGTGAAGCTTTCAGCCGATGACGTTACCGCCATCCGCAAGCTCGATGAGGGACGCAGGCTGGTCAACGGGTCGTGGTGCCCGGTGTGGGATAACTGACGGCAGCCTTCTCCTCCCCCTTCACGGGGGAGGTGGATCGCCGAAGGCGAGACGGTGGGGTTGTCTGCCTCTATCGGGAAATCCGAATTAGGTTTGCCCAACCCTCCGTCATGCTCCGCACGACACCTCCCCGGCTCGGCGGGGAGGATAAGGCTTTCCATGATCGCGGCTGATTGCTAAACCCCGCGCATGACTTTGAAACTTGCCATTGCCGGAGCGGCAGGCCGCATGGGCCGCGAACTCGCCAAGATCGTACATGCGAGCGAAGGCTGCGTGCTGGCCGGAGGGCTGGAGGCGCCGGGCTCAGCCCATCTTGGTGCTGATTATGGCGAGCTGATTGGTGAGAAAAAACTTGGTGTGACGATCAGTGCCGATGCGGCAGCGGTGATTGCCAGTGTGGACGGCATTATTGATTTCACGGTGCCCAAAGCGACGCTGTCGCTGATCACCCACACGGCTGCCCTGAAGAAAATCCACATCATCGGAACGACCGGCATTGATGCCGCAGGCGATGCAGAAATTTCTGCCGCGGCAAAATCGGCCACCATCGTCAAGACCGGAAATTTCTCACTGGGTGTCAACATGCTGGCCGCATTGGTCAAGCGCGCGGCGGCGGCACTGGGCGAAGATTTCGACATTGAAATTCTGGAAATGCATCATCGGATGAAGATTGATGCGCCTTCGGGCACTGCCCTTCTTCTCGGCAAGGCCGCAGCCGATGGCCGCGAGATCAACCTCAAGGACAAATCTGTGCGCTCGCGCGATGGTCATACGGGGGCCAGAAATTCCGGCGACATTGGATTTGCCACGTTGCGCGGCGGCAGCGTTGTCGGCGATCACACAGTGATTTTTGCTGGCAATGGCGAGCGTCTGGAAATGCGCCATGTGGCCGAGAGCCGAGAGCTTTTTGCGCGCGGTGCGGTCAAAGCGGCACTGTGGGCCGGTGGCAAGAAGCCAGGGCTTTATTCAATGATGGATGTTTTAGGGATCAACTGACATGAGCGGAACTTTGGTGCTTGTCCGTCACGGACAAAGCGAATGGAATTTGAAGAACCTCTTCACCGGCTGGAAAGATCCTGATCTTTCGCCCAAAGGCGTTGAAGAAGCCAAGGCGGCGGGGAAGCGCCTCAAGGCCAAGGGCCTGAAATTTGATTTGTGTTTCACATCTGCTTTGACACGCGCGCAACACACGCAAAAACTCATTCTTGCCGAGCTCGGCCAGACGGGCCTGCCCGAAACCCGCGACCAGGCCTTGAATGAACGCGACTATGGCGAGCTTACCGGCCTCAACAAGGATGACGCCCGCAAGAAATGGGGCGAGGAGCAAGTGCTGGTGTGGCGGCGCTCATTCGACGTGCCACCTCCCGGCGGTGAATCCTTGAAAGACACGCTGGCCCGCTCGCTGCCCTATTACATGCACATGATCCAGCCCCATGTGCTGGATGGAAAATCAGTTTTGGTGACAGCGCATGGCAATTCGCTGCGCTCGCTCATCATGGCGATTGAGGGGCTTTCGCCGGAACAGATTTTGAAGCGCGAGCTCGAAACCGGGGTTCCGGTCTATTACAAACTCAAGGCCAATTCGCTGCTGGAGAAGATTGAAGTTTTGGGGGCCTGAGCCCCGCCGCGGGGACTATCCGCGCACCGCCGCTTCAATCGCTGCAACATCAATCTTTGCCATGTCCATCATTGCATCAAAAGCGCGCTTGGCTTTGTCGCCACCTGCTGCCATCGCCTCGGTCAGTACGCGCGGTGTGATCTGCCAATTTACGCCCCATTTGTCCTTGCACCACCCACAGGCACTTTCCTGCCCACCGTTGCCGACAATGGCATCCCAGTAGCGGTTAGTTTCTTCCTGTGAATCAGTCGCGATCTGAAACGAGAATGCCTCGCTTTGCTTGACGAACGTGCCACCATTGAGCCCGATGCAGGGCACGCCGACCACGGTGAACTCAACCGTTAACACATCACCCTTTTTGCCCGACGGATAGTCACTCGGGGCAAGGTGGACAGCCTTCACCGCGCTGTCTGGAAATGTTTTGGCATAGAAGTTGGCGGCGGCCTCAGCGTCTTTGTCATACCAAACGCAAATGGTGTTCTTGGCGGTTTTCATGTGAATTTCTCCCAGACGAATTTGGCTTCAAATTGGGTGTGCCATATTTTGGGCCCATGGTGATCCCGTACGATAAAACATTTGAATGCGCCGCAAGGTTCATATGCTCCCCATGAAATCTTCGTGTTCTGCAATTGTTCTTGACTCTGAAAGTCCGGATGTATCCCCTTGACGTATGTGAAAAGAATACCTATATAGAGGGTAGGAGTTATTCACATGCCCAAGCAAATGACCATAAAGCAGTTCCAAGCCAAGTTCCCTACGGACGATAGCTGCTTAGAGCATCTGTTTCGTACCCGTTACGGTGATGATGTGGGCTGCCCCAAGTGCGGCGAGATCGGCAAGTTCCGTCGCCTGACTGGCAAGCCTGCCTTTACTTGCAATTGTGGCCACCACATTCACCCAATGGCTGGCACACCCTTCATGGACACCCGCACCCCACTGACAACGTGGTTCCATGTCATGTTTCTGTTTACCTCGTCCCGCAATGGCGTTGCCGCCAAGGAAGTCCAGCGCCAGACGGGCGTGACCTACAAGACCGCTTGGCGCATGTGCAACCTCGTCCGCCAGTACATGGGCTATGTGGATGGTGACGCTCCCCTTGGCGGCAAGGGTGCGGGCGCTGTAGAAACCGATCACGCCTTTATTGGCGGTCATGATAAGATTAGCCATGATGATAAGGCAATCGTTCTGGGCATGACAGAACGTGGTGGCGAGGTAATGACCCGCGTTGTTCCTAGCGCCCGCTCAGAACATGCCTATCCAGTTATCTCGGAAAACGTCCGGGAAGGCGCTACCGTCTACACAGACGAAGCATGGGCCTTCATGAACCTTGACCAATATGGCTATGCCCACTCAGCCGTAAATCATGCTCGGAAAGAGTATGTGCGCGGTGACGTTCACACAAACAATATGGAAGCCTTCTGGTCGCACTTGAAGCGGTCTATCGCGGGGACTTATATTTCCGTTTCACCGAAGCATTTACAGACTTATCTGCACGAATTTGAGTTCCGGCATAACCTGCGGAAGCACCCAAATTTGATGCTGGAAGCTTTGCTGCTTTCTTTCCCAAAACCTTGAGCGCGGGCTTGGTCAGCATCGCCTCTACTAAAGCATCAAACTTACTAAGCATTTCCTGGCTCTTTATCATCATCTGTTTTGAGAAACTCTAGCTCTGTTTGTCTTGGGGCTGGAATAAACTCAAGGACCTCTTTTATTTTGTATTTTGTGCTCACTTTGTTATTCTTATCTATCGTTTCGATAATCGACATTTTCACTTTGTAAACATCATTAATTCCAACAAAGCCACGCTCAATAGCATCGCTTACAATTGAGGTGTCTGTAACATCTGCATATATATGATGGTCCTGATAGATAAATCTCCAATTGGCTGCTTTCCTATCCAACACAGGCGAATAAATCTTAAGCCAAGTTATGATTTCAGGATTATTTACCTCATCAAGAATTGGGACTTCTTCCTCAGCGATTTCGCATGAAGCTACGATGTCAACTGCGTCTTGCTCGGTTGTCTTACCTATTATTTCTCCACCGTCTCTAAATTCCATGCGGTCTATTCCATTTGTCCCGATTGGAGCCAATGTATCCTTGACCGATTTAAGAACCTTGGGGTTTGAAGCGAGTCTTTCAACCTGCGAATTTATGGTGATGGTGTTATAATCACCCTCAATTCGTAAAATGATTACACCTTCCCCATTCGCATCCGTTATCTCTTTCCTATCGACAATCTTTCTTCCGCGTTTAATTTGAAGAAATTTAAGTAATCCCACAACCGCCGAGGCAGGGCCTCCCACCAACCCAATCCATTCTAGAAGCCGTTTCGCGTCTTCTACTTCTGGCGTTGCGAGAAGAGACGTCAATTGACTGTATATAGACTGCACAAGATCAAAGTTAATGTTGAAGCATTTGTGCTCAAAATCAGAAACCACCATAACTTTTACAGTGGCTTTTTTTCCGTTTAGGGATGTGTTTGCCTCTCGAATTAGCTGTCCAATTCCCAACAAAGCAGGCGCAAGTTCTTGCACATCCATCGAATGTTCATCCGATGGCCCCGCATAGGCTATCTCGAAGGTGCGACGGCTCATAGATTCGACCTCTGGCTCTGCCTTAACACCCGCCCCCCACTAGTTGTTCCCCAACCGTACTCCTTATTCCTTAACATCTCAATTGCATATCTCACGGGGATACATCCGTGAAAGTCGCCTCGCGATAGTGTTTGCCTTAAGGGGCAAAGGGCAAACATGACAGCGCGGGTGGCGACAGTGGCGTTTCAGGGGGTGGAGGCGCTCCCCGTTGATGTGCAGGCGCAATTCCTCTCCGGCCAGGTGATGTTTCATGTGGTGGGCTTGGGCGACAAGGCCATTGCCGAAAGCCGAGAGCGGGTGCGCGCCGCCCTTCATGCCATCGGTCTTGGCCTTCCGGGCAAGCGTCTTGTGGTCAATCTTTCGCCTGCTGATCTGCCTAAGGAAGGCAGCCATTATGATCTTCCCATTGCCCTTGCCGTTCTCTCCGCATTGGGCGTGATCCCGCCCGATTTTCTTGACCGCTATGTGGTGATGGGCGAACTTGCGCTTGATGGCAGTCTGCTCGGCATTTCAGGGGCACTGCCTGCTGGCATGGCTGCCAATGCGCGTGATCTTGGTCTCATTTGTCCGAAGGTTTCAGGGGCGGAAGCCGCCTGGGCGGGCGAGAACCTTGATATTCTCGCACCTGACAATCTGATTCAGTTGATCAATCATGTGAAGGGCACCCAAGTTCTATCTCGGCCCAAACCGCATTTGGCTGTGCTTGAGCAATCGCTGCCTGATCTTTCCGACATTAAAGGCCAGGAAGCGGCTAAGCGCGCGCTCGAAGTGGCCGCGGCCGGAGGCCATCACATGTTAATGTGATGACCAATTAAATTTAATTTTTTGTTGATGCCATGTTTAAAAGAATCACACACCAAAGGTGAGACCAGTGACTGGCATTCCATTTATTTTTGTGCGCTGGGCCCACACCTTCTCTCAATAGAAACGATAAGTAACTAAAACTGACCGTTGACTCACCTTTAAATTACGTGCAGCTTATTGATACTACCTAGTGTCGATTGCCTTGGGGAGGGTGTCGTGAGCAGGTATTTGTTTTTGATACCAATTGTGTTCGCTTTAGACGTTCCGGCCAAGGCGCAGGTCGATGTTGTGCCTCGTAAGGCGGACGACGGGCCCTCACAACTTGTAGCAGTTCCTCAGGATGACCCCGGAAATTGCAGTTTCGATTCTAAGCTTCAGGTCGTAACGATCTTCCCACCTAAAAGTTTTGCCACCCCAAAGGGGCAGAATTGCAGCGTGACATGTAAATTTTCGTCGGCAGGTGCGGTTACGATGTTGGGGTGCGATCTATCGATGGCAGCTCAAGCTGATGGAAGTATTTGCAGACGGCAGCTGTCGAACGACGGCGCTCCTAATTCCTTACAATTGATTGGGAACGCCATCTTGGCATGTTCTCCTGATGCTCCTTAAAGCAACCAGCAAGTGCCTAAACCAAGTCCTTTTATGCATCGCTATTTTTTTAGCCAATGGACAATTAGCAAAATCCCATCCGACAGTTATTGGCGGTGATGTGGCGAAGCAAATCGAAGATTGTGTGAAAGACACATACGATCGGTTTATCGCAAATTCGCAGAGCAATTGTGTGGGCAAGAGTCACTATTACGACTCTGGAGGCAATCAAGGAACCACGGTTGTCAGTCAACCATATAAAATTGGCAACTCGATGGCTGGCTATCGATTTAGAGCGGGTAGCCAGTCAGTGACCTACGATGGCGGGCAATGTTCGTTCCAGATATGGGCATCGGTAAACAGTGAACAATCATTTTCCTGCACTTGGTATACAGCGGGATGTGGGCTGTTCAAAGCTGGCGGGCATGTACGCGGCCACTGTAATGTTGGTGTAGATTATGTTCCTAGAGACGGCGATGTCGCCAAAATAAAACAATTCTGCCTATCGAAATTTTCTGGCGGGGCTGTGTTGCCTGAGCCCACAAGTTATCAAATCGATTGTAGTCTTCCTTAGCGAGGTAGCATGAAATTAATTCGCAGCTTACTTTCTGTGTTGGCGGTTTTGTACCTCACTACAAATGTCGCTTGGGCGGAAGAATACGGCTACATCCCTGATGGCAGCGTATACTTGGGCGGCGGCTTTGATCCTCTCTATCCGCAGAAGAATTTCCCCCAATGTATCCAATCTACCAATGAGTGCCAGCTAGGAAAATTTGGCGCAAACGTTTGCTTATCGAAAAAGGGCAACGGTGGAGATGACCAAAAGTTGGGGGTTACTACCTCATTCACGGTGAAACAGATAAGTTCAAAATATGAATTCTACAAAGAAGTGAATATCTCGCTCGCGATGTCAGGGTCTTATGGGCCATTTTCAGCAAGTGGCAGCTTTTCATCCTTCTCGATGGATGAAGTAAAGGAAGATAGTCTGACTTGGATGGTGAGCGCTAAATCACACTACGGTTCTTTCGGCCTGCAACAGCCTGAACTGATGGTCTCTAAAAAGTCCATGAAGCCAGAAGATTTAGTAAACAACTGCGGTGTTAGCTATGTCTCTCAAGTGGATCGGGGAGTTGTCGCAGCTGCAGTTTTCTCTGTCTACAATCTCGACGAAAAACATCGACGCGAAATACAGGCCAAATTGAGCGCGGGCTTTTCGGGGGGCTTCGATGCGAATGTCAATGGTACATATTCCGAAATTGTGAAAACGGCCATGCAGTATGGATCAATGAGCATTCACATCTATACCGTTGGCGGTGAGGGTGCGCCCGGTTTGTCGGCTGTGATCAGCGTTAATCCGACTGACTTGGACAACATTAAACTCACACTAAAAGACTACGTGACAAAGCAAGACATGCAGCACGCGGCGATTATCGGGTTCAGAACAACAGGACTAGGAAAGCTGATAGGGAATTCATCGATTGATCCCGATCAATCAAACTATGCATATTTTTTGGAAACAGCCAATCGATATAGGTTGAAGCTCCTAGATGGACTAACACAGATTGATGCGATGCTAGAAAATCAGGCCGATTTCTCCAAAACAAATGTCGAGAGCACTAAAAAATTACGAGGCGATGTCGGCTGTGAACTACGCTATGTAGAAACTAAATTGCAATCTTGTCGTCTTTCATACGATTTAATCAGGTCGAAGATGACCGATGGTGTCGCAGAAAATGACAAATCAGTTTCCCTCGCGTTGAACTATGGAATAGCAAAAGGAGGCAGCCCCGGCTTAAAGGTCTGTACCGGATCGCAAGAAGTGCAGGTGACTCAGGGCAACAAAAACAGTGCCAAGGACAACGGTCAACTGGCAATTTCAACATTGGGTTGGTCGGCAGGATCAAGTCTCGTTCTAAACGATATTGATGACCGCCCGGTTGGCAGTGGAGATGGGACGGCGAGGAGCGACTCCAATGGAAACAGCAGCCCAAATGGAGGTTCTGGCTCAACTAATGGCGACGTGAGTGCCGCATGTAAATCGCGTGCTGATCAGGCCGACCTTTTACTGTTTCAAATGTTGAAAAACGCCTCTAAGTCGTCCGATATTTGCGTTGCGGACTGCCAACTAGCCACAAATTCAAAGGTGTTTCAGGATATCAAAGCTCTTAAGAAATTGCCTTTTGAGGTGACTTATAGGTTCGATGTGGATAGCGGCACTTTCGGTGGAGCGCATACACCGGGATTGTATCTCGAAGTGAAAGACGCTGACGGCATAAGTCAGATAGATTATTATTTGGAATCGGCAACCGATCCATTCGCAACTAGTAGCGAGAATGGAACTACAACTATCAACGAATTTGTACCCATTGCTAAACTTGTCGGCAACTCGGTGCGACTTGTGTTTACGATGTCAACCGGCAACGAATATTCTATGACTATTCCGAATGTACCCACCTTGTGACGTGCCAGATATTTGAGAATTCTCTCAACGAAACAGAAAATGGAGGCTTTCTAATGGTCGATAATAAGCAGACTGAGGCTGATGTCATACGGAAATTGAATAAGCTGCTTGAAGGGTCGACCAAACGTGAAAAGCAAATACTTGATATCGGCGCATGCGTATACACTGCTGGCGAAAAGACTTATTGCGCGCAACTTTCAAAATCTGATTGCGATAGTCTCAGCGGCATTTGGACTAAGGACGGCAAATGTCCCTAATTCAGACTCTAATGGCCGTTGCGTTGCTGGTGTCCTTGCTCACTCCACCCGCCTTTTCGGAGCAATGGGTGCTCAACAAAACCTCTACGGGCGGTAGTTGCACGGTGCAAACAGTTACTTCCCGGCCACAGGTAGGCGGCCTGATATCAGGCCCTTTTGAAAACCGAAAAGATGCCTGCCGGGATGCCGCTTCAAAATACGATAGCAGCTCCTCTGATCAGGGAATGTGCTGGACGTATGGGAATAGAACTGTAACTGGTTGTGCAAAGGACGGCGTAACCTTACCACCCAATTAGTTTTGCGAGCTTCAACCAAAATTACCAAATAACGACTGCTTTGATGGGCCGTCGCTTTGCCCACTGCGGGAAGGCCGCAATTGTTCATGTTGTAGGCAATTAATTTCCGTGAGAATGACTCCTCACCTCGAGAAGCGCTGCTGGGTGTCGTGTTCGATGAGGCGTATACGCTTATCGCCACTGCCGCTTAAGAAGAAAGGAAATTGTTAAGAACGTTGTGGGTGAAAGTTGGCTCCTTACCGGCGCGGCCAGTGGTATGGACACTGAGACGAGCAATTATGCAGTGCAGATATTGGAGACTGATAGATGTCTTTAGAAGCCCTAGGCTGGAACGCGCGATGGCAAGAGAAGTTTGAGGCCCACGGCGCCGAGGGTCTAGTGCCTGCACGCGTGGTTGGGGAGCAACGAAGTCACTATCGGATCGCCACTGCAGTGTCAGAACTCTCAGCAGGCACAACCGGGCGAATGCGGAACACGGCGGGCCAGCGTTCGGACTTGCCGGGAGTGGGCGATTTCGTTGCAGCGGACCTTTCCAAGCCGGGTAGTCCGACGATCGAGGTCGTGTTGTCCCGGACAAGCGCACTAATTCGCAAAGCATCGGGAAAGCCCGACCCGCAGCTTTTGGCTGCGAATGTAGATGTTGTGTTTATTGTTACTTCGATGGGTGCCGACTTCAATGTTCCGCGCATGAAGCGCTATTGTTCCTTGGTACAACAGAGCGGCGCCGCCTCCGTGATCGTGGTGAACAAGTCGGATCTGGAGAACAACGTTGTCGGATCAGCCGGAGAGATCGAAGGGCTCGGTCATGACGTGCCGGTTCATGTGATCAGCGCGCGCACCCGGGAAAGCATCCAAGTGCTGCAACAGTATTTCACGGATAATCGCACCGTCGCGCTGATAGGCTCATCCGGCGTCGGTAAGTCGACGTTGACCAACCAGTTGCTCGGTCGCTCCGCGCAGGCAACACAAGAAGTGCGTGATAATGACGGTCGCGGACGGCACACGACAACCAGTCGCCACCTGCTCATCCGCCCGCAAGGCGGGGCAATTATCGACACTCCCGGGCTCAGGGGTCTGGAAAACTGGGACGCCACGGAGGCCCCCGAAGGTGCCTTCGACGATATCGAAGGATTGGCGTTGCAATGCCGGTTTCGCAATTGTCGGCACGACACCGAGCCCGATTGCGCCGTTCGATCTGCTGTCGCGCGTGGCGACCTAGATGCCGCACGCTTATCCAACTATCTCAAACATGCGCACGGTCATTGAGAAGAGGGAGGCTTAGCCCATGGAAATAGTACAGCGCGGGTATCAATAGGTGTTCTTAGTATGTGCAAAGTCCGGGCGCTGAGTTATCCTCATGTTGTAGTCAATTAAAAGCACGATGCTTACGCGTAAGCTCCAAGTCATGGCAACGCTTTACGCACCCATGGGCAATAGAAGGTCAGCGAAGGCAAGTTCAAAGCCTTTGATAATGGATCATCGGAAATCATGAGAACCCCTCTCTATGATGATCTGCTTGCTTTAGCGCTGCATTTGCCGGGGCCGGGCGGGACTATCCCTTTCATATGGTGTGCAATTAATTGCGTTCCATTGAAAACCTAGCCAAAGCATCTGTATAACTCAACAAGCGCATGCGATTGCCTTCCTGATTATGATCGTTCTTGCCACTGATAATGCAAAAAGTGTGACCTATGGACATTCGTGAAGCACTGCTCAAAATCGCTAGTGAATATGCCGCTGCTGAGAAGCAGAATTTCAAGGGGCATAATTTGGCAGTCTTTATTCGTGATGAAGCGGCCACCACTATTGCCGAAAACATTCTTCCCAATGTTAATGAGAGTTTGATTGTAAAGGGAAGTCCCGGTGCTGGTCGGTGGGCGGAAGTACCATGGATTGCCATTTTCGATTCTATTGTTACAGGTTCAGCTACCGAAGGGTTCTATGTTGTCTATCTCTTTGCGATTGATGACAACAGAATCTATTTGAGCTTGAACCAAGGCACGACGGCGGTAACCCGGGAATTCAAGTCACAAGCTCACACGGTTTTGAAAGATCGAGCGCAGCTTATGAGGCTACGCCTTAAAGATTATTCCCATAGACTTGCTTCCACCGAGATACAGTTTAGATCGAACGGGGGACTTCCCGGCGACTACGCTGCTGGGCACGCGCTTGGCATCGAATATAGACTATCCAATCTGCCGCCTGAAACAACTTTAGTATCAGATTTAAACGACATCATTTCGGCGTATAGAAAATTGATTTTTAGAGGCGGATTTGATGCGGCCGAAGAACCTACCGACGATCTAGGCAGTGCTGGCGGGTCTATCGACGAACAACGTCAATATCGCATGCATCGAAGGATTGAACGAAATTCGAACGCGTCAAAGCAGGTCAAAAAGTTTCATGGATACGTATGTCAAGCTTGCGGTTTTGATTTTGAAAAGAAGTACGGTTTGATAGGGAAAGAATTCATTGAGGCACATCATTTAAAACAGCTGGGCCTTCTCAACGAAAATGAGGTTGTGAAATTTGATATCGCAAAAGACTTCGCCGTCTTATGCGCCAATTGTCACCGCATGATTCATCGAATGTCCGATGTTTCGGACTTAAGTGCCTTAGTAAATTTGCTGGTGACCGCGAGCGGGAAAACCTGAGAACATGCAGCCGCGAATGGTTCATTGATCATCGCAACAGCAATTGGGAGGATCGACCAAACCTCCGCATTACCCAAGGAGGCGAAATGGGGCTTACAAGTTTTTCCGTACAGAATAACAAGTCAATAAAGCTTGCCGCACTAGATCAGGTTCCTCCCATCACCATTATTGCAGGCCCCAATGGCGCGGGGAAATCAACGTTGCTTTATGCAATAAAGAACGGAAGCAACGTGATCACTCCGGGAACACGACTTCTTTATCAAGGTCCGCATCGCGTCTTGAGGCGCACCAACGTGAACCGTAGTTGGCTAGGAGGTCAAATCAGGAAGTTTCAAGAGCTTCTTGAAAGTGGTGGCGATGTTTCGGGATACGATGGTCTTAATTTTCAAAACTCAAGCAGAACGCCAGACAACGTTGATGAAGCGGGTAGCACCATCAAGCACACAATGGGCAAAATCGAGAACAGGCGGCAGGCGGTAATTTCGCAGTTGGTAGACAAAAAATCCGCTAACAGGGAATCGTTGAATACGGTCGATCTTCCAGACGTTTATGAGCCCCTCAAAACGCTTACAAAATACCTACTACCGCATCTTGAATTTAAGAATGTCGATTTCACCAACGAAGCAAACATTAAATGCGCGTGGACCCGCAAAGATGGTGTCAGCGAAAGCGCCTTAGATATCGATGATCTTAGCTCGGGTGAAAAGTCCATAATCATTCTTTTTCTTCCACTATTAGAAGAACAGATTTTGTCTAGACTAGATAAACTGACGCAGCTAGCTAGCGGCGAAGCTATCGATCTTATCGCGCAACATGACAGGGTGGTCTTGATTGATGAACCAGAACAACACTTACATCCAGACCTTCAAGCGAAAATCTTAGATTATATAAGGGAACAAGTTCGAGGGGGCGGTGTGCAATTCGTGCTGACCACACATTCTCCAACTGAATAGCCCCGAGTTTCCTAGACACCCTGCGGGTTCAGTTTCTGCTGTCTCTCAAACTCTACCGGTGACAGCATCCCGTTCTTAGCGTGCTTGCGTTGGGGATTATAGAACATCTCGATGTAGTCGAATACGTCCTGCC
>JBBRLH010000014.1:0-63206 GCA_038231475.1 Hyphomicrobiales bacterium | reverse complement strand
CTTGCCGGCTTCAATTTCAAAGGCAACTTCGACAACCCGCTCATTCATTGGAGCCGAGCGCCCGTGGGCTTTGAGGACGTCAACAACCCAGCCATTCACCTCCTGCACCTCAGCACGGCGGCCTTTGCGCCAATCTTGAAGCCCCGAAGACGAACCAATCCTGAGCATTATCGAGCTTGCCTTAAAATACAATTGCACTCGCGAGGGCTGGGTGAATGTCCTGCCGAAAAAAAGTGGGATTGAAGATGTTAAAAACTGTTATTGACCATGGTCTATTTTGCCCAAAAATTCCGCCCGGCCCTCCAAATTCGCTGCATTTCCCGAACAGCAGCGAGCGCCTCGCGTTCTAAAATTGACGCCTGCCAATCTTTTACGGTCTCAATTTTACCTATAGATCAATGGACCGATCGCGACATATTGAGAGCTCTATAATTGTTAAGCATCAACCTTGCTGCTCTGAAGCATGCTCCAGCATTGCCAAATCGCTAGCTTCCAGTTGGAGTTTTGCTGCAGATACAAGATCATTCAGCTGGCCCAAGTTGGTGGCGCTCGCGACAGCCGCGGCAACAGTTGGTCTTGTCAGTAACCAAGCCAAAGCTACTTGAGCGCTCGCCACGGTTTTCGGTTTTGCCACAGCTGCGAGAGTATCCAGAATTCGGAGCCCTCGCGGTGTCAAATAGCCAGCAACGCTGCCTGCTCTCGCCGCACTCTTGGATAGCTCTGCCTGTGAACGATATTTGCCGCTGAGAAAGCCGTGGGCCAGCGAGAAATAAGTAAAGACTTTGAGATCTCTGTTCTGTTCTGGCAAAAAGGCTGCAGAGTCTTTTCAAAGGGTTCGCGATCATAATGACTATACAAGGTTTGCTAGGCAGAAAATTTTGGGAAACCCTTGGCGTCAGCGATATCCAATCACTGTTCCAGCCGCTTCGGCGCGTAGTTGGAAACCGCGATGGCTTTCAACTTTCCTTGGCTGATGAGGTCTTGAAAACAGCCGAGCGTCTCTTCGGCGGGCGTCACCTCATCATCATAATGAACCTAGTAGAGATCCATGTAGTCCGTTTGCAACCGCCGCAATGAACCTTCAACGGCCTTCGTCAAATAGGCGGCCGTCAGTTTGGCATTGGCAAATTCCCGTGGCGCACTTGGTATGGATGAGAACGTCTTTGCGTTTTCCGGTATGCTACATCCCATTTTCGATGATTGTCTCGGATTCTCCACCCTTGTTACCTGGAACCCGATGCGAATAAACATCGGCTGTATCGAAACAACTCAGCCCGCCTGCAACCGCGGCATCAAAAATTGTAAAAGAAGAGGCTTGGTCAACGGACCAGCCAAAAACATGTCCTCCAATGACAATCTTGGGCGTGTCCATTTTATGCGGACCTTCCTGCTAAAGATAACTACTCTTGACCTACTGGCGCGAGCCTATGGCAGGCGTCTAAATTATCGACGGAAAACTCATCACCCTTGATGATTGCATTGCAGGCCTGCTCAGAGAGCTGTCGATTCATGTGCAACTCGCCAAAATCATGTCGGAAGCCTTTTCTGCAATCATGATCGTCGGAGAATTTGTATTGCCGGACGTAATGTTTGGCATGATCGAAGCGTCTGCAATTCGAAGCCCTGCAAGACCATGTACCCGGAGCCGCGAATCCACCACAGCCATCTTCCCTTCGCCCATGCGGCACGTGCCGACAGGATGGAAGATTGTCGTGCCGATATTACCGGCCGCGTGTTTCAATTCAGGTTCACTCATCAAATTCGGGCCTGGACGTAGCTCTTGCGGCGCATAGGGCTCAAATGCTTTGCTCTGCAACACGATGCGACGGATGAGCCTGATGGCATCAACGGCAAATACACGGTCCGCATCCACGCTCAAATAGTTGGGCTTGATTTTGGGTGCCAAAAGTGGATCCGGGCTGGCAATGTGAATGGAGCCTCGGCTTTCCGGTCGCAAGTTGCACGCCGTTGCCGTGAACGCCGGAAACCTGTGGAGCGGTTCACCGAACTTGTCGAGACTGAGGGGTTGGACATGAAATTGCAGGTTTGGTCTATCCTGTTCTGGAGACGAGCGCGTGAACCCACCCATTTGCGACGGGGCCATAGTCATGGGACCGCGTCTGAATAGTGCATAGCGCAATGCCATGTTTGCCTTGCCGAGAAAGCTATTGGCAGATGTGTTCAGACTGGGCAAGTTTTTTACACCAAAAATCATACGTAGCTGCAGATGATCCTGAAGATTTTCTCCAACTCCGGGTAGATTGTGAGCAACGGAAATGCCCAAGCGTCGCAGATGTGAGGCACTGCCTATCCCCGAAAGCTCCAAGAGCTGAGGTGAGTTGATTGCACCCGCAGAAAGAATGACTTCACGCCCTGCATAAACTGTCTTTTTTTGACCTTGGTGAAGCAATTCCAAACCTGTGATTCGACCATTGTCGGAAATCATGCGGGTCGCTTGAGCGTTGGTCCACAAGGTCAGATTTGGCCTCCTGAGAGCGGGACGCAGGAACGCACTTGCCGTCGACCATCTCACACCACGACGCTGATTGACATGAAAATAGCCCATGCCCTCATTATCGCCGCGATTGAAATCATCAACCGACGGTATTCCTTGCTCAGCCGCTGCATCGCGAAACAGGTCGAGAACCTTCCACCGATGGCGCATGTCTTCGACGTCCCATTCGCCACCTTTGCCATGCAGTGGATCTGGGAAGCCAATTCGATTTTCGCTTTTGATGAAATAGGGCAGAACCTCGTTCCAGCCCCAGCCAGCGTTTCCAAGGGCTGCCCAGTGATCATAATCCTGTGCCTGTCCTCGCATGTAAATCATGCCGTTAATCGATGAACAGCCACCGATGACTTTTCCGCGTGGATAGTTGAGCGATCGCCCATTGAGGCCTGGTTCCGGTTCAGTCCGATAGCGCCAATCCGCACGAGGATTGCCTATGGCGTAAAGATAACCGACAGGAATACGAAACCATATCCAGTTATCCAATCCACCCGCTTCAAGCAGCAAGACAGAATAACGCCCCGAGGCGGTCAAGCGATTGGCCAGCGTGCAGCCAGCAGTGCCCGCTCCTACAACAATGAAATCGTAATGCGGTGTAGTCTGTGATGTCTTCATGCGGGTCATTTAAAGCTGTCAAATCGAATATATAAGCGCATGAGGCACCAATTTTCGATGCTGAAACGGGATGATTGACCAGATTTCTTATCCGCCCGTGTCTGAGATAGATCATGGCTGTCGCAACCGCGAGATGGCGCGCCTCTCCCACACGCATCAAGAGACGCCGTTCACAGCTCGATCTTAAAACACCAGAGTATCTTTTAGTACGCCAACGTTAGTGGCTTTGCTTCGTCCTCCTCACTTCTTTGCAGGCAAGGGCGATTGCCATTACCCACGCCTGCAGCACTTCAAGCTGGCGAAGATCCCTCGCTATCAACTACGCCGCAAGTCTTTTCATGGCCATCTCACTTCACCTTTTTAGCTTCATACAATCACATCATCTGGTTCAAAAAAGCAGGTCAGCTCAAGAGCTTGAACAGGATCACCACAACGCGTTTGCCATCCGGTCTATCGTCGACCAAACCTGAAGAGGATCAACTTATGAACGAAGGCAAATGGATCAGCAGGTGACTCACCAAGAGCAAATGAGTTGGGGGTTAGAAAACATTAGCCAAACAACTCGCAATATAATCATATTGTCAACTCTCAACTGATTATTTTGAAGGACTCGTCGTTCGTTTTCATAAGTTAGGTATCACGCCATGCCATAATTAACTCGTCTTGCGTCTTCGGTTTTGGCGCTGTTGGTCGATGACCACGGCTGTGACGATGATTATACCTTTCACAATTTCCTGATAATAGGCGCCCACCTGCAGGAAGGTGAAGCCGGATGTGACCACGCCTAGAATGATCGTTCCAATGAATGTTCCAGTGATGCGGCCAACGCCGCCTGCTAGTGAGGTGCCGCCAATGACGGTTGCTGCAATGGCATCAAGCTCATAGGCAACCCCCATGCCGGGCTGGCCCGATTGCGCGCGCGCCGCTGTCATCACGCCTGCCAGGCCGGACAAGAGGCCCGCCACGGCATAGACCTTGATCAGGTGCTTGCCGATATCAATGCCCGACACGCGGGCGGCTTGCGGGTTCGAGCCGATGGCATAGGTGAATTTGCCATAGCGCGTGTAGGTGAGTGCTATGTGGCAGATGATCGCCACGATGATGAAGACGATCACTGGCCGTGGAACAGGAAAGCCCGCCACGTTGAAGCTTTGTCCAAACCAAGTGAAGCTGTCATTCAGAAGTGCGATGGGCTGGCCCAATGTGTACCACTTGGCCAGGCCGCGCACCGACACCATCATGCCCAGTGTGGCGATGAATGGTGGGATTTTTGTTTTTGCGATGATGTAGCCATTCATCAAACCGAGGAGCAACCCGAACAACAGGCCAAAGAGGATCGACCAGATGGGACTTGAATCGATGAACCATCCAAGCCCGAGTTTGGCGTAGAACGGATCAAGGAAGGCAGCGCGGGCATTGGCCGCCGATTGCGAAAAACTTGCGGCCACCATGGCGGTGAATCCGACGATTGAGCCTGATGACAAATCGACACCGGCTGTGATGATCACCTGCGTGACGCCCACGGCAATAATGCCGATCACTGCAACCTGCAAGATGATGATTGAAATTCTCTGCTTGTTGAGAATGAAGCTCTCGCCAATGAAAATCCAGCCAAGGATTTCAAAGACTAAAATAATGCCCAGCAACACACCTAGGATCGAAATTTCAGGCGGCAGACGCCGGACCTTGCTCAGGCCTGTGGTCGATGCTCCAGTTGTTGCGGTCGGATCTGACATATCGTCCCCTTAAATTCAGAACCTCAATGCGAGGCCAACTCCATAATTTTGATCTGATCGGCATCCTTGCGATCAAGGAAACCAGTCACCCGGCCTTCATGCACCACCATGATGCGATCACTCATGCCCAAGACCTCGGGCATCTCCGACGAGATCATAATGACGGCCACGCCATCTTTCACGAGCTCTGACACGAGCCGGTGAATCTCAGCCTTGGCACCAACATCAATGCCGCGCGTCGGCTCGTCCAGAATCAAAATCCGGGGCTTGGTCAAAAGCCAGCGGCTGATCAGCACTTTCTGTTGATTGCCGCCTGAAAGATTGATGATGGGCTCCTGCATGTCGGGCGTGCGCACCCGCAAGCGGTCTGACATCACTTTGGAATCGACCGTCAAGGCATGTTGTTTAACAAAGCCAAGCTTCACATATTTTGTCTGCAGTACGGCCATCTGGGTGTTTTGCTGAATGTCGAGCAACAGAAAACACCCGGTTTCCTTGCGATCTTCCGTGAGGAAGGCCATCCCATTGGCCATGGCAATTGAGGGTGACGTGACTGCCAAAGGTTTTCCGTTGATCGCAATGGTTCCCGAACTGGCTGGCGTCACCCCAAAGATCGTTTCGGCAATATTGGAACGGCCCGAACCGACGAGACCGGCAATCCCCAATATTTCGCCGGCTCTCACGTCAAACGATACGTCATGAAAGATGCCATCCAAGGTGAGGTTCTGGACCGACAGAACGACATCGCCAATCGGGACAGTTTCCTTGGGAAACATTTGCGTAATGTCGCGGCCAACCATCATGCGGATGATTTCGTCGCGTGTTACATCCTTCGACATTTTAGTCGCAATGTATTTGCCATCGCGAAACACCGAAACTTCATCGGCAATTTCAAACAGCTCATTCATCTTGTGCGTGATGTAGATGATGCCTTTGCCGTCGGCCTTTAAGGCACGGATGATGGTGAAGAGATGGGTGACCTCTTTTTCGGTAAGCGCCGAGGTCGGCTCATCCATGATGAGAACGTCAGAATTAAATGAAACCGCCTTGGCAATTTCCACCATCTGCCGGTTGGCCACGCTGAGGCTGCGCACCTCCGCCATTGGGTCCAATTCAATATTGAGCCGGCGGAACAACTCTTCAGTGCGGCGGCGCATCTCGCCATGATTGACAAAGCCCAGAACGTTGACGGGCTCGCGCCTGATCCAGATATTTTCAGCCACGGTCATGGGCCCCATCAGATTGAGTTCCTGATGGATCATGGCAATGCCGTTTTCCAAGGCGTCGAGAGGGTTTTTGAGGCGAATGTCGACGCCGCGCAATTTGAACGTCCCGGAATCGGGCGTGTAAATGCCAGCAACGATCTTCATGAGCGTCGATTTTCCGGCACCATTTTCGCCCATCAGAGCGTGCACCGAACCACGCCGCAGCTTGAACTTCACATTGTCGAGCGCCACCACGCCCGGGAATTCCTTGCGGACGTCATCAACTTCTAAAAGAAATTCCGAGCCTGGTATGGCGCCGCTTTCGCGGACGGCTTTCATTGTGGTGGGGCTGACCATTCGTCTTCACCATGAAAAAGTGCGCCACCCAAATGTGGCGCACTTCACAAGTTTTGTCGATTAGTTCTTGGACATGTAGTCAGCCATGTTGGCTGGTGTAACGAGCTGGAAGGGAATGTAGACCTTTGGTTCCACCTTCTCGCCTTTGACAAGCTTGATTGCCGTGTCAACAGCGCCCTTGCCTTGGCCTGCAGCGTCCTGGAACACTGTGACATCAAGATCGCCGGCCTTCATGGCAGCGAGGGCTTCTTGCGTTGCATCAACGCCGCCCACAACAACATCCTTCATGCTCCAGCCAGCAGACTTCATGGCATTGATAGCGCCAATGGCCATATTGTCGTTGTTGGCAATGACGGCCGCAGGTTTCTTGCCGGCAGCGATCCAGTTGGTCATCAAATCCTGCGCCTTCACAGGATCCCAAGCTGCTGTCTGCTCATCAAGGATTTTCATGCCTTTGCAGGCATCCGTGGCAATCACATCATGAATGTCCTTGGTGCGTTGTACAGCAGCCTGGTTGCCGAGGTCACCGACCATGACGAGAATATCGCCCTTGCCGCCCAGAAGCCTGCACACTTCCTTTGCTTCAAGCGTGCCCGAATCAGCTTCGTTCGAAGCGACGAACGCGCCTTTGGCACCAAGTTTGTCAACGTCGATCGGCTCACGGTTGACATAGACGATTGGAATGCCAGCATCATTGGCAAGCTTGGTCATTGGTGCTGTTGCCGACGTATCTACAGCGTTGACGATGATCGCATCAACTTTCGCAGCAATAAAATTCTGGACCTGTGACAATTGCTTCGAGACGTCATTGTCTGCAATTTCTACTTGGATCGGCTGGTTTGCCTCCTTGGCAGCTTTTTCAATGCCTTTCTGGAGCACGGTTAGGAACGTATCCGTCGTCGCCATCGTTACACCGATGTTGCCAGCAAATGCAGTTCCCGACATTAAAGCGGCAGCAGCGGCCGCGAGAATAAATTTTTTCATGTGTTTCCTCCTGGTATCGAGTGTCCGGCGCACCCTTTTACTATTCCGGATTTTCCAAACGGGTTTAAGTTTGCCGAGAACCCATCTGCTGTTTTGCAGTTTGTGCCCGGCATTTTCGTAATGTTCGCAATTGTCTTTCGAGCAATCATATCATCGTCACCGAAGGCAGGATTGCAAGCGCTTGCAATCTTAGCAAACACCAACAAGCCTTCGCCGTCAATAGTGGCGCTCCAAAAATAAGCTTTCAGATGCGAAAAAAGGCGGTCGACCAGCGCCACAAAATATATTGCAGTTGCTCATAAATTGCGAAGCCATGACTCACCGCAACAATCACCGGCGAGCTGGTCCATCGCTCGCATCAATCATGCTGCTGTTGCGAAGCCCATGCTACGCTTCGCAGGTCACAACCTGCGATCTTAAACAATCACATTGTTTGCGATGTGACTACTTGCGCAGGCTGAGAGGTCGTGCGTCTGTCCAGGCTCCATTGGCCTTGGCTGATTCAACCGATGCCTTGATTGCAGCGATGGAACGCAAACCATCCACAGCCGTCGCGAAATGCGTGGCCAGTGGATTTGGCGCGGTCTTGTTCTTGCGCGCTTCAATCATTTCGGCAAGATCGGCATAGATGTTTGCAAAGGCCACCAACATTCCCTCTGAGTGGCCCGTTGCAATACGGGTAGCGCGCTCGGCCTCTGCAGACAGGCCACTGCTGCCCCGTTCAATGGTTTCAGTGCGGCCGTTCAGAGGCGTCCAGAACAGCTGATCTGGCCATTGCTGCGCCCAGCGAAGGCCACCCTTCTCGCCAAAGACCCGGATATTAAAGCCGTGGAAACTGCCGACGGCCACTGAACTCGTCCAAAGCCGCACAGTTGCTCCGCCATCCATGCGCACATTCACCATGGCATCGTCTTCAAGCTTGCGACTTGCAATGGCAGAGACAAAATCTGCTGAAACTTCGCTGGCATTCTGGCCCGAAACGAAGCTGGCCATATTCAAGGCATGAATGCCACAATCCGCAAATTGCCCGGAAATACCAGCTTGGGTGGGATCATAGCGCCAGCGCATGCGAGGATTGTCAGCATCTGTCGCATCTGCATGAAAGCCGTGAGAGAACTCAACAACAATGAGGCGCACTTTGCCAAGATCTCCACGCGCAACCATGGCCCGCATATGGCGCACCAGCGAATAGCCGGCGTAGCCATAATTAACAGCACAAATGGCACCCGTCCTCTCGGCAGTGGCAGCGATGTCCTCAGCCTCTTCTACTGTTACTGTCATTGGCTTCTCACATAGCACGTGAATGCCGGCCTCTAAGAAAGCCTTGGTGATGGCGTAGTGCGTTGAGTTCGGAGTGGCGACAGTGACGAGATCAATGCGGTCCTTGCGATCATTCTCCCCTGCGAGCATAGCCTTCCAATCTCCATAGGAGCGATCAGGGGCTACACCGAGGCGAATGGCAAAGTCCCTGCCCTTCACTGGATCGACATCGAGTGCTCCAGCTTTAAGGTCAAAGCGTGTATCCAAGGCAGAGCTGATGCGGTGCACAGGCCCAATCTGACTTCCTTCGCCGCCGCCAATCATTCCCCAACTCAAACGTGCCATAGTGCGCTCCAAAAATCAGAAATCGATCGAACGAAGATACGCGCGATTGGCACGCGCGTCATCAATGGGGCTGGTCGGTCCCGCCGGATCACAATCCTGCTCAACCGTGCACCAACCATCAAATCCCGTATCAAGCAACAGCTTTCGCACGGCCTTGAAGTCCGTCATGCCCTTGCCGAGATTGCAGAAGATTCCCTGGCCACAGGCTTTGTAGAAATCAGTGCGGTTGGCGACCACGTTGGCTTTTACAACGGGATCAATGTCCTTGAAATGAACGTAAGCCAGCCTGTCCCGATGGCGCTTCATAAAGGCAACAGGATCAAAACCCGCATATTGGGAATGGCCCGTATCAAGGCAGAGCTTAAGCAAGTCTTGGTCAATTTCACCAAGCAAACGCTCAATTTCCGGTTCAAAATCCATGAAACCTGCGGCATGCGGATGCAACGAAACAGTGAGGCCGAATTCTTCAGTGCCCATTTTGGCAATAGTGCGGAAGCGCGAGACAAATCCACGCCATTCGTCCTTCGACATTTGCTCGGCTTCGTCGGGTCGGCCCGCCGTTGGCGCGCGGCGCGGCGAGATGGAATCGATCAACACAAGATGTTTGGCGCCATGGGCGACCAGGGATTTGCACGTTCGAATCGCGGCCTGCTGAACTTCGTCCCATTTGGCTTCGTCATGAAAGGGGCGAAACACCACGCCGCCGATCAATTCCAACTTCCGCGCAGCAAGCGCATCGCCCAGGATTTTGGGATCCTCCGGCATGAAGCCAATCGGACCCAGTTCAATACCGTCGTAGCCGCTCGCCTTGCACTCGTCGAGAACACGCTGCCAAGCAGGATTGCGCGGGTCATCTGCAAATTCAACCCCCCAGGAACAGGGGGCATTTCCAATTCTAATTTTCATATTTCACACTCACACATCTTTTATATCGACCCAGCAGCGTCCCTCATGGGAGCGCCAACCGGCTTCAATGATTTGGTTGACCAACATGCCGTCACGGAAGGTCGGCCAGCGGGACTTTCCCTCATGGATCGCCAGCAAGAAGTCCCGCGCTTCAATGATGATCTGATCCTGATATCCCGTCCCGTGGCCGGGCCCGAGGCAGAAAGGCTTGTAGTCCGGATGCAAAGGGCCCGTCAGAATCTTTGCATAGCCTCTGCGCTCTTCGGGCCCCTCGGCGCGATAGAGCCACAGCGCATTCTGATCTTCCTGATCGAAGCGAATTGAACCCTTGGTTCCGTAGATTTCATAGGCGTAGCCCATCTTGCGGCCCGTCGCGATCCGGCTCACGAACAATTGGCCCATGGCACCATTGGCAAAGCGGCACAGAATGGCACTCTGGTCATCGTTGCCAACAGCAATGCCGCCGCGGGACTTATGAATTGTTGCTATATCGGCAACGAGCGAGGTAATGGGGCCGGCCAATGCCAAGGCGGCGTTGATGATATGCGGCGCCAAGTCGCCCATGTTGCCGTTGGCCCGTCCTTGCGTGCGCCAGTCGCCGGGCAGTGAGGCATCACTTAGAAAATCTTCTGTGTGTTCTGCGCGCAGGAAGGTGATTTCACCAATTTCACCCCGTGCAATGATTTGACGCGCCAGTTGGGACGCAGGCGTGCGGATGTAGTTGAAGCCCACCATGTTGACGCAGCCACTTTTCTCAGCGGCTTCCACCATCGCTCGGCTCTGATCAAGACCAAGTCCCAACGGCTTTTCGCACAGCACATGTTTGCCATGTGCAAAAGCGGCTAATGCGATGTCATGGTGCGTGTCTTGCGGACTTGCAATCACAATGGCCTGCACCGCAGGATCCTCAACCATATCGCGCCAGTTTGACGTCGAACGCTTGAAGCCAAATTGCCGTGCCTTTGCCGCAGAGCCTGATTCCGTCGTGGTGCAAATTACTTCCAGTGAGGGGCGCAGTGGCGTGTCAAAGACCGCCCCCACAGCGGCCATGGCCACCGAATGGGCTTTGCCCATGTAGCCACCGCCAACGATTCCAACACCAATTTGCGTCACGAACACTTCCCTTATTGCAACCGCTTGCAAAAGTAATAAACACGAACTAGTCTCACCCGTCAAGTCCACGTGGAGTTTGAGATGTCAAAAGAAAAACCTTGCCTGCGTTTGACCATGGCACAAGCCTTGGTGCGCCATTTGGCGAACCAGTACATCGTCATCGATGGCAAGAAGCAGCGCCTGTGCGGTGGTGGTTTTGGCATATTTGGCCATGGCAATGTGATTTGTCTGGGCGAAGCATTGCATGAACATCGCAACGAGCTTCCCTTGTGGCGTGGTCAAAATGAACAATCCATGGCTCTTGCCGCCGTCGCCTATGCCAAGCAAAAGCTCCGTCGCCGCTTCATGTTTGCAACGGCGTCTGCTGGACCTGGCACGACCAACATGTTGACCGCCGCTGCCGTGGCGCATACGAACCGCCTGCCTATTCTTTTCCTGTGCGGAGATACTTACGTCACGCGACTGCCTGATCCTGTTTTGCAACAGGTGGAGCATTTTGGTGATCCAACAGTCACCGTCAATGATGCCTTCAAGAGTGTTACGCGCTTCTGGGATCGGATCACACATCCTGCACAGATTTTGCAATCCTTGCCCAAAGCCATTGCGACCATGCTTGATCCCGCCGACTGTGGACCTGCATTCCTGGCCTTGCCACAAGATGTGCAAGGCTGGAGCTATGACTATCCTGAAGAATTTTTTGCCGAGCGCGTTCACTCTATTCGTCGTCAAACACCCGATCAGGATGAAGTTGAGGCTGCTGCTCGTGCGCTCAAAGCGTCCAAGCGGCCTCTGATCATAGCGGGGGGGGGTGTACAATATTCTGGAGCTACGGCTGAGCTTCAAAATTTCGCTGAAACGCACAATATTCCGATTGTCGAGACCATCGCTGGCCGGGCGAACCTCGTTCACGGTCATCCCCTAAACATTGGGCCCCTTGGTGTTACGGGTTCCAACTCGGCAAACGCAATCGCGGAACAAGCCGACTGCATATTGGCCGTCGGCACGAGATTGCAGGACTTCACTACCGGGTCTTGGACCGCTTTTGACCATGATGCCAAAATCGTCACTATCAATGTGGGCCGATTTGACGCTACCAAGCACATGGCCTTGCCGGTTGTGGGCGATGCGTTGCTGTCCCTCGCCAAAGTTTCACAATCGCTTGGAGACTTTCGAGGCGAAGATGAGTGGACATCCAAAGCAGACAGCGAGCGAAAGGCATGGGACAAGTATGTCGATCAAAATATAAATCCGGTTTCCAAAGTTGGAACCAATCGCCCCCTGTCCTATGCGCAAGTGATCGGCGCGATCAATAAAATCTGCGACCCGCGCGACCGGGTTGTTGCCGCAGCAGGCGGTCTCCCGGCGGAAGTTGCCGCCAATTGGCGCACGCTGTCCTTGGGCACAGTCGACGTTGAGTTTGGCTACTCCTGTATGGGCTATGAAATTGCCGGGGGCTGGGGTGCGCGTATTGCGCAAATGGAAACTGAACCCACACAAGATACGATCATCTTCACGGGCGACGGATCATATCTGATGATGAACTCTGACATCTATTCGTCAGTGCTGAATGGCAGAAAACTGATCATCATTGTGTGTGACAATGGTGGCTTTGCCGTCATCAACAAGCTCCAGAATAACACCGGAAATGTTTCGTTCAACAATCTTATTGCGGATTGCAATATCGAGACAGAACCATTTGCCGTTGATTTTGCAGCCCACGCGCGCGCCATGGGGGCCGCCGCCGAAGACGTGCATTCCATCACTGAATTGAAGGACGCGTTCGCGCGGGCCAAGAGTTCCAAGAAAACTTATGTCATTTGCCTTAAGGTTGATGCCCATGAGGGATGGACCAAGGAAGGCCACACCTGGTGGGAAATCGGGACACCCTCCGTTTCAAATCGACCAGCCGTGTTGGAAGCTCGTGCCGATGTTGAAAAGGGCCGCAGCCGTCAGCGCGCAGGAATTTGAACGATGATGGAGCAACTCCAGAAAAACAATTTCCTTGTAATCGGTCGAGCGGGGCTTGATCTTTATGCAGACCCGCCCGGCTCCAAAATTGAAGACGCCCAGAAATTTAGCGCCGCTCTAGGCGGATCTGCTGCGAATATCGCGGTGGCCCTGTCGCGGCAGAATTGTAAGGCAAGCCTGCTGTCGGCCGTGTCGGACGATGCTGTCGGGCGCTATACGCTGAAAGCCCTGTCGTCCTACAACGTCGATACAAAGTTTGTGACAACAGTAGGCGGTGAAGCACGAAACTCCCTAGCCGTCGTTGAGACGCGGAAACTGAATTGTCAGTCGGTGATCTATCGCAATGACGCGGCTGATTTCTACATCACGCAAGACGATGTCTCTCGCATCGACTACTCCAAGTTTGGTTCTGTCATCGTGACGGGCACTTCACTCGCCAAGGAGCCCTCACGCAGCGCCACATTCGAGGCCATGCGGCTGGCGCGCGATACCGGTTTGCTGCTCATGATCGACATCGACTACCGCCCCTATTCATGGGCGTTCACCGGAGATGCACAGGCTGTTTGCTTGAAGGCTGCAAACATATGCGACATCATTGTGGGCAATGATGAGGAGTTCGCCATACTTGCCGGTTCGCGTAACGGAGAGGCTCTGGCCAAGAACCTGTCTCAGCAGGAGGGGCGCATCGTCGTCTACAAGCAGGGCGAAAAAGGCTGCACGACTTTTACCAAAGGACAATCATTCGAAACGCCCGTCTTTACTGTAGAGGCAATCAAGCCCACGGGTGCTGGTGATGGATTTATGGGCGGATTTATATCGGGCCTCGTTGCTGGTGCTCCACTTCAAGATGCAGTGCTTCGCGGTGCGGCAACGGCCGCGATCGTGGTCACGCGTGTCGGATGCGCGCCTGCCATGCCCGATGCATCCGAAGTCAAACGATTCATGCAACTGTGACGCATTTGAAAGACGTAAACGATGCACATTCCGCCTTACGACAATCGCAACAAGCCCATCATCGATATTGACGACACGCGTGTTCCTCTGAATTATTTCAACATCGTCAAGTTGGCCGCCGGACAATCTTTTGAATATCAGGTCCCGGGTTATGAAACCGGCATTGTACCTGCCACGGGGACAGTTGACATCGAAGTTGGCGGTGAAAGTTTCCCGGCGATCGGCCAGCGCGGGATTGATGTTTGGGATGGCGAACCCGAATGTGTCTATGCGCCAAGTGGTTCACGCGTGCGCATGGTGTGCACATCCGAACGCGCCGAAGTCTTTGTCGCTGGTGCCCGGTTTGACGGGGAAAATCTGCCTTTTGCAGTGCGTGCCGCAGACATTGACAAAATCCAATATGGCTCAGACGAAACCAAAACGCACCGCAAGATCAAACACATTCTTGGCAGCAAATATCGTGACCGCGTGGGTCGACTTTTGGTGTCGGAGCTTTTCACGGTTGGTCAAGGTGGCTGGTCAGGTTTTCCGCCGCACAAGCATGACACTGACAGATTGCCCCTGGAAACTAGGCATGATGAAACCTACAATTTCCGCTTCCGTCCCAATCATGGCTTTGGTTTGCAGTTGGTACAAAAAATCGATGGAGAAGTGGGCGACGCCTATCACTTGGTCGATGGATCAACGGTCGTTCTCGAAAAAGGCTATCACCCTTGCGTCGTGGCACCGGGCTATGAAATGTATTACTTCACAATTCTGGGAGGGCTGAGCCAGCGCTCACTCGTGCAGTATTTCCAACCGACCCATGCCTATCAGGTTGAGACAATTCCGGGGATCAAAGACATGATCGCCAAGTTCAAATGACAGTTGCCACACTCAAGGACGTCTTGCTCACTGCAATGGCCGAAAATCGCGCCGTTGCGGGGCTCGTTGTTTTGGGTTGGGAAGATGCCGTGGCCTATGTTCAAGCCGCAGAAGAGGCGAAACTGCCTGTGATTTTGCAGGCCGGCCCCGGATGTCGCAAACATACGCCAGTTGCCATACTTGGAAAAATGTTCCGGCATCTCGCCGAACAGGCCACGGTGCCCGTGGTGTGCCATATCGACCATGCGCGCACCGTCGAAGAATGCCGCGAAGGCATCGAACATGGTTTCAGTTCTGTGATGATTGATGGATCCATGCTTGAACTTGCTGCCAACATTGATCTCACCGCTCAGGTGATAGCGCTGGCAAAGCCCGTCGGCGTGTCAGTCGAGGGAGAGGTTGGCGTCGTCGGCTATGTCAACGGCCTGAATTCATTTCATACATCTCCTGCGGAAGCAGCGACCTTTGAACGCGAGACGGGCGTTGACGCACTGGCCATCTCAATTGGAAATCTGCATCTCCAAACTGAACAGGCCGCACTCATTGATCTTGTGTCACTGCGCGCGATTGAAGCCGTGACCAGCGTTCCACTGGTGCTGCATGGCGGGAGTGGCATCCCCGTTGCGATGCGCCGCATGTTGGCGCGTGAAACCCGCGTCAAGAAATTCAATATTGGAACCGAGTTGCGGATGGCCTTCGGAGCGGCACTCCGTCAGTCCCTGAAAGCACGGCCTGACGAGTTTGATCGCATCACCCTACTCTCCTCCACCATGCCCGCGCTCCGCCAGACAGCGATTGAAGTCATTCGGAACTTGGCGTGTTGAAAATAGTAAACTTGCAATCGACTGCGATCAGTCCGGCTGTCGCAATTTTAGCGCCGCTTACCTGAGGCGGAAGACTGCATCCGCAAGGAACGTCTTTCCACGACTGTGCAATCAAAAAGCTTGCACGCTGGTGGCAAGTCCGGTTGCTCAGTCAGAGACACCACAAGATTGACTGACTCGGCGATGATTTCGCGAATAGGCTGGCGAATGGTGGAAAGTTGATAGGCCGACCAACTCGCCATGGGCATGTCATTAAAACCCAAAAATCCAATATCCCGTGGAACCTCAAGGCCCAAATCGCGCGCTGCATCGATGGCGCCCATGCAGATCAAGTCGTCTCCGCAGAAAACGCACTCAATGCCTTTTTCCTTCAAGACATGCGCCATAGCCTGGCGGCCATCATCATAGGCATAGGCATTGGCGTAAAAGAGCTTGGGCGCTTTTAGCCCAGCTTCTTGCAGACGTTTCGAAAAGCCCAGCGCCCTGTCTTGCGTTGACGTTGCAAACTGCGGGCCCCCCAGGAATGCAACAGAGCGATAGCCGTGGGCCAGCAACGTATCAGCCGCGAGCCTCCCGCAACGGATGTTGTCGATGCCCACGACATGAACTTTTGGCTTTCGCGAATAGCGACCAAAGGTGTGGACAACAGGAATCCCGCTGTCGCGAAACGCAATAGCGAAGCCTGGTGGAAGGGTGGAGGTCGCCACAATGACGCCGTCGACGCTATATTGCCGAAGCATCCGGAGCGACTCGGTTGGGTCGGTGACATTTGTCAGATTTACAAGCAGGGGCCGCAATCCCCGCGCCTGCAGTGCTTGCGTATAAAGATCAAACACATCGAGAAAGACCGGATTCTGAAAGTTGTTGGCGATCAGGCCAATGAGCTTGGTCCGATTGGTCGCCAAGCTGCGCGCAATAAGGCTCGGTACATAGCCCAATGCAGCTGCGGCACCTTCCACCTTCTTTCGCGTTTTGGCAGAAACACTGGCACCCTCTGTGTAGGCGCGCGACACGGCCGAGGTGGAGACACCCGCAAGCTCTGCAACTTCCTTTATGGTTGGTGACATGAGAGTTCCGATTGTTCCCTTGGTTAACTGACGCGCTTTTCCCACCAATGTTTTTGCTTGCAAACCCTTTATCTTGCAAGCGCCTTCATTTAACCCGGAAATCTAGTCCAATGAGGTTGGCGTTATGATTTGGATCGGGTTCGGTGTCACTGCGTCGGCCTCCTTCAAAGCACCGTGATGGTGCAGAATTGCCCGGCAGGCGCTTCGCACGTCGCGCCTCAAATCATGATTGAGCACAGCGTTGATCTTCCAATTTCGCAACAAGGCCCTGTTCTCATCGTCCAAATCATGGGCAATGAAAACCTGCGCAATTCTTTGCGTGGTTGCAAGGGCGCTCAGAATTGCACGGTTGTTGCCACCGATGGAATAGACGGCTCTGATATCGCGGTGGCGTTCCAGGACGTCGATAACTTTGCGCGAAAAGCTAGCCGCCGCGCCAGAGCCTTCGTAGAGTTCGACCGGTTGGAGATAGGGGAATTTCGTCAACAGGATGGCGCGAAAGCCCAACTCACGTTCTCCCTCGCCGCGAAAGCGGGCGTTGCGAAGGGATACCAGCACTTTGGCAGATTTTTTTGGAAGCCACTGCCCGATCAAATAGCCCGCCGTTTGTCCAGCACGCCAATTATCCATGCCGCAATAGGCGATGCGGTCTGATTGCAAAACGTCAGTCGACAAAGTCACCACCGGAATGCGAGCCGCCTTGAGTTCGGAGATGGCTGCCCGTGTGCTGGAGGACGCTGATGCCATGAGAATGACACCATGACTGCCGCGCCTGATCACCCGCCTGACGATCCGCAATAATGCTGCGTCAGAAATATCGGCTTCCATGGTTTGCCGCACCCTGAAGATTGCTGGCAACAAGGCTGAAATCTCATCGGCAATTGCACGCTTCAAGGCGACACAAAAATGTTGCGGGGCTTCGATGATGGCATCAACCAAGAATGTGCGCCCGGCGAGGCCGATCACGCTTTCTTGTGACTGAAGTTCGTGGATGGCCTGTTCCACCCGCCGGCGCGTTCGCTCATGGACCCCGCCCCGCGCATTCAGGACGCGGTCAACTGTTGCAGTGCCAACACCCGCCTGCAGTGCAATGTCTTTTACCAAAAAATGCCCGGCCATGGTGTTTTGATTGATTTCTGATTGATTTTTGCATTTTCAAGGTCGAAGATTGCTATATCATTGTACCATAAATTGTCCAACCAATGCTGGAGCAACGCACATGGAAAAGCCCCCCGTAACGCAGTCCACGGTTTGGATGAGCAACGACAGTTGCTCTCTCGATGAATTTCGCGCCGTTGTGGAGCAAACAACACGCGCCGCAGATTATCCGCTGGCTGCAGAGATCCAGAGCAATATTCCGATTTACGATGCCGCTGAAATTCGCGCAGCGATCTCAGACCCAAACAAGATCAACGCCTATATGACCGAATGGAACACCATATTCCTCGGTGGTCCCGGCGTTGCAGTGTTTCGCAACACCTATGATGATCACAAGCTCTTAGACGATGTCAAAACGGTGCTGGAAGGCATTATTACGAAAGAGCGCGAAACCAATGGCGCGCGGGGTGACCACTTTGCAAAGGCCGGCGAGAACGCCCGGGTGTGGAATGCTCACGAAAAACTCTGTGTCGCGGCCCCTGATCTTTTCGCGCATTACAATGCCAATGAAATTCTGTCGCTGGTCAGCCGCTCCTGGCTGGGGCCACTATACCAGATCACCGCGCAGGTGAATGTGGTCTATCCCGGCGGACGGTCGCAAAGTCCGCATCGTGATTATCACATGGGCTTTCAGACGGGCGAACAACTCAGGCATTATCCCACCATCGTTCACAAACTTTCTGCCGCACTGACATTGCAAGGTGCGATCGCCCACTGCGACATGCCGATCGAAAGCGGGCCAACGAAGTTGCTGCCCTATTCGCAACTTTATCTTCCGGGATATTTTGCAACTCATCTCAAAGAATTTAAGGATTATTTTGAGAGCCATTACGTGCAACTTCCGCTCAAAAAAGGCGACACCCTGTTTTTCAACCCGGCGCTGTTTCACGCCGCCGGAAGCAACGTCTCAAAAGACATCAATCGTTTTGCAAACCTGTTGCAGGTGGGCTCGGGCTATGGGCGCTCCATTGAAGTCGTAGACCGTGATCGCATCAGCATGGCGGTGTTCCCGGTCCTGCAAGCCTTGGCCAGGGACAAAAAACTGTCAGCCCGTGAAGTTGAAAATGTGATTGCCGCAGCGGCCGAAGGCTATCCCTTCCCCGCTGATCTCGATATTGATTCACCCTTGAGCGGAATGGCGCCTGCGAGCCAACAGGACATCATGCGCCAGGCTTTGGCCGAAAACTGGGAGCCCAGCCGTTTCAATCGCGCGATTGAGGCCCACGTGCGGCGCCGCTCATCAGCGCGGCATCAGCCATTGGCGGAAGCTGCTGAATAGCCGACCTGCTAACTACTAAATTGGGGGCAATTTCCGACAAACAAAAAATGCTTTGCTGCAGTCAGTGATGAATTAGACCAAACTAATTTGAACGATGCCAGCACCTCTTTGTTAAGATGCTGCCTCAATGCCAAGCTCTTCCATAACGCCTCTGACCTGTTCCCCAGAATTGACCGCGCTGTTGAGGAGCGCACTTCATTGCCAACTTTAGAATAGGAACGGGACCTATTGACGGGGGCTCTGAAGCTGATTGCGCCGAAACCTAAACTCTTCTTGTAAGTTTTCTTGCTTACGTGTTCCGCGATAGAAAATCAGTCACGAACGGTATGACCATATCAATGGTTATCGGGTCTTCGTAGAACTGAATCTGACCTTGCCCTCCAAGCCAAACCAACTGCTTTTTGGCTGAAGGGATCGTTTCGAACAATTTATGCGGGATATCTTTGCCGCTCGCCGCAAGGTCAGCGTGATCCATTAGAACTGGCAGATGTAATTCGGTCATCGATAACTCAATTCTGTGTCCCCAAATCAGGTGCTCACTCATCGTAGCGATACGGTTCTCCCATAACCCGCGATGTGCCAAGAGGGCATGTCGATCCGCCCAACGATGGTAAAAGGACTGGATAAAGGGTGCGGCAAGCAGGACATTTGATTCTGGTTTTTCAAAAGACGCTGAAACAATTGGTATATAGGAAACTTCGCCAGTCTGTTTAAATTTGGCCTCTGCTGCCTTACTGCGTTCCACTCTGTCCTGAACTTGCGCAGCCCCGCCGAGATACATCCGCGCTACCTCGGGGGTGAGGTAATGGCCGGCAACGAGGCCGATTGCTTTGATGCGTGGATCAAGACGCGCAGCCTCAATGACCCAATTGACGCCCTGGCAAATGCCAATTGCGGAAACTTGATGTACATTCACCTCTGTGAGAGTCAGGAGGAAATCAATTGCGGCTGAAATATCAGCAATTTTTGCTAAAGGGTTTTCATAGCGCCTTGGAACCCCCTCGCTTTCCCCATGATTGCGAGGATCGAAAGTTAACGTCAAAATGCCTTTGGCAGCAAGGCGGCTTGCATATTGCAGTGGTTATTGTTCTTTGACGTAGGCGACCAGCCCCATTATCACCACTGCATTCATTGTGGATGCTGTTTTTGGAAAAAATAGATTGCCCACAATTCGACTTCCGCCGGAGAAAAATTCCACACGGCGGAGAATATAGTCTGCTGTCACAATAGTCTGATTTTCGCCCCAGGGTTGGGTTGAAAACTGAGATTGCTGCGCCCCTGAATTCATGTGGAATTTTTCTCTATGATAATTGGATTACTTTTCAAAACTGCCCATTTGGAACATGCCGCTCAGCCAGTTTTCAAGATGCCAGGTCTTGACAACCTTGCCGTCCTTGAACTGATGAATGTCGATGGCCATGATCGAGAAGTGCTTACCCTTAGATGGAAAACCAGCGAACGGCTCAGCTTGAGTGCCTGACAATGTGGAACGCACAACAACTTTGTCCCCGGCATCAATGATGTCCTCATTGACCACTTTCAAGTCAGGAAACATTTTGTGGAAGCCGCCGACAAAGGGTTTGAAGGCATCGCGACCAACTGCTTGGCCTTCATTGGGCGGTACATCCTCCCAGTTTGGCGCCAGGACCTGATCAAGCAACTCAGGCCTATTCTGGCCAAAAGCTTCATAAAACAGCTTGATCGTTTGAGTGTTGATACCCTCAGAGAAGGCCGGAGTTGTTTGCATCAAGGCGACAGCGCCTAGAGCTGCGATATTCAATAGAGTTTTACGGTTCATTTTAAACCTCTGGGAAAGAAACAGCATGTGCTGCGGTTGCTTACTTATGAGGATGAGCGTAATTAATAAAATAAATAATGAGTATTTCTATCATGCAAAAACTGAATGATGGCGGATTGGATTTGGCGAGCTTGCGCATTCTCCAATCACTCTTTGAAACCCGTAACACGACCCGCACCGCCGAACATCTAAACATCAGCCAGCCAGCGGTCAGCAGGGCGCTTTCAAAGTTGCGCGCAGCGCTTGGTGATCAAATCATGGTCAGAGGCTCTGCTGGAATGGTTCTGACTGACCGCGCACTAGAAATACAGTCTCGTCTTGCGATGGCCATAGCACGATTTGAAGAGTTTCTTTTGCGGCCGGTTTTTGATCCGCGAAATTCTGAGCGTACATTTCGCATTACGACGACAGATTACGGAGCAATTGCTATATTGCCCAAGCTCGTGGCCGCCTTAGGCGCCAAAGCACCGAATATCGCTTGCGAAGTCCTACCGTTTTCGTCTGACGCGTTTCGTCAGTTGGCCGAAGGCCAAACCGATCTCGTTTTTTACAGTGACGATGAGGTCCCGTTGCCGTTGAAATCGCGGAAACTCTACCGGGAGAACTATTCCTGCCTGGTACGCAGGGATCACCCGGTACTAAAGCAAAAAATGGACATCGATTCCTTTGTGTCGATGAAACATGCACTTGTGAGCATCCTTGGCGGGCGCACAGGTGTCGTTGACGACGCATTTCTGAAGCTTGGCAAGCAGCGCAAAATTTCCATATGGCTGCCTTACTTTGCCACGGCGGCAACAATTGTCGCAAAAACAGATCTGGTTTTGACGGTGCCGACCCGTGTTGCGAATGAATTGGTCCAGCTGGGCAAATTGACCCGCTTCGAGCCACCCTTAAAACTCATTGGCTTTGACTATAGAATGCTTTGGCATGATCGGAGTCATGAAGATGCAGGGCACAAGTGGCTGAGAGACCTGCTGACGAATATTAAACTCTAGAGTGGCTCCTCGCGATCAACTCAATTGGCTAAAGTGATCCTGTGACTATTAGCAGATAGAGCCTCTTCCATTTCATGATGACATCCTGAGGTACCAGCGGCGGATGCGGCGGCTGGTAGCCAACCTTCTACGTTGGGATGCAAGCTCTCTGTTGTTGCTTTACACTATTGCCATCAGGTTTTGCCCGTACCCCATTCCGCGAGCGGGTGTGTGTTCGCTGCATTCCTCAACACAGGGATCACCAACGATCTACTCACGCAGGAAAGACTCTCCTATGGCAGCAAAAAGGTCCGTGCCGATGAGGACCTGCAGATAGTTCTCAATTTGGTGCGCGAACGACGTTTTGCAATACAACGAGGGGAAGTCGAAACTGAATTTGCCGCGATCGCTGCGCCGATAATGGACTGGGAAGGCAACCCCATTGTCGTCATCGGTGCCACTGTTTCCAAATATATTGATGAGGATAGAATTTCGTCGATTGCAGATATCCTCACCAAATTTGCCCGACACGTGTCGGCTGGCAAACCTTCATTTTCGTTTGAATCGTAACTGCCTGAATCAAAAGTTGCACAGTCGCGATTGATCTCTCACATCTCGATTTGCGGAATCCATTTCACAATGGAGAATTTCGATCGCAAATTAGAAATCCATTTCTCTCATTTGATAGGAATGAATTAACCACGCTCGAATTACTCCTAGCGACAGAACACAGGATACAATTCGTATGCTTAGTTTTGTCCATCACGCCAAGATGCTTCGAGTATTTCTTGCTCTTTTATTGGCCTACCCGTTGGTATTTTTCTTTGCTTCATCAGCTATGGCGTTAACCGCCACCGGAACCTTTACATCGCAAATTATTATCGCAGCAAATTGCACGGTTGGCAGCACCAACACCCTCAATTTCAATACGCAAGGGGTGTTGAACGTCAACGTGGATGCAGCCGCAACTTTTGCTGTAACTTGTACTAACAGCACCACCTATAATGTAGGTTTGAATGCCGGCACAACATCGGGCGGGACGACCACCACGCGCCTGATGGCAAATGGCGCCAACACGGTCAGCTACAAGATGTATTCGGATTCTGGCCGCACGACAAATTGGGGTAACACGGTGGGAACAGACACTGTGCCAGGTACGGGCACCGGAGCAGCCCAGACTCTAACAATCTATGGCCGAGTTCCAATCCAAACGACACCTGCTCCGGGGACCTATACCGACCTCGTCACGATTACTGTAACCTACTAGGCACCAGCAATGGGTTTCAGATCCCTCATACTAAAAGCCTCTTTGGTTTTAATTTGTTGGGCAAGTGAATCTCGAGCGGCGTCCCTGCAAGTTTATCCCGTCAGCATCGAAGTCAAGGTGCCAACGATGGCCGCCACGTTGACACTACGCAATCTCGACGTTCGCCTAGCGGCAACTCAAATCCGGGTATTCAGGTGGTATCAAAAGGAGGGCAAAGACATTCTTGAACCTACCCAGTCAGTTGTGGCCAGCCCTCCTGCCATCAGCTTGAAACCAAATACCGACTATACTGTGCGGGTGGTGCGAGTTGACAACACCCCAATCAGGGGTGAGGAATCTTATCGGCTACTGGTGGATCAGATTCCAGATTTAGCGCTGATGAAGACAGGTGGAGTGAATCTGGCAATCAGGTACTCGATCCCAATATTCTTCTCTAAAGCGCCGCAAGTTGCCAAACTATCTTGGGCAATCTTGGAGAATTCCGGACATATTGAACTAGTGGGGACGAACCCAGGCCAACAGCGGGTTAAAATCACTAATCTCACCATCACGGATTCAGGTGGCCGGGTTTTAAAGTTTGGAAATGGCCTCCTGGGCTATGTCCTCGGCGGAGGTTCGGTGAACTTCAATTCACATGTTGTTCCGTTGGGTTACGCGCTTGGCGGGCCATTTTTGATCAAATACAGCACTGACAATGGACTCACTGAAGCAATTGTATCTGGCCAAAGCGCGAACTAGGTTTCTCGCTGCGGCTCTTATTTTCCCGTTGGCAGCGCACGCTTCGGATTCGCCGAAGCTTCAGCTTGCGGTTCTTTTCAATCACCAGCCCCTGAACGAGATCGCAACATTTGTGCGTTTGGAAAATCGCAAGATCTTTGCAACCCGTGGCGAGCTGGAAGGGCTGGGCGTCAAATTACCCGGTGCAGGACGCGAAACAGACGAAGTAGACCTGGATGAGTTACCAGGGCTTAAGTACACCTATCTTGAGACGTCCCAAGAACTGGATATTGAAATTCTGGACAACCTTCGTGTTGAACATCACGTGGATGCAAGCGCCGTAGAGGCAGCGAAACTTTCACCAGAAACGAGTAGCCTTGTAGTCAACTACAACGCCTTTCTATCTGGCAACTACAATCCAGGGACTGGATCCAGCCAAGTCAACGGAACTTCGCTAACACTGGACATCAGGGCCTCCTCCAAATTTGGCGTTATACGCCAATCGGGCATAGCCAGCAGCACATCGCCCACAAGCCTGTTGCGCCTTGATACTAACTGGTCCTGTTCAGATGAGGAGACACTTCAATCCACCCGCGCTGGTGATTTCATTAGCCGCGGCTTGACCTGGACACGCCCCGTGCGAATGGGGGGGTTCCAGTTGCAGCGCAACTTTGGCTTGCGCCCTGGTCTTGTCACTTTGCCGCTTCCGTCGTTTCGCGGCAGTGCCGCCGTACCTTCCACGCTCGATGTTTATGTGAATGACATCAAATCATATTCTACCGAAATCGGAACTGGTCCCTTCAGCATCGACAACCTGCCCATATCAACCAGCAGCAATGACATGCGCGTTGTGATCACCGATGTGACAGGCCGAAAAACCGAACAGTCCTCACCCGTGTTCACATCGCCAAATTTGCTGCGCAAAGGACTGTTTGACTACAGCCTAAGCGTTGGTGCCCTGCGCCGAAACTACGGAACCGAATCTTTCGACTACGATGCAACGCCGGCGGCAGTGGGAGATTTGCGTTATGGCCTGTCCAACGTCCTGACAGGCGAAGCCCATGCAGAGGCGATTCAGGGTCTTCTCAATGGAGGCATTGGTGGCTATTTGCCGCTCAATCGCAATTTCGGAATGTTCAATGCGGCAGTCGCCGCAAGTGCTAGCTCTAAGGGCAGCGGAGTTTATGCGTATGGAGGATGGCAAGGCAAGCTTGGGGCAATTGATCTCGCCGTGTCGGGGAGCAGACGCTTTGGCCTTTACCAAGATCTCGCGGCCTTCACGTTCACTGGCAACGATCCTACCTTCAATGGCGAAATCCCAATTGCACGCGAACAAGTCTCCATTGGATACTATCAGGCAATAATGCGGGCAAGCCTTTACCTTTCAGCACTTCACATCCGGGACGGCACGGGAAAAAGCAGCTATTTCGCCTCCGTAGATTTTTCAAAGCAAATGGCGCGGGACGCAACGCTGTTCGGCAATGCGTATTTGGGCAATGGCGGGACCTATGGCTTTGGCTTAGGCATGACGATACCGTTGAACAGGGACATTCAAACTTCGACCCGTGCGCAGAGCAATGGTGGACAGCTCAGCATCGTGTCGGAGGCATCACGCGCGATGAGCGATAGTGCGGGTAGCTATGGCTGGCGAATCGCCAATTCTCAATCCGGCTCTAACTCGCTCACATCGGCGACAGCTACTTACAAGACAAACGTGTTACGGACCGAATTGGGCGGGACATTGGCAGGTGATGACGCTGGTTTCTATGCTCAGGCGGACGGTGCGGCGGTCCTCACCGATGGTAACCTGTTCCTGGCAAATAAGGTCAATGACGCATTCGCTGTAGTCGATGCAGGTGTACCTTTTATTCCAGTGAAATTGGAGAACCGCGACATTGGTCGGACGAATGGCAGCGGCAAGTTCCTCGTGACTGGACTCCGCGCCTATCAGGACAACAAGATTTCCCTCGACGTCACCGCGTTTCCAATTTCTGCCAATGTCGCATCGACTGAGATGTCGGTTACACCAAGAGAATTTTCAGGTGTGTTGGCTGACTTCGGCGCGACTAAAGTCAATTCCTCCGCAATCATTATCTTGACAGATGAACACGGAGCCCCCCTTGCGCCAGGCATCCCCGTAACACTTGAGAAAAGCCATGAAAACGTTCTGATGGGTTATGACGGAAAGGTGTACCTGACACGACTCGGAAAAAAGAATAAAATTGTAGTGCGGGGTAACGGCAGCTGCGCAGCCGAATTTCAATTTGTAGAGAAAAAAGACATTCAGGAAGTCATCGGTCCAATTATCTGCCGACCCTTCCCTGAATCGCCAGAGTCGTCGCAAAGAATGAATCAGGCTGCAGGGAGTATGATCAACCCGCAATGAGAGATTGGTTATTGAGCAGCCTCACACCTCGGTCAATAGTTCTTGCGATTGCATTGTTCGTTGCAGTTTGTCTTGACGACCCAAAAGCCTTCGCGCTTGGTTTCAGCACATGTAATGTCAGCATGACCGCCATCGCATTTGGGAGCATTGATGTCACAACAGGAGCGGCAGTCGATTCTACTGGAACTGTGACCGTCACCTGTTCTGGCGGCCTTCTCCCGCTAAGCTATCAACTGGTTTGCATCAGTATTGGCGCAGGCTCAAACGGTGACGCGACGAGTCGGCGAATGTCGGGGCCATCGCTCCTCAGATATGAGCTCTATTCCGATTCAGCCCGCACCATTCCTTGGGGTTCTTGGCAGACCGGATATCATAGCTCCGGCGTTAGTTTAAATATTCCACAGAATGGATCTCAGAATCTGACTGTGTATGCCCGCATCCTGGCTTCGCAGCAGTCAGCAGCAAACGGTTCATATTCCGACACACTGGGTGGCCAGCCATTCGTGACCTGGGAGTACACCCCACTGCTAAATACTTGCCCGGACAGTCTAGACGGAGCCAATTCAACGTCCTTTGCGGTGACTGCCACAGTCGCTCCAAGTTGTACTGTGTCCACCGTGGGGGCAAATTTTGGAACGGTGGGTGCGCTTACATCGACCGTGGACACAACAGGCACAGTGAATGTTACCTGTTCCAACGGAGCACCTTACAACGTCGGTATTGGAGTAGGAAATGGAATTGGCGCCACTGTCGGCGCCCGAAAAATGACCAACGGAGCAAACAGCGTTACATATTCGCTTTACAGCAATGTCGGGCGGACGACAGTTTGGGGCAATACGGTCGGCACAGACACTGTCGCCGGAACCGGCGCGGGAAACAATCAAGCGCTCACAGTCTATGGCCGTGTGCCCGCACAGACCGCTCCTCCTGGTACCTACACCGATACCGCTGTAGTCACGGTCACCTATTAGACGTGTTTGACCTAGTCTGCTTTCTGAACTGGAAGGGCTCAGAGAATTGCAAAGAAATTGAGAATGAGGCTGTGTTATCAGTTGCTACGCTAGGTCTTTCCATAACGCCCCATTATACGAACTCGCCTCGATACAGATTTAGCCGATCACAAGAGTTCCCTTAAGATATGTTATGCGATCAGCTAATGGCCTGACCGAACAACCTGGCATAGTGAGTCCAATGTTTGACGAAGAGCAAAGAGGCCGAAAATTTTGATCTCTGGTGATCCAGAAAATGAGAGCGGAGCGGGTGAGAACAAACCAATTTTCAAGTTAGATCAATTCTTCACTTCCTTGGCTCCGTTTTTCGTGGGCTCCCAAATTTTAACTTCGCAGAGGAGGATCAAACGAGGCCCTTCAGCGACGACGGCGGATATGCTGGATCAATTCTTGTTCGGCCTTGGCATCGGAGCCCGAAGTCAGTGCCTGCGTCAGACGTTCGTGCTGCTCAACCATACGTGAAATCGAAGTTTCACTTCTGATCTCCCAGCCAAAGACAATCCAGATATGACGCGCAATCGCCTGCCATAGCGTCGTCGCAATGCGATTGCCCGACAGCTCACAAAGCTGCCGGTGGAAATCAATGTCAGCATGATTGATGGCAACCAAATCCCCAAACCGGATCCTCTGGGCCAAGATTGCGATCTTGTTGGAGAGCGCTGTTGCCAGTTGGGTGATGCGGTCTGGATCTGCGCGCAAGGATCGCACAGCCAGCGTTTCAACGGCGATGCGGGCATCGCAGATTTCATTAATGACCTTTTCATTGACATCAATCACCGACAAGCCACGATGCGGCTCACCCTGGAGTATCCCCTGAGTTGTCAGGATTTTGAACGCCTCGCGAACCGGCACGCGGCTGACTTTCAGGCGCGCTGCGATCTCGGTTTCCAAAATGCGCTCACCGGGCGCGAGATTTCCCAGCCCGATGGCTTCCACCAAATTATCAGCCACCTGTTCGGCAAGGCTTTTCCGCCGCTCGAAAGTAACGATCGGTTCGTTTGCTACCAGAAGTTTTTGATTTGTCGCCATGGCCTTCGATTCACAATTTACAACTTAGTAGGCGGACAAAGCTTCTGCGTCTACCAATTTTGTTATCTTGTATACATTTAGCTTGAATATATATTTGGACCGGCCTATCAAGGCTCGTCACAAAATGACGGAGAGCCCATGAAGGGAAATCCCGCCGACAGTGCAGGAGGAAATTATGCGACTTAGATTATTGGCAAACGTCGTCGCCGTCGGGCTTGGTTTTAGCCTGCTGGCATCACAAGCCGTTCATGCAGATGATACTGCTGTGCCCGCAGCTGGTGTCAGCAAGAGAATTGATGAAATCAAGGCACGGGGCACGCTCCGCGTCGGTGTCTTGGGTGAGTCTCCATGGCTCGTCGAAAACACGTCAGGCACAGGCGAACCATTTTCAGGTCCATCATGGGTTCTCGCCAAGGCCTATGCCGACCGCCTAGGTGTGAAGCTTGAGACGGTGCCCGTGAGCCACGAAACCAAAGTGCCGATTATCGCCACGGGCCAAGTTGATGTGACGATCGCGCCACTTTCGATCACAGACGCACGCAAAAAGGTTGTCGATTTCGTGGTCTATTCTAAGTCCAGCCTGTGTCTGGCAGGACTCAAATCCGATCCCAAGCTTGCGAATGTGACGACGGTTGATGATCTTAACAGCCCCGATCTGACGATTGCTTATTATGTCGGGACGCCTCCGGAAACCTGGGTGCCCCAGCGCTTTCCCAAGATCGTGGCGCGCGGCGTGAGTGGCTCTGGTGCGGTGGCACCGATTGAAGAACTGATGTCCAAACGCGCCGATATTGTCACATTCGACAATGTCAAATGGCCCGAAGTCGAAAAGGCTGTTCCTGATCTCAAGGTCTATCCCGAGGATTGCCTCCATTCCAATGAAATGGCGACCCCGGTTGGCCAAGCCATCGACAAGAACCAGCCCGAATTGCTGACATGGATGACGGCTGTTGAAAAGGCCGTGCATGCCAACGTCGATGCAGAAGAAATGCGCGTGATCAAGGGTCAATGATGAGCCGGGCAAAAAGCAATTTGCGCTCTTTTGCCCGCTTGTTTCTCAAAGCATAATCATGATGGGCTGGGGTATGTCTGTCGATCTCAGCCCATTGTGGAATAACTGGCGCTTCTTGTTGGGGGGCGTTGAAACCACGCTTCTCCTCAGCATCATGTCGATTGCGCTGGGAACGGTGGTCGGCGTCGGCGTGGGAATTGGCCGCTGTTACGCGGCACGTCCGATTACTGTGCTTCTTGCGCTCTACGTCGACAGCATGCGCGCCATCCCCCAATTGGTCATTCTGGTGTGGGTCTTCTTCGCGCTGCCCTTGCTCACACCCTATTCAATGACGCCTTTCACCGCTGGTGTGCTGGGCATTGGATTGCATCTTGCCGCTTTTGTGTCGGAGGTTGTGCGAGCGGGATTGCTTTCCATTCGGCCCGGACAAATGCAGGCAGCGCTGGCTATGGGTATGAGCCGAGCTCAGGCTGTGCGCCTCATCCTTCTCCCGCAAGCCTTGATACGCATGATTCCGGCCTTTGGATCTCTCTTCGTGATCACCATCAAGGACAGCGCCATTGCTTCTGTCATCGCGGTGCCGGAGCTGATGCGCCAAAGCCAGATCATTGTCGGGAAAACCTATCGGCCCTTGGAAGTCTTCACATTCGTCTTGATCGTCTATTTCATTCTCTGCTGGCCCGTGGCCCGGGGCATCGACAAGATCTACCGGCGCCTTGCGCCTCTGGGCGCGTCATGACCTTCGATTGGTCCGTCATCATCGATAACTGGCCCCGGCTTCTGCATGGCGCGGGCAACACAATTTTGCTAGCAGTCTGCACAATGGCTCTGGCGCTGCCAGGTGGGCTTCTCTTGGCTGCACTACGCATGACACCTTGGGCCCCCATCCGGGGTTTTGCCACAGCATTTGTGGAGTTCTTCCGCACCACGCCGGTCATCCTGCAGGTTTACTGGGTATTCTATGTTTTGCCCGTGATGACAGATATCCGGCTCTCTGCATTTGGCACCGGGCTGGCGGCACTGACATTGAATGTGTCGGCCTTTAATTCCGAAACCTTCAGGGCCGGATTGAATTCGATCCGCCTGGGCCAGCGCAATGCGGGCCTCTCGCTTGGCATGAGTGACTGGCAAGTCTTGCGTTTGGTGATCTTGCCGCAAGCTGTGCCACGCGTTCTGCCCGCGCTGGCGAGCACCTGGGTTTCTCTGTTCAAGGACACCTCACTGGTTTCCGTCATCGCCATCGACGAGCTCTCCTATGTGGGGTTGCAGCTCCGCTCGCAAACATTTCGCGTTCTGGAGGTTTTAACGGCGATGGCTGTTCTCTATTGGATCATGGGTTATCCCCAGGCAAAGCTCGTCGACTGGATCCACCGTCGCATTAAGGTGGCAGAATGACAGTCAACGCCGCCCCCTTCGTTGAAATCACCGCAGTCTCGAAACGTTTTGCCGCAGTGGAGGCCCTTTCTGGGGTGTCGTTGACGGTCGATCGTGGAGAGGTAGTCTGCCTCATCGGACCCAGTGGCTCGGGCAAGTCGACCCTGCTGCGATCCATCAATGGTCTTGAACCCATCGATAGCGGCAAGGTCATATTTGATGGAATCGACGTCCATGGCCGCGGCGCTGATATCCGCAAAATCCGGCAGCGCATGGGCATGGTGTTTCAAAGCTTCGAACTCTTCCCTCATATGACGGCTCTCGCCAATGTGATGGTTGGCCCTGAAAAGGTTCTACGCTTGCCTGTCGCCGAGGCGAAGTCCCGCGCAGATTTGCTTCTGGCAAAAGTTGGTTTGTCGGACAAAGCGGATGCGCACCCGGCGCAACTATCAGGCGGGCAGCAGCAACGCGTTGCCATTGCGCGCGCCCTCGCCATGCAGCCTGCGGTGATGCTGTTTGATGAACCAACCTCAGCTCTCGATCCTGAGACAATTGGAGAAGTCCTGAATGTCATGAAGCGGCTCGCCGACGAAGGGATGACCATGATCGTCGTGACCCATGAGATGAGCTTCGCGCGTCGCGTCGCGGACCGCATCGCTGTTTTTGACCGCGGGCGCATCATCGAAGTGGGCCCGCCTTCGCAAATCTTCGATCATCCAACCGTCCAAAGAACCAAAGAGTTTCTCAGCCATCTCGGCTGGGATGCAGCACCCATTGTTCATTCTGAATAGCCACAGCACAGGAGTCACCCCATGAAAATCACCAATGTCGAGTGCCATGTGCTTCTGGCTCCCAATATGAGCACGGGGTCCACCTCATCAGCACAGGACAGCTTCATCCTGATCATTTACACTGATGAGGGGGTTTCCGGCATCGGTGAATCGGACGTCAATCCGTGGATCGCCAGGGCCTGTATCGAAGCGCCCGGTACCCACACCATGGGCCTCGGCATCAAAGAGACCTTGATTGGCGCTGATCCGCTTGATTTGGATTTGTGGCAACGGCTCTATGTCGGAACCGCAATGAACGGCAGGCGCGGCGCGGTCGTCCATGCGCTTGGCGCTGTGGATATTGCCTTGTGGGATATCCGTGGCAAGGCAGCCGGCAAACCGATTTTCGAACTTTTGGGCGGAGCCAAGCAAGACTTTGTTGTTCCCTATGCATCGCTTCAGCCAGCTGGGACCCGCTGGGAAGAATATCGCGATTCACTATGCCAATGGGCAGAACGCGCCAAAGGGCTTGGGTTCAAAGCGGTGAAGGCGGAAGTTACTATGAACGGTCCCTATGCCCATGATGGCATGCGTGAACCCTACGAGCACCACACGCGCGTGGTTGAGGCCGTGCGCAAGACACTGGGCCCAGATATCGCATTGATGGTTGATGTTCAATACATGTGGCCCGATGCCGAAACGGCATTGCGAACAGTCAAAGATTGGGCTGAGTTTGATATTTTCTTCCTTGAAACACCAATTTGGATCGACAAGCTAGATGAGTATGCCCGCCTGCATGATGAGGCGCCAATGCCCATTGCTGCGGGAGAATGGCAAGCAACCCGCTTCGAGTTTGAAGATCTGATTGTACGTGGAAAGATTGATGTGGCGCAACCCGATGTCGGTCGCATCGGAGGCTTTGGCGAAGCGAAAGCCGTTTGCGAGATGGCAGCCGAGAAGGGGCGCATTATTGTTCCGCATTGCTGGAAGACGGGTGTTTCAGTGACAGCGACGGCCCATCTTGCCTTCAACACACCCAATTGCCGCTTCATTGAATATCTTCCCCCTGAACTCTGTACGGAAACTTTACGCAGGGAACTTGCGGTGGACGGTTTCACGTTCAACAAGGGCCGGATCGAGCCACCAACAAAGCCAGGTCTCGGTGCTGAACTAAACATGCAGGCACTCAAGGCATTTGCGGTGAATTGAAAAACTTTCCGAAGTATCCTTTCGGCCTATACTTTTAAAACAAACACCACTTTCCATTAGGGCAGCTGCCGGCCGACCTCGGCAGGGATGCACGTAAATTGTGGAGTGTTCCATAACACCACTTCTGCGAATGAAAATACTTCCTTGCGAAAGATCGACAAGCTCCGGTGGTTTAAATTTTTGTCTTACTATCCACTCAGAGCGGAAAATGACATGCGGCGAGACTAACGCCGCCTTTTTGCTCCAGCACAGGTCGTTGGACGCGGCAAAGGTCCTGCACACGCGGGCAACGGGTATGGAACCTGCAGCCTGATGGCGGGTTGATCGGGCTCGGCACATCACCTTGCAATATGATGCGTTGTCGGGCCGTTGCTCCCGGGCGATCTGGAACGGGCACGGCAGAGATCAGCGCCTGTGTGTAGGGATGGCGCGGCTGCGCGAAGATATGATCGGCGGGCCCCAGTTCCACAATCGAACCCAAATACATGACCGCAATGCGCGTCGAAACCTGCCGAACCACGGCGAGATCATGTGATACGAATACATAAGTCAGGCCCAGTTTTTGCTGCAGGTCGGCCAGCAGATTGACAATTTGCGCTTGCACCGAAACGTCGAGCGCCGAAACCGGCTCGTCGAGCACCATCAATTTTGGCTCCAGAGCGATCGCACGCGCCACCCCAATGCGCTGACGCTGGCCGCCAGAAAATTCATGGGGATAGCGCTCACCATGATCTGGCAGCAGGCCCACATCATTCAGCAAGGCCGCGACCTTTTCGGCAATCTCTTTTCTGTTTAGCTTGGTGTGGATGCGGAATGGCTCGGCGATCAGATCCTTCACTCTTCGCCGGGGATTGAGAGAGGCAGAAGGGTCTTGGAACACCATTTGCAATTTGGCGCGGATGGGCCGCATCGCCCGCACGCCCAGATGGCTGATGTCGGCGCCGTCAAATATCAAAGCGCCATCGGTAATGTTATAGAGGCGCACCAGACAGCGGCTCAGCGTGGATTTTCCGCAACCACTTTCACCGACAAGTCCGATGGTTTCGCCCGTCTTGATTTCCAGCGAAACGTCATCGACGGCATGAACCGTGCGCAGGCCCTGCGCCGAAAAGCGTGTGCCGACCTTGAACCGCTTCGACACATTCCTCGCGTGGTACAGCACGTCAGCCATGCGGATGAACCTTGAAACAGGCAGCTTTGTGTACCGCACCCGCAAGCGGCGGAATTTTGGAACAAGGCTCAAATCGGTATTTGCAGCGCGGGGCAAAAGCGCACCCCGTTCCACGCTTGAATAAAGAAGGCGGAGAACCAGGAATAACTTTCAATCGATCAGGTTTTTCTCCAGTGAGCGGAGGAATCGTTTCCAACAAAGCCTGCGTATAGGGATGCTGCGGGTGTTTGAAAATCTCTGTCTTAGTCGCACGCTCCACAATGCGACCCGCATACATCACCATCACCCGGTCCGACAGTTCCGAAATCACCCCCATGTCGTGAGTAATGAAAACAACGGCCGCCTTGTGATCGCGTTGGAGCCGACGCACCAGATCGAGAATCTGCATCTGCACCGTACAATCCAGCGCCGTTGTCGGCTCATCCGCGATCAATAGCGAAGGGTTGTTGGAAAGCGCCATGGCGATCACCGCACGCTGGCGCATGCCGCCGGAAAGTTGATGCGGGAAGCGATGGATGGCATCCTCTGGATTCGGGAAATTCACCTCGGCCAGCAATTGCACCGCACGGTCCAGCGCCGCGCGCTTGCTGATTTTATTATGGGTAGTGATCTGTTCGGCAATCTGTTCACCGATCGAATAGACGGGCGTCAGTGCCGTCATTGGGTCCTGGAAGATCATCGCCATCTCGCGGCCCCGCAACTTGCGAAGCTGCGCCGGGTTCATGTCGACAAGTTCCTTGCCCCGAAGCCGGATCGAGCCGGTAATGGTGGCATTGGGATCGTTGATCAGCCCCATCACGGCAAGCAGCGAGACTGTCTTACCCGAACCGGACTCGCCAACAACGCCCAGAATTTCACCCTCCTCCACATCGAAGGAGACATGATCGATGGCCAGCGCCTCGCCTTGTTCGGTGCGGAAGGACACACACAGATCGCGCACCTGAAGCATCAGCTTTCCCTCACGCGCGGATCGAGGAAAATATAAGCGACATCGACCAGCGCATTGGCAATCACCACGAAGAAGGACGCATAGAGCACCGTCGTCATGATGATCGGCAAATCCAGCGACAGCAGCGCATCATAAGTAAGCTTGCCCACACCATGGAGATTGAATACCACTTCGGTGAGCAACGCCGAACCGCCGACAAGCGCACCAAAATCGAGACCGAACAAAGTAACAAAATTAATAAGCGAGGTGCGCAGTGCATGTTTCAACAGGATGCGCGTTTCGGATAGTCCTTTGGCTCGCGCCGTGCGCACGTAGTCTTCCTGCATCGCTTCAATGAGGCTAGCACGCAGCACGCGGCCATAAAGCCCGATATAGAGAATGGACAGGGTGATCCATGGTATCACCAGGGCCAAAAACCAGCCTTTCGGGTCATCGGTGAAATTCACATAGCCCAGCGGCGGCACCCACGAAAACATCCAGGTGTCCTTGAGGCGGCTCTGGGTCAAAAGATTGGCGACTGAACCCAACCAGAAGACCGGCATGGAAATGCCGATGAGGCCCAGCACCATCAGTAATTTGTCCGGCCAACGCCCACGCGTAGCGGCAGCCACGACACCAATGATCACCGCAAATACCACCCACAGGATGGCTGCGCCGATCACCAGTGATAGAGTGACCGGAATGGTGTCAATCACAGCCGGAACCACCTTCCAGCCACGGTTGACGAAAGACGTCAGATCGCCGGTCACGAAGATGCGCTTCATCATCAGCAGATATTGCATGTAGAAGGGCTGGTCGAAGCCAAAGCTTTTGCGCACCGCTTCGAGTACTTCCGGGCTTGCATTACGCCCGGCGATGCGGGCGGCCGGATCAGAGCCGGGCGTCGCAAAGAAAATCGCGAATACCATGACGCTGATGCCGACGAGCACAAAAAGCATTTGGCCGAGGCGCCGCAGAATAGCCCAGATCATCAGGACCCGCCCAGCTTGATCTTGGAACGCGGATCAAGCGCATCGCGCAAGCCATCACCAAAGACATTGAGCACCAGAACGGTCAACACGATGGCGAAGCCCGGTGCAAGCGACACCCAGGGCCGCGAATAAAGCAACCCCTGCCCGTCCTCGATGATCGTGCCCCAGGATGCATCCGGGGGCTGAACGCCAATGGAGAGATAAGACAAAGCAGATTCGGTGAGAATGTTGATGGCCAGCATCAGCGGCGTGAAAACGATCAGCGTAGTGCTGATGTTGGGAAGAATGTCGCGCCACAAAATGCGCCCGCTCGATGCGCCCAGCCCAATCGCTGACATCACGAAGTCGGACTTGCGTAGCGACAGAACCTGTCCGCGGATGGGTCGCGCCACGTAAGGTACATAGACCAGTCCGATGATGAAGATCGGCAGCCACAGACTTCCCGATTCAATGGTGAAAGGGCCGATCTCCAACCCATGCGCAATGAGCACAATGGAAAGCGAAATGGCCAGCAAGTAGATCGGAAAGGCCCACATGATATCGAGCACGCGCGAAATCACCGTGTCGATGATCCCACCAAAAAAGCCAGACACCAACCCCAGCAGCGTGGCCAGAACCAATGTCATCGCGGTGGCTGAACCCGCGATCAGAAACGAATTCAAACCGCCGTAAAGCAGCCGCGCCATGACATCGCGGCCCTGATTGTCAGCGCCGAGGAAATAGTTGCCGAGCTGCCAGGTGGGGCCGATAGGATTGTAGCCCAGTCCCAAGCCCTCGGTGGATTGCTCCATCACCGGCTGGTCTTGGCCATTTAATTGGATCACCGCGTCAAGTGTTGATTTAAAGGGATCAACCCCAGCCCACTGCGCGTAAAGCGGCGCCATCAGGCAGGCAACCAAGATCAGGACAAAGCCAACCAGCGCCACCACGGCGGCCCTGTCCCGTGACAACCGGCGAGCAGCCGTGACCCAAGGGCCACGGCTTTTCGTCGGTTGGTTGATTGTGTCAGTAGTCAACTAGGTTACTTCACCCAGGCTTGCGACACCGCGAAATAGAACTCGCTATTGAACTGAAAGTTGCCCAGGCGCTTTGACGTGAAGTCAAGATGCTTTGGGGTGAACATGCCCGCCGCCGGTGAAGCGTCGGTCACAGCCTTGTCGATTTCAGCCCAAGCCTTGTTGGCGGCAGCCGGATCGGTCACGCCCAGTGCCAGTGCTGCATCCATCTTGGCCTGCACGCCCTTGTCACACCAGCCTGCAATGTTGATCGAGCTGTCGGAACCTGGTGTGAAGGACGCACAACCAAACAGGATGTTCAGGAAGTCAGAGGCCGCAGGATAATCCTGATACCACTGCGTGACCGAAATCTGCGTCTTGTTGTTGGTGTTCTGGATATAGGTGAACTGGATATCCGGCGAGATCGGCTTCACGTCGGCGTCATAACCAATGTCCTTGAGCACGCTCTGCAGATAGACGCCGATGGCCTTGGCTACCGTCTTGTCTTCGACAATGATCGTAACCTTCTGGCCCTTGGTGCCGGATTCTTCGACAAGCTTTTTGGCCTTGTCCAGATCAGGGGCCGACCATTTGGTGCCTGGGTTCTTGGTATAGGGGCAGTAGTCTTCATGCCCAGGGAAACCGGGGGGGAGAACTTGGCAGACCGGTGAAGCCAGCACCGGACCACCGAACAGGTTGACCAATTGCTTGCGGTCGATGGCGAAGTTCACTGCCTGGCGTGCCTTGATATTATCGAAGGGAGCCAAGTTAGTGTTCATCGGCAGATACCACCAGGCGGTCAGCGGCGTCACATGCACCTGGTCCTTGAACTTGGTGCCCATTTCGTTAAGGCGGTCTGCCGGCGCTTCATCGAAAGCCCAGTCATACTGCTCATTTTCGACGGCAGTAATCTGCGCTTCTTCATCAGGACCAAAATCATACTGGATCACGTCTGGATAACCATCTGGCTGCGCGGCCTCACTCCACACCTTGAAGTTCGGATTGCGCACCATGGTCATGCCCTTGTTGGGGTCATAGGCTGAAACCATATAGGCCCCCGTGCCGGGAATCGGCACAGAGCCCGCGTCCTGCGTCGGCGCATCAGCCGGCAGGATTGCTGCGTGCGGCAGGCCCAGCTTGTCGATGAATTCAGCGTCTGGAGCCTTCAGATTGATGGTGATGGTGTTGTCAGCTTCGTTACCGATCACGCCGCCATCCAAGGTGCAACTCTTGGCATCTTTGAGGCAGGCATCAGAACCCACGATCACACTGTAAAAGCCGCCCGCCGTTGGGCTCGACACTTTGAAGATGCGTTGGAACGAGGCGACCACATCCTTCACCGTCAGATCGGCACCGTTGGAGAACTTGATACCCTTGCGCAGCTTGAACACATAGGTCTTGCCGTCATTGGTAGGCTTCGGAATTTCCTCGGCCAGATCAGGCACCTTGATGAAGCCATCAGCACCCGCCGCCTTCTTGAAAGCAACGAGGCCGTCATAGAGGCCCTGATAAATCTGCCAGTATTGCAAGGTGTAATTGATATGCGGATCAAGCGTGCCTGCCGCTGCATGCGCCACGATCTTCAATGTGCCGCCGCGATGTTCCGTCATATATTTAGCGGAAGCCGGAGCCACCGCTTGCGTGGCGAGCAAAGCAGCCGCTGCAACCCCAATCCAGAATTTTTTCATTCTCGTCTCCGTGTCAATCGTTGTCATTCAGGAATTTGCCGACATTCTTCATGCAGAGGTCCTGTTCCTCGACATGGGGCATATGGCTTGAATTGCCGTAGATCTCGCCGATGGCACCTTTGATCTTGTCCTTGAAAGGCTGGACGCAGGCCGGAGTGGCCTCATCATAATAACCCGACAGCACATAGGTCGGCACATTGATGCGCTTGAGCCGGTCTACGACGCTCCAGTTTTTTAGCGTGCCCACAACAAAGAATTCATTGGGCCCATTCATCGTGTAATAGACGGTCGGGTCCTGCCCGATCTGGTCGAAAGAGGCCTTCACTTCCTTGGGGAACGGCAGCACACGACAGACATGCCGCTCATAAACCCAATTCGTGGCCGCGAGATATTCCGGGTCGGAATAGGTCTTCGCCTTTTCATGCTTGTTCAAAGCATTTTGAATTGGCTTCGGCATCAATGAGCGCATCCGCATGGCCTCACTCACCCACAGTTTCATTGATGCGGGCGAATTGGCAATGGTGAGCGACTTGAGGCCCTTGGGCCGGGTAATGCCAAATTCCGCGCCCAGCATGCCGCCCCAGCTTTGACCCAGGACATGATACTTTTGGCGCAGGCCCAAAGTGTCAATCAAGTTGTTCAACTCATCGATGAACAATTCCACCGTCCAGAATTTCTTGCCCTTGTCCGGCAGATGGGTGGACTTACCACATCCTAACTGGTCGTAATGAATGACCGCCCGGCCGTCATTCGCCAGAAGCTTGTAGGAATCAACATAGTTGTGAGCTGCACCAGGGCCGCCATGCAGTATGATAATAGGCGGCTTCTCGGCGTCGAAGTCTCCAGTGATCCGGTACCATGTCTCATAGGCGCCAAATTTCGCGCGCCCCTGCTTCTGCTTTAACCGGGCCATTTTCAGCGTCTTTCCCCAACTTGCTACTTGAAGCCTATGTCAGCCTGTTTAATCTGGCAATGGTCATCTGATGAAATATTAGGAGCTGGTGAGGTCTGCATGAATTGTAATCACACTATCCATCGTCATGCCTGCCATTGCGGCTGGAATAATGCCAATGCGCCGGTGCTCACCATCAAGCTGGGCGAGACGATCGAGTTCGAAACGCAAGACTCATCCGGCGGACAACTCCACTCAAAGTCCACGCTGGATGATTTGAAAAAACTCGATTTTTCAAAAGTGAACCCGGTCACCGGGCCGGTTTATGTCGATGGCGCTGAGCCGGGTGATGCACTAAAAGTGACACTGCTGGAAATGGGGCCATCCGGCTGGGGCTGGACAGCCAACATTCCGGGCTTCGGCCTGCTGGCAGACCAGTTCAAGGAGCCAGCACTCAACATCTGGACTTACGATAAATTATCTCTGGCCCCTGCTCTTTTCGGCAAGAATGCACGCATTCCACTGAAGCCGTTCTGCGGCACCATTGGCCTCGCACCCGCTGAAGCCGGCCTGCATTCCATTGTGCCACCGCGCCGCATGGGCGGCAACATGGACATCCGCGACATGAGCGTGGGCACCGAGCTCTATCTGCCCATCGAGGTGAAAGGCGCATTGTTCAGCGTGGGCGATACCCATGCGGCACAAGGTGACGGAGAAGTCTGCGGCACGGCCATTGAAAGCCCTTGCACAGTTTCAGCGAAATTCGAAATTGTGAAGGGCGCCAACCTCGCCTTCCCGCGCTTCCGCACGGCGGGGCCAGTGTCTCGCCATCTCGACGGCAAGGGTTATGACGTGGCCACTGGCATCGGTCCCGATCTTATGACGGCTGCTAAAGATGCCGTGTCCGGCATGATCGACCTTCTTTGCAAGCAGCAGGGCTTGAACCCAGTCGAGGCCTACATGCTTTGCTCGGTCTGCGGCGATCTGCGCATCGGCGAAATCGTCGACATGCCGAACTGGGTCGTTAGCTTCTATTTCCCCCGGATCGTATTCGAATAAATCATGACTGTATTTGTGATCGAGAAGAAAGTGGCTGCCGATGTTTTGGTTGTAGTCCGTTTTGGAAGTGTGGTGGGGCGCCATGCGTCCGCGCTGGACGAGTTGATCAATGGCGCGGTAGGCAAGGCCCCATGGATGCATCATGCCCTAAAATCGGAAGTGTTCCCCCAAATCCATCTCTGTTTTCCAACAGAGATCAGCACGGTGCCGCAAGCGACCGAAATCGCCCGTGGATTTCGGGAGTTAGGAGACGGGTGGTTTGGTGTGAGAAGAATGGTGGTGGACGCAGTTATCCGCGAACTGGTCTCTGGTTGAATTTCCCTGCTAGACGGGAAAATTCAGGGAGCTTCAAACACTTTTCAGCGAACGGTATCTTACGATGCCCTAAATGCTCTCGATTTTTCTCGGGTAACTTGGATAATTCCCTGCTCTGCCAAGCAGAGAAATTGCTCCCAGATATCAGGGGGACTTCGTGTCTTTGCGATATATCTCAGTCAACTAATCTAGTTTGCTCTTGGCAGCAGAAGCAAGTGAACTTGGTCGTTCCGAATAGATTAGCGTAGGCTATCTCGGGTTTGAAAAAGTTCCTCAAACAAACGCGCTACTCCCTCCGCACCGGGATCATTGTGGCCTGCCAAGTGGCCCGCCGAAACATAACTAGCCCGGCCAGCCTTAGCTTTGGTGATATTTGCTGTGTGATCGGCACCTTGCCGGGCAGCCGCGGCCGCTGCAGCCAGTCCATCGGGCAATGCGTCGAGGGCCGGCACAAGTGCATCGATCATGGTACGATCTCCAAGGCCGGCACCGCCAACTTCCTGGATGCGCGAAAGCCCTGCCTTCAGTGCGGATACGGCGTCGTGTCCACTGGCCGAAGCATCACCGGCAGCGGTGAAGAAAATTGCCAGTAGCACGCCCGAAGATCCTCCCATGGTCTGGCTGAGTTCAAGCCCAATAGCTCGATAAAGTTGCGTCCAATCGGCCAAAGGCAGACGGTCCAGCGCCTTGATCAAAGCACGTGAAGCTGTAGCTAATGTCGATCCAGTATCCCCATCACCTGACTTTGCATCAAGTACGTTCAAGTCACCCTCGGCTGCAATCAATATTTCACAACACCTACGGATCAGTTTTTCGGCCTTGGCATTTTTTGATGGCATCGGCTGGATGGGCGTCAAGCCATCCGGCAAGGGCATAATCTTTACCGCAGATAGCGCATGGCATCCCGGCCAGGCGTGGGGAGCAACGTCAGCCTCAAGATTGTTCAAGACCTGATCGCTAAGTGGCAGAACCGAAATTGAAAATCCGTGCATGTCGAGCGACGTCATCATGGGTGCAGGGCCTATGAGGTGGCTGAGCTGTCCACCGATGCTTGAACCGACCAGTTCTTCGACCAGCACCGCCATTTCAAGTGGCGTGGCACTGCCAAGATTGTTGAGCAGCGCCACATGTGGACCCGGATTCATCGTCGGAGCCAAACGCTCGACCATCATTGCGATAGCCTGGCGGGCACCTGCGAAATCCACCTGTTCGACGCCCGCTTCGCCGTGAATGCCCAGTCCCAACTCGGCCTTTCCGTCAGGTATGCGATCTTCCTTCGGAGAGCCTGGCACAGTGCACGTGTCCAAAGACATTCCGATTGATTTTACACCGTCTATGATCTGCTGCGCTGCCTCGGCTACAGACGCAAGGTTAGAACCGGATTCTGCCAAGGCCCCGGCGACCTTGTGGACAAAAAGCGTCCCGGCCACGCCCCGAGCTCGCGGCAGATTGGGCAACGCAACGTCATCGTCAACCACGACCATGCTCACGTCGAGCCCGAAAGCCCGTGCCCGCTCTGCAGCCAAGCCGAAATTCAAGCGGTCGCCTGTGTAATTCTTGACAATTAACATGCATCCGGCCGGACCGGTCACTGCCAGTATTCCGGCTAGGACCGCATCAACGGACGGCGAAGCAAAAACGTCTCCGCAGACTGCAGCAGTCAACATACCCCGGCCAACGAAACCTGCGTGAGAAGGTTCATGGCCAGATCCTCCACCGGAAACCAACGCTACTTTTGAACGCTCCCAATCAGTTCTCACTACAACCTTAATATGTGGATAGCCGTCAAGCCGAGCCAACTTACCACCTGACGTGCGCAAAGCTCCGTCAATTGCCTCTGTGACCAGCGTTTCCTTGGCGTTGATGAATTGTCTCATGGTCAGATCTCCTCAGGCAATGCGAGCACCATTGGCGTCAAAAAACAGGGGATTGCGGGGGCTGATGGCAAGATGATCACCAGGCTCAAGGTCTGTATGAACGTCGGTCAAAGTGATGATATCATGGTTGTCTAGTTTCAGATGCAACCTTGTCTGGTCGCCCAGCCGTTCGACGCGGACTACACTAGCAGGCTTGCCCTTGCCTTGCGCAATATGTTCTGGCCTCAAGCCAATGGTCTTGGCGCCGCTCGGTGCCTTGCCAAAAATATCTGCGGGCAGGACATTGAGCCTTGGCGTACCGAGCCTTCCCGCCACATAGAGATTGACCGGGCTCTCATAGATTTCACGCGGCGAGCCAAATTGCACCAGTCGGCCTTTTTCCAAAACGCCAATATGGGTGGCCATGGTCATGGCTTCGATCTGATCGTGGGTCACATAGAGGAAAGTGGCACCGAGATCGGCTTGAATGCTTTTCAGTTCCACGCGAAGATCGGCGCGCAGTTTGGCGTCCAATGAACTCAACGGCTCATCCATCAAATAGATCGACGGATCACGGACCAAGGCGCGGCCGATCGACACGCGCTGCATCTCACCACCCGAAAGTGCCGTTGCCTTGTTGTCCAGTTTGCCGGAAATGCGCAGCATCTCCGCCACTTCGGAAATTTTGCGCTTGATTGCATCTTCGGGAGTTTTGAGGATCGGCGAGCGCAAGGGAAAGGCCAGATTGTCCCTGACTGTCATATGGGGATAAAGCGAATATTGCTGGAAGACCATGGCCACATCGCGTTGGGCCGGCGTTGCGTCCAGAACTGATCTACCGTCAATCAGGATGTCGCCCGCATCGGGTTTTTCGAGCCCGGAAATCAGGCGCAATGTGGTCGTCTTGCCTGCACCTGTTGGTCCCAGAAGAACCACAAATGACCCGCTTGGAATTGTCATGGTCAAATCGGCCACGGCTTTTTCCTTGCCGAAGGATTTTCCTATCTGGCGAAGCAAGACTTCAGCCATGGGCCAGCACTCCTTCATTCAATTCAGAGCGCAGCGCCTGTCCGGTCTGGTTGTCGAAGAGTGTGACAGTTTTCTTGTCAAACTGCAGCCCCACGGTTTCACCCACAAGCGCCACATCGCCTGACGCCACGCGCGCCTTGACCGCGCCATGAGCCGTTTCAAGCGTCACGATCTGGGTGGTCCCCAGATATTCGGTGGCTTTCACTTCACCGCGATAGTCCCCAGCATCAGTCAGTTGGATATGCTCTGGCCTGACGCCAAATGCCAAATCGCCTTCAAAGGGCATGCGCATTTGTGGAATGGCGAGCTTGTGATGATGCAAGGTCACTGACTTTGCGCCAGCGGCAACCTTGCCGTGAAAGCGCAGAAAATTCATCGACGGTGAGCCAATGAAATTGGCTACGAACATGGTGGCGGGCTTGTCATAAATATCCTGGGGCTTGCCGAACTGTTCAATGACGCCGTGATTCATCACCACAATCTTGTCGCCCATCTGCATGGCCTCAAGCTGGTCGTGGGTGACATAGACGGTGGTCGCTTTCATGCGGTCATGGAGCGCGCGCAGTTCAATCGCCATGTGTTCGCGAAACTCGGCGTCGAGTGCACCCAAAGGCTCATCCATCATGAAAGCCTTGGGATTGCGCACGATGGCGCGGCCCAGGGCCACGCGTTGCCGATCGCCGCCGGAAAGCCCGCCCACGGGTTTGTCGAGCATGTGTTCAATGCCGAGGATCTTGGCAACTTCCTTCACCTTGGCGCGCACCTGATCGCGCGGCATGCCCTGGCTCACCAAAGGATAGCTCAGATTCTTCCTCACATTCATATGCGGATAGAGTGCAAACATCTGAAACACGAATGCAATGTCGCGCTGGCTTGCAGGCTTCTGGCTGACGTCTTCGCCATCGATTTCAATTTCACCCGAGGTTGGCAATTCAAGCCCGGCAATCATGCGCAGCGTCGTGGTCTTGCCGCAGCCTGACGGGCCCAGAAGCATGAAGAATTCGCCGTCCTCGATTTTAAACGACGAAGACTGGACGGCGGTGAAGCTGCCGAATTCCTTGCGAAGGTTGCGGATCACAATTTCAGCCATTGCTCACTCCCGAAAATGGCTGACGATGATGAACATGGCGGTGCCCAGCAGTGTCACGATGAATGAATAGGTGTAAAGCCAAAGTGCAAAGCCCTGCATCAACATGACAACGCCAAAGGCAATCAGGATTGAGGCCAGAATTTCCCAGGAGCCGCGACGAAATTGAATGAGGCCATTTACAAACTCGCTCATTTGCGCACCGCCCCGAATGTGATGCCGCGCAGCAAATGTTTGCGTAGCAGAATGGTGAAGACCATGACGGGCAAGAGGAACAGCGTGGCGCCCGCAGCTACCGCTGGCCAATCCTTGCCACCCACACCAATGATAGTGGGAATGAAAGGTGGTGCGGTTTGTGCTGTGCCCGACGTCAACAGCACTGCAAAGGCATATTCATTCCAGGCGAAGATCAAACAGAATATGGCCGTTGAAGCGATGCCGGTTGCGGCTTGTGGCAACACGACTTTGTAGAAGGCCTGAAATCTTGTGTAGCCATCAATCAAGGCCGCCTCTTCGTATTCACGCGGGATTTCATCCATGAAACCGTGGATCAGCCAAACTGCGAGCGAAATATTCACCGCAGTATAGAGCAGGATCATGCCAAGATGGGTGTCACTTAGCCCCAGTGACCGGAACATGAGAAAGATCGGTATAGCCACGGCAATGGGCGGCATCATGCGCGTGGAGAGAATGAAGAACATCAGATCATCTTTCAGCGGCACCTTGAAGCGGCTGAAGGCATAGGCGGCGAGCGTTCCAAGGACGATCGACAGGAAGGTCGAGCCAAAGCCGATGATGACAGAATTCATAAAGCGCTCGCCATAACGCGAGGGACCCTGGATCACCATGCCATTGTCGCGCGCAACCTGCTCGTACCACGTGGTGGGCGGCGGCAATTTTGCCAGATCGTCCTGGTTCGGGCGGGTGCGCGTTGTGAACAGATTGACGTAGCCTTCAAGCTTGGGTTCGAAGAAGACTTTGGGTGGATAGGCAATTGAATCGTCGGCACTCTTGAATCCGGTCGCAATGATCCACAGCAGCGGGATAATGGTGACCACGGCATAGATGATGACAAGAATAGCTGCGACCCATTTCTGGCGCTTCGATGGTTCGGTGACTGAGTAGCTGCTCATCTTTCTTTCACCTTGTTAAGGGCCTTGACATAAATCGACGCCAGGCCAAAGACCGTGACAAACAGGATGATCGCGTAAGCTGAGGCATAGCCGGTGCGCCACTTCTCAAAGGCTTCGCGCTTCAGGTTAATGGAGGTGAGCTCGGTGGTTGATCCCGGACCGCCACCTGTCAACTGCACGACAAGGTCAAACATCTTGAAGTTTTCAATGCCACGGAACAGGACAGCCAGCATGAGGAAAGGCAGAACCATCGGAATGGTAATGGTCCAGAACTGACGCCAGGGGCTCGCCCGGTCAACTGCTGCGGCCTCATAAATGTAAGTGGGGATGGACCGCAGTCCTGCGAGGCAGATCAACATCACAAAGGGCGTCCACATCCATGTGTCAACGATGACGATGGACCAGGGTGCGAGATCAACCGAGCCGATCATGGTGAAAGATGACGGATCGATGCCTGTGAAAAAGCTGATGACATAGTTGAAGATGCCGATCTGTGGCTGATAAAAAAATGTCCAGAAGTTGCCGACCACGGCGGGCGATAGCATCATCGGCAAGACGATGATGGTCGTCCAAAGGTCGTTGCCCTTGAATTTCCGGTTGATCAGCCAGGCGAGTGAAAAGCCGATCAGCACCTGAAGGACGATTGTCCAGATCAGAAAATGCGCCGTCACCTGCATGGTATTCCAGATGTCGGGATCAGTCAGGACTTGGCGGTAGTTTTCGAGGCCGACCCATTGGATGGGCTTGTTGGGCATGTTGGGGCGATAATTCGTCAAGCTCAGCCTGATGGTCCAGAGCAACGGGAAAATGTTGATCGCAAGAAGCAAAAATATCGTGGGGGCCACGAAGATCCAGGCAATCGCCCGGTCGCTCAGGCCCTTGATGCGACGCGCGACAAGGGGCGGCGTGGACTTTGCTACGCGCTCTGGCAGAGTATTGGACATGGTGTTTCTCTATTGCGTGACTTGGAATGCTCACGCAGGGCTCAGGGAGGTGTCTGGCCCTGCGTGATTTTCCTTTACCCTGCCATTGGCAGGATGGGCAATGCGCGGCTTAGATCTTGCCGGCTTCCTTCAACGTCTTGGTCCAATCTGCGACCAATCCGTCCATGGCTTCCTTGGCTGTGCCTTGACCGGCCACAACATAATCATGGAAGCGCTTCTGCGATTGCTGCAGCAAGCTTGCGTAGCTTGGTTCGGCCCAGAAATCCTTCACGATGGCCATTGAGTCGAGGAAGGTTTGTGCATAAGGCTGGCTCTTGGGGAATTCGGGGTCTTCGACCACCGACCTCAGACAAGAGAAGCCACCGGCCTTCCACCATTTCTGCTGGGTTTCAGGCTGGGCAAACCACTTAATGTAATCGAGCGCCTGCTTCTGTTTGGCTGAATAGGACACAACAGAAATGCCCTGACCGCCGAGTTGGGCGAACTTGGCACCGTCTGGTCCGGCGGGATTGGCGAAATAGCCGGTCTTGCCATGGCCGACGTTTGGATCGTTTTCAAAGCCCGGCCAGGTGAAGGCAAAGTTCATCTGCAAGGCAACTTGACCCGATTTGAACGCATCGATGCCTTCGCCCATGTAACCGTTGGACGAGCCTGGAGGGGTGCAGCATTCATAGAGTGACTTGTAGTACTCAAGGCCCTTGATCGCGCCGGGTGAGTTCACAAAGCCTTCCATGTCATAGGCCTTCTTCGGGTTTTCATACTGGAAGCCATAGCTGTAGAGTACATCCATGGCACCCATGGTGATGCCTTCAGAACCGCGCTCGGTATAGATCGAGGCGCCGTAAACCGTCTTGCCCTCAATGGTGCGCTTCTGGAAGAATTCTGCAATGTCCTTCAGCTCGGCAAAGGTCTTGGGCACGTCGAGATCGCGATTATATTTTTTCTTGAATTCGGCCTGCAGTTCCGGACGGGCAAACCAGTCTTTGCGATAGGTCCAACCGACAACGTCACCGAAGGCGGGGAGCGCCCAATAGTTTGGCGTGTTCTTGGGCCATTCCGAATAACCGACCACTGTTGCGGGCACGAAGTCATCCATCTTGATGCCATTAGCATCAAAGAAATCATTGAGCTTTATGTAGTGGCCGGCTTCAGCCGAGCCACCAATCCACTGGCTGTCGCCGATCATCAGATCGCAGAGCTTGCCACCTGAGTTCAACTCATTGAGCATGCGGTCAGCAAAGTTGGTCCAGGGCACAAATTCGAAGTGCATCTTGTTGCCCGACTTGGCTTCAAAATCCTTGGACAGTTCAACCAGCGCGTTGGCTGGATCCCAAGCCGCCCAGCACAGCGTCAAGTCTTCTGCCTGGGCGTGCGAAACGCCCATAGCGCTGACTGCAGCAAAGGCAGCCGACATCAATAAAGTTTTGGTCTTCATCACGGGTTTCCTCCCTTTATGGCGAGCCACCGCATTTGCTTCTGAAATTGCTAGCAGCTCTGACAAGTACGGAGCAATTCGTAAAGAGGTACGTACCTCTTGTCAATGATCTTATTTAGTTACGTACCTCACAAAGATGATAATCTTGCAAAATTTCTGAAGTCGAAAAATTTTTGGTATTTATTTCAGTATCTTAATTGAAGTTGCCAGTATAAATTTTCAACATCAACAAGTGGTATTTCAACGGAAATTGGGATTGGACCGAGGGTTGGGTCTGCTACAAAAATCGCTCGGCCAGATGACGGTGCCACCCAAAACGGGATCAGACCGCAACCAGATTTTCTTTCATGACGATTTCAATGCGGATTTTTTCCTGGGACTCGACAATTTCTGTTTTGTCGAGATTTGCGCGTAGGATCCGGACAGAACTGCGGACGACATGCCCGAGATTTTGCATAATGACGACATCGATTTCTTCGGCATCAAGCGCGGACCGCGTGACGGGCGTAAGCTCGTGCATGATGACAGTTATTTTCCCGACAGTGTCAGTGGCCCGCAAGACATCCAAAATCGCCGCGTTGCCGTTGCCTATCGAATAGAGACCAACAATACCTCTGTGAGAACTCAAGACCTGCCGCACGACTGTAATCAATCGATGATTGTCACCGCGGGACTCAATGGTTGGCAGCACTTCCATCAATGGAAATCGATCCGCAAGAATGCTGTCAAAACCAAAACGCCGTTCCAGGCTATCGCGCGAAACCAAAGAGCCCGAGACAACCAGGATTTTCCCAGGTTTATTGCCCAAAAACCGGCCCATCAGCGCACCTGCCGTGCGACCCGCCGCGACATTATCAATGCCTACGAAATGATCGCGCGCCGAACTAGGCAGATCTGATATCATTGCAACAACAGCGAGACCAGCGCGTTTGAGCCGCGTCACGGCATCTCGCACCTGCGGTGTTTCCGGACACATGACGGCAACCCCGTCATATTTGCCTGCAGCTATCTCCACCAAAGTCCGCGCTGTCGCATTTGGATCGTCAACTGGGACAGGAATGGTTTCCAATGCGACACGATCCGGTCCTGTCGCGCGACTGGCATCACTCAATGCTGAGCGGATGGTCTCCACGAACTGGCTCTTGCTCTCTGGGATGACAAAAGCAAAGCGGTATTGTCGACGTTTCGCCAAGTTTGCTGCGGATAGGTCCCGAACATAGCCAAGCTTCTCAACAGCTTCTTGCACCAATCGTACACTGCTCTCGCGAACGCGCGGTCTCGCGTTAAGCACACGATCTACGGTCGCCAAGCTTACCCCCGCTTCCCGCGCTATGTCGTGAACTGTCGGCCTCGCCATAAAAACTCCTTCACGCCCCTATGTATTTTTTCGCATGAGGTACGTCAATCTGCAAATACCTGAGGAATAACTACCTGTGGGAGCTAGCTTCATCGCACCGCTTTCGGGGTTACTCCCTGCCCCACAACGACTTTGAAACGGTCAATAGCGAGAACGAGAAAGTCCAAACCAGTTGTTCCGCTTGGACTACCATCTGACTCACCAAATCGAGCAACGGATGATGGAGAAATGCAGTCTGCACTTATATTTCATCACACTGATTCCTTAACATCACGCTATTCGAAGGCTAAGGGCTACACGATCCAAACCGAATGACGTTAGCGCTTAAGGATGATTGGGCTGTATCAGAGCTCGCCCAATCTAGCGTTCCTTGTCTAATTCGCACTTGACGTTCTCTGTCGAACAGAGCCAGTTTGAAACTGGCTTCAATGAGCCGCGCACTTGAGTCGAAGGGTTGTACGACTTACCGCTCAACATCGGAACTTCACGTCTCCAATAGCCGTGAACTCCAAGTTCGCGGATGGCGAACTGCTATCTGGCTGGAACTGATAAGACTGGCTTGTGCGCGCAAGAGGGGCAAGAGTAGACATTGCATTGTTCCAACGATGTGTTGGCAAAAGGACCCAGATCTTCCATCTTGGCCAGAGCATGAAAATCAAAAGGCCCTTGAACCTGAACTCCATCGACTTCAATGGGTAAGTCAGCTGACGATCGCTTCGGCCTCGATCTCGACTTCATAGTTACCGATCAGTCCACCTGCAACGATCAAGGTATTGGCGGGCATGATTTTTCCGAAGACGCGGCCATGAGCGAGCGAAACGTCGTCACAGTCACTTTCCTTGCGGAGATAGACGCGCGTTCTGACCACATCCTCAATTTTTCCTCCGGCTGCGGTGATGGAAGCGGCAATCTTGTCGAGAATATAAGTGGTCTGTGCGCCTGCATTGCCCGGAGCCACGCAGCGGTTGTTGCCATGAGTAGCCGTGGTGCCCGAAACATGAATGATATTACCCACCCGAACCGCCCGGCTGTAGCCCGCAATGGGTTCCCATTTGCTGCCAGAGGATACGCGTGTACCGGTCCTGTGGACCATGGGCAGAGGCGCATAAGCTGAGGGAATGGCATTAAGATGGTGGCTCAAATCTCCAGACGCGGTCAGGAATGGGGGCTTTCGATATTCATCACCGCAATCACCGGGAATAGACTCCATGCGCGCAAAAATGGCCTCCAAGGCAGTCTTGTCCTCAGATGAAAGTGAAAACCTAAACGCTTGCGCGTTGCTTTCATGATGGTCGTTTTCGCCAAGTCTCGCCCCGATGATGACAGCTGCCACTGCGGGCTGCTCCAACACCCAACGCGTGGCAACATTGGAAAGCGAAACACCATGACCGCGGGCAATCTGGCTGAGCGTTGCCAGGAATTCCTGATAGATCGCCCAGCCACCCGCGGCATCAATGAAGCGTTTGTATTTGGACTTGCTCCAATCGGAAATATCCTTGGGTTCTGACTTCCCCAACCATTTATCTGAAAGAAACCCGCCATTGAGGGTCCCATAGGCCAGCAGCTTCACACCGGTTCGGGCACAGACAGAACTCAGGTCCCCAAGCGCGCGGCGATCAACGACAGAAAATGAAACCTGGTTGGAAACAATGGGGATGCCATCAGCAACAGCCAAAGAAAGATGGGCCGCATCGAAATTCGTGACGCCGATAGCGCGCACGAGACCCTCATCTTTCAACTTCTTGATCTCATGAAGCGCGTCCAGCCAGGCGGGATGTTCGAAACTCCACCAATGGAACTGGAGGAGGTCAATGGATTTGACACCAAGGCGATCCAAACGCTGTTGAACCCCTGCCCGCACAATGTCCGGAGTCATGGGACCGGGCTCCGGGCACCATTTCGTAAAGGCCAGAGGCTTCTGCCCTTCAGGGTAACGGCGCAACAGATTGCCCGTGATCAGTTCGGCCGTGCCATAATGGTCGGCCATGTCAAAGCCAGTGAACCCCGCCTTCACATAGGCCTGCAAGGCATCACCGCCGCGCTCAGGATCCATGGGATGACCTGAGCGTTCAATATCCGCGACCTGCCACAGGCCGCACAGGATGGAGGGAATTGAAAGCCCACCCGTCAGCACGCTGTGTGGGATTTGCGGTTTTGCATTGGTCATGGTGAATATCCTTTTGCTCGATCAGGCTTTGCCGTCTTCGATGTGGCGCGACACGGTTTTCAATTCACCAAGCAACCCCCGCGGCCGCAGCAACAGCACGACGCAAATGGCAATACCGATCATGACGATTTTGAGTGCAGAAGCGCGCGCCTGTTCTTCAGGTGGAACAATGGCGGCGATGATGGCGCCAGACGCCGCCCAAAAAGCCCAGACCACGACAGCTCCTAGAATTGCACCGCGATTATTGCCTGAGCCCCCAACAATGAGCATGGCCCATACCTGAAAAGTGAGAATGGGAACATAACCTTCAGGCGAGATATAGCCGATGAAGTGGGCCTGAACCGCTCCTGCCAATCCCATGATGGCACCACCAACGGCGAAAGCCTGAATGCGAAAAAGCGTGGCGTTCTTGCCCAGCGCCGCCGCAGCTTGCTCATCTTCACGGATGGCCCGCAGCACACGGCCCCAGGGGCTGCGCATGAGATGTTCGAGAGCCGCGTAGACCCCAATTGTCACGACCGATACAACGCCAAGATTGAGAAGACCAAACACCAGCGGGTCACCGGCCAGGGCTCCGAAAGGCCTTGGAATAAAACTGATGCCAAAGGGACCGCCCGTGATCGATTGAAGATTCAGCGCCGCCAGTTGCACCACGATCGCAAAACCAAACGTGGCGATTGCGAGATAATCTGAGCGCAGACGCAAGGTCAGTGCCCCCAACAACACCGATGCCAATGCACCAGCCACAGCAGCACCAATCCAACCTAAGACAATGGGAAGATCAAACCCGCCCAGATGTTCAGGGACAGACGGCGTTGTAAGAAGGGCCGAGACATAGGCGCCAATCCCGACAAAGCCGGCAACGCCAACATTGAAGAGCCCCGTCTGCCCCCACTGGACATTGAGCCCAAGACACATGATCCCAAAGGTGAGGGCCAAGGTGAGGAAAAAGGCGCCATAGCTGACGAGTTCGATCATGTGGTCTTCTTCCCGAAAAGACCCTGAGGCCACAACAATAAGATTGCGACCAACACGATAAACGAAACAGCGGCCCGCCATTCTGCCCCAATGAATTGAACGCAAAAGGCTTCGGCCAGACCTATGATCAGGCCTGCAATCATGGCACCCGGCACGCTGCCAATGCCGCCTAGAATGGCCGCAGCAAACAGCGGCAAGAGGAGGTCATGGCCCATATGGGGGCGGATTTGCACGAGCAACCCTGCCATCACCCCAGCGACTGCCGCAAGCCCTGCCCCAAAGACCCAGGCAACGCGAATGGTCTTCGCAACATTGACACCAGCAAGCCCTGCCAGCGCCTGATTTTCACTCACGGCACGCATGGCGCGTCCTGCCGGTGTACGCGTTAAAGCAAGATGGACAAGCACAACCAAAACCACAGCGATGCCAAGACCGAGCAGTTGATCAGGCGTAGCATGAGCGCCAGCAAAAAGAGGGCGCGCGATTTGCAGCGCGTTGGTAAAATAGGCGGGCTTTGATGTGAAGACGAATTCAAGGAAGCTTCGCAGCGTGAGAGCCGCGCCAAAACCTGCCATCACCAGAATGATGACTGCTCCGCCGCGCTGCCGCAGCCTGGCGAAAAGCAGCCAATCAACCAGCAAGGCGAGCAAGCCTGTACAAATAATCGCTGTCAGAAGTCCCACGGGCAAAGACCAGCCGAATGAAAATGGTCCCAAGGGTTGCGACAGGCCGGGAACAAGTGTTCCCAGTGCTGTGCTGATGGCGAGGGCAAAATAGGCGGCCCAACTGATCATGTCGCCATGGGCAAAATTTGCAAAACGCAGGATTGAATAGGTCAAGGTAATGCCAACAGCGCCAAGACCAATCATGCTGCCGGCAATCAGACCATCCATGATGATTTGTGCGTTCATGATCCCAGCTTTCGCTGCGGCTGTGCGCCGAGATAGAGTTCCGCCAAGACAGGATCACTGGTCAATTCTTTCGCAGGACCCGCATGGCGGATCTGCCCTTCCACGAGGATGACACCACGGTCAGCAACACTCAAAGCAGCTTTCACATTCTGCTCGACCAGCACGACGGTCACACCCGTTGCGTTGATGTCTTTCAGCATAGCGAAAACCGAGCCTACGATCTTGGGCGAAAGCCCCGCAGACGGCTCATCCAAAATCAGGACTTGGGGCTCCACGATGAGGGCCCGTGCAACCGCCAGCATTTGCCGCTGCCCCCCTGAAAGCTGGCCCGCTTTCAAGCCCGGCCTGCTCGCAAGATCTGGAAACATCGCGAAGATTTTTGCAATGCGCAGAGCCCTCAAGTGTTTGGGCAAGATATCGGCGGCCAATTGCAAGTTCTCGGCGATGCTCAGGCTCGTAAAGATGTTTTCAGTTTGTGGGACAAACCCCAGACCCTTGCCCGAGCGCAGATGGAGAGGCGTGTTGGTGATGTCGTGGCCCGCCAATGTGACTGTTCCGGCAAAGACAGGCACGACGCCCGCTATGGCTTTGACAAAAGTGGATTTGCCAGCACCATTCGGGCCCAGAATTGCAACGAATTCGCCAGGCGCTACGGCAAGGTCAATGCCGCGCACGATCGGCAGGTCACGCTCATAACACGCAATAAGCCCTGACGTCTGCAAGGCTGGACCAGGAGATGCCATCAAGCAACGGCACCCAGATAGGCTTCAATGACCGCAGGATTGCGCGCGACCGATTGCGGTGTGCCTTCGGTGAGATATTTGCCGCCCGCCATGACAACCACACGCTGACAAAGCCTTGAGACCATTTCCATATTGTGTTCAATCAACAGGATGGATTTTCCCTGGGCGTTGAGATCAATCACGCGCTCAATGATGAATTCCAGGAGAGCGGGATTGACGCCAGCGGCGGGCTCATCAAGCAGGATGATGGAAGGATCTGCCATCAGCACGCGGGCCAATTCAAGGAGCTTTCTTTGCCCGCCCGACAACACGCGCGCGGGCTCATGCATGAGATGCTGGAGCTTTACAAAATCGAGAACCTCTTTGGCCTTTAGGGCGGCGGAACGCTCCTCGGCGACCACTTTGCCATAACGGAGAAAGTTCGCGAAAATCGTTTCGCCAGATTGGTTCTGGGCACCCGTCAGCACATTCTCTAAAACCGTCATTTGGGGAAAGGGTTTGGGGATTTGGAACGTGCGGCCGAGGCCCATGCCGATCCTAGATGAGGCATTACGGTTTGCGGCTTCTTCGCCTTGAATGATGATGGAACCAGACTGGGGTCTGTATGCGCCCGCCAACATATTGAACAGCGTGGTCTTGCCAGCGCCATTGGGGCCGATCAAGCCCAGGAACTCACCGCGGCCCAGGCTTATCGCCATCCCGTCCACAGCCTTCATGCCGCCAAAAGCCAAAGTCAGCCCGGATGCAGAAATGACATCAGGCCTCATTTCAGTGTTCCCCATTGGCATAATTCCACGGCCCATCGGAAAGGCGATCTCCCCCATTTTTGTGATCACAGATCACTGATTAGACTTTACTTCACTTGGCGTTGCAAATAGTTTTTCCGCAATCGAGGGCTGGTGATGGACGAGCAGGCATACACAGGAGAAGTCGTGAGCTTGAACGAACGCAAGCTCATGCCGATCACCCGAGAAACCGTGAATGACAAAGTTTATAATGAACTTCGCCGTTCAATAATCCATGGTATTTTTGCCACCGGTGAAATGCTGCGCATTGCTGAATTGGCCGAAAAATTCCAGACCAGCACCATGCCGGTGCGCGATGCGCTGAGCCGTCTTGTGTCTGAGCAGGCCTTAGAGGCGCTCCCCAACCGAACAGTGCGGGTTCCCTTCATCACAAGAGAGCGGCTTGAGGATTTGTCCCGCGCCCGCGTCATGATTGAGGGGCAAGTGACACTGCTTGCCATGAAGCGATTGAAGGCTGATGACTTCAAGATCTTGCGAAAGCTCACCGAAGATTGTGAGAAATCTTTCGCCCAGCGCAATTCTGAAAGCATTCGCAATGCGATTGAACTGAACCACGCTTTCCACAATCACATATATCGCGCCGCCGGATCACGGGTGATGATCCCTGTTATCGAAAGCCTGTGGCTTCAATCTGGCCCCTACGTGCAAAGATCAGCATCTCTGCATAACGAAAAGCAAGATCCAGCGGGCACCCACCACCATTGGGAATTGATCAGTGCCCTGGAACGCCGTGATGGAAACGGCGCCGTGACCGCGTTGAAGAATGACATTTCGCGCGCATTCAACCTGATCCGCGCACAACTTGATCTTGAAGATCGCCAAGCGGGCATTGCCCATGAAGGCTGACATGAAGGACGACAGTTTCGAGCTTTTTGACTTGAGGGTTGAAGTGGTAGCCTCTCCCGGAGGTCCCATTTATTGCGGGGCCAAGCCTGGCGACTATTTTGAACTGCGCGGCGAGATGTTGCACCTTCCACCCGGACAGGGCTTTTCCATTTATTCGTTGGCATCAATTCTTCCTTTGCTCGCTGCCAAACAGAGAGCAACCCACGAGAATGACTGGATGTCGACCGACGCCGAAGTGGCCTGCCCTGATCCAAATTGCTCAACCAGATTGAGGATCACGCGCCAAGGACTTCGGCGCTTCAGCCACGCGCAAACCACGGCTGTGCCGCTGGCCAAGGACTGAGTGATGCAAAGGATTTCCCTAAGCACAGACTATGATATTTCACGTGTAATCCGCGGCGGCTGGCAGTTGTCGGACAATCACAGCCAGGCCACAAGCGATGATCCGGTGGGGGATCTCGTTGCCTTTGCCGATGCGGGCATTACGACATTTGACTGCGCCGACATCTACACAGGTGTTGAAGCCTTGATCGGCAGCTTCAGGAAAGAATATCTGAAAACACGCGGGGCCGAAGCCTTGGCGAAAATCCGGGTCCACACCAAATTCGTGCCTGACATGGCCCGTCTCTCCAACATTTCAAAACACTATGTTGAGCATGTGATCGATACGTCCCTTCAGCGTCTGGGAATGGAACAGCTCGATATCGTTCAGTTTCATTGGTGGAACTATGGTGTTGATCGCTGGCTTGAGACGGCCCAGTGGCTGGAGGAGTTGCGCCGGGCAGGAAAGATCAATCGCATTGGCGGCACCAATTTCGACACCGCCCATCTTTTGGCCATTCGCAAGTCCGGCGTGCCCATGTCATCAATGCAGGTGCAATACTCTCTCTTGGACAGGCGTCCCGAGAAGTCATTTGTCGAAGTGGCTCAGAAGGAGAATGTCGCGATTTTCTGCTATGGGACGGTTGCGGGTGGCTTTTTTGGCGAGCGATGGTTGGGTGTTGCCGAACCTCAGGCGCCACTCGAAAATCGGTCTCTCGTCAAATACAAACTGATCATCGACGATTTTGGCGGATGGTCTCTGTTCCAGAAACTCTTGGAAACACTTGCGACCATAGCAAGGCGTCACAAGACTGACATTGCAACGATTGCCAGCGCTGCAGTCTTGGCGCGGCCCAGCGTTTCAGCTGTCATTGTGGGTGCGCGCAATCGCGCGCATCTCGCGGCAAATTTAAGTATCTCGGACGTGAACCTGACATCGGAAGACCATGACGCGATTGAAGCCGTTCTTGCACAATCGAGACCGCTGGACGGTGACCTCTATGCCCTTGAGCGAGACGTGAAAGGTCGTCACGGTTCAGTCATGAAATACAATCTCAACAGCGAAGGAAAAGAAGTTAGAAATTGAGAACAACATCCACCGACTTCACTTTAAATTCGACCAGCCGGCATTTTCCGGCATTACACAGGGAAGGAACAAAAAAATGAAAAAATTGTTTTTAACGGCTGCATTTGTGGCGATGGTGGCTGGATCCACCAGCCTTGCCCATGCTGCCGATTGCACAATCACAATTGGCCTTGATCTGGAATTGACCGGCGAGGCCGGCGCCTATGGCCAGGCCGGAGCCAAGTCTGTTGAAATGGCATTGCGTGATTTCAACGACGCTGGCGGTGCCAATGGCTGCAAAATCGTGACGGATACGCGTGACAGCCAAACCCAGGCCAACGTCGCGGTCGATCAGGCGACACAGCTGGTCAACGTGAAGAAAGTGCCATTGGTCATCGGCGGCATCATTTCGCCAATGTCACTGGCCATCCTGACATCTGTTACGGGGCCAGCCGGAGTGCCGCAAATTTCGCCCGCATCGTCTTCGCCAACGCTCACAGCCCTTGGCCGTGATGGCAAAACGAATGGTGTATTCTTCCGCACCATTACCTCCGATGCCCTGCAAGGCACTGCGGCCGCCAAGTTTGCTCTCGACAAGGGACTGAAAAAAATCGCCATTGTCCACGTGAACAATGACTTTGGTGTCAATCTCGAAAAGGAATTCGAAGCTGCCTACAAAAAGTTGGGTGGTACAATTACGTCGGTCACACCTTACAATGAAAAGCAGTCGAGCTACGCGTCAGAAGCAACGGCTGCCATGAAGGATGGACCAGAAGCCCTCTATCTCATCAGCTATCCGGTTGATGGCGCAACCATCGCCCGCGCTTGGATTTCTGGCGGTGGTCCCGCCAAGTTCTTGCTGAATGACGGGATGAACTCGGGCGATTTTGTCAAAGCCGTTGGTGCTCAATATCTGAATGATGCCTATGGCACCTCATCAGGAACCGCGGAAACGGCGTCGACAAAATATTTCAACGAGAACTATGAGGCCTTCTCCGGTGGCATCAAGCCGGATGCGCCTGCTGCTGATCGCTCCTATGACGCGGGCGCCATTGCGGCTTTGGCAATTGCCAAGGCTGGCAAACCCGATCCTGCCGCGATCAAAGCCGCCATTCCACAAGTCGTGGCGGCCGATGGAACCCCCATCCATGCTGGCAAAGAAGAGTTTGCCAAGGCGCTGGCCCTGATCAAGGAGGGTAAGCCCATCCGCTATGAAGGCGTGATTGGCCCAATCTCCTTCGATAAGTATGGCGACATTACGGGTCCCTTCCGCCTGTGGCAGATCCAGAATGGCGAAGTTAAAACCTTGGGCGAAATGAGCGTTGATGACGTCAACAAGATCAAGGCTTCTTTGAACTAAAGTCCTCTGACACGAAAGGCGAACCCGCGATGGCACAGCTGTCGCGGGTTTTCTTTGACATATCGGCAGTAACAACAAGACATTCATATAAGCAGTTACGCCTAGAGTTCGGTCCGCACCCGCCACAATTCGGGAAACAGTTCTATCTCAAGCATGCGCCGCAAATAGGAAACGCCCCCCGTGCCGCCGGTGCCGCGCTTAAAGCCAATCACGCGCTCAACCGTGGTCACATGGTTGAACCGCCAGCGCCGGAAGTAGTCTTCCATGTCAACCAGCTTTTCCGCCACTTCATAGAGTTGCCAGTGGGTCTCTGGTGCTTTGTAAACAACGGCCCACTCCGCGAGCACCTGCTCATTAAATGTGTGGGTCTGACTGACGTCTCGGTAGAGAACGACATCGGGCATGGAGACACCTTTACGATGAGCCAGGCGCAAGACCTCGTCATAAAAACTCGGGGTTTCAAGTTCCGCTTTGAGCATGTCTATAATATCGGCGCGGTGCTCATGGGGCTTCAGCATTGCGGCATTGCGATTACCCAAGATATATTCGATGAGGCGATACTGCCATGATTGGAAACCAGAAGACTGTCCAAGCTGGGTACGGAAATGCGTATAATCAGCAGGTGTCATGGTCCGCAAAACATCCCAGGCATTGTTGAGCTGCTCGAAAATGCGCGAGACTCGCGCCAGCATTTTCATCGCTGGCGCCAGATGATCCTGGGCAATCGCGAGGCGTGCAGCGGACAGCTCATGAATAGCGAGCTTCATCCAGAGTTCTGAGGTCTGGTGCTGAATAATGAACAGCATTTCGTCATGGGCCGTGGTCAGCACCTTCTGGGCCCCAAGAACATGATCGAGGCCCAGATAGTCGCCATAGGACATACGGCCATCAAAGTTCATTTGAGCGCCGTCCTTTGCCGGGTCATAGTCTCGAACCATGATGGAATTCACTCTTGCAATTGGTTGAAGCGGGTACGTCGAATTTTTCGATTGAGAGATTGATCAAGCCTGTTTGGTGAGCAGTCAAGACTCGTTTATCGAATTATGGCCATCCTGACGGTCTGATACCAAAACAAGATGCTGCATTTGCCGCCCCTCAGCCAATAGCCGAGAGACTTCCGCTCCCAATTTGTTGCTCGTTATACCGCCAATTTGAAACTGTTGATCTAACCCGGCCTGTAGACGCGGTTTGCTTCCGGATCGTCCATGTCGAAAGGAAGAGCCAATAGTTCGTTCCACAACGCATCGGGAATCGACCAATTGGCCCAATCAATGGTTTGTTGCACGCGTTCAGGACTGGACACACCGCAAATGGTCGATGCGACAAGTGGCGATCGCATGGAGAATTGCAATGCTGCTGCCCCAACGGGCACACCGTAATTTGCGCATAGCGCTTCGATTGCTTTGACGCGGGAGACAATGCTGTCATCTGCTGGCATGTAAGCAAACAGCGGCTGCTGCACCGCGCCCTTGGCCAAGATGCCGCTGGCATAGGGTGCCGCATTGATCACCGCCATGCCACGAGATTTGGCTAGATTGAACATTTCGGTGCCGTTGCGGTTGAGCAGCGTGTAGCGATTATGACTAATGATGGCATCGAAATCCCAGTCGCGCATCATGGGCATCATGATGTCCGTGCGGCCTGCAGCGAGACCGACGGCTTGGGCAAGGCCTTGCGCTTTCATCCGAAATAAAACATCCAACGCACCCCCCTTTTTGGTGACATCTTTCAGATCTGAAGCATATTCTGGATCATGCAGGTGAAGCAGGGGAATAGTCGAAACATTAAGAGCCTTGAGGCTCTCTTCGAGCGAACGTTGGGCGCGATCTCCATCAAAGAGTCTCGTCTCCATATCACGATCGAGTTTCGATGAGATGACGAAGCCCTTAGGCAAGCCACCACGTGCCTTGATGGCAGCACCGATGCGCGCTTCACTGCGCCCTGCCCCATAGTTACGTGAAGTATCTAGAAAACCAATGGGACAATCAAAAATCGCATTCAATGTGGCGTAGGCACGTTCCTCACCCACGGCATAGCCATAAGTGTCGGGCATATCGGCCAGAGCCGTTGTGCCAAAGCAAATAGAGGGAATTTCAAGCCCAGAGCGAGCGACGGGAGTGCGGGGGAATTGAGACATTGCTGTCCTCTTTTCAAGATACAGGTTTTATTGCGCATAACGTCCGAGCCAGGAAATATCTCTGCGGACCAACTACACCTTCAGGATTTGAGTAAAAAACTACTACTGCAACGTGATCAGCTATTTCAACAAAAATCAGATCCTATCCTACGTAACTCAACTACTCGGCCAAGTCTGCTCTGGGTCAACAGCAGAAGCCAGTTGTTTCTATAGCTAAGTCCGGATTGCAACCAATTGCCCACATACGTTGCCCCGCCGCAGCGCTGAGCTCACTCAATAATATTGATACCAGGGGGCACCTCAGCTTTCCATAACTGTCATTAAGCGAATGGATTCAATACGTCTTACGACCACCTAACGAATTTATGGCGGTGACGCGTCGTGGAAGGCCACAGGTAAGTCAGTTTGTCATTGCGAGCCCATCCGTTGGCGTCCCTGCGCCAAGACTTACAACGCAGGAAACTCGTTTCCCGCAAGGACGCAATGGAAGAACGACTAAGCAAAGCGTGTCCTCTCCCCATGAGTTGGGATGGCCAACGAGCGATCCTACTAAGCTGATCAAAAAGGAGGCTAGTCCACGGCCCGGCTTTACGCCGGGCATTTTCGTTCGTAGGCTGAACACACCTTATCCGCCAGCGCGCAGCTCACGATGTATGCATCATTGCGTTGACCAAAATTTAGGGGTCCAGAGACCGCGCTCTCCGAAAACCAGAGTTAAACCCTGAAATCGGTCTCAATTCGCCAACAGAGATCAGCGGCATCCGGCAAGCGACCGAAATCGCCCATAGATTTGGGACGTACTAAAAATGGATTGTTTGGTCGGGGTGGAATGGTGGTGGACGCAGTCAGTGGCGAACTGGTCTCTGCCATTAATTGCCTGCGAACAGGGAATTTACAGGGAATACGCGGAATTTTAGGCATCTGCCGATCAATTTGGCCGCCTTTCATGGCGCGAGTTCAATGCGTTGCGACCAAATTCCCTGCTCTGGGGAACAGGGAATTCTTCCCGTCGAACAGGGACAACTGAATTCGGAACAGGCAAGTTGCGGCAGGTATCTGGCAATGGCCGGGATTGGCGTGTCAGACCTTTTGGGGGCGGGTGAGCGCCATAGTCGCCACCTTTCAACACTAGCTGTTGATCAATATAATTCTGAAACACAACATCTTGATATTTCGCCTGGGGTGGAATATATAGGGAACAAATCCGGTGCCAAGCATCGGCAAGATCGGGCAATTAGCCAGAAGTGCTCGATCAACAGAAATGCCTGGCAGGCAAGGAGGAACGCTCACAGAAACCAGAGAAAGAATAGCACATGCAAAAGCTCGATATTGAATACCTACCCAGCAACACCCTACACCCCTACTCGCGTAACGCGCGTACTCACTCGAAGAAGCAGATCAAACAGATCGCCGACAGTATCAGGCAGTTTGGCTTCACCAATCCCCTCCTCATCGACAAAGAGAACATGATCCTGGCAGGTCATGGACGCCTGGCCGCGGCTGAACTGCTGGGGCTTGAGACTTTGCCCTGCGTTCGACTGGAACATATGACCCCGGCGCAGAAGAAGGCTTATGTGCTGGCGGACAACAAGCTCGCGCTGAATGCCGGCTGGGACGAGGAGTTGCTGGCCCTTGAGCTTCAAGAGTTGATGTCAGTGGGTGAGGGATTTGATATTGGCCTGACCGGCTTCACCATTGCAGAAGTAGACGGACTGATTGAGGGCCTAAGTGTTGAAGAGTCAGGCTCGCCCAGAGATGATCTCCTTCCCGACCTGTCCGATAAGCCGGCAATTACCCAACTTGGAGATATCTGGCAGCTTGGCCGCCACAGGCTCATCTGTGGCAATGCCCTGGATACACTGGTGGTCGATCAACTGATGGCCGGAGAGCTGGCTCAAATGGTCTTCACCGATCCGCCCTATAATGTCCCGATTGAGGGCCATGTCAGTGGACTGGGTGAGGTGAAGCACCGCGAGTTTGCCATGGCTTCTGGCGAGATGGACCAAGTTCAGTTTACTGGCTTTCTGAGTTCTGCTTTCCAGAACCTGGCCAAGTTCAGCATCGATGGCTCCATTCACTTCATCTGCATGGACTGGCGGCACATGCAGGAGATGCTGGAGGCCGGCAAGGGACCCTATTCGGAACTGAAGAACCTCATTTGTTAATTTCCACTGAGAACTGACCCGGGATTTTCACTGAGATTTGACCCGTGTAATTTGTTTATGTCTGCCTTTGCTTGTGTGTCAATTGGGTTTTAGGTTTTGTCGGCCTGCGCCCGTGGACGCGCGGATTGAAGCGCT
>JBBRLH010000013.1:0-63825 GCA_038231475.1 Hyphomicrobiales bacterium | reverse complement strand
TGGCGAGCTGGAGGCCTGGGATCAAAAGAACATGGTGACATGTCGTGCGTCAAAGCGACTCAACACGAACGCGCGTGACAAGGCGTGACCATCACAATGCGCCTCAAGAAACCGCTCCCAATTACAGCCTCCATCCTTCCACAGAATGCTTATTTTTACTGTGTTTTCAATTCATTAGGTGTTTTGATGGCATCGTGCATAACCATCCTTCTGGCGATCCAACGCCTTCAATGGCCGACATTGAAATGACCAAGCGCATCGTTGCTGCCGGCGATAAGTTGGGAATTCTCGTACAGGATCACATCATCATCGCCCGCAAGGGCCATGTGAGTTTCAGAAACCTGCAATTGATTTGAGTTTGGCCAGAGCTTCAGGCGTGTCGGCATCAAACATCACACCCTCCTCGCTCACCAAGATTTCTGTGGCATTGCTGCGATATTTTTCAACCAATCCGCGGGCACCCCTTTCGCCCTGAAGATTGAGCAGGTCGGGAAAATATTTGGCACCCCATAGAACTGGATTTCCAATCTCCCCATCACGAACAACCAATACAAGATCGCGCCTCTGCTCTGGGTGAAATGCTTCCATCATCTGGTTGATGACCAGCGTTGACACCAGCGGCATGTCCCCGAGAGAGATCAACACACCATCAAAGTCATGTGCCTCCTCAACGCCGACCTTAACCGAAGACGCCATGCCGCTAGCGTAATCCCTGTTGCGCACAAAGCTGACATCAGATTGGGCGAGCGCCAACTCCACATCCGCAGCCTCATGGCCAATCACCACGAAAACCTTGGAAATCTTTGAGGTCGCAATGTTCTCAACAGTCCGCACAATGAGAGGCTTGCCGCCCACATCCGCCACAAGCTTGTTGAAGCCCATGCGGCTGGATTTGCCCGCAGCCAGAACAATGGCGGCAATTTTCACGACAGTCCCATCCGCAGGGCCTTGGTCATTTCGGCCAGAATGGAAATCGCAATTTCAGGCCCGCCCACAGCACCAATGGGAAGGCCAATCGGGCCTCTGATCCGCGCCAGATCAGTCTCTGAAAACCCTGCCGCAGTGAGACGCGCCAATCGCGAAGCATGGGTCTTTCGCGAGCCGAGTGATCCAATATAAAAAACCTTCGAACGCAGCGCTAAGGTCAGCGCCTTGTCATCAATGGCCGACACATGGGTGAGTGTGATCACGGCTGTGCGGGCATCAAGGCCAAGTTTCGGCATAATGTCTTCAGGCCATTCGGCATGAAGCTCAACGCCCGGAAATCGCAGCGCCGTGGCAAAGGCCCCGCGCGGGTCAACCACACTTACATCATGGCCCAACGTTCGCGCCATAGGGATGACGTGCTGGGCAATCAGAACTGCACCCACCACAATCAGGCGCAAAGGTGGATTGTGAATCGCCACGAAGGATTGCCCGAGCGGACCTTCAACCATGGACGAGCGGTCAAAGCGAAAACCGTTGCTCAGGGCTTCTGCCAAGGGATCCGCAGCGGCCTCTGAGGCCTTCACCAGCCTTTGCTGGCCGGTCTGAACCTCAGTCACCACCGCCACAGCTTGCCGTGATTTTCGCGCAGCCAAAACCGCCTCAAGCACGTCACGCTTCATTGCAGCATCTCGACATAAATCCGGATATGACCGCCACAGGCGAGACCCGCTTGCCAAGCGGTTTCATCGGTCACGCCAAATTCCAGCATCTTGGGGACGCCAGATGACATGACATCAGCAGCCTCCGTAATCACGCTGGCTTCCACACAGCCGCCTGAAACTGCACCCATGAAATTGCCTGCGTCATCCACCACCAGCTGGCTGCCAACCGGTTGCGGCGCTGATCCCCAGGTCTCGACAACCGTGGCCAAGGCCACTTTGCGCCCCTCGCCCAACCAGGTGGACGCATAATCCAAAACCGAATTTTCCATCAACTGCCTCCTGGCGCGCTATTGATCACGGCTGCTCAAACATGGCAAGACTCGTTCACTCGCTGGCCTATGAACCAAATGCACGTCTGTTGCGTAATCTGCCAAATCCATGATGGAGGCAAAAATGCGAAAATTGCTTGTTGCGCTGTTTCTCGTTTTCAATCTGGGCTCAGGAGCGTGGGCACAAACCGCCCCACCTGCCGACGCCAGCCAGTTTCAAACCATCATTGCCGGCCAACTCCAGGCGTTCAAGGCCGACAATGGCAGTGAAGCCTATTCCTTTGCCGCACCTACGGTAAAACAGGTTTTCCCCGACGCCGAAAGTTTCATGGCCATGGTTCAGCGTGGCTATCCAATGGTTTACCGTAACCAGAGCTATGAATTTGGTGCTTTGGGACAAGACGCCCTCGGCCGCCCCACCCAGCAGGTGAAAATCACCGGTTTGAATGGTGAGCACTATGTTGCTGACTACGCGATGCAGCAGCAACCCGATGGGAGCTGGAAAATTGCAGGCTGCACCTTGATGAAAATTGAAGGCGTGGGCGTTTAAAAAAAGGGCAGCCCGTGGGAGCTGCCCTTTGATTAATCCACGCGTAGATTATTGTTGGTTTTCACATTCAATCGACTGGAAGCCATAGCACACTGGCCCATAGCACTTCTGGCCGCTGTTGATGAACCGTGTGCGGATATTTGGCGGAAGTGGCGGCGATTGCGTGAAGTCTGAAGCGTCGGAATAACCCTTCATGTCACAATAGGCATCTGCAGCGTCCTGGCCGCAACCCGAACCACGCTCTGCGCAATAGTTCAAACGCAAACCACCAATCTTGGGCTTGTAATAGAGCTGCGTGTCACCACCACCACCCGGAGGTGGGCCAGGTGGTGGACCCGGAGGTGGCATAGGCGGCGGAGGCAAATCAGGCCTCGTGCAGGTGATATAAGTAAAGCCATCACAATCAGGGCCGTTGCAAACCTGCCCTGTTCCTTGAATGATTGTGGGTGTCAGCGACCCAATGTTGACGGCTTCGACAAAATCATTGGCCTGAGCAAAGCCTTTGGATGAGCAAAATCGGTCTGCTGCGGGCTGACCGCATTGCCCACCCCACTGGTAACACCAGTCAACCCGGTAAGGCCCCTGCTTGGGCTTGGCGAAGGTTTTTTCTTCGGCTTGAGCTCTCACTGACGCGGCAGCCAGAAGAAGTGAAAATAGCGCAAAAACAAAGAATCGTTTCATTTGAAACTCCGTTGCGCCCCCGCTCACAAAGCTAGCCTTAACAGATATTCATGATTCCTGCCAGCCTGTCGCAATCGAAAACGCCAAGGGCGCATTTATCTCGCCTTATCAAACATTCCTGAACTATCTTGCACAGTTGAGGAGAACACCATGCAGCCAAAAGTCATCATCACCTGCGCCGTCACAGGTTCGGGCGATACCGTGGGAAAGCACCCCGCCATTCCCGTCACCCCCCAGCAAATCGCTGATTCAGCTCTTGAAGCCGCCGCTGCCGGAGCCACGATTGTCCATTGCCACGTTCGCAATGTAATCACCGGAAAGGGCACGCGCGATGTCGATCTGTACCGCGACGTCATGGAAAAAATCCGTGCCAAGAACAAAGACATCATCATCAATTTCACCGCCGGCATGGGGGGCGATCTTGATGTCGGCCCCGGTGAAGAGCCAATGAAATGGGGTCCGGGCACTGATCTCGTCGGGCCCAAGACCCGCTATCTCCACATCAAGGAATTGCGCCCCGAAATCTGCACCATTGATTGCGGCACGATGAACTTCGGCGACAGCAACAACGTGATGATCCAAACGCCGCTCCAGCTTCGCGAACAGGCCAAGCTCATACAGTCCTATGGCGTCAAAGCCGAAATGGAAGTTTTTGACTCAGGCCATCTGTGGTTTGCCAGCAAAATGTGTGAAGAAGGCCTGCTTGACGACCTGCCGCTGTTCCAGATGTGCCTCGGCATTCCTTGGGGTGCGCCCTATAACACCGAAACCATGGCCTATATGAAAAGCCAATTGCCGAAAAACGCCATCTGGGCGGCCTTCGGCATTGGCCGCAATGAATTCCAGGCGGTGGCTCAGGCCATCCTCCTGGGCGGCCATGTCCGGGTCGGCCTTGAAGATAATCTCTATCTCGACAAAGGTGTCTTTGCCTCCAACGGCACATTGGTTGAGCGCGCCGTGAAAATCATTGAAATACTCGGCACCAAAGTAGCAACACCTGACGAAGGCCGCAAAATTCTGGGATTGAAGAAATGACTATGAAAACTATCGGCATTGCTGGAACCGGCCTCATTGGCGCAGGCTGGGCCGCGCGTGCGCTGATCCGTGGCATCAACGTTATTGCCTATGATGTCTCGCCCGCCGCCGAAGCCAAGCTCAAGGCGCAAATCAAGACCGCCTGGCCGTCAATGGAAAAGCTGCTCGGCAAGCCCAAGAAAAAGGGCAAGCTCACTTTCACCACCGATCTTGCCGAAATGGCCTCCAAAGCCGAATTCATCCACGAGGCAGCGCCCGAGCGCGAAGCCTTGAAGATCAAGCTGTTCAAGGACATTGACGCCATCGCCAAGCCCGACGTGGTGATCTCATCCTCCTCCTCAGGATTTCTGCCAACGAGGCTTCAGTCGGAATGCACCCACCATCCTGAGCGTGTGATCATCGGCCATCCCTTCAATCCGGTCTATTTGCTGCCGCTGGTTGAAATTGTGCCCGGCGCCAGGACGGGTGATGCGGCCATGGCCACGGCCAAGACCTATTTTGAGTCAATCGGCATGCAGGTCTTGCGCCTCAAGAAAGAGATCGACGGTTATATCTGCGATCGTCTGCAGGAAGCCCTGTGGCGCGAAGCCTTGCAGATTCTCGACAAAGACATTGCAACAACCGGCGACATTGACGACTCGCTTGTCTATTCCGCTGGCATGCGCTGGGCCTTCATGGGCTCCTTCCTCACCTATCACGTGGGTGGAGGACCTGGCGGCATGCGCGATTTCATCAAGCAGTTTGACCCGACATTGGAGCTGCCCTGGACCGATTTGAAATTCCCGAAATGGAATGACGCATTGGAAAAACGCCTGATCGACGGCACCGATGCACAAGCCGATGGCCGCACCGTGGCCCAGATCGAAGCCAAGCGTAACGCCGTTCTTGTGGACATGATGAAGCTGTTCAAGAAACACAAGATCGGTTCGGGCCTCACCCTCGAACGCGAAGAAAAAGCCAAGAAAAAACCGAAGAAAAAGAAATAGGAGCGAGCCATGCCTGCCCAACGCGTGATGATCACCGCTGCTGCCTCAGGCATCGGCCGGGCCATGGCGAGAGCCTTTCACGAGGAAGGTGCGCGAGTTCACATTTGTGACGTCAACGAAAAGGCCTTGGCCGAATTCCGCGACGAATTCCCCGACATCGCCGCCACCCATGTGAATGTACGCTCCGAAGGCGAGGTCGATGCCTGGTTTGACGATGCGCTGGATGATTTGGGCGGGCTTGACGTGATGATCAACAATGCCGGCATCAAAGGCCCTACGTCTCCCATTGATGACATGGACTATGCGGACTGGAAGGAATGCCTCGAAATCTGCCTTGACTCACAATTCTTTTGTGCGCGTCGCGCCGCCCCTGTAATGAAAGCTCAGAAATCTGGCCTCATCATCAATATGTCGTCCAACGCAGGGCAGCATGGCTTTGGTAACCGCACGCCTTATGCCGCTGCCAAATGGGCGGTGATCGGCCTCACCAAATCTCTCGCCATTGAACTGGGTCCCTATAACGTCCGCTGCAACGCCATCTGCCCCGGTGGCGTTAAGGGCGACCGCATCAACCGCGTCATTCAGGGCGAAGCAGAATTGCGAAATCTCCCCTTTGATCAGGTGGCAAAAGAACTCACCGCCGGACAATCCCTTGAACGCTTTGTTGAGGCTGACGAAATCGCTAGTCTCGCCGTGTTTCTGGCAAGCCCGCAGGCCTTCATGATCAATGGCCAGGACATTGCCATCGACGGCCATATCGAATCTTTCCACATCAAGTAACGGACCCAAATGGATTTCAACCTCAGCGACGAACAACGCCTTATTGTCAAAACCACGCGCGCCTTTGTGGAGGCCGAGCTGTTTCCGCATGAGGCCGAGGTTGAGGCGACCGGCGTGCTGCGCCCCGCACTCCGCGATGAGTTGAAGGCCAAGGCCATGGAGGCCGGGCTTTACGCCGCCAACATGCCAGCCGACGTGGGTGGTGCGGGTCTTGATACACTGACCTGGGTTCTCTACGAGCGTGAATTGGGCCGCGCCTCTTATGCGCTGCATTGGAACTGTGTATTCCGCCCCTCCAATATCCTGCTCGCCTGCAACGAAGAGCAGCGCAAAAAATATCTCTACCCCGCCATTGAAGGCACAGCCTCTGACTGTCTGGCGCTCACCGAACCCGGCATTGGCTCCGATCTTCGCGGCATGAAAACCTTTGCCAAGGCCGATGGCGATCACTTCGTTATCAACGGCACCAAGCATTTCATCAGCCACGCCGATGAGGCAACGTTTGTCATTCTCTTTGCCGCAACCGGCGAAGAAGAAACTTCGCGCGGCAAGAAGAAGCTGATCACCGCCTTCCTGATCGACAAGGGAACACCGGGCTTTACCGTGCGCGATGGCTATAAGAACGTGTCGCATCGCGGTTACCAGAATTGCATTCTGGAATTCACCGACTGCCGCGTTCACAAGAGCCAGATCCTGGGCGAGGTGCACAAGGGTTTTGAAGTCGCAGGCCAATGGCTCGGTGCCACGCGCCTGCAAGTCGCCGCCACCTGTCTTGGCCGCGCTGAACGCGCTCTCGATCTCGCCAAGCAATATGCCGTGGACCGCGTGCAGTTTGGCCAACAGATCGGCAAATTCCAGGGCGTGTCCTTCAAGCTCGCCGACATGGCCATGGAACTGCGCGCCGCCGAACTATTGACCTATGAAGCCGCGTGGAAATACGATCAGGGCACGGTGACCGAAATGGACATGGCCATGGCCAAGCTCAAAGCGACAGAAGTTTTGGCGATGGTGGCAGATGAAGCCATCCAGATTCATGGCGGCATGGGCCTGATGAGTGACTTGCCTCTGGAGCGCATCTGGCGCGACGCGCGCGTCGAACGCATCTGGGAAGGCACCTCGGAAATCCAGCGTCACATCATCAGCCGCGCCCTGCTCCGTCCGCTGGGTGGTTGATGAGCCTCTCGCGTCTGATCAACCCAAAATCCATCGTCTTTGTGGGTGGCAATGAATGCGCCATCGCGATTACCCGCACGCGTGAATTCGGCTTCACCGGAAAAATCTGGGCGGTTCACCCCAAGCGCGAAGAACTGGGCGGCGTTAAAACGGTGAAGTCCATTGATGACATCGACGGCCCCATCGATGCGGCCTTCATCGCGGTCAAGCGCGAGCCGACGGTTGAAATCGTCCGTGCCCTCCGCGCCAAGGGCTGCGGCGGTGCTGTCATCTATGCCGCAGGGTTTGCCGAGGCAGGTGCCACGGAGTTGCAAACAGAATTGCTGAACGCCGCCGACGGCATGCCCTTGATGGGCCCCAATTGCTATGGCTTTGTGAATGGCCTGTCGCGCGCAGCCCTCTGGCCCGATGAGCATGGTGTAAAAATCCGTGACAATGGTGTGGCCATCATCACCCAGTCCGGCAACATCGCCTGCAACCTGACCTTCACCAACCGCGAACTGCCACTGGCCGCCATCTTCACAATCGGCAATCAGGCAGACGTCGATATCGCGCGCATGGTGGAAGAACTGGCGGACGATCCACGCATCACCGCCATCGGCCTTCACGTCGAAGGCCTAAAAGACGTGGCCCGTTTTGCCGCCGCAGCCACCAAGGCCCGCAGCATCAAAAAGCCCATCGTGGCGCTGAAGACCGGCAAGTCCGAACAAGGCGCCAAAGTCACGTTGAGCCACACGTCGTCCCTCTCAGGCGCCGACCAGCTCTATGACGCAATGTTTGAGCGCTATAGCGTGGCCCGTGTCACCTCGGTCACCGCATTGGCTGAAACCTTGAAGTTCCTCCATCATGGTGGGCCAATAGCCGATGCCAGATTGGTCTCGCTTTCCTGCTCCGGTGGTGAGGCCGCACTTGTGGCCGACATGGCGATGACGCGCCGCGTCTCCTTCCCAGTGTTCAGCCCAACAACCAAACCCAAGGTTTCGGCCACGTTGAATGAATTCGTCTCGATCGACAATCCGCTCGACTATCACACCTTCATTTGGGGCGACGAGGAGAAGCTCACCAACACCTTCACCGCCGTGCTCTCAGGTGGCTTTGATTGCGGCATGTTGATTTTGGATGTGCCCACCCTGCCCCACATGAATCCCGCGGCCTGGTACAAGACGGCCCGCGCCTATATCGCCGCCGCCAAGGCCAACAACGCCCGCGCCGTGGTGGTGGCCTCGCTCCAAGAAAACATGCCGCAGGAAATGGCGGCACTCTTCGCAGACGCTGGCGTTGCGCCGATGCTCGGTCTCGATGACACGCTCTCGGCCTTTGAAGCGGCAAGCTTCGTAGGTCAGAACTGGGCGAGGCCCGCACCGCCCCAGCTCCGTCATCCCGGCGAAGGCCGGGACCCAGCTTTGCCCAACCCGCCGGAAGGCGATGCCCAATCAGGCCTGTTGACAGAATTTGAAAGCAAGCAGTTGCTCAAGACATTCGGGCTTACGATCCCCGAAGGCAAAACCTGCACCATAACTGATGCGCTACACGTCGCCGCTGCCATCGGCTTCCCCGTCGTCCTCAAAACCTCGTCCGCTACCATCGCCCACAAGACCGAAGCAGGCGGCGTTGCGTTGAACCTCAAGACTGAAGCCGAGGTGAAAACCGCTGCCGATAATATGGCCAAGCTCGCGCCCGAAGTACTGGTTGAGAAAATGGTTCCGGGAGCAGTGGCCGAATTGATCATCGGCCTCAAGCGCGATCCGCAATTCGGCCTCGCGCTGGTTGTAGGTGCCGGTGGCATTTTCACGGAACTGTTGAAAGATTCAGCCACGTTGCTTTTACCCACAAACCGCAGCGAAATCACCCGCGCACTCAAGGCCTTGCGTATCTGGAAATTGGTCGAAGGTTTCCGCGGCAAGTCTGGCGACCAGGAGGCTGTGATCAAGGCCATCGAAGCCGTGGCCGCCTTCGCCGCCGCACACGATGCCACGCTGGAAGAATTGGACATCAACCCGCTCTTCGTGCTGCCGCAAGGTGCCGTGGCCGCAGATGCGCTGATCAGAATGAGGACGAAATGACATCCCCCATCCGCACAGAAAAACATGGTGCCGTGCTCGAAGTTACCATCGACCGCCCCAAGGCCAACGCCATTGATGCGGCAACCTCGCGCATCATGGGCGACATCTTTGCGGGCTTCCGCGATGACCCGACTTTGCGCGTGGCAATCCTCACGGGTGCGGGTGAAAAATTCTTCTGTCCTGGTTGGGATTTGAAGGCGGCAGCCGCAGGCGAAGCGCCAGATTCGAATTATGGTGTGGGCGGCTTTGGCGGCCTGCAGGAGTTGCCGGGCCTCAACAAACCGGTGATCGGCGCGGTCAACGGCCTCGCCTTTGGCGGCGGCTTTGAGATTATGATTTCCTGCGACATCATTTTGGCGGCCGAACACGCAACCTTCGCCCTGCCTGAAATCCGCTCCGGCACAGTGGCCGATGCTGCGACCATCAAGTTGCCCCGCCGCATTCCCTATCATGTGGCGATGGAGATGTTGTTCACCGGCCGCACCGTCGATGCCACGGAAGCCAATCACTGGGGCCTGATCAACGAAATCCTCCCCGCCGACAAGCTGATGGCGCGCGCGCGTGAAGTGGCCGCGCAATTGGCCGACGGGCCGCCGCTGGTCTTTGCGGCGATCAAGGAAGTCGACCGCGAGACCAGCCACCTCCCCGTCCAGCAGGCCTTCGACATGGTCACCAAGCGCAAGCTTAAAACCGTCGACAAGCTCTATTCCAGCGAAGACCAGCTTGAAGGTGCGAAGGCCTTTGCCGAAAAGCGCAATCCCGTCTGGAAAGGCAAATAGCGCCCGACCCCATCCATCGGCACAAAAAAGCCCCGCAGACCTTGGTCACGCGGGGCAGTCTATCGAGGGGAATAAATAGAGGTAGGCTTAGACCATCCAGATACGCGAGCTCAGATGCACTTGGACAAATGTGTCATCCAGCACGCGGCTTGCCGCTGGATCAAAGGTGAAAACACCGCGCACAAACTTCCGGACGGAAGAAGGAGACGTCTTTTGGACAGCGGCTGCGACGATCTTGGTCATAATCTTTAGCTTTCATTAAGATTTGTTTGATGATCCTTGGATAACACCTTGTGATTCAATGCACAAACGACTAATTATATCCACATCATCAAGTTAAATTTGAAGATTGACACATTTCAGCCATGCTTGACCTCTTTCCCGGTCTTCGGTCGATGCGAGCTTTTAACGCCGCCGCCCGCCATTTGAGCTTCACCAAGGCGGCCGAAGAACTGGGTGTCACGCCGGCCGCCATCAGCCATCAGATCAAGGAAATCGAAGATCAGTTGGGCATTAGCCTGTTCAACCGCACCAGCCGCAGCATGATCTTAACGCGCGAGGGTGAGATTCTCAGCACTGCTGCAGCGGAGAGCCTGGACATGATGGCTCGCGCCATCAAGCGTGTCCGGAGGCTTGAGCAACGCAACCAGATCAAGGTGTCGGCTTCACCGTCAATCGCGTCGAAATGGCTGGTGCCGCGCATTGATCGCTTTCTGAAAATTGCCCCTGGTGCCGATGTCCGCATTGATATGTCCTCCAGCCTGACTGATTTTGAACGCGAAGACATCGACATCGCAATTCGCTTTGGCGATGGGAAATATGCCGACCTCGACGCCGAACTCCTGTTTCATGACACGCTTTTTCCAGTGTGCAGCCCCGCCATCATCACCAAGGCAAAGCCTCTGTCCCATTCACGCGACCTGTTGAAACACAGTCTCATTCATCTGGATTGGGAGAGCCCGCAAGGCATCCCCTGGCCCAACTGGCGCATGTGGATGGCCGCAGCCGGCATCAAGGAATTTGACGACAATGCCGGCCTCCATTTCAGGCATTCGGCCTTAACAATTCAGGCCGCCATTGACGGCATGGGCGTAGCCTTGGGTGATTCCAATTTGGTGGCCGCTGATCTGGCCGCGGGCCGCCTGGTGAAGCCCTTTGAGCTCGCGCTCAAGGCCCCACCACAATTTGCCTATTTCGTGGTGACACCGCGCAATGCACAGGCCAATCCATTAGTACCTTTGTTCCGTAACTGGTGTTTTGACGAAGCCAAGCAAACCGAAACTCTGCCCACAGAAAATCCACAATGACTTGCCAATCCCCGCAGCCATGATCAGTCGCCGCTTATTTCTATCCCTACCCGCCTTGGGCCTCGGCACTGCCGCCTATGGTTTGGTAATCGAGCCCGACTTCCTGCTGCGCGTGGTTAACTACAAGATCACGCCACCCAATTGGACTCCAGGCCTCAAGCTTCGCGCGGTTCTGTTGGCTGATCCTCATGTGGTCGAACCATATATGCCGCTTTCGCGCTGGCAGAACATCATCGCCACGGCCAATGCGATGGAGCCCGATCTCATCTTGATGCTGGGAGACTATGTCTCCGGCATACGTTTGCGCACAGGGACAGTGCCGATTGCTGATACGGCCAAGGCCGCGGCCCAAGCCAAAGCCAAACTCGGCGTGTTCAGCATCAATGGCAATCACGACTGGTGGGGCGACCGCCACGCCGTAGCAACGCACACCGGGCCACCGCAAGCACAACTCGCCTTCGAACAAGCGGGAATTCAAGTCCTCTCTAACAAAGCTGTTCGTCTCGTCAAAGATGGCATGCCCTTTTGGGTGAGCGGCACTGACAGCATCCTCGCCTACTGGCTAGGCCCCAACCGTTTCCAGGGCATGGACGATCTTCCAGGTACGTTGGCTCAAGTGACGGACAACGCGCCGATCATCCACATGGCGCATGAGCCTGATCTTTTCGTCAAAATCCCGGAACGAGTTTCAATCACGCTTTCAGGCCACACCCATGGTGGACAGCTCCGCATACTCGGCTATTCACCCGTCGTGCCGTCAAGTTATGGCAATCGCTTTGCCTATGGCCACATCATAGAAGATGGCAGGCATTTGCTGGTGTCAGGAGGATTGGGCGTCTCGACTATTCCCCTGCGCTTTGGCGTTCCGCCCGAAATTACGGTGCTCGAACTCGGCTGATCAAAGCGTTTTAAGCACGGGATGTTCGCGGAACATCCCCACGGGGATCTGTTCAAAATCAATAACAGCACCATTCATCATTTGCGCTGAAGGTGTAACCAGATAAGCCACGAGATCCGCAATATCCGAAGGCAGGATCAAGCGCCCCGCAGGCATTCTTTGGCCAATTTCTTCATGCCAGTTTTCTGGAAACCCGTGAACCTTGGTCTGGGTTTCCCGCTCGCCCTCGGTCAACGCCCAGCCCAGATTGACGCAATAGCAGCGCACGCCCTTCCAGGCGAATTCCTGTGCGGCATGTTTGGTCATGGTTATCAAGGCAGACTTGGTCATCGAGTAAGCGCCAAGATTTGGTGGGCCGCCATAAGCAATCATGCTGGCGATATTGATGATGGTGCCAGTGCCTTGCTGCACCATATAGCGCGTCGCTTCCTGCATCATCAAAAACGGCGCCCTGATGTTGACATCCAGCAGGACCTGCAGAGTTTCATGGCTGGTATCGGCAATGCCACCGCGCGCCGTGCTGCCCGCCGCATTGATTAAAATATCGAGTCGGCCAAACTTCGAGATGGCAAAGGCCACGGCCTTTGCGGGGACCGATCCATCACGCAAATCAGCAGTGATGAACTCCACTTTTCCAAATTTCGAGAGTGACTTGGCAGACTGTGCAAGAAGCTCGGCATTGCGGTCCAGCAGCACAACACCTGAATATCCAAGTTCAAGCAGCTTTTGAGCGCAAGCCTTGCCAATGCCCTGCGCCCCACCGGTTACCAAAGCAACTTTAGACACGTTCAGTCCGTGACGATAACGCGGGTATGCGACGGGCCATATTTCTGAACCAGCTCATAAAACGCGGCAGCATTTTGCGGGGCCAATCTCACGCAGCCATGCGACGCAGGTCGGCCAAGATTAGCAATGTGATAGGTGCCGTGAATGGCATAGCCACCATAAAAGAACACCGAATTCGGCATGGGCGCATTGTCATATTTCTTGGAGTAATAAACCTTTGCCGTGCGCGTCACGCCATAACTGCCACGCGGCGTGTGATAACCAGCCCGTGCGCTCGAAATCGCCCAACGGCCTTCCGGCCAGCCATTCACTTCAAGCGTCAAAGTCTGTGTGCTGATATTAACATGAGCCACGACAGCAGCCCCGCCTTTGCCTGGGCGGCGTTTTTTGTAAAAGTCGGAATCATCTTCGGAAGCAGGCGCGTTGGTCCAACCGTGGCTTTGGAACCAATTTTCGGCGCGCGCCGGGGATAAAAACAACACCAGGCCCAACATGGCAGCAGTCGCCGCCTTAACCAGAAAATTCACAAAAGCCTCCATTGAATGCCCCGAATCGCAACATATAGAATGCGGCGATTTGTGCAAGTCGGGAGGTTACAATAGGAACTCTCGCCCCACCTTGACGCGCTTCACCCCATCATAGGCAATGATGTCGGCGGTAGCATAGGTTTCAGTCAGCGTGGCAGGCAGGAAGCTTCCCGTTCCCACCATATCGAGAGGCGCTTTGGCGGCCCCCATGATCTGGCATTTCTGCGGGTCAAAGCCCGACGAGGCAACGATCAAGGCCTTGCCATATCCAGCCTTGTCTAAAGCCTGCCTGGTGTGAATGATCGAAGCCACCGACACGCCTTTACCGAACAGGATACGGCGCACTTTGTCGACCAGGATGTTGTTGGGGTCCATCTGGAAAGCCCGCCCACCCAGCACCTGTTCGACGAGGGAATATTCGCCGTGAAGGCCAAGCCATTGCCCGACCACCTCGACCGACTTTTCATAGTCCAGCCCCTCGGCAAATCGCCCGCCATGGGTATCAAGGCGGATACCAAAGCTCTTGCCCTGCCCGTCAAGCTTGGCCTCTTCATAAAACCACTTGGCGCAACGCAGCGAATCGGAAATTTCCTCGCCCGTGTAATCAACAAGTGCGATCAGTGATTTTGCCTCAGGCAAGGTCTGGGCAAACAGCTTCATCGCCGCCAGAACATCGCCATTGGAATAACCCACCAGCGCGTGTGGCATTGTGCCCATGCCGTGCGCCGTGCCAAAAAATGGTGCGGTCAAATCTTGGGACGATCCAACAAAGCCCTTCACAGCTGCATCATCGCGCTTGGCCGCATTGCTGCCCACCATGGCACCATAGGCGGCAAGAATATTCATCTCAGCACCCGAGGCGTGGCGCGCATGCATGTCCATGAAGGCTGAGGACGGAATAGCCCGGCACATCTCATAAGCATTGTTGGCCGAGACGCAGGGAAACCCTGTCTTCTGCAACAACAGTGTTTCAATCTCCGACAGCTTCTTCATGCTGCCCGTCACTTCCATGAGCTTGTGCTCGGATGGGACAACTTCACCCTCGGCCACGAACCGCGTGACCTTTGCATCAGGCACGAAATGGTTGATCAACCGAATGGCAGGCTCAAGTGCGGCCACAACACGCCGCCGCATGAACACTGCGAAGGTCACGGTTTTGTCGCCGTGTGCGGCAACGATGCGGCTGGTGTTGGTGAAATATTTGTCGGTCTGCGCGGCAATCGGCCCTGCCGCATGGACAAGATCGATGAGCTTGTCGAGAACGACAGCGTGCGCAGCTTCAAGCTTCGGCATGGGCTTAGAATTTGTCATGGCGCTCCTTAGAACCGAATTTGTTGGAGGCGTCAATTCTGCCCTGCGTCAGGCCTTCACAGCACTTTGAAAAGTGGTTGCACCAGAGCGCAAAAGATCAGTGTCAGTGGGGCCAGCCATGAAGCGAAAGCCACGCGCACTGTAGAGCTTGATGCCCTCAGGCGTGCCACCAAAGGCCCCCGCAATAAGCCCATGAGCCTTGCAGGCTGCAGCAACTTTTTCCATCGCCAACAACGTATGAGCCCCAAGCCGATCAATGCCCGCACCCTTGGTGAGCGCAATCGAGAGATCACTCGGCCCTACAAACAGCCCGTCCAGTCCCTTGACCGCCGCAATCTCATCAACCGCATCAAGGGCTTCTTGCGTTTCGATCATAGCAAAAGCCAAAGTCTGCTCATTGGCCTGTTTCAGGTATTCGCCCGGCGTGACGCCAGAAGCTTGAACCATGGTGTAGCCGCCCCAGCTGCGTTGACCCAAAGGCGGATATTTTGCAGCCTTCACAAAAGCCTGGGCCTGGGCCACGGAATTTGTCATCGGTGCAATAATGGCAGCTGCACCCATATCCAAAGCAAAGCCCACAAGCCCGGGGTCATTCCACAACACGCGAACGACTGTGGGAGTACCTGTGGCATTGATGGCCGCAGTCATCCGTGCTGCCTCACCATTGTCGATCGTGCCATGCTGGAGATCAAGCGCTACAGCCTCAAATCCCATGCGGGCAATCTGGCCAGCCTGAAAATCGCCGGGATTGCCAATCCACGGGAAAATAACTGTACCGTCGCCCTTGAGTTTCTGGCGAAGCGAAAATGATGCGCCTGACATTCGGATCAGCCTTGTGCCTGTTGCTGTTTGGCCTTTTGCATCATCTGATCGAGCACGGCAGAGATATCCTGTTCTGATTGCGTGACGTTCTTGGCGGCAAAATCTGTCTTGAGCTTGCGGATCACATCACCATCCCCGGCATGTTCGAGATCAGCCGTGATGACCGTCTTGGCATAAGCGTCAGCGGCGGCACCCTCGAGGCCCAGCTTTTCAGCGGCCCACAGCCCAACCAGCTTGTTGCGGCGGGCCCGGACTGTGAAATTGACCTCTTCGTCATGGGCAAATTTGCCTTCCGCTGCATTCTCCCGCTTATCAAACGTCGTCATCGCAAATCTCCCGTGTTATGGCCGCTAGATAGCCATGCAAATGGCGCAAATCAACCACTCCATGCGCCGCAGATCAGCCGCACTTATTGATTGTGCATCGCACCATGATTGTTTAAACCCGCTTTTTAACAAGCTGGGATCAAGCCTATATTATTGAGGCCCCCCCTGCTATCAACAGTTTGAGTACGGTGGCGATGAGGATTCTCTCCATGAACAGCAGGCGGACCCGCATTTATGAAGGCAAGGCCAAGATTCTTTATGAGGGTCCTGAGCCGGGCACGGTGATCGTGCATTTCAAGGATGACACCACAGCCTTTGACGCGACCAAGAAGGAAGTCATTGAAGGTAAAGGCGTTCTCAACCAGCGCATCTCGGAATATATCTTCACGCAGCTCAATGCTTTGGGGCTTCCAACTCATTTCATGCGCTCGCTCAATATGCGCGAACAGCTGGTGCGTGAAGTTGAAATCATCCCTCTCGAAGTCATTGTCCGCAATGTCGCGGCGGGCTCGCTGGCCAAACGCTTAGGGCTTGAAGAAGGCCAGGTTCTGCCACGCTCGATCATTGAATTCTGCTACAAGAATGACAAGCTGCATGATCCCATGGTGAGTGAAGAACACATCACCGCCTTTGGCTGGGCAACACCCATGGAACTTGACGACATTATGCATATGTCGATCCGCATCAACGATTTCCTTACCGGGCTTTTCTTGGGCGTTGGCATCAAGCTCGTTGATTTCAAGATCGAATTTGGTCGTCTGTTTGAAAATGAAATGATGCGGATTGTTTTGGCCGACGAGATCAGCCCTGATTCGTGCCGGCTGTGGGACATGAAAACCAACGACAAGCTCGACAAGGATCGTTTCCGCCGTGACATGGGCGGCCTTGTTGAAGCTTATCAGGAAGTGGCGCGCCGCCTTGGCATCATCCAAGCCAATGAAACGCCGCAACGCTCCAAGCCCAAACTCGTAAAGACGGACTGACCATGAAGGCCAAAGTTAAAGTGACGCTCAAGAACGGCGTTCTTGATCCACAGGGCAAAGCCATTGAAGGAGCCTTGGGCTCGCTTGGTTTTTCCGGCGTGAACTCGGTGCGTCAGGGCAAATATTTTGAAGTCGATCTTTCTGAGACCGACAAGACCAAAGCACAAGCCGCTTTAAAGGCCATGTGTGAAAAACTGATCGCCAATACGGTGATTGAAAATTATGAGATTGAGCTGGGTTAGTCCATCCCTCCTCGCTTGCGGGGAGGGTGGATCGCGCCAGGCGAGACGGGTGGGGAAACTGCACCCTCAATTCTGCGAATGAATCGCCGGCTCAAATGGGCCACCTTCCCCAAAACTTGGGGAAGGAAATAACTAGTCTTCCTTCGCCAGCTTGTCGGCATCCCTGAGCTTGGGGAACATGTAGGCCCAAAGTCCCGCCACCGCGATCGTGCCCACACCGCCGACAACCACTGCCGTCACCGCGCCAAAAGCTGCTGCCATGAAACCGGCACGCGCCTCGCCCAACTGGTTTGAGGCTCCGATGAAAACATTGTTTACGGCATTAACGCGCCCGCGCACGTGGTCGGGAATCCATAACTGCATGAGGGTTTCACGCACATAGACACTGATCATGTCGAATGCCCCATAAAGCATCAGTGCGAGAACCGAGAGCCATGGCAGGACCGAATAGCCGAAAACCACAGTCACCAATCCGCAGAACGCGATGGCAATAAACAGAATTTTTCCCGCATGGTTCTTGATGCCGAATTTTGAAAGCCACAGAGCCACCGCGATTGCGCCAATGCCGGGTGCCGAACGCAGAAGGCCAAGGCCTACCGCATTCAAGTGCAGAATGTCTGAGGCATAGACCGGCATCAAAGCCACAGCGCCGCCCAGTAGAACCGAAAACAAATCGAGTGAAATGGCACCAAGCACAATGGGCTCACTGAGAATGAACGAGAAACCAGCCAACATGGTCTTGAGACCGCCCTCGCTCTGTTCATTGCGGTGCTGGTTCACATGACCAATCGAAATGACAGCCAGCACACCAAACAACAAAAGTACGAAAGCCGTAAGATAAGGCACCACAGCACCAAACCCATAAAGCAGCCCGCCAATAACCGGGCCGGTGATCGCCGAAATCTGCCACGCCATGGAGTTCAACGAAATGCCGTGCGGCAAAGCCTCCTTCGACAGAACATTAGGGACCAGTGCTGAGGAGGCAGGGTTGCCAAAGGCCGAGGCAATACCAAGCAAAGTGAGATAGCCAAAAACCGGCCACACCGAACCATGATAGCCCAATGAGAAAAAGAAAAGCCCGAGAGCCGCCAGCGCTTCAAGTCCAAAACAGGCCGCCGAAACAAATCGACGATTGAAACTATCAGCAACCATGCCCGCCGGAATCACCAAAAGCAGCACGGGCAAAAACACCGCCAAACCGACATAGGCGAGATAAATGGGATTATGCGTGATCGCATAGACCTGCCAGCCGATGGCCGTTGACATGATCTGCAAGGCGAAGCTGTGCGTCACACGGCTGGCGAAATATTTCACATAAGCAGGATAATGGAAGGCGTTTTCCGAGGGCGTTTTCGAATTCATCGCCCTGCCCTGCCATTTTCGCAAGCGCCTGTCAAAATATGAACATGGCAATCGCCGCGCCAAACATGACGAGAATGGTCACCAGAACCACCACCTGGCTCAAAAGCGAACTGGGCTGCCCCTGCATGATTTTACGGTCCCGCGCCACTGCAAGAACCCCGATCAAGAGGAACGGCGCCAGAAGTCCGTTGATCACGGATGTCCAGAACAGCGCCGTCAACGGATTGATGTTAATAAAATCCATGGCCATCCCAATCATCGTGGAAAAACCAATGACACCATAGAAGGCCGTGGCGTGTTTCCACTTTTCATCAAGCCCGCTGCGCCAGCGAAACGTCTCCGAGAATGCATAAGCAGCAGAACCAGCGAGTGTAGGAATGGCCAGAAAGCCAACTCCGATGACGCCTATCGTATAAAGCAACATGGCCAAATTTCCCGCCAAGGGGCGCAAGGCCTCGGCGGCCTCTCGAGACGAGGTGATCTTGGTAATGCCATTGGCATTCAGGGTCAGCGCCGTGGTGAGGATGATGAAGAACATGACGACGTTCGACAACAACGTTCCAGCACCCACATCCCATTTGCGCGCCCATATTTCTTCCTTGGTAGCCCCCCGCCTGGCCACAACGGTGCGCCGACCCATGGCTTTTTCTTCTTCAACCTCTTGGGCTGCTTGCCAGAAAAACAAATAAGGGCTGATCGTGGTGCCCAAAATCGCAACAATTGTGGCCCACGCCTCGGTTCCTCTTATTTCAGGGATTATGAAAGCCTTGGCCACCATGCCCCAATCGGGCTTCAGTAGAAATGCTGTGATGATGTAGGCACAAAGAACCAGCGCCAGCCACTTCAAGACATTGGCAATCTGGTGGTAGCGAAAACGGACGATGGCAAAACTGATCGCTACACCAAACAGCACCACATAAATATGAGAGCTGACACCCGTCAGCAATTCGGCAGCATCGGCCATGCCCGAAAGATCAGACCCGACATTGATTGAGTTGGCGGCGAGCAAGGCAATAGAAACCACGATAAGAATTGATTTTGGAAATTTCTGGCTCAGTGCGCCTGCAAGCCCGCGCCCTGTCACCATGCCAATGCGGGCGCACATCATTTGCACAGCCCCCATCAACGGCCAGGTGAACCACGCCGTCCATAACAGTGACGTGCCAAGCTGCGCGCCCGCGATCGAATAAGTTGCAATGCCCGACGGATCATCATCAGCAGCCCCCGTAACCAAACCCGGTCCAAGAATGGCAAATAGCTTCCGAAGCCGGGATTTTGGCTTTTCCGATTCGTTTTTCATGGTGGTTTTCCAAAAAGGTGGCCGAACCCCTGTAACACATGAGAAGTCCATAGCAACTTGCAAAAAGGCAACATTTCAGCGAATTGCGGTGCACCAATTTGGCTGCTATAGCGCCTGCCAAGACCACTCCAATTTAAAGGGCCCGTCATGGACAAGATCAAGGTTGCCAATCCCGTTGTTGAACTCGATGGCGATGAAATGACGCGCATCATCTGGGATTTGATCAAGACCAAATTGATCCTGCCCTATCTCACGGTCGACCTGCACTATTATGACCTGTCGGTCGAAAATCGTGACGCCACGGCAGATCAGGTCACAATCGATTCCGCCAATGCCATCAAGAAATATGGTGTCGGTGTGAAATGCGCCACCATCACGCCGGACGAAGCCCGCGTGCAGGAATTCAACCTGAAGCAAATGTGGAAATCACCCAACGGTACCATCCGCAATATCTTAGGCGGCGTCATTTTCCGTGAACCGATCATCTGCCGCAACGTGCCACGTTTGGTGCCGGGCTGGACCAAGCCCATCATCATCGGCCGCCATGCCTTCGGTGATCAATATCGCGCCACCGATTTCACCTTCCCAGGCAAAGGAACGCTGACCATCAAGTTCGTCGGCGATGATGGCAAGGTGATCGAGAAGGAAGTCTTCAAGTCTCCGGGTTCTGGCGTGGCCATGGCCATGTATAATCTGGACGAGAGCATCAAGGAGTTCGCACACGCCTCGCTGAACTATGGCTTGGCCCGCGGTCTGCCGGTTTATCTCTCCACCAAGAACACCATTCTCAAAGCCTATGATGGTCGATTCAAGGATGTGTTCCAGGCGGTGTTCGACGCCGAATTCAAGGCTGACTATGAAAAGGCCAAGATCACATATGAACATCGTTTGATCGACGACATGGTGGCCTCGGCGATGAAATGGACCGGCGGCTATATCTGGGCCTGCAAGAACTATGACGGCGACGTGCAATCCGATCTCGTGGCACAAGGCTATGGCTCATTGGGCCTGATGACCTCGGTGCTGTTGACGCCCGATGGCAAGACGGTGGAAGCCGAAGCGGCCCACGGCACGGTGACGCGCCACTATCGCTTGCATCAACAGGGCAAGGCCACGTCAACCAATTCCACCGCATCGATTTATGCCTGGACCGGCGGCCTCAAGCATCGCGCCAAACTCGATAGCAACGACAAGCTAGCGAAATTTGCTGACACGTTGGAAAAAGTCACCGTGCAGACGATTGAAGAGGGCAAGATGACCAAGGACCTCGCAGTCCTTGTCGGGCCTGATCAAAGCTGGCTCACCACCGAAGGCTTCATTGATGCGGTCGACAAGAACCTGCAAAAGGCCATGGCCTGAGGCCGTAGCTATGACAACGCTTCGCTCTGGAGACTGAGCCGCTGCAGCAGTTCTTCGGGATCAAACGGCTTGGTCAAGATTCCCGTAACCGCCATATCGCGCAACACACCGGCCCCTGTGGACTGAACTGTTTCAGACCCGGCGACAATCACGGTGGCTGGCACCGGACCTGCAGTTCGCAAGGTTGAATAATGCTCCATCGTGTCAATCAGTGATGCGTTGAAATCCATGATCACCGGAACACCGTGCAGTCTTTCGGCGTTCACGGCCTCAGGCCTGTCTACAATCTGGCACGGCATGCCCGCCGCCTGCATTTTCTCTGCCAGCGTATTGCCGAAGCCCTGAGCAAAACGTGGCGCCACGACAACGCCGTTGTCGCCAACCTCCCGCACCAGATCAACAATGGACTGCGGGTCCATCGGCTTGTTCAAAACCCCCATGGCACCATTGCACATGGCCTGTTTCAAAAGCTCCGTCACGGAATAGCCAGTCATCATAAATATCTTGGCGGTCGGACGTAGTTTTCTGATTTTCAAGAAGCTTTCAACACCGTTGAGGCCCGGCATCATCACATCCATGAATGAGACATCAAAGTTGCCGTGAACATAGGCCTCAATTGCCGCCTCACCGGAATAGACCACTCGGGCACGATGCCCCTCCATCTCCATCAATTCCCCCAGAGACAGGGCATTGTCGACATCGTCATCGACGATCAGAATGTCCAGTTTGCGGCTCATGATGGTCCTTACGCAGCCTCAACTTGCGCGGCCTGAGCCGGCAGCTTGAGTGTGAAACATGCGCCGACACCAACGGTCGACGTAATGGCAAGCGAGCCGCCATGGAGCACCGCAATCTGTTCAATGGCGGCGATGCCAAGTCCGGTTCCAAACTGCTTTGTGGTGAACAATGGCTCGCGTATTTTCTCTAGCATTTCGTGCGACATGCCTGGCCCATTGTCGGAAACCTCAAGCACAACATCCTTATCGTCGCGGTAGGTTCTCACCCTGATTTTTGGATGTGACCCCTGCCCCTTGAACACTTCATCGCCCTTGCCAAGCATGGCCTCGGCGGCGTTGCTCAGCATGTTGATCAGCGCCCGTGACAGTCGCCCCGGATCAAATGGCACTTCCATGCCGTGCAAGCCCAACTCGCACGAGACTTCAATTGTTGCGGGCAGCTTTTGGCATTCTTCTGCCGCGATGCCCTCAAGCCACAAATCAAGATCTCCCATTTTGCAGTCCAGCGGGCGGCTGCGCGAGACATCAAGAAGCTCGCTGATAATGGTGTCACAACGAACCACACCCTTGGCAATGCGTTCCAATTGCATCTCCAGACCCAGTCCCTTGTCCTTGACTTTTCGTTCCACCAGGAACGCCGATGTCCGGACCGCGGCTAAAGGATTGCGCAGCTCATGGGCCACCGTTGCAATCATTTGGCCCAACTGCTCCATCCGGCCTTTCCGGACGATCTCGTCTTGGGCATCTTTCAACTGCTGCATTTTTTGCGCGAGTTCCCGGTTCAAGCGCAGGATTTCTTCATTGAATCTTTTCAGTTCGGCATTCTCTGAAACGTCGACAATACTTACAAACGCAGAGCGGCATTTGCCCTCTTCAATATCAAGCCAACCGGAACTGATCACCAGAACCCGCCGAACATCATCGCCCACACCGGCAGCGCATTCAAACCGGTCTGTAACGCCGGGAAACTCTCCTCCGGCTCCGCCCAGCACCTGCCGCATATGTTCAAGGGTCAGGCTCTCGGCATCGCATTTGCAGAGCTTTAGCAGCAAAGGATTGGCAAAACTGATCCGCCCGTCTTCCTCGATCTGCATGACGCCGACTGGAACGGTATTGGCCAGCGCCCGATATTGTTGCTCGCGACCTCTAATTTCTGTCTGGTCACTGTTGGTGCCAATCAGATAGCGCTTGCCGTCACCCACAGTCAAAAGCGCTTTGCGCGTCAACACCGGCATGGCAGCGCCACCCATGGGTGCTACAACTTCCTCATTGATCACAGTCTCGCCGGTTTGAAAAACCTTACGATCGTTGAACTCAAAGCCGTCTGCAATTTCAGGGTCACAAAAATCCTGATCGGAAAAGCCAAAGAGCTCCGGCAATGTCTTGCCCATCAGAGTCTGATTGGCCTTGTTGGAATAAACGAATTTAAGATTTTCATCTTTGACGAAAATCGACGTCGGCAAATTATCCAGAATTTGCCGGAGGAGCTCCGCATCCAGCTCTATGTCGGGTTTGGTCATGCGACCACCTCGTCAACATGCTCAAGCGGAAGACGCAGCGTAAAGCTTGCTCCTTTGCCCAACTCGGATGTCATCTCCATGTTGCCGCCATGTTGTTTGATGATTTGTTCCACAGCCGGAAGGCCAAGCCCAGTGCCGAAGCTCTTTGTGGTGTATAAAGGCTCAATAATGCGCTTCAGGTTTTCCGGAGAAATGCCCGGTCCATTGTCACGCACACGAAGCACGGCAAAGTTTTTCTCGCACCAGGTTTCAACTACAATCTCTGGTTTCGCATTGGCAAACCGCGAAGGATCATCACCCTTGCCGACAAGCGCTTCCGACGCATTGTCGAGCAGATTGGTGAGTGCGCGATGCAGCCGCGATGGATCAAAGGCGATCAACATGCCACCTGTTCCCAATCGGCACTGGATTGAAACGGCGTTGGGAAGTTTCGGGGCCTCTTCGGCCAGTGCTTTTTCAAGCCACTGGTCGAGATCTTCACGACGTGCCGTGATCTTGCTGCTCCGCGAGAAATCGAGGAGCTGTGTGATAATGTCGTCGCACCGGGTGATGCTGGTGTTGATGCGATCAAGCTGAGCCTCAACCCCGAGCCCCTTGTCCTTGATGCGCCGCGCCAGCATGAAGGTTGATGTCCGAACTGCACCCAAAGGATTTCGCAATTCATGGGCAATGGTCGCGGTCAGCTGGCCCATCTGCTCCATGCGGCCCTTTTTGACCAACTCATCCTGGGCATCTTTCAGCATTTGCATGTTCTGCGCCAGCATCTGGTTCACATGCACCATGTCGTCATTCATGTGCTGAAGTTCGCCGGCCATTTCTTCTGCGTCCGATTGCGCCATCTTTGCAGTTTCGTGGGCATGCTCAACATCATCCAGGCGCCTAAACGTCGTTGAGAACATACGTAGCGAAAGCCCGAGCCCCAGAAAGATGGTGGCAAGGCACATGCCAGAAATTTTCCACGCCTTCTGAACGTTCTGCAGGCGATTGGCCTCAACCAGGGTTTCAAAACGACTGCCCGCCAATTCCCACAGCGTTTTGTATTCGCCCAACCACACCGGCGTCAGATTGTGGAGATGCATGGAGAGCGCGGAATTCATTTCATTGGTCTGCAGAAAGTCCCCTTCGGCATGGGCCTTCAGCGCCGCCAGTCCCTTGTCGATTTCAGCTTCCGAGGCTTGCAGGGCCTGATAGATTTTCAGGTTGGGTGAAAATTCCGAGGCCCTTTCGATGTTGCGGTGCAAGTCGCCGGACAAAACCGAAAGCTGGCCAATTCCCATCAGGATGTTCTTGCCGTATTTACCTTCCGGGTCATCACCATCAGCAGCCGTGCTGGCCAATTGCCGCAACTCGCCAAATGCGGTGACAATTCGGGGAATGTCTTGCGTCGCAATCAATGCCAATTGAACGGCTTCAGGATTGGCATCGCGGGTGAAGCCGGAGGCATCGGATATATAGCGCGTCAATCTTGATGTGCGTGTCAGAACAGCGATGTTGTCTGGCCGCGCCATCGATAGGGACACAATCAGATTGTTGAAATCCAGGCTCACGCCCAACTCGTCCGCAAGGGCTGGGCCTTCTTCAAGAAGGCGGCTGATATTGGCCGTGTTATGCTGCTTGTCGGCGGCATCGAGCATCATTGGAACCAGAAGTTGCAACATCTTTGTGCCGCGGACTTCGGCTGATGCATCAACGGATTGCAGGCGCAAATCCGCAACGATATAGGTGGCCATATAGAGCAGTGGCACGAGGATGATGACCATCAACCCGCTGAGCTTCATCCCCGCCGCGCGTGACGCAATATTCTTGACCATGCCGTTCTTGACGCCTGCGTTGCGCTCTCAAAATGGGAGCCAAATCAGGGTCGAACATGCCGGATGAGTGGTTAAGACTAAACTAACCAAGTTCATTCAAATTTGATCGGTGACAATCGCCGAAATCAGTCAATGATCGAGGTCTAAATCATCGCCTTAATGGCGGCCAACGCCGCATCGGCGTGCATGCCGTCGGGTCCACCCGCTTGCGCCATATCAGGCCGCCCACCACCGCCCTTGCCGCCCATGGCAAGTGAGCCAGCTTTGACAAACTCAACAGCGTTGAACTTGCCAGCGAGATCAGATGTGACGCCAACCACAACAGCACCTTTGCCATCATCAGAAACAGCAACGAGCGCCACAATCCCAGAGCCCACGGCTTTTTTAGCATCATCCGCCATGGCCTTCAAATCCTGCGGGGCAACACCCTTCAACACACGGCCAATAAACTTTGTACCATTGACCGTCTCAACCTCTTGGGCTGCCTTGCCAGCCCCGCCGCCCATGGCCAAGGCCTTCTTAGCTTCGGCCAGTTCGCGCTCAAGCTTGCGGCGCTCTTCAACCAGCGTTTCAATGCGCGCGACCAGGTCGTTTTGTGAAACTTTGAGCGTCGCGGCGGCTTGCGCCACGCGCCTGTCCTGTTCCACCAGATAGGCGCGCGCTGCATCACCAGCCAAGGCCTCCATGCGGCGAACGCCAGCCGACGAGGCGCTCTCGGCGATAATCTTCACCAGGCCTATATCACCGGTGCGCGACACATGCGTGCCGCCACAGAGTTCCAGCGAATAGATCGGGCGGCCTTCTCCGGGTTCATTGCGCCCCATCGAGACCACACGCACCTCATCGCCATATTTTTCACCAAAGAGCGCCATGGCCCCTTCGGCGATAGCGGCATCAACCGACATCAGCCGCGTATTGACAGCATCATTCTGCAACACTATTTCATTGGCGATGTTTTCAACCGTCGCCAGATCTTCAGCGGAGACCGGCTTGGAATGTGAAAAATCAAAGCGCAACCGTCCAGGCTCAACCAATGAGCCCTTTTGAGCGACATGCGGACCCAATGTGCGGCGCAGGGCTTCGTGCAAAAGATGGGTGGCGGAATGATGCATGCGGTTGCCGGAGCGGCGCTTGTGGTCCACGTGAAGCTCAACCGCCATGCCGGGCTTGAAGGCACCCTTCTCGACCGTTCCCAAATGCACGAAAACATCGCCCAAACGCTTTTGCGTTTCCGTAACCCGGAACACTGAACCATCGCTGCCACGGATGACACCATGATCGCCAGTCTGGCCGCCGCTTTCAGCATAAAATGGCGTTTGGTTGACGATGATGGCGCCCTCTTCGCCCTGTCGCAGCAAGGCAATATCCTTGCCACCCGCGGCCAACGCCATCACTTCGCCTTCAGCTTTTTCGGTGTCGTAGCCCAAAAATTCCGTAGCACCCACGCGCTCACGAATTTCAAACCATACAGTATCTGTCTTGGCCTCGCCTGAGCCTTTCCAAGCCGCACGGGCATCGGCCTTCTGTTTGGCCATGGCCACTGCGAAGGCTGCCGTATCAACCGAAATGTCGCGGGCGCGCAAGGCATCCTGCGTCAAATCCAATGGGAAGCCGTAAGTGTCATAGAGCTTGAATGCCGTGTCGCCAGAGAACGTGCCGCCTTTGGCCAGTCCAGCAGTTCCTTCATCCAAGAGTTTAAGACCGCGCACCAAGGTGTTGCGGAAGCGGCCTTCTTCGAGTTTCAGCGTTTCGGTGATCATGGCTTGCGCGCGGATCAGTTCAGGATAAGCGGCACCCATTTCACGAACCAAAGATGGAACCAGTTTCCACATCAAGGGCTCGCGCACACCCAGAAGTTCGGCATGGCGCATGGCCCGGCGCATGATGCGGCGCAGAACATAGCCGCGGCCCTCATTGGACGGCATCACGCCGTCAGCAATCAGAAAAGACGAAGCGCGCAAATGATCCGCGATCACGCGGTTCGAGGCCTTGGCCTTGCCCTCAGCCGGAACATTGGTGTTCTCGACAATGGCAGCGATCAGCGAGCGGAAAAGATCGGTCTCGTAATTGTCGTGCGTTCCTTGCAGCACGGCCGAAATGCGCTCAAGCCCCATGCCCGTATCGATCGACGGACGCGGCAGGGACACGCGCTCATCCTTGGAAATCTGTTCAAATTGCATGAACACCAGGTTCCAGATTTCGATGAAGCGGTCGCCATCAGCATCAGGCGAACCCGGAGGCCCGCCCGGAATGTGATCGCCATGGTCAAAGAAGATTTCCGAGCATGGGCCGCACGGTCCAGTATCACCCATGGCCCAGAAATTGTCCGAGGTAGGAATGCGGATGATGCGGCTGTCGGGAAGGCCCGCAATTTTCTTCCACAGGTCGAAGGCTTCATCATCCTCGTGGAACACCGTGACGGTCAATTTGTCCTTGGGCAGGCCATATTCGCTGGTGACCAGCTTCCAGGCCCATTCAATGGCGTTGGGTTTGAAATAATCGCCAAAGGAGAAATTCCCCAGCATTTCAAAAAACGTGTGATGGCGCGCCGTATAACCGACATTGTCGAGGTCATTGTGCTTGCCGCCAGCGCGCACGCATTTTTGCGCGGTGGTGGCGCGGCTATAGGGGCGCTTTTCGGCACCCGTGAACACGTTCTTGAATTGCACCATGCCGGAATTGGCAAACATCAAGGTCGGATCATTGCGCGGCACCAGAGGTGACGACGCCACGATTTCATGTCCCTGCTTTTGGAAATAGTCGAGGAACGTCGAACGAATTTGTGCAAGGCCCGTCATGGTAAAATCCGAATTGCTGTGATGCGGCACAACCGCTTTGTGACAGGCTCTTTAATGGCCGATTGGGCAGACGTCCAGAATTATAAGGCCGTGGGGAATTGGCAAACAAGCCACCCCACAAGGGAAAGGCCACCAGCGGGCGAAGCGGGTGGCCTTTCGGGTTCATAAGGGTTGTGGGGCACCTTATGAGAGGAGACAAGCAAACGCGACAGACAAACTACTCACGGCGAACCTCAAGCGATCTTCGGGTCGATGCCTGAAGCTACTCTTCGTCGGAATCTTCATTCTTGGATGGACCAACCGTAATGCGCTGGGCGATCAGCCCGGCATTGGCGCGAATGGACGCTTCAATCTTGTCGGCTCGGTCCGGGTTTGCCTTGAGGAAGGCCTTGGCATTGTCACGGCCCTGCCCGATGCGCTCGCCATCATAGGAATACCACGAGCCCGATTTTTCAACCACGCCGGCTGTCACGCCAAGATCAACGAGTTCGCCAACCTTGGAAATGCCTTCGCCATACATGATGTCGAATTCGACCATCTTGAAGGGCGGGGCCACCTTGTTCTTGACAACTTTGACACGGGTCTGGTTGCCGACAACCTCTTCACGGTCCTTGATTGCACCAATGCGGCGGATGTCGAGACGCACAGAAGCATAGAATTTCAGAGCATTGCCGCCGGTTGTGGTTTCAGGGCTGCCAAACATCACACCAATCTTCATGCGAATCTGGTTGATGAAGATCACCATGCAATTGGACTTGGAAATCGAGGCTGTGAGCTTGCGTAAAGCCTGGCTCATCAAGCGGGCTTGCAGACCGGGCAAGCTGTCACCCATCTCGCCTTCAAGTTCAGCTTTGGGGACCAAGGCTGCAACCGAGTCAATGACCAGAATTTCAACAGCACCAGAACGCACCAGCGTATCGGCAATTTCCAAAGCCTGCTCGCCCGTGTCCGGTTGCGAAACCAGAAGATCATCAATATTGACGCCAAGCTTCTTGGCATAGCCAGGGTCCATGGCATGCTCGGCATCGACAAATGCGCAAATGCCGCCGCGCTTTTGCGATTCAGCGATGGTCTGCAAGGCCAGCGTGGTCTTGCCCGATGATTCAGGGCCATAAATTTCAATAACGCGCCCGCGTGGCAAACCGCCAATGCCAAGGGCAATATCAAGGCCCAAAGAGCCCGTGGAAATCGATTCAATTTCGAGGGCCGTGTTGGCCCCCAGTTTCATGATGGAACCTTTGCCGAAAGCCCGCTCAATCTGGCTTAATGCAGCTTCCAATGCCTTGGTTTTATCCATGCCCGAATTCTCAACCACCCGAAGATTTGACTGTGCCACAATAAGCTCCTTTGTATCCCATCTTCCCGGAACCGGATCAAACTACAAGTTTTGTTCCGTCCATGTTGTCTGTATGTTCTATTTTGGTTCCATTGTAAAGCGGAAAATCCTAACAGAGGAAACATGTTTTGAATCATGATCTTAAGGGAGCGGAAGGCCTTAAAGTTAAGGTAAAAACTCAAACGGCCAGATATTCAGCCAGAAAATGCGAAGCCTTGAGCACCGCCGCATCAGACCCGGCTGCACCCACAACCATAAGCCCTGTCGGGGGCTCATCAGGCGCCTGCATGGGAATTGAAACGGCACAGCCATCAAGGAAGTTCACCACAGCCGCATTGCGCAAGGAAACACCATTGAGGCGCGCATATTCATCATCCTTCGTGAGTGCGGCAATGGCAGGCGCCACATTGGCCACGGTCGGCCACAGAATGGCATCAAAGCCCTGCGTTAAAGCAGAAAACTCGGAGATCATTTCAGCGCGCCTTTGACGCACATCCAGATAATCTGCAGCCAAGCCCGCCCCCGCCAGTCGCAAGCGGCCCGAAACCCGCGGGTCATAAGCATCGCCACGCTCGGCCAATCGGTCGCGATGCACATGAAACGCTTCAATGCCGACGATCCAGCCGCGCTGTTGCAACTTTGGCAAATCATTCAAAGCCGGAAATGAGATATTTTCTACGACAACGCCCTTGTCTTTCAGCTTGGCCACACAGCGCACAAAATCACTGGCCACCGCATCATCAAGCCCATCAAGAACATAATTGCGCATGATACCAATCCGCATCCGCCGCGACGGGCCGCTCCCAAGCTTGCCATCCCAATCCCCCGCCATGATGGCATCAGCTGTGGCGCAGCATTGCACACTGCCCGCCAGTGGCCCGATCGAGTCGAGGGAATCGGCCAGCGGAAAAACGCCTGCCCGCGAAATTCGCCGTGCTGTGGGCTTGAAGCCCACGATGCCGTTATAGGCAGCCGGGATGCGGCTGGAGCCGCCTGTGTCTGTGCCAATGCCCAAGGCACACATTTGGTCCGCCACCGAGATAGCCGCACCCGAGGACGAGCCTCCCGGAATGCGCCCGGTAGCGCGATCATAGGGATTGCGCGGCGTCCCATAATGCGGATTAAGGCCAACACCCGAATAGGCAAACTCGGTCATGTTAGTGCGCCCCAACACGATGAAGCCTTTGGCCTTCAATCGTGCAATGGCCACAGCATCGGTGGTGGCGGCATGCGAACCTTGCAGCACCTTGGAGCCCGCCGTCGTCACTTCGCCCGCGAGGTCAAACAGGTCTTTCACTGAAAATGGAATGCCAGCATAGGCAGAAGGCGCCCGCCCACGATCGCGCAATCGGTCCTGGTGATCGGCCTCGCGCCGCGCCCCTTCGGCATCAACTGAAATGAAAGTTCTGGCGCCTTCCCCTTGCGGATCGGCAATTCGCGCCAGCGACTGCTCGACCAGTTCGCGCGCCGATTCCTTGCGTTCGGCCAGTTGTTGCGCCAATTCATCCAAAGTCGGTCCGGCCATGCCACTCACCCTAAAACTGCTTTTACTTTTTCCACCAGTTGCTTCAGCGAAAACGGCTTCTGCAAAAACTCAAAATCGGTCGGCCCATCGGAATTGCGTTCAAAGGCATCCTCGGCATAGCCCGACATGAAGATGAATTTGGCCGAGACTTTACGGCGGCGCAACTCCTTCAACATCGTGGGCCCATCCATTTCAGGCATGACGACGTCAGACAAAATAAGCTCAAATCCATCCTTGTCATTTTCAACAGCCTCAAGTCCGGCCTCCCCGCTTTCGGCTTCCACAACCGTATAGCCGCGCGCCGTCAAAGCCCTGATGGCAAAGGCCCGGACAGAGGGCTCATCTTCGACGATGAGAATGCGGCCTCGACCCGAGAAATCTTCTCGCACCGGAACGGCCTCGACGACGGGGGCCACCGGAGCTGCCGTTTCAACCGCCGTATGACGCGGCAGGAAAATGCTGAAGGTCGTCCCCTGCCCGACGATGCTGTCGCAATAGATAAAGCCGCCGGTCTGCTTGATGATGCCATAGACCATGGCGAGGCCAAGCCCCGTGCCCTTGCCCACCTCCTTGGTGGTGAAGAACGGCGCCCAGATCTTGTCGAGAATATCCTTGGGGATACCTGTGCCTGTGTCTTCAACCTGGCACACCACATAGTCGGCCTCCGGCAAGGCATGGCCCGTCGCCTGCGATTTGTCAGCGGGGAGATTATAGGTCCGCACGAAAAGCTTGCCGCCCTTGGGCATGGCATCGCGCGCATTAACGGCCAGATTGATGATCACCTGTTCGAATTGGTGAATATCCACAAACACCGGCCACAGGTCACGCCCATGGATGATCTGAAGCTCAGCTTTACCCGAGAGCACGCGATCAAGCAGAATTCCCAGATCAGAAAGTGCCGCCGAAAGATCAAGCACCTTGGGCTGCAAGGTCTGCTTGCGCGAAAAAGCCAAAAGCTGGCGCACCAGATTGGCGGCGCGCGCCGCATTCTGCTTGATGTTCATCACATCCTGGAATGACGGATCAGTAGGCCGCAACTTGGCCAGCAAAAGATCTGCAAAGCCGATGATCGGTGTGAGCACATTGTTGAAGTCATGGGCAATGCCCGAGGCCAACTCGCCCACCGCCTGCATCTTCTGGCTTTGCGCCAATTGCACTTCAAGGGATTTGCTTTCCGTGCGATCCAGTGAGAACACCGTCACGGCACCCTCAGGCCCCGCAAGTTTGGCAAGAGTAAGCTGGGCATTGCGTGGTGGCTCGCCCTCAAACATGGCATCAAGCTTGGTGCTGGCAAAACTTTTGCCCCGCAAACTGGTCAGTGCATCTTGAAGACCAGCCCGTGCGTCCGCCTTCATCGCCACCGACAGCAGTGACCCAATTTTTGCCGCCTTGGAGATCGAGAGGAATTCTGCGTTGGCCTTTTGCAACACGCCCTTCTCATCAACTTCGGCCACACCCAAAGGTGCCGTCGCTGAAAATTGCGCCATCACATCCTGAGCCACGCCAGAGAGTTCAGCTTCGCCGCGCATCACCATGGCACGCAGCGGCAGGCTTGCGCCATTTTTGTCAAAGTCAGTGCGCGCCACCAGCTGGCAAATCTGGGACTGGCCCGATTTGGACCGCAAGGCGAGGCTGGTCTTTTCAATCCTGTGGCCATTGACGACAGGTGCCACCGCCACCAACTGCCGGGCCGCATCGTCGCCCACCAGTTGAGACAGCGTCATCTGGCCCGACTGCGCCTCCACAAGATCAATGCCCAGCCAACCCGCCAGTGTGGCATTCACATAATCGATTTTGCCATTGGGCTGGGCCGAGAAAAAACCAACCGGCGCATTGTCGAGATAAGTCACAATGTGTTGCAGGCGAACAAAGACTGCCTCTTGGTCAATCCGCTCTGCGGTCACATCGCTATAGCGCCAAAGCGTGGTCCCGCCGCGCGCATTGGCTGCCAAGGGCGCCACCGAAAGCCTGATCCAGCGCGCCTGAGCTGACGAGGCACCTGGAATGGGAGCACCAGGCGACAACCGAACTTCGCGCGCCGCCGAACGATTTTCCTGAGCGGCCTGCGCCAATTGATAAACCGGCACGGCGACATCGGAATAACCCGAGTACAGCACATCAAACCCAACCAGCCGTGATCCCCCGGCCTTGGAGACCAGTTTCAAATAAGGCCCATTGGCAAAAAGCCCACGGCCCTTGGCGTCGGTCACAAGAATAGCGTCGGTCAATCCATCAGAAACAATGTCAAAGAATTGCCGTTCGGCGTCCCCGTCGACAAACTTGATGACTCCGGCCAGCCAGAAAAACACAAAACACAGGCCGAGGAATGAGGCGATCGCTGCCACGACCAACAGCGGCAATTGATATTGCCCTTGCAAGTGGAACGTCAAAAAGCCAACGGCCAGCGCCAGCAGCAATGCCAAAACCAGCGCCAGGCCACGTTGCCTGCCACCGCCCCTGCGATCCTGCCCTTCCTCGTCGCCCGCCATGCGCCTTCCCGAATCAACCCTGACTACAGTTATTTGAACTGTAAGCCTTCGTACAGAAGCCAGCAGTGCAATTCCGTAAAAGGCCCTTCAAGCCACTGCAATTCTGGGTTATGGTCGTTTCACAAATGGGAGTGCCACATGCCAGACCTTCAACCCTATTACTCGTGGATCGCATTGGCCGTGCTGTTATTGGTCGTGCTGATCGCCATCACATTGATCTTGCGGCTGATGGGCGGGAGCATGCGCGGGAGACGAGGCTCGCGTCTGGGCATTCTGGAATATCACGACATCGACAAGACCCGCCGCCTGGTGCTGCTGCGCCGCGACGATATTGAACATCTGGTTTTGATTGGCGGCCACAGTGACCTAGTCATTGAGAGCGGCATTGAAACCGGACTGGCAGGCCACTCTGCGATGGAAGTTCCACGCCAACATGAACCGGCCTTGCCGATGCGCCCGGCCCCGCGTCCAGCGGTGTTTGGCAGCAGACGTCCCAATTTGCGTCCCGTGGATAATAATCCCGGTGACCCCAACGACGACGGCAACCAGGCCTCATAAAAAAGCCGGCTCGTCGTGAACCGGCTTTCTAAATTCTGTGTCGAATTATTTCTTCAGCTTCAATGCAATAAAGCGCGTGTCGCCCACCTTGCCGGATTTCGACATCAGCAGCAGCAGGGATGATTTGCCATCCTTGGTCGCCTGATCAGCAGCAGCAGCCACATCGGCTGGCGTTTCAACGGGCTTACCGGCCGCTTCAAGCACCACATCGCCCGCCTCAACGCCCTTGTCGATGGCAGCACCAGCGCTGGCCACATCGGCCACGACGACACCTTTAACCTTGTCGTCAATCTTGAACTTGGCGCGCGCAGCATCATCCAGTGATCCAAGGCTCATGCCGAGAACATCCGTCATCTTGGCGGGTTGGTCAGGCACGGCTGATTTCTTGGGGTCAGCAGAGGCTAACTGCTTTTCTCCATCTTCGAGACGCCCCAACGTTACGTTGACCGTCTGCTCTTTGCCGTCGCGCATGATTTTAACGTCAACGGCCTTGCCAACATCGGTTTCGGCAACAACGCGTGGCAGTTCCTTGGAGTCGGCAATGCTGCGGCCGTCAAATCCGATGATCACGTCGCCGGTTTTCAGGCCTGCCTTTTCAGACGGGCTGCCAGATGTAACATCAGCCACTAATGCGCCCTTGGCCTTATCAAGACCCATGGTCTCAGCAAGGTCAGGTGTAACAGTCTGAATTTTGACACCAAGCCAGCCGCGGCGCGTTTCGCCATACTTCACAAGCTGCGCCACAACGTTCTTCACTGTGTTGGATGGAACCGAGAACCCGATCCCCACGGACCCTCCCGTGGGCGAGAAGATTGCAGTGTTCACACCAACAACTTCGCCATTCATGTTGAACAGTGGGCCACCGGAGTTGCCTTTGTTGATGGCAGCATCAGTCTGGAAATAATCATCATAGGGTCCGGCATTGATATCACGGTTACGCGCGGAAATAATGCCAAGTGACACCGAACCACCGAGCCCAAACGGGTTGCCAATAGCCAAAGCCCATTCGCCAACGCGCACTTTGTCGCTGTCGGCAAAGGAGACCGCTGGAAGCGGCTTGTCTGACTTCACGCGAATGACGGCAATGTCGGTCTTGGGATCATGCCCCACAAGCTCAGCCTTGAGGATGGTGCCATCCTGCAAGTGCACCTGCATCTTCACTTCGCCGTCGACAACATGGTTGTTGGTGACGATGAGGCCCGAGGAATCAATTACAAAACCCGACCCCAACGAGTTTACGGTCTTGCCGCCATCAGGATTGCCATCGCCATTATTGTCCTGATTGTTGTCGTCAGGAGTGTTGTTGCCCTGGTCACCATTATTGTCCTTGGGCTGGTCTTTCTGATCTTTCTGACCCTGCTGGTTGCGGCGCTTCAGAAACTCGTCAAAGAAATCCTTGAAGGGTGAGTCATTGGGCGACGTGTCTTGCGCTACAGAATCAGCGCCATTGGCTTTTGACTCGACTGAAATCTCAACGACCGAAGGCAGAAGCTTTTCCGCCAGGTCTGCCACGCTTGGCATGATTGCAACTTCGGCAGTGGCCGGACTGGTCATCACCCCCTGCATCACAGGAGCTGTCAGCGCCAAAGCAGAAATAGCCGCAGCACCAGCCAAGTTCCGGGCCAAAATAGGAAGTTTCATGAACGTCTCCGTCAAAATCTGTTTAGCTCAAATGTCTTTTGGCTAGCCACACCAAGCCAACCCCGAAAGCCAATGCCAATGCACCGGCAAATCGCAGTTGTTCATTAGTCATGCCTTCCAAGCGCGCCAACATGGCTTTTACATGGCTTGGCACGGCCGCGTAAAGCAGGCCCTCGATCACGAATACGAGACCGACGGCTTGCACGGCGGCGTGAATCACGGTTTTTCTGCTGGAACTTGGCTCAAATCCTTCTGCGCACCGAAGTAGCGGAAGAATTCTGAATTCGGGCTCAAGACCAGCGCTGTCCCGCCTTGTCCCAAGCCTTTTTGATAGGCCTGCATCGAGCGGTAGAAGCTGTAAAACTCCGGGTCCTTCTCATAGGCAGCAGCAAAAATCGACGCACGTTCAGCATCGCCCTCGCCGCGGATGATTTCAGCCTGACGGTTGCCTTCCGAAATCGTTTCCAGCGCCTTGCGGTCGGCTTCGGCAGTCATTTGCGTATTGAGGGCCTGGCCCTTGCCGCGCAAATCCTGGGCTTCAGCCAGACGTTCAGATTTCATCCGTTCGTAAGTGGCATCAAGAACCTCTTTCATGAGGTCGGTGCGGCGGATACGGACATCGACGATCTCGATTCCCAAGGCTTGCGCTTCGCCACGAACCTGATCGCGGATTTCCGCCATCATCACTTCGCGGTCTTTAGACAGGGCCGCCTCAAATGTGCGCTTGCCGTAGGTCTGGCGAAGCGCCGCATTCAAACGGGTGTCGATGCGCTGCTTGGCAACATCTTGGTCAGCGCCCACGGTTTCGCGGAACTTCTGGGGATCGGCAATCTTCACCAAGGTCACCATGTCGACAAGATAACGCTGCTTGTCAGAAACCTGCACCGCCATATTATCCGAGCTCCACATGAAAATGCGCTTCTCGATGGGGACGATCTCATCAGCAACTGGCCATTTTAAGTGGAGACCTGGCTGATCAATTAACCGCGATACCTCACCGAAATGGACAACCAATGCTGTCTCTCTTTGATCAACTGTGAAGATGGCCTGTGAGCCCACGATCAGTGCGGCAATGGCAACAGCGCCCAATCCAAATTTCAGACTCTTGTTCATTGTCCTGTCCCCGGCGTTGTTGGCGCAGCGATGGCTGGCAAGGGCAGATAAGGCACAACGCCTGGCGCACCCTTGCCTTGGTCGATGATCACACGGTTAGAGGCACCCAAAACTTTTTCCATGGTTTCAAGATAAAGCCGCTCGCGGGTCACATCCTTGGCCTTGGCATATTCGGTATAGATCTGCTCAAAGCGTTGCGCTTCGCCCTTGGCGGACGCCACGGCTTGAGCCTTATAGCCCTTGGCGTCTTCAACCACCTTGGCTGATTGGCCTTCGGCGTTACGCAAAGTCTTGTTGGTGTATTGCTCGGCCTGATTGATCAGGTTCTGCTGGTTCTGCTTAGCGCGCTGTACTTCTTCAAATGCATCAAGAACAGGACCCGGCGGGTCCACACCTTCCAGCGCCAGCCCAGAGACAATGATACCGGCATGATATTGGTCGAGCGTCCGCTGCACGATCTCCGAAACCTGATCCTGAATGGCAAGGCGGCCCGTCGTCAGCGCTTCAGTGGCAGGTGTGCGGCCAACGATTTCGCGCATGGCACTTTCCGAAACGGCGCGGACTAAAGCTTGTTGGTCGGCGATGTTGAATAAGAACTTTTCGGCATCGGCAATTTTCCACAGAACCTTGAAGCGAATGTCGACCATGTTTTCATCACCGGTCAGCATCAGGCCTTCGTCGCCTGAATCACCAATGGAAATCTGGTTTTCGGCAGCAACCCGGAGAATTTCGACCTTCTCTATGGGCCAGGCCACAAAGTGAAGCCCTGGCCCCACATTGCGCGTATATGAACCGAGCCGCAAAACCATGCCGCGTTCATCTGGCTGAACCTGATAGATGGCGTTATAGGCCCAGAAGGCCACCAGCAGAACCAGTGGAATGGCCCAAATGCCAAATCCGCCCGTCCGCGGGGCCATCCCGCCAAACATGTCGTTAAAGCCCTTGAGCAGCTTTTCAAGCTCTGGCGGCTGGCCACCGCCTCCCGGTCCACGATTTCCACCATTATTACCCCAGGGGTTGCGCGGCGGCGGAACCTTGGGTCCCTGACCCCACGGTCCACCGGGACCGCCACTTTGCGGCGCACCCGGACCAGGGGGCTTTTTGTCGTCGTCGTCTTTGTTCCAGGGCATGTCTCATCCTTGAGGAATTATGTGCAATGGCATATAGGTAGCGTGTGGTGAAATGTCTACCTGTCAGCTTTTCCGCTCCAGAACGGAAAATGTGAAGCTGGCGGTGTCGCCGGCGGTCTGGCTATGGTGTTCAGAACGAACTTCGCGCCACTCGTGCGGGGACAATGCTGGAAATCTCACATCTCCTTCCACTTCAGTTTCAATCACAGTGAGGTAAACGCGGGTCGCCAGCGGCAGCATCTGCCGGAAAATTTCGACCCCGCCGATGACGCAAACCTCTTCAGGCTTTAGCGCCTTTGCCAGATCAAGGGCCGCACCCGTGGTTGAGACGACAACCGCACCTTCCGCTTCAAGGTCCTTGTTACGCGATACCACAATGTTAAGGCGCCCCGGCAAGGGCTTGCGTGGCAAGCTATCCCAGGTCTTGCGGCCCATGATCACAGGCTTTCCCATGGTCACAGCTTTGAAGTTTTTAAGATCGCCAGAAACCTTCCACGGCAGACCACCATCGCGGCCAATGATGCCGTTGCGAGAACTCGCATAGACGAGCGAGATCACCGTCATTGCGCCAAATCCAGCAGCGTCTGGCCCGTCACCGAGCAGTAACAATTTCCGGGTTCAACTTCAGCGCCAATGCTTTTGTAAAGATCGGTGGCGCTCGAATTCCATTCCATCGCCAACCAGAAAATTTTCGGATAGCCGCGCGCCACAGCAACCGCTGCCACCTCTTTCAGAAGTGCGCGCGCCACACCCAGACGCCGGAAATCCGGCATCACCACCAGGTCTTCGAGATACATGATTTCGCGGCCAAGATTGGTTGAAAAACTCCGGTGCCAAAAGGCCGATCCCGCAGGCGAGCCATCCACCTCGGCAATCAACGCCCCGACAATGGGTGAAGCACCAAACAGGGCAATCTCATAATCATTTGCCTGAGCAAGAATCCCGTCGGGCCATTGATGTGTACTGGCAAGTTCAGTTGAGGTTTTGAGCAGGAATACGCCGTCCCCCGGCCTGGCATTGCGAATTTTAATCATCGCGCCAGTCCGGCCGCAAGCAGCGCAAAAGCCGTCATGAGATTCCACGCTGAATGGCAAGCAATCGTCACCCAGAGCGAACCAAAGCGGAGGAGCAGCAACCCAAGGCCAAGGCCCATGACAAACAATAGCCCCACAAACAAAAGCGGTGCCGACGCAGCGTGAGCCCCGGCCCACAAGGCCGCACTAATCACCACAGCACCGGTTCTGCCAACCGGACTTTTCACGAGCGCCGAAAACAGAGGCCCGCGAAAGGTAATTTCCTCCGCCAGTGGCGCACCCACAACGATGGCCGGAATTGCAAATGCAAAAAGCCACGAGTGTTTTTCGGCCATGTCCATCAGCGTTTTTTCGACGAGCCCTTTCGTGTCAGGGTCGGCGTGGAGCACAGTGCCGATCACAAAAAGAATGATAAACATCAAGATCGCAAAGCCACCGACCGTGATGATCCAACCCAGCCATCCCAGACGAGGCCATTTTAGCAAAAGCACGCCTTGGCGTTTGGGAAGCCCAAATTTGCCAAGCCACATGCCCAGAAACAACGTCGCAAGGCCAGCAGGGAAAATAACAAGAATACCCGCTTGTAAAACCTTGTCGTAGTCATCGCCTTGATGCGACACGGCACCCATCAGGCTCCCGTGAAAGGCAAACACCACAAGCAAAAGTCCGAGCAGGCTTTGCAAAACTACATTCACCAACAGCAGCACCACCGTAATGCCGATGGCCCGCCAAAAATTTTGCAGCCGTTCCGTGGGATAAAGCCAGCCCGCCCGCGCCAAGCGCCAGTCTTGTCCGAACATCGCCATGCTCAAACCGCCACGGGAGCGGAAATGCCAGGCTCGGGCGCGTAATTCAGAATTTCAAAATCCTCGAACACAAAATCCTCAAGCGTCTTCACTTGGCGCTTGAACTTGAGCTGCGGCAGCGGATGGGGCTTGCGCGCCAATTGCAATTTCGCCTGTTCAAAATGATTGAGATAAAGATGGGCATCGCCCAGCGTGTGGACAAAGTCACCAACCTGCAACCCCGTCACATGCGCCACCATATGGGTGAGCAGCGCGTAAGATGCGATATTGAACGGCACGCCGAGGAAAATATCTGCCGAGCGCTGATAAAGCTGGCATGACAGTTTTCCGTCAACGACATAAAACTGAAACAGGCAATGACAAGGAGGTAGCGCCATCTTGTCGACGTCAGCCGGGTTCCACGCCGTCACCATCAGGCGGCGCGAGTCCGGCGATGATTTGATCCGCGAGACAACCTGCCCCAGCTGATCCAAAGTTGAGCCATCGCGCATCGGCCATGACCGCCACTGTGCGCCATAAACCGGCCCCAGATCGCCATTGGCATCTGCCCACTCATCCCAGATCGAAACCTTGTGATCGTGGAGATATTTGATGTTGGTCTCGCCGCGAATGAACCACAGCAATTCATAAATGATCGAGCGCAGATGCAGCTTCTTGGTGGTCAGCAAGGGAAAGCCAGCCTGCAGATCAAACCGCATTTGGTGGCCGAAAACTGAAACCGTTCCGGTCCCCGTCCGGTCAGTTTTTCGCGCACCCGTCTCGAGCACCATGGCCATCAAATCAAGATATTGCTTCATGGATAAAGCTTAGCCCGCCCAGTTGATTCCACAAAATAAAAGCGGCACGCCTTTATGGGGCTGCCGCTTGCATAAAAGTGCTGACAGGCTCAGCCCGTGAGCTTGGCCATGGTGCCTGTGGATTCAGCCACCAGATAATAAACCGTGACGCGATGCTTGGTTTTGTCGGCCTTCATCTTTTCGCCCGCAGCGAGCACGGCAGCTTCGGCTTTTTTGGCATCGAGACCAAGTTTCTTGAAACAGAAACCATCAACCACGCGCTTGACTTCCGCGGGGTCGGTCATCGAAACAAAGCGCGAGTCAGCGCCCTTCAGCGCAATGCCACAATATTTAACAATGGCGTCAACAGCAGCCTCATTCACCTTGGAAGTGTATTTTTTTACGTCTGCAGAATAGTCCGACATGCGTCCCCCCTATGGGATGTTTCACAACCTCAATCCGGCTGCATGTGTGACACTAGCATCGAGAGTTGCCCCTGCAAAGACCTCTTTGCCCAAGGTGAAAAAAACACGCAAAAAACATCGGCCCGTATTGGGTCTTTATTTGCCTAGCTCCAGCGCCTATATATCGATTGTCCGGTGCCGCAAGGTGCCGTGACTATGGTGATAAACGGCCAGCGCAATAAGCCTATTGGACCCGGGGGCAGTACCCGGCGCCTCCACCAAAGCCGATTTTCTTGAAAATCGGCGGCGCCCGAAAGCGGATTTTCTTAAATCCGCGTCAGGGCAAAGTCGGTTCCATTTGAATCGTCTTTGATGGGGGCGAAACAGGATCGACAAGGGTGTAAAGGTTGGTTTTTTGCCCGTGATGGTTCCGACGTATCGGGCTACTTTATAGTTGCAAATGACAACTATGCTCCGGTTGCTCTCGCTGCGTAAGCAGCGCGAAATACCGAAAATCAAGTCCTTGCGTTTAGCGACGTAAGGCGGGGTTCGCTGGCACCTGGCAACAGAAGCCAGCACTTTCCCTTAAGAGATGGATTTTCTTCACCCGCGCGCAGCCATGCTATATGGTCTCGAATCATAGCGGCCTATACCGGAGACACGATGCCTGAAGACCTGATGCGATATGACCAGCTGGCCCAGAACGCGCTGAAAGGCGTGGTTCGTGAAGCTCTGCGCAAGGTCGAGCGCTCGGGCCTGCCGGGCGATCACCACTTCTATATTCAGTTCGATACGCGCTACCCCGGCGTCTCCATTGGTGACCGCCTGCTCGAGCGTTATCCACGAGAAATGACGGTCGTACTGCAGCACCAGTTTTACAATCTGATCGTCACTGATGAGCGCTTTCAGGTCGAATTGTCTTTCGATAATATCCCCGAAAAACTGGTGATCCCATTTGCCGCCGTCAAAGGCTTTCTTGATCCCGCAGTCCAGTTTGGTTTGCAGTTTGAATTGGCTCCGCTTGAAACAGCCGCCGTTGAAGAAGCCAAGCCAGCGTCGGTATCAAAATTACCGAAAGCCTCCAGCGAAGAACCAGCCCCCGAACCCACACCAGAACCAGATGGTGAAGCTCCGAAAGTTGTATCCCTCGATGCCTTCCGCAAAAAATAGTTTTCTTTGGGCAGCCCTCTTGGCGCTCAGCCTGTGCGCTCCCACCTTGGCCAGCGCAACTGATCCCGCCCACGAGGACTCGCCACTGGGCTCGCTTGCCCCGGCCCCCGTCGATGCTTCAACCAATATTTTCAAGATCACGGCCAAGCGCCTGTTTGGCGGCGAAAAACTCCCAGCCAATCTAACGCCGATGCCGATTGGCACCTATGCGCTGGGTTGCCTTGCCGGTGCCCAGCAATTGCCTATCACAGGGCCCGCTTGGCAGGTCATGCGCCTGTCACGCAACCGCAACTGGGGCCATCCCGCCATGATCGCCCTGCTGGAGCGAATTGCCACAGAGGCCAAGGAAAAAGATGGATGGAACGGGTTGCTGATCGGCGACATGGCCCAGCCGCGCGGTGGGCCGATGCTGAGCGGCCACGCCAGCCACCAGATCGGTCTTGACGCTGATGTGTGGTTCACTCCCATGCCCGACCACGTGATGACGCCTGCTGAGCGTGAAACTAAAGTCCCGCTTGAAATGGTGAAAAGCTACAAGGAACTGAACACCGACAATTGGAGCGAAAACCGTGCCGAGCTCCTCCACACCGTGGCAAGCCAGCCGGAGGTTGCTCGCATATTTGTCAATCCGCCGATCAAGGCTGAACTGTGCAAATGGGCCAAGGGCGACCGCTCATGGCTGGCAAAAGTTCGCCCCTATTTCGGCCATACGTTCCATTTCCATGTCCGCATGAATTGCCCGCCCGGTGCCAAGTCGTGCAAAAACCAGTGGGTGCCCCACCCCGACGACGGAACAGGTTGCGGCAAGGAGCTGGCCTATTGGCAGAGTGATGCATTATGGAACCCGCCAAAACCCAAGCCCGGTGCGCCACCACCACCCAAGCCAAAACCCAAGCCCCCCTTGACTCTTGCGGGGCTACCTGCTGAATGCCGCGCCGTTGTTGCGGCCCCCTGACGGGATCAATCGCTTGCAATAAAACAGCCCATCGAGGGGGCATGAATGAGCAACGCTAACGCGTCGAGGCCTGTGTTCGACAAGGCCAACCTCAGACTGGCTTTTGCGTCAATTGGCGTGGTGTTTGGCGACATCGGCACTAGCCCGCTCTATGCCATGCGTGAAGCCCTGCATCCCGTGGTGGAGGCAGGTGGCGATCTGCGTCTGGCCGTTCTCGGTGTTGTATCGCTGCTGCTCTGGGCGCTCTTCATCATCGTCTCGCTCAAATATCTGGTACTCCTGATGCGCGCCGACAACCGCGGCGAAGGCGGCATTCTCTCTCTCGTTGTGCTGGTCAACATCATCTTGAAAAAGAAGAGCCCTATCGTTTTGGGCTTAGGCATTGTGGGTGCTGCATTCTTCTTTGGCGATGCCATGATCACTCCCGCCATGTCGGTACTCTCGGCAGTTGAGGGCCTGAAAGTCATCCATCCAGGTTTTGAACCTTTTGTCGTTCCCATCACGCTCGCCGTGCTGCTCACCCTGTTCATTTTCCAATACAAAGGCACCAGCGGCGTGGCCTCGCTCTTCGCCCCCATTACCTTTGTATGGTTTATCGTCCTGGGCGCGATCGGGTTCTATCACATTGCAGATGACCTCGATATTTTCAGAGCGTTGAACCCGCTCTATGGCGTCGACATGCTGGCCGAGCGCCCGAAACTGGCTCTGGTAGTCTTCGGCGGTGTCTTTCTCGCGGTGACAGGTGGTGAAGCCCTCTATGCGGATATGGGACATTTCGGCAAAAACCCGATCCGCATGGCATGGTCGTTCGTTGTCATTCCTGCATTGGTCTTGAACTATCTGGGTCAAGGCGCATTCGTTATTGCCCATCCTGAATCAGTCGAGAATCCCTTCTTCTTGATGTTGCCATCCTGGGGTCTCGTGCCTCTCGTACTGCTGGCGACCATGGTCACAGTCATCGCTAGTCAGGCCGTGATCACCGGGGCGTTCTCTATTGCCCAACAGGCCATCGCACTGGGTCTCTTCCCGCGCATGTCGATCACCCACACATCCGAAACCGAAAGTGGCCAGATCTATATCGGCCAGATTAATTGGCTCATTATGTTCGGGGTCATATTTCTGGTTCTGGTGTTCAAATCGTCCTCGAACCTCGCATCAGCCTACGGCATCGCGGTCAACACCTCCATGCTGGTTGACACCATTCTGGCCATTGTTTTCTTCTGGCAATCGCGCAACCTGCCGCGCATTGTGGTCATTCCAATTCTAGCTTTTGTGTTTGCAGTCGAAGCCGTGTTTTATTCAGCCAATGCCTTGAAACTCGTCCATGGCGGCTACATGCCCATGCTGATCGGCGCCATCATCATCCTGCTGATGATCACGTGGATGAAAGGCATTCACCTGCTCAACAACAAGCTGAAGAAGGATTCAATCGAACTTCAAGGCTTGCTTGAAAGCCTTGAGCGCAGGCCTCCGGCCCGCGTTGCCGGTGCAGCCGTCTTCATGCAGACCGACATGAAATTCGCGCCCTCAGCCCTCATGCACAATCTGAAGCACAACCGTGTGCTCCACGACAAATTGGTTTTTGTTTCGATCAAAACCGTCCAGCAACCGCGCTGGGAAGAAGACCGCGTCAAGGTCACGCAAGGCCCGCTCGGTGCCTATATGGTGGCGGCCAAATTTGGCTATATGGAGCAACCGGATGTTCCGGCCGTCCTGCGCGCCTGTGCCGCCCATGGCCTCGAGATCGATCCCAGACAGGCTTCCTATTTCCTCGGCCGCCGCGTCATCAGAATGTCAGCTCACTCCTCAATGCCGTTCTGGCAGCAGAGAATCTTCATCATGCTGGCCAATCAGTCTGCCCGTGCCATTGAATTTTTCCGAATTCCCGCCGATCGTGTGGTTGAGCTCGGCATGCAAATGAGCGTCTAGCCCGCACAGGAAGAATATCACCATGTCTACCTCCAATTCCTCGGGCCCACTCTTAAGCCGAAAGCAAGTCGGGCTGGCTTTTGCTTCGCTGGGCGTCGTCTTCGGCGACATTGGTACGAGCCCGATCTACACGATGCGTGAAGCCTTGATGCCAGTCACCACGTCAGGGGCCGACTTGCGGCTCTCGGTGCTGGGAGTCAATTCGCTCCTCATCTGGGCGCTGTTTCTCATCGTCACCGTGAAATATGTTTTGATCGTCATGCGCGCTGATGATCATGGCGAAGGTGGCATTCTGTCGGAAGTTGTTCTGGTGGAAAAGCTGCTCAACAAAAGAGGCGGCATCGTTCTTGGCCTTGGCATCATCGGTGCCGGGTTCTTCTTTGGCGACGCGATGATCACGCCAGCGATGTCGGTGCTCTCGGCAGTCGAAGGCCTGTCAATCATCAGCGACAAATTCACCCCCTTCGTCGTGCCGTTGACACTGGGCATTCTGTTTGTGCTCTTCCTGTTTCAATACAAAGGGACAGCCGGAGTGGCCAAGCTCTTCGCTCCCATCACCCTGCTCTGGTTCATCGTTTTGGGCACAATGGGCTTTGTGCACATCAGCGATGACTTTGGAATTTTTCAGGCCTTCAACCCGGCTTACGGCGTTGAGATGCTGATCAGCCGCCCGGGCTTGGCGCTCCTCGTCTTCGGCGGTGTGTTTCTGGCTGTGACCGGTGGCGAGGCGCTTTATGCCGACATGGGTCATTTCGGCAAAACCCGATCCGCATGGCCTGGCTCGTCGTGGTGTTCCCGGCTCTCATTTTGAACTATCTGGGTCAGGGCGCATTCGTGATCGCCAATCCCGATGCCGTACAAAATCCATTCTTTCTGATGTTCCCGGGGTGGAGCCTCGTTCCCTTCGTGTTTCTCACAACCGTTGTGACAGTCATTGCCAGCCAAGCCGTCATCACTGGGGCATTTTCGATTGCCCAGCAGGCCATGGCACTGGGGCTGTTCCCGCGCATGGGCATCACACACACCTCCGAAAGCGAACAGGGCCAGATCTATGTGGGGCTTGTAAATTGGACGCTGATGTATGGCGTCATCATGCTGGTGCTGATCTTCCGTTCATCCAACAACCTGGCCTCGGCCTATGGCATCGCCGTCAACGCCGCCATGATGGTCAACGCCGTTTTGTCCGTGGTCTATTTCTGGAATTTGAAAGGCGCATCCCGCTTCATCACCGTTCCAGTCTTGCTCTTCATTCTTGTGATTGAAATGGTGTTCTTTGCCGCCAATGCTTTGAAGCTGGAAAGCGGCGGCTATCTACCCTTGATCATCGGTTCGGTGATCATTCTGGTGATGACGACTTGGCTCAAGGGTCGCCGTGCGCTCATTGCCAAATTCAACAAAGAGTCCATTGAGCTGCAGAGCCTCCTCGAAAGCCTCGAGCGCCGACCACCAACACGCGTCGCTGGTGCCGCTGTGTTCATGCAGACCGATCCCAAATTTGCACCATCCGCCTTGATGCACAATTTGAAACACAACCGCGTCCTCCATGACAGGCTCGTTTTCATCTGTGTCGAAATCGCCGAGCAGCCACGCTGGGAGGAAGATCGCGTGACCGTCACACGCGGACCTCTGGGGGCTTGGAAAGTTGAAGCCAAGTTTGGCTATATGGAACAGCCCGATGTTCCCGCCGCCCTTCGCGCCTGTGCCGCCCATGGACTCGAGATTGATCCAAATCAGGCCTCATACTTTTTGGGTCGGCGCGTGATAAAAGCTTCGGCACACTCGTCCATGCCGTTCTGGCAACAGCGCGTGTTCACCCTGATGGCGAACCATTCGGCCCGTGCCATCGAATTTTTTAGAATCCCGGCAGACCGCGTGGTTGAGCTGGGCATGCAAATGAGTGTTTAAATGCAATTGAAGCCTTTCTCGTCTCCTGGCCGCTTTTGGCGCGGCAACATTCACACCCATTCGAACCAGTCCGACGGCGCTCTTCCCACGGCCAGCGTGATCGAGGCCTATCAGAATGCGGGCTATGATTTCCTCATGCTGTCAGAGCATTTCGTCAGCCACTTCAATTTCCCCATCAACGACACGCGCAGCTTCCGCTCCAACAACTTCACCACGTTGATTGGCGTTGAGCTTCATGCGCCGGAAACCAGTGCCGGTGAGCTTTGGCACATTGTGGCCGCTGGCCTGCCCTTGGATTTCAAACCGCCCGGCCCCACTGAGACCGGCGCTCAATTGGCAAGACGTGCGCGCGAAGCAGGGGCTTTTGTTGGTATCGCCCATCCTGCATGGTCACAACTCACATTGGCTGATGGCTTGGATATCGACGCCGCCCACGCCGTTGAAATCTACAATCATGGCTGCGCCATTGAAAACGATCGCGGCGAAGGCTGGTTTCTCCATGACCAGTTATTGAACGAGGGCAAGCGCCTCTCAGCTTTCGCCACCGACGATGCCCATTTCAAGACGCCGGATCACTTCGGAGGCTGGGTGAATGTCAAAGCCCAAAGCCTCGATCCAAATGAGATTTTACAATCTCTCAAGGATGGCAACTACTATGCAAGCCAAGGCCCGCAATTCAACAGCATCGAACTTCACGGCAAGTCCCTGAGCGTGTCCTGCTCACCCGTCGACACCATCACGGTCGTCTGCGGTAATTCCAGAACCTGTGTGAAAAACGGCAAGGCCATTACCTCGGCTGAGTTTGATTTGAAGAAGCTCGAATCCGGCTGGTTGCTGACCAAGCAAAGCCCGTGGTTCCGCGTCATTGCCATCGACCATGCTGGAAAACGCGCGTGGAGCAATCCGATCTGGTGGGACGAGGTTAAGTAGCAGTTGTTGAACGGCGCTGGATGAGGCCAAGTCCTGCGAGCGCCAACACAGCAACGATGGCACCAACAGCAAAGATCGTCTGCGCGCCGAAGCTGTCCCAGGCCAAGCCAATAGCAAGGCTTGCGGCAAAGGTCGCGATGCCGCTGACCAACCCGAACATGCCAAAGGCCGTGCCGCGCAAATGCGCTGGCGCAGCATCGGCCACGAAACTCGAAAGCACGCTTTGCGACATCGCCGTGTGCAAGCCATAGAAAACCAGTGCGACCCAAAGTCCAGCGAGGCTTGGCACCAACGCTAAGAGGCCAAGGCTGATGGCCAAGGCCACAAGGCTTGCAGCAAGCAAGCCCTTGCGCCCGAGCGTGTCCGACAACCGACCCGAAGGATAAGACGAAAGCGTATCCACGCCGTTGTAAACCACCAGCACCAGCGGAATGAACACCAGCGTCAATCCCAGTTGTGAGGCGCGCAGAACCAGAAAGGCATCGGAGATGCGCGCAATCAGGATACCGGCGGTAATCACCATTACGAGCCAGAACGATGAGCCCAAGGCCTTCGCGGTGGCGAGATTGATCTGAGGGCGTTCCTTTTTCAACTCAGTCTTTGCTTCAGGCTCGGACACGCCAAAGGCCAGAATGGCGACGCAAGCGAGTGCGGGCAAACAGGCCACCCATAAAAGATCGCGCACACCGAACGAATAAAGCCCGGCCAAAACCACCGCCAGCAAAGGCCCGGCAAAGCCGCCAAATGAATCCATTGATTGCCGCAAGCCATAGGCCGCGCCGCGCAATTCGGGCGGCGTGATATCGGCCACCATGGCATCGCGCGGTGCGCCCCTGATGCCTTTGCCGATGCGATCGGAAATCCGCGCCACAAAAACCATCGATGTCACATATGCCAAGGGAAACAACGGCTTTGACAGGGCTGCCAAACCATAGCCCAGCAGCGCCAGGTTTTTGCGGCTGCGAAACCGGTCGCTGATCAGGCCCGAGTAAAGTTTCACAAAATGCGTGGTGCCATTGGCCACGGCATCGAGAAGCCCGAGCATGGCCACACTCGCCCCCAAGGTTCCCACCACAAACAGCGGCAATAAAGCATGAGCCATTTCGGAACTCATATCCATGAACAGGCTGACGAGACCCAGCATCCAGACGCCGCGTGGAATGTTTTTCAAGATGTCATTGCTTTCATGTTTCTTCAGTCGGGATTCATGTTATGCGCCAGCAATCGCCAGTCTGAAAGTTCTATCCGCAACATGTCCCTCACATCGCTTCTCCTCCTCTTTACCGGTGGTGTGCTGGGTGGCGTGATCAACGTCATGGCGGGCGGTGCGGGCTTCATGACCTTCCCCCTCCTCATCGCAGCGGGCCTTTCCGAGATGGAGGCCAATGCAGCAAACTTCGTGGCCCTGCTCCCGGCCAACATTGTGGGCACAGCGGTCTATGCCAAGGAGTTGAAAGAAGTCAGCGAGAACCTGATCCTGCGCTTGGTGATTGCCGTGGTCGGTGGTGCGGCAGGCTCACTGCTTTTCATCTGGGCGGGCGAAGCCAACTTTCGCCGCGTCATCCCGTGGCTGCTGCTCTTTGCAACCCTGTCTTTTGCCTTGGGGCCCACCATCAAGCACTGGCTGGAAACCCATGCAGAGTTCGATGCCTCGCGCTATCTCTGGCTTTCGCTTGTGCTCGAATTCCTGGTTTTTGTTTATGGCGGCTATTTCGGTTTGGGCATGGGCATCATCATACTCGCCATCCATTCGATCTTCAGTCACATGAGCGTCCATCATGCCAACGCGCTCCGCAACGTGATGATTGGCGCCATGACAGTGGTGAGCATTGCCATCTTCGCACGGTCCGGCCTGATCCACTGGCTGCCCTCGCTGGTGATGATGGCCGGTGCCGTGGTGGGCGGCTATGGCATGTCCAAGATCGCCCGCAAAGTTCCCGCCCACAAAGTGCGGATCGGGATCTTGGGCTGGTCGATCCTGCTCACGGCCTTTTCATTCTGGCGTTACTCATAATCCGCTCTTGACATTTATTCCTATATCAGCTATATAAACCGGAGATGGGACATCAACCGCCCATCCCGCTGTTTGAAATCGTTGATATCATCAAAGGCCAGGAACGCTTGATATAACCCAGCGCCCCTGCCCCTCCAGCAAAAGCTTGCCATCTTCTGCAAAGCGACGTGGAGAAGCACATTCAGGGAAACAATCAAGACATTGAAAAACCGAGATAAAATGGCTCTTAATATGTTCTAAAGCGGTTCCAAGCATCTTGAGATTACGAAATTGTATCCTGGGGCGGGAACAGGGTTGTACTTAACACTTGTTTTGGGTCATTTAAATGACGGCGGTTACGCGGAAAAACGGTCGGTCATCCAAGGCCCTGCATGGCAGACTGCAACAGCAGCTGCTGAAAGCCAAAAATCAATACGGTGAACCTTCAGGCGAAGCCCTCCTCGAACTTGTCTCCAGAACCTATGACGAACTGGATAAACAGCTCGCCCGCAATCACGTCGAAGAATTTCTGGATGCCATTCAATGTGGCATCATGCTGGTCAACGCCGACGGAAAAGTTCACCACTGCAACAGGGCTGCATTTGAAGTCTTAGGCCTGACACCTAAACCCAATGGAAAATCCTTCAACATCGCAGATGCACTGCCAAAACTTGCATCATTGAAAATCACCGATCGGCGCGACAGGTTCGTGGCCGAAATTGAAGTGGCGCCCGGTAGGCACGCCGACATCCATGCCACACGCACCACGTCGGGTATGATATTGACTGTCAAGAAAGCCGAGTATGACAGCCTGAGGCGCAACGCCAGTTTCATGATGGAAGAGGAATATCGCAGCCTTTTTGAAAATTCGACCTGCGGCATCTATCGCGACCGGGTTGACGGCACACCGGTCCGCTGCAATCCCGCTCTGGTCAAATTCAATGGCTACGATTCTGAAGCCGAATATCGTGAGTCTGTCAGCCACGCCCAAACCAACTGGTATGTCGACCCCAATCGCCCGACGCAATTTCACCAGATGATGAAGACCGAAGGATGCGTGAAAGACTTTGTGTCCGAAGTCTATCGCCACCGCACGCGCGAAAAAGTCTGGATCACCGAGAATGCCTGGTATGTGCGCGACCATGCCGGTGTGCCGGTCTATATTGAAGGCACGATCCAAGACGCGTCCGAACGTATTGCCACCATGGCCATTATTGAGCAGCAGGCCAATCTCGATTCCCTGACCGGGCTTGCCAGCCGTCACAGGTTCCTCAATGCGCTGGAGTCCAAGATTAGCGATGGTCGTGAAGCTTTCACGGTCTATTCCTTGGACCTTGACCGCTTCAAACCCATCAATGACCTCTACGGCCATGCGGCAGGTGATTTTGTTTTGAAGACCATAGCCAGTGAATTGCTGACCTTGGTCGGAGACCATGATCTCGTTGCGCGTCTGGGCGGCGATGAGTTCGCCATTCTGCATCACGGCGATGACGGCGACGGAAAAGTGACAGCGCTGGCAGCAAAAATCGTGTCCCTCTTGCGTAAGCCTTTGTCGTTGAAGGGGCATAACTTGCTGGTGGGCGCCAGCGTGGGACTGGCGAGTTTTCCCGCACATGGTCAGGACAGTGCCACTCTTCTGGGCAATGCCGATCTCGCACTTTACAAGGCCAAGAAATCCGGCGGCAACACGTTCTGTATATTTGATGCCGAACTGCGCTCAGGCTTACAGCGCCGCCTGAACGTCGAAGATGAGTTGAAGTCAGCCGTCTGCGACAATGAGCTGGAACTTTACTATCAGCCCGTCGTCGATGCAGCTACGGGTTCAGTCCAGGGCTATGAAGCGCTGATGCGCTGGCATCATCCCATTCGAGGGCTTCTGCCACCGTCTGAGTTCATCCAGATCGCAGAAGATGCAGGGCTGATGACGGACTTGGGCAATTGGGCCATCAAATGCGTCTGTCATCAGGCATCAGCACTTCCCACCAATATCAAAGTTGCGGTCAATGTTTCTGCAAACCAGTTTCGCTCGGCATCAATTCTCGAAGCGTTACGCACGAGTCTCGCCGACTCTCAATTGGATCCCAAACGCCTCATTCTCGAAATTACCGAAACAGTGATCATGTCCAACGAGGCCATCGCAGATACGATTTTTGAAGAATTGCGAGAAATGGGCGTTTCATTGGCGCTTGACGATTTTGGCACGGGCTATTCCTCTTTGAGCTATTTGCAGCGCTTCAAGTTTGACAAGGTCAAGATTGACCGCAGCTTCGTCAGTGGCATGTCAGACTCGCCCGCAAACCTCGCTATCGTGCGCGCCATCATTGGCATCGGCAATGACCTCGGCATCAAAATCGTCGCCGAAGGTGTTGAAACCAAAGCCCAGGCCGATGCGCTAATCACCGAAGGCTGCCCCCTGCTGCAAGGATATTACTACGGAAAACCCAAGCCCTTCACCGAAGTGGTGAATGATCTCGGGGTTCAGCGGTTGCAGATTCTTCAATCCTTTTCACTGGAAGAGCCGATCCACTTGTCTGCCCGTCCGCAAAGATAGTCGTGGAATGGACAAAGTGTCATCCGTAAGCCGACCGTTGACACACGACCCCCTCTCGGCCGCAAAGATTGACGGTTGCAGAACTCGCCGAGCATTTTGGCGTTTCCCGCCAGGCCATGAGCAAGTTGTTTAATGGACGGGTCGGACTAAAGGCAGAAACACTGCGCCGAATGCAGAGCGCCCACGACCTTGCGTTCGCGTGAAAAAGTGAAAAGAAGATTGTAGTGAAGGCCATCAAGCGCGCTGCATAATTCTCCTTCGAGCAGGGTCATAAGGGGGAATAGCCTCCGCCTTGCGACTGTGCTATTGCACCGCAGCAATTCAGGAACCTCTGTCATGGCAAAAACCACCCGCACCGAAACCGACAGCTTTGGCCCCATCGAGGTCGAGGCCTCGCGCTATTGGGGCGCGCAGGCGCAGCGCTCTTTGCAGAACTTCAAGATCGGTTGGGAAAAGCAACCGGCCTCGGTGGTGCGTGCCCTTGGCATCATCAAGCGCGCGTCCGCAGAAACCAATATGGGCATGGGGCTGCTCGACAAGAATTTAGCCGCCGCCATCATCAATGCGGCGCAGGAAGTGGCCGAAGGCAAGCTCGACAGCCACTTCCCGCTGGCGGTGTGGCAGACGGGTTCCGGCACGCAATCTAACATGAATGCCAATGAGGTGATTTCCAACCGCGCCATCGAAATGTTGGGTGGTGTTATGGGATCGAAAAAGCCCGTGCATCCCAACGACCATGTGAACATGTCACAGTCGTCCAACGACACCTACCCCACGGCCATGCACATTGCCTGTGCCGAAGAAATTCATCACCGCCTGATCCCGGCCCTGCAGCATTTGCGCAATGCGCTCAACGACAAGGCCCATCAATTTGCCAAGATCATCAAGATCGGCCGCACCCACACGCAGGATGCAACGCCTGTGACTTTGGGCCAGGAATTTTCCGGCTACACGCAACAGGTGGATAATGGCATCGCCCGCATTGAGCAGACCTTGCCGATGCTGATGCAGCTGGCGCAAGGTGGCACGGCTGTGGGCACCGGGCTCAACGCGCCTTTGGGCTTTGCCGAAAAAGTGGCGCAAGCCATTGCCAATATCACGCGCTTGCCCTTCACCTCAGCCCCTAACAAGTTTGAAGCGCTGGCCGCCCACGACGCGATGGTGATGAGCCATGGTGCCATCAACACTGTGGCAGCCTCGCTGTTCAAGATCGCCAATGACATCAGATTTCTGGGCTCTGGCCCGCGCTCCGGCTTGGGCGAATTGCAACTGCCCGAGAATGAACCCGGCTCATCGATCATGCCCGGCAAGGTCAACCCCACGCAGTGCGAGGCATTGACGCAAGTGTGCGTGCAGGTCTTCGGCAATAATGCAGCATTGACCTTTGCCGGCTCCCAAGGCCATTTTGAATTGAACGTGTTCAACCCGGTGATGGCCTATAACTTCCTGCAGTCGGTACAATTGATGGCCGATGCCGCGATGAGTTTCACCGACAATTGCGTAGTGGGCATTGTGGCGCGCGAAGACAATATCAAGGCGAACCTTGATCGCTCATTGATGCTGGTGACGGCACTGGCCCCGAAATTTGGATATGACAAGGCCGCCAAGATCGCCAAGACCGCCCACAAGAACGGCACCACCTTGCGCGAGGAAGCGCTGAAGGAAGGAATATCAGCGGCGGATTTCGACGCCATTGTGCGGCCCGAAAACATGCTAGGCCCGAAGTGAGCGCGGATGTTATAAACCTGCGCAACGCTCGTAAAAATAAAACGCGGGCTGATGCCGAAAAACAGGCCGAAGAAAACCGCGCGAAATTCGGCAGGAGCAAGGCGGAAAAATCAAAAAGCTCCGCCGAGAAAAACTTGAGCGACAAATCCCTTGATGGTCACAAGCGTGACTCGTGATCTCAAGCGTTCGCTCACCATTGCGGGTCATCGCACATCTCTATCTTTGGAGCCCGAATTCTGGGCGGCGTTGAAAAAATTTGCAAGCATGGAACGAAAATCTCTGGCCGCCTTGGTCAGCGAGATTGACGCGCAGCGCGGCGAGCGCAATCTGTCCAGCGCCATTCGCGTCTGGATCTTGCAAAAACTGCAGACAAAATAAAGTTTAGTTGGCTGGCAGCAGCTGCAAATATTTTCGCTTCTCGGTCTTGGTGATCGCCTGCCCCGCAGCGATGGCGGCATCCACGCTGGCCTTGTAACGCGCTGCCGTAATTTCGCGTTGTGCCGCATGAACTTTAAGTTCGCGCAGGCGCAGGCGAAGCTCGGCCCGCTGCGCCTGATAGGCCGCAAATTTCTCGGCATCGGCCTGTTGTTGGGCCGCTTGTTCCGCGTTCAGCTTTTCTTGCTCCTGCTTCACCCGGTCGAGCTCGGCCATGTCCCGCGCGATAAAGCCATAGCCAAGCTTTGCTGAGAGTTCAGTGAAGTCATCCTTCTCGCTCAACGCTCCGGCAGGACCGCGATACGTCACCTTGAAGCCTGGCAAATCGGGCTGGTCAGTTTTGGAGGTGGCCACGTCCACGCTCAAATCATTGTTGGCGAGGTCGTGGCTCACAGACAAACCGACCGCCAAACTACCCTTGCTCAACGGCAATGTCTGGAAATTGGCGCTGCCCTGTTTGATTTCAAAATCCATCTGCCCCGGACCAAATTCAGTCCCAGGTCCAGAACTCGCCAACTTGAACGTGGACTGCAATCCACTTGCGTCTTTCACATCAGCGAGGCTGGCAAAAAAGGCATCCGGCGAAAATTGCAGCAGATTGAGTCCGTCGAATTTGAGCGTGCCCTTGCCCTCAAGTGCCGCCAGCAAACCCAACGGACTGCGCGCTGATCCGGTAAAACTGGCAGCAATCTCAGCGCCGCCCTTGGCAAGAGGAGTGCCATCGCTTTTCCTCAAAACTTCGTCAAGGCCAAAGCCGCCGTCAAGCTTTCCATCCAACGCAAAATTCGCACCGTCCGGCTTCAGGCTGAATTCGAGCTTACTTGCGGAACCGTCTGCCGCCGCGAGTTTGAATTGTCGTTCGGCATTGGAAAAACTGAAATCAATCTGGGGCTTTGCAAGATCAGGCCCGATCCCCGGCGACAGGGTGTCGGGCACATAACCAAAGTGGCCCGAACGTCCCAAAATCAGGCCATCACTGAAACTTTGGTCAAGACTTGTCACCGCGCCGCGCCATGGCAAAAAAGCAGTCCCTAAAAAGTCATCAAGGCGCACATGCCCGCCACTGAGATTGGCCGAAACAGCGCCAGATGGGTCAAGCTGGGCCTTGCCCTTAATCTCAGTAGTGCCGAGCTTCAGCGACAGATTGTCGAAAGTAATCCCATCCTTGTCGGGTGCACCAATCGCCGCAAAAGCCAGCGGTGTTTTGGGCGCGGGAGACACTGGCAGACCCAGTAGTTGTGTGAGGCCCGCGGCATCATCAGCCGCCGCAGAAATCTTGCCCTGAAGGCCCAACAGACCGCGCGCCGGATCAAGCTTCCCATCATAGGCTAGAGTGGCTCCGAACATCTCGCCTGTCGCCGATGTCGCAAAGCCCCCGGCCGCAGTTCCAGTCGCTGTCAATGTGAGATGCCCAGCTTTCCCACTTGGGCTTTGTGTGGGGCTGAGCAATCTCGCGAAGGCCACATCATCGGAGGCGCTTAAATTAGCCGAAATACCAAAGTTCGATTGCGGCCACTTCGCCAAGTCTTTCACATTGCCCGTGGCGTTCAGCGAAAGATCGCCCGTCGTGCCGGCAATTTCGTAGGAGACTTGGGGCTCAGCAGTACCGGGCTTCACCGCAAATCCGGCATCAAATTGCGACGCACCAAGGCTTGCCATCCACCGCGGCTCGGGGCCTTTCGGAAGAACTCCTAGCAATTGCAACACCGCCGACAGTCGCGCAGCCCCCAGTTTCAATTTAATGTTTCCAGAAGGCCCATCTGGCCCATTGAGCACCAGGCCTTCGCCGCTGAGCCGCGCACCACCCACCGCCCCCACATCCAGCTTCTTGATTTCAAAGCCACTGGCACTTGAATCAAAATCAAACACTACGTCATTGGCCAGAATGCCATTGAGGGAGAGGCTTTTTGCCGAAAGCTGCAAGCGCTTTTCTATGCCGTCGGCATTCTCCAGCAACCCGCCAAGCCCACCTTGCGCCAGCGACAGGAGCCCGCCTTTGAGATAACTGCCGACATCAATGGCCCCCGCATCAAGCGTGAGCTTCACGGCGGGAAGCACGCCGACAACGACCGCAAGGTCGGCCTTGCCGGGCTCGCCATCAAATTCATAATTCAAATTCTGCAAGCCGAATTGCTTGCCGCTCCACGTCACATCGCTCTGCGCCTTGAGACGTCCACGCGCACCGGTCCACAATTTTGCAAGCGACTGAGCCCCCTCCGGCCACAACCATTGCGAAAAGCTGCGCGTATCATTGCTTTCAAAGGCGAGCGATCCTCCCAGTTCTGCAGCCCCAGAACCCGGAAAAACAATGCCATTGAATTTCATGCGCGAGCGCCCCGGAAGGTCGGCGGTGAAATCTTTGATGCGGATGTCGTTCTGCTCGGCCGTCGAAACCAGATGAACATTTTCCAGCGTTTGGCCAGCTGCGGAAAGTGCAGCCACGTCAAATTGCGTCGTCACATTGAGCTTTTCAGGAAACGCCGCCAGTGCCGAATTAAGAAGCGCCATTACGCCGCCCGCCCGCCATACGCGCAATGACTGTGTGCCCGCCAGAGTGTCAAGATCAACATGCGGCGAGGTCAACGCCACATCGGCCTTCATGCCATCGCTCAAATCAAAACGGGCCTTGCCCTCAATCAATGTGCCGGTGTCTTTTTCATCAGCAGGGGTCACGCGAATGGCGTCGAGAGCGACCGTGTCAAATGTCGCATCCAACGTGGCTTGCATCTGGAGCGGTTTAAACTGGCCCTCAAGGCCCTGCCGCCCGTCCTCGCGGGGGCTGGGCTGCAAACCCACTGTACCGATCAAATGGCCAGCGTCCTGCGCGCCATCAAACACCAAGGCCGGAGTCACACCATCTTGGGGTGCGAATTTGAAACCAAACTTGAAAGGTCCATCACCCGGCCACGCGGCGGTGGTAATTGAAATCTCCAACGGCACATCGCTGAGTGCACCATTGAAATTGGCCCGCCACGGACCTACTAGGGCTGGGGCTGAAATCTTGCCGTCGAGATGATCGAGAACCAGTTCCTGATCTCGCTTCTCATCAGACACATGAATGCGGCCCGCTGTCACCACAATGGCATCAAGCCTCACCTTGTCGAGGAGATGTGATTGGCTCAATTGCAGGTCCGGGGTAAATTGCCAGTTGATGTCACCAGCCTCAGTGCGCGCCAGATTGAACACCGGCGATTCAACGTCAATGCTGTCGACCCTGATTTCGCCGCTGAACAAACCGCCAAGCGAAAGATGCGCGGTGAGGCGTTTGACCTGTGCCATGGCAGCACCATGGAAGCCCGGCGGATTGGCAACGGCGACGTCATACATCTGCAAGGTTGGAAACGGAAACAGCCGGACATTGATCGGGCCATTGATGGCCACTGCCCGGCCTGTGATCTTGTGGCCATAGTCTTCAAGATTATCGCGCCACTGATTCCAATCCACCACGAAGGGGGCAGCCAACAACACGACCAAAGCCATCACCAGTATAATTCCGAAATAGAAAACCGGTGATTTCCAAATGCTCATGGCAAGAGATTAACGCATCAAGCCGAACGCGCAAGCCACAACCTATCGCGCAAGCAGCCGTCGCGGGCCGTTTCCGTGCTTGTGGAGCCGATCATCCCGGTTGCGTAATGGACAATGCTGGGTCGACAGACAGCCACATCCAATGCAACCATCAAGCCTGTTGCGCAAAAGCTTGAGCGCGTCGATGCGTTGATCCAGGATTTCGCGCCATTGCTTTGTCATTTGAGCTTGCTCATGCTCGGTCGGCGGGCGATCCGGCGGCAAACTTTCAAATGCAGAATGTATTTCCGCCAGTGTAATCCCCAAGGTCTGGCCGAATTGAATGAGCCCGACCCGCCGCAACATGGCGCGATGAAAGCGCCGTTGATTGCCATTCGTGCGAAAACTGAAGATCAGGCCCTTGCTCTCATAAAAATGCAGCGCCGACACCGCAACCCCGCTGCGCGCCGATAATTCTCCGACGGAAAGAAATTGCACGACCGCGTTCATTTTGTCCTTGACCTCAAGTTAAGTTGAGGTTGTACAGCGCAGAAATCATTCAAGCAACAGGAGAGAAAGAATGGATTTGATCTTTAAAATAGCGCTGTTTTCGCATCTGACGGCGCTGGCCTTCGGTACGGCAGCAAATGTGGTGATGCCACTGGTCGGTGCTGAATTTGCGCGCGCTGAGCCAAGCGCCATGGGCGGCCTTGGGCGCATTGCAGGGAAGGTTCAGATCTATTCAAAGATCGCCATTGCCGTTCTCCTGATCTCAGGTTTCGTGATGCTGTTCCTCCGCTATGGCGGCGATGTCATGGGGCTCGGCCCATGGTTTATCGCCAAGATGGTCATGGTTGTGGCCTTGCTGGGCATTATAGCGGTCATGAACATGGCGCCAAAAGCGATCAATCCGAAAGTCGGAGGAATAGCAGCACGGCTGCTGCTTCTCGGCATCATCGCCAGCGCCGTCATCTCGTTCAACTAAACATTGAGAGTCGAGCGTCGGGTTACGCCCCGGCGTTCTTCCCTGGATTCATGATATTCAATGGATCCAGTGCCGCCTTGATTCTACGCATGGTGGCCAAGGCATCGCCATGCTCTTTCGCCAGATATTCGCGCTTGCCGGAGCCGATGCCATGTTCGCCCGTGCAGGTGCCACCCATCGACAAAGCGCGGTCGATCATCCGCCCATAAACCTGCTTCACGCGTTTGACCTCATCTGGATTGTTGCGATCACAAAACAGTACGACATGGAAATTACCGTCGCCGACATGGCCGATGATCGGGCCATAGATATTATTGGCTTCAAGATCAGCCTGAGTTTGGGTCACGCATTCAGCGAGCCTTGAGATCGGCACACAGACATCCGTGGCAATCGACTCCTCCTTGCCCGGTGCTGAAGACTTGGTGGCCCAGAACGCATCATGCCGGGCCTGCCACAGGCGCAAGCGGTCTTCTTCCTGTGTGGCCCATTCAATGGCGCTGCCACCATGACCAGACGCGATCTCGGAAAACATTGCGGATTGTTCGGCGACAGACGCGGCCGTGCCATGGAATTCTACAAACAGCGTGGGCCCCACAGCCATCGAAAGTTTCGAATAGGCGTTGATCGCCTTGATATGCTCGGCATCGACAAGCTCGATACGCGCCACAGGAATTCCCATCTGGATCGTCTCGATCGTGGTCTGGCAGCACGCCTCAACCGTGGGAAAGGCGCAAATGCCAGCGCCAATGGATTCAGGAATGGCATGAAGCTTCAGGGCAACTTCGGTGATAATGCCCAATGTGCCTTCCGAGCCCACATAAAGTCTCGTCAAATCATAGCCCGCCGATGATTTCCGCGCCCGCGTGCCCGTGCGGATGACCGAGCCGTCAGCCTGCACCACCGTCAGCCCCATCACATTCTCACGCATCGTGCCATAGCGAACGGCGTTGGTGCCCGAAGCCCGCGTGGCCGCCATGCCGCCCAGCGACGCATCAGCGCCAGGATCAATCGGGAAAAACAGGCCTTGGTCGCGCAGATGAACATTCAAAGCTTTCCGCGTCACACCTGCCTGAACCCGGCAATCCTGATCTTGCGAGTTCACCTCTAGAATCTCATTCATACCACTGAGATCAATGCATATCCCGCCATACGGAGCCGAGAAATGCCCCTCCAGCGATGTCCCCGTGCCAAAGGCAATGACCGGCACCCGCTCTACCGCACAAATCTGGACGATGCCCTGCACCTCTTCAGTGGATTTGATAAAGGCCACGGCATCTGGCGACGCCCCCAAATTCCACGTCAAATCCTTGCCATGATGCTCACGAACGGCGGGCGCAGTTGAAAGCCTGTCGCCAAAAAGTGCCCGGATCTTTTCAATCGCCCGCATTGTATTTGGAGGTGAAACTGCCTTATCCATGTTTCAAATCTAGCACAGGATTGTCGAACTGCCATGCCCGCTTCAAAACCCTACACCGGAAAAATGCAAACCGTCGAAGACCAGTGGACCGACTACAACGGCCATCTCAACATGGCCTATTACGCTGTGCTCTTTGATCGTGGCGCTGACGAGCTATTCGAAAGTTTCGGACTTGGGGCCGATTATGTGAAGGCGAACAATTGCACCACCTTCACGCTGGAAACCCACACCACCTACGCCAATGAACTTCACGCCGGAGATCAAGTCCGCATCGAAACCCAGATCATCGGCGCCGACCAAAAGCGCGTGCATTATGTGCAACAGATGTTCCGTGGCGACACATCCTATCTCGCTTGCGTGCTGGAAGTGATGCTGAGTCACGTGGATATGACCGCCAAACGCACCAGCCCCTTCCCCGATGAGGTTCAGGCTAAGATCAATGACATGGCGGCGATGCACAAACCGCTGCCCCTGCCGCCGCAGGTTGGACACGTCATAGCGCTGCCGCCCAAGCGGAATTAGTCCGCCCCAGAACCGTCACACTCCCGTAAAACTAAAGGCTTACTTGGACGCCAATCAGTTTCAACAAGAAACTGAAAGGGAGTCTGCCATGGTCCACACAACTTATACCGAGTTCGCCGAAGCTCTGGTTTTCGTGCATGGCAACCGTGCGGCCAGCGAAGCGGCCCGCCATGCCCTGCTCTGCGAAAAGTCTGGTGACACTGAAACCGCCGCCCATTGGCGCAAATTGCAGCGCCAGCTTGCGACCCGCCTCGAAAACCAAACAGATTTTCTCAAGCGTTGCGCTTAAACTTTTAGGCGTAAAAGGCCCCGTGAACTTTTGAAGAACGTTGCTATATAGGGGCATGAGATTCGTGCCCCTTGATGACCGATAATACACCCAAATCCGCTGGCCTTGCCGCCCGCGCCATGGCCCAGGCTGCCCCGCCCTATCTGGACGGGCTGAACCCTGAACAGCGCGAGGCCGTCGTGACGCTGGATGGCCCGCTGCTGGTGCTGGCGGGTGCGGGCACCGGCAAGACCCGTGTGCTCACCACGAGGCTCGCCCACATCCTGACATCGCGCAAAGCCTGGCCCAATGAAATCCTCGCCGTCACCTTCACCAACAAGGCGGCGCGCGAAATGAAAGAGCGCATCGGCCATTTGATCGGCGATGTGGTTGAAGGCATGACGTGGCTCGGCACGTTTCATGCCATTGGCGTCAAAATCCTCCGCAACCATGCCGAACTCGCAGGTCTCCGTTCTGGCTTTTCGATTCTCGACGATGACGATCAGGTGCGCCTGTTGAAGCAATTGCTGCAGGCCGAAGGCATTGATGAAAAGCGCTGGCCGGCGCGCCAATTGGCCAATGCCATCGATGGCTGGAAGAACCGGGGATTGACGCCTGAAAACGTACCCAAGGGCGAAGGTTTCAGTTTTGCCAATGGTCTGGGACTGAAGCTTTACGCCGACTATCAGGCGCGCCTTAAAACCGTGAACGCGACAGACTTTGGCGATCTTCTGCTCGAAGTTCTACGCATCTTCCAGAACCATCCCGACGTTTTGAAAACCTATCAGCAGCGCTTCAAATACATGCTGGTTGACGAATATCAGGATACCAACATCGCCCAATATCTCTGGCTCAAACTTCTGGCCCAGGGCCATAAAAACATCTGCTGCGTGGGCGATGATGACCAGTCGATTTATGGCTGGCGCGGTGCTGAAGTTGACAACATCCTGCGCTTTGAAAAGGATTTCCCCGGCGCCAAGATCATCAAGCTGGAACGCAACTATCGTTCCACGCCCGATATTCTGGGGGCTGCCTCTGGCCTCATCGCCAAGAACGAGGCGCGCCTTGGCAAGACGCTCCACACCGATCGCAATGAATCAACGCCAGTCATCGTGCGCGGCCACTGGGACGGCGAGGAGGAAGCCCGCGCCATCGGCGATGACATCGAGGCTTTGCATTCCAAGAAGCACACGCTGAATGACATCGCCATTCTGGTGCGCGCCTCTTTCCAGATGCGAAGCTTTGAAGACCGCTTCATCACTTTAGGGCTGCCCTACCGCGTGATTGGCGGCCCGCGCTTTTACGAGCGCGCCGAAATCCGCGATGCCATGTCCTATTTCAAGATCGTGGCCTCGCCCGACAATGATCTCGCATTTGAGCGCATCATCAACACTCCGAAGCGCGGCATTGGCGATACCTCCGTCAAGCGCATGTATGACGTGGCGCGCAGGAATGGTCAGTCGCTCTACGCCGCCGCCGAAGCTCTAATCCTCACGACTGATCTACCGCTGAAAGCCCGCACGGCGCTCCGCCAACTCTTTGACAGTTTTGCCCGCTGGCGCAGCCAGATGCAAAATCTTCCGCACACGGAGCTTGCCGAAATCATTCTGGACGAGTCTGGCTACACCGGCATGTGGCGGGCCGACAAAAGCCCCGAGGCCGAAGGCCGTCTCGAAAACCTGAAAGAACTCATCCGCTCCATGGGCGAGTTTGAAAATCTTTTAGGGTTCTTGGAACACGTCTCGCTGGTCATGGACCGCGACGCCGGCAACCAGGAAGACCGCGTGAACATCATGACGCTGCATTCCGCCAAGGGGCTGGAATTTTCCACGGTGTTCCTGCCCGGCTGGGAGGAAGGCCTGTTTCCGCATCAGCGTTCACTCGATGAAAAGGGCCGCAATGGCCTCGAGGAAGAACGCCGCCTCGCCTATGTCGGCATTACCCGCGCCAAGGCCCGCGCCACAATTTCCTTTGCGCAAAACCGCCGTGTTCATGCGCTCTGGCAATCGGCCCTGCCCTCGCGCTTTATCGATGAGCTGCCTGAAAGACATGTTGAGGTCGCCCCCATGACCAACGCCTATGGCGGCCACGGCATGGGAAACTACGGCCAGAGCCGCTTTGATGACGCCAAGGCCTTCGGCCAAGGCAGCTATTCAACGCCGGGCTGGCAGCGCGCGCAGGAAAGAAAAGCGCAAGGCGAAACGCTGCGCCACACGCCAAAATTCATCGAAGGTGAACTGGTCGCCAATGCCGGAGCAGCGCCCCGCTATGAGGTAGGCGACCGTGTCTTCCACCAGAAATTCGGCAACGGCAACATCACCCATGTGGACGGCAACAAGCTGACGGTGGATTTTGACAAGGCTGGGGAAAAACGCGTTGTGGATAGCTTTGTGGAGCGGGGTTGAAAGAATCTAGATGGATTTGGAGGAAGAGTTACTTCATAAAGTGTGCACACAATATGAAAACTCTGGTGACTTCAACGGACTAAGTGTTCAATCACTTCATGAGCAGCACGCTGCAAAGGATGTTTGAATAGCCCCGAGTTTCCTAGACACCCTGCGGGTTCAGTTTCTGCTGTCTCTCAAACTCTACCGGTGACAGCATCCCGTTCTTAGCGTGCTTGCGTTGGGGATTATAGAACATCTCGATGTAGTCGAATACGTC
>JBBRLH010000012.1:0-66816 GCA_038231475.1 Hyphomicrobiales bacterium | reverse complement strand
GGTGCTGTACCGCTCCCGATCCCTCAGTAACCGCCCCCAATATGCCGGAGCCGCACCCGGTACGCAAGACCAGAAAACGACAGTGTTACAGCGGTATTAGGCGTGAGCGTGCGTGATTGAAGCAGGGTAGGAAGGGTGGTTGTGCACCATGATAATGGCGGTTGAGGATAATTCCAGCGCGCGCTTGATCACTTCACGGGCATAAACAGGCGTGTGGTCAACCGTTCCGGTCTGTTGCACTTCATCGGCGATCAGCTGGTTCTTTTTGTCCATGAACAACAGCATGAAGCTTTCAATTTCATCAAAAGCCATGGCCGAGCGGCAGTATTCAATGATCGCGTTCCACGAGGTGAGGGCGGGGCGGTTGATGACCGCACCGCGCGCCAGACGCAGGGCCGCCGCTTGAATGAGTTTAAGTTCTGCGGCCACGGCGGGGCCACAGCCCTTGACTTCCATCAGGCGTTCGGGTGCGGCGCTGATCACCTCGGCAAAACTGCCAAAGCGCGCGATCAAGGCCTTGGAGAGAGGCTTGGTATCTCCCCGCTTGATGGCCCGAAACAGAACCATTTCGAGCAATTCATAATCGGGCAGGGCCTCGGGCCCACCCTGCTTGAAGCGGTCGCGCAGTCTTTCGCGATGGCCGAGATGGCCTGGAAAGTTGCTGGCGTCTTCAAGGCCCTTGCTCATCGTTCAGACCTTGTAAGGGGGCTTATCCAATCCTGCTGGCGAGAGCGTGAATATCTCATAGCCATCCTCGGTCACAGCCAGCGTGTGTTCAAATTGGGCTGAAAGTGAACGGTCTCTGGTCACAGCCGTCCAGCCATCCGCCAGAATCTTTACGTGGGGCTTGCCCAGATTGATCATGGGTTCGATGGTGAAAAACATGCCGGGTTTAAGTTCGGTGCCAGTACCCGCCTTGCCATAATGCAAGATATTGGGATTGTCGTGAAAGGTTTGGCCTAAACCATGGCCGCAAAAGTCTCGGACCACCGAACAGCGCTCGGCTTCCGCATAGGATTGGATGGCGTGGCCGATGTCGCCCAAATGAGCGCCGGGCTTCACTTGGGCAATGCCACGCATCATCGATTCATAGGTGACATCAATGAGGCGCTCAGCGCTGCGGCTCACTTCGCCAACGCCATACATGCGGCTGGTGTCACCATACCAGCCATCCACGATCAGTGTCAGATCAACATTCAGAATGTCGCCGCTCCGCAACGGCTTGTCATTGGGGATGCCATGGCAAACCACATGATTGATCGAAATGCAGCAGCCCTTGCGATAGCCACGGTAATTCAAGGTTGCGGGCAAGGCGTTGTGGCGCTCGGCAAAATCCATGAAAAACTGGTCGATAGATTCAGTTGTAGTCCCTTCGCCAATCATCGGGGTCACTTCGTCAAGCGCCTGCGCGGCCAATCTGCCAGCTTTTCGCATGGCTGCGAAAGCGTCAGGGCCGTGGATCTTGATTCTGGGCGAAGTTTCAGTACGCGTGGACATGAGATACATTAAAGCATTTCGCAAAGCCGGGGGGCAAGGGGTATATGGTTGCAAAATGACAGAAGGCAAGGACATGACGATCAGCACGGCGGCGATTTTGGTGATTGGCGATGAGGTTCTCTCGGGTCGAACCAAGGACAAGAATATCGGCTTCATCGCCGATTATCTGACGGCGTTGGGAATTGACCTGAAAGAGGCGCGCATCGTTTCTGACGTTGAGGCTGATATTGTGGCGGCGGTAAATGCCTTGCGGGCGCGGTATACTTATGTGTTTTCGACAGGGGGTATTGGCCCCACTCATGATGACATCACAGCTGATGCCATGGCGGCCGCCTTTGGGGTGAGCATTTCCCATCATCCAGAAGCTTCGCGTCTCCTCACCGATTATTTCACCAAAATGGGCCGCGAGGCCAACGAAGCGCGCATGCGAATGGCGCGTATTCCTCATGGTGCGAGCCTGATCGAGAACAAGGTTTCTGTGGCGCCGGGCTTCAAGATGGAGAACGTGTTCGTGATGGCCGGTGTTCCCAAGGTCATGCAGGCGATGATGGATGCCATCGTGCCCACGTTGACAGGCGGTCCGAAGATGGAAAGCCGCACCATTGAATTTCACGGTGGTGAGGGCGAGGTGGCCAAGGGTCTCGGTGAGGTTCAGCAGCGCTTTAGCGGAGTTTCAATCGGCTCCTATCCGTTTGAATCAGCCGAGGGCTTCGGTACAAATCTGGTGTTACGTTCGCGCGATGTTGAGGCTTTGGAAAAAGCAGCTCATGATGTTGAAGCTCATGCGGCGGCTTTGGTTACGCAAGACCGCGCCCGGAGCTCGCGCAGAGTTTAAGCGGCGATGCTGGCGTTCAAAGCCTTTTGAACTTTTTCCGTGAGGTCATTGCGGGTGAAGGGCTTGTTCACAAGTTCAATTGAGTCAGGCAGGTCTTGCATCTGGCGGACTGAGCCCGGCGCGTAGCCCGACATGAACAAGATCTTGATTCCGGGCCGGAACTTAATGGCACGGGTTGCCAGTTCAGGTCCGTTCATGCCGCCCGCCATGATGACATCGGAAAGTACGAGATCAAGATCAGGCAAGGATTGAATCTTGGCCAGGCCATCGGGGCCATTGACGGCAGTAATGACTTCAAAGCCCATTTCTTCAATCATGGCGGCGGCCACTTCACGAACGGAACTGTTGTCTTCGACGACAAGCACTTTCAGCTTTCGATCCAGTTTTGTCCGCGGTGGCAATTCGGCCAATTGCTGTTCAATATGTTTTTGCAGTTCGATTGGATGTGGCGGGGGCACGGCGAATACCCGTCCCTTGATGCAGGGCAGATAGAGCTTCACCGTCGTGCCGTGGCCTAATTCGGAGTAGATTTTGACGTGGCCGCCGGACTGTTTGACGAAGCCGTAGATCATTGAAAGGCCAAGCCCTGACCCTGCTTCTGGAGCCTTCGTCGTGAAGAAAGGTTGGAACACTTTTTCGATATTTTCGGGTGCGATGCCGGTACCGGTATCGGTTACTGCGATTTCTACATAATCACCTTCGACCAAGTCTTCGTGGGCTTCGCAATAAGTCTTGTCGAGTGTGCGGTTGGCGGTTTCGATAATCAGCTTGCCGCCCTTGGGCGCCATCGCGTCACGGGCATTGATCGCCAGATTGAGCACAGCTGTTTCCAGCATGATGCGGTCGGCCTTGATGTCCCACAGGTTGGGTGCGCCAATGAAGCTCAGCTCCACTGTGCCAGAAAGGGCCTGTTTCAACATGTCCTGAATTGATTGCAGAAGGTCATTCACCTTTAGCTCAGCATTCTGCAACGTCTGCTGGCGCGAGAAGGCCAGCATGCGGCGGGTGAGATCAGAGCCCTTATCGGCTGCTTCGATTGCTGCACGAATGCGCTTGGTGGCGCGCTCATCTCCGGCGACTAACTGTTCCACAAGCTGCAGGTTGCCCATCACGACCATCAACAAATTGTTGAAATCGTGTGCGATGCCGCCGGTTAATTGGCCCACCGCTTCCATTTTTTGGGCTTGATGATATTTGCCTTCGAGCGCTTTGCGCTCAGTCACGCATTGGCAGGCCCCAAAAATATTTTCGATTTCGCCAGCGGCGTTGACTTCCGGCTCAAGATTGATTTGGAAAAATTCGATCTGGCCGTTTTTCAACTTTGCCGCCACTTCGATATTTTTGACTTGCTTGCCCAGTTTGGCAAGTTCGATCGCCTCGTTGAATCTTTCCCTATCGGCAGGCTCCATCATCTTGATGAAAATCTCGAGGTTGGGATGCACTACGGCATCGGCCATGCCGATCAGGGCTGCCATTTCGGCGGTGAGGCGAGAAACGCCACTTTCCACGCGCAGCTTGAAACTCCCGATATGCGAAACGGATTGCGTGCGTTTGAGCATGATCTCTGAGCTTTTCAGGCGTTCCAGCATCAGCATTTGATCATCGACATTGCGGCACAAGCCGACGCATTTTGAAGGTTTTCCGGTTCCAGGATCGCGGATGAGGCCGGCCACGGACTCAATCCAGGAATATTGCCCAGATCTGACCTTCACACGATAACGGGTCTGGAAAACATCTACGCCAAACGGCGCGTGTTTGATTTTTTCCTCTAACGTCTTGTCCAGGTCATCCGGATGAACGCGCTCGTTGAACGAGTGGAAATCCAGTCGGCCATGCTCGTCAGAACCGATGATCTCAATCAATTCGGGTGAATTGTAAGACTCGCCAGTTTCAAAATTGTAATCCCACAAAGCATAGCCGCCCGAGCGCAACGCGAGGCTGAGCCGCTTTTCGTTGCTGATGGCGGTTGCTGAATGTTCTGCACTTGAGGCTTGGCCGATCAACAACATGTCGTGAACGGCATCTTCCGTCCAAGGCTGGTTGCGGAAGACGGATTTTACGTGGCTTCCCAAAGGCGGCGCAAAGGTGACTTCGATTTGTGCCGGCCCGGCGTTAATTTCTTCAGATGGCATATACCTAGCTGAAAGGGTTCCCGTGCCGAATTTCAAGAGCGGCTTGCCGACAACGTCGATGCGCTGGCAATTCCACTTGCGGAGCAATGCGGTAGAGCATTCCCTGACCACAGCTTCGGGCATCGCAATGACGAGCATTTCGACATTCGCCAATTCAAAAGCAGCCATCATGGCTTCTATCATCTTCTTGCTTCCCGCGAGTTCAGTTGTGGCCGGTTTCAATCTGGCAAAAAAGGATGAATCAAGTGTTGCCAGAATCTGGCCATTGCGAATTGCTTGGCATGTTGGCATAAAAAATCCTGGTTAATTTGAGGTGTGCTATGGACGAAAAGTGGCAAAAGAGCTTTCCGGTTTCTTGGGATCAGTTCCACCGGGATGCGCGGGCTTTGGCCTGGCGCCTGTCTTCAGCAGGACCTTTCACGGCCGTTGTGGCCATTACCCGGGGTGGTTTGGTGCCGGCGGCCGTCGTCGCGCGTGAACTTGGAATTCGAGTGGTTGAGACGGTGTGCGTCGCCTCCTATGACTATGACAAGCAGGGTGAAATCTCGGTTTTAAAGCATGTTTCGCCTGAGGTGATTGGGGCTGACAAAGGGAAGGGCGTGCTGATTGTCGATGATCTGGTTGATACCGGGGCGACGGCGCGCGTGGTGCGCGAAATGCTGCCCAAGGCCCATTTTGCGACTGTTTATGCCAAACCCCAAGGTCGGCCACTCGTCGACACATTTGTGACTGAGGTTTCGCAAGACACGTGGATTTATCTGCCTTGGGACATGGGTCTGCAATTCACTCCGCCAATTGGTGAAAAGGCGGCTGGCTAACCTGGGCCGATGACGGACCAGATCTGCTTGGGCTTGGCTAGCCCCTTGAGATAAACTTCTCCCATATCCTTCAGGACAAGGCTTTTGGTTTCCCCAACGGGGTCACCGGCCAAGGCGATGGTGCACCCCAGCTCTTTACAGGCCGATTCAGCGCGTGCAGCCGTGTTCACGGTCTCGCCAATCACCGAATAGTCAAAGCGCGTGGCAGAGCCGACATTGCCCACCAAAGCATCACCGGACGCTAGACCGACGCGAACTGCGACAGGCGGAAGGCCGGCGTCGTGAAGCTTGGCCTGGATTGTTGGATTGGCGTTCAAGGCAAGCATGGACTTCTGAATATCAAGTGCTGAACGGCAAGCCATGGCCTGGTGGTCGGCTTGGTCAACAGGTGCGTTCCAGAACGCCATGACCGCATCACCGATAAATTTGTCAATGGTGCCTTGGTGATCGAGAATGGCATTACTGCAAGCCGATAGGATTTCATTCACCAGTTGCACAAGCTGTTCGGGACCTAGCTTTTGAGACATGGGCGTGAAGTTGGCGATGTCGACAAACATCACCGTGACATCACGCATTTCTCCACCAAGCTTCAATTTTCCCGGATTCTTTTCAATTTCAGCCAAAACCCCGGGGGCCACATAGTGGCCAAAGGCGCGGCGCAGTTGTCGCCCTTCACGATCGGTGACGAGGAGCCGAAGTGCTGTACCCGCCATAAAGGTCACCAGGAAGGTTGTGATCGGGAATGTCGCGTCAACCAGGATTCCCATTGTGCGGAATGCATAGAGGCTGGCTGACGCCATAAAGACGATGAACAGCAGGAGTCCAATCAGGGATTGCCAAGGGCGAAGGAACGCGGCACCCAGACCGAAGATCATTCCGGAAATGATGACAATGGCGAGCTCAGCTCCTGCGGCCCATTCCGGGCGGTAGAGAAATTGCCCCGACATAATCTGTTGCAGCGCTTGGGCGTGAACCGAAACGCCGGGCACGGCTTCGCCAAGAGATGAGGTTCTCGTGTCGAGAAGTCCGGTCGCGGATGTTCCAATCAATATGATGTGCCCGGCAATGCGGGGTGCGAGACTAGCGAAATTTTTCTCGTCCAGCAGGTCGGCCGCTGAGACATAGAGAGCAGGGCTGTCGTGACTGTAATAGACCGCAAGCTGACCTTGCTCAGAGACGGGAATGTCGAAATCACCAATGCGGATGGAACTGATGGCGTCTTCGATGCGGGGTGAGGCGTTGACGACATAGGTCGAGGCATTTTGCGCCAGGCGCAAGGTTTCCAAAATCAGGCTCGGCCGAAATGACTGGCCATCTGTCCACAATAAAGGGATTTGCCTCGCCACACCGCTTTCGGAGGCCAGATCGATGTTGATCAAGCCAATGCCAGCAGCGGCGGCATCAAGCTTGGGTAGGTTGTTCACCGAGGCGTTCATGCGCCACGGGGCGTCAATGGCCGGCATGCCGGTGGCTGCGAAGCCGGCCTTGTCGAAGGGATTGAGGATTTCTCCGTGGGGATTTGCTGCTGCTGCCAGGACCACACGCTGACCACTTATGGCATCAGCGAAAATCTGATCGGTGTCGGGGAGGTCGGTTGAGGCGGGAAGCGAAATGTCGGAGGCCAGTAGCTTTGGCGAAAGCCTGTCTGTTTCGGGAAACAGAATGTCGAAGCCAATCGCTGCTGCGTCGAGTTTTGTGAGATTGGTGACAAGCTTGCCCAAGACGTCACGACGCCAGGGCCATTGGCCAAGCTTGCGCAGCGAAGCTTCGTCAATGTCCACAATGGTGACGGGCTGCTCGGCTGGATCAACGCGAGGCCAAAGCCTTTGCAAAGAGTCAAAACCTGCAGCACGCAACTGAGCGACAACTGGGGGGTCGGCAATGCGCAAGGCCAAAAGCAAACTGGCTGCTACGAGTGCAGCAGCCAGTCCGGCGAAGCGGCGGAGTTTAGGCACAGTGCGACCAGACTCTTAGTCGCCACGTTGACACTCTCAATCCTCTTGTGGGCGTTGTGGAGTATTCTCATGGCTGGAGGGTTGCTGGGGTAAATCGCGTTCGCAGCTTGTTGTGCTAAGGTGGAATTGGGTACGAAGCTGGGATTGATCCATCAAATAAGGCAGACGCCTCGCGATTACCGAGGTTTTTTCTACACTCACGAGCTTGCGGGCGGGATTTGGATCACCAGCCACACCAATTGAACAATTGGGTTCGAGATTGATACAGGTTTTGCCATTCTTCTTGCTGCACAATTGCACCTTGCCCTTGAGAAGGGCAACACCGGTGCGGTCAGCAACCCAGAAGTCAAAGCCGGTACCACGGATGCCGATCGTGGCATTGGCGGTTTGGATGTTATATGCGCTCTTTGGGCTGTTGCCCGTGATGAAGCGGAATGTGCCACGCAAAGCATCGACGCTGACATTCTGGGCTGTAGCGCCACCCTTCATCAGAAATTTCTCAAGGACCAAAGCGGAGTTTGAACCGAGCACCAGTTTGGTGCCGTCTAACAATTGGATCTGGGCATTGCCTGCCGTGACAGTAATCTTGTCATGTTCAAAAACTTGGGAACCTGCAGTCAAAGCGTGGCTGCCACCTGGACCTGAAGCACTCGCCGTGCCGTAAGTGGCCACCACGGTTCCGATTGCACCAGCCATGGCTTGGCTCACAACCATGTTGAACAGAAGAAACAGAAATACTGCGATTACGCGCTGCATGATATATCCCAACTTGCTAAGCCCCCGGCAATGCTTAACGCTTTGCTAAGAATTTGGCAACCTTGTTGCTGCCACGCGTAGGTACGAAAATTCAGGACTGTTTCATTTTTTCGTTTAGGTGATAGCTTTCCGTCGCTTGCGTGAAGAGGTAATGGTGTTTACGCAAACGCAAGTGTTACAAGATGGGAAGTTTAGGCCCAAATTTTAATCACCTAGGCGCGACTTTCATCTGGGTTGTCCACCGCCGTTTTTGGTGGGCTCATGGCTTGCCGGAATTTGGGGCAAATCGCGTTCGCAGCTTGTGGTGCTCAGATGGAATTGAGTGCGGAGCTGGGATTGGTTGATCAGATAGGGCAAGCGCCTTCCGATTGCCGAGGTTTTTTCAGGCCCGAGAAGGGTGTGGGCTGGGTTTGGATCGCCCGCAACGCCAATGGAACAATTGGGTTGAAGCGCAACGCATGAGCCGCCACTTTTGCTGCACAGGTTCACGCTGCCCTTGAGCAGGGCGACGCCGGTGCGCTCTGCCACCCAGAAGTCAAAACCAGTGCCGCGAATGCCGATCGTGGCATTGCTGGTTTGAATTTTGTAGGCATTTTTAGGGCTGTTGCCTGTAATGAAGCGGAAGGTACCGCGAAGGGCGTCGACGCTGACATTTTGAGCAGTCGCTCCGCCTTTCATCAGGAATTTTTCAAGGACCAGGGCGGAGTTTGCCCCCAGTACCAGCTTGGTGCCGTCCAGTAACTGGATCTGGGCATTGCCTGCTGAAACTGTAATCTTGTCATGTTCAAAAACCTGGGAGCCCCCGGTCAAAGCGCGCGTACCTTCTGGGCCTGTGGCGCTGGCCGAGCCGTAACTTGCGACGACTGTTCCAATCGGACCAGCCATCGCATGGCCGACCAATATGTTCGATAGAAGCAACAAGGCCACTGCAATTACGCGCTGCATGTCAATACTCCGACTTGATTACCCCCCTCAGAATGCCTATTCACAGGCTGCGGTTTTGACAACTGCTTCGTCTGAATGGAGTTAATTTGAATCAAGTCGTTTTCGTTCTGCTGTTGCTCACCGGTTTCCAGCTCAAGCACTTTATCTGTGACGGTCCTTTGCAGACTTTGGATATGGTTATCGCCAAATCTCACTATGGCCGGCCCCTCGGGCTGCTCCACGCCGTAATTCACGGGGTTGGCACGTTGGTGGTGTTTTTGGTGGCAGGTACCGGATCAGCAGTGATCTTGGCGCTGGCTGATTTTGTGATCCATTATCACATTGATTTTGCCAAAGAGAACTTTGTCAAACGCATGGGCTGGAGCACCAGCAATGGTCCGTTCTGGTGGGCTCTGACGGCTGACCAAGGGTTGCATCAGCTGACCTATCTTGCACTCGTGTGGTTCAGCCTCAAGCCCTAAGGACGTCGTCGTCGCCCGTAAAAAACCTTCTGGTATTGGCGCGCCGCATCTTCGCCGCGAGGTCTCGTCCGAGAAGCTGATACATGATGCCGGAGATCTGGCGGTCTGAGGCCATAACCTTGGCCATTCCCATTTTGGAGAAAACGAGGGTTCTTGCTTCTTCAACTATGGTGACGCGGGCGGTTGCGACATTGCCTGTCAAATAAGCGATCTCACCGACAAAAGAACCGCTTTCCAGAAACGCTACGGATTTGCCGTCCACATCAACATTGGCGCGGCCGGTGCAAACGTAATAGAGCGCATCCACGGGCGCATCTTGCCTGGTCAAGACCTGTCCGGGTGGAAAGGATTTCCATTCGGCTGCTTTCAGCAGCTTGGCAATTTGGGCATCATCCAAACCGCCAAATGCATTGCGCAACATGGGGGCATCGGCCTCGGGCAGGCGAGCTTCCAATTTTTCCTTAATCAGCCAGGTCAACTCATAGAGATTGATGATCACCAAAACGATGTCCCAAGGCAGACCGACATGCCCTTGACCCGTAAGGCGGAAATAAAAAATTTCCAGACAGAGACCAATGACTGCGGCAATGCGCAGCCAAAAGATGTTGGTCAGGAAATATGAGAAAGCGATGATAATGTAAGAGAGGTGCTCGGGCACGTCTACGGGATTAAAAAAGCTTTCCATTTCAGTTCCATAATTTGATGTGTCAGGTTCACGCTATTGCAACGCGCTTGTCAAGCCGATGAACGCGCCTTATCAGGGCGTCCAGACACAGTGCGGGCGTGGCGTAATGGTAGCCGCAACGGACTTAAAATCCGTTGGGAGAAATCCCGTGCCGGTTCGAGTCCGGCCGCCCGCACCAAGACTCACACAACACATTGTGAGCGGCTCACATGTCGGGAGATTGGAATGAATACTTCACAACGTCTGGATGAGGCCCTTGCGCTGAGTGCGGCGGAGTTTGAGGCCAAGCGGCCCAAGACAAAAGCCTTCCATGAGCGCGCCAAGGCTGTGATGCCCGGTGGCAATACGCGCACGGTTTTGTTTTCATGGCCGTTTCCGATTCGGATTGAGCGGGCCGAAGGCTCGAAACTTTATGACGTGGACGGGCATGTCTATACAGATTTCGTCGGGGAATATTCGGCTGGAATCTATGGTCATTCACATCCGCGCATTGCCAAAGCCGTGAACGAGGCCTTGGCCCATGGCATCAACATGGGTGCTCACCATGTCGGCGAGGTGGCCTTTGCCGAGGCTGTAGCCCAGCGCTTTAACCTTGAGAAAGTACGTTTCACCAATTCTGGCACCGAGGCCAATATGATGGCACTCGCTGCGGCGCGCAACTTCACGCGACGCTCGAAAATCATGGCAATGAGCGGCGGCTATCACGGGGGAACGCTCTATTTTATCGGCGGGGAGTCGCCCGTCAATGCACCATTTGATTTAGTCCTGGGGCGCTACAATGACATTGCAGCAACCCGCACCATGATTAATGCTGAAGCAGGTAATCTCGCGGCCATCATTGTCGAACCGATGCTGGGCAGTGGCGGCTGCATTCCGGCGTCCCTGGAATTCCTGCGGATGCTGCGCGATGAAGCCACAGCGCATGGAATTGTGTTGGTGTTTGACGAAGTGATGACCTCGCGTCTCCACCCCCATGGGTTTTCAGCAAAACTGGGGATTGAGCCCGACATCAAAGTTCTCGGCAAATATATTGGCGGCGGCATGAGCTTTGGGGCCTTTGGTGGACGCGCCGACATCATGGAACAGTTTGACCCGACGCGACCAGGCGCACTTCCTCATGCAGGGACCTTCAATAATAATACGCTCACCATGACGGCGGGACTTGCCGGGATCACCGAGATATTCACACCACAGGCTTGCGCGAATCTCAATGCACGGGGCGAGAGGCTCAAGGCTGACATCAACGCACTCTTTGGACAATACCAGGTGGCTTGGCAGGTGACGGGGCAGGGTTCGCTCCTCAACATTCATCCTGTCACAGGAATGGTCAGTGCTCCCGATGATTTGAAGCGTTCAGATCTCAGATTGCGGCGGCTGTTGTTTCTGCATTTGCTTGATCAAGGAATCTATGTAGCCGAGAGGGGCTTCATGGCGCTGTCTCTGGTGATTGATGATGGAGACGGCGCGGCATTGGTGAAGGCTCTTGAGAGTTTCGTCACCAAATATCGCGGCATTCTTTTGGGCTAGAATTGTTTTGAAAGCGATGCTGCAAGATTGCCACTGCCGCCGACTTTGACTTCGCCAAGTCCCAGCCATTGGGACATGCGGCGCAATTCGGCACTAAGTTGCTGGGCGACTTCAGCTTCATCATGACCGTGTTCAATGTGGCTGCGGTTGGCGAGCAATACGCCATTTTCACGGTCTGCCTTCAGGCAAACCCGGCCGCCAAACGTATCACCATGCAGGAACGGTAGAACGTAATAGCCAAACTTTCGTTTTGGCGCAGGGGTATAGAGTTCAATTCTGTAGTGGAAGTTGAACAGTCTTTCAGTCCGGTCACGGTCCCAGCAGATGGGATCAAAGGGCGACACCAAGGCTGAGGCTGAAACCTTGCGGGGGATTTTGGCCTGGGCATGGAGATAGGCTTGCGGCTTCCAGCCCTCGACTGTCACAGGCATCAGAATTCCAGCGTTCACTGCTTCGGCAATCGCCTGTTTGGCTTCAAGAACGGGCAGGCGGAAATAGTCTCGAAGATCAAATTCAGTTCCAACGCCCAGCGCCTGGCCTGACAAATCAATGAGCCGCAGGAATGTTTCGCGCTCGGTGGGCGTGGGGAGGGCTAACACATCTTGGGGGATCACGCGTTCGGGCAGGTCGTAAAAGCGTTCGAAGCTTTCGCGCTTTCCCGTCGTCAGCAGGCCTTGGGCGAACAGGGTTTCCAAAGCGAGCTTGCCCTTGCTCCAGCCCCACCAGCCGCCCGCACCCTTGGTCTTGTCGGGCAAATCGCTTTGTGCGGTTTGGCCATGGGATTTTACGAAGGCCAAAACTTTTTTGAGATAGGCACTTTCATCTTTGGCAAACTGCGACATCGAACCATAAATGCTGTCGCCCTTGCGGGCCCTGTTCATGCGCCAGCGCATCAAGGGGTGAAGCTCCATGGGAACCAGACTTGCTTCGTGGGCCCAGCATTCAAAGACATGACGATTGGTGTCGGCCAAGGTTCGCGTGTCGAGGTGGGCACGATCGTAATTTCCAAGGCGCGAGAACAGCGGCAGATAGTGAGAGCGCGTCAAGACGTTCACGCTGTCGATCTGCAAGAGATGCAGGCGTTTCATTTCACGCGCGAGTGCTTGCCAGTTTGATGGTTTGTCGGCGCGCACATTGCCGAAGCCCTGAATGGACAAGGCCAGGCGGCGCGCTTCAGAAATTGAAAGTGAAGATTTGGCCACGGGCCTAGGTCACGCGGCCTTCTGGTCGTCGTGCCATTCGGCTTCGGAGGGCTTGGCTTCCGTTGGACCCAATGATGAATTGAACCGATACAGCGTTGAGCAATAGGGACAGATAATTTCCTTGGCCTTGCCCATGTCGAGGAACACATGCGGGTGATCGAAGGGAGGAGCAGATCCAATGCACATGAATTCGCCCGCGCCAATTTCAATCACGCTCAAGCCCATGGAGTTTTGGAAATGGGGCGTTGCGCCGGAAGCCATGTTGTCCTCGTTTGATTTGTGATAGCTGGAACTTGGAATAGCACAGATGAGAACAGATGCAAAAATTCAATTCGGCTGGCGTGGAGATTGCCTACGAAGTCTGGGGCCAGGGTCCACCCATTCTTCTCATTCACGGGTTTGCCTCCAACGCATTTGTAAATTGGCGCGATACCCATTGGGTCAAGGTTTTGACAGAGGCCGGACGACAGGTGATTGCGCTCGATAATCGCGGCCATGGACAGAGCGAGAAATTTTATGATCCCGCTGATTATTCATCGCCGCTGATGGCAGAGGACGCCAAGCGCCTGCTCGACCATCTGGGTATCGAGCGTGTCGATGTGATGGGCTATTCCATGGGTGCACGGATTTCAGCATTCCTGACCATGGCCTATCCGTCATATGTAAGGCGCGCCGTTTTTGCTGGTTTGGCTTCTCGGATGATTTCGGGTATGGGTGGGTCTGATGAAATTGCTGCTGCATTGGAAGCGCCCAGGCGCGAAGACGTAACAGACAAGATGGCGTTGGGTTTCCGGTTGTTTGCCGAACAAACTCATTCGGATCTCAAAGCGCTGGCGGCCTGCATCCGTTCGACGCGCGTGAAAATCAAATCTGAAGCACTGGCTGCGATTTCAGTTCCGGTTTTGGTGGTGGCGGGCGAGAATGATGATGTGGCCGGAGATGTTGCAGGCCTGACCAGCATCATTCCCGGTTCAAAGGGCGTGGTGTTGCCGCGCCGCAACCACATGAATGCAGTGGGAGACCGGGGTTATAAGGATGCGGTGCTTGAGTTTTTGAAGGACTGAGCTGGTATTTGCGTGTGGGTTTTTACCAGCCATGATTCAAACATGCTTGCGGTTTTTTCCCATGTGAACTGCTTGGAACCGGTTTGAACCTTCTTGCGATTGAGCTTCAGGGCTTCGGTGATCGCAAGGCCCAGATCTTCGTCCATGTATCCGGTTTCACCCTGTTTCACCACATCAATGGGGCTTGAGACATTGTAGGCCGCAACAGGTGTGCCGCAGGCCATGGCTTCAACCATAACCAGGCCAAACGTGTCGGTAAGGCTGGGGAAGACAAAGCAATCGGCACTTGAAAGCGCATGGGCATAGGGTTGCTCGCGCAGGAATCCGGTGAAGACGGCATTGGGGAATTTTTCCTCCATCATCTTGCGATCAGGACCGTCGCCCACGACAATTTTTGTTCCCGGCAGATCAAGGCGCAGGAAGGCTTCGATGTTCTTGTCGATGATGACACGGCCGGACACCACCATCAGAGGGCGGGGCAGATCGAAATAGTCGCGTGGCAAGATTTTGAAGGTGTTGTGGTCGACGCCGCGGGTCCAGGTTTTTACATTCTTGAAGCCCTTGCTTTCGAGCAAATTGCTGATGGTCAAGGAAGGCGTCATGACCGCTTGGCTGTGTTTGTGGAAATTGCGGAGCACGCTCCAGAAGAACTTCCCGGTCCCCGGGACTGGAATGCGCGCTTCGGCATATTCGGCAAAGCGGGTGTGAAAGCTTGTGGTGAAGGGCAGCTTGCGGCGCAAACAGGCCCGCCTCGCAGCCCAGCCCAACGGTCCTTCTGTGGCAATGTGAATGGCATCGGGGCGTAGCGCGTCGATCTCCCGGCCGATAGTGCGGGCTCCGACCAGTGCCAACTCAATTTCCTTGTAAGACGGTACGCGCAGGACGCGGCGGCCTTCGGGCGTTAAAAAATGCACGTCGTGGCCCAGCTTGGTGAGTTCCTTGCCGACGGTTTGCAGGGTTCTGACCACGCCGTTGATTTGCGGTGGCCAGGCATCGGTGACGATCAAAATACGCATAGGGCCCTCTTGGGACGTGGTTTCTGATGTAGAATCAAGACTTAAGCCCAGCTAACGAAACCAAAATGACAATTGCATTGCAGTTTGATGGCAATTTGCTGCAGCTGTCGCATTCAAGGTGAATTTACCATGGCGGCTCATTGTCTTTTGGCCCGGGTCTCCCCAAGTCTTCAGAAGTGGGCTATAAAGGGTCCCAATGGGAGAGTTTCATGGCGCGCGAGAACACTAAAGCAGTTGAAAAGATTGACCCAGTCTGGTCACGCCTGCGTACCGAAGCAGAGGATCTGGCGCGGGCCGAGCCTGGCCTTGGCAGCTTTGTTTATTCTTCAGTCCTTGCCCATGACACGTTTGAAGATGCCCTGTCGCATCGCCTGGCGCAGCGGTTGGGCAATGCCGATCTCGGAGCTGATTCCGTTGTGAAGGCGTTTCAGGATGCGCTCGCCGCTGAACCTGGCATTGGCTTTGCCGCACGCGCCGACATGATCGCCACGTTTGATCGTGATCCAGCCTGCCATCGCTATATTGACTCATTGCTTTACTTCAAAGGCTATCAGGCGCTGCAGACGCATCGCATGGCGCATCGCTTGTGGCATTTGGGTCGAACGGACATTGCCTATTACCTGCAAAGCCGGAACTCGATGATCACGGCTCTCGACATTCATCCTGCCGCCAAAATCGGCAAGGGCATCATGATCGACCATGGCCATGACATTGTGATTGGCGAGACCTGCGTGATCGAAGACAATGTGTCGATGATGCAGGGCGTCACCTTGGGTGGCACGGGCAAAGAGTCAGGCGACCGGCATCCCAAAATTCAATACGGTGTGCTGATTGGGGCTGGAGCCAAGGTTCTGGGAAATATCACCATCGGCAATTGCTCGCGCATCGCAGCTTGCTCAGTTGTGCTGCACGATGTTCCGCCAAACCGTACGGTGGCCGGCGTTCCCGCGAAGATTGTTGGCTATGCTGGCTGTGCAGAACCTGCTCGTTCCATGGACCACCAGGTGGAACCTGAGGAAGAATCAGCCGGGGGTTGAACCCCGGCTCACTCATCAAGCAAAAATGAAATCGCTGGCTGACAGCGTGAGGTTGGTTGCGCTGTGAACGTGGAGCTGGTCAGTGCCATGATTGAGATAGATGTCATGGGTGCCTTGGCCGGTGATGGTAAAGTCTGACAGGGCAAGTGCCACAGTTGTGGAGAACTGGATGATGTCCGCTCCGTGCACGAAATCAGTAATTGTGTCGCGGCCAATGTGAAGGTCGGTGAACTGGAACGTATCGTTGCCGCCGCCGCCCGTCAGGGTGTCATTGCCCGTGCCACCATTGAGCGTGTCATTGCCGTTGCCACCCCTGATCGTATCATTGCCAGCAAGCCCGAAGATTAGGTCGTTGCCGGTGGTGCCATTCAACGTGTTGTTGCGGGCATCGCCGTTGATCTGATGCAGTGCCACATCATCATTGATGATCGTTGCCGTTGCTGTAGCGATGCCCAGGGTGAGGCCCGAAGAAGCATGAGAGAGTGTTACGCCAAAGGTTTCGTTGGATTCAACGGTTGAGTCTCCAGTCACCATGATTTGAATGGTCTTTGTGGTCTCGCCCGCGTTGAATGTAATGGTGCCGGTCGTTGCGCCGGAGAAATCTGAGCCGTTGGTGGGATTGGGGCCCGTGCCTGCAACGGCGTAATCGACTGTTTGTACCGTTCCTGATGCTGCGGCCAGTTTGATTGTGAAGGTGAAGGGCGTTGTGCCGGAATTGCCTTCATTGGCCGAGACTGTGGTTGCAGCAATTGAAACCGCGACAGGTGAAGGTGTACTTGGCGGAGGGGTTGTGGGCTGGCCACTTGTAAATTCACTGGCTTGATGTGCAACGCCATTGAACGTGAAGGTTTCAACGCCAAACAGATCGTCAGTGCCGTCGGAGCCGCCCGAAATCGTGAAATGCTGGGTGGTCGAGTTATAGCTTACGGTGTAGAGGCTGAGGTCCCCCGTGTAGACTGCGGTGTCGTTACCCAGACCACCAATGATGGTGTCATTGCCCATGCCGCCAACGAATGTGTCGTCGCCAGCGCCGCCATCAAGGCGATTGTCAAAAGCGTTACCCGTCAGAGTGTCGTTGCCAGCGCCACCGACCGCATTTTCGATCACCGTTGTATAGGAGATGGAGATATTATTCGTCATGGCGTCGCAGGATGAAAAAGTTCCTGCTACGAGGCTGATGGTTGATGTCGTCGACCAGCCGCTCAGATCGAGCGTGTCATTGCCGCCCGCATCATAGAGGCACATGATGGGGTGGGTGTTCTGTGTGAAATCGTAAATGCCACCGTTGGCACCGCTGAGTGTGGAATGGAAACCATAGACCGTGTCGCCGGTGCGCGTGGTGGGGTCCGCGCCATAGATGGCCTGAATCGCCATGATGTCGTTGAGCATGGGTGTCTGTGCTGTGTACAAGACACCGTCGCTGCCGATCCAGTCGGCCCATGCCACCAGGCCTTCACCGTTGGCAGCACCAGAGCCCCAGTTTGGGCCGAAATAGGACATCACGGAATAGACTGTCGAGTCCTGGTAAGATGAAGGCGTCCAGTCACCTGTGCCATTGTAGTCGCCCATATGGTCAAGGCCCAAGCCGTGGCCGAGTTCGTGGATCAGGGTTAGGAAACCATGTTGTCCAATCACGGGCGTCTTCAAATCACTGTAGCTAGGATTGAACCAGACTGTTCCGGCCGTGGGAAAATAGGTTTGGGCGAAGCTAACGCCCTTGGTGGAATTGCCAAATTCAATATTGGTGCTGCCCGAGGCTGCTACCATGCTGGGCTTGATCAGGTCATCCCAGAGTCCGAGGGCTAGAACCGCCTTGGCTTGCTGGGTGGCATTGAAAGGCGTGAAGCCGGTCTTCTCAGTGGTTCCAGTCATATAGGTATTGGCAGTGGGGAAGGAATAAGTGATGGTTGAACCTGACCACGCATATCCGGTGATCAACTGGTTCAAAACCTGGGCGTCCGTCCATACTGCCAATGTCATTCATAAACTCCACTTTTTCCAAGCTCGAAACTCGAGAGATTGCAGGGAGTTGTAGAAACAAAGCCTCTCGATGAGGCTAACGAAAACCGTTAAAATTGCATTGATATTTCGAATAATTGGGGCGCCGATTTTGCGCCATTGCGAGCTTCCGAGTTTGCAGTTATGCCACGTTCCACGCCACTGGAGTTGCCGCCTTGAAACCTGATGAAATTGCCAAGCTCACCAAGTTCTTTCGTGAAAAGTTCAATAACCCTGGCCTGTCGGTTCGGGTTCGCCCTCAGAAGAAGGATTCTGGCGAGCTTTATCTTGGAGATGAGTTCATTGGCATCGTTTTCCGCGATGAAGAGGACGGTGAGCTGTCCTATAATTTCTCCATGGCCATTCTCGATATGGATCTTGAATAGGAATAACTGAAAGGCGGCATTTGCCTTGCAAGTCTTGATCAAACGTCAAGACATTGTGCCAATTTGGCATAAAAGCGAGGAATTAATGAGTGCCCAGTTTATCGCCTGTTTTTTTGCTGTTGCGACAGGCATTCTTTTTTCCGCATCAATCGCCAGCCTATGGACGGCATATAATGATGAGATGCCACATCTCGGGCTTTTGCAAGAGGGTGGCCCCTATGCGCCTTTTAAAGGTCTGGTCCTCGCCTTCGCTGCGCCAACAACTCTGCTCGCGAGCGGTGCCAATCGGATGGCGGAGGTTCCAGTTTCGGGAACCCTGTGCCTGTTATCGGGATTGGCGTTGAGCTTGCTGCAAGGCGTGTTTATCATCACGGTGATCGTCGGAAACTCGTGAGGGCTCATGCCGCTTTACAAACTTGATAGTGTCGCACCTGAAATTGCCGCGACGGCCTGGGTAGCTCCGGATGCCAGCCTGATCGGAAAGATCAGGTTGCTGGATGACGCCAGCGTGTGGTTTGCGGCTGTGCTGCGCGGCGACAATGAATGGATTGAAGTGGGGCAGGGCAGCAATGTTCAAGATGGCTGCGTTTTCCATACGGACATGGGTGCACCTCTGGTCATTGGACAAGGCTGCACGATTGGTCACCGCGCGGTCCTGCATGGCTGCGTGATCGGCGATTACTCACTGGTCGGCATGGGGGCAGTGATTCTGAATCATGCCAAGATCGGCGAGGGCTGCCTGATTGGCGCCCACGCGTTTATTCCCGAAGGTAAAGTCATTCCAGATGGATCGCTGGTGATCGGTGCGCCTGGAAAACTTGTCCGCGTTTTGACACCGGAGGAACAATCCGGGCTTCGTAAATCGGCGGAGAATTATGTGCGCAACGCCAAGCGCTTCGCTCAGGGCCTCTCCACTTAAAAAGGGAGGAGCCGACACCGGGTGGGATCAGTGTCGGCTCCGAAAGTCCGGCAGCAGGGGGGATGGGGACGCCGGCCGGACCTATATCAAACTCAGTTGGCTTTGCTCCCGACCAAAACCTGAGTGGTGTTCTTCTGCAAGCTCACCCATTTTTTCGGGTCTTGCTGCGATTGACGCTTCAAGAATTTGTAGCCTGTGTGATCCCAGCGCAGAATTTCGTTGCGGCGGTTATCGAGGACGAGATCGCCCTGATCGGTCGTGACGGTGAGCACGGCGTGGCCTTCGCCCTTTTCGTCGAGCAACACTGTCATCAGCAGTTCATCGGGGTTGATCCCCAGGCCCGCAAGATAACGCTTTTTCAGCAGCGCAAAATCTTCACAATCTCCAGCGTCAACCGGATAGGCCCAATATTCCACGACGCCATAAACTTCCATGTCTGTCGCTGGGCGAATGGTATTATTGACATAAGTGTTGACCTGAACAATCTGGTCCCACTTCTCGCCCGTGAGCTGCAGCTTCTCAACCTTGCCCTGATATTGGCATTCGTCTTCGCCGCGGGCGCAGAAGGCGACATAACCAATAGGTGGCAGTGTTGGGCTGAATTCTGGCTCAATGCTGGCGGGCTGGACTTGTGCTGGAGCACTTTGAGTTGCGGCGGCAATAGCCCGATCAGCCATCAAGGCCATGGCCAGCGTCAGCGCAATTGCAATTACATTTCTCCGTTTCATTTAAGCTTCCCACCGCTCTTGTTATGGGAGAAATATACACAACAGGAATTTCATCCGTATTCAGGAAAACAATGTTATTTGAACTAAGTTCGAGATAAATGCCACTTGTTCCCTCAAGGCAAAATTTACCAAGCGTTCTGGTCAGACTTGTGCAAATGGGCGTGACGTTTCAGGCAAATGGGGGTTGCGCTTGCCTGGGGGGCCTGATATTCCCCACGAACTTTCGTGATTGGCAAGCGGCCATGGCGGAATTGGTAGACGCACTACCTTGAGGTGGTAACGGGGAAACTCGTGGAGGTTCGAGTCCTCTTGGCCGCACCATTCGCATTTTTGCGGGTGATTTCTAGCTATTGCTGAAAGGTTGCGTTAGGCATTTTTCCGGTTTGGAGAATCCCATGGCTGAATCAGAACATGTGGAGCAACTGCGAGATGCCTGGGGTGCATTGCGACCGCAATATCTCGATGATCTGAATTCAGCACTGACCAGCCAAGACGTCAAATTGGCGCGCAGCCTGACGCGCGATCTCCATGCCGCTGACATGGCGGACGTTCTTGAAGCTATGGACCTGGAACACCGCGTCGGCCTCATCACCCTCATGGGCAAGGGCTTTGACGTTGAAGCTTTGGCTGAGCTCGACGAGGGCGCTCGCGATGAATTGATTGAGGCTCTGCCAGCCGAGACGGTGGCTTCTGCGATCAAGAAGCTTGATACCGACGATGCCGTTTATTTGCTGGAGGATCTTGACCGTGAAGACCGGGCTGAGATTTTGTCCAAAGTGTCACGCGAAGATCGCGCGATGTTGCACCGCGCCCTGGAATATCCCGAAGAGACGGCAGGTCGCCTTATGCAGACCGAATTTGTGGCGGTGCCGGAATTCTGGACAGTGGGGCGGGTGGTTGATCATGTGCGCTCGGCGCGCGGGCTTCCCAGCAGCTTTGTCGAAATCTATGTGACCGACGAAGGCTTTCACCTCAAAGGAGCCTTGCCGCTCAGCCGGTTGATGCGCACGCGACGCGACAAAAAAGTCGCCGACCTGATGGATGAAGAGCAGACGGTTTTTTCTGTCTCCGATCCCCAGGAAGAGGTGGCCTATAAGTTCGAGCAATATAATTTGGTCTCGGCCGCGGTGATTGATTCTTCTGGGCTGCTGGTTGGCATGTTGATGGTGGATGACGTTCTTGACGTTATTCAAAGACGCAATGAAGAAGACATGCTGCGGCTCGGCGGTGTTGCCGCTGATGAAGATATTACAGGGTCGGTGGTTGAGACCACGCGCCTCAGATTCACTTGGCTCTTTGTCAACCTGTTGACTGCGGTATTGGCGTCCTGGGTGATTTCGTGGTTCGACGCCACCATTCAACAAATGGTGAGTCTTGCCGTTTTAATGCCGATTGTGGCCTCGATGGGTGGCAACGCCGGCACCCAAACTTTGACTGTTGCTGTGCGCGCTCTGGCGACACGGCAATTGGGATCCTTCAATATGGTGCGCGTCGTGTTGCGTGAATGCCAGGTGGGGCTGATCAATGGATTTCTGTTTGCAGTGATTGTCGGTTTGTTCGTCTGGTTCTGGTTTGGCTTCAGCAATCTCGGGCTTATTATTGGTGCGGCCATGGTGATCAATTTGCTAGTCGCGGCGCTTGCTGGCATTTTGTTGCCGCTGGTGCTCGACCATTATGGCGTTGATCCGGCGATCTCCTCGGTGGTTTTCCTCACCACCGTGACCGACGTTGTGGGTTATTTCTCGTTTCTGGGTCTGGCCAAGTTGTTCTTCAATCTCGGATCGGGCTAGGCATCCGATATCCACACCGGCTTTTTGCCCATTCGGTGGGCGCTTGCCATTTTGTTGCGATGCGGCTAGAAGCCGCCCATTCCACTGATTTTCAAGGAGTTCCAGCATCATGGCGCGCGTCACCATTGAAGACTGCATTGACAAATTGCCGAACCGGTTTGAACTGGTTCTTCTGGCGTCCCACCGGGCCCGCAACATTGCCCAAGGCACACCGATCACAGTTGATCGCGACAACGACAAGGACCCCGTTGTTTCCTTGCGCGAGATCGCTTCGGAAAACGTGAATACGGACGATCTGCGTGAAGAATTCATTCATGCCATGCAGAAGCAGGCTGAAATCGATGAACCAGAAATGACCGAAGTTCCGCTGATTGGTCAGTCGAGCGAATTGGCCTTTGCCAAGGATTCGTCCGAAGAGTCGGCTGAAATGGAACAGATGACAGAAGAAGAATTGCTGCGCGGCCTTGAAGGCATGCCACCGGCTGAAAGCCCAGGCAGCCAGCGCAACGGCTACTGAGTTTGATTTGAGTTTTTAAAGAGGCCCTTGGAATTCCAAGGGCCTTTTTTCTTGATCTTATTGCAGATTGAGAGCGGCCGTCAGATCGCCCATGGGAGGTTGGTTGTTGGCCTTCAAAGCTTCATCGCGCAGGGCAATGCCGTCCAGGGTTGGCAAGCCATAGCGCTTGGTCAAGAAGCGCAGGATTGAAGTCGTATCATATTGCGTGTGGTCAACTGTTCCCATCTTCGCAAAGGGTGAGATGATCATGGCGGGAATGCGATTGCCAGGACCCCAACGATCAGCCTTGGGCGGGGCCACGTGGTCCCAGAAGCCGCCGTTTTCGTCGTAGGTAACAACGACCAGCATGTTGGCCCATTGCGGGCTCTTCTCGAGATGGCTGACCAAATCAGCCAGATGTTGATCGCTTGAGATAACATCGGTGTAACCAGGGTGCTCATTGAGATCGCCTTGTGGCTTGTAAAAGGCGACTTCTGGCAGCTTGCCTGCATCGATATCTTTCAGGAAGGCTTCACCGCCCAGGCCACCATCCTCCAGTGCTCGGCGCGCATCTGGGTGCCTGGAGTCATGTCGGCAAAGTAATTGAAGGCTTGATGGTGATACTGGAAGTTCGGAACCGGCGTGGCGTTCTTGCCATCCAGCGTGGCTTGCCAGGCACCTGCATACCAGGCCCACGTGACATTCTTCTGGCTCAACAGATCGCCAATGTGAGGCATGGTTTGTGGCGGCAGAGTATTGGCGGCGGCCGGATCTGCCAGTGTTGCATCACCACCGGGAGCGGGTTTATTGGCGCTGGGTTGGTAGGGAGGTTGCATGGTGTTGACGGCATAGCCGTCAGGCGTGATCGCACCATCGCTCTCAAACTTTGGCGCACCTGCCAGTGCCGAAGTCGGGCTGGCCGCAGCCACCTTCAATGTGATTCCATCTTTTTCGACGGATGCAATCAGCCCTTTGGCAGGCGAGTTTTCAGCGTTTGGATATTTTGGAACGCAAGCGCACACCAAAGCAAAGTGGTTGAGAAATGAACCCCCAAAAGCACCCATGAAGAAATTATCTGCCAGCACATACTTCTTGGACACAGCCCACATGGGCATGGTTGAGCCGTCATAAGTTCCCATGACCAAACCGCCGGAATCGGCCCACGCAGCGAACTTGTCATTCTTGCCGCCGTCGATCTGCATTTGCTCCTGATAGAAGCGGTGCCACAGGTCCCGGGTGGCAAAGTTCATGGGCAGGTGCAAACCCTTTGGGTCATCAATGGCGAAAGCCTGATTGGCGAGATTGGCAGTTTGATCTTCGGTGACGGCTGGGGTGACACCCTTTGCGGTAGCGCCTCCCCAAACTTTCGGCAGGGTGGCCATGACGCTGCCGTCACGATCGAGCTGCTGGGTGGCCTCGGGCTTCACATTCTGGAGTCCGTTGGCGCCCGGAAAACTTCCGTAGAGATTGTCGAAGCTGCGATTCTCCGCGTAGATCACAACAACTGTCTTGATTTTCTCCAAGGCACCAGTGTCATCGGCCAAGGCGCATGGTGCAGCGCTGGCGATCAGGCAGGTTGTCAGCAAAAATTGTTTGAAACGGGTTTTCATGGCGCTCTCCTGTTGAACCTATTTGCTGAGAAGTTGGGCGTGGCGTGTGTCAGATTTATGAAAATTCGCGTGAAGCCACTGGCGCTTCATGCAGTTTTGCTTATTCTGGCGCCATGATGCGTCAGTATGAATTGGTTGAGCGGGTGATCCGCTACAACCCGGAGGCGGATGAGGACTTGCTCAACCGCGCCTATATCTACGCGATGAAGGCCCATGGCACCCAGACGCGGGCCTCAGGCGAGGCCTATTTCAACCATCCCCTGGAAGTTGCTGCAATTCTTGCTGAAATGAAGCTCGATACGGCGACGATCGTTGCGGCACTGCTTCATGATACGGTTGAAGACACCGAGGCTACCCATGCTGAAATTATTGAGAAATTTGGCATTGAGATTGCCTCACTTGTTGATGGCCTGACCAAGATCAAGAAACTCGACTTAGTGACCAAGGAAGCCAAGCAGGCCGAGAATCTGCGGAAACTTCTTTTAGCCATGTCCAAGGATGTGCGGGTCTTGCTGGTGAAGCTCGCCGACCGTTTGCACAACATGCGGACGCTGAATTTCGTGAAGCCTGAAAAGCGCGAACGCATCGCGCAGGAAACCATGGAGATCTATGCACCACTGGCAGGCCGCATGGGTATGCAGTTGGTGCGCGATGAAATGGAAGACATCGCCTTTGGCATTCTGAACCCTGAGGCAAACAAAACCATTCGTGACAGGTTGACGAGGCTTCATGCCGAAAGCGGCAATTTGCTTCAGGATATTGAGCGGCAGCTTGCGGGCGCGTTGGCGGCGCATGGCATTATCGCTGAGGTCGCGGGGCGCGAAAAGCGGGCTTATTCAATTTGGCGCAAAATGGAGCGCAAGCATTTGGCGCTCGATCAGCTCTCCGACATTTTCGGATTTCGCGTGTTGGTGAAATCTGTTGATGATTGTTACCGTGCTTTGGGCGTGGTGCATCAGCAATGGCGGGCCGTGCCGGAAAAATTCAAAGACTATATCAGCAACAAAAAACAGAATGACTATCGCTCGCTCCATACGATCGTGATCGGCCCGCATTCGATGCGCGTTGAAATGCAGATCAGAACCTTCGAGATGCATGAAATTGCTGAACGGGGCATTGCTGCCCATGCTGGTTACAAGGAGGCGCCGGAAGCCGCAGAGGCGACCAATGGTGTCAAAGTTCCATTGAACGAATCTAATGCCTATCGATGGCTCCGGCATCTCATGGATGTTCTGCAAGAGGGCGACAGCCCCAAGGAATTTCTGGAACACACGCGCCTCGAATTGTTCCACGACCAAGTTTATTGCTTCACGCCCAAGGGCCAATTGATTGCTCTGCCGCGCGGGGCAACGCCTATCGATTTTGCTTATGCTGTGCACACTCTGGTGGGCGACAGTTGCGTCGGCTGCAAGATCAATGGACGTCATGCGACCTTGGTCACCCAGCTTCAAAATGGCGATGAGGTGGAAATCCTGCGGTCAGAAGCGCAGGTGCCGCCGCCGGCTTGGGAGGCCATTGCCATCACCGGCAAGGCCAAGGCCGCGATCAGGCGCGCCACAAGGGCTTCGATCCGCAAGCAGTTTGCAGGACTTGGCCACGAAATTGTCGAGAAGCTTTTGGCGCGGCACAAGATCGAATATTCCGACAAGGATGTCGCTGCTGCTGTTCCTCGAGTGGGGCATCGCAATGTGGATGATGCCTTGGCAGCAGTAGGCCGTGGCGAACTTTCGGCCTTCGATTTGTTGAAGGCCATGGGCATTTCAGTTGAGGAAAAAGACCTCAAGGCGGCGCGGCGCAAGATTCTCAACAACAAGGCGGAGGCGTCGGGCAAATACTCACTTCCCGTTCGCGGTGCTGCGGCCAATACCGCTTTGAAAATTCATCGCCTGACAGGTGCTGTGCCAGGCGAGCGCATTGTGGGAATTTCAACGCCGGGCGAGGGCATTACGATCTATCCGATTTTTGCCCATGCCCTTGAGCAGTTTGACCAGCAGCCCGAACGCTGGGTTGATTTGGCCTGGGGTGTGGCCGAGGAGGGCATGCGCTTTCCGGCCCGCATCAAGGTGACATTGATCAACGAGGTCGGAGCGCTAGCGCAGGTGACGCAAGTGATCGGGGAACATGGTGCCAACATCGATGAGTTGCAGATGACGGCGCGGCAAGGCGTCAAAGATTTCTTTGATCTGACGGTTCTGCTTGAGGTTTTCGATATCAGGCACTTGAATGACATTTTCAACGGATTAAAGAGCAAGCCCTCGGTCAGCACAGTGACGCGGGTTTCAGGCTAGGGGTTTTATAAAATGCTTTCACATGATCAGGTTCTTGATGAATTCCGCGCGGCGGGAGCTTTGCTGGAAGGGCATTTTGTTTTGTCATCAGGCCTGCATTCGGGCCGGTATCTGCAATGCGCGCGCGTATTAATGGAAGCGTCGCGCGCTGACCGGCTATGCAAGGCCTTGGCTGAAAAAGTTGTCGCGGGTCATCATGGCAAGTTTGATCTTGTCGCTTCACCTGCCATGGGTGGCGTTGTGGTGGGTTATGAAATGGGGCGGCAACTTGACGTGCCGGCGATTTTCTTTGAGCGTGTTGATGGCAAGTTGGTGCTCAGGCGCGGATTCAATATCACCAAGGGTGCCCGCGTTCTCATGGTGGAAGACATTGTGACAACGGGCCTGTCATCGCGCGAATGCATCGCTGGGATCACCGATGAGGGTGGCATCTGCGTCGCGGCGGCCTGTTTGATTGATCGCTCCGGCGGCAAGGCCGATGTTGGCGTGCCACTTCATGCGCTGACTTCACTTGATATCCCGGCCTACGCCGCTGATGCGTTGCCGCCTGAACTTGCGGCCATTCCAGCCACCAAACCTGGAAGCCGGGGCATGAAAAAATGATTCTCGGGTTGGGCAATGACATCGTTGACATTCGCCGCATCGAGGAAAGCCTGACCCGGTTTGGTGACAGGTTTCGTGATCGGATTTTCACCGAGACCGAAAAGAAGAAATCGGATGGCCGGCTGCTACGCGCAGCAAGCTATGCCAAGCGCTTCGCGGCCAAGGAAGCATGTTCTAAAGCCTTGGGCACTGGCTTCAGGCGCGGCGTGTTCTGGAAAGACATGGGCGTTGTGAACGAACCCTCCGGCCGACCCACTATGGTGTTGACGGGTGGCGCATTGAAACAGTTGGAGCGCATTACACCTGCCGGAAAAAAACCACGCATTCACTTGACGATCACTGACGACCACCCATGGGCTCAGGCCGTGGTTATCATAGAAACAATCGACTGATCGGGTCCCATCCGCGTTCTATTTCGCGCAGGCCTCGCAAGTGATGGGCAGTTCAATAACCGCGTGATCCTGCAGGGGGACACCAAGCCCGCGCAAATCTTCAAGATGATCAATAATGGCGTGGTCATGCAACTCCATCACGTTATGGCAATCACCACAGACGGTCAGCACTGAAAGTGCGTGGTGATGGTCCTTGGCACAGTTGCAGGCAACAAAGGTTCCAAGTGCCTTGATCTTGTGAACCACTCCCTTTTGCATCAACCCGTCAAGCGCCCGGTAAACAATCGGCGGGCCTTTTACGCCATGCTGCTGGAGTTTTTCCAAAAGCTCATAGGCTGAAAGCGGTTTGCGGCTTCTCTTCAAGGCTTTGAGAACAAGCTCTGATGGGTGCACGGGCAGGCGGCTTGGTCTGGGCATTTTGAATTCTCCAATACTGTTATGTTATAACATAACAAATAATTTGACTCAAGACCGATCATGACTTACGCAACACAACCCTCAGCATTGAGATCCAATGCCGCAATCCAAACTTGTCCCGAGGAGAATGAAATGTTGAAGTTGAAAGTTCTGGCCTTTGCGTTGCTGATCCCGCTTACTCCTGCGTCGGCCACGTCAGTCAAGATTTTGGCCGCCGAAAATTTTTATGGTGACGTGGCAAAGCAGATTGGTGGCAATCTGGTTGAGGTGAACAGCGTGCTGTCCAACCCCGATCAAGACCCGCATTTGTTTGAAGCAAGCCCTTCCGTGGCGCGGCAGGTAGCTGACGCCCAGATCGTGATTTACAGCGGACTTGGTTATGACGCGTGGATGGAGCAGCTGCTGTCGGCCAGTCCTTCGGCCAAGCGCGATGTGATCGTTGCTGCTGATCCTGCCAAATTCAAAGATGGCGACAATCCCCATATTTGGTATGATGTGGACGTGATGCGCCGTGTGGCCGGCATGGTTACAGAAAAGCTAGTTGCATTGGATGGTGCTAATGCTGCCAGTTACCAGAAGAATCGCGACGAGTTTTCCAAGAGCCTTGATAATATTTCCGCCAAGACCGCTGACGTTGCCCAGAAGCACAAGGGTGTGGCTGTTGCCGCAACGGAACCAGTGTTTGGCTATGTTTTGGGTGCCATGGGGTTTGAGGTGAAGGAAGCAAGTTTCCAGCAAGCCGTGATGAATGATGCAGAACCCAGCATTTCAGACGTCTCGACATTCGAAGCGGATTTGAAGGGCCACAAGGTCAATCTGTTGATTTACAACTCGCAAGCCACTGACCCCCTGGCAGACCGGATGAAAGACCTTGCTGATGCCAGTAAAGTTCCTGTCGTTGGCGTCACCGAAACCATGCCAGAAGGCAAATCCTATCAGCAATGGGTGCTGGATGAAATTTCTGCCGTTCAGGCAGCACTTGGAAATGGGACTTGATGGATTGCATTGAACTTCACGATGTTGCGATTGGCCTGGGTGGCAAGGTAATTTTGTCCCAGGCCAATTTTTCGATCAGGGCTGGTGAATTCATTGGATTGCTCGGCGCCAATGGCTCCGGCAAGACCACGTTGCTGCGTGCTATTCTGGGCATTGTGCCACTGACGAGCGGGCGGATTTCCGTATTTGGCAAAAACCCGGGGGAGGGCAACCCGGCCATCGGCTATATGCCGCAAACAAGATCCAACCTCAATTCATTCAGGTTGCGCGGTCGCGATTTTGTGGCAGGTGTTGTCGACGGCCAGAGATTGGGTTTGCCGTGGCTGGGGCAGGCGGCGCGAAAACAGGTTGATCGCGCACTTGAACTCGTCGAGGCAAGGGAACTTGCGTTGCGCCCCTTAAGCGAGATGTCGGGCGGGGAACGGCAACGGCTGTTGCTGGCGCAAGCGCTGGTAGGTGAGCCAAAGCTTCTGTTGCTGGACGAGCCGTTGATCAGCCTTGATCCAGGCCAGCAGCGCAATATTGTGGGGCTCGTCAAACGCCTGCAAACCCAGCTTAAAATTCCGGTCATCTTCAGTTCGCATGAGCTCAATCCTTTGTTGGGCTCAATTGACCGGGTGCTTTATCTTGGCAACACGCTGGCTGAAATCGGTGAAGTCAAAGACGTGATCACCGGGCCAGTATTGTCCAAACTCTATGGTGCCCCGATCGAGGTTTATGAAATCAATGGCCGTATTTTCGTGATGTCAGACAGTGTTGAACTTGAAGTTGATGCCCACCGCCATGAGCACCATCATCATGCTTGATTATGAATTCATGCGAACGGCATTTGCCGCTGCCGCCGTGGTGGCTCTTCTGGCGGGTCCGGTTGGATATTTTCTGGTGCTGCGCGGGCAGACTTTTGCTGGCCATGCGCTGGCCCATGTGGGCTTTACGGGTGCCACGGGCGCTGTGTTGCTTGGCATAGCGCCCCTCTATGGGCTGTTTTTACTGACTGTACTCGCCGGATTGGCGATGGGCGCTTTCGGTGAGAAGCTGGCCAATCGCGACGTGGCCATTGGGCTGGTTCTTGCTCTAGCGCTTGGCATCGGATTACTATTTCTTCATTTCTTCACGGGCTTTGCCACGCAGGCAACGGCCTTGCTATTCGGTAATATTCTGGCGGTCAGCAACCAGACTTTGATGACTCTGGTTGTAATGAGTGTCCTTTGTTTTGTCGTGCTGGCGGTCATTTCTCGGCCATTATTGTTTGCGAGTCTTCAGCCTGAACTCGCAGAGGCCAAGGGTGTTCATGAACGTCTCCTGTCAACGGTGTTTCTGGTGATTGTTGCGGTGACCACGGCGGGCGCTTCGCAGATCGTCGGCGTGCTTTTGGTTTTTGCCCTGATGGTCGGACCAGCTGCTGCCGCTCAGCGGTTGACGCTTGGGGTTGTTCCCGGTCTTGTTGCCGCCGCTGGTTTGGCCCTTGCCGAAGCTTGGGGTGGCTTGGTGCTGGCTTATGTGACCGATTGGCCGACCAGCTTTTGGATTACGGCGCTCAGTGTTGTGGTCTATGTGGCGAGTCTGGGTTTGCCGAAGGTGGTGCACAAGTGAGGCTCGCCCGGATTGCGGTATTGTCGGTTGCAACAGGCCTTTGGCTTTCGGCTTCCACGATCACGGCATGGTCGCATCCCCATGTGTGGGCCGACATGCGCTCGCAGTTACTGGTTGCCGATGATGGCAAGATTACGGGGGTTCGCGTCGAGTGGACCACCGACAAGGCCTACGCCCAAGACGCGCTTGATGGTCTTGATACCAATGGTGACGGAATCTATGAACCTGACGAGCTGGAGCGGCTGACCGAGGAAAACCTCAAGGCGCTGGCCGAGTACAATTATTTTGTGGCGTTCCGCTTCAATGGTGAAGTGCAGAAGAATGGCATCGCCAAGGACGGCAATCAGACCTACAACGCTGCGGACGGGCGTCTCACGCTCACCTTCACAGTGCCGCTCGAAACGCCACTCGATCCGAAAGTTGGTGAAGTGAAACTCAAGGTTTATGATCCTGAATTCTTCATCGACTTTGAATATGTGAGAGAGCATCCACTTTTGATTTCGAAGAAATTGACGGACGGGTGTGTGGCAAAACTTCTGCCCACGCCGAGCGATGCCAGTATTGAGCAGACCCGGCAGCTTCTTTCGACCAAAGGCAAAGACTGGAAGCCTGAAAACAACGAGGATTTCGGCGGAATGTTTGCCCAGGCCGCCATTGTGGAATGTGCCAAATGAAAGTTATCCTGCTGAAACTTGCCCTGGTTATCGTCTTGTTCACCAGCTTTGCGCCGGCATTTTCTTTTGCCGACACTGCGGCTGTGAATGCCGAGCAGCCATTTGACAAGAAGCGCCTGCTGGTTCGGCCGCGCAATGCCGATGGCACAGTGGAAGTAACGCCATTCCTCCAAAGCCCGGTGTTGTGGGCGCGTGATGAGCAGCAGAATTTTTATGGCGCCATGTCGCGCGCCATCAAGGACATCCATGGCGGAAATGGCTTTGCTGCGGCGTGGACATTGGTGCTGCTCAGTTTTGGCTATGGTGTTTTGCATGCCGCCGGGCCTGGCCATGGCAAGGCTGTGATTTCGGCCTGGCTTCTGGCCACTGAGAACCAGTTGCGACGGGGCATCCTTGTTGCCTTCATGAGTGCCGTGGTGCAGGCGGTCACTGCGATTGTGGTCGTCTCGAGCTTGCTCTTGCTGGTGGGTGGGGCAGGGACCGCCACCCGAAATGCCGCTGCTTTTCTTGAAAGTGCCAGCTTTGCGCTGATTGCGGCCATGGGCGCTTACTTGCTGTATTCGGCTTTTGCCGGTCATCGGCATGTCGCTCAACCGGCGACGGCAGGTGGACAAACCCACAAACATGTGGGGCACGTCCATTTTGAGATCGTCAATCCGATTGGCCGTGACTCTCATAGTCACGACCATGACCACGGCGCCGATTGCGATTGTGGCCATGCCCATGTTCCCACCGCGCGGGATGTCTCTGGTGCTTGGTCGTGGCGCAAAGCCTTCACGCTGGCCTTTGCCGTTGGCATCAGGCCCTGTACGGGTGCACTTCTTGTATTGGTTTTTGCCAATGCGCTCGGGCTCTATTGGGCGGGCGTGGTTTCGACCTTCGTGATGGCCTTTGGAACTTTCATCACCGTGTCCTGTGTTGCGGCTGTGGCGGTCTATTCCAAGCAGTTGGCTGAACGGCTCGCGGCTGGCGATGCCAAGTGGCTGGGACGCATGGGCACCGTGATGCGGTTTGGCGGCGGACTTGGCATCATGTTGTTTGGGGCCATTCTTTTCATGGCATCGCTCTATGGTCCGACTGGTTCAATGTGAATTTTTGTTCAGGCAATTGTCTTATTTCCGCCGTTTCGACCATGAACTGTGTTAACTCTGCCACAGTGGATGAGCATGAGTTTGGGCAGGTTGCTAAGGCCGCAACCGGTAACTATATGAAATTGAAACCATAGGGGGCCGACAGGTCTTGAATCGCATGAGCAAAAATGAACAGAGCCTCGCCGCCCGCGCCACGATGAACGGCAAGCAGGACGAAGGGCTTTGGGAAACCGCCAAGGTGATCATTCAGGCCTTGCTGATCGCGTTCTTTGTGCGCACATTCCTCTATCAGCCGTTCAATATTCCATCAGCCTCGATGTATCCCACATTGAAGATTGGCGACTATCTTTTCGCCTCCAAGCTTTCCTATGGCTACGGCAAGTATTCCTTCAATTTCTCGTTCGGCGGTTTTTCCGGCGAGCCTTGGATCAAGTGCTGTTCGTTCATCGATTTCCCGGGCCGCAAGATTTTGCCTGGTGCACCAAAGCAAGGTGACGTGGCCGTGTTCAAATATCCTGGTGATACATCGATCGACTACATTAAGCGGGTGATTGGCATGCCGGGCGATGTGGTTCAGATGAAGCAGGGCGTTCTCTACATCAACGGCCAGCCGGTGAAGAAAGAGCGCATCGAAGACTATATCGACACCAACGGTGAAACGGGCGCGCCTACGCCTTCGGTTGCACAATATCGCGAAACGCTGCCCAATGGTGTCAAATATAACGTCTTGGATTTCGGGCAGACTGCCGAAGATGACACCGACGAGTATGTTGTGCCCGCTGACCATTATTTCATGATGGGCGACAACCGGGACAACAGCCAGGACTCGCGCTTTCTCAATCGCGTAGGCTATGTGCCGATCGAGAATTTCGTCGGCCGCGCCGATTTGATTTTCTTTTCGTTCGAACCCGGCTCGTCGGTCTTTGAATTCTGGAAGTGGCCCTTCCAAATCCGCTGGAGCAGGTTCTTCAATCCGCTCTGGGTATCCAATGGCGGGTAAGGGTGCTGGTTTCTCAGCCCTTGAGATCATCCTCGATCATCATTTTTCCGCGCCTGATTTGCTGAAAGCTGCACTGACCCATGGCAGCCGCATCGGCAACGGCCCAGACTATCAGCGGCTGGAATTTCTGGGTGATCGGGTTTTGAGTTTGGTGATCGCAGAGGAACTCTACAAGTCCTATCCCGAAGAAGCTGAAGGTTCGCTGGCTGCGCGGTTGAGTTTACTGGTGCGGGGCGAGACTTGCGCCAAGGTTGGGCTTGATTTGGGAATTCAGGATTTCGTCATTCTCGGTGAGAAAGAAAAACGCAAAGGCGTACAGGAGTCGTCATCCGTCTTGGGTGATGTGGTGGAGGCTCTCATCGGTGCGCTTTATCTTGACGGTGGAATGGATGTCGCCCGCCAGATGATCCACAAGGGATGGTCTGAACGTTGGCTGCAATTGCCGGCCAGCCTGAAGGACGCCAAGACCTTCGTGCAGGAATGGGCCTTGGGGCAGGCCTATCCATTGCCCAAATATCAGGTGGTGTCGCGGAGCGGGCCGGAACATGCACCTGTGTTTATTATCTCCGTGTCCGTGGGCAGTTTGGATGTTGCCGAAGGTCGGGGGAATTCCAAACAGGCGGCCGAGATGGCCGCCGCACAAGTTTTTATTGAAAGAGAAAGGTTGCGCTGAATGGCTGAAGCAGAAACCACTCAAGCCGATACGCGTTGCGGCTTTGCAGCCATCATCGGGGCGCCCAATGCGGGCAAGTCCACGCTTGTCAACAAGCTCGTGGGCGCCAAGATTTCGATTGTCAGCCACAAGGTGCAGACCACGCGTGCGCGCATTCGTGCGATTTACATGAATGGACAGGCGCAAGTGGTGTTGGTGGACACGCCGGGCATTTTCAAGCCACGGCGCAAGCTTGATGAGGCTATGGTTGAAAGCGCATGGTCTGGTGCGGGCGAAGCTGATGCGGTGGTTCTGATTGCAGATGCAAGACGCGGGCTTGACGAGGAAGTGCAGGCGATCATTGCGGGCTTCAAAAGCCAAGGCGCGAGGCCTATTTTGGTTCTGAACAAGGTTGATTTGCTGCCCGCTGAAAGGCTTCTGCCCTTGGCGCAACTGTTTTCACAGGCGCATGATTTTTCTGAAACCTTCATGGTGAGTGCGCTTACTGGTTCAGGCGTTGCCAAGCTTGGAGAAAGATTGGCCAGCCTGATGCCGCTTGGTCCGTGGCTATACCCTGAAGACCAGACGGCGGATGTGCATTTGCGCTTTATCGCCTCTGAGATCACGCGCGAGAAGATTTACGAACGGCTTCACGATGAGTTGCCCTATGCCTCCACGGTTGAGACAGAAGCCTGGGAAGAACATTCCAATGGCTCGGTCAAAATCAGCCAGACGATCTTTGTCGAGCGCGATACACAAAAGGCCATTGTGCTCGGAAAAGGTGGGGCTCAAATCAAGTTGCTGGGGCAGTTGGCGCGTGCTGAAATGGAAGAATCATTCGGACGGCGGGTTCATCTTTTCCTTTTTGTAAAAGTGAGGGAAAACTGGGCGCAGGATCCTGAACGATTGCGCATGATGGGACTTTGATGGGGCAGGCGGATGGAATGGCGCGATGAGGGCGTGGTCATTGGGGTAAGACCCCATGGCGAAACATCTGCCATTGCGGAAATCCTGACGGCTGAACATGGGCGCTGCCTTGGCATGGTGCGCGGCGGGCGCTCGCGCCAGATGCGGCCTGTGCTGCAACCGGGCAATCTGGTGATGGCCACATGGCGTGCGCGGCTTGAAGACCATCTGGGCACGTTCCAGCTTGAACCTTTAAGCCTCAAGGTTGGCTATATCCTCGGCAATTCGTTGCGGCTTTCGGGGCTGTCGTCGCTTATGGGGCTTGCGCAATGCCTGCCCGAGCGCGAGCCGCATCCCAGGCTTTATCATGCCGCTCATGTGGTGATGTCGATGATCGAGAATGACGCGCTGTGGCCGGCCTTGCTGGTGCGCTGGGAAATTGGCCTCTTGGATGAATTGGGCTTTGGCCTTGATCTCACGCAATGTGCGGCAACAGGCGGCAATGAAGATTTGTGTTATGTTTCGCCCAAATCGGGCCGGGCCGTCAGCCGCGAAGCGGGCTTGCCTTATCACGATCGTCTGTTCCTGCTACCCGAATTCCTGCGTGGCGGGGACGGGGCCAGCATGGACGATATTGTGACCGGCCTCAAAATCACCGGATATTTTTTGCAGCGCCATGTGTTTGAGCCGCGCGCCATGACCATGCCCGCTGCGCGCCAATGGCTTGCTGAAGGATTGGCGCAACGGGCAGCGGCATGATCGGCCGGGTCAATCATATCGCGTTGGCGGTTCCTGATCTCGCCTCCTCCGTGAAAGCCTATTCGTCAATGTTGGGAGCCAAGGTTTCAGACATTCAAAATTTGCCGGAGCATGGGGTTCGCGTGGTGTTTGTGGAGCTTCCCAACACCAAGGTGGAGTTGCTTGAACCCTTGGGCGACAATTCGCCCATTGCAGCTTTTCTGGCAAAGAATACATCAGGTGGCATGCATCACATCTGCTACGAGGTGGACGATATTGTTTCGGCGCGCGACCGGCTTGTGGCTGCGGGTGCGCGCATTCTGGGATCGGGCGAACCCAAGACCGGGGCTCATGGCAAGCCTGTATTGTTTTTGCATCCCAAGGATTTTTCCGGGACATTGATTGAATTGGAGCAGGCATGAAACCCTGGAGCATGGTGGCCATTTATTTCGTGATCTGGTGGATCACGCTGTTTGCCATTTTACCCATCGGTGTTCGCAGCGCGCACGAAGCCGGCGAAGAAGTGGCGCAAGGCCATGATGCGGGTGCACCTGTTTCACATGGTCTGGTGAAAAAGGCGCTTATCAACACGGTTGTGGCGACCATTATTTTTGCGGTGGTCTATTGGTTCCGTACCCATGGCTACTTGGGCGGCTGATTACTTCGCACGCTTGCTTTCAATGTCTGGCGCTTGCGGAAATCGTGACTTCAAATCGCGCTCAGTCACGCTCATGTGGTTTCTGGTATATTGCTCCGAGGCATCGCGCAGCGGTTGAAAATCCCACGGGAAGTGGTCGCCCTGTTTCATCGCCTCAAACATCATCAGGCGGGCCTGCTGGCTTTGCAACACGGCCTCGTTGATTTTGGCAATCTCGAATTTGGTTTCAACTTCCTTGCGCATGGATTTTGCCAAAGGGTGAGTTGCAGCAAGATTGTTCATCTCTTGTGGATCATCGACAAGGTTGAATAATTGGTCAGGATCGATTGGCGAATGGATGAATTTCCAGGGCCCACGGCGCAACATATACATGGGCGCCACGGCACCTTCTGCGAGATATTCGCCCCAGGCGGTGGCGTTGGGATTTTCGGGCTCGCCCTTCAGCAGCGGCACCAGCGAGCGCCCGTCCACGGGACGCGCTAGCGTGGTGGTTCCGCCAAGCTCCGCCATGGTTGGCAGAAGATCGGCCAGTGACACAGGTTCCTTCACGCGGCGAGCCTTGATGGTTTTTGGATTCCAGATGATTAGCGGAATATGAGCTGAGGGTTCGAGGTAGCTCATCTTGTACCAGAGGCCGCGCTCGCCGAGAAAATCACCATGGTCGGAGGTAAATATGATGATGGTGTTTTCAAGCTGCCCGGTGGCTTCCAAAGTTGAAAGCAGTTGCCCGACGAGATCATCGATATAGGAGATGTTGGCATAATAGCCGTGACGGGCGGCGCGAATGTCGGCCTCGGTCACGGTGTAATCATCCATGGCTGAGACATCATAGAGGCGCTGGGAATGGGCGTCGAGCTTGCTTCGCGCCATGGCCGGGATCTTGGGAAGATCAATCTCGGCATCCGAATAGAGATCCCAGAATTTCCTGCGGGCAGCATAGGGGTCGTGGGGATGGGTGAAGGAGGTCAACATCGCAAAAGGCTTTTCGGGCGTAAACCTCGCATAGTCATAAAGTTTGCGGATGGCTTGAAAGGCCACATCATCGTCAAATTCAAGCTGGTTCGAAATTTCAGCAATGCCAGGCTGCAGCACGGAAGTCATGTTGTGATACCACCAATCGATGCGCTCCTGCTTCAGGCGCCAGTCGGGCGTCCAGCCAAAGTCCGCGGGATAAATGTCCGTGGTCAGGCGCTCCTCAAGGCCATGAAGCTGGTCAGGGCCGACAAAATGCATCTTGCCCGATAAACAAGTTTGGTAGCCCTGCATCCGCAGATAATGCGCCCAAGTGGGGATGGCCGATGGAAACTCGGCGGCATTGTCATAAACGCCGGTGCGCGACGGCAGTAGGCCATTCATCACTGTGGCGCGCGCGGGCGCGCAAAGCGGGCTTGTCGAATAGCAGTTTTCAAAAACCACGCCTTCTTTGGCGAGCCGCGAAAGGTTCGGCGTTTTGACCAGCGGATGGCCATAGGCGCCCAGGTAACGCGCGGCCAGTTGATCGGCCATGATCAGAAGGATGTTGGGCTTTTGGGCGTTGGCCATTATATCTGCCTTATGAAAATGTTTCTGACGCTGCTCATTCGTATCTATCAGCTCACGTTATCAGGCTTAATGGGTCAGCAATGTCGTTTCTTACCGACTTGTTCAGACTATGCACGACAAGCGATTGACAAATATGGGGCGGGCAAGGGTAGCATTCTCGCAGCAAAACGCATCTGCCGCTGCCACCCTTGGGGCAGCTCAGGCTATGATCCAGTGCCGTGAAGGCTTTTGGATCAAAAGCTTAGGGGTCGATTTTGGTTGATCTTGCATATATATTCTTTGTGGTGGCTGCCACGTTGCTGGGTGGACTGATCGGCTTTGTCTCGCATTTTGCCAGGTCCAATTTCAGCCGGCCTGAGAAGATCATCGATGATGATGACTTCCTCAGCGACGTGTTGAACGGGGCCATGGGGTCTCGTGATTACATGTTCGAGAAGCATGTGGTGGGTGCCAAGTGGGACGAGGGCGGTTATTGGGACGAGTATAGCACGCGCAATCTGATCTATATGGTTCTGGGCGGACTTCTAACACCGTTGCTGCTGGGAATTGCCCTATGGCCAGAACGCACAAACATCGTGACCTTGGCCTGTTCCGGCTTGTCGAACATCGGACTGCATTCGCCACTGTATTAGCTCGCAAAGAAAAGGCCGCCCGAAGGCGGCCTTTGTAACTCACTGCTACAAACCTCAGAATGCCCAAATCATACCAAGGCGGACTTCCTGTTCGGTGCCCCAATGGACATCGACATTACAAGTGCCGCAGGGCGTGCCATAATGGCCGTCGCCCAGAACTGTGTAGAGATAGTCAAGCTTGATGCGGAACTGGTCGGTCACGGCATGTTCGATACCGCCGCCGATGGTCCAGCCATAATGATCAGACTGGAGATGATCGGCAAGGCCGCCAACCGTGCTGTTGACGTCACCGCGGGCCCAGGCACCGCCTGCTGTCAGGAACAGCAGAGTATCGTCCATGGCATAACCCACGCGGCCACGCAGGGTGGCAATGCTGTCCAGGCCGAAGGTGTAATCTGCTCCAGCTTCATTGTTGGTGACGATGGAACTGCTCATGCCCCAATCGCCTTCAACACCGAAGACGATATTGTTGATCTGATGGTTGTAACCGGCCAAAACGCCGCCCTTCCAACCACAGCCAGCATTTTCAAATGTCAAAGCCGAGGGCAGCGCTCCATTGTCGGTCAAAGTGCCATCAATACAAGCCGTTCCGACCCAACCGCCAACATAGCCGCCTGACCAATCATAGGTCGCTGGGCGCAAGTGATCGACCGGCGGAGGAGGTGGTTCAAGGTCAGCGGCCAAGGCAATTGAAGCCGGCTGAACGAAGGAGGCCAGAAGTGTCGTGATCAGAAGAAGCTTTTTCATGTTTTTACCCAAGTTACCCTAACTGTGAACTGACGATGGGTTGAACATGCCCTGTTAAGGTTAATGTTGAGTTTCAGAAAAGTTGCCAGTGGGTTAAAATGGCGTGTTTTTGCGGGCTCTTGACCGAGGCATTCCAAAAAGGCATTGCCTTTCTGTTCAATGATTTGCCTACCCGGGCTGTAGCCGGGAGTGGGCTTTAAGGAGACACGATGATCACTTTAACGTTCCCCGATGGCGCCAAGCGCCAGATTGAAGCGGGTTTATCGGCGGCACAGGTTGCAGCCTCCATTTCAAAATCACTCGAGAAAAAAGCCGTGGCCGCCGTGGTCAATGGCGTGATTGTTGATCTGGCTGATCCGATCACTACTGACTCGACCCTGCAGATTCTGACGCGCGAGGATGATCGCGCGCTTGAGCTTATTCGCCATGACGCAGCCCATGTTTTGGCCGAGGCCGTGCAGGAGCTTTATCCCGGAACGCAAGTCACCATTGGTCCGGTGATCGAAAACGGTTTTTATTACGACTTCTTCCGCAATGAGCCTTTCACCACGGCTGACTTTGCGCCGATTGAAAAGAAGATGCGCGAGATCATTGCGCGCGACAAGCCGTTCACGAAATCCACCAAGACGCGCGAAGAGGCCAAGGAATTTTTCCGCCAGAAGGGCGAACGCTTCAAGGTGGAACTTGTTGATACGATCCCCGGCAACGAGGACATCAAGTTCTATGATCAGGGCGGCTGGATTGATCTGTGTCGCGGGCCGCACATGACATCAACGGGCAAGATCGGCAATTCCTTCAAATTGATGAAGGTCGCCGGGGCCTATTGGCGCGGCGATTCCAAGAACCCGATGTTGACGCGCATCTATGCAACGGCCTGGGCCAATGACAAGGATTTGCAGGCCTATGTGACGGCATTGGAAGAAGCCGAGAAGCGCGACCACCGCAAGCTTGGCCGCGAGATGGATCTCTTTCATTTTCAGGAGGAGGGGCCGGGCGTGGTGTTCTGGCATCCCAAGGGCTGGACCATGTTCCAGCAATTGATTGCCTATATGCGCCGTCGCCTCAACAAGCTTGGCTATCAGGAAGTGAATGCGCCGCAGCTTCTCGACAAATCTTTGTGGGAAACATCGGGCCATTGGGGCTGGTACAAGGAAGCGATGTTTGCCGCCACGTCGGCTGGCGAGCACACTGAAGACGAGCAGGTCTTTGCTTTAAAGCCGATGAACTGCCCTGGCCATGTGCAGATTTTCAAGCACGGGCTACGCAGCTACCGCGAATTGCCGATGCGTCTTGCAGAATTTGGCGCGGTGCATCGCTATGAGCCATCGGGTGCCTTGCATGGCCTGATGCGGGTGCGCGGCTTTACGCAGGATGATGCGCATATTTTCTGCACGCCCGAGCAAATGGCCGATGAGTGTTTGAAGATCAACGATCTCATTCTCTCGACCTACCGCGATTTCGGCTTTAAAGAGATCGTGGTGAAGCTTTCTACGCGTCCTGAAAAGCGTGTGGGGACGGACGCCGATTGGGACCGTGCTGAAGATATCATGCAAAAGGTTCTGGTGCAGATTGCAGAAGCTTCAAATGGAAAGATCAAGACGGCGATCAATCCGGGCGAGGGCGCATTTTATGGCCCGAAGTTTGAATATGTTTTGCGCGATGCGATTGGCCGGGATTGGCAATGCGGCACCACGCAGGTTGACTTCAACCTGCCGGAACGGTTCGGCGCATTTTATATTGGCGAAGATGGCAACAAGCATGTGCCAGTGATGATCCACCGCGCCATTTGCGGCTCGATGGAGCGCTATCTCGGCATTCTCATTGAACACTTCGCGGGGCATTTCCCGCTGTGGCTGGCACCGCAACAGATCATGGTGTGCACGATCACGTCAGAGGCTGATCAATATGCCGTTGAAGTGGCACAGAAGTTGAAGGACGCTGGCCTTCGCGCCGACGCTGATCTTCGTAATGAGAAGATAAACTACAAGGTCCGCGAACATTCGGTGACGAAGGTTCCGGTGATCTTGGTCGTTGGCAAGCGCGAGATGGACGAGAAGGCCGTCAACATGCGGCGCTTGGGATCGCAGGACCAGAAGGTTTCAAGCCTCGACGAGGCCGTGGCCGCCCTGGTGAAGGAAGCGATGCCTCCTGATCTCAGGTGATCCATTTCTCAACGCGCTGCGTTGTGGGGGCATGGGACATTTTATCGTTATTGGAACCGCGGGCATCGGCGGGTTTTTGGCTGCGCGGCTGCGCGCGGGCGGGCATGAACCATTTTTGATCAATCGCAGTCGGGAGTCTGTTGCTGACCTCGCGGGCGAGCTTGGATGCCGTTATGCCTTGGCCGATGTGCGTGATGCGGAAGCCTTGGAAGCAGCCATCGTGGAAGCGGGTCCCAGTATTGATGGATTGGCTTATTGCGCCGGGACCATCACGCTGAAGCCCCTGACGCGACTGACCGACGATGAAGTGCTGGAGGATTTTCGCGTCAATGCGCTTGGGGCGTCCCGTGCCATGAAAGCCGCTTTGCCTGCCCTCAAGGCCAGCGCCCAAGCCACGGCTTCGGTTGTTCTTTTTTCAACCGTCGCCGTGCAGCGGGGCTTTCCCTCTCACGCCTCAGTGGCCATGGCCAAGGGCGCTGTCGAGGGGCTGACTCGCGCTTTGGCGGCAGAACTTGCGCCCAAAATTCGCGTCAATGCTATTGCGCCTTCCCTGACTAAAACGCCGCTGGCGAATTTTCTCACGAAGAATACAGCTTCTGCCGATGCCCTTGCACAACTTCACCCCTTGCAGCGCCTGGGTCATTCGGATGACATTGCATCGGCAGCAGCTTTTCTAATGTCCGAGGAAGCATCCTGGATTACAGGACAAATCATTGGCGTGGACGGCGGTCGCTCAACTTTGGTGGGTAAGGGTTGAAATGTAATAGAAAGAGCTACATATACGCAGCAAAGGAAACCTTCTCATGGAAATTGGACTCTATACCTTTGCTGATGTGACTGCTGGCCATCCGGAACTTGCCGGGCTCCGTCTGCGCAATTTGGTCGAAGAAATGAAGCTCGCCGATGAGGCGGGGCTTGATGTATTTGCTGTGGGCGAACATCACCGGCCCGACTATGCGGCTTCTGCACCTCCAGTGGTCTTGGCGGCGGGCGCTGCCGTCACCAAGAAGATCAGGCTTTCAAGTGCCGTCACGGTTTTATCCTCGGATGATCCGGTGCGGGTGTTCCAGCAATTTGCCACCGTCGATGGCATTTCCAATGGGCGCGCTGAAATCATGGCGGGGCGCGGCAGCTTCATCGAGAGCTATCCGCTGTTTGGTTATGACCTTGATGATTATGATGCGCTGTTTGCGGAAAAGCTTGATCTGTTGATGAAGCTGCGCGATGCCGACCAGGTCACCTGGAAAGGCAAGCTCCGGCCATCGCTCACAAAGGCCGGAATTTATCCGCGGCCTGAACAGAAGAAGATGCCGATCTGGATTGCAGTCGGAGGCACGCCGCAGTCAGTGGTGCGGGCCGCCTCGCTTGATCTTCCCATGGCGTTGGCCATCATTGGCGGCGATCCCACGCGCTTTGAACCCTTCTTCAAACTCTATCGTGAATCCCATGCCAAAGCTGGCTTCAAGCCTGAGACCATCCAGCTGTCTCTCAACATGCACGGGTTTGTTTCTACTTCCACCGCCCATGCCAAGAAGATCTATGGCGCGGCGCAAATGGAAGTGATGAACCGCATTGGCCGTGAACGCGGCTGGCCGCCGCAAGGGCTTGAACATTTTGAACAGGCGGCTGGCCCCACCGGCAATCTGATTATCGGTGATGCCAAGCGTGTCACTGATCGTATTCTTGAGCTCCATGAGATTTTCAAGAATACCCGCATCATGATCCAGATGGCTGTTGGAACTGTTCCGCATGCGGAGCAGTTGAAGGCCATCGAAATTCTGGGGGGCGAAGTTGCTCCGGCTGTCAGGAAGGCCCTTGGCTAGGCGTCCGCCTCCATTCACGGAAGTGTGGCGGCGACCTGGTCCGACCCAACAAAAAAGTGATCGGCTTTGATTTGATTCCAATAGTTTAATGGCCGAGGCTGCCCGCAATAGGGGAGAATCGGTTATGCAACAAAAAGTGTTGGTGCACAGGCTCTACGTGCGGGTGTTTCATTGGCTGAATGCCATTGCGATTTTTATGATGATTGCCAGTGGTTGGCGCATTTACAATGCCTCCCCGCTATTTGGTTTCACATTCCCGAGCAAATACACACTGGGCGGTTGGCTCGGCGGCGCGCTGCAATGGCACTTTGCTGCGATGTGGCTCTTTACAATCAATCTGGTAGTTTACCTTGTGCTTGGTATTGTAACCGGGCATTTTCGCGCGAAGTTCTTTCCTGTGACGCCAGCGGGTGTGGTGCATGATGTCAACGACGCTCTCCATTTCAAACTCGCCCATGACAGCCATGACTATAACTCGTTGCAGAAGCTATTCTACATTGGCATCGTATGTGTGCTGCTGCTTACTTTTGCTTCGGGACTGGCAGTTTGGAAATCTGCGCAGTTTCAGGTCGTTGGTTTTCTGTTCGGAGGATATGAGGGTGCGAGGCTGGTTCACTTTGCCGGCATGACTCTCATCTGCGCGTTCATCGTGGTGCATCTGGCACTGGTAATCCTTGTGCCATCAACCTTGCTGCCGATGTTCACTGGCAAGGCTAAGGCTTTCCCGCAAGATTTGGAGAAGAAACATGTTGCTTAAGCGCAGAACTCCCAAGCTCCTTCTTGAGCGCAGCAAGGACGTCATCAGTCTTGAGCGCCGGTTCTTCATGAAGCAATCACTGACTCTGGGTGCGCTGACCATGCTCAGTGGTTGTAATGTGGCGGATGACAGCACGGCTCAAAAGGTGCTGGATGCCATGTCCAAGTGGAATGACCGCGCGCAAGCGGCCTTGTTCAACCCGAACCGCTTGGCGTTAACCTACCAAGAGGCCGACATCACCGACCCGTTCCCCTTCAATGCATTCTATGGCGAAGACGAAGCACCGGAAGTCAAGGAAGACGGGTATAAGCTTGAGCTTTCCGGCCTCATCGACAAGAAAGATCCGTGGACGCTGGAGCAGCTGCGCGCCTTGCCGCAGGAATCCCAAATCACCCGGCACATTTGCGTTGAAGGCTGGAGTGCCATTGGAAAATGGGGCGGCGTGCCCTTTGGCAACTTCCTCCGCATGGTGGGCGCTGACCTCACGGCAAAATATGTGGGCTTCAAGTGCGCTGATAATTATTATCAGAGCATCGATATGGCTTCGGCACTTCATCCGCAGACCATCATAGCGCTGACCTGGCGCGACCAAGTCTTGCCGCGCAAATATGGTTTCCCGATGAAGATCCGCATTCCGACCAAACTTGGATACAAGAACCCCAAGCACATCATAGCGATGTATGTGACCAATGACTATCCAGGCGGCTATTGGGAAGACCAGGGATACAACTGGTACGGCGGGTCATAAGCCCGCCGCTCACGCGCTATCACATGCTTGTGTCCTGACTTTATTGGCCATAGCGCACCCACCCCGGCATGATCTGAACAGGAACAATATCGTTCCAGAATCTCCAGGAGAAACCCCATGTTGAAGACAATTCTCGCCGCTACCGCCCTCGTTGCCGCCCTTTCTGCGCCAGCCTTTGCTGACGACATGATGAAGTGCGACGATGCCACCATGAAGATGATGCACGATGACATGGACAAGATGAGCGGCTCCATGGCCAAGCAGACCGATAATATGAAGAAGGGCATGGAAATGGCCACGAAGGACATGGCAATGGCCTCCGACGCCATGAAGGCTGGCAAAATGGACGAGTGCTCCAAGGCTCTCGGCATGGCCAAAACGGACATGATGATGAAGTAATCCTGCAACAGCGTTGCAGACACTGCATGGGGCGGCCGCTAGGTCGCCCCATTTGTTTGTGGTATAAGCTGATACATGACTCTTCCCCATATCCCAGACCCCATTCCCGGCGATGCCGCCAGTGTTGATGCCATTGAACATGTGATCGTGCCGCGCATCCGCGACATTGGTGATTTCAACGTGCATCGCGCATTGCCCGCAGCCGAGCGCCAGATGATCGGCTCTTTTATTTTCTTTGATCGCTTCGGACCTGTAATGATGAAGGCGGGGCAGGGCATGGATGTCAGGCCTCATCCGCATATCGGGCTGGCCACTGTGACCTGGCTGTTTGACGGCACGATTTATCATCGCGACAGTTTGGGCTCTGAGCAGGCGATTTCGCCGGGCGAACTCAATTGGATGACAGCGGGCAAGGGCATTGTGCACTCCGAACGAACGCCCGCCTTGGAGCGCGCCTCGGGCCAGAACATGTTTGGCCTGCAAAGCTGGGTGGCGCTGCCCAAAAAATTTGAAGAGACGGCACCCGGATTTGAGCATGTGGGGCATGAACGCCTGCCGCGGCTGATCGATGGTGGGCGCGAAGTGCAGGTGATTGCTGGTTCTCTTTATGGCGAGACTTCTCCGGTCAAAACCCATTCTGATTTATTCTATGCCGATGTGAGATTGGACACCCATGCGAGGTTGCCGATTGGCGCTGAACACGAGGAGCGCGGGCTTTATCTTGTCTCGGGCTGTATCGACATTGCGGGTCGGGAGTTTGAGGCGGGCAAACTCATTGCATTGAAGCCGAAGTCAGAGGTTGTTGTGAAAGCGCTTGAGGCCAGCCACTTCATGCTGCTGGATGGTGAACCCATGGATGGTCCGCGCCATATCTGGTGGAACTTCGTCTCGTCGTCGCAAGAAAAGATTGAAGCGGCCAAGAATGAATGGCGCACGGGCAAGTTTTCGATGGTACCCGGCGATGATAAGGAATTCATCCCGCTCCCGAGTTGATCGCTCAGTTGCCGAGGATCACGTCGCGGTTTTGTCCGGACTCAATTGTGAAGTTGACTGTGTCCACCTTTGAGCCCGCGCGGGCCTGAGCCAGATAATGGCCGGGCTTTAAAACCAGATCGGCATCGAGGCCGGTAAATTCCGGCAGGGCCTCGCCCTTGTCGCTGCTGATGTCCCAGATCACGTTGACGGCGTTGTCGTTGGCAAAGTCGAAATGGACAATGCCTGCATGGTGATCAATATCAAGAGCACTCATAATTCCGGGCTTGACGTGAACTTCAGTCACGGCCACGGCATTGCCGCGCTCGAAACGGCTTTCAACCCGGTAGTCACCAGCGGCGAGTTTCAAGATTTCGCCGGGGAGACGCGAGGTTGCCACCAACTTTCCCGTGTCAGGGCCGCTGGTGGCATAGATTCTTGAAATCGTGCCGACTTCGACCGGAAGTTTTCCCTCAATGCGGGGCAGGAGCCGCAAGCCCCCGGCATTCAAAACCAGGTTGACACCAAGATTGATACCTTCTGGAAGGTTGACCGCTTCTTCGACACGGGCGGTTCCGTAGGCGGCATTGATGACATAGGTGCCGGGCTGGAGTTTCACGCTGGCGGTAGAAGCGATGTCGTCAAACACCACGCTGCCCGTTGAATTGTGGATGGTCCACGAGACATCCTTGGCGAGCGATGTGCCGTCACCCGAAAAGCGGGCCGAGAGATCAAGACCTTCCTGACCGCGCTCTACAGATGAAATGGCGGTGCTGTCTTCGGTGTTAAAGGGGGCGGGCGCTGTGGAGACGTCGGAGGTTTCATCGAGCTTGCCGGGGCTTGCAGCAGCACTTGAGCTTGCCAAAACGAGAACCGCCGCCAAGCGCGGCAATATCTTGCCTGCAGCCTGACGGCGGTATTGCGGTGGACGGGTGCTGGCGTCCATTCGCTTGTCCCCTATTTAAACTTCCCCCCGGCTCTTCGACCGGTGAATGTTGTGTGCCTCGTGCTGCGGCTGGCTTCAAGCTTATGCTTAATGTTTGGTTAACGTATGCGTTTGAATTGATTGCAAAGCGCTTAGCAAAAGGCGAAAAGGCGCCATGATGTTCAATGACACGTCCTCTCTGCTTTCCTTTCTGAAAACCCGCAAATCGGCCTCTGCCAAGGCCATGGGTGGGCCGGGGCCAAACCCTTCACACCTGGCCGAGATTCTCGCCCTTTCCGTGCGGGTTCCCGATCACGGCAAGCTTGCCCCCTGGCGCTTCATCGTTTTTGAAGGGGCAGCAAGGGGCAAAATGGGTGCAGAGTTGTCAAAGATTTGGGCCAAGGCCCATCCCGAACATGGGCCAGAGATTCTGTCATTTCATCAAGGTTTTCTGGAGCGTGCGCCAGTTGTGGTTGCTGTGATTTCGACGGCCGCTGCTCATGGCAAGATCCCGGTTTGGGAGCAGCAACTTTCTTCGGCAGCGGTGTGCTTCAACATGGAACTGGCAGCACAAGCGCATGGCTTTGATGTGCAATGGATGACCGACTGGGTTGCCTATGATGCAGACGCCAAGGCCGCGATGGGCGTGGCTGCTGGCGAACAGGTTGCTGGCCTCATTTTTATTGGAATGAGCACAGTCCCTCTCGAGGATAGGCCACGTCCTGATGCCGCAGCGCTCACCACCTATTGGGGGCGTTCATGACCATCAAGGGTATTTTGTTTGACAAGGACGGCACGTTGATCGAGGTCAATGGCACTTGGGTGCCATTGTTTAAATCAGTTTTGCCAGAAGCTTTCGGCCACAGCGAAGCAGAGGTCATCGGACTTCTGGAACGCGCCGGATATGATGTGGCAACTGACGGCTTTAAGGCAGGCTCTGTGCTCGCTGCCGGAACCACCGAGCAATTGGTGAAAGTGTGGTGGCCAGAGCTTTCGCCTGAAGACCACAAGCAGCGGGTTTATTTCATCAACAATGAAATTGCGCCGAAGGCCAAGAAGTTCGTCAAGCCATTGATGGATCTGGCTCCGGTGTTTGACGAATTGCACGCCATGGGGTTGGTGTTGGGGCTTGGCACCAATGACAGCGAAGCCTCGGGCAGGGCTCATATGCAGCATCTGGATGTTCATCATTATTTTGATGTGATGATCGGCGCGGACAGCGTGGAGGTGCCAAAGCCGTCAGGCCAAATGATTGAGATGTTTGCCAAGGCCACCAAACTCGAGCCCCATGAAATTGCCATGGTCGGCGACAATTCACATGACATGGATGAGGCGCGCGCTGGTGGGGCAGGGCTTGCCATTGCTGTTTTGAGCGGCAATGCGGCGCACGATGACATTGCCCATCTTGCCGATCATGTTCTGCACAGTGTAGCTGATTTGCCGAAACTGCTGAAGAGCCTGCGCTGATGTTCTATGATGCCTTGATCAATGATCATGGGCTGACGCTTGATCCTTATTACGCGCTGGTTGTGCCAAGGCCCATCGCCTGGATTTCAACGCTCTCGAAAGCCGGGGTGGCGAACCTCGCGCCCTATAGTTTCTACAACACGTTTTCGCATGATCCGAGTTATGTGGCCTTCGGTTGCACGACCCACAAGCACAGCATAAGAAACATCACAGAGACCGGCGAATTCGTCATCAATATGCCGACCTATGATTTGCGCGAGGCGATGAACCAGACGTCGACGAAAGCCGATGTCGATGAGTTTGAACACGCCGGACTGGCCAAGGCAGCGTCCCGCAAAGTAAAGCCACCGCGTGTGGCCGCAAGCCCCATCAGCCTTGAATGCCGGCACTTTCAAACCTTGGGCCTGCCGGATGATCATGGTGTGATCGAAAACTACATGGTGATCGGGCGGGTGGTTGGCATTCACATTGATGATCAGTTCATCAAGGACGGACGGGTTGATGTTGAGGCCTTCAAGCCGATTGCACGGCTGGGTTATGCCCAATATGCGACGGTTGATGACCTTTGGAAGATGCGACGCCCGGACTGAATTACAATCTCCCCGAGTCGCGGAAAAAGAGTCTGAATCTCGTTCAAACCCGGTCTGCAGAAGCTAAGACGTTAATTTTCGTGCCCCTGTAATAGCCACACAATTTCAAATGGTTAGGCTCATTTCGGCGACACAAAACACCTGCTTAACGAGTCTTTAACCATGCGGGAGTCAGGAGTCGTTCGTGCACATCTCTCGGGCACGAATGGAACTCTGAAACTCATGGTTGAATGCCTTCTCATTGACAGCAATTCTGCAGAACGCGAGCGTTTGGCGGTGCTTTTGGCTGGCCTGGGCTTTGACTGCGCCCAGCGCGAGAAGACCGAAGAGGCCATTCTTTATTGCCATCAGCAGGCGCCAGCCGTGGTGATGATGGAAGCATCGGCACATCCTTCGACCAGCGATTTCCTGCAAAAAATCCGGGTGCAGCGGCAGGGCTCGAAACAGCCGATTATCATCCTTTATGCCGACAGTCCGGATGTTGATGCCGTGGTGCAATCGATCCATGACGGTGCGGCAGAATTTCTGGCCCGGCCTTTTGACCGCGATTTGCTGAAGTTCAAACTCGAACAAGCCGGCGTCTTGAAGAACTGAGGCCGTGGGCCAGTTCTTAACAGAGCTTAACAAACAAGGTGAACCAGTTGTTAAACAGTCCCGGCTAGGCTGGGCCTCTTGCTTTTGTGTAGGTGGCTTATGAGCGTTTCCGAATTCAGTGGCTTAGACGTTTCGGTTTTTACAAAGGTGATTGATGAAGGCGACCCGCGCTCGCGGATTGCTCTCGCACAGCAATTGGCGCTTCTGATCGCTGATGAGGCAACGCCTGATTCTGAACGTGAACAGGTGACGCCGATCATCCTCAGCCTCACGGTTGATCCTGCCCAAAATGTACGCGCGGCACTGGCCTTGGCCTTGCAGGCTGAACCTCTCATTCACGCTGATATCGCCTTTTCCATTATTGCCGATGATGATGAGATTGCCCTGCCGTTCCTGGCGGCCACACCCGCTCTCAATGATTGGCAGATGATGGCGGTTCTCAAAGTTGGTGATGAGGTGCGCCAGCATGTGATTGCGTCACGGCCTGATCTCAGTGGCGAAGCGGCCAACCATATTGTGGCTCATGGTTCGGTGGCCGTGGTTCTGGCACTGATGGACAACCCCATCGTGCTGTTTGATGACAATGATTTCCGCGTGCTTTACGTGCGTTTCGGGCAGAACGAAGAAATTACCGAGCGGCTTTTGGCGCGGCATGATTTGCCTTTGGATATCCGCATTACCCAGGCCAAGCGCGTTGCTGCGCGCATGCGCCAGCACATGGCGGAGAAGTCATGGATTGCGGCCAATGACGTGAGCGAGATTGTCTCGGATGCCGAAGACAGCGCCGTGATGCAGCTGCTTGTGGAAGCTGACGATGTAGAGCGCGCCAAGGCGTTAAAATTTCTGGCCGCCAAGAACATGTTGACGCCGGCACTTCTGGTACGCGCCGCGTCCAAAGGCCAAATGCGTGTGGTGGAGGCGGGCTTTGCCCATCTAGCGGGACAACCCTTGGCGCGGGTGGTCGAGCAAATGTATACGGATCGCAAGGCTTCGCTCAAAAGCCTGCTGCGCAGAACCGGATTGCCGCAAAGCTGCTTTGGCCTGATGAAGGCAGCGTGCGATGTTTATGCCGAGGCGCGCGAAGAGGGTCTGCCGTTGCGCGAGGATGAATTTGGCCAGCGTGTTCTGGAAGCCTTGATGACGCGCTATGAACAGCTCGATGAAAACGACCGGGCCAAGCAGATTGAATATGTTGGTCGCTATGGCGAAGAGCGCGTACGCAAGATTGCCAAGCGTCTCAAGGCCGACATGTTGCGCGCCGCCTAAAGCTTAAAAGCGAAACTGCTCGGTGAGCACACGCTCGGCCAGCGAATGTCCAGGATCAAACAGCAGCTTGGCCGTGCGCTTGCGGTCTTCAGCAATTTCAACGCTGATAATATCGCGCACTTCCAAATGATCGGCCACCGCCGCCACCGGGCGTTTTTCCGGGTCTTGGACGACAATCGTCACTTTTCCAGTATGCGGGATGATGGCGCCACGCCAACGCCTTGGCCTGAAGGCACTCAATGGCGTGATCGCCAGAAGTGGTGAGCCAATGGGAAGAATGGGCCCCTGGGCAGAGAGATTGTAAGCCGTGGAGCCCGCAGGCGTGGCCACCAGAATGCCGTCGGCAATCAATTCTTCAAGTCTTGTATGGCCGTCAATTTTGATGGTGAGCTTGGCGGCCTGGCTTCTTTGGCGCAGCAGCGACACTTCGTTGAAGGCAATGCCAAGATGAGTTGAACCGTTAATCGAGGTTGCCTTCATTTTCAGAGGGCGAATGGTGGTGAGTTCGGCGGCGGCCAATCTTTCGGGAAGGTCTTTCTCTGAATAGTCATTCATCATAAACCCGACAGAGCCGCGGTTCATGCCATAGATGGGCAGTTTCCAGGCCAGTGACTTATGCAAGGTTTGCAGCATGAGGCCATCACCGCCCAACGCCACGATCACGTCGGCCTTTTCCGGTTCGGCGTTGCCATGGGCCTTGACCAGACGCTGCAGGGCGCGGCGCGCCTCGGGTGCATCAGAAGCCAAAAAGGCGAAGCGTTCAAATTTCATGGTTGGTCGTTGACAGTTGTTGATTGGCACAGCATTGCTGCCTTACGTTAACATCGCTTGGGAGCTTGTCCACCACAGATGCGAAGTTTGGTTGTTTGCACCACCTGCAAGTTTTCATTGGATTCCAAGCTGGCTCCCGATGGCCGCAGCGGAGGAGAAATCCTGCTTGGGCACTTGCGCGATGTCTTGCATGACACTGGCCGCGAGGATGTCTCCCTCCAGCCCCAAGTCTGCCTGTGGAATTGCAACCGGCCGTGCAGCGTTGTGATGCAGGATACGGAGCGGTTTTCCTATGTGACCGGGGGCAATGCGCCAACGCGCGCGCAGGCCGAAGCTGTGATCGCGTGGTTTGACGCCCATGGAAAAACCGAGACAGGCGAAGTGCCCTTTCGGCAATGGCCGGATGCCATGCGCGGCCATTTCATTGCGCGCATGCCGCCGGTCCGCCCATGAGTGTGGTTCTGGTTTTGGGCGGAGCCCGCAGCGGCAAGAGCCGCTATGCCGAAGGCCTCATTCAAACCCCCAAATACTATGTGGCCACGGCCCAGGCTTTTGATGATGAGATGAGGGAGCGCATCAAGGCGCATAAGGAGCGCCGCGATGAGAGTTGGATCAACTGCGAAGCGCCGCTCGATCTCGTTCCGCTGCTGCGTGAAATTGATGGCTGGGGCAATTACGTGCTGGTTGACTGCCTGACCTTGTGGCTCTCAAATCTGATGCTTGATGGATCGGACTGCGAGGCCGAAGTTTCAGAGCTCGTGGAACATTTGACGACGGCCCGGGCGCGCATCGTGATTGTGAGCAATGAGGTGGGGCAGGGCATCGTTCCCGATAATCAGTTGGCACGCAGCTTTCGCGATATTCAGGGTCTGGCCAATCAGCTCGTGGCTGCGGTTGCAGAGAGCGTGGTGTTGACAGTCGCTGGCATTCCCATGCTGGTCAAAGGGCCATGGCCAAAATAACTACGAGCATGAGCAGCAGAACCAAGCTGTGCTCATAAAGTTGCAAGCCCGCCCGAATGTCTGCTGCGACAAGCGTATTGCGTCCATCACCCATGACGGGAAGATCGACCGTCTCGCCCTGATAATCACGCGGGCCGCCAAAGCTGAGGCCAAGAGCGCCGGCCATCGCCGCCTCGGGCCAACCGGCATTGGGCGAGCGGTGCTTGCCCGCATCGCGCCACATGGCCTTGAGCGAGGCTGGTGCTGCGGATTTTGAGATCAACAGGCTGGCCCCTGCAAACACTAACCCGGTCAACCGCGCGGGGATCAGGTTGATCAAATCGTCGAACCGCGCCGACGCCCAGCCGAAGGCCAGATATTTTTCTGATTTGTGGCCGATCATCGAATCGGCGGTGTTGACCGCCTTGTAGACGACGAGACCCGGAAGCCCCGCCATGGCATACCAGAAGGTGGGGGCCACGATGCCATCGGCTGTGTTTTCGGCAAGCGTTTCGAGCGCTGCCTTGGTGACACCTGATTCATCAAGATTGGTGACATCACGGCCGACAATCTTGGCGACTTCGGTTCTGGCCTCGGGCAATGATCGTGGCAGGGCAGACGCTACCGCCGCCACATGGTCACGCAAGGATTTTTGCGCGATGAAGCAGGTCGCCAGCAAAATATTGATGACAAAGCCACCAGGTATTTTGGCGAGCACCCACGCGACGACGCCCGCCGCCAAGCCGGGAACGAGGCAGATGATCACGAGCGCCAACACGCCTGCAAGCTTGCGGTCCCTGTCACTGGCCTCGTCATCGTTGAGGCCGTCATCGAGATAGGAAATGAGTGCGCCGATCCATTGGACGGGATGGCCGATCAATTTCTGAAGCGCTGCGGGGTAGCCTACAAAGGTTTCAATGACGAGCGCCAAAGCCAGCAAAACAAAGTGGTTCATTTCACGGTCCTCGCCAGGTCGAGAATGCGATCAAGGTCAAGGTGGGTTTCAAGATGCGCAGCCAAGGCGTCCAGCGTGTCCTCGATGGTTTTTTCATAGGAGAAGGCTTGTGCCTCATGGCCCAACCGCCCCAAGAATTTCTTGCGGAATTCGTCCTGGGAAAAGCAGCCATGGAGATAGGTTCCGATGACACGGCCATCGACACTCATCGCCCCATCCGGACCATTGGGGGTCTGAGCAAAAAGCCGCGCGCGATCTGGCCCTTCGGTTTGGCCGAGATGGATTTGATAGGCCCTGATGTAAGTGCCGGTCAGGGCATGAACGGCTTCGGTTTCCACAGTGGTTTTTTCAGGCAACAAGGTGGTTTCAACGTCTAAAAGCCCAAGGCCTGCCACCGAGCCTGCGGGGCCCTCAAGACCTTGAGGATCATGGACCATGGTCCCTAGCATTTGATAGCCGCCGCAGAGGCCCAGAACATGACCTCCGCGTCTCACATAGGCAGCAAGGTCAATATCCCAGCCGTTGTGGCGCAGGGCCACGAGATCGGCGATGGTGGATTTGCTGCCGGGAATGATCACAAGATCAACGCCCGACGGTATCGGTTCGCTGGCGTTAAGGAACTGGACGGAGACGCCAGGCTCAAGACGCAAGGGATCAAGATCATCAAAATTGGCGATTCGCGGTAGTTTCAAGACACAGATCTTCATGGCTTTAGAGGTACTTGCAGCCATGTTCTCCAACGCCACTGCATCTTCGGCGGGGAGTTTTTCGGCATCGGGGAAGTTTGGGACGATGCCGAGGCAGGGGATCTTGGTGTGGTCTTGCAAATAAGTCACACCCTCAGAAAACAACTCCGGATCGCCGTGGAACTTGTTGATCAGAAAGGCCTTTATGCGTTGGCGATCGGGTTGATCAAGCACCACCAGGGTGCCGACGATTGACGCAATGACGCCGCCACGGTGAATGTCACCAATCAGAATGGCAGGAAGATCGGCGGCTTCGGCAAATCCCATATTCGCCAGATCATCCTCGCGGAGATTGATTTCTGCCGGGCTTCCAGCACCTTCAATGAGAACGAGATCAACGCCTTCAGCCAAACGGTCGAAACTTTGCAAGATGGCGGGCAAGAACTCGGCCCGCCTTGCGAAGAATTCGCGCGCTTTCAGCGTTGAATGGCGTTTGCCCTGCACGATGACTTGCGCCCCCGTTGCGGATTCCGGTTTCAACAGAACGGGGTTCATGTCGGTGTGCGGGAGGATTCGGGCAGCACGGGCCTGCAGGGATTGCGCGCGGCCGATTTCGCCGCCGTCTGAGGTGACGGCTGCATTGTTCGACATGTTTTGCGGCTTGAAGGGGGCGACCCGCATGCCCCGGTTGGCGAAGGCGCGGGCGAGGCCCGCCACGATCAGGGATTTCCCCACATCCGAGCCTGTGCCCATGAACATGATGGCCTTGGTCATGGTGCCACGCTGATGACATGGTTGTAGGAGCCCATGACTTTGCCGATGCGCTGGCCGTGTGAGCCCAGATCGGTTCCGGCGGCGTCCTTGACTGCAAAGAGCGGCTCTCCACCGCCTTGTTCTGCAATGGTGGAATAGTGGAATTCATGGCCGCGCAGCGCTTGGTTCCACGGCGCATTCAAAGGCTCAAGCTGGCGGTAGCCGAGATGAAGCTTCCGCGTGGCAAAACTGGTGGTCAGCGGCAAAAGCCCCGCCATGGTGTGGGAAGCCCCTTCGGCGTCAATCAATGCATCACCCAGCACCATATAGCCCCCACATTCGCCATAGATTAGGCCCTGATGGGTGCGGAGGCCGGTGAGAAATGTTGCATTGGCTGCCAATTCCCCAGCATAGAGCTCCGGGTAACCGCCGGGCAGGAATACGGCGTCAGCGCCCTTGTTCGGGGCCTCATTGGCAAGGGGTGAAAACAGCATGATTTCGGCACCCTGCGCTTGCCAATCCTCCAGTAAGTGCGGGTAGGCAAAGGCAAAGGCGGTGTCGTGGGCGACCGCGATGCGCTGGCCCAAAGGCGGCAGGCGGGAGGCTGAAACAGGTTGATTCGGTAATTCGGCTGCCGATTCGATAATCTTGTCAAGAAATGTTTCACGTGCAACTCCTGATGCTGCACTTTCAATAAATTCCTCAAGCTTTTGAATCTCTTGCGCTTGCACCAATCCCAGGTGGCGCGAGGGCCAAGACTGTGAGTCATTGTGCCGCAACAGCCCCAAGAGCGTCAGGCCACTCGCCTCCCAATTTTCCAGCAGCATGCGCTGGTGACGGTCAGAGGCGATCTTGTTGAGAATGGCCCCCGCAATGTTGAGATTTGGACTAAATTTGCGAAAACCCAGTAGGCTTGCAGCCAAGGACTGGGCTTGGCCTGTGGTGTCCGCGACTATGATGACGGGCAGGCCCAAAGCCTCGGCCAGATCGGCGGTCGATCCCTTCTGGCCCTCGGGTCCATCGAACAGGCCCATGACGCCTTCAATGACCACGAGGTCATTTCCCACCGCAAGTTCGGATACGCGGCTGCGGCAGGTTTCAGCGCCCATGGCCCAGAGATCGAGATTGATGCAGGGGCGGCCCGAGGCAGCCTCATGGAAGCGGCCATCAATATAGTCTGGCCCCACTTTGGCCGAGGCCACCTTCAGTCCCTTGTTCCTCAATGCCCGAATGATGCCAAGCGTGACGAGGGTCTTGCCGCTTCCCGATTTGGGGGCGGCCAGAATGAAGGCCTTAGCCAAGCTTGTTCTCCCGCAGACCGGGGCTGTACCAATCAAGAATGTCGCGCCAGTCGGAGGCATGGCCAATGACCACAAGGGCGGGGGTGGGCGGCTCATGGGATTTCAGAAACTCGCCAACACTTTCCAATGTGGTCGAGGCCACCTCCTGGCTGGGCATCGACGCATTGGACACGATGGTGACGGGATGGCTCTTGGGCCTGCCGCCCGCCATCAGGGCGCCCGCAATTTCCGCAAGATTTTTGACAGCCATATACATGACAATAACGGGGGCCGCCGTGGCCACGGCCTGCCAATTTACGTTGGCTGGCATTTTGCCCGTCGCATCATGCCCGGTCAGAAAAATCACGGCATGGTTGGTATCGCGGTGGGTGGCGGGGATGCCCGCATAGGCGAGTCCTCCCACGCCTGAAGTAATGCCCGGAACAATGCGGAACGGGATTCCGGCCTTGGCCAGGGTTTGGCTTTCTTCACCGCCACGACCAAACATGAAGGGGTCGCCGCCTTTGAGGCGCAAGACGCGCTTTCCCGCCTTGGCCAGATCAATCAGGCGGAAGGAAATGTCCTTCTGGATGGGCGAGGGCTTGCCGCCGCGCTTTCCGGCATATTCAAGCTCGGCGCCGGCACGCACCCAGCGCAGAATGTCTGGGTTGACCAGCGCATCATAAACCACCACGTCACAGTGCTGCATGGCGTGATAGGCGAGCAAGGACATCAAGCCGGGTGCACCCGGGCCAGCCCCTACCAGCCAGACCCAGCCCGCCTCAAAGGTGGGGAAATTTTCGGTATCAAGGCGAGCAAAGCCCGACACGTGAACAGGCGATGTTTGCCAGCTCAGTGCGGCCTTGTCGGTTTTGGTGGTTTTGACGGTCATGGCCCCTTATACAGTTGCTTCATGCGCTTGGAGAAGCCTCAAACATCATTAAGACGCGGGTGGACCACGGGCGCATGTGCAACTGCGGCGACCAAGGCTGCTTATGCGGCATTGCTTGGTGGTGAATTTCCCGATCCGGTTTCAATCACCTTGCCCAAGGGCGAGCAACCAGCTTTTGCGCTGGCTTTGCAGGAAAAGGGCGAGGGCTGGGCGCGGGTTGGCATTATCAAGGACGCCGGCGATGATCCCGATGTGACGCATGGCTGCATGGTCATTGCCAAAGTGTCGCGTGGGCGTTCAGGTGTGAAGTTTCTGGGGGGCGAAGGCGTGGGGACCGTGACCAAGCCCGGCCTTCCGATTGCGGTCGGTGAACCGGCTATCAACCCCGTGCCACGCCAGATGATGGCGCAAGTCATCGCAGAGTTGGGCGGTGGTGACGTTGAGATTGAGATTTCGATTCCCGATGGTGCCGCGATTGCCGCCAAGACATGGAACCCGAGGCTGGGCATTGTCGGCGGGCTTTCGATTTTGGGGACGACGGGGATTGTCAATCCGTTTTCCTGCGCGGCATGGATTGCCTCCATCCATCGCGGCATTGATGTGGCCCGCGCTGCAGGATTTCCGCATGTTGCGGGTTGTACGGGTTCAACGTCTGAGGATGCGGTGCGCGCCCACTATGGCCTGCCGCTTGAAGCCATGCTCGACATGGGGGATTTTGCTGGAGGGCTGCTTAAGTATCTCAAGCTTCATCCGGTGCCGCGCGTCACCATTGGTGGCGGCTTTGGCAAGATGGTGAAACTGGCACAGGGCCATATGGATTTACATTCAGGCCGCAGCCAGCTTGACTTTGAATGGCTGGCGACGCGCGTTCCGCCCCAGCATCGCGAGGCGGTGCTTAAAGCCAATACTGCACTTGAAGTTCTGCAATTGGCGGGACCGGCGCTTGCCCAACGTATTGCAGGGGAAGCGTTGTCATCTGTACAGAACTTGTTGGGGGATAGCACCATCGCCGCTGATGTGATGGTGATCGACCGTGATGGCGCGATTATCGGCCATGCCTCCTAAGCGCCTGCTCATTCTTGGTGGCACGCGTGATGCGCGGGCACTTGCAAATGAGTTGGTAACGCAAGGCTGCGATGTCATGACCTCGCTTGCCGGTGTCACTGAAAGCCCCGCCTTGCCCGCGGGCCAAATCAGGCGTGGCGGCTTTGGCGGCGTTGATGGCTTGCGCCACTATCTTGCAACGGAGCGCTTTGACCATGTGGTCGATGCCACACATCCTTTCGCGGCACAGATTTCCACAAACGCTGTTCAGGCCTGTGCGGATACTTCAACGCCTTTGCTGCGGCTGGAGCGCAAGTCGTGGGCGCCTGAGGCGGGCGATCAATGGATCAGCGTTCCAGATTTTTCTTCGGCACGCGACACGCTTCCAGAGGGCGCACGCGTAATTCTCACTTTGGGTCGAAAAGAAGTCGGTCTGTTCTTTGCCCGTGCCGATCTGAGTGGTGCCGCGCGGATGATTGAGCCGCCAGAAGTCCCTGTGACGCCTCCATTCAAATTGGTTCTGAAACGTCCACCATTCTCTTTGGACGATGAAGTGGCGTTGATGAAACAGCATCGCGCGCAATTCCTGGTCGCCAAGAATTCCGGCGGTCCACGAGCAGAAAAACTGGATGCGGCGCGAAAGCTTGGCGTGTCGGTTATTGTTGTTGAACGACCAGAAAAACCGAAAGTCGCAACGATGGAAACCATTGATGAGATGATTGCGCTGCTCCTTGGCAGGGGCGCTCGCACTGGTTAGACTGTTTTCAACCTCATGGGAGTCGTCATGCATCGTCTGATCAGATTTTTCATCCTTGCCGTTTTTGTGGCCATTGCGTCAAACGCAATGGCGGCCACAACTCTTGAAAAGGTGAAGGCCAGAGGCAAGTTGCTGTGCGGCGTCAATCCGGGCTTGATGGGTTTCGCCTTGAAGGGCGCGGATGGCAAGTGGGAAGGCTTCGACGTTGATTATTGCAAGGCCGTGGCCGCTGCTGTTTTGGGCAATGCCAACAAGGTGGAGTTTGTTCCAGCGACCACCAATGACCGGTTTGAAAAACTGCAATCGGGTGCGGTTGATATTCTGGCGCGCAACACGACCTGGACCATGGAGCGCGAAACCAAGACGCCGCTGCGCTTTGTGGGCGTCAGCTATCATGATGGCCAGGGCTTCATGGTCAATAAGTCCATCGGCGTGAATTCGATTTACAAATTGAGCCAGGCTGCGATCTGTTTTCTGTCAGGCACGACGACCGAAGCCAATGTTGCCGATTTCTTCAAGGGCAAGGACATGACCTATACGGCCGTCACCTATGGCACGATTGATGAATTGGTGGCCGCCTTCCAGAGTACCGGTGATGTTAAGTGCGATGCCTATACGGCGGATCAGTCGCAGCTTTATGCGGTGCGGCTCAAGATGGCGAAACCCGAAGATTATGTGATTTTGCCGGAAGTTATTTCTAAGGAGCCTTTAGGCCCTGCCGTGCGCCAGGGTGATGAACAATGGTTCAACATTGCGCGCTGGACCTTGTTTGCCTTGATCAATGCCGAGGAGTTGGAGCTTCGCGGGGTTGGCGTTGATGAAGCGCTCAAAACTGCAACGCAACCAGACCTTCGCCGCCTGCTTGGTCTTGATGGCACATTCGGCGCCGACATGGGGCTTGATGCGGGTTGGGCCGCGCGGGCCATTGCCGCTGTCGGCAATTACGGCGAAATTTTCGAGCGCAATCTTGGCAAAGGCTCGAAGCTTGGAATTGAGCGGGGGCTCAACGCAGCGTGGAACAAGGGTGGCATTCTTTACGTGCCGCCCATCCGCTAAAGGGGATTTAAAATGAAAGTTGCATTGGATCTCAGCAAGCTTCTTGCTGAGGGAAAGATTTCGCGTGAGGAGCATGACAAGCTTCTGCAACTCGGAAAAGCCGGAACCACATCGCTGGCCTTCAATATCCTCATCGCCTTTGGTGTCGTGGCCGTGGCGGCAGGTGTCATTGCGCTGGTGCCGAGTGCTCCGGTCGGGGTTGCCATCGGGGCGATGATCCTGGCGGCGGGCCTTGGCATTACGCTTGGAAAACTCGAGCAATGGGATCTGCTCGGCAATATTTTCATTCTCGTGGGAGCACTCATTCTGGGCGGTGGTGTGGTTGTTCTCACCGATGCCTCGATCATGGGGTTCCTGGTTATCGCCGCAGGATTTCTGGCTGCGGGGATCGTGGCGCAAAGTGGATTGCTGGTCGGTCTCTCCGTCATGGCATTGGCCTCGTCACTGGGTTCGCGCACGGGTTACATGCATGCCAGTTATTTCCTCGGCATTGAGCAACCTGCGGCCACGGTTCTGCTGTTCAGTGCCATCGCGATTGGCGGCTATGTGATTTCCAAACAATTGCCCCATGCCTATGAGCGGCTGGCGCTGATTGCCGCGCGGGTTTCCGTGTTGCTGGTCAATTTCGGATTCTGGATTGGTTCGCTGTGGGGCAGCGAGGCATTGGGCACGAATTTTGTGATCAATGATGTGAGCTTTTCGATTGGCTGGGCCTTGGTATTGATCGGCTCGATCATCTGGGCGGTGTGGGCCAACCGGCAATGGGTGGTGAATGTCATGGCGGTTTTTGCCGCTATCCATTTCTATACGCAATGGTTTGAGACATTGGGTCCGGAGCCGTGGGCCATTCTTGTGGCGGGCATTCTGGCTTTGGGTATTGCCATCGGTCTGTGGCAGTTCAACAAGATCTGGATTGCGCGCGCGCCTGCCGTGAAAGCCGAAACGGCCTAAGTTTCAGCGGGCTGCGCCGGTTTCAATGGCGCGTCCACTTGCGCCCCATTCCGCCCATGAGCCATCATAGAGCGCGTGGGATTTTGCGCCGAGTTCTGTGAGCGCCAGAGAGAGAATTGCGGCGGTTACGCCCGAGCCGCAAGACGTCGTCAGTGGCTTTGCAGTATCCAATCCTGCGTTGGTGAATATGGCGGCAAGTTCTTCATGCGATTTCATTGTGCCATCTGCATGGAGCAGGGAAGAATAATGGACGTTGCGCGCGCCCGGAATATGGCCGGGCTTGACGCCGGGGCGGGGCTCGGCCTCTTCGCCGCGAAATCTTGTTGGTGAGCGCGCGTCAGCGATCTGGGCCTGTTCAGTGGCAACTTGATCGGCAGACCGCACCATGGTGGGGCGGAACGATGACGTGAATTTTTGTGGCGTGGCGGCGGGCGTGCCTGATGCAACTTGCCGATTTTCGGCCAGCCATTTTTTCAAGCCCCCATCGAGCACGGCCACCTTGTCATGCCCGAACACCTTGAACATCCACCAGCAACGCGCCGCCGAGAATAGTCCTGTGCTGTCATAGCAGATGATGGTCTTGACATTGCTGGCGCCCAATTTGCCGACATCATCAGCGAATTTCTCGGGCGTGGGCAGCATGTGGGGCAAGGTGGTGTTGCGGTCTGAAATCGCATCAATGTCAAAAAACTGAGCACCTGGAATATGCGCGGTCGCAAATTCAGCGCGTGCATCGCGCTTGGCGGTTGGGAGATGCCATGAGGCATCGAGGATCAGAAGTTCATCGTTGAGATGATCGGCCAGCCACGATGTTGAAACGAGGTTGTCCATCAGCCTTCAAACACGGTTGGAACATTGGGGCGCTTGGCCATCCATTCCGGCACGGGCAATTCTTTCGAGCGCATGAATTCCGGGTTGAACTGCTTTGATGCATAGCGCGTGCCGTAGTCGCAGAGGATCGTCACGATGGTGTGGCCGGGCCCCAGTTTCTTGGCGAGATGAATGGCACCAGCAACATTGATCCCGGTCGAGCCCCCCATGCACAGGCCTTCATGCTGCAACAAGTCAAAGATGATCTGATAGGCTTCACGGTCATGAATCTGGAAGGCTTCATCAATCACAGCTCCTTCAAGATTGGCGGTGATGCGGCCCTGGCCAATGCCCTCGGTGATGGATGAGCCTTCCGACTTTAATTCGCCGGTTTTGTAATAGCTGTAGAGTGCGGCCCCCATCGGGTCAGCCAGCGCAATCTTGATGTTCTTGTTTTTGGCTTTGAGCGCCATGCTCATTCCGGCCAAGGTTCCGCCTGAACCCACGGCGCACACAAAGCCATCAACCTTGCCATCGGTTTGCGCCCAGACTTCGGGTGCAGTGGTTTCGATGTGTGCCTGACGGTTGGCGATATTGTCAAATTGATTGGCCCAGACAGCGCCCATGGCCTTGGCCAGGCGGCCTGAATATTTCACGTAGTTGTTAGGATTCTTATAGGCGACGGCTGGGACTTCAACGAGTTCAGCGCCCATTTGCTTCAGCGCGTCTTTCTTTTCCTGCGCTTGGGTTTCAGGAATAACGATCACGGTTTTGAAGCCCATGGCATTCGCAACAAGGGCCAATCCAATGCCGGTATTGCCCGCAGTTCCTTCAACAATTGTGCCGCCGGGTTTCAACGCGCCGGATTTCACTGCATCACGGATGATGAAAAGTGCGGCCCGGTCTTTTACCGATTGGCCAGGGTTCATGAATTCGGCCTTGCCGAGAATGGTGCATCCAGTGAGTTCGGAGGCTTTGCGCAGCTTGATCAGCGGCGTGTTACCAATGGCTGCGATAACGTCGGGGCGAAATTCCATTATATCTTGTCCTGTTTCCGCTAGGTTTGCCCCAGCCGCGCGTTTGCGTCAAACCACAAAGGAAAAGCCGGTTCTTGACGAACCGGCTTTTCAATTTGGCTCCCCGAGCTGGGCTCGAACCAGCGACAATTCGATTAACAGTCGAATGCTCTACCAACTGAGCTATCAGGGAATATTGTTGGCGCAATAGCAGATGGATTTCCGTAATGGAAATCTTTTTTTAGTCCGGTTTTCAACGTGGTGTGTTTGAAAATTGGAGGCCTCGCCCGGAATCGAACCGGGATGCAAGGATTTGCAGTCCTCTGCGTAACCACTCCGCCACGAGGCCTCATAGGCCGCGGCTTATATGCGAAGCCTTTGGCTGAAACAACTGCCGGGCTAGAGTTTTCCAAGTTTGTTGCATCGGGTGCGTCAAATCGGTGAATTTGTTAAAAGCTGTGTCTATTTGCGAGCTAGCATTTGCAAAACTGTCACAAGGGACCTATATCGGATTGGAATAGGTTTGGAATCGGCGGAGCCATAAGCTTCGACTGCGAAGGGTGAGTGACTTTTCGCTTCTAAGGGGTGCATCAGTGAATATATTAAAGTCTTTCAAAGTTCTCGTTTTGGCCGGTTTTGCAGTTTGGCCTTTAATTTCCACGCAAGCCTCAGCTGAGACTTTGTCTCAAGCTTTGGTGTCGGCGTTTCAGGGCAATCCAACCTTGAGGGCAGATCGCGCCCGTCAACGTGCCACAGATGAATCAGTGCCGCAGGCTCTGTCCGGTTGGCGGCCTATTGTGAGTGCCACGGGTACAGCCGCGCACGAGTTGCAAAATTCCCATCCGGTGCCCCCCGGCACATACTCGGCCACCGATCCCACATCTTTGAACATCACGCTCAGTCAGCCGATTTTCCGCGGCTTTGCCACGGTTGAAGGTACGGCTGCGGCTGAAGCCACAGTGAAGGCGGGTCGTCAGCAATTGTTGGCCACGGAAGAGTCCGTGTTGTTTGCAGCGGTCCAGGCTTACATGGATGTGATTCGTGATCGGCAGCTTTTGGGCCTGCGCCAGAGCAATGTGAGCGTTCTGCAAAAGCAGTTGAAGGCCTCGAATGATAAATTCACGGCTGGCGTTTTGACCAAGACTGACGTGTCGCAATCGCGCGCCAGCCTTGAAGCGTCAAAGGGATCAGTTGCTGGGGCATTGGCCCAGCTGCAGGCTTCGGAAGCCAATTACGTTTCAATTATCGGCCATGCGCCGGGCAAGCTCGGCTATCCAGCTCCAGCCAAAGTGCCACGCACTTTGGACATGGCCTATGAGATTGCCCAGCAAACAAACCCCAATATTCTGGCGGCTGCTCATATCGAAGATGCGTCTGAGCATCAGGTCGGTGTGATTGGATCTGCCTTGCTGCCACAGGCAACGTTGCAGGCTTCGGCAAACTACAATGGCCAGCCATCCACGGCAATTAGCGACACGACGTCTGCGGTTGTTCAGGGCGTGTTGCAGGTTCCACTTTACGAAGGCGGCAGGGTTTATTCTGAAGTTCGCCAGGCCAAGGAATATGTGAGCCAGAACAAGCTCAAGGTTATTGAAGCGGTGCGCAGCGTGCGTGAAGGCGTTGCCAATGCCTGGAATAGCTTCATCGCTTCAAGCCAGGTCATTGAAGCTGCGAAGTCGCAGGTTACGGCTGGCCGTCTCGCCCTCAATGGCGTGCAGCAGGAATATGATGTGGGCTCGCGCTCCACGGTTGACGTGTTGAATGCCGAGACGGTTTTGCTGACCGCCCAGCTCACGCTGGCCACGGCGGAACATGATCGTCTGGTTGCGTCTTATCAGGTGCTGGCCGCCACGGGCCAGTTGACGGCCGATCATTTGCGGCTTGGTGTGTCTTATGATCCATCGCTCCACTATGATGCCGTTCGCAACAAGTGGATCGGGCTTGACCCTGCGGATCCTGATCCTGTGAACTGACAGGATCGCTTATCGACTCTGGCTCGCTTGTCCGTTACATTGAAACGGGGCAGGCGGGTGTCCAGAAGTTGAAGGCCAGTCAAGTGACAGTTGAACCACGCGTAGAAGATCTGCTTGCGACCATTCGCAAAGCCATTGATGATGACTTGAACGGTCTGGATGCGGCTGCCACGACCTCAGGCAACTCCAAGGGAAAATTGCTGCGTGGCGCGTTGCGCGAAATGCGCGTGAATTACGAACCCGAAGCGCCAGACCCGCAGCAGGCCGACCGCGAAATTGCTGAACTGCGCGAGCGGATCAATCGCAGCCGCGGCACAAGTTTCCCCACTGTTTCTGCTGCTCCAACACCTCCAGCACCACGCGTTCAACCACGCCAGACACCAAGGCCCGGCGGGGTTGGGAGTATTTTGGGCGGTGAGCAACGGGCGCCGACGCGTTACAGTGCGAGCGCGCCGCCGCTCAGGCTTGGCTATGATGAATTCCCGCCCGAGCCCACGGCTGAGCCTTATCAGCCATCCTATGAGGAAAATGTCTGGCCCGAGGAACATCGGGCGCAGGCTGATTATTATCCCGCTCAACCTGTCTATGAACCGCAGGTGACGCCGCCGCTGATCTCGCCGCGCGCCGCCCAACAGACCCAGGATTCATTCCAGCATCTGGCCGAGAGCCTGATGACGCGCGCCACAGGCGACCGCAGCATCGAAGACATGACGCGTGAGCTCTTGCGCGGGCTTTTGAAGCAATGGCTCGATGACAACCTGCCCCGATTGGTGGAACAGATGGTGCGCGAGGAAATTGAGCGCGTGGCCAGGCGCGGGCGTTAGGTTTCCTTCCCCAAGTTTTGGGGAAGGTGGTGCGCAGCACCGGATGGGGTGGCGATTGCCCTAATAATTTGACACGGTATAACCCCACCCGTCTCGCCTGTCGGCGATCCACCCTCCCCGAAGCGGGGAGGGAGAAGGCGACGCTGTAGTGAGGCGGGGGGAGGGAGAAGGCAATTGCGTGGCTCATCGCATTGGTGTTTAAGCGCGGTTAAATCAACCGCTTGAAGAATCCCCCTATGACGCTTGAGACCAAATTCAACCCCACCGAGATGGAAACCCGGCTCTATGAGCAGTGGGAAAATGGAGGCTATTTCAAGCCGGGTGCAAAACCCAATGCGGAAGCCTTCACCATTGTCATTCCGCCGCCCAATGTCACGGGCTCGCTCCACATGGGCCACGCCCTCAACAACACCATTCAGGACATTCTGTGCCGCTTTGAGCGCATGCGCGGCAAGGATGTGTTGTGGCAGCCCGGAACCGACCACGCCGGCATCGCCACCCAAATGGTGGTGGAGCGTTTGCTCGCCAAGGAAAACAAGACTGACCGTCGCTCCATGGGCCGCGAAGCATTCCTCAAGCGCGTGTGGGAGTGGAAAGAAGAATCAGGCGGCATCATCACCAAGCAGCTGCGCCGTTTGGGTGCGTCATGCGATTGGAGCCGCGAGCGCTTCACCATGGACGAGGGCCTGTCCAAGGCTGTCGCCAAGGTGTTCGTGCAGCTTTACAAGGAAGGCCTGATCTACAAGGACCAGCGCCTCGTCAACTGGGACCCGGTGTTTGAAACCGCGATCTCGGATCTCGAAGTTGAGACGCGCGACACCAAGGGTTCGATGTGGAGCTTTGCCTATCCTTTGGTCGATGGCCCCGTGGATGGCATTTCTGAGATCGTGATTTCGACCACGCGGCCTGAAACCATGCTGGGCGATGGTGCGGTGGCAGTTCATCCTTCGGATGAGCGTTATAAAAATCTCATTGGCAAACAGGTGCGCCTGCCGATTGCGGAACGTCATATCCCCATCATTGCCGACGAATATCCTGATCCGGAATTTGGAACGGGTGCCGTGAAAATTACCGGTGCGCACGACGAGAACGATTTTCACGTCGCCAAGCGTCACAACATTCCGTTGATCGTCCTCATGGACAAGAAGGCGCGGATGATTTCGACGCCCGAGAACCATGTGCCCGAACGCTACAATGGCGTTGACCGTTACAAGGCGCGCGAAATGGTGCTGGCTGAAATCGAAGAGCTTGGTTTCTATCGCGGCAAGGAAGACAAGATGATTCCGCAGCCCTTTGGTGATCGTTCGGGCGTGGTCATTGAGCCAATGCTGACGGAGCAGTGGTATGTGAACGCCGCTGAACTCGCCAAGCCCGCCATTGCTGCTGTTGAAAAGGGCGAGACGAAATTCGTGCCCGGCAATTGGGACAAGACCTATTTCGAATGGATGCGCAACATCCAGCCCTGGTGCATCTCGCGCCAGCTCTGGTGGGGCCACCAGATTCCGGCGTGGTATGGTTCGGACGGCAAGATCTATGTTGAGGAAACCGAAGAGGCCGCAATCAAAGCTGCTGGCCCCAGTGTCACGCTCACGCGCGATGAAGACGTCCTCGACACCTG
>JBBRLH010000011.1:0-82633 GCA_038231475.1 Hyphomicrobiales bacterium | reverse complement strand
TACGCCACAGACTGGCTATGGACTTACAACAACGACCGTCCCAACATGGGGCTTGGCGGCATAACACCCGCTCAGAAACTGAAACAACAATTGGCCGCGTGAGTTCTACAATCAAGTCCCATTAAAAATGGGGGGATTACCATCTCTCCTCCAGCCGGTCCGCCTCTTTTCCAATGTGCTGTATGCCAATGGCATGCACGTGGCGGCAGGAGGTCGGGCCTTGGTCCACAAAATCCCCACCATGAAACTTTGCCTCTGGATGTATATGATATTGCATGAGTGCCTGGGCAAAGCTCTGCAGATCCCTGCGGTTGATTTTCATCCCCGTTATTCGATCAAAGGCCTTCTGAATGGCGCGATCATGATCCTTGTCATATGGAGCCACCGCTTTAACGCTGCTCTTCAAGACATCACTGCCTGCGATCTGGGTCAGAAGGAAGTTGAAGGGTTTGACCGCGTCTCGGTATTTCTTGCCCGCATTGCATGACTTAAACCAGGCGAGCAGATCAGGGCTTGATGCTCTGTATTGGCTCATTGCTGGCTTTTTCAATGCGGCATGCCAGGTCAAGTCAATTTGCGCACCGTGTCCCTCAAGTTCCGCGATGATGATTTGATACCACAGGTCATGATGCCAAAGCCTGGCCTCCTTGAGATCAACCTTGGGTTTGGCAAGGTTCTTCGCAGGATTCTTCTCATTATATGGTTCGAGGAGGTGTCCCAAACCATGAGCAGATACCTTGCGAATGACTGGCTTGCCATCAACAGTATTGAACAACACATAGCGCTTGGATGAAACTGCAAGGCAATATAATTCGGCTAGAGACTTTGGATCATCCAGCGAATAATTGTCGTCTTCTATCTTTAGCAAGGGACCGCCACCTTGATACGGGTTCAAATCATCGAACCATGTGCAAATGGTTTTGGCCTTTCGAATAAACTCTGCTTCTTCCATGCCCTCAGGTCGGGCAATGGCCATGCTGTCTGTGTCACAAAGGGCCCAGTCTAAGCCAGCATCCTTGACCTTGTATTCTACCAAAGCCAGAAGCAACCTGGCTGCCCCGGTGATGAGTGTAGCAAGGAGTGGGTGAAAGTAGCGGCCCGGCTGCTCGGTTTTGCGGGTCTTGGCAGTGAAAGAACCTTCAGGCCCGTAGCAGGTGACCTCTTTATTCTTAAGTTCATCACGCACATTGATTTCAACAAAGATGCCATAGCTTGTGGCATTGGCAGCAATCTTAAGGGCCAATTGTGCTGCATCAAGTTGCCAGGCTTCGACAGACGAAGCCCTTTTCATCCTGGCCTTGATGGTCTGGCGCAGCTCTATGAGCTTTTTATAGAAATCATCATTGTAAGGGTCAACCAGGCAATCGGCTTGGCCTCCAATCTCGACAGGTTGCAAGCCAACTTGAGGGGGGCCAGCCTCGAAAATGATGGCTTCTTCAATTTGCGGCGTTTTCCCTGTCAACAGCTTTGAGGCAACGCAATCGGCCAGCGTGAAATACAGTGGCCTCTCCGATGAGAGATGATTCAGCCCGATGGATGTCCCAGCACCTTCAACATATTCGGCACGAACCGGAAAGAGATTGGCCTCAGGTTTGAGGCGAACAATGGCCGTCAATCTCTTCCAGGTCTCGGGATTTCGGAAATCATCAACATTTATCCCATCGATGAGCTGCTGAATCTCGTCAGTGCCATCCCGCCAGGTCATGCCTTCGGCAATGACAAACTTCCACAAACCCATTTTGGTGCAAACCGTCGGGTACATGGAGAGAAAATCGCAATACATGACACGCTGGATTTTCCGGCGGATATGCACTTCGGATCGTCCACCATAGTATGTACTGAAGATCTTGCCGATAAGTTCAGGCGGAAAATCAGGCTGGCATTGCCGCCAGGGCTTAATGCCCATTTGGGAAAGATAGGCTTTCCCTAGACTGGCCTCACTCATGATCTTGTGGATGGGAGTCGAGAGTTTCAGTTCGTCATATTTCTTGCGAAGTGCAACAAAACACTCCCAGGTTGTTTGGACATCCTGCACGGCATAGCGAATGTAATCCTCAGTCAATGGACCTCCATGCTCATCGGTCTCAAGCTTTTGATGCTCGACCTGCAGATGTTCAGAAAGCTTGCCCAAGCTAAATGACTTACTGAGCAACGCTGCAGCAAGGGTGCGCACGTCAATGAATGTGCCTCTTTCAAACGGGACAAGAGCTTTACGCCTTCGCATGCCGCGCCCTGTGCTCTGCACGAAAGGGCCAACAAACCTCATCAGGGACATCCGGCTGCTGAGGTGCTTGATGGCAATATTGGGTCGCCGCTTGTCGTCCGAAAGTGGGAAGGTGAAACCTCCTTTCATTGACCTTCGTGCAATGCCCCAGTCTTTGGCTAATCTGGAGAGATCAAAGGGCAGATTAAATCCAACAATGGCAGCACCCAGGTCATATCCAAATTTGTAGAGGTAGTTCTCGACGAACACATCTACGGGGAGATGGGCAACGCCATATGTTGCTGCATAGGTTTTGAGCAATTCCAACTCGTTCCCATCCAAAGTTTGGTCGTCATAAAATACACCCTGCTCAATAAGTTCCCCATTCTCCCGAATCTGGAAAGCTCCAAACCGCAAGGACTGGGTTTCGTCGGTGGTGGTCTCACAGTCAAAAATCAAAGAATATTTGGACGAAATGTAAGGTGGTGCGCTGAACGGCTTTTGTTGGCGATGATCAGCATAGGTTCTGATCGCGATTGACAAGTAGTCAGGGTGAGGCAGGTCAAGATTTGAGTTCGTCATGATTGTGGCTCCAAAGTGGGTTGCAGTTTTTCAAGTAGTTTGTCAGCGAACTCGCGGAGTTTTCCGACTAGCAGCTCAAACAGGTCCGCCATGCCCAGCAGGAAATGAGCGAGCCCTTCTTCGAAGCTCGGGGGATTGATTGTTTGTTTGGGGTGATCCTTTTGCCAATCGCTCAAGATGCGATGGCAGTTACGACACTCAATGTCGGTAGTTGGATCATAGGCACGCCCTGCGATATGGTGTGCCTCAAGGCATTTCCAATCACTGCAGCCGCATGTGGCGCAGCACGGGCTATCGGATCCTAGTCTTCGCTTGGCCGCACGTTCGCGGGCTTCTCTTGCAAGTTTAGTAGTGTCCATAGTCAAGTTTCCTTATGTTATGATGCGGTAGATTTCATCGAAGCTGTTCCGTCCAGCCTGGTTGAGCCGGTACAAACTATTGGGATCAGTTTCGAAGGGGTGCTTGCGGCCTTTGAAATCGACGAAGCGTTCATCTTTCCAGGCCTTCAGAAATGAGGGATTATTGCTGTTCAAAAACAGACCGACATCATTCATGTAACTGCCGATCAATGAAGCAGCTTCAGGCTCAACCTTCACCTTGAGGGCTCGATGTTCTGAGAAGACCAGCATTTGCCTGGCGCGGTCGTCCGGGCCAATCCGCCATCGAGCCCCGACCTTTTTAGCAACGCCAGACGCTTCCAGGTAATTGCGCAGGCGCTCGGGTGCCACATGGAGCTCTTTGGCCGCCCCCGTAAGGCTCGAACCCGACTTGATGAGCTTGACGCCCTTTTCCAGAAACCGCTGGTCGGAACTGAAGGCTTTCCCCGACTTCGGCTTCAGGGCTTGTTTGCCGTGGCCACGGGCCTCGGCACGGCTTAGATTCTTACCGAACGCCCTCGCTAGGCGGCGGGCATATTCGTCCTTGTAGTTGCGCTTTGATTTGGTCACATTGGTTCTCCTTATTAAGAGTCCAATGGGCCAAACCTTTCCTGCGTGTTGCAATGGATGGTGGGAGTACTAAACTTGGAAAGCGATCGCGCGGACGGAACGAAGAAACCTGCGGTGTTTTCTTACGAAGAGTTTCTCAATCGGCTCATCCAATGGGCTCAGATCAATTGCGGGATCACAGTCACTGACCGTATGGTGAGAGATTGGTGTGAAGAGCGAGTCATTCCAGGGCCAATCAAAGTTAGTTTGGGTCGGGGAAAGGGTTTTCGATCCCATTGGGACGCCTTGGCCTACAGACGGGCATGCCGAATTTGTCGCTTCAAAAGTCAGGGCGTAAAATACTTTGATGAATTGCAAATTCTGCTTTGGCTCTTCGGCGCGCATGTGAATATCAAAGATCTAAGACGGGCGTGCTTGCGGACTCTGAAGCGGTTGAGTTCGTCTCAAGTGATGAATACCCGTTCAAACGTTGATCTTGCCAATTCGGAACCAAGTGCCAGAACGGTCAAAGCATTCGAAAATGGGACTCCAAATGTTGACAGCAGATTGGTTCCCGAAGGTTTCGCCTATTCAGGCCGTGAAAGGCTCGACATGCTTGCCACTTTGAGGACAGGCGAAACTAGGACGTCATTTGCGGAGTCCTTGGCAAATGCCTTAGGTATTCCAGAGCCAAGAGAATTTTCACAAAACCCTGCGATTAATTTGTTCAAAGGCATCTTTGCGCCCGCCGACGAAACAACAAACTCCGGACAGTTTGCGCTCGAATCCGCTGAGTCAATTCACTTTAAAACCGCAAGAACTGAATTCTGGAAAATGGTTGCTGCTCTTCGGTCATTTAAAGAATTGCTGGCAATTCCAAAATGCCAATTACCTTCTGGGTTTGATCCTGGTCTTTTTGTTGAAGCTTACAAAGGGCTGCTGCAGCCAAATTTTAAGGTGGCTAATTTCGTTGCTTTAGTGTGCGCTATTCAGCGCAAGGAATGGCCACAAAAAAATGTTGGCGCTGGAAAAACGCGTCAAATAACCTAGATATCCCGTTAAATTCTAAGGACTAAATCTGACATTTGTGATAGATTTAACACTCAATTTGACTGGGATATTTCGCAATGGAATATGGGTCTGTTTCATCTGCAGATTGGGCAGAACGTTCCGAATATTGGCTCGGAAAACCCGAAGAATCGCTATCTCATAGAGGCCGAATTAAAAGGCGGGATAAAAGACCACTGATTATTTGCGGTCATGGGGCCAGGTTCCAAATTGATCGCGGGACGTTATTTATCCGAAATGGATTTACTCATTATCCCCAAGAACGCGAGGAATTTCGATTTTTTCGCGGGGATCCACATTTACCCAACCGAATAATCATTTTCGACGCGTCAGGGTCAATTTCTCTCGATGTTTTGCAATGGCTTGGTGAGAGAAATATACCCCTTATTCAAATTGATTGGCAGGGAAATGTAATATGTGTTGCCAATATGAATTATTCAGCAGATGCAAAGCTGGTCCAAAAACAATTGGAAATGGGTAATTCACAAATTGAAATTCGGAAATTACTCATTTTAAAATTCAAGAATTCAATTTCGACGCTTAAAATGTTTTCGGAAAAATATGAGGCGCAAATCGCAATTGATTTTCTCGGAAACTCCATAACCAAATTAAAAAGTCCGAAATTACTTTCGACCAATGAATTACTTGGTTTGGAGGGTGCAAGTGCCGCAAAATATTTTGAGGCTTGGCAAAGAATTCCAATTCATTGGAAATTAAAGCAGCGCGATTTAATCCCGGTAGACTGGAAATATATCGGCGGCAGGCGGTCGGCAATTGCCCAAGGCAACGTCAACGCACGGCACCCTTTTAATGCGATGTTGAATTACGCCTACGCGGTGCTTCATTCACAAATCAAACTTCAAGTTATTGCTGAAGGCTACGATCCAACAATTGGAATATTTCATCGAAAGCGAAAATACCGCGATGCTTTCGTACTTGACCGCATGGAGCCATTTCGGCCGATTGTTGATGGTCAAATACTGAAAATGATCTTCAAAGAAACATTTTCAGTAACTGATTTTGTGGTGACCGATGAGGGTTTTTGTCGTTTGAACCCACAATTGGCTAGGAAAATTGTCACGGCTATATGTGCAGTGATTGCGCACGACTAAATATAGAACTAAATCCGCTTGTCATTTTACAACAATAATTCATCGCCAAATTTTCTTGCACTCAATTCACAGAAAAGTCGAAAATCGAGAGGGTTTGAAATTTCCAAAATTTCCAAATGCATTGTAATTTCGTGGTGTTCAAACTTAAAATCAAAAAAAATCAGATTAGATAAACACGCATCCAAATACATGAGTGATAGCTAAGCCTGCCACGATACACAGAGATATTATCACCACGGTTAAAAGCGCTGGAACTCCGCTAGCACTGACCTCCATTTTCCTCCATTTTATGCTTAAGCCAGTTTGATTTCGCATATTAGTCTCCGAAGGATTAAATAACGTATATAGGAATATATATAAGTTATCCATTGACCTGTCGAGTCCTATTTATTCACTCATGTTCTCGCGATTCCACTTCAATGACTATGAATCCAATTTTGGATCATTTCCTCAGTAACATCGCTTGCAAAACATATTGGCGAGTATCCACCTGGTTTAGAATAAGCGCTCCTTTTTCCACATGAATGGCCAGCTCGGTCTCTGTTATAGGGACAGGGGCAATTGCCAGGATAGGTAGATAAACTATCGTTGATAATTCGCTGTGCAATTTCCGCTTGTGTGAAAGCCGAAGCTTGAGGGGTTTCGAAAATTATGGCCGTGCACGTCAGCATCAAGGCTGTTACGGAAGTATAACGCCACATTTTCCATGTCATCACTATCACGAAATCCCCTTAAGGCTTCCTGCTCGTCGGTTTTTATACAGTCTATTGCCTATGGTAACAAAGCTGTTAGATTGTTTCGGGGAAGAAAAATGGGCTTTAACAATAACCAAGCAACATCTACCGCAAGTCATAATTCGGACGGCAACACTGATTTACAATCTTCAGTGCTAAGCGGCGGAAAAACCCGACCATCTGATACTTTTAATGCAAAATTGGCCTCTTACGGTCGCTGGACCTATCGCTGTGCGTGGGCGCTCGAAATTATCGCGGCTTCGATAGGCCTTACGACCGGCATTGTTTTAGGGTTGCAAGCATTTGAAAACAGCGAAAGTGCAGATCGCAGCGATCTTATTCTTGCGAGCGCGCCATTCTTTATGGTGGCGTTGGCTGAACTCACAAAGATTCCAATTGCGACGTTGTTATTTTCGGTGAAATGGAGATGGAAACCTATACTAGCCATATTTTTAGTTTTGCTTGCAGGCATTACTTTCGAAACCGTATTCATGGGTCTTGAAAGATCAACAACTCTAAGAGAGTTGAGGTTTAAAGAACTTCAGAAAAGTGAAGGTGATCTGCAACGTGATCGGGCAAGGATTGCGAATGAGATCGCGACCTTACAGGGCCACAGTGCTCTTTCCGACTCGCAAGACAATATTGATAAGCTTTCAAAATTGGCTGAGCAGGATCATCAATCTATTGAAAGTAAAATATCCAAAGTAGAAAAAGATTTGGAAGGCGGGGTCGTGCTTACACCTGAGGGAGCACAGCTTCGCGACAGTTTAAAGGCTTTAGACGAGAAACGACAGGCCCTCGTCAGTGAACAAAATCAAAAGGTGGAAGAGCAATCGAAACTATTCACCAGCCAACGCGATAGCTATGTAGACAGGCTCAAAGGTGCAGACACAAGTCAAAAGGCTCAGTGGTCCCAGGAGTTAGCTGCACTCAAAAACCCCGTTCCCGCAATCTACGCCGATTTCAAATCCAAAGTGGATGCAATTGATCTGGAAATTTCGCAAAAACGGGATCAACTTGATTCCATTCGCGCCAATCTTTCTAACAGTAATACGAGTCAACGCGGGGAGGCGGAAGCACGGCGCAAAGAACTTGTGGCTCAATTGCGTGATTCCGACAATAAATGGGCGACCCAAATTGACAAAGCTCGCCAGCTTATGGGTGATGCTCAGAGTTTAGAAACTTCTCGGTCCAACTCAATAAATGAGAATAACGACAAGTTGTTCGCTCTTGATAAGCAAATTGAAGAAACGGAGAGCAAGCGAATAGTCCTTGCAAGAAAAGATCAAGTTCAAAGACTGGCTGGATGGGTATTTGGGCAAAATGCTGAGGATGTGAAAATAGAATCGGCATCAAAAATTGGTCTAATTTGGTTTGGGTCACTCGCCGCACTCGCTGCCTTGGCTGGCCCAATGTGTGCAATTGTTGCATTGGGATTGCAGAAAATTGGTTTGTCGCCCTCAACCGTTCAAAAACAAGGGGGGATTTCTAGGCTCTTTCGCAGCTATGTCGTAGGTCGAAGGTGGAAAAGAGTTCGAACCCTTACTGTGGAAAAAGAGGTTCCGGTGGAGAAGGTCATCAAGGAGATTCTTTACATTCCTCTCCTTACAGATAATCCGGACGAACTTTTTAAATCTTTGGATGCTGCTTTGCCGAGTGACATTGCTGAGCAGGTAAAAATATCACTGAAGGGTCGCAGGCGTGGAGACAAGGCACAACACCCAAGCACTTGAAGAAGCGCTGGCACAAATAATTCGAAGGTACGATGCTAAATTTTTGACTTTGGCACCTGCTATCGGCGCCCCGTCTTATCCTGTGATGACTAGTGCCATAAGCCGGTCGAACTGGTTGGGAAGAGCCGCCGCAATTGCATTGGTTATTGTCGCAGCGGCATTTGCCATTCGTTTAATTAATACGACAGATCACCCGATGATATCCCAACAGGATTATTCCCCTTCTATAGAGCCGCCGGCACCTGTTCCAGTTACGAATTCCAAAACGACGTTGGATACGACACCAACCAAAGCCGAAAATACCAAGTCTGATTACGTCACAACTAATTTTACAATATTTAAGAATACAAGCGTGTTTGCTGGTGGAAAGTCTTGGGACGTAACCGCTGGCCATGCTTTTGCAACACAGGAAGATCAGGCAAAGGGACAATGGCAAAGCGCTTGGTGCTATTTCCAAGGTGCAAAAGGAAAACTTTCAGCGCAAATTATTCTGGGCAATCGGAGTTCAGTTCTATCGGGACAAACCACGCCTGATTTTGATCCAAATTTTGTTTCAGATATAGGTTTGTCTAGTAGTGACATAGAGAATTTAGCCAATAAATGCCCATGGCTGGACGGTAAATCGTATCAAGTGAGTGTTGCTCCGTTCACGCCGCCACCTGTTCAGACCGGTAATTCAGATGAAAAAATTGTTGAAGTGCCACTTACATCTGGAGCAGCGCCCCAAACTGATATTCAAACCTCCATCGCAGAAGCTCAAGATAAAAACCCAGTATCAGAAACCGAAATTATAGGAACCGACGTTCCAACAACAGACATTAGTCAAAGACTTTTGAGTGTTGTGGGATTTGATGCGCCAGGAGATGATCTTCCCAATATGCCTACCAGAGGCATTTCCCAAGGCGACTGTCAAAATGCGTGTCAAATAAATCAGTCCTGCAACCTGGCTACCTACAATGCAAAATATAGTGCGTGCTATTTGAAAAGCTCGGTGAATAGATTGAAGCCATATAGCGCTGCGGTAACTTTTTACCGACCATTTTTGAGCAACAAAATGATTGAACTATCCAGATCAAATTGACGCGAAAACACCATTGATCATTGATAGAAATCTTTCATGCATAAGCATGCACTCAATCAAAATCCCAATGACAACAAACTTGATAAATCGGAACTCTACGAGATATCACTATACCCCTATAGCCGCTCGCCCGCACGGTGTCAAGGGTTATTTTCCTATTTAAAATAGTAAAGTCCTATCAACGCCATCTGCCTCAATCCCGCCATTGTGGCTTTGCAAAAACCCTTTGAATCGGGCGGTTTAAATTCTATGTAACCTGCCAATCACTGTAATTATGGGGGTTGGACCGTTTCGGGGTCGCCCTGAAGGGGATTTTCGAGATGGACCGGATCAGGATTCGCGGCGGCAACAAGCTCTCCGGCACGATTGATATTTCGGGTGCGAAGAACGCCGCCCTGCCGTTGATGATCATTCCGCTGCTCACGCCGGAAACCGTCACCCTGCACAATGTGCCGCGCCTGGCTGATGTGAAAGCCCTGCAGCGCATTCTGTTGAATCACGGCGTGGATATCACCACGGCGGGAAAGCGCCCCGGCCAATTGGGAAGCTCGGGCGAGACCCTGAAGATTTCGGCAAAGTCCATCGTGGATACAACGGCCCCTTACGAACTCGTCTCGAAAATGCGCGCCTCCTTCTGGGTGCTGGGACCGTTGATTGCGCGCATGGGCGAAGCCAAGGTGTCGCTGCCCGGCGGTTGCGCCATTGGTACGCGGCCAGTGGACATGCATTTGCTGGCCATGGAAAAGCTCGGCGCTGAATGCGTGATTGATCAGGGCTATGTGATCGCCAAGGCGAAGAATGGCCTCAAGGGCGCGCACATTTCATTCGCCAAGGTTTCAGTGGGCGCAACCCATGCCGCCTTGATGGCCGCCGTTCTGGCCAAGGGCGACACGGTGATTGAAAACGCCGCCATGGAACCCGAGATCACCGACGTTGCCGAATGCCTCGTCAAGATGGGCGCCAAGATTGAAGGCATCGGCACCAAGACCTTGCACATCACCGGTGTGACGAGCCTTCAGGGCGCGGAACACACCGTCGTGGCCGACCGCATCGAAACCGGAACCTATGCCATGGCCGTTGGCATGGCGGGTGGCGATGTCACATTGCGCGGTGCCCGCGCGGATACGCTGGCCGATGTGATCCTCACCATGCAACGCGCCGGCATTGATGTTTCAACCAACAATGAAGGCATGCGGATCAAGCGCAACGGCTCAGGCATCATGCCGGTTGACGTGACGACTGATCCATTCCCCGGCTTCCCGACGGACCTTCAGGCCCAGTTCATGGGGCTGATGACCATGGCCAAGGGCAAGAGCCATATCCGCGAGACGATTTTTGAAAACCGCTTCATGCATGTGCAGGAGCTGGCGCGCCTTGGTGCCGACATTCATCTCCACGGCGACATGGCGGAAGTGCGTGGTGTTGCAAAGTTGACGGGTGCCGATGTGATGGCAACGGATTTGCGCGCCTCGGTGTCGCTCGTCATCGCGGGTCTAGCGGCTCAGGGCGATACCATGCTGCACCGGGTCTATCACTTGGACCGTGGCTTTGAAGCACTGGAAGAAAAGCTTCAAGGTGTCGGTGCTGATGTCGAAAGGCTGTCTGGTTCATAAGCCATGCTGCGACTTCAGGCTGATGATGCTGAAGACCTTGCGGTAATTTCAGCGCAAATGCAGGACGCCGTGTTGAAACGCGCCGACATGCAGTTTGACGCCAAGCGCCGCCGCTTTGCCCTGGTCTCCAATCGTTTTGCCTGGGACGCACTCCCCGAAAAGCAGCGCCGCCGCACGGGTCTCCATTTTGATGACGTGACGTCGGTGAAGGCTTCAGGCTTTGAGAATGCCCAAGCCTCGGCGATCTTGTCTGTCCTCGCCATCAGCTTTGAACCCAGTGATGGTTTGGCGGGCACGGTCACACTCAGTTTTTCGGCGGGCAAACAAATCAAGCTTGCCGTGGATTGCCTCAACGTGACGATGGCCGATCTGGGTGGAGCCTGGGGCACTGACATCGTGCCCGGTCACGATGTCTAACGCAGCCAAGGGCCCAAATCACCTGTCCAAGGTCGAGATTGGATCCTCCATCGGCAAGGCCCCGTCGCGCGAAGCCGAAAGTGACCGGCAATTGGCGATTTACGATCTGCTCGAGGCCAACAGCTTCCACCTCAGCAATGGCGTCACCGGTCCCTACACGCTTCATCTGTCCACGCTCGATCAACGGCTGATCTTCGAATTTCTGAATGACACAAATCAGACTTACACCATCGGTCTTTCGCTCTCGCCCTTTCGCCGCGTGATGAAAGATTATTTTGAAATCTGCGACAGCTACAACATGGCCGTGAAAGCTTCGAACCCGCGCGCCATTGAAGCGATCGACATGGCAAGGCGTGGCATTCACAATGACGGCAGCGCATTGCTGCAGGAACGTCTGGCGGGCAAGGCCGAAATGGATTTCGACACGGCGCGCCGCCTGTTCACGCTTGTGTGCTCACTGATGTGGCGCGCGGCATGACAGCAAAACGCCAACCCAGCGCCGTATTGTTTGCCTGCACTCTGAATGCCATTCGCTCACCCATGGCCGCCGCTATTCTGCATCATTATCGCGGCGATAAAATCTACGTGGCCTCGGCTGGCATTGCCGCAGGCGATCCTGATCCCTTTGTGGGACTGGTGATGGACGAGATCGGCATTGATCTCAAAACCCATCGTCCACACAGTTTTGAAGACATGGAAGATTCCGCATTCGATCTTCTGGTCACACTGTCACCCGAAGCGCAAAAACGCGCCGAGGACATGGCGCGCACCATGGCCGTCGAAGTCGAAGGCTGGACCATTCCCGATCCTTCGACATGCCAAGGCAGTCGCGCGCAAATTCTGGATGCTTATCGCGGCGTGCGCGACGATCTGGTGAAGCGCATCAAGGAAAGATTTGCGGTTTAACGCCTGCGGCTTTGTCAGGCCCCCGCGTCGGTGAGAACTTTCAGATCTTCGGGTTTCAGCACAAGCCTCGCACCGCGCGCCAGGCTCGTAAGCTGCGCAACTGAGGTTGCCGAAGCGATGGGTGCTACGACACCGGCTTGAGCATTGATCCACGCCAGCGAAATTTCAGAAAGTGCAGCGCCGGTGCGAGCCGACACATCATCCAGTGCAGCAAGAATTTTCAACCCTCGCGCATCCAGATATTTTGCAATGCCTTCGCCGCGCTGGCTTTTGGAAAGATCAGCCTTGCTGCGATATTTGCCCGTCAGGAATCCTGACGCCAGGCTGAAATAGGTGAGGGCGCCCAGACCTTCCTTGACCACGAGATCCTGCACCGCCCCTTCATAGGAGGAGCGTTCATAGAGATTGTATTCGTTCTGCAGTGACTGATAACGGGGCAGGCCCTTTTCGCGCGAAAGCTTCAAGGCCTTGCCCAATAGCTTCTCATCATAATTCGACGCACCGATCACGCGCACTTTGCCAGCCTTGATTAATTTGTCATAGGCACCCAATGTCTCTTCTTCGGGTGTTAATGGATCGGGCCAATGCGATTGATAAAGATCGATGTAGTCGGTTTGCAAACGCTGCAATGAATCTTCGACGGCCTTGACGATCCAGCTGGCCCGCAGGTCTTTCCGCCCTTGGCCCATATCCGAGCCAACCTTCGTGGCCAGAATAATTTTGCTGCGTGATCCGCGCGCCTTGATCCACCTGCCAATGATCTTTTCAGATTCACTTTCATTGCCGGGCACCCAGCGCGAATAAACGTCAGCCGTGTCAATCGCGGTAAAGCCTTCTGCAATGAAGGCATCCAGAACGGCAAATGAGGTGGCCTCGTCAGCGGTCCAGCCGAAAACATTAGTGCCCAGCACCAAAGGCTCAAATGAAATGTCTGAACGTCCGAGTTGTCGCTTCGTCATGAATGGTCCTCAACAGTAAAATCAATCTTGCAAAGGCTTTTGAGACAAAGCCCTCAAGCGTTCAAGAAAAATAGATTGGCGGGTGATTTAACCTCTGCCAACGTCACAAAGAAAGCCTCCGGAATGCATAAGGCTCCCCGGAGGCTTTGATCTCAACGATTGCGCTTAGTTGTTGGCAGCGTCGCCAACGACAACCAGAAACAGGCCAGCAACACCACCGACTGCGGCGCCGACGGGCCCCGCAATCAAGGCACCAGCACCGGCACCTGCGCCGATAACAACAAGGGCACCACCTTCATGCTGATAGCCGTGATGATGTTTCCAAGCGTGAGCCGAGGCACCGGTTGGGGCGAGGGCGATTGCAGCCGAAATGGCAGCGATTGAAACAAGCTTCTTCATGACAATATCCTTCTGATTGTTGTCCGCATCTCAGGCACAACGCTCAAAACCCTGATAAGTTCAGCAAGTTTGGTATTTTTTGGGAGATTGTTAGGATTTTGTAATTTTGGCCTCGAAATGTGCCCAAATCTTCGACGGCGAGAAATTAGAGTTTCCGCAAATAAACAGTGCGCACCATATGGTCGGTGCCCTTGCGTAACACGAGATCAGCGCGCGGTCGCGTCGGTAGAACGTTCTCCCGCAAGTTCACCAGATTGATCGTTTCCCAGATGCGCGACGCCGTAGTATTGGCGGTCTTGTCGTCGATCGCGGCGTAGCGATGGAAATAGGATTTGGGATCGGCAAATGCGCCGCTTCGCAAACTGAAGAAGCGCGCAATATACCAATCGCGAAGATCGGCTTCATCAGCATCAATATAGATCGAGAAATCAAAAAAGTCGGACACATTGGGAATGCCGCGGCCATCGCGCGGCGGGCGGCCCGTCTGCAAAACATTAATGCCTTCGACAATCAGGATATCAGGCTGGTCAATCACCTGCGTCTTGTCCGGCAGAATATCATAGGTGAGATGCGAATAAAGCGGCGCCTCGACATCGCGCTCGCCCGCCTTGATTGCCGAAAGAAAACGCAACAGATTGGGCAGGTCATAGCTCTCAGGAAAACCCTTGCGCGCCATCAAGCCATCTTTTTCGAGAACGGCGTTGGGCATCAGAAAGCCATCGGTCGTGACAAGATCAACCTTGGGCGTTGAGGGCCACCGCGACAAAAGCCGGCGCAGAATGCGCGCTGTGGTGCTCTTGCCGCCCGCAACGCTGCCGGCCACGCCAATGACATAAGGCACTTTCAAGTCAGTCCGGTGCAGAAAGAAATTGGACGCTGAAAACAATCTCTGGCTGGCCTGAACATAGAGATTGAGCAGACGCGACAGCGGCAGATAAATCATCTCGACTTCATTGAGGTTGATCTTGTCATTGAGGCTTCGCACCTCGACGAGATCAGCCTCGGTCAGTGTCATCGGCGTGTCGGCACGCAACGCCGCCCATTCATCGCGCGCGAACCGCCGGAATGGCGAAACCTCGCGCGCCAGGTCCTCATCAAATTCAGCCACGTCGCGAGGCCTTCTCATCATGCCCACTGGTGCCTTCGCGGGCCTGTAAGACGGCCATCACTTCCGAAAGGGTCACCCCGTTTGATTGCAGCAACACCAACAGATGATAAAATACATCCGCCGCCTCATTGGCCTTGTGGGCGTGATCGCCCGTCACACTGGCCAGCGCCAACTCAAATGATTCCTCGCCGAATTTCTTTGCACATTTCTCAGTGCCCGCGGCCAGAAGTTTTGAGGTGTATGAAACCTCAGGCGAAGTTCCCGCGCGTGACGCAATGGTGTCGGCAAGCTTTGCCAAAATTTCAAGATCATGTTTCATTCAAGCCTCCGTGGCCAGGCGCATGGCAATGCCAGCTTCGGCCATATGGGCCTTGGCCTGGCCAATGGTGAAAGTTCCAAAGTGAAAAATCGATGCCGCAAGAACCGCCGTGGCATGGCCATCGCGAATGCCTTCAACGAGATGATCGAGCGTTCCAACGCCACCTGAAGCAATCACCGGAATGGAAACGGCATCAGCAACGGCGCGTGTCAAAGCGAGATTGAATCCCTTGCCCGTGCCATCGCGATCCATCGAGGTCAGCAGAATTTCACCAGCCCCCAATGCGGCGACTTCTTTTGCAAATTCCACTGCATTTATGTCTGTTTCTTTGCGTCCACCATGGGTGAAGATTTCAAATTTTCCCGGTGCTGTTTCCTTGGCGTCAATCGCCACGACAATACACTGACTGCCAAACTTCGTCGCGGCGTCTTTCACAAATTGCCGGTTTGCCACGGCAGCAGAGTTGATTGAAACCTTGTCAGCGCCTGACAAAAGCAGGTTGCGGATATCATCGAGTGTGCGAACCCCACCACCAACGGTGAGCGGCATGAAGCAGGCTTCCGCCGTGCGTTTCACCACATCAAACAACACCCCGCGATTTTCGTGCGTGGCTGTGATGTCGAGAAAACAAAGTTCATCAGCCCCCGCCACATCATAGGCGCGCGCCGCTTCAACAGGATCGCCCGCATCACGCAGGTCAACGAAGTTCACGCCTTTGACAACGCGGCCATCTTTCACATCGAGGCAGGGGATGACACGCATCTTCAGCATTATCGGCCTCCCGAGACACGAAGCGTGGTACCCGTCGTATAAGAAGAGGCATCGCTCAACAGAAACAAAACGGCTTCAGCAATTTCTTCTGGCTTGCCGATGCGCTTCATGGGGATATTGGGAATGATGCGGCCAACGCGGGCTGCGTCTCCCGTCGAGCGTTCGTGAATCTCAGTTTCCACCATGCCCGGCACTACGGCATTCACACGGATGCCTTCTTCGGCGACTTCTTTGGCAAGCCCGGTCGTTAAGCTGTCAACCCCGCCTTTCGACGCCGCATACCAGACATATTCGCCGGGGCTTCCTAACAGGGCTGCGGCAGATGAAATATTGACGATGGCACCGCCCTTGCCACCAAGTTTAGTTGACATGCGTTTGACGGCCTCGCGCGCCACCAGAATTGTGCCGAGCAGATTGATGTCGAGGGTCTGGCGGATCACATCCAATGGAGCATCAACCAGTCGTGAGGATTTTCCGGTGATGCCAGCCGATTGCACAACATGTGTCACCTTGCCGAGCGCGCGTTCTGTCTCATCAAAGAGCCGCGCCACGTCTTCAGGGTTTGAAACATCGCCCTGAACTGCCACGGCCTTGCCATTGGTCTTTGCAATTTGCGCCACAATATCTTCGGCGCGGGCCTTGTCGCTCTGATAATTGACAGCCACGGCATACCCTTGGCGAGCCGCGAGCAGGGCGGTGGCTGCTCCAATGCCGCGCCCGCCGCCGGTAATCAAAAGAACTTTGTTCATGCGGTCCTCAACAGTGCCAAAGCTTCATTGGCATTCAAACGTCCATCATAAAGGGCGCGGCCCGTAATGGCGCCCGCGAGCTTCTTGGCATCGGGCTTTGTCATGCGGCGAATATCCTCTATGGAGGCGAGGCCTCCCGATGCAATCACCGGAATTGAAACGGCATCGGCCAGTGCCAAGGTGCTGGGCCAGTTGATGCCCGCCAGAATGCCATCGCGGTCGATGTCGGTATAGATCAGTGCCGCAACGCCAGCGCCTTCAAATTTCTTGGCAAGCTCAATCACGCCGAGCGAAGATGCTTCGGCCCAGCCTTCAACGGCAACCTTGCCACCCTTGGCATCAATCCCCACGGCAACTTTGCCGGGGAATAATCGGCACGCTTCTTTTACTAAATCTGGATTGCGCACGGCAACGGTCCCGAGGATGACGCGGGCCAGACCCTTGGCAAGCCAAGCCTCAATGTGAGCCAGTGTGCGAATGCCGCCGCCTAACTGCACTGGATTCTTCGTTGCCTTCAGAATGCTTTCAACCGCAGCGCCATTCACCGACTGGCCTTCAAAGGCCCCGTTGAGATCAACAACGTGAAGCCATTCAAAGCCTTGGACTTCAAATTCGCGCGCCTGTGCTGCAGGGTCCTCATTGTAGATCGTGGCTTGCGCCATATCGCCCAACTTCAGGCGAACGCATTGGCCGTCTTTGAGATCAATTGCGGGAAACAGGATCATGCGGATACCTTCTCCTCCCCGCTTGCCGGGGAGGTGGCGCGCAGCGCCGGACGGGTTGGCTGCTCTAGGCAAAGAACCCCTCCGTCATGCTTCGCCTGACACCTCCCCGGCAAGCGGGGAGGATAAGAACGGAGCGGGATCAAGGCTTCCACCTCAAAAAATTCGCAATCAAGGCCAAGCCCAGAGCCTGGCTCTTCTCCGGATGAAACTGAGTGCCCACAAGATTGTCATAGCCCACCATGGCTGTCACTGGACCACCATAGTCAGCCGTAGCCGCCATGTCTTCGGGCAACGTCGTCTCGAAATTATAGCTGTGCACGAAATAGGCATGAAGCCCATCATCACCCGTGCGGATGCCATCGAGCAAAGCGTGTTGCGCAAGCGGCGTAATAGTGTTCCATCCCATATGCGGAATTTTCAATTCGGGATCAGAGGGCGTGATCAGCTTCACATCGCCCGCCACCCAGCCTAAGCCCATGGTTACTTCGTGTTCAAGACCACGCGTCGCCATCAATTGCATGCCCACGCAAATGCCCAGAAACGGCCGACCCTTGGCAATCACTTGTTCCTGCATTGCTGCCCGCAAGCCATCCACCGCCATCAAACCATCGCGGCAATCCTTGAACGCACCAACACCCGGCAGCACGATGCGATCAGCCGTTGCCACATCATCAGGCTTTGAGGACACAATGATCTTGCCCTTGATCTGATGATCCGTGGCCGCGCGCTCAAACGCCTTCAGGGCCGAATGCAGATTGCCCGAACCATAGTCAATGATGACAGTCTTCATCACGCCGACAATGTGCCCTTGGTTGAGGGAATGCGGTTCGCCTGGCGCGGATCAATTTCAAGCGCATCACGAAGCGCCCGCGCCAAAGCCTTGAAGCAGCTTTCGGCAATGTGATGCGAATTGGCGCCATAGGCGTTTTCAATGTGAAGCGTGATACCGGCATTCATCGCAAAGGCCTGAAACCATTCGCGCACGAGTTCCGTGTCGAACGTGCCGATCTTCTGGGTTGGAAATTCGACTTTGAACACCAGAAAGGCGCGGCCGGACACATCGACAGCACAACGACTCAAAACTTCATCCATCGGCAAATCGCATGACCCATATCGGCGAATGCCCTTGCGGTCCCCTAACGCCTTGGCCACGGCTTGCCCCAAGGCAATGCCGGAATCCTCAACCGTGTGATGGTCATCAATGTGAAGATCGCCCTTGGTTTCAAGCGTGATGTCGATCAGCGAATGGCGCGCCAGCTGTTCCATCATGTGGTCAAAAAAGCCTACGCCTGTCTTGATGTCATAGTGGCCCGTGCCATCAAGGTTAACAGCCAGCTTAACGGCCGTTTCGGTGGTTTTGCGGGAAATTTCGGCTTTGCGCATGGGCTTTATCCTTTAAGGCGGCGCTCTTAGCAGATGCAGCATTAATTGGCCATATGGCCTTTAACTGAGGCAAACAAAGCCTTACATGGGGGCGAGAGGACGAAAACCATGAGCGAAATTCCAACTTGGCACGGCACGACGATTTTGACAGTCCGCAAAGGCGGCAAGGTGGTGATCGCGGGCGATGGCCAGGTGAGCCTGGGGCAGACGGTGATCAAGGGCAATGCCAAGAAAGTGCGGCCCTTGGGCGACGGCACGGTTATTGCCGGATTTGCCGGAGCGACCGCCGATGCCATGACGCTGTTTGAACGTCTGGAAGGCAAGCTCGAAAAATTCCCCGGCCAACTTACGAGAGCCTGCGTCGACATGGCCAAGGACTGGCGCACCGACCGTTATCTCCGCCGCCTCGAAGCCATGATGATCGTGGCGGACAAGAACGTGTCTCTGGTCCTCACCGGAACCGGCGATGTGCTGGAACCTGAGAACGGCGTGATCGCCATCGGCTCAGGCGGCAATTATGCGCTGGCCGCCGCTCGCGCCTTGATTGATCAAGACATGACGGCCGAAGCCATCGCCCGCAAGGCCATGGGCATCGCGGCAGAGATTTGCGTTTACACCAATGGCAATTTGACGATTGAGACTCTCGACACATGACCAACTTCTCTCCCCGCGAAATCGTTTCTGAACTCGATCGTTTCATCATTGGCCAGCATGACGCCAAGCGCGCCGTGGCCATTGCTTTGCGCAACCGCTGGCGCAGGCAACAACTCAAAGGCCAGATGCGCGAAGACGTGGTTCCGAAAAATATCTTGATGATAGGCCCCACGGGTGTGGGCAAAACCGAAATCGCGCGACGTCTTGCCAAACTCGCCAATGCGCCATTCCTGAAAGTTGAAGCGACGAAATTTACTGAAGTGGGATACGTTGGTCGCGACGTTGACCAGATCGTGCGTGACCTTTTGGAAGCGGGCATCGGCATGGTGAAGTCGCAACGCCGCAAGGAAGTGGAAGCGCAAGCTGAACTCAATGCGGAAGTCCGCGTGGTTGAAGCTTTGGTCGGTGCAAACGCGTCGGAGTCAACGCAAGACGTGTTCCGTAAAAAATTGCGCGCCGGCGAACTTTCAACCAAGGAAATTGAAATTCAGGTTGCGGATACAGGCGGCTTACCCGCCTTTGACATTCCGGGAATGCCGGGAGGTTCAGCCTCCGTCATCAACCTCTCCGACATGATGGGCAAGGCCTTTGGTAATCGCACCAAGCCGCGCAAGGTGAGTGTTGAGCAGGCCCAGAAAATTCTTCTGAATGAAGAGAGCGAAAAGCTCCTAGATCAGGAGAAGATCATCGCAGAAGCCATTGAAATAGTTGAAAACAATGGCATTGTATTTCTCGATGAAATCGACAAGATCGCATCGCGCGAAGGCCGCGGTGGTGCCGATGTCAGCCGCGAAGGTGTGCAGCGTGATTTGCTTCCACTGATTGAAGGCACGACAGTTTCAACCAAGCATGGCCCGGTGAAGACCGATCATATTCTCTTTATCGCGTCGGGCGCATTTCATGTGGCGAAGCCTTCAGACTTGCTGCCGGAGCTTCAGGGCCGCCTTCCCATTCGCGTGGAATTGAAAGCGCTGGGACAGGAAGAATTCCGCCGCATTTTGACCGAGCCCGAGACCAGCCTCATCAAGCAATATCGCGCGCTGCTTGAGACCGAAGGTGTTGCGCTTGAATTCACCGATGATGGCGTGGTCGCCATCGCCAAGCTCGCCGCCGAGATCAACGCATCCGTTGAAAACATCGGCGCGCGCCGCTTGCAAACTATCATGGAGCGCGTTCTTGATGATGTAAGCTTCACCGCCACCGACCGGACTGGCGAGACGGTGAACATCGACGCAGCCTATGTGAACCAGCATGTCGGCGAATTGGCCAAGAACACGGATCTAAGCAAGTTTATTTTGTAAAGGCCGAGCACACTTGTCTCTAGCTCCAGCCCCCTTGAGCAATGCCTCCTAGAGCCTTCGCATATGGAAACGGCAAATTTCCACAAATTTCGACTCGAAAATTCCTGGGTTTTATTTGAACTCGGTTATGTGGAGTAAGATCGAGTTTTCCGACAATGACGCGATATGATGGAGTTTCTATGCACGCAAATAGACGGATGTCGACAACAACGTAGTTGACCCCATTCATAGTTTGCTGTTTCAGCGAAAGTTTATGCAGGGCGGTCGTGAGCTTGGGTTTGAAACCCAAGCCGCCGATGAACTGGAGTCTATCAAGCTGCCTGCCGCAAATATATTCTGCTAGCAACGGTTCAAAATTTCCAAATCCAATTTCTGCAACCGCATAGCCATGTGCAATCTTGGCAAGTATTTTGCAGACAGCCTCTGGCTTGCCGGGACCTAACCGAAAACCTTCTCCTTCTCGGGCTTTGGATTTCTTGAATTCTGAGTCATCTATCTTGCACCAAATTCTATATTCAACATTTTCTGAAGACACTCTGTTCGCAATAATACCTGGTTCGGGAAAGTCAAAAGTTTGAAAGAATAACGGATATTCTTCCGGGGTGAGATCTTCCATTCCGAGTTGGTCATAAGTTATTTCATCCCTCCCTTTGTCATAGCTTGTGACTTTCATACGCTTGAGGGAAAAGGTTTCTGGTGTTTGTTTCCCACTATTTGGAGCCCCTATCTTGGTTCGAAAGGGCCACCAAAGGTGTCTTAGACACACGGTTTCAAACGACTCTGTTGCTTTCGCACATTTGGGGCAACTTGCATTTTTGAATATCAGTGAATCTCCTGCCAACCCGTGGGCCAAAATGTGTTCATCGCTGAGTGCCCCTGAAACTGAGCCGCAATATATACAGAGCTTTGGGCTAGGGTATGAGCGAGGCTCGTTAGCGATAGTAAGCAGGTTTGGCATCTTATGCCTTCGCAAATCCCCTGATCGCCAGCGTACGGTCCTTATCGCGCAGTCTTGCCGCCGCCTGTTTCGGCCAGAGCTTGTAAGCCTCGTCACCTTCATCCAGCACATGATGCGCATGGACTGCCCAGTTCGGGTCTTCCAAGGCGCCGCGGGCCAGGGCGATGAGATCAGCTTCGCTCTTCTGCAAAACAGCCTCAGCAGCGTGAGGGTCTTGAATGAGGCCCACGGCCACGGTGGGAAGGCCAGACTTGCGCAGGGCCGCGGCCATTGGCACTTGGTAATGCGGGCCAGGCTTCACCGACGTGCCGTCGAAGCCACCTGTGGTGCAATGGATGACATCAACGCCGCGCGCTTTCAGTTCCGGCACGAGGGCCAAGCTGTCTTCGACGGTCCAGCCATCCTTGCCATCAACTACGGAGACACGCGCCCAGAGCGGCTTGGATTTGGGCCAAGCGGCCCGCGCCGCTTCCGCCACTTCGAGGACAAGGCGCATCCGATTCTGCAGGCTGCCGCCATATTCATCAGTGCGGGTGTTGGAAAAACTGGAGAGGAATTGGTTCAGCAAATAACCATGCGCGGCATGGATTTCAGCGACTTCGAATCCGGCGCGGTCGGCGCGCTTGAAGGAGGTTGCAAAATCGGCAACGACTTTCTGGATGCCTGCTTTGTCGAGCGTCGTGGGCACTTGAAAATCAGGTGCTGCAGAATGGGCGAGGGCGGAAGGGGCAACGGGCTTCCAGTGCTCAAACCCGAGTTTGTCTTTTTCGGCGTCCGTCAATGTGGCGCTGTTGATCCACGCCACCGAAGTTGAAGCCTTGCGACCGGCATGGGCAATCTGGATGGCGGGTGTGGCGCCTTGCGATTTGAGAAAGCCCGCAATGCGCGACAGGGCTTTTTCCTGCTCATCATTCCACAAGCCCATATCGGCATAGGAAATCCGCCCCTCAGGCGAAACGCCTGTGGCCTCGACCATTACCAGGCCAAAGCCACCCAGGGCAAAGCGGCCGAGATGGACAAAATGCCAGTCATTGGCCACGCCATGCTTTGCCGAATACTGGCACATCGGCGCAACGATGACCCGGTTGCGCAACGTGACATCACGCATTTGAAACGGAGAAAACAACAGAGACATTAATCCACCCACTCGCCTTTGCGCATCAAAGGTTCGCGTTTGCCGTCCTTGAAGACGCCATCAACATCAAGCTCGCCCGAACCGATCATCCAGTCCACATGAACCAGCGATGTGTTCATGCCGCGCGCGGTTTTCTCCGCCGCCGACAAAGTCGCTGTGTCCTTCATGTTCTGCGAATAGGCTTGGCCCACGGCGATGTGAGAAGCGGCGTTTTCGTCATAGAGGGTTTCATTAAACACAATGCCCGAGGCCGAGATCGGCGAGGAATGCGGCACCAAAGCCACTTCGCCAAGACGTGCGGCACCTTCATCGGTCTCAATCATCTTCCTGAAAACTTCCGAACCCTTTGACGCCGTGCCCTTGACGATCCGGCCCTTCTCGAAGGTCACTTCAATGCCGTCAATGAACGTGCCCTGATAGGAAAGTGGCTTCGTCGAGCGCACAATGCCATCCACGCGCTCGCGGTGGGGCATGGTAAAAACTTCTTCCGACGGAATATTGGGATTGCAGATGATGCCGTTCTTGGCCATCGATGCGCCACCGGCCCAGATATGGTCATCAACCAATCCAAGCGTGAAGTCGGTGCCGGGGCCTTTATAGGCAAGCGCCGCATAGCGCTTGGCATTCAGGGTCTCGACGCGACTGTGCAAAGCGGCATTATGCTTGGCCCAGGCTCCGACGGGATCAGGCAGATCGGCGCGTGTGCATTTGAAAATCGCAGTCCACAAGGCGGCCAGCGCATCCTTCTCGCTCAAGTTCGGAAACACGGACTTTGCATGAGAAGGCGTTGCTGCGGAAATCACGCACCAGTTGGTGGCAAAAGTCGTGATCAGTTCAACAACCGGCTTGTAGGCGGTGGAACGTGCGCGGTTGGCGCGCGAAACCTTGTCGATGTCTTGGCCGGAAAGCAAAGCAGGGTTTTCGCCGATGATCGCAAGCCTGGCGCAATTGCCATCGCGAAACGCTTCAGCCATGCCGTTGAACAGCCAGCCGGGGGCAGCATCAAACGCGTCCTTGTGTCCTTCAGTGTAGCGCATCAGCGAAGTCTGCTCATCGCTGTAAAGGCATGTGACCAGCGAGGCCCCCACGGCATAGGCATGATGCGTGATCCGCCGCACGAGATTGACCGCTTCAAGCGGCGCTGTCATCAGAACCTGCTGTCCGGCGCGAACATTAAGCCCGGCCTTGACGGTGAGTTCGGCATATTTGTCGAGGAGTGTTTCGTGGGAAGACATCGTAGTCTTTCTGCAATTCAACCGATTGGATGGGAATATCTATATCGAAAGTGGCCAAGAAACCAGAGCAAGGTTGAATGAGACTCGGCTTGAATTCTGGCAGCAATAGGCTACTTTAAGAGGAATAAATGTAATGGGTCCGCGATGAACAGCATTCCGTCTGGGTTACTTCGAAAAGATCACGCCTCTTCCACTCTGGAGGCATTGATCATCGACGCATTGTTCAATACGAGGCCGGATTTGACTGACGTCTTCAGCCATGAAACAGCAGGCAGCGCAACATTGGAGTCTCTCGGTCTGAGCAGTCTCGAAACGCTGCAATGGGCCATGGAGATTGAAACGCGGTGTGACATTGAAATCGAGGCGGTAAGTTTTGCTCCTAAATCCACTGTTGTCCAACTTGCGGGACACTTGGAGGCTTTGAAACAAGCCCAGAAGAAGACTGGCAAGTAGACTAGATTAATTGCACGTACGCCGATTGCGCCATGTAGAATGGATCTGTGTGGAGACTTATGACCAAATCCAAAGGCGTGGCACTGAGGGGCAATTGCGAAAGCTTTTCAGTCACCAATTTCCACACGCGCTCCGAGATGGATTTTCCAAGACAGGAATGGACACCAAATCCAAACAGGGCGGCGTTGTTTTCCTCACGCGTATAATCGCCACGTTGCGCAAAGCAGCGTACCCATTCACCAGCCTCGAATGAGTTGTCCCCGATCGTCACCGGGTTCAAACATATACGATCGACAAAACGCAGCGAGGTGGCGGGGAAAATCTCCGGCCAAGCGATATCTGAAAACTGCTTTCCCGCATTTTTCTGAATAATCTCGTACAACGATAGACTTATGGAGCCAGCAAACGGCCGCGCGCCAAGCGTGGCAATGCCCATGAGAATCAACTCCTCTTCCGCATCTTCGCCAGCGAGCCGCAGAACGGCGTCGATGCGCTTCGAGATGTCCAGGCGCTTGGAGAGTGACAGGATGGGATTAAACAGGCCGGGGATATCATCAACCAGTCTTACCGTGGCGGGAGACCGCAGCACAATCGAACTGGAAACAGCCCACCACAAGGGGCCAGCAAAATCGGCAACCAAGTCGATTTTCGTTGCTGGTAACAGTTTGGTTGCAATCAAATCATCCAGCTTTTCCACAGCGGCAGAGAACTGGCATTTCTGGCTGCCTGCAATTTGCCTCGCCATCGCCTTGCGGACCCGCATGTGATGATCACCATCCATAAACACGGGCAAGTGTTCTAGAAGTTTAATCGCGGCTGAAAAATCATACCCCGTGTGGGCTTGCAACTGTCGGTATTGGTCCGCCATGGAATAAGAGCGAAAGTCCGAAGACAGTATGATCTCTTTCGTCGCCCAAGCGCTTTCAACAGTTCTCAGGATCGTGCCCCCAAAGGATTCTCATCATGGCTTGACAACATAGCACAATGTTCGAAATATGAGAATGGAGGCCTTCGTCAGTTGAAACTCTCAGGCCTGCGGTCAAACAGTTAAAGTGTCGGGGCTTGCGGTGAATTTCAAAGTGGGAGGCCGCTCAGCTATGTTTGCTGTGCTCAATTGTTTTCACGCTTTTGTTCGGCGATATCCCGAACCCGCCATTTTCTATCTGCGAAATCCTAGACTGGTCATGTTTCTGATGAAAAATTGGAAACTTTCGGAGCGACAGCTTTTTCGTTTGGCATGGGCTTGGATCAGCATGAATGGCCTGCGCTTGTTTGACAAGAAGCCCCTGTATGAAATCTCGGCGCACAGAGTTTCACATTACGAGTTCCGTTATTATTTCAGATGGCTTTTCAGAAATTACACAGCAGAGGTCGTGCCGCTCAGGCCTGATCAGGTTGCCCTGCTGCAAAGCCAGCCGAGTGTTGTGGTTGTTGAACATGGCCAAGGCGAATTGGCACTCTACGCTGCAATGGACTTATCAAATTTGCGCTCTTCGGTGATGATGTGGGGTGACTTCAAGCGGCAGGACATTGAATTCTATCGGTTCAACACACCACCCAAAGTGGTTCTGAAAGGGGCAAATTCTTTTTTAGAGGCGCGGAGCGCGCTGAAGGCTGGTGCCACGCTGTTTTCTTATGTCGACCATAGCGGAGAAGATGCTCCGATTGTGACAACGTCGATCTTCAAATTTCGAGAGGCCGTCAAGGCACAACTTCTCTTCGCTCGTGTTGACGTTGGTCCGCAAGGCGAGATGCATAGCGTATTCTTGAGATCATCTGCCAACGATCATGCCCTGTCCATTGAGGAGACGATGCAGGAATTCCGGAGCTTTGCCAGATCCGATGAAAGGCACCCCGCTGACATTCGCGTCAGGATTTGCTGATATCCTCTGGGCGCGGCATGGAAATGATATTGTAGCCTGAATCCACATAGTGGATTTCACCGGTTACACCGCCAGACAAGGGCGAGAGCAAATACAATCCAGCGCCGCCCACTTCTTCGAGTGTGATCGTCCGGCGCAAGGGCGCATGTTCGGCCTGATAGTTGAACATGGCGCGCGCATCACCAATGCCAGCTCCGGCCAATGTCCGCATCGGGCCAGCGGAGATTGCATTCACGCGAATGCCTTGCGGGCCATAGTCGCCGGCAAGATAGCGCACTGAAGATTCAAGCGCAGCCTTTGCGACACCCATCACATTATAGTTCGGCATGACGCGGGTTGAGCCGCCATAGGTCAAGGTAATGATCGAGCCGCCCTTGGGCATCAACGCCGCGGCGCGCTTGGTGATTTCCACAAAGGAAAAAGCCGAGATCACCATGGTCTTCACGAAATTCTCGCGGCTCGTATCGGCGAACTTGCCCTTGAGTTCGTTCTTGTCAGAGAACGCAATGGCATGAACCACAAAATCAATCGTGCCCCATTTTTGTTTGAGCGTGTCAAAAACGGCATCGACCGTCGCGATGTCTTCAACATCACAGGGGATCAGAATGTCAGAGCCGACAGACGCAGCCAGCGGCTGCACGCGTTTCCCAAAGGCCTCGCCCTGATAGGTGAAGGCGAGTTCAGCCCCTTGAGCATGAAGCGCCTGCGCGATGCCCCAGGCAATCGAATGGTCATTGGCAACGCCCATTACGAGGCCGCGCTTGCCGCTCATCAATCCAGTCATGTTTTTCTTCTTATCCGTTGTAGCGTTGCATGATGAGCGTGGCATTGGTTCCGCCAAACCCGAAGGAGTTCGACATCACCGTATCAATCTTGGCATTGTCCACGCGTGCGCGCAAAATGGGAATGTCGGCAAATTCAGGATCAAGCTCTTCGATGTTGGCGCTTTCCGCCATGAAGCCGTTCTTCATCATCAGCAGGCAATAGATTGCTTCTTGCACACCAGTGGCGCCCAGCGAATGACCCGTGAGAGATTTGGTGGAAGAGATCGGAGGAATTTTATAACCAAACACTTCGCGGATGGCCCCGATTTCCTTGGAGTCGCCCACCGGCGTTGATGTGCCATGAGGGTTGATATAGTCGATGGTGCCTTTGACGGTGGCCATCGCCTGACGCATGCAGCGCACCGCACCTTCGCCGGAAGGGGCCACCATGTCATAGCCGTCAGACGTGGCGCCATAGCCCACGATCTCGCCATAGATTTTGGCGCCGCGGGCTTTCGCATGTTCAAGCTCTTCAAGAACCAACGTGCCCGCACCGCCCGCAATCACAAATCCATCGCGGTTCTTGTCATAGGCGCGTGAGGCAACCGCTGGCCGGTCATTATATTTGGTCGACATGGCACCCATCGCGTCAAACAATACCGAGAGCGTCCAGTCGAGCTCTTCACCACCACCGGCAAACATCACATCCTGCTTGCCCCATTGAATGAGCTCCGTGGCATTGCCGATGCAGTGGGCCGAAGTCGCACAGGCTGATGAGATCGTATAGTTCACACCGCGAATGCCAAACGGTGTCGCAAGCGTTGCCGAATGCGCAGACGACATCGACGGCGGAACCGCAAAAGGCCCGACGCGCTTTGGACCTTTCTCGCGGGTGATATCGGCAGCCGCTACGATCGTTCGCGTTGATGCCCCACCTGAACCCATGATGATTCCGGTGCGGTCGTTCTTGATGTCTTTTTCGTCAAGGCCCGCATCCGCAATGGCCTGTTCCATCGCAGCATAATTCCAAATGGCGCCATCGGCCATGAAGCGACGCACGCGCCGGTCAACCTGCTCGGCATCAAAATTGGGAGCGCCATGAACCTGACAGCGGAATCCAAGCTCGGCATATTTTTCTGCGCGCACGATGCCTGACTTGGCTTCGCGCAGCGAAGCCGTGACTTCCTGGGCTCCATTGCCAATGCTTGAAACAATGCCCATTCCGGTGACAACAACACGACGCATGATATTCTCCTTATGCTTCCGCCTGAAACAGACCGACCTTCATGTCTGTCACGTGATAGATGGGCTCTCCGTCGGCTTTCACAATGCCATCGGCAACGGCAAGCTTTAATTTCCGAAGGATCAGCCGCTTCACTTCAACTTCATAGGTCACCAATTTGACTTTCGGCGTCACCATGCCGGAAAATTTCACTTCGCCCACACCCAAAGCGCGGCCACGGCCAGGCTCACCCAGCCAACCGAGGAAAAATCCGGTGAGCTGCCACAGGGCATCAAGGCCGAGACATCCGGGCATCACCGGATCGCCATGGAAATGGCAGGGGAAAAACCACAGATCAGGCTTGATCTCAAATTCCGCGACCACCTTGCCCAACTGGTGCTGGCCGCCCTTTTCTTCAATCTGTGTAATGCGGTCAAACATCAGCATGGGGGGCAAAGGCAGTTGCGCATTGCCGGGACCAAACATTTCGCCGCGTCCGCAGGTGATCAGGTCGTCATAGGTCAGATGTGATTTTCGGGTGGTCATAGGGCCTCACGGCCAGGAAAATTCCCGGTTGGGGCCTTCTACCATAGGGGCGGGGCAGGGTGAAAGCGTTGAAAGTGACGCTGGAAAACTGTTTGGATCAGTTCACAATTTCGCCAGGATAGGCGCCCCAGACGAGGCCTTGCTCAATATAACCGCTATAGCCATTGGTCTTGATGTTGCACCAGGTACCATCACAGGACCGGATTTCCGCCTGAACCCCAGACGACAACTTTGCCACCATGCCAGCCGTTGTAGCAGCACGGTCCATCAGGCCGACGGTCTCGCCCTTTTTCCAAGGAGCAACCAAAACGGTGCGTTTGCCTGCCAGCATGTTTTGCAAAATCCACCCCTCAGCCCCGTCGCTGTCGCGGATGCGCCGCCAGGTTTCAAACTCGGCGGTAATTTCAACGGGGAGGCCCTTGCTCTGGAACACCCAGGCCACGCCATGGTCAGACGAGGGGCCTTTTCGCACGTTAACTTTTTCAGCTTTCAGGGACACAAAACGCGGCAGAGGCAAACCAGATTTGCCAGTTTCGCCCGCAACCTGGGTGAGCGATCCCGTGGTTTCATCAGAGCCTGCAGCGGCAGTTTGCAGATGTTGGCCATGGCCCCTCAGGGATGCGACCACGCCAATCGAGACAACAAGGCACCCCGCTGCCAAGAAGGCAGACAGCAATCTCGTTCTTGATTTCTGCGTGCGGGCCATGTTGTCCTTGTGATCCATGGCTAGGGGAATTCTGGTTAAGATTATGTCAATAAGAATGGAAGCAACGGCGCGATGAGCAAATTCACCTACAGAATCGTCAAGTCAGAAATCATGGCCAAGGGTTGGTCGAGCTTGAGCGAGCTCAGCGTCGAAGCAACTGAACGCGCAACTGGCAATACCAAAATCTTGTCGCGCGAAGTGTCCGATCATGGCCATGGTGCTGCCATTCTGCCTGTCGATAAAACCCGTGGGGTCTGCATGCTGGTGCGGCAATGGCGTGCGGGGGCAAGTTTTGCAGGCTCAACCGACCCCCTGCTTGAAGCCTGCGCCGGCCTCCTTGATGCGGACGATCCGGTGGGGTGTGTCACCCGCGAGGCTGCAGAGGAACTTGGCCTTCATGTCAGAAATATCCGCCATGTCTGCGACTGCTTCTCCAGCCCCGGCGCCTTGTCGGAACGCTTGAGCCTGTTTGTCGGTGACTATGCGCTTGAAGACCGATTTGGCGAAGGCGGCGGCCTTCAGCACGAGCATGAAGACATTGAGGTTGTTGAAATGCCCTTGGCTGAGGCTTTCGCGATGATCGCCAGCGGTGGCATCATCGACGCCAAGACCATCATCCTGCTGCAGTTTGCGGTGATGGAGCGCTGACAAACCAACCTTTCGGCAGCGTTGGACCCATTAAGGAATTGTTATCAAAAAACTTCGGCCGCGCCCGAGAAAATTCTTGAAAATGACACAAGAATCCATCATATGCGGCCTTGCCCAAAGTCGCACGTGCCGCAAGGTCTCCCCAAAGCAACGACGGTGAAGGTTTTTTGGTCTCTGCTGGCCCTCCAAAGGTCAGTGACACTGAGAGGCACCACTTTCTTGCCCTAAGCGCGATTGGGATCCCCGATCAAACCAAGGCGAACAGTCAGTAAGCTGACGCGGCTATCCACGTTTCCATCGCGTGGACCGCACGTCGCACGGCTGTCATTTGATTTTGAAATGGGAGTTTGCACTATGGCCGCGACACAACGAATCATCGATTTCCTCCGAAATGAAAAGCCCGAAGGCCCATGCCTCGTGGTTGACCTTAACGTCGTTGAGGACAACTACCGCGCTTTTGATCATGCCATGCCCGGCACGCGCATTTTCTATGCGGTGAAAGCCAATCCAGCCCCTGAGATCCTCTCGCTGCTCGCACGGCTAGGCTCGAACTTCGACACCGCCTCGGTGGTTGAAATCGAACTCGCGCTGGCCGCTGGTGCTTCGCCTGACCGCATCTCCTATGGCAACACCATCAAGAAGGAACGCGACATCGCCAAGGCCCATGCCTACGGCGTCTCGCTCTTTGCCGTGGACTCAGTTGAAGAAGTTGAAAAAGTGGCCCGCGCTGCTCCGGGAGCCCGCGTGTTCTGCCGCATCCTCACCGATGGCGCTGGTGCTGAATGGCCGCTGTCGCGCAAGTTCGGCTGCGAGCCTGCCATGGCCAAAGATGTTCTGGTCCATGCTCATAAGCTTGGCCTTGGTGCCTATGGCATTTCCTTCCATGTCGGCTCCCAGCAGACGCGTCTTGGCGCCTGGGATACGGCTTTGGCCCAGGCCAAGGCGATCTTTGATGAATGCGCGCAGGTTGGCATCACCTTGCAGATGGTCAATCTCGGCGGCGGCTTTCCGACCAAATATCTCAAAGCCGTTCCCGGCACCAATGCCTATGCCAATGCCATCCACGATGGCCTGGCCAAGCATTTCGGCAATGCCATTCCTGAAACTATCATTGAGCCCGGCCGTGGCATGGTCGGCAACGCGGGCGTCATCAAGTCGGAAGTCGTTTTGATTTCGAAGAAGCACGCCAATGATAATTTGCGATGGGTCTATCTCGACATCGGCAAGTTCGGCGGCTTGGCCGAAACCATGGACGAAGCGATCCGCTATCCGATCGTCACCGCCCATGATGCAGACGAAAAGACACCTTGCGTGATCGCGGGTCCAACCTGCGATTCCGCTGACGTGCTCTATGAGAAGACGCCTTACGACCTGCCGATCACGCTGTCGGTCGGCGATGAGGTGTTGATTGAATCCTGCGGCGCCTACACGACGACCTATGCGTCGGTGGCGTTCAACGGCTTCCCGCCGCTCAAAGCTTACGTCATCTAAGTCACCCTTTTTCTTTTGGCTTTTTTGGGAGGCTGTCATGGTCACCATTCGTGCTGAATTGCCTGTTGATGTTGCGGCCCGCGAGGCCCTTTTGAATAACGCCTTTGGTCCAAAGCGCCTGCGCAAGACCTCGGAAAAACTGCGCAGCGGTCGCTTGCCCGCCTTTGCGTTTTCGGCTGTTGATGGAAACTGCCAACTCATCGGCACGATCCGCCTGTGGAGCATCACGGCTGGATCAGTGGGTGAAGCCTTGCTGCTGGGGCCTCTGGCCGTTTCAGCCGAACGCACCTGCGAGGGGATCGGCAGCGCACTGATGGCGACAGCCATTGCCGCTGCCCTTGACGCTGGCCATCGCGCCATCATTCTTGTGGGCGATCATCCCTACTACAAGCGCTTCGGCTTTGAGCCCGGCCACACCTTGAAGCTTCAGCTTCCGGGTCCAGTGGAGCGCGAGCGCTTTCTGGGCCTCGAACTGGTTGAAGGCGCATTGACTCAAGCCGAGGGCCGCATTGTGGCTTCGGGAAACAAGGTACCCCGTCACGCAGCAGCGGCCTAATTTTTCGACTTTCTCGCTTCCGCCTTCTCCCTCTCACCCCCTGACCAACCTTCTCCCCTTGCGGGAGAAGGTGGCGCGGTACGCGCCGGATGAGGGGTTGGTTCAACGCATGAAACCGCTTGATCCAAACCTGCAACCTTATCCGTTGCGAACACACCCCTCTCCCACCATTGCGTTCCGCAATGGTCCCCCCTCTCCCTCAAGGGGAGAGGATTGAATAAAAATAGATCACCGTCCCCGCACTTTCCAAAAGAAAACCCCCGGCCTTGTGAGCCGGGGGTTCAAGTTTCAAACGCCAAATCTTAGTGCTTGGCGATGTCGGTATCCTTGGTTTCATGCAGGAAGAAGAAGCCGATGATCGCCGTGGCAAGCGCCACGATTACCGGATACCAGAGGCCTGCATAGATATTGCCCTGGAAGGCCACAATGGCAGTCGCCAGCAAAGGCAGCATGCCGCCAAACCAGCCATTGCCGATGTGATAGGGGAACGACATCGACGTGTAGCGGATATTTGTGGGGAACAATTCCACGAGATAGGCCGCAATCGGTCCATAAACCATCGTCACCAAAATCATCATCAAAGCGAGAATGAAAATGGCTCCGGGCCAGGAAATCTTCGACTTGTCAGCCGAACCTGGGAAGGCTTCCGAAACCGTAGCCTTGGCTGTGCCGTCCGTTCCCACATCGACCTTGTCGATATTGGCAATGTCGGCAACTTTCTTGGCCTTGGGATCAGCCGCCATGCGGGCATCCGAAATCACGGTCGTGGCATCAGCCGTTTTCTTGTCGGCTGTCGCGGCAGCAACCTTGTCAGCCTGCTCCTTGCTCAAGGCAACCTCGGTTGAGGCCATCTTGATCATCGGATAGCCGCTGTCAGCCAAAGCCTTCGACCATGAGTAGGGCGAGAAGCCATCAACCTTTGTGCCATTGATTTCGATGGAGGCTGCCGAACCTGCGGCTCCGTCGGTTGACGAGAACGACAGGCCACTCTTGGCCATGAAATCCTTAGCCTTGTCGCAATCGCCATATTTGGTCCAAGCCGTGGGGAACACGATGAAGTGGCATTGCGCCGGATCAGCCGAAACCGTGATGGTGGTCTTGGCTGCATAGTCCGAAAGGTCAGGGTTGACCTCGCGCGCCAGCCAATGGAACAGCGGGAAATAAGCAACTGCCGCAATCAGGCAGCCCGCCAGAATGATCTTCAACCGGCCAATCTTGTCAGAGAGACTGCCAAAGAACAGGAAGAAAGGTGTTCCGATCAAAAGCGAAATACCGATCAGCCAATAGGCCGTCACATAGTCCACCTTCTGGGTGATGGTGAGGAAGAACAGCGCATAGAACTGCCCTGTGTACCAGACCACGCCCTGGCCTGCCGTGGCACCGAGCAGCGCCAGCAGAACATATTTGTTGTTGGGATAGTGCAGGAATGAATCTCTCAGTGGCGAACTAGATCCTTTGCCTTCCGCCTTCATCTTCTGGAACACCGGAGATTCATTAAGCTTGAGACGAATCCAGAGTGAGAAGATCAGCAACAAAGCCGAGATAATGAAGGGGATGCGCCAGCCCCATTCTGCAAAGGCTGCTGTCGTCATGTTGGTCCGGCACAACAGGATCACCAGAAGCGAGAGGAAAAAGCCAAAAGTCGCCGTGGTTTGAATCCACGCCGTGGAATAACCGCGCCTGCCCGGCTGGGCATGTTCGGCCACATAGGTTGCCGCACCACCATATTCACCGCCCAGCGCCAAGCCTTGCAGCAGGCGCAGAGAGACGAGCAGGAACGGCGCAAGCCAGCCAATTGACGCGTAGGTCGGCAACAAGCCAACCGCGAAAGTCGAAATGCCCATGACCAGCATGGTGACGAGGAATGTATATTTGCGGCCGATCAAATCTCCGAGACGACCAAAGAACAAGGCACCAAAAGGGCGAACGAGAAAGCCTGCGGCATAGGTCGCAAAGGCTGAAAGCAGGGCCGCCGTGTCATTCCCCTTGGGGAAAAACAGGGCCGCGAAAAATGGTGCCAAAGTGGCGTAAAGATAGAAATCATACCACTCGAAAACCGTGCCGGTGGATGATGCAAGAATGACAAATTTCTCATCCTTGGAAAGGCCCTTGCTGTTTTTGGGCATAGCCATTGTGTTGCTTGAAGACATGAATGCTCCCTCCCTGAAGCGTATTAATTTTGGCATGCTGCTCTAGTGGCAGCTTTGCCCACGACACTTCAATTCTAGGCAGGGCAGGGGAAGCCGTCTACAGCAATCGGAATAATTTCCGTAAATTTAGTCTTCCGCGTTTCCAGACTGAGGATCGCTTTCGTCGTCAACCACCGGAATGGCGTAATGCCCGCCCAGCCAACGGTTGAGGTCCACCTCGCGGCAGCGGTTGGAGCAGAAAGGATGATGCGAGGCCTCCGAAGGCTTTTTGCAAATCGGGCAGGGTTTGCGTTTGTGGAAGGCAACAACCTCGGCCATCTCAGATCTCGCTGGAGTTCTGCGTCATCCAATTATGATAGACGGGGAACTTGGCACCCTGCAACAGCTGCACGGTTTCTTGGAGGGGCAATCCCACCACGCCTGAATAACTTCCAGACAAATGGCGCACAAAAGCTTCCGCCCGGCCCTGAATGGCATAGCCCCCGGCCTTGCCGCGCCACTCGTCACTTTTCAAATAAGTCTCGATGTCTTCGCGAGAAAAACGCTTGAAGCGAACCTTGGTTTCAGAGCAGCGCGTGGTCTTGGTGCCATCAGGCGCAATCAAACAAACCGCAGAATAGACCCAATGCGAACGACCCGAAAGCAAAGTGAGGCAATCCTTGGCGGTTTGCAGGTCTTCAGCCTTGGGGAGAACGCGGCGGCCCAGGCCCACCACTGTATCAGCGGCAAGAATGAACGCGCCAGCCCCAAGTGCCTTCACCAGCGGAGCGAGCTTGGCCTTTTCGGCTTTTGCTCCGGCCAATCGCATCGCCAGATGCCGTGGCGACTCGCGCTTTAAGGGCGTTTCATCAACATCTGCAGGATTGAGCAAATCAGGCGGCAGGCCCACCTTGTCGAGCAGCGCCAAGCGCCGGGGCGAGGCGCTGGCCAGAACCAGTTTGGCCCTGAGTTCAGTCACTATTTGAACCGGTAATTGATGCGGCCCTTGGTCAGATCATAGGGCGTCATTTCCACCATCACGCGGTCTCCGGCCAGAACTCGAATGCGGTTCTTGCGCATCTTGCCAGACGTGTGGGCGATAATCTCATGGGCGTTGTGGTCGAGTTTAACGCGAAACGTCGCGTTGGGCAGAAGTTCTGCCACGGTGCCTTCAAATTCCAATAGTTCTTCTTTGGCCATGCTGTCCTGTGAATCTCTCAAAAAGTGAGCCTCCTTTGAACCCGAAACGCTGCAAAATCAAGCACGCAGACAGTATGCCTCTGGCCAAGTCCGGAACTTCACCCTAACGTCAGTTCATGCACGGAACATTGGAACAATTTCACCGACAACGAAGCTTTGGCCGGGTGAAACTGGAATTTGGCCCGGGCGGCCTCATGCGTCATGGCGAAGAGGGTTCAGCCAAGGCGCGCATGTTGCCCGGTGGCAAACATGCCGTGTTGGTCAATACCGGCGGCGGCCTGGCGGGCGGCGATGACTTTGGTTTTGACGTCAAAGTCAACGCAGCCACCACATTGACTGTGGCCTCACAGACCGCCGAACGGGTCTATCGCAGCCTCGGCGCCGTGGCCCATGTGAACGCAAAGCTTGTCGTGGCGGAAGATGCGACGCTGTTCTGGTTGCCGCAGGAAACCATCTTCTATGACGGCGCAAAACTGCACCGCACCATCACCGCCGAACTTGCCGAAGGCGCCAAACTCGTGATGCTGGAGCCCGCAATTTTTGGGCGCAGCATCTCAGATGAAAAAATCACCAATATCGATTTTCATGACCGCTGGCGAATCCGTGTCGACGGAAAACTGGCTTTTGCCGATGACACGCAACTCGGCCCCAAACTTCCCACGTCGCGCGCTGCGATGGGGGAGACCACCGCCATGGCCACGCTCCTGTGTGTCGGCGCAAATTTTGAAACTCTGGCCCCGAAGCTCAATTCCGTTTTTGGCGAACATGGTGCAGCCAGTTTCTGGAATGGCAAGCTAGTTGCAAGGCTTCTTGCAAAAGACGGCTACACTCTGCGAAAACTGCTGATTAAAGCGCTCGGCAGCTTTGTGGAGGCTGAGAATTTGCCGCTAAATTGGACAGACTGAGGAAAATTCATGCAACTCACCCCGCGTGAAAAGGATAAATTGCTGATTGCCATGGCGGCCGAAGTGGCCCGCAAGCGCTTGGGGCGCGGCGTCAAGCTCAACCATCCCGAGGCCATTGCCCTGATCAGCGACTTTGTTGTCGAAGGCGCGCGTGATGGAAAGAGCGTGGCTCATTTGATGGAGGCCGCCGCCCATGTCGTGACACGCGGCCAGGTCATGGAGGGCATTCCCGAGATGATCCACGACATCCAAGTCGAGGCGACATTCCCTGACGGCACAAAACTTGTGACCGTGCATAACCCCATCCGCTAGGAGTGAAAATGATCCCCGGAGAATTCATCACCAAGCCCGGCGACATTGATCTCAATGCCGGAACAAAATCCTTCAGCCTCACCGTAGCCAATTCCGGCGACCGGCCGATTCAAGTGGGCTCGCATTATCATTTCTTTGAAACCAATGACTCGTTGTTGTTCGATCGCGCCTTGGCGCGCGGCATGAGACTGGACATCGCCGCCGGAACCGCCGTCCGTTTTGAACCGGGACAAAAGCGCGATGTAACTTTGGTGCCCTTGGGCGGCAGCCGCAAAGTCTATGGCTTCCAGGGCAAAGTGATGGGGGCACTCTGATGGCAAAAATTTCCCGCTCAACCTATGCCTCAATGTATGGCCCCACCACGGGCGACAAGGTGCGCTTGGCTGACACTGAACTCTTCATCGAGGTGGAAAAGGATTTCACGCTCTATGGCGAGGAGGTGAAATTTGGCGGCGGCAAGGTGATCCGTGATGGCATGGGCCAATCCCAGGCGACACGCGCCCAAGGGGCCATGGATACTGTCATCACCAATGCTTTGGTGGTCGATCATTCCGGAATTTACAAAGCCGACATTGGCCTGAAAGAGGGCCGCATTGCCGCCATCGGCAAGGCTGGCAATCCTGATATGCAAAATGGTGTGACCATCATCGTCGGCCCTTCAACTGAAATCATCGCGGGCGAAGGGAAGATTTTGACTGCGGGCGGCGTTGACAGTCACATTCATTTCATTGCCCCTCAACAAATCGAGGAAGCGCTTTATTCCGGCATCACCACCATGCTGGGCGGCGGCACCGGCCCGGCCCATGGCACATTGGCGACGACCTGCACCGGCGCATGGCATTTGGAACGCATGATTGAAGCGGCCGATTCATTCCCCATGAATCTGGGTTTCATGGGCAAGGGCAATGCCTCGCTCCCCGCCGCTTTGGAAGAAATGGTTCTGGCAGGCGCCTGCGGTCTGAAACTCCATGAGGATTGGGGGACTACTCCTGCCGCCATAGATTGCTGCCTCACCGTGGCTGATGCCCATGACGTGCAGGTTGCGATTCATACCGACACATTGAATGAATCAGGTTTTGTGGAAGCTACGATTGCTGCCTTCAAGGGCCGCACCATCCACACCTTTCACACCGAAGGCGCAGGCGGCGGCCATGCGCCTGACATTATCAAGGTGGCAAGCCTGCCCAATGTGTTGCCGTCCTCCACCAACCCCACGCGGCCCTACACCGTGAACACGGTCGCCGAGCATCTCGACATGCTGATGGTCTGCCATCACTTGTCTCCACGCATTGCCGAAGATTTGTCTTTCGCCGAAAGCCGCATCCGCAAGGAAACAATTGCCGCTGAAGATATCCTTCATGACATGGGCTGCTTCTCGATGATCTCATCCGACAGCCAGGCCATGGGCCGTGTCGGCGAAGTCATCATCCGTTGCTGGCAAACAGCCCACAAGATGAAAACCCAGCGTGGGCATCTCTCGCCAGATCGCGACAACGACAATTTCCGCGTGAAGCGTTACATCGCGAAATACACGATCAACCCAGCAATCGCCCACGGCCTTTCTCATGAGGTGGGCTCCATTGAAGTTGGAAAGCGCGCTGATCTGGTCATGTGGAATCCGGCCTTCTTCGGCGTAAAGCCTGAAATGGTTCTCCTAGGCGGCTCGATTGCAGCAGCACCCATGGGCGATCCCAATGCTTCGATCCCCACGCCGCAGCCTGTGCATTATCGCCCGATGTTTGCGAGCTTCGGAAAACTGATGACCAATTCCTCGATCACTTTTGTCTCGCAAGCGGCAGCCGCTGGTGGTCTCGCCGTGAAACTCGGCACAGCGAAGAAAATGATCGCAGTGAAAAACACCCGCGGCGGCATTACCAAGGCCTCGATGATCCACAATGCCGCAACGCCAAAGCTTGATGTTAATCCCGAAACCTATGAAGTGCGCGCTGATGGCGAATTGCTGACCTGCGATCCTGCAACCGTTCTGCCCATGGCGCAGCGCTATTTCCTGTTCTGATGAAAGCCATCCGACATGTCAGACTGAGCGACAGTGCCGGACAAGCCACCGATGGAATCGAGCTTGCTGCACAAGATCGTCATCTCAGGCGAAAGTTGCTTGTCACTGAAGGTGGCAACGAAGTTCTGGTTGATCTTCCCTTGGCGGTGATGATCGAGGATGGCGATCACCTTGAGTTGGAAAACGGAACCTATCTTGAAGTGAGAGCCGCAGAGGAAGACCTTTTAGAGGTTCGCGCGGTAAGCCCTGCCCATCATAGTTTATTGGCTTGGCATATTGGAAATCGTCATCTCGCTGCACAAATCGAGGCTGACCGCATTCTCATTCTTCGCGATCATGTGATTGCGGTGATGCTCAAACAACTCGGAGCGAAAGTTGAAGTCGTGCGCGAACAATTCCATCCCGAACATGGAGCTTACCATGGCCACGGGCATTGAAGCTCAGCAACTCCTGCTGCTGTTGAACTGGATGTCGCCCGCCTTTCCCATTGGCAGCTTTGCCTACAGCCACGGGCTGGAATGGGCGATTGACGAGGGCCTTGTGCATGATGAGGCCACCACTAGGGATTGGATCAGCGAAATCATCACGCAAGGCTCCGGCTGGAACGATGCCGTGATTTTTGCTGCGGCCAGCAGGGGGGAAAGCGTGAAGGAACTCGCATTGGCGCTGTGTTCATCGCATGAGCGCTTTCTGGAAACCACGCAACTTGGCGCGGCGTTCAACATTGCGTCAAGCGCCTTCGCCCCACAGAGTGGGGAAAAGGAAGGGGCCTATCGCGCAAGCGATGGGAAGGATGAGGGCCCTCTCGCCTATCCTGTCGCCGCTGCTTTGGCCTGCAAGGCGATGAACATCGAAGCGCAACACGCCCTGCTTGCCTTCCTGCAAGGCTTTTCCAACGCGCTGATTTCAGTGGCCGTGCGTTTGGTCCCAATCGGGCAGACGGCGGGCCTCAATATTATGCGCGATCTTTTGCCTGTCATCGCAGATACCGCTCAGCGCGCCGCCCATTCGTCACTGGACGATTTGGGCTCATCCGCCTTCATGTCTGACATCGCCGCCATGAAACACGAAACGCTGCAACCAAGGATCTTCCGCACATGAAAAATGGCCCACTGCGTGTTGGCATTGGAGGCCCGGTCGGCTCCGGCAAAACCACGCTCACGGAAAAGCTGTGCAAGTCCATGCGCGAGAAATATTCGGTCGCCGTCATCACCAACGACATCTACACCAAGGAAGACGCGCTGATTTTGAACCGGCTTCAGGCCTTGCCCGAAGATCGCATCATGGGTGTTGAAACCGGCGGCTGCCCGCACACGGCAATCCGCGAAGATGCCTCGATCAATCTGGCCGCCGTCGCTGAAATGACCAAGCGCCACCCCCATCTTGATGTGATTTTTATTGAATCAGGTGGCGACAATCTGGCGGCCACCTTCTCCCCCGATCTGGCCGACCTCTCAATCTATGTGATCTCAGTTTGTCAGGGCGAGAAAATCCCCCGCAAAGGCGGTCCCGCGATCACGCGCTCTGACCTGCTCGTCGTCAACAAGACCGATCTGGCACCTCATGTTATGGCCGATCTTTCGGTGATGGAATCGGACACCAAAAAGGCACGCGGCGAGCGGCCCTTTGTCTTTTCCGATCTGCTGCGGCTCAAAGGTCTCAGCGACATTGAAGCGTTCATCGTCAAATCGGGCGGGCTTGCGGCCTGAGGTGATTTGGTCCATTTTTGACCGAATGGAAAAGAGGTTGAGATGGGGAAATTGACAACCCACGTTCTGGATACTGCGCTGGGCAAGCCCGCTGCGGGCCTGCGCATCGAGCTGTGGACCGACAAACTCATCAAGACCGTCACCACCAATTCCGATGGCCGCGCCGATGCCCCGATCCTCGAAGGTGCAGCCCTGAACAAAGGCCAATATGAGCTCAGGTTTTTTGCGGGCGATTATCTCCGCGGCCTCAAGCTCAATCTTGCTGAGCCCCTGTTTCTCGATGTGATCCCGATCCGCTTTGGCATTGCTGACCCCACCCAACATTTTCATGTGCCGCTGCTCTTGTCGCCCTTCGGCTATTCCACCTATCGGGGGTCTTGATGGCTTTGCAGTTTCTGCGCCGTGGTCGAATGGTGACGCTGGAAAAGTTTGAGCCGGACCAGACGCTGCTCGATTATCTGCGCCTTGATGAAAAATCAAAAGGCACCAAGGAAGGCTGCAACGAAGGCGACTGTGGCGCTTGCACTGTGGTGCTGGGCCGCCCGCACAATGGTGCCATGCGCTATCAGGCGGTCAATGCCTGCATCTTGCTCTTGGGCCAAATTCATGGCGCGGAGTTGGTCACGGTCGAGGATTTGAGTGAGGGCGGAAAACTTCATCCCGTTCAGCAGGCGATGGTTGATGCTCATGCCTCACAATGCGGCTTCTGCACGCCGGGCTTTGTGATGTCTCTCTTTGCGTTGGGCCATGAAAATCCAAATCCGTCGCGCGAAGATATTGTCACCAAGATTGCCGGCAATCTCTGTCGCTGCACCGGCTATCGCCCCATTGTCGATGCAGCACTCACAGCTTGCAACAAGATGAAGGACCAGTGGACGGCACAATCAGCCGCGACGGCAAAATTGCTGGAGCCGCTGGCTCAAGATGATTTGTTTGTGAGCGACGACGATAATTTCTTTGCAGCGCCCGCCACGGCAGAAAGCCTTGCGGACTTGTGCGAAAAATATCCTGAAGCGCGCATTGTCTCAGGCGCCACTGATGTCGGGTTGTGGATCACCAAACAATTCCGCCCCTTGAAACAAATCATCTGGACGGGCTGTGCCAAGGGCTTTGCCGACATCACCGACACCTCCGATAAGATCACCATTGGCGGGGGCGTCACCTATGCCGAAGCGCTAGAAATATTGACGGAACATTTCCCCGACATGGGCGAGGTGATGACGCGTATCGGCTCGGCTCAGGTGCGCGCCTCGGGCACGATCGGCGGAAACATTGCCAATGGCTCGCCCATCGGCGACATGCCACCGATGTTGATTGCACTGAACACAAAATTGCATTTGCGTTTGGGCGCTGAAATGCGCGTCATTTCGCTCGAAGATTTCTTTATCGCCTATGGCAAGCAGGACCGAAACCCTGGCGAACTCGTTTGGCAGATTGATGTGCCGAAGTTCGCATCCAATCAAATCTTCAAAGCCTATAAAATTTCGAAGCGCTTTGATCAGGATATCTCCGCCGTGATGGCCGGCTTCCTGTTCACGCTCAATGGCAATCGCATCGAGAAAGCCCGCATTGCCTTCGGTGGTATGGCGGCCACGCCAAAGCGGGCAAGTCTTGCAGAACAAGCACTTGCCGGCAAGACTTTAGCTGAAGCTTTAAGCGTGAAACTCTCCGACTACGCACCCATTGATGACATGCGCGCAAGTGCTGCCTATCGCGTAGAAACCGCGAACGCGCTGTTGCGCAAGGCGTTGCTGGAAGCAGGCGGGATGAAGCAATCTGACACGCGGGTCATGTCCGCATGAGCAAGCTCGCCACGGTCGGAAAATCCATGGCCCATGACAGTGCCGGACTTCACGTCAGCGGCAGCGCCACCTATGTCGATGACATTGCGGAAATCGAAGGCACGGTTCATGTGGCACCGGGCTATGCCAAGCAGGGCGCGCGAGGCAAGATCGTAAAATGCGATTTGACGGCCATTCGCAATTTTCCCGGCGTGCTGGCAGTTTTTACCGCCGAAGATATTCCCGCGAAGAATGATTGCAGCCCGACCATTGGCGATGATCCGATTTTCGCAGAAGGCCACATTGAGTTTCATGGTCAGGTGATCTTCGCAGTCGTGGCCGAGACTCGCGAGATCGCCCGCCGTGCTGCCCAACTCGCGGTTATTGAAATTGCAACTGAGACCCCAGTCGTTTCAGTCGATGATGCTTTGAAGTCCCCCATGCCCGATTTGCTGGACCCTTATGCCTTCACCAGCAAAAACTATACAAAGGAGCTGAAGAGTTCGCCGATTAAAACCAGTGGAATCCTCAAAATCGGCGGCCAGGAACATTTTTATCTTGAAGGCCAAGTGTCTTATGCCGTGCCGCAGGAAAAAGGCGGGATGCTGGTCTATTGCTCAACCCAGCACCCCACCGAAATCCAGCACTGCGTCGCTGCTATGCTGGGTGTGGACGATGCGAAGATCATCTGCGAATGCCGTCGCATGGGCGGTGGCTTTGGCGGCAAGGAAAGCCAAGCCGCGCAATGGGCCGCACTTGCGTCACTGGCCGCGCATAAATTGGGTCGCCCTGCAAAGTGCCGTCTTGAACGTGATGACGACATGATCATGACCGGCAAGCGCCATGATTTTGAAGTCTCATACGAGGCTGGCTTTGACAAGGATTTCCGGTTGAAGTCTGTCGATGTCACATTCAATGCGCGCTGCGGTTATTCAGCGGATTTGTCGAATGCCATTTGTGATCGCGCCATGTTTCATGCCGACAACGCCTATTTTTATCCCGCCTTCAGGATCGCCACCAGACGCCTGAAAACCAATACGGTTTCCAACACGGCCTTCAGAGGGTTCGGTGGACCGCAAGGCATCGTCTTTGCCGAACAAATGTTGCAAGCGACGGCAATCGTGAATGGAATGGATGCCTTGGAACTGCGCAAGCGCAATCTTTATGGCCCGCGCCGCAATGAGACACCCTACGGGCAGAAAGTTCTGTTTAAGGATTTGCAGGCCGTGGTCAGCCAGTTGGAGAAAACCTCCGACTATAAGAGACGGCGCAAGTCTATTGATGCTTTCAATGCCACGAGCCCCATTCTGAAAAAAGGCTTAGCCCTTGTGCCAGTCAAATTCGGCATCTCCTTCACCTTCACGCAGATGAACCAGGCCGGCGCACTGGTCCATGTCTATACCGATGGCTCGGTTCACCTGAACCATGGTGGAACGGAAATGGGCCAGGGGCTGTATTTGAAGGTGGCTCAAGTTGTGGCCGAAACCTTCGGCATTGATGTGGCGCGTGTGGCCATCACCGCAACGACGACCGACAAAGTTCCCAACACATCGCCAACGGCTGCCTCTTCAGGCACGGATTTGAATGCGATGGCCGCGCGCAATGCCGCACTCGTCATCAAAACCCGCATGACGGATGTGGCGGCCAAATTCTTCAAAGTGAAAGCCAGTGCCGTTCAATTTTCCGGCGGCAAGGTTTCCGTCGGGCGCAAATCATTGAGCTTTGCGGAGCTTGCCACCAAGACCAGAGAACAGCGCATCTCGCTCTCATCAACCGGGTTCTACGCAACGCCGGGCATCCATTGGGACAGGCCTTCAGGCAAGGGCAATCCGTTTTTCTATTTCGCCAATGGCGCTGCCTGCGCAGAAGTTGTGCTCGATACACTGACCGGCGAAAACAAAGTCACCCGTGTTGATATTCTCCATGATGTCGGAACCTCCCTTAACCCGGCAATAGACATTGGCCAGATTGAAGGCGGCTTTGTGCAGGGCATGGGCTGGCTCACGACCGAGGAACTAGTGTTTGACGCGCAGGGCCGTCTACGCACCCATGCGCCATCGACCTACAAGATCCCAACTGCGCGCGATGTTCCGGAGGATTTTCGCGTTGAGCTCTTCAAGAGCAAGGGCAACGAAATGGCCTCGATCTATCGCTCCAAAGCCGTCGGCGAGCCGCCATTGAACCTGCCAATATCCGTCTGGTGCGCCATTATGGATGCCGTGGCCAGCCTGAAACCCGGTGTTGTGCCCAAGCTTGATGCGCCAGCAACACCTGAGGCCATTTTGCGCGCGGTGAAATCCATGGGGGCGAGCTGATGTTGCTCTGGCCCAGAATTGTGGAATGCCTTAAAAAAAGTGAACCTTGCGTCGTGGTCACTGTCCAGCGCGCCGAAGGTTCAACCCCGCGCGAGGAGGGAGCCGCAATGGCTGTTACCCCTCAGGGCTATTTTGGCACGATTGGGGGCGGCACTTTGGAATGGCACGCCATGGCTGAGGCGCAGTCCATGCTCGGTAAAGTGAGCGCGCGAAAGGCAATGGCTAAGATCTTGGGCCCCGATCTTGGCCAATGTTGCGGGGGGAGGGTAAACCTCAACTTGCAAAGTCTGACACCTGAGGATTTGCCTTTTGCCAAATCACAGGCTGAACAGGAACTACGTGAGAATATGGAACGCCGCTTGCACCTCGGTTTGTTTGGTGCGGGCCATGTGGCCAGAGCCTTGGTGTTGGCCGTCGCACCTCTGCCGGTTCAAGTCTCATGGTGGGACGAGCGCCCCAATGCCTTTCCGACCTTCACGCCAGAAAATGTGTCTTGCCACCACGGTCCGTTTGAACTGACTGAGGAGTTGGAAGCCATTCTGGTGATGACCCACAGCCATAGCCTCGATTTTGAGATCGTCGATGCAGCGCTTCGCTTAGGCCATATTTCATTCATTGGATTGATCGGCAGTGAAACCAAGCGGGCGCGTTTCCTCAGCCGCTTGAAGGCCAAGGGTCATGACGATGAGGCGTTGCAGCGCCTGCATTGTCCCATCGGCGCGTTCGGCCTTGTGTCCAAAGAGCCAGCCATAATTGCCGCCAGTGTCGCAGTGCAGTTGTTGCAATGGCAGGAAGCCGTGAAATCAGCCAAAATCCCGTTCCGCAATTCTGCACAAGTATCTGGGCACTAAAATGGATCCATTGCTCGCCGATTGGCTGAACATTCTTGTGCGCTGGGGCCATCTCATTGCCGGCATCTCGTGGATTGGCGCATCGTTTTACTTCGTGGCGCTCGACCTGTCGCTGCGCCGCGCACCCGTGATGCCGCCAGGCGTCATGGGCGAGGCTTGGGAAGTCCACGGCGGCGGCTTTTATCATGTGCGCAAATATCTCTCAGCCCCAGCCGAGCTTCCGCCCCATCTGATCTGGTTCAAATGGGAAGCCTATATCACCTGGATCACCGGCTTTTGCCTGATGATCCTGCAATACTATCTGCAGGCCGATCTCTACCTGATTGATCCACAAGTCCTGCCGCTTCTCCCCTGGCAGGCCGTCGCGATTTCGCTAGTGAGTTTAGGCGCGGGTTGGGTGATCTATGATCGCTTGTGCCGTTCGCCCATTGGCCAGAACACCGGATGGCTGGCCCTTTGTGTTTATGTTTTGATTTTGGTGGCGGCGTATAATTTTGGCCGCGTCTTTTCAGGCCGTGGTGCTTTCATCCATGTCGGCGCTTTCGTCGGCACCATGATGGCCGCCAATGTTTTCGCCGTGATCATTCCCAATCAGCGCAAGATAACAGCTTCGTTGCTGAAGGGCGAAACGCCTGATCCCAAACTTGGCGCCATGGGCAAACAGCGCTCACTGCACAACACATATCTCACTCTGCCCGTGCTGTTCATGATGATCAGCAATCACTATGCCATCATCACAGGCAATCCTTTTGCCTGGGTTCTCGTCGGTCTCATCGTTCTGGGCGGTGGCTTGGCGCGCTATGCGCTGCTGCGCCATGAGGTCGGCGATGACATGGCCAAATTTGCCTGGGCCTTTCCGGTGATTGCGCTGTGCTTGGCGGGGGCCATCATGCTCACGGAATCCAAAAGCGGGCCGATCTCGCAATTGAAAGTGACCGATGATGAAGCGTTGGCCATTGTAACTCAACGCTGCACAGCCTGTCATTCTGCGACGCCCACCGATGCCACCATCAAGGAAGCCCCCAAAGGCATTATGTTTGCATCAGTTGATGATTTGAAGCGCTATGCCAAGCAGATTGAAACGCAAGCTGTGCTTCACCACACCATGCCGATGGGCAACAAGACGGGCATGTTGCCGCAAGAGCGTGAAAAGCTCGGCGCGTGGATTGCAGGCTTGAAATGAAATTGAGCGCCGTCAACGCCATGAGCCCGGCTGACTTTGTGGCAGAGTTTGGCGGCATTGCCGAACATTCTGAGTGGGTGGCAGAGGCGGCAATGTTGAAGCGCCCCTTTGCCAATGGGAGCGCCATGGTTCTGGCCTTTCAAACCACGGTCCTGACTGCCTCCACGGAGGCAAAGCTCGAACTGCTCAATGCCCATCCGGACTTGGCCACCAAGGCCAAACTGACGCAGGATTCCACCAACGAGCAAAAAGGCGCAGGCCTCGATCAGTTGAGCAAGGCCGAGTTTGAACATTTCACGAAGCTCAACAACGCCTACAAAGCCAAGAACCATTTCCCATTCATCTTCGCCGTCAAGGGCGCCACCAAAACCCAGATCATGGCGGGCTTTGAACAGCGCATCGAAAACGACACGAACATCGAATTCAAAACCGCTGTGGATCAGGTTTGCAAGATCATCGCCTTCCGGTTGGAAGCCAAGGTGCAGGGATGACCAAAGTCATTCTCGGCCAAGTCGTTGCGTTCGGTGCAACAGCAGAAGCAATCAGCCACGAGCAACGCGGGGCTATAGCAGTAGGCGATGATGGCACCATTCTGTTTCGAGGCCCGCTTTCACTTTTGCCGCGCGCCTTTGATCAGGCTCCACGCGAAGACCACGGCCAAAAATTGCTGATGGCGGGCTTTGTCGATGCCCATATTCATTTTCCGCAATATCGCATGCTGGCCGCCGCCGCCGCTGATCTTCTCGACTGGCTTTCCCGCTACACGTTTCCGGAAGAAGCACGTTACGCCGATCATGCCTACGCCGCTGCTGCCGCCGAAATCTTCCTCGCCAACCTTTTCCAAAATGGTACCACGTCAGCCTTGGCGTTTTGCTCGTCTCATAAAACCTGCGCTGAAGCGCTGTTTGCCGCCGCCCAAAGCCGCAACATGGCCTTGATCACCGGCAAGACCATGATGGATCGCAATGCGATTCCAGCGGTCGAAGACGATCCTGAACAATCGGCCAAAGACACCTTGGATTTGCACAAAGCCTATCACGGCAAGGGGCGTCTGCGCCATGCGGTAACCCCGCGCTTTGCCATTACCTCAACCGAAAAGCAGTTGCGTCTGGCCGGTGAAGTTTTGAAAGATTGCAAAGGCGCATTGATGCAAACCCACCTCTCGGAAAGCCCGGGCGAGCTTGCCTTTGTAAAGCAGCTCTTTCCCAATGACCGCGACTATACTGCAGTATATGAGCGCTTCGGGTTGTTGACGGATCACAGCCTCTTTGCCCATGGCGTTCACCTGTCAGACAGTGAAGTGGCGCGTTTGTCGGAAGCGGGCGGCACTATTCTCCATTGCCCAACCTCCAATAATTTTCTGGGTTCAGGACTGATGTCGATGAACCACTTGAAGACTGTTCAGATTGGCCTTGCCACGGACGTCGGCGGTGGCACAAGCTACTCCATGCTGCAAACCATGGGAGAAGCTTACAAAGTGCAGATGTTAACCGGCAAGAAATTGAAAGCCGCCGAATTGTTTTTCCTGGCCACGCTTCAGAATGCGCGGGCCTTGCGGATCGATGCTGAAACTGGAAGCCTCGACGTCGGAAAATATGCCGATATTGTCGTGCTCGATCCCGAGGCCACAGTAGTGTTGAAAGCCCGCCACGAACTTTCAAACTCCATCGAAGATGTTCTGTTTGCGCTCGCACTTTTGGGCGATGACCGTGCCGTGGCCGCAACCTACGTCGCCGGGCAAAGGCTGCACTGATGTTGAAAATGCCTGATATCGACAAAGCCGTGCTGGCACGTCGCCTTGAGATTGCCGCGGCCTTGCGAACTTTCATCAAGCATGACTCAGTGATCGACACGGCGCGCGAGATGCGGGTTTATGAATCCGATGGACTGTCAGCCTATCGGCAATTGCCGATGTTGGTGGCACTGCCCGAAACCACCGCAGAAATTTCAAAAATCCTGCGCTATGCCCATGACAACAAAATCAAGATTGTGCCGCGCGGCGCTGGCACATCGTTGTCGGGTGGCGCCCTGCCGCTGGAAGACGGCATTCTGCTGGGGATGGCGAAATTCAATCGCATTCTTGAAGTGGATTATGGCAATCGCTGCGTTGTGGCCCAACCAGGTGTGACCAATTTGGGCCTCACTAAAGCGGTGGAAGGCAAGGGCTTCTATTACGCGCCGGACCCCTCATCGCAAATCGCCTGCACCATCGGCGGCAACGTTGCGGAAAATTCCGGTGGCGTACATTGCCTGAAATATGGCCTCACCACCAACAATCTTCTCGGTCTCGAAATGGTGTTGATGACCGGCGAAGTCATCAGGCTCGGCGGCAAGCACATGGAGAGTGACGGGCTTGATCTGATGGGAATCGTGACAGGATCGGAAGGCTTGCTGGGTGTCATCACTGAAGTCACGGTCCGCATTTTGTCAAAGCCTGAAACGGCGCGCGCCATTTTAATGGGCTTTGACTCAAGCGAAGAAGCCGGACAATGCGTGGCCGATATTATTTCAAGCGGCATCATCCCGGCAGGCATGGAAATGATGGATCGCCCGGCGATAAAAGCCGCTGAGGATTTTGTCCACGCCGGTTATCCTTTGCATGTGGAAGCGCTGCTCATCATCGAGATTGATGGACCAGCAGTGGAGGTCGACGCATTGGTGGAGCGTGTCGAGGAAATAGGCGCAGAAAATTCTTCCGTTGTCACCAAAACCTCCAACTCTGAAGCCGAGCGCATGAATTTCTGGGCGGGCCGCAAGGCAGCCTTTCCGGCAGTGGGCCGCATCTCGCCCGATTACATGTGCATGGATGGGACCATCCCGCGTAAGAAATTGGCCGAAGTTCTGGCTGGCATGGCAGAGTTTTCAAAGAAGCATGGATTGCGCGTCGCCAATGTGTTCCATGCCGGTGATGGCAATCTCCATCCGCTAATTTTGTTTGATGCCAACCAGCCCGGTGAGCTTCAGGCCGCCGAAGAATTTGGCGCAGACATCTTGCGGCTCTGCGTGAAAGTCGGTGGCGTGCTCACGGGCGAACACGGTGTGGGGATTGAGAAGCGCGATCTCATGCCGATCATGTTTTCAGAGATCGACATGGATCAGCAGCTGCGCCTCAAATGCGCTTTTGACGAACATAGTTTGTTGAACCCCGGAAAGGTTTTCCCGACCCTTCATGCCTGTGCTGAAGGCGGCAGGATGATCGTGAGAGGCTCTGATCTGCCATTCCCGGATCTGCCGAGATTTTGATGGCCAAACCAAAGACAGTCGCTGAATTGGCCGATCTCGTGCTGAACGCCACTGCGCCCTTCGAATTGTGTGGACTGGGCAGCAAGGCGAAACTGGGACGGATTCCAGCGGGTGAAAAGCTTGATCTTTCGGCCTTCAGCGGCGTCATCAAATATGAACCTGAAGAGCTGGTGCTGGAAGTGGGCTCCGCCACCAAGCTTACCGACGTTGAAAAGCTTGTTGCCAAGAACAATCAGATGCTGGCCTTTGAGCCGCCTGATTTATCAAGCCTGTTGGGTGCCAAAAATTCTGGAACGATTGGCGGAATTCTCGCCTGCAATCTGTCGGGACCGCGCCGCATGAAAGCGGGAGCTGTGCGTGACCACGTTTTGGGATTGTCAGGCGTCTCGGGTCGCGGCGAGATTTTCAAGACGGGCGCGCATGTTGTGAAGAACGTGACGGGCTATGATCTGCCCAAGCTGATGGCGGGAAGCTATGGCACCCTGGCAGCGTTTACCTCCGTGATTTTCAAGGTCATGCCCAGACCTGAAATTCAGACCACGTTGCAATTTGCCTGCACGTCAGACGCAGAGGCCCTCAGCCTGATGACCACCGCCATGCAATCGCCCCATGAGGTGTCGGGTGCAGCTTATGTGCCGGGGCAGGGCGTGATGCTGCGGGTGGAGGGCATTGCCCCTTCGGTCACCTTCAGAACCGCAGCCCTTGCGAAACTACTGGCGACAAAATCAGATATCATTGCTGAGAAGCAATCGGCGAAAATCTGGCAGGACTTGCGCGACGTGAAACATTTTACTGACAGCCAGACCCGCCACATCTGGAAAATCTCAATCCCGCCACAAGATGCAGCGGACGTGGTGACCAGGCTGAAGCCTTACCTCGACTTTCGCTATGTCTTCGATTGGGCCGGCGGCCTGATCTGGCTTGATCATGAGCCACAAAACACTGCGAACCTCATTCGTGGCGCGCTCAAGTCCGGCCATGCCATGCTGTTTCGCGCGGATGATAAAACCAGATCGACCGAAGCGGTGTTCTCACCCCAGCCGGCACCACTGGCTGCATTGACGAGCCGCGTGAAGCTGGCCTTTGACCCCAAGGGCCTGTTCAATCCGGGCCGCATGGTGAAAGGCCACTGATGCAAACTCTTTTTACGCCCGAACAATTGGCCAATCCTGAAATCGCCGACGCCAATGTCAATTTGCGAAAATGCGTCCATTGCGGATTTTGCACGGCGACCTGTCCCACCTATGTGCTGCTGGGTGACGAGGCCGACAGCCCACGCGGCCGCATTTATATGATCAAGGAAATGCTGGAAAAGGGCGAGGCCGCAACGGCCGAAACCGTCAAGCATGTTGATCGCTGCCTGTCGTGTCTGTCCTGCATGACCACCTGTCCGTCAGGCGTGAACTACATGCACTTGGTTGATCATGCGCGCGAGCATATTGAAAAAACCTATAAGCGGCCCTTTGCCGATCGTGCGCTGCGCAGTCTTCTTGCTTTTACCATGGTGCGGCCAAAGCTCTTCAGGTTAGCCATGATGAGTGCCCGCCTTGGCAAATGGACATCTCCGATCCTTCCCAAAAGACTGCAAGCCCTGCTCAGACTAGTTCCCTCGACAGTCACACCGCCCCTCGCGCTCGGCCAGCCCGGAACCTATCCGGCAACGGGAATGGAAAAAGGGCGCGTCGCCCTGCTCAAGGGCTGTGTGCAATCGGTGCTGGACCCCGAGATCAATGCTGCGACCATTCGCCTGCTCAACCGGATCGGCTTTGCTGTCGTGGTAACTGAGGGAGAAAGTTGCTGCGGTTCATTGCCCCATCACATGGGCAAAGAACAAGACGCCCGCGCCCGCGCCAAGCGCTCCATCGACCAGTGGCTGGAGGCCAAGGTTGATGCGGTGGTCATTACGGCCTCTGGCTGCGGAACCACGATCAAGGACTATGGCCACATGTTCCGCGACGATCCGGCCTACGCCGCCAAGGCCAAGGCGATCAGCGCCCAGGCCTGCGACATCACTGAATTTCTGGCCCGCCAAACCTTACCAAAGGTTCAGAAAAAACTGCGCGTGGCCTATCATTCGGCTTGTTCCATGCAACATGGCCAGCAAATAAAAACCATACCGCAGGCGCTGCTGCGCCAAGTGGGGTTTGAGGTGGTGGAGCCTGCCGAAGGCCACATGTGCTGCGGCTCGGCTGGAACCTACAATATTCTCCAGCCTGAAATCGCGGGCCAACTGCGCGACCGCAAGCTTGCTAGTCTGGCCGTGTTGCAGGCCGAAGTGATCGCCACCGGAAACATCGGCTGCGCCACCCAACTGGCTTCGGGGACAGCCATTTCGGTGGTTCACACCATCCAGTTACTCGACTGGGCAACGGGCGGTCCCAAGCCTGAGAAAATCTGACGCGTGATTCAAGGCCAGCTGCGGTTTTGAATGGTGCCACGCCGCAAAAGCCCATTGCCACACTGTCACAGGCTTGTCATAGTAGGATCAGATACCCCAGAAGCCGGTTTAACCGGCCGGTTATCAATGGGTTTTCTGGCGGGCATTGGGCCCGCACACATGGAGGAGAAGTCTTAATGACTAAGTTTACATCTACACAGGAAACAGTACGCGCCGCGGCACTTTCGCGCCGTTCGCTGCTGAAATCCGCTATCGCACTCGGTGCCGTGGGCTTTGCTGCCCCGCTCACCGTGAAGAATGCTTTTGCCACCAGCGGCGAGCTCAACTTTGAAGGTTGGGCTGGCTATGACAGCTTGAAGACCAACAGCATGGCAAAGTTTACCAAAGCCACTGGCATCAAGGTGAACTTCAAGGAAGCGGCTGACCAAGACGTCATGCTTGCTGACTCGAAGACTGCCATTCAGGCTGGCGCCGTCGACGTGATGGAGCCGACTGTGAATGCCTTGCCTTCGTGGAATGCTGAAGGCGTTGTGCAAGCTTGGGATCTGTCCAAGCTGGCCCCTGACAACTATCTGGCGGGCGTCCCCGGCTCAAAGGCTGGCGATGCTTCCGAAATCGGTGGCAAGCGCCTGTGGGTTCCCTCTGTTTGGGGCACCGAAGCGCTGACCTTCAACAAGAAGACCATTGATGGCACATATGGCAAGATCGGCTTGTCCGACCTGTTTGACGACAAGTATGTCGGCAAGGTTACGTTGCGCGGACATTCTTCGCTGTCAGCCATGGGCCGCGTTCTCGATGCTGCTGGCAAACTGCCACAGCCTTGGACCGACGGCTACAAGGACGAAGCCACGATGCGCAAGCTGTGGGACATCGCCCTTGCAGAAGCCATCAAGCACAAGAAGAACGTTGCCCAGTTCTGGGCTTCTGAAAACGAAGCACAAGGTGCGTTCCGTACCAACGGCGCTGAGCTTGGCCTGACGTGGGATTCCACCGGTGCCAACCTTGCCGCAGACGGCTACGGCTTCATCGCTCCGAAGGAAGGTGCTTTCGGCTGGAGCCAGGGCTTCGTGCTGATGACCAACGCCAAGAACACCGAGCAGGCTCACGCATTCGCCAAGTGGATCTCCACTGCTGAGGGTGCCTCTGCTTGGGCGTCCGACTTCAAGGCCAACCCGGTTGGCAAAGGTGGCATCGAAATGATGGATCCTGCAGTGTCTGCATTCTATGCAGCTGCCTATCCAAGCGACGCCCTCACCAAGCTTTGGTGGTGGCCAGCTCAGCCAGCTTGGTGGACGAAGACTCGCGGCGAATATGCCGACAAGTGGAAGTCTGCATAAAAATTAGACTCTAAAATATTTGGGGCGGCAACTTGCCGCCCCATTTCTGTTATGATGGCTTGATCACCCTGTTCAAAAGGGCAATAGTCATTCGCAATTCTATTTGGGGTACGGGGATGACAGCAAGTGTGGAATTACGCGACGTCACGATGGATTTTGCGAAGTATCGCGCCGTCGATGACGTGTCGGTCAAAATAAATCCTGGTGAATTCTTTTCCTTCCTTGGTCCGTCAGGCTGCGGCAAGACCACAATTTTACGCATGGTGTCGGGGTTCATTGAACCCACACAGGGCAGTATTTTAATCGGCGACAAGGACATGAAGGGCATTGGGCCGAACAAGCGGCCCACGGCGATGATCTTCCAGAATCTTGCTCTTTTTCCCTTGATGACCGTTTGGGAAAATATTTCTTTCGGCCTTGAAGTTCGCGGCATGGATAAAGCAAAGCGCCGGGCACGTGCAGAAGAGCTGCTCAACCTGGTTGAGCTTCCCGGCGTTGGCGATCGGTTTGCATCACAGCTTTCGGGCGGCCAACGGCAACGCGTAGCCATTGCGCGCGCTCTGGCTGTTGAACCCGAAGTGATGCTGCTCGACGAACCACTCTCGGCGTTGGACTTGAAGCTGCGCCAACATATGCGCGCCGAACTTCGCGCCATTCAGAAGCGCACCAATGTGACCTTCATTTATATTACCCATGATCAGGGCGAAGCGCTTGCAATGTCAGACCGTGTTGCGGTGATGAGCCGTGGCAAGATCCAGCAAGTCGATGTGCCGCAGAAAATCTACAACACGCCAGCAAATGGTTTCGTTGCGTCCTTTGTGGGTGAGAACAACAAGTTTTCGGGTCAGCTCAGTTCGATTTCAAAAGGCGAGGGCAAGTTCAAGTCGGATATGGGCGAATTTGCAGTGACGTTGGGCGAAGGGGTCGCCAAGGATTCCAAGTGCCGCCTTTATGTCCGTCCTGAAAACGTGGCCTTTGCGGCCAAGCCGAAACCGGGTGTGAATGCGGTTCCCGTCACCGTGGAGAGCGTGTCTTTCGAAGGCAACTTCGCCACCGTCTATATGCGAGACAAAAAGGGCCACAGGCTTTCTGCCGAAGTCCGCAATGATCCAACCAATCTGCCTCCGCAAGCCGGCACGTCCACCAATATCACTTTCAATCAGGATAAGGCCTTGGCGCTGCTTGATTCAGAAGCGGTGGCCTATGAGGAGAAGGACTGAGCCATGAGCGAGCTTTTCCGGCGTTATGGCAGCGGCATCACGTTTACTGCGATAGGTCTCACTGCGTTCTGGCTTCTGGTTCTGGTTATTTTCCCATACGCGGGACTCTTTGAACAATCATTCCGGCCCTATTTGCCGGTCACTGAAATCAACGGGCCGAACGACCACTATTTTCTGACCAACTATCTCGTGTTGTTCAGCAACCCGCAGGACATGACGTTTGGTTTCGGCGGAGCTTCAGTTACGGTTCCCCTTCCAATCCACTTGTGGGTGTTCTTCATCACCATCGTGTATAGCTGCCTTGCCACGCTGATCGTACTCTTGATCTGCTATCCCATCGCCTATTGCTTGGCGAAGGTGATGTCGCCAGGCCTTTTGCCAACCTACCTGCTGTTGCTGGTCATCCCGCTCTGGGTTTCAGAACTCATGCGGTCGTTCTCCTGGTATATTATTCTCTCTCTCAAAGGCCCGCTCACCATCGTGCTGCAAAGCCTGGGGATCATCACTGATCCCATTCATTGGACATGGGGAATGAATGGCTATTCCGGCATCATGGTTGGATTGATCTACACCTATATCCTTTTCATGCTTTTCCCGATGTACAATGCCATGACTTCACTGGATTCAAATCAGATCGAGGCCGCTGAAGACCTGGGTGCTGGAATTTTCAGAAAACATTGGCGGGTGATCATGCCGCATTGTAAGCCCGGCATTGCATCAGGTTGCGTCACCGTTTTCATGTTGTCTGCCAGTTCGCTTCTGGTGCCCAGTCTTCTGGCTTCGCCCAAGTCGCGTTGGTTCACCGAAGTGATCCAGCAATGGATGTTTGAAACTCATGATTGGAATGCGGGCGCTGCCTATGCATTTATCCTGCTCTTCACCTGTACAGCCTTTGTGACGGTGATGATGCGTGTCTTCAAAGTCGGCTTTGCCGACATCGCGAAATAGGAGGCAGGTTCAAATGGCAACGAAACCAACCCATGTGATCCTGCAAGGCTATTCCTATATCTTTTTGGTTTATCTGCTTCTTCCGCTCATCGTCATGTGCGGGGCAGCGTTCAATGATTCACGCTTTCCGACGATCTTGCCTTGGAACGGTTTTACTTGGCGCTGGTTCATCGAGCTCTACAACGATGACACGATCTGGCAGGCGACGATCAATACCGGAATGGTTGCTCTTGCCGTGGTGGCACTTTCAGTTCCCATTGGCACGGCCGGCGCCATTCTGGTGAACAGCCTCAAGGGCAGAAGCCGGGCTCTGCTCTACGCTTCGATGATTGCACCGATCCTGACACCGGGTGCAGTGATCGGCATTTCGACCCTGCTGTTCTGGTACAAATTCAATGCTCCAGCCGGATTGCAGATTTCTGTGCTCGCCCAAACCAGTTTCATTGCTGCCTATGTGATGCTCATGGTTTTGGCGCGGTTGCAGAGTTTCGATGGCGCATTGGAAGAGGCCGCATTGGATCTGGGCGCTTCGCATGCTCAGATGCTCCGCCGCATTTTGCTGCCCCACCTTTATCCAGCAATCGCTGCTGGTGCTGTCTTGGCCTTTTTCCAATCAGTTGAAAATTTCAATGCCACGCAATTTACCCGTGGCGCTTCAACCACGTTGACCGTTTATGTGGGCTCCAAGGTGCGAACTGGCATCACGCCTTCGATTTGCGCATTGGCGGCCATTATGATCAGCATCACGATTGTGGGCGCTATTATTTATGAAATCGTCCGTCGTCGTGTTTTGGCCCGTGACCTTGCGCTGCAGGCCTTGGCTGCTTAAGACTCATTGGCTAAACGCAGCAGAAACTTTTCACAAAGTTCAAGCTGAGCAAGGCTGACAAACTCATCTGGCTTGTGCGCCTGTTCGATGTTTCCCGGCCCGCAAATAACCGCCGGAATTCCAATGGCCTGAAACAGGCCCGCTTCAGTACAATAGGACACGGCATGAGTGGCGTTGGCGCCTGCAGCATGGAGCGCCATGCGTTCGGCCTCTGATCCTTGTTCGGGCGCCAGCCCTGGAACTTCATTGGTCTTCGTCGTGGCAATTCCGGTTGCTGGGTCAACAGCCTTCATTGCGGGTTCAAGCTTGAGCGCCATCGCCTCCATGCGCTTTGGCACATATTCGCGGTCAGCGCCGGGCACGAGCCGCGTCTCCCATTGAAAATCACAATGGCTGGGAACGATGTTCTTGGCCGTGCCGCCCGAAATGACACCCACATGAATGGTTGAATAGGGCGGATCAAAACGCCCCGTGGGGTCGCCAATGCCAATCAAGTCCTGGCGGATGCGCCCCATCTCGCTCACCATTTCGGCCGCAGCCATGATGGCGTTCACACCTTGGTGAGTAAGGCTCGAATGTGCGGCATGGCCGATGATTTCAGTTGAAAATGTGACAGCGCTCTTGTGGCCATTCACCACTTTCATATCTGTGGGCTCGCCGACAAACACAGCGCGCGGCTTTTTCAAATGATCGCGCATGTGCGACACCAAAGGCCGCACACCCTTGCAGCCCACTTCTTCATCGCAGGACAGTGCGAGATGAATAGGGGTCTTCAAATTCATCGCCTTGAATTTTGGAACCAGCGCCAGGGCCACCGCGATGAAGCCTTTCATGTCGCAGGTGCCTCGACCATAAAGCTTGCCGTCGCGCTCGGTCAATTTGAAGGGATCACTGGCCCACTTTTGTCCATCAACCGGAACCACATCCGTATGGCCTGAAAGCACAATGCCGCCGGCTACATCGGGCCCAATAGTGGCATAGAGATTGGTCTTTGCGCCCCGCTCATAGTCAACTCGGATGTACGGAACGTCCAGCCCATCAAGATAGTCCTCGACAAATTCTATGAGCGGCAAGTTGCTGACGCGCGAGGTGGTGTCGAAGGCCACGAGCTTGGCCAGCATTTCAACGGACGTAGTCATCAATTCACACTGTGCCGATCATAGGGACTGTCGAGAGAAAATACCGGAACGACTATTTCAAACATTTCAGTGCGGTGGTTGATCATGCCATAGGTTCCCATCATCAGGCCGGAAGGTGTGGAAAGCGGGCAGCCTGATGAATATTCGAAACTGTCGCCGGGGTTCAGCGTCGGCTGTTCACCAACAACGCCATCGCCTTTGACTTCCTGTTGTCGGCCAAGCCCATCGGTAATGATCCAATGCCGCGTCAGTAATTTCACGGTCTCTTCGCTCTGGTTCTCAACAGTGATTGTATAGGCCCAGACAAATTTCCGCTCTTCCGGCAGGGATTGATTTTCCAGGAACTGCGGCTTCACGGTGACGCGAATGTTGCGGGTGGTCGCCTGATACATGCAACTGGCATAGCCCAAAAATGTCGGCGGCAAAAGTACGTTCGGCACATGGTAACCCACAAAGAAAAACCCCGCCTCGCGGCGGGGTTTCGGTAGTCGTAAAAATTCGGATGGCTTAGGCCATCCACCAACGTTCCCAGCAGTAACCGCCGTCATCGTCGAAGTCGGAATTATAGGCGTTGTGGCCAATCTTGGTGGACATGGCGCCCACGAAGTTGTTGTACATCAGAACAATCTGACCACCGTCATCATGGATCATCTGCTGCATTTCAGCATACTGGGCAGCACGCTTCTTCTCATCTGTTTCAGCACGAGCAGCAACCAACAGTTCATTGAAATGAGGATCTGTGTAGTGCGTATCATTCCAAGTCGCGTCTTTAGCCATTGAAACAGAAAGGAACATGTCAGCCACAGGGCGACCACCCCAATAGCACAGGCACCAAGGCTTCTTGAGCCAGACGTTATCCCAATAGCTGTCATTGGGCTCACGGATGACGTTAATTTCAATGCCGGCCTTCTTGGCCTGTTCAGCCATCAACAAGGCAGCATCAACACCGCCGGCAAAGGCAGCGTCCGAAGCCGAGAGATCGACCTTGAGACCATCCAAGCCAGCCTTCTTCAGCAGCGACTTGGCCTTGTCCGGATCATAGCTGTAAACCGGAGCAGGGTTGATGGCGAACTTCATGGCAGCCGAGATCGGGTCATCATTGCCGGGTGTGCCATAGCCATAAAGGATCTTGTCCACCAGTTCTTGGCGGTTGATGGCATACTTGATGGCCTGACGTACTTCGAGCTTGTCAAATGGCGAAGCGTCAACATGCATGGGAGCGGTGTAATGGGCAAAGCCTGACACGTTATAGAGTTCAGTGTCGGGAGCGCCTTTCAGCATGTCGATGGTCTTCAAGTCGGCGCGGTTGATGTAGTGCACTTCACCGGCCAGATAAGCGTTGGTGCGGGCGGCTACGTCTACGATCGACAACATTTCAACGGAGTCGAAATATGTGTCCTTGAAGTAGTTCGGATTGCGTTCGGCCTGGATTTTAACGCCGGGTTCGAAGTTCTTAATGGCATAGGGGCCTGCGCCAATGCCTTTTTCCCAATCAATCTTGCCATCCTTGGATGGATAGATGCCCAAGTGATAGTCAGTGAGCAGGAAGGGGAAGTCGGCGTTGCCACCCGTGAGGTCGAAAATAACCGTGTCTTTGCCATCAGCCTTGACGCCTGTCACTGAGGACAAAACGGCCTTGGCCGGAGACTTTGAATCAGCACCGATGTGGTAGTTGATGGTGTTGACCACATCATCAGCGGTCAGTGAGCGGCCATCATGGAACGTGATGCCCTTGCGAATCTTGAAAGCCCACTTCTGGGCACCGTTCGAAGGCTCGAAGCTTTCAGCAACATGGGGCACAGCGTTGTTCTTTGCATCAACCTGCGTCAGCGGAGCTGCAAAGATCGACTTGCCGAAATGGAACGTAAAGCCGTTTGACCAGGTTGCTGGATCGAGTGAATCGGTTGTCTGGCCATGGCCGCAACCCATTTTAAAGGCACCGCCCTTTTTTGGTGCAGCGCGGGCGGCTGTTGCAAACAGGGCCTGCGACGCAGCCAAGGTTACACCGGCTGCCATTGTAAACTGGATAAAGTCGCGGCGCGACAATTTGCCAAGGCCGACAGCCTTTTGGGCTTGGGCGAGCTTCATACTAAATTCTGTCATTTGGGTTCTCCTCGATAGACTGTTTTAATGGGGAATTGCATGAAGGGCATGCAGGCAGTCATTTTTATGCCCTAAATCCTGAAACTCCCCCGCGATCGGCTGCTTTCTGCAGCTCCTGAACGCGATGCTCGCATGGGTTTAGAGGCCCGTCAATTTCTATTTGGCGGTTTATGGCACCACGACTGGTGAGCATATTGGACCATTCACCGACACTTGAAACTTTCGCAAAAGCGCTCCAATGTCGAGTCCAATTAAAAAGCAGTAAGGTCAAGGGGGCGAAAATTGTTCAAGAAACTCTCGAGCCGCCTCGTCGTGGCGATCGCAAAGCAACTGGTGCCAAAGTCCTTCAAGGGGACATTGCACCTCACTCTGCCGTCGGGCCAAACCATGCTGGTCGGTGGCCAGGAGCCTGGAGCGACGGCCGACCTTAAATTGAAGAATTTCCGGGTCTTGTTTTCGGCCATGCGGCGCGCCCAACTCGGGTTCTTCGAGCGTTATATCTCGGGCGACATTGAAAGCCGTGATCCCACGGCCTTTTTCCGGTTTTATTTGCAAAACCGACCCGGTCTCGACAAGGCAGGGGAGGGGTTCTTCAATACGAGTTTCTTTGACAAACTGTGGCACAAGAAGCGCGACAATAGCCGGGAAGGTTCCCGCGACAATATTTCAGCCCATTACGACCTGGGCAATGATTTCTACAAGGCTTGGCTTGATGACACCATGACCTATTCGTCAGCCATATTTGACGGGCAGGTCAACAGCCTGGACGCTGCCCAGCGCCTCAAATACCAAAAGGTTCTGGAAGCGTCTGAAGCCAAGAAGGGGTCTCGCGTCCTTGAGATCGGTTGCGGCTGGGGAGGTTTTGCCGAGGAAGCAGCAAAGCGCGGCGCCAAGGTCGAAGGCATTACTCTGTCCAAGGAACAATTGGCCTTCGCCCAAAGGCGGCTGGCCGCTGCAAAGCTCAGTGACAAGACGGAGCTTCGCCTTGAAGACTATCGCGATACGAAGGGTGTGTTTGACGCAATCGCTTCCATTGAAATGATTGAAGCGGTGGGCGAGCCGCACTGGCCCAAATATTTCTCCACCTTGTTTGATAGGCTCAAACCCGGTGGTGCCGCCGCCATTCAAGGCATCACCATTGAACAGGCCAATTGGGATTCCTATCGCAACGGCGTTGATTTCATCCAGCGTTATGTTTTCCCCGGCGGCATGTTGCTGACCAAGGAGATCATGCGCGAACAGGCGCAAAAGGCCGGCCTGCTCATGGAAAAGGTCGAATTTTTTGGCCAAAGCTATGCTGAAACCCTGCGCCAGTGGCGCTTGCGGTTTGAAGCCGCTTGGCCGCGCATCATCCCCATGGGTTTTGACGAGCGCTTCAAAAGGCTCTGGACGCTTTATCTCTGCTATTGCGAGGCGGGATTTGCGGAAGGCATTATTGACGTTGGCATCTACAAATTGCGCAAGCCCGTCTAGGCCTGAATTACCGCGCGGTTGAAAATCCGGGCCTGGTAGAAAGCCGCCAGAACAGGGTAAAAATTACGCCTGACAGCAATCCGAATGGGATCCACAAGCCAATGATCGGCGACAGCGTTCCGGCGCGGGCAAATGAAGTGGCAATCCCCATATATTGGTGAAATGCAAGAATAACTAAGAGTCCAGCGAGATAGCGCATGGGGCCTGGGTTTCGCCGCGGTTCCACCACGGCCAAGATTGCAATGAAGGGCAAGAGCAGGATGAACAAGATCTGCGCGAATTTATAGTTGATCTCGGCTGTCGCGGTGACCGGGTCAATCTTGAACGTCGAGCCAGGCATGCCGAAGATCAATTCCGGCAAGGTGAGTTCCTGCTCCCAGGCACCGCGCTGGCGATATCCACTCATGTCAAAGGCGTTCACCGGGCCTTCCAGTTTGGCGATATTGTTAGTTGAATAGTTCATGGGCAGATTTTCCGGTGAGATGTCGCTTTGCAGCTGAATTTCCATGCGTCCGACATTGCGCACCGAATAGTGCTGCTGTGGATCGTTATCGAGAACAGTGATTGTGCCAATTGTACCGGCGGTGGCCACGGTCTTGCCACCCTGGTAATTCTCATAAAGAAAGATCTTCTTGAAATCGTTTGAATCAGGCGCAATGCCGTCGATAAGAGCGGTTTTCTCGCCGTTGGAGAGAAACAAATCTCCTCCGCCTGGCAACAGGCTCGTCGATTTGATCAGTTCATGCACAAAGTTGGCTTGGCGATAAAGCGACACGGGTTGCAACCAGCCAAGGTTGTAAAAATTGATTGCGGCCAGCACGATGCTAAGCCCCATAACCGGTGCCATCAAACGATGCAGACTGAAGCCCAAGGCGTGCATGGCATCGAGCTCGCGGCTTTGGCTCATGCGGGCAAAACCGGCCATCACGCCGATGGCCAGACCCATTTGGATCGCAAGTCCAGCATAATGGGGAAGCCACTGGCCTAGATAGAGGAGGACTAACCGGGCAGCGTCCGGTTGGTGCAAGGCCAGTCCTGTGGCAATCCGGAAGCGTACGCATTCAAGGATGATGATGACGAAAATGAAAATGTTGCGAAGCGGCGACAGGATGACCTTCAAAACGTAAAGATCAATGCGGTTGGCCATCAGAATACGGGCAAGAAAAGACATGGCAGGCTCATAGAGCAAATTCGGCAAGAGTTGAAGAGTTTTGCAGAAGGAATTGCGTCCACCCATTCGGGTGGAGGAGGTGCCTTTCGACCTGACAATCCAGCACAATTTGGGCCCATGGGCTCTGCATTTGGTTCGCAAGGCTGTTTGACACTCACCTTGCAAGTTTGTAAGTGGCTGGCTGAAAGTTTGTTGAATGGCGACATTGGTGCTTCACGCGCCGGGCCTGGCTCAAACTGCATGATTTTCGGGTGATTGATGCTGAATTTTGTCTTGGTCCTTGTGGCCTATATTTCGGTCGCAGCGGTCCTGCTTTTTGCCGGTTCCGAGGCCTTTTTGGCCATGCGCTACCGCAAAAGCAAGGAACAGCCACCGGTCGCTCCCGCCCATGCTGAATGGCAGGGACCGCTGCCGCGCGTGCTCCTGCAACTGCCGATCTTCAATGAGCAATATGTGGTCGAGCGGCTTTTGCAACAGGTTGCCAAGGCGGATTACCCCAAGGACCTCCTGACTATCCAGTTGCTTGATGATTCAACCGACGAGACCACTGAAATCGCCGCTCAGGCCATCAAGCGCTTAGGTGCTGCAGGTTCGAATATCCATCATGTGCGTCGTGTCGACAGGTCAGGTTACAAGGCCGGTGCCATGAAGGCTGGCCTCGAATTGGATAACAGCGAATTTGTCGTGATTTTCGATGCCGATTTTTTGCCCCAGCCTGACTTCATTAAACGGGTACTGCCGTTTTTCACCGACCCTAAAATCGGCATGGTGCAAACCCGCTGGGAACATTTGAACGCGGATTACTCTTTGGCGACCAGGTTGCTGTCTTTTGGTATCGACAACCACTTCTCGGTTGAACAGGGTGGCCGGCAGGCTAACGGCTCCTTCATCAATTTCAACGGTACCGCTGGCATGTGGCGCCGAACGACCATTGATGAAGCCGGAGGCTGGTCGTCGGATAGTTTGACAGAAGATCTGGATTTGAGTTTTCGTGCCCAGCTCAAAGGTTGGAAGTTTCTCTTTGTTGAAGATATTTCGACACCGCAGGAACTGCCCGTGCAGATGACCGCCATTCGAAGCCAACAATTCCGTTGGACCAAGGGTGCAGCTGAAGCTGCACGCAAAAGCCTGGGCCAGCTCTGGGCATCGGATGAACCATTGTCTCACAAGGTCGTGGGCTCGTTCCACATGATGAATTCGATGGTATTCATTTTTGTGCTGATCTTGAGCATAGTACTGGTGGTCATGGCATTCCTCACAACGGGGCCTTCCATCGCCGCGCTCATTCCCATCAAAGTCATGTTGACCGTTTCTGTCCTTGGCCTCGTCTTCACCTATTGGACGTCGCAAAAGGAAGGTGAACTGGCCCAGGGCTTGACCAACAGCCTGTCCATTCTTGTAATGGCAGTTCTCTTTGTGGGCCTGGTCTCGGGCTTGAGCCTGCAGAATGGTATCGCCGTGCTGCAAGGCCTTGTCGGAAAGGTTACACCCTTCGTGAGAACGCCAAAATTGGCAATCAATATCAAAGGTCAGACAATTGCCAGCAAGCGGGCTTATAATCTGTCGCGCATTTCACCACTTTATGTTGTCGAAGTGCTGTTGACCGTTTTGTTCGTTATTGCTGCAGGTGTCAGCTTGTGGCGAGGAAACTACATTCTGATTGATGTTTACACATTCTTTGCTCTTGGCTACGCCGTGGTATCCTGGCTCACCTTGAGCGAAGTGATGTCTACAAATACAGGTTCTAAAACTTGAATGACCTAACCCGACCCGCACCATCCTGGGCGATTGTCACGCCGAGCTATTCCGGCGATTTTGACCTTTGCCGCCTGTTGTGTGACAGCATGGACGCGTTTGTCACCGGACCTTGGCACCACTATGTTGTGGTCGAACGCGTAGACCTTAAGCTGTTTTCGCCTTTGGCCGGACCGAAGCGGACAATATTGATCATCGAAGACGTGCTGCCAAAATGGATCTACCATCTGTGGCAAATGCCATTCTCGCGCCGCCGTAGCCTGTGGTGGTCGTGGCGGAGCGGCTTCATGCTGGGCTGGCACATTCAACAGCTCGTAAAAATGCAAATGGCCTTCGTTGTTAAACAGGAAGGCCTCGCCCTGTGTGACAGTGACATGTTCTTCGTAAAACCTTTCGACGTTGGCACGTTGTGGAGTGAAAAAGGTTTCCGGCTCTATCGTTCAGATGGCGAATTGGATGAGAGCAACATAACCAATCCGAAATTCACCATTTCCGCTTTTCGCCAGCTGGGTCTCCCCGCCAACGGCTTTCCGGCCCGCACATATGTTGATAGTTTTGTTACATGGCGGGCCGCAACGGTTCGTGCCATGTGCGAACATATTTCCAAGGTCTCAGGTCGCGATTGGCGCGCCGCATTGGGTCGCGATGTCTTTTTCTCTGAATACACGCTCTATGGATTGTACGCAGAACGCCTGGCCGGTGATGCCGGGCATGAGCCAACGTCTAAACACCTGTGTCGCACAAAGTGGGACAAAGATGATGCAATGCCCCTTGAGTCAGACAGTTTGGAAACTGATTTGCCAGAACCTGTTGTGGCCGTGGCCTTTCAGTCATTCTTGAATTTCGATCACCACCAATTGCGCAAGCTGTTTGATCGCGCGGTCCGCAACCACGCGGCGCCTTCCCCGAAAGTCATTTGAAAGTTGACCCTGTGCTGAAAGGGATATTTTCGATTTTTTGGACAGCCCCCGGCGGCAGGCCATTTCCGGTCGTGGCCAGCATGTTACTGGCCAGCCTTGCGGAAATGACCAGCATGGGAGCGCTAGTTCCTCTGGTCAGTCAGTTGAGCTCCGACCAAGGCGGCCAGAACAGCTTTCTTGGGCGCACCACCATGGGCATACTTTCGTCCATCGGAATCTCCGCTACCTTCGTTAATCTGCTTTTGGTCGTCGGTTGTTTTCTGATTTTAAAGTCAGTGATCGCTTTTCTGGCTCAGCGTTTTGTGGCGATCTCGGTTGCCGAAGTTGGTCTGCGTATCAGAACTCGCCTGCTGAATTCGATGATGAATGCCCGCTGGTCTTATTTTGTGGATCATAAGCCGGGCGAAGTTGCGGCCATGATTACTGCTCAGTCGACAACGGCTGGTGAAGCTTTCAACGCGGTCTCTGGCCTTGCTACCACCTGCATTTCCGCTCTGGGCTTGTTGATCACGGCGTCATTGATTTCTCTGCCACTGGTGCTCTTCTGCTCCATTGCCATTCTAGCGCTTGCTCTTCCGCTTTATTACATCCTGCGCCGCGCTCGCCAATCCAGCGACCTGCAATGGCAAACAGCGTCGGCGTTGACGTCAGGGGTTCAAGACGTCCTGAACAACATGAAACCATTGAAGTCTATGGCACGTCAGCAGACTTTCCTGCAGAGCTTTACTAAAGGCATCCAGGCTTTGCGCAACACGCAAATTCAAATGGTGGTAAGCCGCCATGCCATCTTTAATGGACAAGACATTCTCGGCGCCGTGATGGTGCTATCTGGTGTTTTTGTCAGTGTCACTTATCTCAAAACGCCAGTCTCGCAAATGCTAGTGGTCGGCATTCTGTTTTATCAGTTGGTCGATGTGATCAAGCGCATTCAATTGGCCATTCAGGACGCCAACATGGCAGCCTCGGCCTATTACAGCGTGCTCTCAACAATTGAACATGGGGACAGCCAGAAAGAGCCGGATTCGGGCAAGGCTATTCCGCATCTGGAAAAATCACTGCGCTTCTCACAGGCCGATTTCTCCTATGGGGCCAAGAAGGTCTTGGACCATGTCGATCTTGAAATCCCAGCTAATAAAATTACTGTCCTGATTGGTCCATCGGGTGCCGGCAAGACCACGTTGATTGATCTCATCATCGGGTTTTATCAACCGGCCTCGGGGAGCATTCTGGCCGACGACGTCGATCTCAAGGACATCCATCTGTCTGATTGGCGCAAGATGATTGGCTATGTGCCCCAGGAACTGACCTTGTTGCGCGGCACGATTGCCGACAACATTACCTTGGGTGATACCAAAATCACCGATGAAGAGGTGAGGAGAGCCCTTGCCCTAGCGGGCGCTTTGAACTTTGTGGAAGAACTTCCCGGCGGAATTTCTGGTGACATCGGCACGATGGGGGCCAAGCTTTCTGGCGGTCAGCGCCAGCGTATTTCCTTGGCGCGCGCCCTTGTTCACAAACCCAAGCTTTTGCTGCTCGATGAAGTGACCAGTGCTCTTGATGATGCCAGCGAGGCCGAAATCTGCCAGAACATCAAAGCCCTCTCAGGTGCGCTCACCATCGTGGCCATCACCCATAAACCGGCCTGGACCTTGATCGCAGACCGGGTTTACCGCATCAACAAGGGCAAAGCGGTGTTGAGTAAAAAGTCAAAATCTTGATGGGTTGCCTTTGACGTTGGGTCTGCATATCGTTGGCAGAAAGAGGCGCTAGATGATCTATGATCTGTTTGTATTAGGCGGCGGCGTCAACGGCACCGCGATTGCGCGTGATGCTGCGGGCCGGGGCTTAAAGGTGTTTCTGGCCGAACAGAATGATCTGGCATCGGGCACATCATCCGCATCCACGAAGCTCATCCATGGCGGCCTGCGCTATCTCGAAACCTACGAATTTCGCCTTGTGCGCGAGGCCCTGATTGAGCGCGAAGTCCTGCTTAATGCCGCGCCTCACATCATCTGGCCCTTGCGCTTCGTGCTGCCGCATCATGCGGGCTTGCGGCCGCGCTGGTTGATCCGCCTTGGGCTGTTTCTCTATGACCATTTGGGCGGACGCAAGATTTTGCCCGGCACGCGGTCCATCAATTTTGAAAAAGACATCACGGGCGAACCCCTGAAGCAGGAATTCACTCATGGTTGGGAATATTCCGATTGCTGGGTCGAGGATGCCAGGCTGGTGGTGCTTAACGCCATGGATGCCCGCGAGAAGGGTGCTGACATCAGAACCCGGACCAAAGTCACCAGTGCCAACAGGACGGCCCAAGGATGGGACATCACGCTGGAAAGCGGTGAAGTCATTCAAGCCAGAATTCTGGTCAATGCAGGTGGCCCGTGGGTCAGCGAGGTGCTCAGCGCGATTGTTCGCCAGAATGAGGCTGCGAAAGTTCGGTTGGTCAAAGGCAGCCATGTTGTCGTGGGCAGGCTTTATGATCATGATCGCTGCTATATTTTCCAGAATGGTGATGGCCGCATTTGTTTTGCCATTCCCTATGAGGGCAAGTTCACGCTGATAGGAACGACTGATCTTGACTATAAAGGCGAGCCCGGAAACGTTGCGATTGCGGAAGACGAAATTGACTATTTGTTGAAATCAGTCAGCGAATATTTCAATCGCCCGGTCAGGCGCACGCAGGTCAAATGGTCCTATGCTGGCATCCGTCCGCTTTATGACGATGGGGCAACCCAAGCCCAGGAGGCCACCCGCGAATATGTTTTGAAACTAGAGGGTGCTGCAGGTGAGGCCCCGATGCTTTCGGTTTTCGGTGGCAAGATTACAACCTCGCGCAAACTGGCAGAGGCAGTTTTGGAAAAACTGAAGCCATTCATCCCTGAAGCAAAAGCGCCGTGGACCAAGCCCGCGAGTCTTCCCGGCGGCCTGCCTTATTCGAACGTTGACTCCTATCTCGCTGACATGAAAAAGCGCTTCACATTTCTCAAGCCGCAAATCGTTGAACGGCTGTTTCGGGCCTATGGAACGCGCATGGAACTCATCCTGAAAGACGCACGATTTGCCGGTGATCTCGGGAAGTTCATTGGCCCTTTGAGTGAAAGTGAATTGCAATATCTCGTTGCGAATGAATGGGCGACCACTGCTGATGATGTTCTGTGGCGGCGTTCGAAACTTGGGCTGCACATGAAGCCCGATGACATTGCAGCACTGCAGGAATATTTTGCGCCCAAGGGCAAAGCCAGGACCAAGAAAAAAGAAAAGGCTTGAAGTCATGGCCGAATTTCTTTTGGCAATAGACCAGGGCACCACATCAACGCGCGCCATTGTCTATGACAAGAAGCTTCGTCACAAGGCCACAGCGCAAAAGGAGCTGAAACAATATTTTCCAGCCTCCGGTTGGGTCGAGCACGATCCCGAGGAAATTTGGTCCAGCATTGTGGCAACCTGCCGCGCCGCGATCAGAAAAGCGGGTGCTAAGCCCGCTGACATTCCGGCGATCGGTATTACCAACCAACGCGAAACTATCATCCTGTGGGACAGGAAAACCGGAAAGGCTTTGCATAAGGCCATTGTCTGGCAAGATCGCCGGACGGCTGAAACCTGTGCAAGCTTGAAAGCTCAAGGGCTGGAGCCGGAGTTCACAGCCAAAACCGGCCTGCTGCTTGATCCTTATTTTTCCGGAACTAAACTCGCCTGGCTTCTGGACCATGTGAATGGCGCGCGGGCCCGCGCTGAACGAGGAGAGTTGTGCGCGGGCACGATCGACACATTTCTAATCTGGCGGCTGACCGGCGGAAAAACTCATGCCACCGATGCTACCAATGCCGCGCGCACGCTGCTGTTCAACATTCACACCGGCGCGTGGGACGAGACCCTTCTCAAGCTTCTCAACATTCCGCGCAATATCTTGCCTGAGGTGAAAGACTGTGCCGCGGATTTCGGCATGACCGACAAAAGGATTTTGGGGACCGCAATCCAGATCGGTGGCGTGGCGGGAGACCAGCACGCCGCTTTGATCGGTCAGTGCTGTTTTGAAGCGGGCATGATGAAATCGACTTATGGCACAGGTTGTTTTGCCGTGTTGAACACAGGTGAAACGGCTGTGCCGTCGCGGAACCGGCTACTGACCACCATCGCCTATCAACTGAATGGCAAGCGAACCTATGCACTCGAAGGTTCGATCTTTGTGGCGGGCGCCGCCGTGCAATGGCTGCGCGATGGCTTGAAGCTTGTGGCCAAGGCCGCCGAGACCGGAGCGCTGGCAAAGGCCGCCGATCCCGCCCAAAGCGTTTATCTTGTGCCTGCTTTTGTCGGACTGGGTGCGCCCTATTGGAACCCGGATGTGCGCGGCGCGATCTTTGGTTTGACGCGCGCCACCACCAAAAAGGAATTGGCCAAAGCCGCGCTGGACGCAGTGTGTTACCAGACCCGCGACCTGCTCGAAGCCATGAAAAAAGATTGGCCGGGAGCCCGAAAAACCATCCTGCGCGTGGATGGTGGTATGTCCGCCTCTGATTATACCATGCAGACTCTGGCCGATATCACGGCGGCACCCGTGGACCGGCCCCGGAATTTGGAAACAACCGCTTTAGGGGCAGCCTATCTCGCAGGATTGCACGTTGGTCTTTTGCCAGAGCCCGATAAATTCGCCAGGCAATGGCAGCGCCAGAAAACCTTCAAGCCCAAGATGAAGCCTGAACTACGCGAAGCCAGATATCAGGGCTGGCTCGACTGCGTCAGGAAACTGCAAGCCTGAAAGCGTTCAGACAATTTTCCATTCATGTTCAAGCCTAGCAGTCTTCTCGAACATCTTGGACGCAGAGCAATATTTCTCAGATGACAGCTTGAGCGCGCGCTCCACAGCAGCAGGCTTCAAGTCAACACCGGATAGAGTGTAGATAAGTTTCACCTTGGTGAAAACCTTGGGGTCTTCGGTCGCGCGTTCGGCTTCCAGTGTTACCTCGCAAGCGGTGACCTTCTCGCGCGATTTTTCCAAAATCATCACGACATCAAAAGCCGTGCACCCGCCAAGGCCGAGCAACATCATTTCCATCGGCCGAAAACCGATATTGCGTCCGCCGGCTTCGGGCGCTCCGTCCATCACCACGCTATGCCCGGAGCCCGATTCACCCACAAAGGCCCTGCCATTGAGCCACGTTACTTTTGCTTTCATTGGAACTCCTGAAGTTCGAGACTTTGATTTGGGCGACGGCTGATTATTCCACGAGCTTGGCCAAGGCCGAACACATCAAAGCGCACAAGCCTATGACCAGCACCAGCGAGACTCCCGAGATGAGAGCGAAAATCACCTGGCCCGAATCGCCAGTGAAGGTTGGCACGCCCCCCAACAGCCTTTCAAACGCCATTCTGACGGTCAGTATCGGCCAGGCCGTTTCGACAACATAGATCCAAACCTGCCAACCTATGGCACCTAGTGTTGCGATCCAGAACAACACGGCGAGCATGGCAAACAATCGGTTCAATACATACATGGATCACTCATCGGCTGGCGCCTCCACGGCAGTGGAAATGTCCGCCTTGTCCTGTAGACGTGACTGGTCCTTGCGACGCTGGATATTGGCCTTGAGAGCCTGAGCTTCCCGCTTTTTACGGGCCAAAACGCGGTCTGACTGCGCCTGTTCATTCATGGTGCAAGGAATAATCCAATGGGTTGCCTAAGGCAAGTAACTGTGGCATGTGTCCGCCGCGATCCGGTTTGCTGCCGTAGCTCAGTGGTAGAGCACTCCCTTGGTAAGGGAGAGGTCGAGAGTTCGATCCTCTCTGGCAGCACCATTTTTATAAGTAACTTCAATAAGTTGCTGGTTTTAGATTTTCGGTGAAGCCGCCCAAAGCTGCTATTACGGAAATATTACATTTCTGATTTTCGGTCTTCTGCTATAATCCGCCGATGACGAAAGACCGAGTGATCAACAGCCAGTCGTTTAATGACGGCAAAGTCGTTCTTTACCAGCTTGAAAATCGTCCAAAGAATAAGTGGCTTTGTCGCATAAAAGTCCCGAATGGTACTGGGTACTTGTATCGTGGCACTGGTACCTCGGATATCTACGAAGCGCGAAAATTCGCCGACATTCTTTATGACGAGATTCGCTTTAAGGTGCGGTCCGGGCAGTCAGTTACCGGACGTGATTTCAAACGACTATTTGAGGAGTTTGAAAACAGCTATCCAAACGAAGCGACTTCACAGAAACGCGCAGAATCCGTCTGCGAAATTATCCGAAGTTACGCTGTTACATACTTTGCTAAGAGGCGAATTACGGAATTGAATGAAGCTGAGATAGCAAAATTCATTGACTGGCGGCGTGTAAATTATAAGAAGAAGCCACCCACAAACGCAACGATTGTCTCCGAGATTGGCAAGTTAAAGGTGTTTACAGATTGGTGCCATAGTCGAGGCTATCTTTCTAAGCCGCTCACATTCCCCAAACCATCCGTTGTAGAAAACCGTCGACCTCATTTTTCTGACAAAGACTGGTTAACTCTTACGAGATACCTCCGTGAATGGGTCAAATCAGCTAAAGGAAAGTCTGGTCCGATTTATCGTGACCGGGTCATGCTCACAAATTACGTTTTGGTTTTGGCGAATACCGGAATTCGTGTTGGTGAAGCTCGTGCTTTGAAATGGTCTGACATTGATAGTTTCACTGGCGACGACGAAAAGGAAAACATTGTCCTCCAAGTTCGTGGAAAGACCGGCGCGAGAGAAGTCGTTGCGAGGACCCCCGCAGTAAAAGAATACCTACAGCGCATCTACGAACTGAGAACCTCTGAAATCGGCTCAAAGCCTCGCATGAGTGAGTCTATCTTCTGCCACGATGATGGCTCGCCAATCCATTCCTTCAAAAAGGGCTTCAATTCGCTGATCAAAGAAGCGGGGGTTGAGTTTGATGGCGAAGGCAGCAGACGAGTGATCTATTCCTTGCGGCATACCTATGCGACCTTCAGGCTTCATGAAGGCGTGAATGTCTACACTCTGGCTCGCAATATGGGCACCTCAGTCAAAATGCTGGAATCCTTTTATGGACACACCAGCAACAGAGCGATGGCGTCAGAATTGACCAAGACCCGAGCCAAGCAAAGGAAGCAATTGCCTTGGGAGAAGCAGTAATTGACCGCCCAAACGCTCAAAACTGTGTTCTAAAGACCGTTCAGCAAGTCACTAGCTATAGCGACCACTCCTGAGCGGAAAATGACTGGAAACGCTTACCAGCCAGCCCAAAAATATATTTTCAAAATTCGTCAGAAAGCACCAATTTAGCTCATTTTTCTACATATATACTTATATGAGCGATACTTCAGATAATGATCTTTTCCGCAAATGAACTGCGATTGAGATTTTTCTCTCTGAGGTATTTCAATGACAGTTAGCTGTCATAATAAGAACCAATTAGGCAGACCCCAAATTTGTCGCCAATCCTGTCGAGCTTGCCGTGAAAACGCGCTGGCAGAATTCAGTTAGGGCATTTTTTCGTAATGTTTGGTCTGTTGCAAGACTGCAAGCTAATTTGCAGTTTGATGAGGGCGATGTCGATACTGACAACCCTCAAACATTCAGGCTGTCGCCAAACTGGCACTTGATTGTTGGCGTTGTGGCATTGTTTGCCAACATGCGGAATTGAAACAGGGAGAGCGCGACCACCCCTACCTTCTGACCAAGGTGATTCCAGTTTGGGTGTGCGACGGGATGCAAAAGCAAACCAAAGCTCCGCGTGATCTTGCGGAGCCAAAGGTATGTCTCCGAACGCTCAGCAATATGACCACCACAATAAAAAACATAAGAATGGTGAGCAGCAAAGCTGCGAACTTCGCTTCTACGAAGCGAAAGTTCAATTCTAATAATATTCAAACCAATGACCATCAGGTCCATACCAATCAAAATAAGGAGAAACACCAAATGATCAAAAACAAAAGAAATGCCTTGGAAGTGACAATGTTGGAAAGACGAATCCAATTCCTAAAAGAGATCGATCACATCCCAAATGAACCTATTGAACTTGGAAAGTTTCCTGAATTGTTTCCTTTTGCTGATGTGTCCTCAAGGCAATTGTTGATCCAAGAACTAAAGGAAATTGACCAATGACATTCAACACGAACAAAAACGTATTCCTTTCTACGATTTCCCAAATTCGTAATGACGTCCACGGCTTCCAAACTTTCTACATTCCGAAATCAACCAAGACCCAAAAACGCGACAAAGTGCGGTTGGTGAAATCCATCTCCGAAACTGTTGATGAAATGAATACTGATGATTTCGGAATCAAAGTAATCGTCATGAAGACAATCCAATGAAGACAGTGAAAGAAATCAGGGAGCTGAATGAAGGAATGACGCCGTTGCCCGCCATGATCGTATTCAAGCGGAGGTCAATTCGTATGCTTCCTAACGGACAACAAATTGCGGAATATTTTTCCGATCAGCTAAACCAAACAATCATCTATCCGAACAGTTTTTCAAAGGAGAAAAAATGAAAATATACAGGCATCACATTCGGTTGGACGAAACGACAGTGGAAGCGCTGAAGAAAATCTCAAAAGCCACTTTACAGACAAGGGCTTCATTGATGAGACGATATATTCAGGAAGGTGTTTGCGAAGACACTAGCAACCCACCAATTTCATCCTGAATCTTAAACTCGTGGCATAGGCTAACAAAATTGAGTTCCTATGGCGCATCTTGGCATGAAAATACCTTCAGCTAATCTTTCGCGAGTGTCTTCAGCGTCTGGTAGTGAAACTCGCAACAACATCCGCATAACAAGATTGATGGCAAGTCTTCCAATTAATTATTCACCTTCCTCAAACGCGGACGCCAAACATTAGATTCTGTCCATTGGTTATCAGTATTTGGCGTAGCTTTTTTCCTCAATAAGATCAGATGCCAGCATCTGATTTATTTTCCTTTTTATGCCAGCGCGGAGATCATTTGTCTTGTATACTGACCTTGCCAATTCGATAAATTCAGAATCAAATTCGTTGGATGCCTCTTTTAATCGAATTTTGTCCTCGATCTCCCAAAGCTTCTTGTTGGTGGTCACTAAATCAATCTTTAAAGACGCAACTGCTTTAACGAGATGAGCTGACTTCGAAATATCATTCAACATCGATAATTCTTTCAAAACATTATTTCGTGCCTGCTCCGACTGAAGTTTTTCAACTTTGATTTCAAGAATTGTTTGCTTGTCTAACAGTTCGCCCCAAGACATGGGCACTAGAGGCACATGCGGTTTCATTTTATCTCGCCGATCTGAAAAGATTTTAGTAAATCCATGATCGCCAGCTCCATTTTTTCAAACGCGCTCTGCCAATGCTCTGGTTTATCCTGACGAAATAGACGCATCGTCGGATACCAAGGACTATCATTCCTATCTAGGAACCAGCGCCAATCAGGAACATATTTTAAGGCGACCCAAGTAGGACGAGCCAGCGCGCCCGCAAGGTGAGCAATAGCGGTATCGCAAGTGATGACAAGATCAAGATTCTCCATAACAGCAGCCGTATCTAGAAACGCCTGTGGTCCAGAATCGAATTCATCTCCCAGTCTTTCAATTTTCATATTACTTGGAAGTCTTTCAAGTTGGTCAATGCCATCGTATTTCTGAAGACTTATCAGTCTGACGTTTGGCATTTGTGATAATTTACCAAATTCCATTAGCGGAAACGATCTTCCAGACTCTTCTGAAAGGTTACTGCCTTGCCAGCAAATGCCGATTTTGAATCCGTGGTCGCCAATAATTTGATTCCATCTAGCAACTCTTGCTTTGTCAGAGTGGAGATAAGGAACGTTTGCTGGAATCGTCTCTAATTCCGTATGAAACGCGAGAGGCAAACTCATTAATGGCACATGGTAGTCAAACCTATTCGGTTCTGTTTTTTCAGGGATAATTTCAATACTAGGACTAAGTGTGGCAAGTAAATCATGAAGGTTATTTTGAGCTGATATAATAACCTTGGCACCCTTATGCTCCGCTAAAATCGCGTATCTACAGAACTGTATCATGTCACCAAAATAGAGCTCATTGTAAATTAGAAGTGTCTTTCCCTTTATAAGCGCCGCATCTAGAAGTAGTGGCAGTTTATGTCTGCGGTGTTTTGAAAACTCTTGCCTGCTTCCTCGATATTCATACTGCTTTAGACCACGCGTAAAATTTCCTAAAAGTAATAATAAGTTTGCTTGATTCCAGAGAGTTACATAATGGTCGGGCTTTAACACGATGGCTTTGTCATAACTTACCAACGCTTCATCCAAGCGCTTTAATTCTGTCAACGCCATTCCTCTGTTGCCGTAGGCTTGCGCGTAGCTTGGCTTTAGCGCGATGGCTTTGTCATAACTTTCCAACGCTTCACCAAGGCGCCTAAATTCTTTAAGTGCGTTACCCCGATTAAAATAAGCTTCCGCAAAATTTGGATTCAGTTCAATAGCTTTGTCATAGCTTACCAATGCTTCGTCCGGTCGCTTCAATTCTGTTAGCGCATTACCCCGATTAAAATAGGCTTCCGCAAAATTTGGATTCAGTGCAATGGCTTTGTCATAACTTACCAATGCTTCGTCCAGACGCTTCAATTCCGTCAGCGCCATGCCTCTATTTAAGTAAGCTGCCGAAAAATTTGGCTTTAGCCCGATAGATTTGTCATAGCTTCCTAGCGCCTCGTCCAGACGTTTAAATTCTTTCAGAACATTACCTCGATTAAAATATACTTCGTAAAAATCAGGCTTCAATTCGATAGCTATGTCATAATTTGCCAACGCCTCGTCCAAGCGTCTCAATTTTTTCATGCTATTACCACGAATCGAGTATGCTGTGGCGGAATCGGGTCTTAAGCTGATTGCCTTGTTGCAGCTCTCTATCGCGTCATCCAAAAGACCCATCCAATACAACACATCTCCACGATTTGTGTATGCTTCGGCAAAATCTGGCTTAAGCGCTATTGCCTTATTGCAGATCACAAGAGCTTCTTCATATCTTTCCATTTTCGCGTATGCGATGGATAAGTTGCAAAGGGTTGAAGGTCGGTCCGGCACAAGTTCTAGAGATTTCAAAAAACTTTCTTCAGCCGCCTTGAACCTGCCCCGATTCAAAGCATCGAGCCCTTCAAAGAAATGTGCCGATGCCAGTTTGATAACGTCCATTATTGTCCCTTGGTCTAAAGCAAGTTTGAAACACTGAATTTATTTACTGATCATTTGCTTCCAATCGTCAAGGAAAGAATGCGTCTGCTACTATGGGCTAAGGTGGGAAGGCGCTTAGCAATGACATCCACGTCAGTTATCACGAGTGGCTTGGCATTAAACTGGATTGCCTTGGCGGCTTCTTTCATCAGCTCTTCCACTTCATCTGACATAGTATTTGTGCCGCGCGAATTTGGAACCAAACAATCTGAAAAATCGACTGTGCAGCCTAGCGATTCAAAATAGCGAGCAGCTGAGTTACGGTAACTAGCTCCAGTGGAGAGACTATCAATATCTAAAACGAAATCTGCGCTTGCAATTGACTGCAGCGCTGACGCAATCCAAATAACCATAAAAATGCGAAAACAATCTCGTCTATTCAATTGTATTTGGATTCCGCGTGCCCCTGAACTGGTGTTTCGTAAAGAAGCGTCATGAGCCTGACGTTCAAAATCGTGTATGTGAGTAAATGCATCTGGATGAATTTTTCGTAGCGCTAACGCTAAAGAAATCATTCGACTTGTGAAGTAGGGATTGACTTGAAAAGAAAGCCACTGATCATTGGGATTTCGTAACTGAGCTATATGGATGCCGACAAAATTCCGTTTCATCCAACTACTCCGCATTTGGCTGCGGCAGAAGCACAACACCGCTCTACGTGCCTCATTCGAGGCGGCTGAGATCAATCCGCTAATGTAAGTATAAAGTTTTATATCGGATTGGTCAGGATGCAGTAAGTATCGTTCATAGGCTAGATCTGGCGCGTATTGGAGACTGTTAGATCTGATAAGTGATAGATACTCGAAGTAGTAGTTTTTGTCTGCAACAGGGTGTCTGAGCATTTGATTCATTTTGATTTGAGGACCCAATTGGATAGTGGTCTCATTGAGAGCCGCAATTTGTTCGTGGAGGGGTTCGTAGAAGCATTTTAGCGATATATCTTGTCGAAGTTTGGACCAGACATAGGTGCTGCTCGACCTCCACCATGCATGAATAAAAATGGGCGAATTTTCGTTCAAAATATATTTCCCCGATTAGTGACAATGTTGAACAATTTAGTTTTTCATTTTAGGCATGACTATTAGATTTTTCTGCATTGTGCTTGGCTATCTGGTTTTTCCTCAGCACCATTTCGTCACAGTTCTTTCAGTTTCTTCTGGTTGGGGGACTCGGAAAAGTTGATAGCCTTTCACAAACACGTTTAGGACATTCGAAATTGAATTCATATTTCGTACTTAGCCAATAGCCCAATATTCAACAACTATCTGTTTTCCGAACACTCAAAAACGTGGTTCAGCAGTCAGCTAAGTCGATGAATTTCAAAGGTTTGTCAGGCGATGGAATTTTGGGGTTTCCGAACACCACGCACTCGAGTTAGTTCCATTGAGCAGATCCAAAGTCGGCGTGACAGTTACATTTTATGGAAGGTATAAGCTGAGATAACTGGTTGCCCAAGTCGGGCAAGTTCAAGGGAACGGGATGGGCAGTATGCGAAAGTGGAACTGCGAGGTCATACCTAACGAACAATTACGGGATGCTGTCGTTGAATTTTGTCAACGCATTAAGGGGACTCCACTTCGTGTACCCGTTCGCCTCAGAGGTTTGACAAGTAGCGGCAGGAGAGGCGGCTGCTATTACAATGTGAACATTGCCACAAAACTAATTGGCGGGAAGAGTTTGGTGGGATGGGTTATTGTTCCTCCCGATCCGACTCTCCCTCCTGACGACGGTGTTGAACTTATGGGACATGCTGTATGGCTCAACAACCAAAACCGCGCATCCTGCGTTACCGCAAAGTCGTGGCACACAGCGTTATACACCAGAGAAGACGGGAGGCAGTTCCTCGATATGATTATTTGGAAGGATAATCCTTCGAGTAGTCCGTTTGCGGTCTATAACTTGTACTGCGTTCGAGAAGAGGTGTCAGATAGATACGAGATTGTTTGGGAAGTTGATAGAAAGAAGCACAGTATTTTTCTGGACAGTCTTAATGCCACGAAAGCCGAGTCCTTGTTCGCACGCAATACTCACAACGTATTTGAGCAAAATTTCGAAGCAAGGACGATGGCTTCTTTTCCGCCAGATTTAGCACTGAGGATAATAATAAAAGATCACGAAAAGCAAGGTGGATTCTCTGAACCGTCTGTAGCGACGGGTAAATCTTATGATGATATCAAGAATGAACGTTTAGGTCGATTGAAGTGATTAGGATCCGACAATACCGAACATCGATACTGCCCAATGTCTGACCATTGGGAATGTCCGTTATGACATACAAAAAAGCCAGCGATGGCGCTGGCTGGGTATATTTAGACTGTAGAATTTAAGCTGCTAAGTAAGTCGCATATCTCAATTGGAGTTGGTTGAGAGTCTGTCTAACGTCCGGATAGTTCAACTCAACAATTTTTCGAATATCACCGGTTGAGTGGTTTGTGACGCACTCTTTTCGCAGAACAGCTTCGCATCTCTTTACTATTCCCTCAATGTGAAGATGTCGCATTGAAAGCTCAGACACCGAACAGTCAATACAGATCATTCGCGACTGGATCGGCTCTATAATAGAAGCCCGATGGTTCGCTGTGAAGATCCAACTTATGCTTGTGACATTCAGCTCAATCATGGCACGCAAGGCTTTTTGACCATCTGGCGTAACACCGTCAACTTCATCAATGAGAATACAACGACGTTCATGGTAGAAGCTTTTCATCATCAATAATCGCTCAATCGTCGCGACGTTCGCCTTACCCAGCAGCGAACCATTGAATCGGTTCACAGCGTATTTCTGTTTATCACAAAGAATCTTGGCAATGGTTGTCTTTCCTGTCCCCGGACTTCCGAAAAAAAGTAAATTAGGCAACATTTCCGAGTTTGAGCTTTTCTCTAACAATTTCACTTCACCAGGACGTAAATGGCTCAAAACGCATTCCGTAAGGCATGTTGGTCTGTATTTTTCCGACCACATCATAATTATTTGTCTCCTTTCATTCCATGAAGAGTGTGCTCATCACACACTCTCTCCTAATTTTAGGCGGCGGACTTCATTACAAAGGCAGTACTGTTTGCGGAAGCACGACCGCTCATTTTCTTGATCGTAGTCTCGCGCTGCTTCACAATGAAACCAGCATTTACGCTATCAATCACACGCTTAAGCGCGTCAATCTGCTTCGTGACTTCAGAGAACTTCTCGTTTGTCAAAACATCCATTTTTGCTTCGTCAATCTCAATTGACGCAACAATTAGACGCCTTTCATTGAGAGGCTTGTTGTTCGCAAAATTGAAGATGACTTCACGTGTCAACCTCATGGAATTGTTAGTTGCGATGAGCAGCAGAAGCTCATCAATCTTTTTAGGCTCAAGCGTCGCAAGGGAATAAAGGACTGTCCATCCTTCTGCGCTTGAAACAATCTCGAGGTTACTTTCCACATAAAGTGGATTACACTTTCCGATCATCAGCAACTTGTCCGCGACGGACTTCGTAATACCAACTTCGTTGGTGAACTTCTCAAATGCGAGTGTCTTCAACTTGTTTTTGGCGGCAACAAACTCACTTGCGACCACCAACCACGCAGAAGTTGACTGTTTCAAATATCCACGGACTCGTTCTACACGAGCGTTAACATCTTCAATCTCAGCAATTGTAAGCACATCATTTTTCAACGTTTTCATTTTTCTACTTTCTCTATTATGATTTCAGTCCTTTCTGGACCGATCAAGAACACCTCGTTCCCAATAATATAAGTATAACATTTTCCAGCACCCTTTCATAAAACACGATTGCCTGTTTTTGAATGTTGCCCGGTCATCAGGCATTATTGGTAAAGGTAAATGTTGTCTGATAATAATTCCCAATTTACGACCATTGGGCAGAGGAAAAAAAGAATGGCGAAATCGGAGTTTGCGGGCGATAAGCAATTCAGATTGCCCAAGGGAAAAGTTGAGCCCTACCGGCTTTGGTTTGAATTTCTTAAGCTGGCTGAAAAACATCCCAACATTGAGATTGATCAGAAGCACTACGCAATGTGGAGTGATTTTAGAGATTTGAAATTCGAAGATTGGTGGAAAAGCCGTTGGCGCGAACTGTTTAGTATGAAGGCGGCAACAAGAGTTTTGGACAGTGTTGCGGAGTTTGAGGTCGCTGAAGCGGATCCCACTATCGTGGTCGTTCAAGTCTCTCTAAATGACTCAAAGCAGCGCAGGATTAAAGATATCAACGATGCTCTCGCTGGTCTGAGTGTTAGAGGAGACGACAAGAGCAAAGCTAAGACTAAGCCTGTCTATGAGATTTCCAGCAAACGAAAAATCAATTTCAAAACATTGCGTGCGATGCTGAAGTATCTCCAACTCTATCAATCTAACGAATTTGATATTGAAGCGGCATCACTTGCTTATTTTAAGTGGGCGCGCGCATGGAATGAAAAAGTCCGATCGAAGAAGTGGAAAAGACCACTTGTTTATGAGCCACCTTTTCTTCGTAAACTGACTGAGGAGATAAACGATAGAAGAAATTACATCAGGCAACATGGTTCAAAACCCAAAAGCAACACCAGAGAGTATGACGACTTTCGCAGTCAGGCGCGTCGATTTCTTAGAAAGGGAGAAAAGATACTGACGAATGTAGCAATTGGTAAGTTTCCCGGTTCATTCTAACTGTATGAATGCGGGTAGCTCACTGAACTATTCAAGTCTGTGTAATCAGGCGGTGAGAACTTGCTGACATTGACGAGCACGGGTAATGTTTTTTGCTGGTCAGAACGCATCAACAGAGGATACTTACGATGGCAACTAAGATAGCTAAAGGTAAGAAACTTACCAAAACAGGGAATTGGACACTAAAGTCGAAGAGGGGAAAAATTCGCGAGTTCAACTGCACCCTCATCAAGACGATAAACTTCGGGGGTAAGCGACTAGCGATATTCAGTGTGCCTACGAAGTTCAAATAGTAACCCATCTAATTGGCGCCCCAAGATATTGCGGCGATTCAGAAAGTGTGCTTTTTCTTAGAAGTTCGCCCACGCGGCTTTGGTTTATACCAGTCCCGCCGCCCCGCATCTTCAATTGCCCAAATCCAACCAACGTCAAAAGCTGACTTAGACGCCCCGAGTTCTTTCATCGCCATCGCACGGTATTCGTCTTTCGTGAAAGTTTTTGATTTTCCATTGCGCATGTGTGGAAGTAACCAGTCGCGGCACTTCTGGCGTTGCTCTTTGGCTGCTTCATATAATGTTTGCTTGGCGTTTGGTGTCATGGTTGATCATTCGTCTTTCAGATTTCAACATCAAAGTCCAATTGCTCTTGAAATAGAAAGACACCACAATGTTCCACCTGAGTGGATCACACATTGACATCAAATCAATATAATTCCGCCCTGTGATTTGTAATTGTGTAGAGACATTCGATTCTTCTATTTTATATAGCTCTCAGATATTTTGAATACTAATGATCCCAGCGCAAAGTCGCTTAAAATCGACAACCCCACCACGACAATGAGAAATAAAATTATGTCTAGCCACATGCCGAGACGTTGATTTTTCAGTCCATGAAAGGGACGCACTATCCAAACGTCCAAATATGTCCATGTATACGCTGCCAAGAGAAACAAACCTGCTAGAGCGATGTATTCTAAAAATTTGCTTTGAGTTTTTATCGATAGGAACAGTATACCGCTGACGACCACCAGATTCCTCAATAACTCAAAAAACCATCTGATGAGCGCTCTAACTGACTTAGAGATAGTCAGTGCCCGTTCGTGAATGGTGAATGCCTCTTTCAAATAAGTTTGGATTGGTCGAAATGGCATTTTTTTCGGATCAGGTTGGTCGGTCAATATTGTCTCCAGGTGGAATATATCTAGGAAAAGCACGAACATGTTGTCCGGCTTGTTTCATTTCCCTACCCACCATACCTCGTAAGATCCCGCAGGCTCTCTCAATCCCTACAATAGTCGGTCTATGATAAATCCCAACCTTTAGATATCGGGACGTCGTTACGACATCCGAACTATCCAGCAATTTGAAAATATCTAACTCCAGTGGTAATCCTCCCCTAGACTAAGGGTCATTGAAAGTAGAATTTTCTCGGAATGGAGAACGAGGAGATTCTTATGAGGAAGAGTAGATTTACCGAAGCCCAGATCATGGGCGTGCTGCGCCAAGTTGAGGGCGGCATGGG
>JBBRLH010000010.1:0-98902 GCA_038231475.1 Hyphomicrobiales bacterium | reverse complement strand
ACGCCACAGACTGGCTATGGACTTACAACAACGACCGTCCCAACATGGGGCTTGGCGGCATAACACCCGCTCAGAAACTGAAACAACAATTGGCCGCGTGAGTTCTACAATCAAGTCCCATTAAAAATGGGGGGATTACCCAGTGCTTCAAACTTCAAGCCGAATTTTTCTGCTTTACGCGACAGTGGTAGAATCTTGTGTCCTTTTATTTCTGAGATTGTTTGATCGTGTAGACGCAGGTAAGACTTAAAGTAGAGCTCTAATGCTTGGTGATACAGAAAGTAGATTGGAGCGGTCGAATGTGTAATTTTGAGTTGAAGTCTGTCGAGTATACGAGCACTTGACCAATAAGAGTCGCCATAGAGAAAAAAGCCAATAGGCGGCGCGAGCTCTTCTTCAGTGGGTCTTCGTATTTTTAACTCATCGAGCATTTCTGTTGGGTTCCCTGACTTTATTGGCTGGTTTCGCATTCATTCGTATTTTTAATCGCTAGTTCCTTAGCAAATGAATAGCACGAGATTACAGGAACTAGTTCTAGGCTGCTTTGAGAGCCGAGTAGACCGTGCCAACTCCAATTTCTAGTCGCTTTGAAATTTCACGGATTGCCATGCCGTTTCCGCGCAAGAGCCGAACCGAAGTTCTAACCGCCTCGTTCATCTTCGATGGTCTACCGATCTTCACACCCTGACTGCGTGCTCTTCGCTGTCCAGCCATTATTCTTTCACGCATGAGTTCGCGTTCATATTCCCCAAGCGCTGAGAAAATGCTGAATGTCATTCGTCCCGATGGGGTGGTAGTATCAATTGCTTGCTGGTGGACATAGAGGTCCACATTCAAACTTTGGATATCATTCATGAAGCTAACAAGGTGTTGAATCGAACGACCAAGACGATCAATTGCCCAGACCATGATCAGATCAAAATCGCGGCGAGTGGCTCGCTTCAGGAGCTCATCAAATGCTGGTCTTTGGTCTCTACCCTTTGATCCGCTAATGCCGCTATCTGATAGCTCGGCAATGACGTGCCAGCCATTCCGTTCAGCTACTACTCTCAGTTCCTGAAGCTGATTTTCAACAGTCTGCTTTGCTGTGGAAACACGGGCATAAATTGCGACTCGACGAGTTTTTAATTGAGAATAAGTCATGTTACCGCCTCCAATTGTTATGACGGTAACATTACAATGTCTGTTGTAGGATACAACCCATTGTAAAGATGTAGGTATTAGTAGAGCGACATCTTGGTAAGGGAGAGGTCGAGAGTTCGATCCTCTCTGGCAGCACCATCGCTTTTCAGCGTTTTTTCCATCTTGCAGCCGCGTCGTCGTCAGAAGATTTGGCCTCGACCCAGCGCTTGGTGTCGCCATCCTCTTCCAGCTTCCAAAAGGGTGCTGAAGTCTTGAGATAGTCCATCAGAAATTCACACGCTGCAAAAGCATCGCCACGATGCGCTGCTGCGGTGACCACCAAAACAATATCATCACCCGGAACCAGCCTTCCATAGCGGTGAATGATCAAGACGTCGGCGAGGGTCCATCGCGTTCGCGCTTGGTTCTCAATCTCAGCCAGCGCAGCTTCTGTCATGCCTGGATAATGTTCCAGCGTCATCGCAGAAACAGCGGCACTCCCCGAAATATCGCGAACACTGCCGACAAACATCGCAAAGCCACCGATGTCGCGGCGTTGGGCTTTCAGAGCCTGATATTCAGCGCCCACGTCAAATGGCTCTGCTTGAACTTTGATCATCGAACAAGAATGCCGCTTTAGCAGCTGCTTCTCAAGGTGATTTGTCGGCCAGGAATTTAGGCGCGTCCCAAGGCCCGTCGGCCACAATCGTCACGGTGGTTTTAGTGCCATTGGCAAAGTTCGGCAAAATCTTCATCTCAAGGGCCTGCCGCAACAGGTCAACATCGCCACTCAATTTCCCTGATACATTTGGCGCAGTGAAACTCCCCTGCTGAACTGTGCCGATGCCATCACCGAAGATAAAACTGACTTGCGCTTCAACATTTTCTGTCACGCCGCCATTCCAGCCATCAACAGGCTCAACCATTGCTGCTTGAAGCAGGCTCGCCGCTTCAACACCGCTGATTTGTCCTTGCGTAAGTTGGACATCTAAGGTGCCCGCGAGTTTCGAAATCATAGCAGCGGGTGAGTCGCCAGAGGTTGAAAGCTTTGCTGAGACCGATGTCATTCCGGCGAGCCAGTCGAACCCTGTGAAGCTGGCGAGCGCTGACTTTCCATCGAGCTTTGCTGCGGCAAGAGAGGCCTCCAGCGCCGGTTGAAAACCCTGACCATCCACGCTGAAATGGGCACTGAATTCTTGCGCGTCCTTGGTGGTGTAACCGGCTTCCAGAATGCGGTCCTTGAGGCTGCCATCCAACTCGCCCGGCCCCACTTCAGTCTTGCCAATGCGCAACGCATTGCTGGAAATGTGCCAAATGGCATCGAGTGAATCAAGACCAGCAAGGTCAAAGGGCGTCTCGCGCCATGGCCCTTCGCGCGACGGCGAACCCAAACCAAAAAGACTCAAGTCAACCACGTCCATGCCGAGATCTAACGTCAATTTTGGCCTGCCGCCGGGTGCGGAATATGTGGCGTTTCCCAATCCCTTCATGCCGCCCAAATGTCCCTCAATGTTGCTGAAGGAGAGCATGTCATCCTTGGTTTCAACGGCTGCCGTGAAATTCAATGGCCAGCCTTGTTGGAGAACCGACAAACCCGGGCCGACGGCGCTGAAAAACGCGCGCGCATCCGCCGTTTCGAGACTCATGGTCCCGGCCACGTCAAATCCTTCATTCAATTTCAGCCTGCCGGAATAGCTGACCTTGGCGGCATTTGAAATCAGGTTGAAATCGATGGGCGAGCCTTCGCTCAAGGCACGCGCCAAAGATGTCAATGTGGCTTCCGCGATGACATGCACCTTACCGATATCGCCAGAGCCTGACACTGCGAGAGACCCATCACTATCCAGCGTGCTTGATCCAAAAATCTTGGCCACTGAGAAATGCTCGCGGCCATCAGCGGCATAGCCATGCAATGCCGCATTCTCACATCTGATGGCAGCGCCCGACCCGCTGGTCAGGGCTGAAAACGGCACATGCAGGGTCTCAGCCTCCAGCAAAATCTGGCCCGCCTTGTTGCTGAGCTTGGCTTGGTCGAACACAAGGCCAGGTGGCGCAAACTCAAGTCGCGAAGATTGCGTGGTAAAAGCCAACCCCGACATTGTGTTCATCGCGGCGGCAAAACGCTGGGCGAGCACCCCTGGCAGGACAAAATAGCCAAGAGCCAGAAGCATAAGAATGCCGCCCGCAATCAGGTTTGATTTACGTTTGAATTTATTCAGCAAGAACGCGCGTCGTCGGGAAAATGATTTCAGCCAGCGTGCCCTGACCTGGTTCCGAGGAAATGCCAAACTTGGCCCGATTGGCCTCAACCAAAGCCTTGGTCAAGGGCAGGCCAAGGCCAGTGCCTTGCCGGTCACGGCCCGTGGTTTCCACCCGCTTGAAGGGTAACAGGGCATCGCGAACCTGATCTGCACTCATGCCAATGCCGGTGTCTTTCATGCGCAAGGCCAACTCGCCCTGGGCCGACACTTCAGCTGAGATAATCACTTGTCCACCGGGATCGGTGAACTTGATGGCATTAGAAAGGAGATTGATGGTGATCTGGCGCATGGCCCGCAGATCAGCAACGATCCGTGGCAAATTTGTGGGCAGTGATTTTCGCACAACCACGCGCGCCCGCGTGGCCTGCTCGTGCAGAATGTTGCAGGCATGGTCAACCACGTCAGCAAGAGTAACAGCCGTGAAATTCAGTTCGAGCTTTCCGGCTTCGACTTTGGACAGGTCCAGAAGGTCATTCACCAAATTCAACAAGTGCGTGCCGCTGGTAAAGATGTCGCCGACATAGCCACGGTAGCGGTCATTCTTGATGTCGCCATACTGCCCGCTCTTCATCAGGTCGGAAAATCCTAGAATTGCGTTGAGCGGTGTTCTCATCTCATGCGAGATATGGGCGAGGAATTCGGATTTCTGGAAGCTCGCCATTTCGGCGCGCGATTTGCCATCCTGCAATTCTTTTTCGCGCTTCTTCCACGGCGTAAGATCGCGCACGACCGCGCAGAATGCGGCTTTGGATTTGGCTGATTGCAATTTGCCCACCGTCATGAACAGCGGAATAGTACCGCCCTGCTTGACGATGGCGATCATGTCGCGGCCATGATTGAATACATTGCCAAGGCCCGGGCCTTCCAGTCCCGTGAGGTAATTGGCAAGATCTGAAGCGCTTTCAGGGCTCATCAAGCTAGCCAGAGGCTTTCCCAGAACTTCGGCGATGCGGTAGCCGAAAATGGCCTCGGCACCTGCCGAGAAAGTCAGGATATTGCCGGTGGCATCAAGCGTGATGATTCCATCTGAGGCAATATCAAGAATGGATTTCAGCTCTTCTCCTGCACTATCATTGATCGGCGTCTTGGCCAGAAGCTGTGGTTCGCTGTCGGCCACCACCATCTCCACCGGAGCAGTTTCGACGACAGCCTGCTGCACCACTGGCTTTGCGGCAATTGCCGGTTTGGCGAGCTTGCACACATATTGCAAAGCCTCGCCACCGCGCCAGGGAATCTTGCACGGCTTCACATCAATTAAAATGAATTCGCCTTCGGCGGTGGCCACCTCAAGATGATTGACCGGCATTTTAACCGCCAGCAGCCTATCCCAGAACAGGTTGTCGCCGGAGAGCTCCGGCATACTGGTATGCTTGAGCAACGACATCAGCCCCAGCGACGCAAATACGGGTTGACCATTTTGGATGATGGCGAAAGCTTCATCCTTGCGGTCAAACATGGCCCTGACCTTGGGCGGTACGTCCAGGGCCGGGTGCTTTCTGGGCGTTGCTTCAAGAGGCTTGAGCGGTGTGGGAGCCTTGGGCTTTGCGGAGACGAATGTATTCGAAGCTTCATTCACAGCGGCATTCACTGCCTTGCCGACTGCCTCAAAAGCAGCGCGCTCATCGATGATCGGAGCAGGCGGCAGTATTGATCCGCCGGCAAGACTGCGCTCCATCTGGCGTCGCTCGGTGATATCATCCAGAACCAGAAGGCCGTAAGGGCCCTTGGCATCAGACAGCCGTCGCAACGTCAGGCGCGCATCGCGCTTTCCGGTCAGGCCTGAAATTTCTTCAACAGAGCTCACCAGCGGCGTGGCTTCCAATCTCTGCAGAAGCGAGACCGCGCGGCCTTGATCTAAAAGCAATCGGTTAAAGCTACCATGAGACTTGGCATTGAAAATCTGCGAAGCGGCCAGATTGGCTTGGCCGAATTCCCCTGCGCGGTTGAAATAGACAGCAGCGACCGGCATTTCATGGAAGGCAGAAAATCCGGCTTCAGTTATGATCACCTGCGGCTTGGGGCAAATCACCAGAACGCCATCGCGGCCATCCGCCAAGGCATGCAGCGTGGCCTGACATGAGAAATTGGCCTCTTCACCCAGCGATGGGAACTGCAATTCGCAAGGCTTGGCCTCGCCGCGTGTCAGACTGCTCACCAGTTCGGCGATGACCTGCAAGGCGGGCTCGCTCGCATCAAAGGGACGGTCGATCAGGTCGAAAACCGAAGCCCCGCCAAAAGCTTTGATGCCGGGAGGATTGGCCCACACCAATCGCCCGCGCTTGCCATCCCACAACCACGCCGCATCCTCAGACTGCCGCAGGTCTTCCAGGCTCAACAATTTTGGTGACTGATACGCCAATTAACTGGTCTCTCCCGAACCGGACTTTGTCAAGTTTTACGGGTTTCGTCCACCATTCATTAACGATATCGACAGCGCCAAACACGGGCGCAGCGCGACATTTTGGGGCTTTTCGGGGGATGGTACCGCCACCCCGGCTCGAACGGGGGACCTCTAGATCCACAATCTAGCGCTCTAACCAACTGAGCTATGGCGGCCTTGAAGCATCGCCATAGCGAAGCCTGACAGCAATTTCAACAGTCTCTGGCTATTCTGTTGTGGTGGGGTCCAGCAGTCGATGCAAATGCACGATAAAATAGCGCATTTGGGCGTTGTCGATGGTCTCGCGCGCCTTGCCCTGCCAGGCCTCGTGAGCGCTGGCATAATTGGGGTAAAACCCAACCACATCAAGCTTGGCCAAATCCTTGAATGTGACAGTGCTCACATCGCCAAGCTCGCCGCCGAAAACCAGATGAATGAGTTGTTCGCCGTCTTGAAGTTTCTTCTTAGCACTCATGATGCCTCCAAAAGCCCAAGGGCCAAGCGATGCCGCCTGGGTCCTGCAACCAAAATCCCATTCTGCTTGGCCACAGGCGATTTGAAGTCAAACGGCGTGCCGTTTCCCTGCGTTGCAAGACCGCCAGCTTCCTGCACCAGAAGAACGCCCGGCGCAATATCCCAATCATTGCGAGGCCCAAGTGACAGGGCAATGTCACTTTCATTGGCGGCCAGCGCTGCAAAACGCATCAGAAGGGGGAGCGACGTGGTTCGCGCTGGCACCATAGGCTCGAATGCGTGACGCGTGCGCCCGGTTGAAAGTAACCTCGCACCTTGAAGCGTGTCGCCATCTGGGCAGGAGAGTCTTGTACCATTGCACCACGAACCTTCACCACGCGCGGCATGAAACAAACGGCCCTTGCGCGGTTGATAAAGCGCGCAAGTGGCAACGCCTGAATCGTCCACTATTCCTGCCGCCACGCACCAATGCTCGGCCCCGCTGGCAAAGGCGCTGGTTCCGTCAATGGGATCAACCACGAAGAATTTTTTGGTTGCGAGACGTGACCCATCATCAGGCTGCTCCTCGGAAAGCCAGCCATAGTCAGGCCTTGGCAAAAGCAAGGCTTCGTGCAGAAACCTGTCAACGGCAAGATCAACGCTGGTGACTTTGGAACCATCGGGCTTGTGCTCTATCTCAAAGCCTTTGGCGTGCATCGCCAAGGCCACGTCGCCCGCTTGCCGAATAACAGTGATTAGAAGTTCAGCGTCCAGCAATCGTCATGCTTTCAATGAGGCAGGACGGCGCGTTCACCGAACCTTTGAAGATCAGATCATCGGCAGCCTCAAGCGACGCAAACATGGTCTTGAGATTTCCAGCAATCGTGATTTCGCTCACCGGATATTGGATTTCGCCATTCTCGATCCAGAAGCCTGTGGCGCCGCGGCTGTAATCTCCCGTTGAGCTGTTGATGCTTGAGCCGATGAACTCCACCACCAGTAATCCCGTGCCAATGTCACGCATCATCTCTTCAGGCGAACGCGCACCCGGCTCCATATGAAGATTGGTGGTCGAAGGCCCTGGCTGCGAGCCGAGGCCCCGGGCACCGCTTCCCGTGGGGGCCAACCCCAATTGCCGGGCCGACCGAAGATCAAGAACCCAGCTGGTGAGCACGCCCTTGTCGATCAGATTGCGCCGTGATGTGGCAAGCCCCTCACCGTCAAAACTGCGCGAGGCCGGACCGCGAAGTCGCAAGGGATCATCGACAATGGTGATGCCGGGTTTGAACAGCGCCTTGCCCATGTCATCTTTGAGAAAGCTCACATCGCGCGCAATCGAAGCGCCATTAATCCCACCTGCGAGATGGCCAATCAGGCTCGAGGACACGCGCCGGTCAAAAATCACCGGCACAGTTTGTGACGCGATCTTGCGCGGATTCAACCGCTTGACGGCGCGTTCGCCTGCGGATTGGCCAATCTTTTCCGGCGTTTCCAGATCGCCGAAATGCAAGGCCGATGTGCCATCGTAATCGCGTTCCATCGACGTGGTTTCGCCAGCAATCACCGAGGCCGAAAAGCCAAATCCGGTGCGGCGATAAGACTGTGCAAAGCCATTAGAGGCAGCCAAGGCAATGAAACTCGATGAGGCCGACGAGCCAGCACCATTGCTCTTGCTGACGCCTGGCACTGCCAAGGCTGCAGCTTCGGCAGCAAAAGCCAATTCCTGAAGCTTAAGCGGAGAGGGCGTCTCATCGCCAACCATATCAAGATCAATAATCTGGGTAGCGAGTTGCGAGGGGTCGGCAATTCCAGAATAAGGATCCGCAGGCGCAAGCTTGGCCATGGCTAGAGCGCGCTCGGCCAGTTTGCCGATGGCCTCGGGCGTCAGAACGCTGCCTGCGATGATGGCGCTCGACTGCCCGGCAAAAACTCGGATGCCGATGTCGCGTGATTCAGAGCGGCCGACCTCTTCGATCTTGCCTTGGCGCACCGACACCGAAGTGCTGCTGCCATCAGCGACGATGGCATCAGCCGCCGTGGCCCCGAGCTTGATCGCCTTGTCGACGGCCATCTGCGCCAAGTTCAAAAGTTCATCATTCATTGCAACATCAATCCGATCAATAATCCGAATACAATTAGAAGCCCAAAGATGCGATTGCTGCGGAACAGTTTCAAGCAGCGCTCGGAATCATTTCCGTCAAAGCGCTTGAGTTGCCACAGCGCCTGAAGAGCTGCGGCAAAGACCCCGGCATGGGCGGGCCAGGGTGCTTTGACCTGCCACAGGGCGAAATCAATCAAATTCAGCGCAATGGCAAAAAATCCGGCCAACCAATAAATGCTGCTGTCCCCGAATTTGAGCGCGGTCGATTTTACCCCCACAACCGCATCATCCTCTTTGTCTTGATGGGCATAGATCGTGTCATAGGCCATGGTCCAAGAAATGCCGCCCACATAGAGCAGGACAGCTGGCCACTCGATTGCGCCGCGAATGGCCGTCCAGCCCACAAGTGCACCCCAGTTGAAAGCCAGCCCCAGAACAAATTGCGGATAATAGGTGACACGTTTCATCAGAGGATAAATCGCCACGATCAAGAGCGAGGCCATGCCAATTTCGACCGTAAAGCGATTGAACTGTAACAAGATGGCAAAGCCAATCGCCAGCAACATTGCGAGCACCGCCACTGCAGCTTTCACCGAGACTTGCCCGGAAGCCAAAGGCCGGTTACGCGTGCGCTCAACCTTGGCATCGATGTCACGGTCCGCGAGATCATTCACAATGCAGCCCGCTGCGCGCATCACGATGGCCCCGGCCAAAAACAAAAAGCCCTTCCAAAGATCAGGGAAATGGTCGCCATTGGCCAATTGCGCCAGAAGCAGGCTCCACCAGCACGGCAACAACAACAGCCACCAGCCAATGGGACGGTCAAGCCGCATCATTTGGGCAAAGGGCACCAGACCGGGCGGCAGGTTTTCAACGAAGCTGCCACGCTTGGCGTCGGCTATTTCAGCGGCTTTGCGGCTGGCATTCATCATGGCCTGCGTGTTACACGAGCAAAATGGCAAAAACCACACCCCGTTTGCATGTCGATCAGACCCTGGCTGATGGCACTGAGCTGAGTCTAGGGCCTGAGCAATCGCATTATCTGGCCCATGTTTTGCGCCTGAGCCCCGGCGATGCGGTAAGCCTGTTCAACAATGAAAGCGGCGAAGTGCTGGCCTATATCACCACGGTTGCCAAAAAGTCGGTCAGTTTGCGTTGCGAGCGTCAGGTCCATGCGGTTCTGCCGCCCCCTGATATTGATTATGTCTTTGCCCCATTGAAGCATCAGCGCCTCGATTATCTGGTGCAAAAGGCCACCGAACTGGGCGCGCGGCGTCTGCAACCCATGATCACTGCCCGCACCATTGCCGAACGCGTCAACCTCGACCGCATGCGCGCAAATGTGATTGAGGCGGCGGAACAGTGCAATCTCGTCTTCGTGCCCGAAGTTCTGGAACCCAAGACCTTTGTGGCCCTGCTCAAATCCTGGGACCCAAACCGAGCCATCATTTTTTGTGATGAAACGGCAACAAGTGCAGATCCCCGAAAGGCATTGTCTTCCTTAAAGCCGCCCGCAGCCGTATTTGTGGGCCCAGAAGGCGGCTTTACCGATGAGGAGCGCGCCAGCCTCAAATCCATGCCCCAGGTCGCCTCGATCAGCTTAGGCCCACGAATCATGCGGGCTGATACAGCCGCCGTGGCAGCCCTCGCCCTCGTGCAAGCCACAATAGGCGACTGGCAGGCACGCTGAATTGTAATGACAGATGTTTCATTCATGTCTTGCCGCTGACATTGCGATTGCCTAGATGGAAGCCCTTGGGAGGACTGAACTTTGAGCGGACCAACACCGGAAACTGAAGCCGGGCGCACCCCTATCGAAAAGCGCGCACAGCTTGTGAATTATTTTGCCGAAGGTTTCAAACCCAAGGCCGATTGGCGCATTGGCACCGAACACGAGAAGTTTGCCTTCCTCAAAAATTCGCTCAAACCTGTTCCCTATGACGGTGCGAGCTCAATCAAGGCCTTGCTTGAAGGCCTGACGCGCTTTGGCTGGGAGCCTGTGCTTGAAGGCGACAAGATCATTGCGCTCAGCGATCCGAACTCCATGGCCAATATCTCGCTGGAGCCAGGCGGCCAATTTGAACTCTCTGGTGTTCCGCTCAAAACGGTGAGTGAAACATGTGTTGAGATTTCCGAGCATTTGCGCCAGGTGAAAATCGTCGGCGATGAGTTGGGCATTGGTTTTCTGGGGCTGGGTGCAAGCCCAGTTTGGACGAGAGCTGAAACGCCAGTGATGCCCAAGGGCCGCTACAACATCATGGCGCCCTATATGGACAAGGTTGGCACCATGGGCCGCGACATGATGTTCCGCACGTGTACCGTGCAGGTGAACCTCGACTACGCCTCCGAAGTCGACATGGTGCAAAAATTGCGTGTGTCAGTCGCGCTGCAACCCTTGGCCACAGCCCTTTTTGCCAATTCGCCATTTCTCGAAGGCAAGCCCAATGGCTATTTGTCCTATCGCTCGCATGTGTGGACCGATACGGACAATGCGCGCGCAGGCATGTTGCCCTTTGTCTTTGACGAGGGTTTTGGCTTTGAACGCTATGTGGACTACGCGCTCGACGTGCCCATGTATTTCATTCTGCGTAATGGCAAGTTCTTGAATACGGCAGGCGAATCCTTCCGCAATTATCTGGCCGGAAGACTGCCGCAATTGCCCGGCGAAATTCCCACGATGAAAGATTGGGCCGATCACCTCACGACGATTTTCCCCGAAGTACGTTTGAAGAAATATCTTGAAATGCGAGGCTCCGATTCAGGCTTGGCCAACAAGCTTTGCGCCCAACCGGCGCTTTGGGCAGGCCTGCTCTATGACCAGAGTGCGCTTGATGCGGCCTTTGACTTGGTGAAAAATTCAACTGCCGAACAGCGCCAGAAGCTGCGCGATGATGTCCCAAAACTTGGTCTTAAAGCAGAATTCATGGGCCGCAAATTGCAGGATGTAGCCAAGGATGTCTTAGCGATTGCCCATCGTGGCTTAAAGGCGCGTGGGGCTGGAGAAGAAGCCTTCCTTGATGTGCTCGATCATGAAGCCGAGACTGGCAAGACGGCAGCTGATGAGCTGCTTGAGCGTTATCACCGCGAATGGAACAGCGATATTTCCAAGGTGTTTACAGCCAGCGCCTATTGATCAGGCGGCAACCAATCTGCTTGTCGTGCCAAGACCCTCGCGGATGTGTTCAGCCAAGGCCTTGGCAGCTGGGCTGGCCTTTCCAGACTTTTGAATGAGGCCAATATCAAACGCACCAAGCGGCGGGAAACCCTCAGCTTCGGTCAGGATGCGCATACCGGGCTTCACACAAATGCGCGGCATGGCCGCCACGGCAAGGCCCTGCATGACAACAGCACAGATGGTTGAGAAATTGGGGCTCGTATAGGCAACGCGGTAGCTGCGGCCATGATCTTCCAGTTTCTGTTCGGCAAGTCTCCGCCAGCCGCATGTGGCACCAGAGGCGGCAATGGGAAGGTTGTCCATGGCGTGGGTTTGATGCCGCGGAGAAGTGACCCACACGAGTTCCGCACTGAGCAGTGGTTCCCCGTCAATGTCTCCGCCGTTGAAAGTCACGACAGCAAGATCGAGTTCGCCCTTGCGGATATGCCCCGCCAGAACCGCTGACTGGAAACACTCCACATCCATATTGACCGAAGGATGGGTGCGGTGAAAGCGCGCCAGAATTTCAGGAAGGAACAGATCGGCGTAGTCGTCCGGCGTCCCAAAGCGCACGGTCCCGGTGATTTCAGGTTCCGTGAACGCCGAAACCGCCTCGTCATTCAAGGCCGCCATGCGTCTTGCATATTCAATCAAGCGCTCGCCGTCATTGGTGAGCCGGCTGTTGCGGCCATCACGCGCAAAAAGTGGCCGGCCCAGCGACTCTTCAAGCCGCTTCATCTGCATGGAAACCGCCGACTGCGTCTTGTTCACATCGCTGGCGGCTCTGGTGAAATTGCCGCTGTCAGCAATGGCCAGAAACGTCTTCAACTGATCGACATCAAGGTTGGGTATCATGGCCGTCTCCATACATAACAACTATTGATGGGTACCATAAAATACATTCGTTGGATTAATCAATACGAAAATGCGATCAAAGCTCATCAACTGATCACAAATACTAATCAAACGTTAATGGAGATGATTATGCGCGATTTTACCATGCACCAGGCCCAGCAGATGGGCGAACTTCCCGGCGGCGGTCTTTTGGCCCAGCTTTGGCGTAATGTTGTTCGTCGGCTTGAATCAAGCTTCCACTGGTCGCGCTGAGACCTCTGCGGTCCGTCTCAAGCCGTTGACCAGATTGAACGCCATCAAGGTTGAGGCGAGGCCAAACAGCACAGAGCCGATTGCCATGCCGACCATAATGCCTTCCGGCCCCGCATAGGCCGCACCCACCAGCGCAAAGGGTATTGTGCCCACAGTGGCCTTGCCCCAGTTGAGCCAAGTTGAAAGGGCAGGGCGTCCCAAATTGTTGAAGGCGGCACTTGCCACAAATTGCATGCCAGCGAAGGCCCATGATACCGCGATCCAGCTGCAAAAGAAGATCACCAGTTCGGCGGCGCGTGGCGTGGCATTGAAAATCTGTGCCACCTCGTCGCGAAGCAGAAACAGGATGAGCGACGTCACCAACGTATAGGCCAGTGCAAATCTTATCCCGTCGCGCAAGGTCTGCACCACGCGGTCGAAGTTCTGGGATCCGAAATTCTGCCCGATGATCGGGCCGACTGCACCTGACAGCGAAAACACCACGCCAAAGGCCACCGGCACCAATCGTCCAATAATCGTTGAGGCCGTAACTGCATCATTGCCATAGGTCGCGACCACGTAAGTTGAATAGGCCACGGCAAAGGGCGTGGCCAATTGCGTGAGCACCGCAGGCAAGGCAATTTGCCATATGGCAGGAAAATCGCGCCGGAAACCCATCTAGGAAAATGGCTTCAGGAATTTATGGGTGCGCGCCAGCCCGTTAAGGCCCTGCACAGCCGCCAGAATACCTGCAATTGAATTTGCCGCAGCCGCCCCCTGAATGCCCCAGTGAAATCCGAAGATGAAAATGGGATCAAGAATGAGCGTTGTGATAGCGGCTGTGAGCGTGATGTACATCGCCCGTTTGGCATCACCAAGCCCGCGCAGGCTGAAGGAACACGACAAGGCACAGGCCAGCGAAATAAAGCCCGGCGACAGTGTCCACGTAAAAATCTTGGCTTGATACAAGACTTCTCCAGAAGCCCCCAGCATCCCCAAAATAGGCTGAATGAAAATCGCCACCAAAATTGTGTAGACGCTCGAGACAATGAGCGTGAACACCAGCGCGTTAGTGGCAAAATCACGGGCCCGTTCCGGCTGCCCGGCTCCCATGTTGCGGGCGACAAGAGCCGCAGCCGCAATGCCCGTGCCGATACTGAGTGAGAGATTGGTAAAATCCAGGGTTCCGGCAAAACCAATGGCAGCAGTAATGTCGGTGTTGCCCAACCGCGCCAGATAAAACAAATCCGCCAGATCAACCAGAAACACCGCCATGAGCCCGATAGCGCTTGTCAAGGTCATCACCACGACATGGCGCATGATTGAGCCTTGCAGGAACCGCGCCTGCCTGTCGGCACCCGCCAGAGGTTTACTCATAATTCGAATCCCATTTTGCGAGCTTCATAGAGCAGTCCCGCAAAATCTACAAAGCGATGCGCCTGCAGCCCCGCCATCAAGGCACCCTGCACATTGGATTTCTTGTCGTCGATGAACCAGCAGTCTTCCGGGCGGTGGCCCAAGGCCTTCACCAGCCGGGTGAAACTTTCCGGGTCTGGTTTTTTTGTCCCGAACTCAAACGAGCAATAGCGATGTTTGAAAACCGCAGCGGCCTCTGGAAAAAGCGTATCCATGTGGCTTTTCACCAGCGGGCCGTTGTTGGTATAAATTGCCAATTCGGCCTGCCTGCCAATCTTGCTGGCCAGCTGGAGAACATCTGTTGCGGGAATCATCGCCATGCGTCGGGCGGTCACCCATTCCTCCACGGTGATGGGATAACCCAGCCTTTCGCCAAATTCGCGCAGATAAAGTACAGGGTCGGCATAGCCCCCCGCATCAGCGAGTTCTTCGAAGCCCGAGTCCCAGAGCGCGCTCCTCACATCGCGGGCGGTGGTTTCTGCCAACCTTGCAAGTTCACGTAACCGTCGCCCCACTTGATAGTGACAAAGCACGTCATCCATATCAAAGATGACAAGGCGCGGAAGGCTCATCAGGTTGCTGTGCCACCTACTGTCAAAGCGTTGATACGCAGACTGGGTTGGCCAACGCCGACAGGCACACCCTGTCCGGCCTTGCCGCAGGTGCCAATGCCAGGGTCTAAAGCCATGTCGTTGCCAACCATGGCAATGCGTTTCAGGGCCTCAGCGCCGGCACCAATTAGAATGGCGCCCTTTACCGGTTTCCCGATTTTGCCGTCCTCGATCATATAGGCTTCCGTGCACGTGAAGACGAATTTACCAGAGGTGATGTCAACTTGCCCCCCGCCGAAGGACTTGGCAAAAAGTCCCTTCTTCATCGAGGCCAGAATTTCATCGGGGTGGCGACTGCCATTGAGCATGTAAGTATTGGTCATTCGGGGCAGGGGCACATGGGCAAAGGATTGCCTGCGGCCATTGCCAGTGGGCGCAACGCCTGAAAGCCTCGCATTCATTCGGTCTTGCATGAAGCCAACAAGAATGCCCTTATCGATGAGGGTATTGCAATTGGGCTTGGTGCCTTCATCATCAATGGTGATGGATCCACGCCGGTCAGGAATGGTGCCGTCATCAACCACAGTCACATCTTTAGAAGCAATGCGGCTGCCCATCAGACCAGCAAAGGCCGATGTGCCTTTGCGGTTGAAATCCCCTTCCAACCCATGGCCGATGGCTTCATGGAGCAAGATACCAGGCCAGCCCGGTCCCAGCAGAACATCCATCTCGCCTGCGGGTGCGTCACTGGCTTCCAACGCAACAAGAGCCTGGCGCACCGCTTCGCGCGCTGATCCTTTCCAATTGGCCTCGGTGAGATAGGTCATGGGGGAGGCGCGTCCGCCAAATCCGTGATTGCCCTGGCCCGAGGTTTTGTTATCCCGCGTCACGGCGGAAATGCCAAACCGCGTCATCGGTCGCACGTCATGATAGATTGATCCATCACCGCGCAAAATTGTGACCTTCTGCCAACTCAGCCCCATGGAAACTGAAACCTGCTTGACGCGCGGATCAAGACTGCGCGTGAAGGCATCGGCCTCTTCGAGGAGGTTGATCTTTGAGCCAAAGCCTTGCGCCTCGACGGGATTGTCCGCGCCATAAAGCTTCTTGGCGCCGGCTTCGGGCGAGAGATCAATCTTGGCTGGGCGGCTTGCGCCCAGAATAGACACGCAAGTTTCTGCCGCGCGCTTCAAGGCCTCGGGCGTCAGTTGTGTTGAATGGGCATAGGCCGCGGTTTCGCCCGTGACGGCGCGCAGGCCGAAGCCCTGGCTTTCGTCAAAACTGGCCGATCGCAATCGCCCGTCGTCAAAAACCAGGCTTTCTGATTGGCTGCGTTCAATGAAGAGCTCGCCGTCATCCGCGTTTTTCAGCGTCTCGGCGACCTGTGACAGGGCGGCATTGCCACCCAACATTTCGATATCGTTTTGCTTTTCCATACCCCTAGATAATGAAAAGGGCCGCAACGTACCAGTGCGGCCCGATCAAAATCTGCAATTTGGCGATAAATTACATCTTGGCGAGGTCAGCCAGGCCTTCTGCAAAGCCTTCCAGAGGGAAGAGGATGGGGTAGCCGTTGCCGGGGCGGTCATAGATGTAGAACGTTGCAGTCTTGCCCTTCATGAATTTCTTCAGGCTTGGATCAGATGCTTCACCAAAGGCTTCACAGGCTTGGGGATTGCAGCGGGTGAAGTTCATCCGGCCTTCAAGGGCAGCACCATCGATTTCCATGGCAACGCCGGTAGGCAAATAAACACCAATCGGAACAAGTGCGCGCATCAGCACCTGAACCTTGTCACCCTGCTTGACCCGGTTGATGATCAGCGAAAGGCCAATCGCAGGGGTCTTGTCGTTTTTCTCAACTTGAATCATCCCGCATGACTTTGGCTGGTCGCCCTGGGCCGGGCTGCATTGCACTTGCCATTGGCCGTGCTTGGCAATGTTTTCAACAGGTGGAGGAGCAGGTTGTGCGCCAGGGGGCGGTGCACCTGCTGGTGCGTTCACGCGTGGGCCAAGACCCGGAGGCGGCGGTGAAGCGGGTTGGGTGGCTGTTTGTGCCAAAACAACGCTGGCACATCCGCAGGCAATGACGCCGGCAACGAAAATGGTTTTGAGGAGGCGGAAAGTCACGTTCGGGAATCCCTTTGGTCCTGATTTGGTCGAGACAGGCGTTTAGCGCCACGAATCTGCGAAAACAACCGCATTTTCTTATTGAGTTTTCCGGCTTTTGCGCGCAATTGCGGCGAAATTCCGGTTTGCATTCACAATGACGTTTTGCCGCGCCTGCCAAGGTTGCGGCTCATGCCATAATGTGGTTCACAATCGCGCATCTGGCGGGGCTCCTGTGGGAGCTCGCTTTGGGCTGCAAGCTCTTGAAGTTTCGACTGTTTGAGGAAATTGAGGCAATGAATCACAAGACTTGGAAGTTTGCGGGCCTTCTGGCCGCTCTGGCGCTTCTGACGATCCCGGGCCTCGCCATGGCCGCAGCCGGTCATCCAGTTGAGTGGCAAATGGGCCTGCAAGATGCAGTGACCCCGGTTGAGGAAACAATCCATTGGTTCCACAACGACATTCTAATGCCGATCATCACACTCATCGTTCTATTTGTGACCGGGTTGCTCGCCTACGTGATGATAAAGTTCAACGCCAAAGCCAATCCGGTTCCCTCCAAGACCACGCACAATACGACAATTGAAGTCTTGTGGACGGTGATCCCGGTTCTGATTCTCGTCGGCATTGCCATTCCGTCGCTGCGCCTCCTCTATCTTGAGCGTGATATTCCCAAGGGCGATATGACGGTGAAGATCATCGGCAATCCTTCATGGAACTGGACTTACGAATATCCCGACCTTGGGTTGAATGACGACAAGTCGGCAAAAGTTTCATTCACCTCTTATCTGTTGCCCGAAGACAAGGCCAAGGCTGAAAACCGCACATATCTCTTGGCCACTGATGTGCCGATGGTTGTGCCTGTGAACAAGGTTGTGAAGATCATTGTCACCGCCGATCCTGAAGGCATCATCCATTCTTGGACCATCCCATCCTTCGGCGTGAAAATTGACGCCATCCCCGGACGTCTCAACGAAGACTGGTTCCAGGTCACCAAGGAAGGTGTGTACAACGGACAATGCTCGGAACTTTGTGGCAAGGAACACGCCTTCATGCCAATTGAAGTCTGGGCCGTGTCGGACGACAAGTTCCAGGCTTGGGCCGACCTGCAGTTGAAGTCGCCAAAGCAAGACGAACTTGACCAGTTTCTCAAAACCATTCGCCCCGAGCCTGCGCAAGTCGCAAGCGGCAACTAATTTTAAAGGCTACATACCATGGCACATGATCACGCTGAGCACGCCGACCACCCAACCGGAATTCTCCGATACCTGAATTCCACCAACCACAAGGACATCGGCACGATGTATCTGTGGTTCGCAATCATGGCGGGCGTGATCGGTGGCATCCTGTCGATCCTGATGCGCATGGAATTGCAGGAACCCGGCATCCAGATTTTCAAGGGTCTGGCGCAGATGGTTTATGGTGTTCCTGAAAATGCAGCACTCGACAACGGCAAGCAGATGTACAATGCCTTTGTGACGGCCCACGGCCTCATCATGATCTTCTTCATGGTCATGCCCGCGATGATCGGCGGTTTTGGCAACTGGTTTGTGCCACTGATGATCGGTGCACCCGACATGGCATTCCCGCGCATGAATAACATTTCGTTTTGGCTGCTCATCCCCGCGTTCTCATTGCTGATCATTTCAATGTTTGTGGAAGGCCCCTCAGGCATGCACGGCGTCGGTGGCGGCTGGACCATCTATCCGCCTTTGTCCGGAAACGCTGGCCAGCCTGGCCCCGCGATGGACTTTGCCATTCTGTCGCTTCACTTGGCCGGTGCCTCGTCAATTTTGGGTGCCATCAACTTCATCACCACTATTTTCAACATGCGCGCTCCCGGCATGACGCTGCACAAGATGCCGCTGTTTGTCTGGTCGGTGCTGGTGACCGTGTTCCTGCTTTTGTTGGCACTACCAGTTCTGGCTGGCGCCATCACCATGTTGCTCACCGACCGCAACTTTGGAACTTCGTTCTTCGTGGCCTCCAAGGGCGGCGACCCGCTGCTGTTCCAGCATCTCTTCTGGTTCTTCGGCCATCCTGAAGTCTACATTCTCATTCTTCCCGGCTTTGGTATCGTCAGCCAGGTCATCTCCACCTTCTCCAAGAAGCCAGTCTTTGGTTATCTCGGCATGGCCTATGCCATGGTGGCGATTGGCGTCGTGGGCTTCGTGGTCTGGGCGCATCACATGTATACCGTGGGCATGGACGCTGACACGCAAGCCTATTTCGTGGCTGCTACCATGATCATCGCTGTTCCAACCGGTGTTAAGATCTTCTCATGGATTGCTACCATGTGGGGTGGCTCGATTGAGTTCCGTCCGCCCATGCTCTGGGCCATCGGTTTCATCTTCCTGTTCACTGTGGGTGGTGTGACCGGCGTGGTTCTGGCCAACGCTGGTGTCGACCGCAATCTTCAAGATGGCTATTATGTGGTGGCGCATTTCCACTATGTGCTGTCTTTGGGTGCCGTGTTCGCGATCTTTGCGGGCTGGTATTACTGGTTCCCGAAAATCACCGGCTATATGTACAATGAAACCATCGCCAAAGTGCACTTCTGGCTCACCTTCTTTGCCGTGAACCTGGTGTTCTTCCCGCAGCATTTCCTCGGCCTTGCTGGTATGCCACGCCGCTACATCGATTATCCGGTGCAGTTTGCGGGCTGGAATTACTGGTCGTCAATTGGCTCCTATCTCTCGGGCGCTGGTGTACTGGTATTCCTTTATGGTGTGTTCTCGGCCTATGCCAAGAAAGTTCCTGCAGGCAACAATCCTTGGGGTGTGGGTGCCACGACTTTGGAATGGACACTGTCTTCACCCCCGCCATTCCACCAGTTCAACACTCTGCCAGTCATCAAGTAAGCGATCAGGATTTTGAGCATCGAGCAAACAAAGTTTACCAGTGAGGCTTTGGTCCAAGGCGGCCAAGGTACTGCTGGTGACTATTGGTCGCTCATGAAGCCCCGTGTGATGTCGCTGGTTGTCTTCACAGCGATTGTCGGCTTGTTGGCCGCACCCGGCCATATCCATCCGTGGCTGGGATTTGTCACCATCCTCTGTATTGCCATGGGGGCAGGTGCGTCCGGCGCTCTCAACATGTGGTATGATGCCGATATTGACGCGGTCATGACCCGCACAAAAAATCGCGCCGTGCCGAGTGGCGCAATTTCGCCGGAAGAAGCCTTGGGCTTTGGCTTGGGCCTTGCTGCACTTTCGGTTTTGATGCTGGGGCTTCTCGTCAACTGGCAATCAGCAGCCTTGCTGGCCTTCACCATTTTCTTTTACGTCGTTATTTATACCATCGGCTTGAAACGCCACACGCCGCAAAACATTGTGATCGGCGGTGCTGCAGGCGCATTTCCGCCCATGGTCGCCTGGGCTGCTGTCACGCAGACCGTAGATTTAGGATCAATCTCACTGTTCCTGTTGATCTTCATGTGGACGCCCCCGCATTTCTGGGCCTTGGCTTTGTTCCGCGAGGGTGACTATGCCAAGGCTGGCATTCCGATGTTGCCTAATGTTTATGGCCGGCCCGAAACCCGCAAACAGATTCTGATTTATACGCTGCTCTGCATCCCCGCTGTGGCCTTGCCCGCACTGACCGGAACCGCAGGCGTTCTTTATGCCGCAGGTGCAGGCGCTTTGACATTGGCTTTCGTCAAGCAGGCTTACGATGTTTATCGTGAGGTCGAAGGCCCGGCTGCCAAACGGCTCTTTGGTTTTTCAATCTTCTGGCTCTTTGCCGTCTTCGCTTTAATTCTTGTCGAAAGACTTCTTCACCTTCCTGCATTTCCGGCTGTGCTCTGATGGGCAAGTCACCTCCTCCAGTCCCCTATTCGCCCGAAGACATGAAGCGCCGCAAGCGCCGCGCTTTCATCATGGCAATCGGGCTTGCCCTGCTGGTTGTGATTTTCTTCGTCACCACATTGGTGCGCCTTGGCTCCCATGTGACAGACAAGGTGATGTGATGAAAAACTCCGGCAATACGCGTGTTGCTTTGATGGCTGCCTCGGTTGTGGTGGCCATGGTGGGTGCGTCCTACGCGGCAGTGCCGTTCTACAAGGCCTTCTGTCAGGCGACGGGATTTGGCGGCACTACCCAGCGCGCCAGCAAGGCTCCTGATGAAGCCACCAATCAAGACATCATCATCCGCTTTGATGCCAACACATCCTCGAGCCTCACCTGGAATTTCCACCCCCGCCAAACCGAAATGACAATCAAGGTCGGCGCACAGGCCATGGCCTATTTTGATGCAACCAATTTTGGCCCAAAAGAACTCACGGGCTCTGCCATCTTCAATGTGACGCCACCACAGGCTGGTGCCTATTTCAATAAAATCCAGTGCTTCTGCTTTACCAGGCAGACCTTGAAGCCCGGTCAATCGACAGAATTCCCCGTCGTCTATTTCGTGGACCCGGAAATTCTGAAAGACGCCGACGCCAAAGGCATTCACGAAATTACACTGTCCTACACATTCTATCCCGCTGAAGCTTTGCCCGGAACGGCCAAGCAGGCAGCGCTGCAAACGAACTGAAGAGGAGGCAACCATGGCCGACGCCCATGCAAAAAATCATGACTACCATCTGGTCGATCCAAGCCCTTGGCCTGTTGTTGGCGCGGTTTCAGCCTTTATTCTGGCCGTAGGTGCCATAACCTGGATGCATGGTGGCACGTGGATCATCATGACAATTGGTTTCCTCCTCGTCCTCTACACCATGTTCATGTGGTGGCGTGATGTCCTGCGCGAAGCCAATGCTGGCGATCATACGGCCGTCGTTGGCCTTCATCTGCGCTATGGCATGTTGCTGTTCATTGCCTCCGAAGTCATGTTCTTCGTGGCTTGGTTCTGGGCCTTCTTTGATGCGTCGCTGTTTGCGGGCGAAGCTAACTTGGCATCGCGCGTTTTGGCCACCGGCGGCATCTGGCCACCTAAGGGCACAATCGTTTTCGATCCCTTCCATCTGCCGCTGGTCAACACATTGATCTTGCTGACCTCGGGCACCACCGTCACTTGGGCGCATCACGCTCTGCTCAACAATGACCGCAAAGGCCTGATCAACGGCCTCATCCTGACGGTCGTTCTGGGCCTGCTCTTCACAGCCGTTCAGGCCTGGGAATATGCCCATGCCATGTTTGCCTTCTCCAACGCCAATGGCGGCAATATTTACGGCTCCACTTTCTTTATGGCCACGGGCTTCCATGGCTTCCACGTCATCATTGGCACGATTTTCTTGTTCATCTGCCTGGTGCGCGCCATCAAGGGCGACTTCACGCCAAAGCAACATTTCGGCTTTGAAGCTGCCGCCTGGTATTGGCACTTCGTCGACGTGGTCTGGCTGTTCCTGTTTGCCGCCATTTATATCTGGGGCAATCATGGCGGCGTGATCCCCATCGAATAAACACACTTCCTCTGGAAAGAGGCCGCAGACGAAAGTCCGCGGCCTTTTCTTTGAAAGACTCGAATGACCGAGAACTATTATCCACCGCTCTCACCCGTCAAAACTGGTATCGCAGGCAAATGCCCGCGCTGTGGAAGGGGAAAGTTGTTTGATGGTTATTTGACGGTCGCCAAATCCTGCAAGTCTTGTGGCCTGTCTTATTCCTTTGCCGATTCAGGCGACGCTGCGGCCTGGTTCGTCATGCTTTTTGCCTGCGTCTTCGGCGTGGGCTCAATCTTGGGCGTTGAAATTGCTTATAGCCCGCCCTGGTATGTCCATGTGGCCATCGCCATTCCCGTTCTGATCATTCTTCCCATGCTTATGTTGCGCCCGGTCAAAGGCATGTTCCTGTGCCAGCAATGGCAGACGGGTGCCCGTGAAGGCCGGACCGAAAAATGAAATCCTGGCCCGTGATCGTGGCAGCAGGCCTAGGCATCGCCATTCTCTGCGTGTTGGGGTCATGGCAAATCATTCGCATGGGTGAAAAGGCGGAAGCCTTGAATAGGCTTCAGCAGCATTTCAACGAACCGGCGATCAGCTTGGCAGATGCCATGGCGCGAGCCGAGAAGGGCGAAGACATTGAGTTTCTAAAGGTCGAAGCCAAGGGCAGATTCGATGCGGCGCACACCCTGCTCAAGATTTCCACTCGCAAAGGCATGCCAGCTTTTGAAATGATAAGGCCACTTACTACCACTGACGGAAACTTCGTTCTGGTTGATGATGGCTTGGCTTATGATGCGGCCGCCCCAGCCGTAGTGGACGCCGATGTCATTGGCATTTTGCGAAAGCACGACAAGGGCAGGGGCAGCTTTGACTATGACAATGACCCAATCGCCAATGTCTGGATCTGGTGGGACCTTCCCGCCATGATGAAGGCTGCCAATGCGCCGACCGGAGCCAAGCTCGCTCCCTTCATTTTACAGCGATTGCCCAGCCCTGATGAGAAATCAGAACCTTGGGCCATCCCCCCACAAATTGAACTTGCCAACAACCACCTGTCCTATGCCATTACATGGTTTGCGCTGGCGGCGGCACTGGCGGGCGTTGCAGGGCTTGTTGTGCTGCAGAACAGGGGGCGCTAAGAGGCCTGCCTGATTGGAGCATTAAAAGTGAAATATATCTCTACCCGTGGCCAGGCCCCGGAACTTGATTTTGAAGGCGCCATGCTGTCGGGTCTCGCCCGTGATGGCGGACTTTATGTGCCTGAGACGTTTCCGGTGTTTACCGCTGCCGAAATCAAGGCGTTGCGGGGCAAGCCCTATGCCGATGTGGCCTTTGCCGTCTGCTCAAAATATACGTCAGGTTCCATTCCTGATACGCAATTGCGGGCTATGGTTGATGCGGCCTATGCCACCTTCGACCACATCGCCACCACGCCTCTGAAGCAAATCGCACCCAATCACTATCTGCTCGAACTGTTCCATGGGCCTACCATCGCCTTCAAGGACGTGGCCATGCAGCTTCTGGCCCGCATGATGGATTGGTCCTTGGCAAGACTGGGCAAACGGGCGGTCATTGTGGGCGCCACGTCGGGCGATACCGGTGGTGCTGCCATTGAAGCCTTCCAGCACTCCAAAAATGCCAGCATCTTCATTCTCCATCCTCATGGTCTGGTGTCGGACGTGCAGCGTCGGCAGATGACCACGGTTACCTCGCCATCGGTCCACAACATTGCGCTTGAGGGTAATTTCGATGATTGCCAGGCCATCGTCAAAGCCCTGTTCAATGATCTGGCCTTCCGCGACAAGGTGAGCCTTGCAGGTGTCAACTCCATCAACTGGGTGCGCATCATGGCGCAGATCCCCTATTATTTTTATGCGGCCTTGCAACTGGGCGCCCCCGAACGCGCGGTCAGCTTCACCGTCCCCACCGGCAATTTTGGCAATATTTTTGCAGGGTTGGTGGCCAAACGCATGGGATTGCCCATTGATCAACTGGTCATCGCCACCAACAGCAACGACATCTTGGACCGCACTCTGAAGACCGGCAGCTATACCGCAACCGGGGTTCATGCCACCCAAAGCCCGTCAATGGACATTCAGGTGTCATCGAATTTCGAGCGTCTGGTCTGGCTGGCCAATGGCGGCAAGCCTGATATTGTGCGCGGGCTGATGGCGAGCCTGGGCCAGTCCGGCTCCTACACATTGGCGGCCCCCGCCCTGGATGCCATCCGTTCGGAATTCATTTCAGGTGCCATTGGGGAGGCCGAAACTGCCACCATGATGGCCCAGGCGCTCAAAGAATCCGGTGAATTGCTGGATCCCCATACGGCGGTGGGCTACGCCGTGGCCCGCCAGACCAAGACCGCCTCGCCCATGATTACCTTGGCCACGGCCCATCCGGCCAAATTCCCCGTGGCCGTTGAAAAGGCAACGGGGATAATCCCCCATTTACCCTCTCGCCTATCCCACTTGATGAAGGCGCAAGAAAGTTTCAAGATACTGCCCAACAGTGCGGCTGCCGTGAAAGAAGAAATTCTCCTCCACAGCACGCGCTGACGGGAGACAATATGTCAGTTGAAATAACCAGGCTGAGAAACGGCCTGAATGTCGTAACCCACAATATGCCGCATCTCGAGTCGGTTGCGTTGGGAATTTGGGTAAAGGCGGGAGCCCGCGATGAGCGCGCGGAAGAAAATGGCGTGGCCCATTTTCTTGAACACATGGCATTCAAAGGCACCAAGCGCCGCTCGGCTCAGGACATTGCCGAAGAAATCGAAAGTGCCGGCGGCGAAATCAATGCCGCAACCGGCATGGAAACCACTACATATTTCGCCCGCACCCTAAAAGCCGATTGGCCGCTGGCTATGGATATTCTGGCTGATATTTTCACCTCGTCAACTTTGGATGAATCCGAGCTTGAACGTGAGCGCGATGTGATCTTGCAAGAAATCGCTGCCGCCAAAGACCAACCCGATGATCTGGTGTTTGAACTGGCCCAACAGGCGTCCTATGGCGATCATCCTCTGGGCCGCTCGATTCTTGGCACAGAAGAAAATGTGAAGAACATGACGCGCGAACAAATGCTGGGCTGGCGCGACCGCAATTACTGGGCCTCGCGCATGGTCGTGTGTGCCGCCGGAAATGTCGACCACAAGGCATTTGCCGCAGCCGCAGAACAACATTTTGGCCACATTGCGCAAGGACATGCCCCGCAGCGCCACCCCCCGCAATTTGGCGCTACATCTCAAACCGAGCAAAAGCCGCTCGACCAAACCCATCTGGTCGTCTCGTTTCCAGCCCCGAATTACCGCGATCCGCGGGTTTATCAATTGCAGGTGCTCGCTAGCATCTTAGGCGGTGGCATGTCTTCGCGCCTGTTTCAGGAAGTGCGCGAAAAACGGGGACTCTGTTATTCAGTCTTCGCCTTCGGCACGACCTACGAAGATACGGGTCAGCTTGGGGTCTATGCTGCAACCTCGCCGGATCACACGCCCGAACTCATCGAAGTGACAGCAAAGGTCATGATGTCGATGGCTGATGAAATCACCGACAAGGAACTTGACCGCGCCAAGGCCCAGCTCAAAACCTCAATTGTGATGAATCTCGAAAGCGCATCATCTCGCGCCGACCAGATTGCGAGGCAATTCATGGCCTTTGGCGAGATTCCGGAAATGGCCACCTTGATCAAGAAAATCGAGGCCGTGACGGTCGACCAGGTGCGCGATCTGGCCACCCATATATTCAAAACGGCAAAGCCTTCGTTCAGCGCGGTGGGCCAGTTGTCGTCTCTTGAAGGTCACGAAGCCATCGCTGCGCGTTTCTCCGGCGCTTGAAGCTCTTTCCACCTTTTCGTCTGATCTTGCAGGGCCCACTGCTCACCGGCAAGCGGGTGGTTTTGCGACCCCCCATGATGGAAGATTTCCAGGCCTGGGTTGCGTTGCGAGAAGAAAGCCGCGAGTTTCTCGAACCCTGGGAGCCGCTTTGGGGAGATGCCGAATTCTCTCGTCGTAATTTCCGCCTGCGTCTGCGCGCCTACAAAAGCTGGGCTAAGTCAGAGCAGGCCTTGAGCCTTTTTATTACCGAAACCGCAACTGGCAAATTGCTGGGCGGTATCACCCTGGGCAACATTCGCCGTGGCGTGCAGCAATCGGGCACACTGGGCTATTGGATTGGACAACCCTACAAACGCCAAGGTTTCATGAAAGAAGCGGTAGGCCTCATGGTGAACCATTCGTTTAATGATTTGCACCTTCACCGGGTTGAGGCCGCCTGCCTGCCGCGCAATCTGGCCTCGCGAGCGCTGCTCAAGTCCTGCGGTTTTGCCGAGGAGGGACTGGCCTCGTCCTACATCAAAATTGCGGGCGCATGGGAAGATCACGTGCTATACGCCAAGGTCAATGGCATCACATAAGAATCACAACGGCGCGGGGGCGTCGGGAGACAGGGTCTTGCATCGTTACAATTTCGTCGCAGGCGTTTTAGCATTTATAATACTGGCTGCTTGCATCTTCTCTGCTCCGGCCCGGGCAGTGGACGTGTTCAATCTCGACAGCCACAGCGGCGTGACCGATCTTGCTCCGTATCGCATCGCGGCACCCGTTGATCACGACAAACACACAATTCAGGTCCCCGGCGACCAGCATCCCACTGATCTTGTCAGCATGGGCCAAGCCCCGCTCTACTATTGGAGCTACTATTCGATCCGCAATACGTCCGATGTGGACTTGTCATTTCACGTGGCCATCGATCATCAGGGTTTTCCAGGATCGGGCATATTGGCGGTCCGGTCATCGGGCGCGCAAACCTATCAAGCGCTTCTGACTGATCCGGCGCGGCCCCTATCGATTGAGCGGAACCCCTCGCTCGACAGTTTCCGCATTAGCCTTAAACCTGGCCAAGCCGTGAGCATTGCTTTGCAAAGCGTCTCGCCAGACATCTCGGCCTGGCTCTATCCGCAAGAATCGATTGTCAAAGTCCTCAATGTCACGACCTTCTTGCACGGAATTATCCTAGGCATTGCCGTCATCCTCTTCTTCAGCATGCTCGTGCTCTATGCCTATCGCCCCAACCGCCCTGCACTGGCGAGCATGTCCTTCGCGTTCATGTCGACACTGTTCATTCTCTTTGAACAAGGAAACTATCCGCCATTGCCGCTCTCGACCGCAGTGATGGGGGCAATTGTGGAAAGCTTTTGGGCGGCATCATTGGCGCTCTGTGTTGCAACATTCACGGCCGCACAAAAGAAAAGTGCGCTGGTTTACTATTTTGGCTTGGCCGTCATTGGCATCTTGGCCGCAAATTCCATCTTTGGTCTGATCGAACCCTCCAAGGCCTCCAGCGTGGCTCGCATCAGCTTTGCCGTGCTGGTTGTTTTAGGCTTCCTGTTGACAATGCTCTGGCGAGATTCGGAATATTCGATTGTTGATCGGGGCCTCGTGTTTTGGACGTTGCTGTTGAGCTGGGTGGTCTTTGCAGCGATTTCTGCTTTGCAGACTGGCGTCAACAACGTTCTGTCCCCATGCCTCACCGGGCTTCTTGCCGTGGTTCTCGGCGCACTTGCAGTAGAACTGATGCGTTATGTGTTGGTGCATGGCCTCATCACCAAACCCTTCATCACAGACCAGAGCCGACGCAGCCTCTCCTTGTCCAGTGCCGGACATGCAATGTGGGATTTTGTGCCAAGCGATGGCAGCCTTGAAGTCTCGGAAGATTTGCCCCGCCAATTGGGCTACAGCCTTGAAGATTGGTCAGTGAACGCAAGGGGACTTTTCAAGTCCATTCTCGATCCACTGGATATCAAAGCCTATGAATTGGAAGTGGAGCGCGCGGCGCTGCGGCCCGGTGCCGTTGTCGATCAGGAGCTTAGACTACGAGATGCTGAAGGCCGCTGGCGCTGGTTTCAATTGAAGGCGCGCACGGTTCCTGCAAGCACATTGGATGTCGTCCGCTGCATTGGCACGCTATCCGAAATCACCGGATCGAAACTGGCCGAGGCACGGCAATCCGCTGATGCCTTGTGGGACCCAGTCACCAGCCTTCCGAACCGCAATCTTTTCATGGATCGGCTGGAGCGCGAATTGGGCAAGCCTGCGGGCCAGCCAGTTCGCCTCATGATCGTGGAAATCGAAAATTTCAAATCATTGAATGAATCACTGGGCCAGGAGAATGGCGATAGATTGCTCCAAATTATCGGTGCGCGAATCCTTCCCACGCTTCAAAAAGATGAAACCGTGGCGAGGCTTTCAGGCAGCCAATTTGGCGTGCTTTTGATTGACGAAGACGGCCGCCGCGACACTCCAGCCTTTGCAAAAGAAATTTCTGATAAGCTCGCTCAAACCCTTACCCTCCCGCACTACCGTTTGAATCTGGGGGCCAATATCGGGCTCTCCCGCTCCAGCATAAAGGGAATGCCAGCGGATGAACTGCTGCAACAGGCCAATGTTGCCCTGCTCGAAGCTCGCCATGGCAGCAAAACCCATATCGTCTCTTACGACGTCAATCTGAAAGACGAACGCGCCGCACAACTCTCGCTCGAAGCAGATCTGCATCGTGCCGTGACCAACAACGAGATTGAAGTCTATTTCCAGCCCATCTGCGATCTGGAAACGGGCGTTGTTGCGGGCTATGAGGCCTTGGCCCGCTGGCAACATCCAAAGCATGGGCTCTTGCTGCCCCAGCAATTCATCGATATGGCCGAGCGCATTGGCCTGATTGGCGAGATCGGTGAAATTGTTTTGGGCGGTGCAGCAAGACAGCTTGGCATTTGGCAGCGTGTGGCACGGCAAGGCAGCACATTCTTTGTATCGGTGAATGTTTCTGTCACGCATCTGATGCAGGACAGTTTCGTGGAACGAGTCCGCAATGTGGTGAAACGCGAGTCGCTTGCGCCATCAACACTCAAGATCGAAATCACCGAAAGCGTCATCATGCGCCAGCCGGAACGCGTACTCAGCATCATGGGGCAACTGCATGATCTGGGCGTGGGCTTGGCCTGTGACGACTTTGGCACCGGATTCTCAAGCCTCGCCTCATTGCGCGATTTGCCCTTCGATACGTTAAAGCTCGACCGGTCCTTCATCGCGCCGGAAATTCTCGATGAGCGCTCGACCGTGATTATTTCAGCGATTGCCGACATGGCTCATGATCTGGGCATGCTGCTGGTGGCCGAGGGCATTGAGCGGCAAGAACAAATCGACATGCTGTCAGACCTTGGTTGCGATCTGGGCCAAGGCTATTTGATTGGCATGGCGCAAACCGCCAAGGATGTTTCCGAGGGCCTGGTGTCCTTGCCGAACTATGTCGCCCCCGCGTCGCGCGTGCCCGCCATGTCGCAGCCGGTGACGCTTGAGGGGCTGGCCCGCCGAGAACCTACCTTCGACATTCCGCCGAGGCCCGAAGAAAATTCAGAATTTGAGCAACCTCAATCATCGGATGAACCTGAAGTTCTGCCATCGCTGTTTGCCCTTCAAACCGAAACAGAAAAGCAAACGCCGAAGACTCCATCGCGCAAACCTTCTGGCAAGGCCAGAAGGCGCCCGAACCCGAATTTGCCTGCTAGCTCTTGATACCTGCCATTTGCAGCATCAGCGTGATGAGGCGCGGAACAAACCGGTCGCCATAGCCCATGGTTTCGGCCAGCACATAGGTTTGGTGAACCTGCTCGGCCAGCGGTGAGGCCACCGGCATCACTTCCGTCATATTGGTATAATAGCGCAAATCCTTGCGCGCATTGCGGATATAGAATTTAAGATGGCTGTCGTCATTATGCAAAGGCACGTTGATGAGGCGACCAAACATGACAGACGCACCGCCGCCGCCCATGATGACATCGCGCAACGCTTCCATGTTGATGCCGGCCTTGGTGGCCACGGTGATGGCCTCGGCCGCAATAGCGGCGTGAGACAATGATAGAAAATTATTGAGCAGCTTCACTTGGTGAGCCGTACCCACAGCACCTGTATGAACGATAAGGTCGGAAAAACACGACAGAACAGGCCGAATAGTCTCAAGCAGTTCCTTGTCGCCGCCTACCATTAGGCCAAGCTTGCCGGCTTCGGCTTCTTTGGGCGTGCGTGTCATCGGCGTGTCAATGAAGTGGATACCAGCGGCCTTGGCGTCCATATGAATTTTCAAGGTTGAATGCGGCTCGGCGGTGGAGCAATCGGCAACGATCAATCCCTTCTTGCCCTTGGCCATGACGACTTTCATCACCTCTTCAACCTGTGGGCTGCCAGTGACTACCAGGATCAACATGTCAGAGCTTTGAACCATTTCTGCAATTGATGCAGCTTCATGGGCACCGAGACTGACCAGACTATCAACGGGTGCCCGATTACGATGCGCCACCACATTGAGTTTGAAACCCTTGGCCAAAATATTTTTGCCGATGCCGTGGCCCATCAGGCCAACGCCCACCAGGCCCACTGTCTTGATCGTCATGATTTTTCGTCTCCCACGTAAGTTTTGAATTGATGAGGTTCCATGAACATGCTGAGGTCTTCCTCATCAGCCACAAATCCGAGTTTTGTGTAGAACATTTTAGGTGCCTGATTGAGCGTTGTCACGTCAAGCCGAACATATCTTGCACCCAAATCATGCGCCGCGCGAGAGGCCGCCAGCAACAGGCGCTGGCCAATTTTTTTGCCGCGCAAATGCTCCATGACAAAAAGATCACAGATGTAACAACCCTTAAGTCCGCGCCAGGTTGAATAATGCATGAACCACAGGCAAACGCCACAAATCAGCCCGGAGTCATCGGCAACAACCACATGCACATCGGCCCCCCATTGCCGGATAATCTCGCCCGTGATGAGCGGCTGAACATCAAGCCCCAGATCACGCGGCAATTGCCTGATCAGTGTGGCCACGGCGTCTTCCTGGCCTGGCCGCATGGGTTTATAGGCAATACTCATCGAGAAGAATGTCTCACGCAAATGGTGTTGGGCGTTCTGTCCTGCTATGACAGCAGCACCCGCAATCTATCAGCCAAGGCAACAGATGAGCAACAATCTTCCGACCTCCATTCACGCCACCGGCGATATGCCCAAAGTGAGCTATGGCAAGGGTGCCTATCTCTATGATGTCGATGGCAAGCAATATATTGATGGCTCAGGCGGCCCGGCGGTCTATTGCATTGGTCACGGCAACGAAGAGGTGAACGCTGCTATTTCCCACCAGCTCAGCAGCGTCGCCCATGGCTATCGCTATCAATTCACCACCGATGCCCTTGAAGAGCTGACCGACATCGTAAGGGCGCGCTGCGGTGGCACTCTTCAGCACATGGTATTCGTCACCGGAGGCTCCGAAGCAGTCGAGAGCTGCCTCAAACTGGCGCTGCAATATCACTATGCCCGAGGTGACCTGAAGCGCCGCAAATTTATCGCCCGCGAGCGCAGTTGGCACGGCAACACCCTAGGCGCACTTTCAGTCTCTGGCTTTCTCGAACGCAAGAAGGCTTTTGAAGGCTCGCTGATTGACGTGATCCGCCTCTCACCTACCAACGCCTACCGGCCTTTGTCTGGTGCCACGGCTGAAACCGTGGGCGAGGTCTCGGCGCGGGAGCTCGAAGCCGCAATTCTTGAACATGGAGCAGAAAACATCGCAGCCTATATTTTCGAACCCGTGGTGGGAGCAGCCGGTGGCTGTGTTCCAGCACCTGCCGGTTATGCCAAGCGGGTGCGCGAGATTTGTGACCGCCATGGCGTGCTGATGATTTCAGATGAGGTGATGTGTGGCGCAGGGCGCACGGGCACATGGCGGGCGCTCGAGCTCGACGGCGTGGAGCCAGATATCATGTCAGTCGCCAAGGGCTTGGCCGCAGGTTACTTGCCGCTGGGAGCTGCAGTTTACACCAAAAAGGTGAGCGAGGCCTTTGGCCATGCGCCGCAAACCGGTCATACTTTCACCGGCCATACAGCCTGCTGTGCTGCTGGCGTTGCCGTACAAAAAATCGTGACGCGCGAAAAACTGGTGGAACGTGTGGCGGCCAGTGCGGCAAAGTTCAAGGCCATGATGACGGATGCATTATCTGGCATCGAAGCCGTAGGTGATATTCGCGGCCGTGGTTATTTCATGGCGGCGGAATTTGTGGCCGACCGAAAAACCAAGGCGCCATTCCCAGCCGAGAAAAAACTCTTCATGCAAATCCGCCAACAGGCTTTCGCCAATGGCCTTATTTGCTATCCGGTGGGTGGCAATGCCGATGGCGTGAATGGCGATGTCGTCATTCTGGCACCGCCCTACAATGCCACCGATGCCGAGCTTGCCGAAATCTGCGACAAGCTGGGCAAGAGTGTGAGGCAAGTTCTGGCGTAAGCCCTTGCTTTACGACGGAGCAAATACCCGCAAGCGGTGCCCGTCAGGATCAGCAACAGTGAACGTATAACCGAAATCCATCTGCACCGGCTCTTGCAAAACCTTGGCCCCGATCTGTTTGGCAGATTCAAAAAACTGCTCGACTAAATCCTTGGACTCGACCTGAAAGCCAATTTCATTGCTGCCAGTTGGTGCAGTGGCCTTGGGCAACACATCCGCCCGCTTCCACAAGCCCAGCATGGTGGGTGCTGTCAGGGCAAACATCGCAAATCCCGGCGAGACGTCAACGGGCTTGGCCCGCAGAAGCTTCTCATAGAACGCGGCAGACTTGATTGGGTCTTCGACATAAAGCAGGAATGAATGGGTTGGCATGTGGGTCTCCTTTGTTGTTGGAAACCCGCTCTAACATGCGCCACTGTCAGCATCTGTCAGCAGCCTTTAAAGAACATGCGTCCATTGCACCTGGTCAATCCGCGTGGCCCCGGTGGCTAGCATGATCACTCGGTCAAGACCCAGCGCCACACCTGAAGCCTCTGGCATGATGGCGAGAGCCGCCAGCAACTCTTCATCAATTGGATAGCGCTCGCCATAGACGCGTTGCTTGATGTCCATTTCCTCAACAAAGCGGCGGCGCTGTTCTTCTGGATCAGTCAGTTCACCAAAGCCGTTGCACAGCTCGACACCCGCCGCATAAAGTTCAAACCGCTCGGCGACGCGCGCGTCGTGGGCACAAGTGCTGGCGAGAGCCGCCTCCACGGATGGATATTCATAAAGCACGGTCATGCGCCCATTGCCCAAGTGCGGCTCGACCTTCTCAACAAGAATGCGGCTGAAAATATCAGACCAGCTGTCGTTTTTGCCAAAGGCAACCGGAGAAGCCGCAGCCAACGCATCGCGGTCGTGCAACGTGGCCAGGAGATCAACGCCAGCGTATTTTTCGAATGCGTTCTGAACACTTAGATATTCAGCTTCTGTAGAGGGATCGCAACTCCGCCCGCGCCATTCAAAACTCTTGGTCCCTGCGGTTCCAGCGACCAGCCGTACCAGCGCCAGCGTGTCCTCAATAATCACCTTGTAAGGCTCATCAACGCGGTACCACTCCAGCATGGTAAATTCCGGCGCATGTGTCAGCGTGCTCTCACGGTTGCGGAATACATGGCCCAGATTGAAAATGCGCTTTTCGCCCGCAGCCAGCAGCTTCTTGCAGGCAAATTCCGGCGAGGTGTGAAGATAGCGCACACTGGATGAACCATCATTGTGAATGAGTTTCGTTTCAAAGGCGTGGAGATGAGCCTCATTGCCGGGCGAAAGGGCCAGCGCCGCCACATCAACTTCAAGGAAATCGCGGACTGCAAACCACCCCCGTATCGCTGAAATAATCCGATTCCGGGTCAGCAGAAAAGGTCTGCGGTCTTGATGGCGAGAGGGAGAAAACCATTGATTTTCGGGGCTTGGCAAAGGGGTTGGCTTCCAGGGGTTGTACTGCTATGAGCGGCACAATTAGACAATCGCAATTCTTAAAGATAGTGAGAACACCGTGGTCAAGGTTATCGCCTCAGGCGTCCGCAAGGGCAATGTTATCGAGCATGAAGACGGCAAACTCTATGTCGTGCTGAAGGCCGAATCCATGCATCCCGGCAAAGGCACGCCCACCACGACGATCGACATGCGCCGCATTTCTGACGGTGTGAAGACAGTCGTCCGCTACAAGACCACCGATGCCATGGAACGCGCCTTTGTTGAAACCATCATGCATACCTATCTCTATCAAGATGGTGAAACTTACGTGTTCATGAATCCGGTCAGCTTCGAACAGATTCCACTGTCCGCTGACATGGTGGGAGATTTTGCACCTTATCTGCAGGAAGGCATGGAATGCCAGATCGCCATGTTCAATGATGGCCCGATCTCGATTGAAATTCCCCAGCGCGTCACGCTGGAGATTACTGATACCGAACCAGCGATCAAGAACCAGACCGCATCATCCTCGTTCAAGCCTGCCATGCTTTCAAACGGCGTGCGCACTTTGGTGCCACCTCACATTACATCAGGTACGCGCATTGTGGTTGAAACTTCGGACGGCTCATACGTCGAACGCGCCAAGGACTGATCTAGATTTCAGGCGTGTCCAGCCTCACCTGACAGCATGCCGGGGTCGACGCCCAGTTTTTTGAGAGCCACTTCGTGTTTTAGTGCGGGATCGCCTGAAAACACCAGATCAGCGTCAGCATCGCAGGTGAGCCAGCCATTGCGCAGGATTTCATCTTCCAATTGGCCGGGCGACCACCCCGCATAACCAAGGGCGAGCAGCTTCCGTTTGGGCCCCTGGCCCGCCGCGATAGCCCGCAACACATCAACAGTGGCGGTGAGTGAGAAGCCCGGCGACACCTTCAAAGTCTCGTCGCTTTTATAGTCGCTGCTGTGCAAGACAAAACCCTGAAACTGCTTCACGGGTCCTCCCAACATCACCGGCATCTGCAAGATGTCCTCATTAACCAAGCCAGGCTTCGCCCCGAGGTCCAGCTTTTCAATGAGATCAGCAAAAATCATCTGCAGTGCCGGCTTGTTAAGAACCAGTCCCATGGCGCCATCAGCACTATGATCGCACAGGAATACGACGGAACGGCTGAAATCATCGCCCTGAATAGAGGGCATGGCAATCAGCAGCTTGCCTTTGAGAAATCCACGCTTTGTCATCTTGCATATATAGTGCGCAATGTTGCTGACAGGAAGGTGACTGGCAATTGATCAGGGGCTCCGTTAGATTTCCCCCATGAAACGCCGAATTGTCTTATCGGGCCTGCTGGCCCTTCCATTTGCTGGATTAGCCCATGCCGAGCAAGCCTGGAAAGCTGAGCTTTTGCAGGGAGATTTTGATGGTAAAGCCTACCGGGCCGGCCTTCACATCATGTTGCAGCCCGGCTGGAAAACCTATTGGCGCAATCCGGGCGACGGCGGCATTCCGCCTGATATCAAGCTCGAAGGTAAAAATCTTGCCGCTTTCACCATTGATGCGCCGCTGCCCACGCGGATCGTCGATGAAAGTGGCGAGGCCATCGGCTATCATGATGAGGTGGTCTTTCCAGTGACGCTCACACCGAAGGACGCGGCTGTCCCACTTGTAGGCGATTTGAAAAGTTTCTTTGGTGTCTGCGCCCAAATCTGCACACCGGCCAAATTCAACGGCGATCTGAGGTTCCAGCGCAGTTCCGCGCCTTCAAAACTTCTCGATGCCTGGATCGCTCGCGTGCCGCAAAAGAAGAATTTCATTTCCGCCGCGATCATCAGGGACGGTCAGCTCGTCTTGGACCTCACACAGCCCGTAGAGGACATTTTTGTGGAAGGCCCTGATCGCTTTTATTTCCATAAACCTGATTTAACGCGTGAAACGGGAAAAGGGTTCATCAAAATCGGCGGTCTAAAGTCGGATCAGGATTTAAAGTCGGCCAATTTGCGCATAACAGCCAACATACAAGGCAAAGGCCTTGAACAGATGATCGCACTCACCTAGTTACTCTCTCAGTCATTGAGGAGCACGAAGATGATCAAGATTGGTGACACGATTCCCCACGCCGAATTCCACGTGATGACGGCCGAAGGCAAAACCAGAACCGCTAGCGATGTGATCTTTGCGGGGCGGAAAGTTGTCCTGTTTGCCGTTCCGGGCGCTTTCACCAGTACGTGCACCAACACCCATTTTCCAGGCTACGTGCAAGCCCATGAAGCTCTGAAAGCCAAGGGCGTGGACATGGTAGCTTGCACCGCGGTCAACGACATCGACGTGCTCAATGCATGGGGTCGACAAAATAGCGGCGATGGCAAGATCACCATGCTGGCCGACGGCAATGGCACGTTTGCCAAGGCCTTGGGCCTGGAGATTGATCTCAGCAATGGAGGCATGGGCCTGCGCTCGCGGCGTTATTCGATGGTCGTCGACAATGGCGTGGTAAGGCACCTCAACGTCGAAGACAAAGCCGGTGTTAATGTGTCTGGTGCCGAGACGATCCTCAGCCAGCTTTAAAGGGGGCCATGCCCTCGCGCGCCAATTCATCGGCGCGTTCATTTTCCGGGCGGCCATCATGGCCCTTCACCCAATGCCATGAAATCTCGTGTCGTTGGATCGCGGCGTCCAAAGCCTGCCAAAGCTCAACATTTTTCACGGGCTTTTTGTCCGCGGTTTTCCATCCATTGCGTTTCCAGCCATGGATCCATTTGGAAATACCATCTTTCACATATTGTGAATCAACATGCATCTCGACGGAACAGGGCCGTTTTAAACTGTCCAATGCAGAAATGGCGGCCTGCAACTCCATGCGGTTGTTGGTGGTGAGCTTCTCGCCACCCTTCAGCTCTTTGCGATGACCGTTGTAATCCAGCACCACGCCCCACCCGCCAGGGCCAGGATTGCCCGAGCACGCCCCGTCGGTGTGAATGACAACAACGTCTTTGGTCATGCCGAAGTTTGCTCGCGGCGCAATTCGCGCGGCAGTTTGAACGACACATTTTCCTCGCGCAAAACCACCTTCTCCACTGTCACATCGTAATGCTCACGAAACGCATCGACGATTTCATTGACCAGAATTTCCGGAGCTGAGGCACCTGCGGAAAGCCCGATGGTCTTGAGACCTTGCAAATCAGACCAATCGAGATCAGTGGCGCGTTGCACCAGTAGCCCGCGCGGGCATCCATTCTTCACACCCACTTCGACAAGCCGCATGGAGTTTGACGAATTGGGAGCTCCGACCACAAGCAACATTTCGATTTGCGTGGCTATGGATTTTACTGCCTCCTGGCGATTGGTCGTCGCGTAGCAGATGTCTTCGCGTAAAGGTCCTGTGATTGCCGGAAAGCGCCGCTGCAACACGGCAATCACATCCTTGGTGTCGTCAACCGAAAGCGTGGTCTGTGTGACATAGGCGAGCTTTTCAGCATTGCCTACGACCAGCTTTTCAGCGTCATCAACGGTCTCAATCAACGTGATCGCACCATCTGGCAATTGCCCCATCGTGCCGATCACTTCTGGATGGCCTTTGTGTCCAATGAGGATGATTTCCAATCCCTGATCATGGTGGCGCTGGGCCTCCATATGAACCTTGGTCACGAGCGGGCAGGTGGCGTCAATACGGAACATGGCCCGTTTGTCAGCTTCCGCTGGAACGGATTTGGGAACACCATGCGCCGAGAACACGACAGGGTGTTTCCCCGGCGGAATTTCATCCAACTCGTCAACGAAAATAGCACCCTTGGATTTGAGATCATCAACGACGAATTTGTTGTGCACGATCTCGTGGCGCACATAGACGGGAGCGCCATAAATTTCGAGCGCCCGCTCCACAATATCAATGGCACGGACCACACCCGCACAAAAGCCACGGGGCGCTGCGAGAAGGATTTTTAGAGCAGGTTTGGACATAGGCTGAGGAATGAAGGCCAGAACGGTGGATGTCAAGCCGTGGCCATTGGCACGAAAATGAGCAAAATTTCGTGAACTGCAGTGAGGCAGATGTGAGTCCCAAACGGGGGCGTTTGGCGCTATAAAGAGCTCATCACTGGGAGAACAATATGCTGAATCGTCGTCATTTGATTGCCTATGCGGCACTTGCCATGGCTGTTCCACGTCCGGCCCTTGCAGCTGGAACCCCCGCTTTCACACAGGCCGCTTTTGCAACAGCCCAGAAAGCCGGAAAGCCGATCTTGATTGAAATTCACGCCTCATGGTGCCCCACCTGCCATGCTCAAAAGCCCATTCTTGATGGCCTGTTGGCAAGCCCAAAATATGGCGACATGGTTTCATTCCGTGTTGATTTTGATGCGCAAGCCGATGTGGTGCGGGCCTTCGGCGCGCAATCACAGAGCACGTTGATCGTATTCAAGGGCGCCAAAGAAAGTGGCCGCTCGGTAGGGGACACTAATCCGGCCTCAATCGAAGCGCTGCTCGCGACAGGCGTCTGATCCTTCCATGATAGCAACACTGGGCCTTGCCTTTCTGGCGGGTGTCCTTTCCATTCTTTCACCGTGCGTCTTGCCGCTCCTGCCGATCGTGCTGGGAACCGCCGGTTCCAAAAGCAAATGGGGTCCGCTGAGTTTGAGCGCTGGCGTGGTCATTGCCTTTGTGACGGTGGGCCTGTTTATATCCATCATCGGTTTTTCCATCGGGCTCGACGGCAGGTTTTTCCGCTTCGTTGCTGCTGTGGCTCTGATTGTGATCGGGCTTGTACTCCTCGTTCCACCTCTGCAGCATCGATTTGCGCTGCTTGCTGCACCATCCAGTTCATGGGCTGATGAGCGCTTGGGCCGCTTTGCAACGGAAGGCGTGCTAGGCCAGTTTGGCGTCGGTCTCTTGCTGGGCACGGTATGGAGCCCTTGCGTTGGACCGACTTTGGGTGCCGCCTCGCTTCTGGCATCACAGGGTAAAGATATTGGCCAAGTGGCCTTGACCATGGTGGCCTTTGCCATCGGTGTGGGTGTGCCCTTGGTGGCGGTTGGAGTGGCTTCCCGCAGCCTGCTGCAAAGATCACGCTCCGCAACCATGCGCGCTGCCGGTGCCATCAAATTAGCGTTGGGCGTCCTTCTGATGGGGCTCGGCCTGTTGATTGTTTCTGGTTTCGACAAACACGTTGAGGCCGCTTTGGTTGATGCCTCACCACAATGGTTGACAGCACTGACCACGCGCTTTTGAAACTTGACTATTCTCCGGCCAAGCCTATCTTCCCGTCCGTTCGCATAACCATGATGCGGGAGAAACCGGTTCGATCCGGTGCCGAAGGAGCAACCGCCCCGGAAACTCTCAGGCAAACGGACCGCTTCGTGGGATGAACTCTGGAGAGCAGGGGCGGGAAACCGCCGCTCACCGAAGGAGAAAGCTTTGGGTGTCGGAGTGACCCAAGGTGAAAACTCTCAGGTTCCTGACAGAGGGGGCAACATGGCCGAAAGCCGTGGCTGCAACCTTGTCGGGAGACACTAGATGAGTGAAGAAGCGCTGCGGCGCACCCCCCTCTATGAAATTCATAAAGAACTGGGCGCAAAACTTGTGCCCTTCGCGGGCTATGAAATGCCGGTGCAATATCCAACCGGCATTCTCACTGAACATAAATGGACGCGCGAAAGTGCGGGCCTGTTTGAAGTCTCGCACATGGGCCAATGCAGCATTGAAGGTCCCGATTTTGAAACCACGGCGCGTGGGCTCGAAATGCTGGTGCCCGCTGACATCTTGAGCCTGCAACCGGGCCAGCAGCGCTATTCCCAGCTCCTCAATGTGCAAGGCGGCATCAGCGATGACCTGATGATCACGCGCTCCAATTGGCAGGGGCTCGAAGGTTCGCTCTATGTCGTGGTCAATGCCTCGCGCAAGGGTTTTGATTTTGCCCATATCGAAGAAAACCTCGCCCCCGGTCTCAGCTTGAAGCGCTGGGATGATTTGGCGTTGATGGCATTGCAGGGGCCAAAGGCCCAAGAAGCAATAGCCAAACTCAATCCGAAAGCTGCCGAACTTCATTTTATGAACTCTGGCCGTTTCACTTTGGACGGTGTGGAAGCTCATGTCTCGCGTTCGGGCTATACGGGTGAAGACGGTTTTGAAATTTCGGTCGCATCAGCCCACGCCGCGCAATTGTGGACTAACCTTCTGTCTGATCCCTTGGTGAAACCAATCGGCCTCGGGGCGCGCGATTCTCTCAGGCTCGAAGCGGGTCTGTGTCTCTATGGCCATGACATTGACCGTACGACGTCTCCCATTGAGGCGGGCCTCAACTGGTCTATTGCCAAGCGCCGCCGCACGGAAGGCGGCTTTCTCGGAGCGCACCGTGTGCAGCGCGAATTACTGGGCGGGGTTTCCAGAAAACGCGTCGGCATAAAGCCCGAAGGTCGTGCGCCTGCGCGCGAAGGCACCGAAGTTCTTGATGAGAGTGGCCGCAAGATTGGCATAATCACATCGGGCGGCTTTGGTCCGTCCGTAAACGGCCCCATCGCCATGGGCTATGTCGAAACCGCCTATGCTGCAGCCGGAACCCCAGTTCAGCTTCTGGTGCGCGGGCAAGCGCTGCCCGCACAAGTTTCAATCCTTCCCTTCATTCCCAACCGCTTCAAACGATAAAGGACGCGACAATGAAATTTTCCAAGGATCACGAATGGGTCACCGTCGAAGGCAATGTGGCCACGATCGGTATTACTGAACATGCCCAAAGCCAATTGGGCGATGTGGTGTTTGTCGAGTTGCCAAAACTGGGTCGGAATGTTGCGGCCAATGAATCAGTCGCTGTGGTTGAAAGTGTCAAAGCCGCATCGGAAGTCTACGTGCCGGTCTCAGGCGAAGTTGTAGCCGTCAATGATGAGTTGTCGGGCGACCCCGCTCTGGTCAATCGCGCCGCTGAAAATGATGGCTGGTTCATGAAGGTGAAGCTATCCAACACCTCCGAACTTGATGGCCTGATGGACAAACCCGCTTACGATGCCTTTGTTGCGGGCTGAGCCATGACATCATCATTCTTCCCGCGCCATATCGGCCCCAACGCCGCTGAAACGGCCGCCATGCTGAAGGTTCTGAGCTCTGCCTCGCTCGATGATTTCATCACCAAGGCCGTGCCTTCAAAGCTTCGATCCAAGAAGCCTTTGGCGATGGAGCCTGCTTTGTCCGAAGCCGAAGCTCTCGCCAAACTGAAAGCGATGATCGACAAGAACAAGCTTGCGACCTCGATGATCGGCATGGGTTACTATGGCACGTTCACGCCCAATGTGGTCTTGCGCAACGTCCTGGAAAATCCCGGCTGGTACACGGCCTACACACCCTATCAGGCAGAGGTGAGCCAGGGCCGCCTTGAGGCCTTGCTGAACTATCAGCAAATGGTGATGGATTTGACCGGCATGGAAATCGCCAATGCGTCATTGCTCGATGAAGCAACGGCCGCGGCCGAAGCCATGGCCATGGCAAAGCGTGTGGCGAAATCCAGTGCAAATGTGTTTTTTGTTGACGAGGACACGCACCCTCAAACCATCGGTGTTTTGCAGACACGGGCCCGCGGCTTCGGCATTGAAATCGTCATCGGCGATACGTTGAAGGATTTGAAACCCGCCGCAGTTTATGGGGCACTTCTGTCCTATCCGGGTTCATCGGGCGCTGTTGTGGATTATACGGCCACCTGTGCCGATCTTCACGCCGCAGGCGCCATCGCCATCGTGGCCTCTGATCTTCTGGCCCTGGCCCTTATTAAATCGCCGGGCGAAATGGGCGCCGACATTGCTTTGGGCTCAGCCCAACGCTTTGGCGTGCCCATGGGCAATGGCGGGCCCCATGCCGCCTTCTTTGCCACCAAGGATGAATATAAGCGCGTCATGCCCGGTCGTTTGATTGGCGTTTCGGTTGATGCTGCGGGCAACCGGGCCCTGCGCATGGCCTTGCAAACCCGCGAGCAACATATCCGCCGCGAGAAGGCCACGAGCAATATCTGCACGGCGCAAGTCCTGCTCGCCGTGATGGCAGGCTTTTATGCGGCTTGGCATGGGCCGGACGGCATCAAGGCCATCGCCAATCATGTCCATCAAATGGCGGCGCGCTTTGCCGCTGCCCTGAAGGCCAAGAACTTTTCATTGGCCAATGACACGTTCTTCGATACCGTCACAGTGCGCGCCTCCGGCGCCGCGAAATCGCTCCACGCCAAAGCCAAGAAACTCGGCCTCAATCTGCGCCTCATCGACAATGACCACATTGCGGCCTCCTTCGATGAAACCACCAGCGAACTTGATCTTACTGGTCTGTTTGATGTGTTTGGCTTGAGCGCTGCTGGCTCGTTGATCGGTCTGCCGCAAGCATCCAAACGCACCAGCCCCTATCTTACGCATCCGGTCTTCAGCCTCTATCATTCCGAAACCGAGATGATGCGCTATATGCGCCACCTTCAGGGCAAGGACCTGGCGCTCGACCAAGCAATGATTCCGCTGGGTTCCTGCACCATGAAGCTCAATGCGGCGGCCGAAATGATCCCCGTCACTTGGGAAAAAATGGGCACCATTCATCCCTTTGCGCCGGTTGATCAGGCCAAAGGCTATGCCGAAATGTTTGCCAGCCTTGAGAAGATGCTATGCGAGATCACCGGCTTTGATGCTGTTTCGCTTCAGCCCAATGCCGGAAGCCAGGGCGAATATGCGGGGCTTCTTGCCATTCGCCGTTATCACGATGCCAACAAGGGCAAGAACCGCGATGTCTGTTTGATCCCGGTGTCGGCCCACGGCACCAATCCGGCCTCGGCCGCCATGTGTGGCATGAAGATCGTGATCGTCGCGTGCGATGAACACGGCAATGTCGATGTCGCTGATCTTGAAGCCAAGGCCAAAGCCAATGCCGCCAATCTCGCGGCCTTGATGATCACTTACCCATCAACCCACGGCGTCTATGAGGAATCGATCATCGACATCTGCCGCATCATCCATGACAACGGCGGGCAGGTTTATCTCGACGGCGCCAACCTCAACGCGCAAGTGGGCCTGATGCGGCCGGCGGAACTCGGTGCCGATGTCTGCCACATGAATCTGCACAAGACCTTCTGCATTCCCCATGGCGGTGGCGGTCCGGGCATGGGCCCCATTGGCGTGAAGGCGCATCTGGCCCCGCATCTGCCGGGCCATAATGTGATGAAGTTGCCCAGCGGGAAGAAGGGCGCTGTATCTGCAGCCCCCTATGGCTCAGCCTCGATCCTTCCCATTTCATGGATGTATATCGCCATGATGGGCGGTGACGGCCTGACCGAAGCCACCAAGATTGCCATCCTCAATGCAAATTACGTTGCTGCACGGCTCAAAAGTCACTTCCCCATTCTCTACACAGGGCCGGGCGGCACCGTGGCCCATGAATGCATTCTCGATCTCCGCTGGGTGAAGGAAAAATCCGGCATCACGATTGATGATGTGGCCAAACGCTTGGGCGACTATGGCTTCCATGCCCCCACCATGTCGTTCCCCGTGGTGGATACGCTGATGGTTGAACCAACCGAGTCCGAAGGAAAGCGCGAACTTGATCGCTTTTGCGAGGCGATGATTGCGATTGCCCGCGAAATTGCCGACGTGGCCGAGGGCCGCGCCGACAAGCTCAACAATCCGCTGAAGAACGCGCCGCACACCCACAAGCAACTGATGGGTGAATGGAAGCATCCCTATTCGAAAGAACAGGCCTTCTTCCCCTTGGGCGATCACGGGGCGAAATATTGGCCGCCGGTGGCCCGCGTGGATAACGTCTATGGCGACCGTCATTTGATCTGTTCCTGTCCGCCACTTGAAGACTATCTGCAGGCGGCGGAATAGGTTTGCAAACTAACCAACATTGAAAGAGCAGGGCCATGGCCAGAACGCGCGTTGAAGTCGATTCCCTCGGCGCCATGTCCCTGCCGCAAATGGCCGACTATGGCATTCACACGGCACGCGCCGCTGAAAACTTCCCAATCACCGGCGTAACCTTGAGTCAGTTTCCGGAACTCATTCAATCGCTGGCCATGACCAAGCTCGCGGCAGCGCGCGCCAACATGGACTTAGGCGTTCTGGAGGAGAGGATTGGCAGCGCCATTGTGAGAGCCTGCGCCCGGGTGATTGCTGGAGAAGCTGATAGCCAGTTCATCGTCGATATGGTGCAGGGCGGTGCAGGCACCTCAACCAACATGAACGCCAATGAAGTGATCGCCAATCTGGCTTTACGCGAATTGCAGCGGCTGCCCGGCGACTATGCGGTCATCCATCCCAATGACCATGTGAACCTGTCGCAATCGACCAATGATGTTTACCCCAGTGCCGTCCGCCTCACCATGGTGCGCTGCTGCCCGGCACTGGTGGCTGAGCAGGAGGCGCTGAAATCTGCCTTACTGGCCAAGGCCGTTGAATTCCATGACGTGATCAAGGTTGGTCGAACACAGTTGATGGATGCCGTTCCCATGCGCCTGGGCCATGAGTTCAGGGGCTTTGCCGTGACCATTGGCGAAGACATCGAGCGCCTGCGCGAGGTGGGCAACCTGCTACGCGAAATCAATCTGGGCGGCACGGCGATAGGCACCGGCATCAACACGCCTGAGGGCTATTCCGAAGCCGTGATTAAACAGCTCTCCGAAATTTCCGGAGAGCGATTGGTCACCGCTGGAGATTTGATTGAGGCCACCTCAGATATGGGCGCTTTCGTGATGTTTTCCGGCGTCTTGAAGCGCATCGCCGTCAAGCTCTCGAAGATCTGCAACGACCTTCGCTTGTTAAACAGCGGCCCGCGCGCCGGCTTGGGCGAGATCAAATTGCCGGCGGTGCAGGCGGGGTCTTCGATCATGCCCGGCAAAGTCAATCCGGTCATTCCTGAAGTCATCAACCAGATTGCCTATCAGGTGATCGGCAATGATTTGACGGTTACCATGGCCGCTGAATCAGGCCAGTTGCAATTGAACGCGATGGAACCAGTAATCGTTCTCAACATCCTGCAATCCATGCGCATGTTGACGCGCGGCATGAAGGTCCTGCGCGAGAAATGCATCGTCGGCATCGAGGCTGATCGTGAACGCTGCCAGGAGTTGCTCGAGCATTCGCTGGTCACCGTCACCGCCATCAACCCTTACGTCGGTTATGAAAAGGCCAGCCTGGTGGCAAAGGAGGCGATGAAATCCCGCCGGACTATTCGCGACATCGTGCTCTCACAAGGCCTGATGACGGAACAGCAGGTGGCGGAAGCCTTCTCGACGGAAAATCTTTTAGGCAATAAAAAACCCGGCTGATTGGCCGGGTTTTCAAATCAATATCGGACGCTCTCAGTTCAGCTTGCTTTTAACCGCAGCAATCGAATCCGTAATCAGCTTGGCATTGCCACCTTGCTCGGCGATGAGCTTTGTCGAAGCAGCAATGGCGAGATCAGCAGCAAGCCCGCGAACTTCTTTGGCAGCGGAATCCTGCGCCTGGGCAATCTTGGTTTCAGCCTGCTTGGTGCGCCGGACAATCATGTCGGTGAGCTTCTGCCGCGCTTCCTTGGCAAATTCTTCTGCATCAGTCTTGGCGCGCGCGATAATCGATTGCGCTTCCTTCTCGGCATCAAGCTTCTTCTGCTTGTAGTCAGCCAAAAGCTTCTCGGCGTCCTCGCGGAGCTTGCGCGCCTCGGCCAATTCCTTTTCGATCAGCTTGGCGCGATCATCCAGGGCGGCACCGGCCTTGGTGTGAGCACCGGCATAAATCGCCACGGCAAAGAACAACACCAGGGCGACCAGGGCGTAAAAAGTTTGGTCCATGAATTCCATCGTGGGCCCCCTCAGCGCTTCACAGCGGCAATGGCCTTGGCCACGGCTGCCTTGGTTGTTTTTGCACCCGTAAGGGCGGCCACAATGTCTGCAGCAGACTCACCCGCAATCTCTTCAACCGAAGCCATCGCCGTGGCCTTGAGCTTGGCGATCTTGGCTTCAGCATCCTTGATCTTCTTGCCCAGAGTGGTGTCGTGCGAAGCTTGCTCGGCATCAATCTCGGCTGTTACCTTGGTGCGGGTTTCCTGCGCGATGGCATTGGCGTTGGCGCGGGCATCGGCCAGCGCCTTTTCATAGTTCTTGATGGCAGCTTCGGTCTCGTCCTTCAAAGCCTGGGCGCGCGACAAGTCACCATCAATGGTGGCCTTGCGGGCCCCCAGAATGGCGGCAAGCCGCGGCAGGATGAAGCGGCTCATCAACAGGTAAAGCGCGGCAAAGAAAATCACCAGCCAGAACAGCTGCGAAGGAAAGCTCGAGGAATCCAGTGGCGGGAATTTGCCGCCGCCTTCATGTTCCGTTGATTCTGTCGTCTGCGTTGCCATGCCTAAACCTATAAAAGAGCCTGATCGGCCCCCAAATTGGGCCGATCCCGAAACCTGAGTTTCAGATTACGAAACGAACAGGAGCAAAAGGGCCACAACCAGCGAGAAAATGCCAAGGCCTTCGGCCAAGGCAGCGCCGATCAAGGCGTTGGTGAACTGGGCACCGGCAGCGGCCGGATTGCGCAGGGCGCCAGAGAGGTAGTTACCGAAAATCAGGCCCACGCCGATGCCGGCACCGCCCATGCCAATGCATGCGATGCCTGCGCCAATGAGCTTTGCTGCAGATGCGTCCATTTTTTAGTTCTCCTCGAGTGTTTTAGTTGGGTTGAAAGATTAGTGTGAAGGGTGAAGCGCGTCGTTGAGATAGACGCAGGTGAGAATGGCGAACACGAAAGCCTGAAGGCCCGCCACCAGAAATTCGAGTGCAGTAAGCGCCACCGCCATGGCCATGGGCGCAATAGCACCCAGAATGCCGCCAACGCCCAAAGCCGTGAGGCTGACGACGAAGCCCGCGAAAACTTTGAGCACGATGTGGCCAGCCAGCATGTTGCCAAACAAACGCAGGCCAAGGCTGATCGGGCGTGACAGGAAAGAAATGAATTCAATGAGCGAGATGACAGGCAGGATCGCCAGTGGAACGCCATGGGGCACGAACAGTTTGAACCAGCCAAGCCCGTGCTTGTAAATTCCCACAACAACCACCAACCCGACCACAAAGACAGCAAGCGAGGCGGTGACGATCACATGGCTTGTGACGGTGAAGAAATAGGGGAACATGCCCAGCATGTTGGCCACCAGAACGAAAGAGAACAGCGAGAACACCAGCGGGAAGAACTGTCGTCCCTCTTCGCCAAGGACGTTCTTCACCATGTTGTCGATGAGGCCATACCACATTTCGCCAACGGATTGCAGGCGGCTTGGAACCAGGCTGCCGCGAAGGGTCGCCAGAAATAGGATGAGGGTGATCGTGCCCACAGTGATGCCCATGAACAGGGCGGAATTTGTAAAGCTGATTTCATAGCCTGCGATATTCCACGGACCAGCAATGTCGTGAATGCGGAATTGGTGAATTGGATCGTTAGCCACTAGTTGTCCTCATCATCGTTAGGCTTTGGCATTTTCGCCAACTCTTCGGCTGTGGGTGGCGTTCTGTTTGCCGCGCGCGACATGTTCAGAATGCCTGCTCCAAAGCCTGCGAGCAGAAATATAATCAAAAACAGCGGCAGCGTGCCCACGACATAATCAATGCCATAACCCACCAATCCCCCCACCAGAACGCCCGCGATAAACTCGCTGAGAAGCCGATAGCCCTTGGAATAGCTGGCCGCACCCTGATACTGCAAATTCGGCTTGGCCTCCTTGGTCTTTTGCGATGTCTCAGTCGCAAGCCGACTGGAGAGATCTTTCAGACGTTCGGAAATGTCGCCGAGCTTTGCGTCAGTCTCGGTATTTTCACCTTTCGTGTCGCGCTGACGAGCCATTTTCAACAACTCCTCGTGCACAGAAAGGCATGCAATACGCCCCTTTTCAAAGCGCGCTCTTGATAGTTACGGGTTTGTAAACTGTCAAGCCGTGGTTTCGGCTTTTAAACCCATGAAAGCCTTGGGTTTTTGTGCGCTGCGTCGAAAAGTCCGGCGGCCTCGCGCGATTCTATAAAACTTCCATGGATTTGAGCGCTGCCTTGAGCTTCTCCGGCGTGGTAAAATGAATGCCCTTCATGCCCACAGCCTCGGCCCCTTTGACGTTCTTCAGGCTGTCATCAATGAAAACGCAAGTGTCAGCCTCAAGCCCATTGCGCTTGAGCAGCAGCTGAAAAATCGCGGCATCCGGCTTGATCAATCCCTCATCGCCCGAGACCACAATGTCCCGGAAAAGGTTGAGAAATGGAAAGCGCAACTTGGTTTCACGAAACGTGTCGCCGTTCCAGTTGGTGATGGCATAGAGGGGAACGCCCTTTTTGTGCAAGGTTTCGAGAATATCAACGCTGCCTGAAATGGCGCCCGGCACCATTTCATGCCAGCGGTGGTGGAAGGCTTCAATCTCGGCCGCATAATCAGGATGGCGCGTCTTGGCTTCAATCACCGCGTCGGCAAAGCTGCGGCCCCGGTCCTGTTCCAGGTTCCATTCAGGGTGGCAGACATTGGCGAGGAACCATTCCATCTTGTCGGCGTCATCAAACACCTTGCGGTAAAGATGGCGCGGGTCCCATTCGATCAGAACCATGCCGAGATCAAAAACGACGTTCAATTCACAGTCTCCGGTGCGGGTAAAAGCGGCTCATACATCAAAATGGCGTGGTTCTCGGTAATAAATTCCTCGGCCAATTCCGCGCCCTTTTCGGCATCAAGCCGTTTGCGGTAAAGCGCATTGTGCCGCGAATAGCCGCCCCAATATTCATGACGAATTTCATGGTCGCGCTCAAAAACTTCGAATTTGTGACGCTGCGGCGCATCCGACCGCCATGAGCCATAAAGCCAGTCGCCCTTGGGATTGATCCGCAATTGATAAGTGTCTTGTGTGGGATTGGTGATTTGGAGATCGATATAATTATAGGCGCAAGTGGCACCAGACGCGAATGGCTGCGTGCGGCCCACGTCAGGAAACACATCAAAGCCGTGGCGCCAGCGTTCAACCACTTTCAAATCCGTATGCAAGGTCATCCAATAGATCATGTTGGTCATCTGGCAGAGGCCGCCGCCAATATCCTGTTGCACTGTGCCATTGCGCAAAACAAAACCCATCTTGAATCCGCGTCGCGCCGTGGGCTTTCCCACCAGCCGCCAGAATGAAAATGTCTCCCCGGGTCTGAGCACCAGCCCATCTATGCAAGAAGCCGCAATTTCGAGAGACGCCTTCTTGTTCACCTGCAACTGCATGTCCACGCCCGAAAGCTTGCGCAGCATCGGTGTTCCGTGAGTCATATGAATGTGGGGCAGACTTTCCATTTGGCGTTTGGTGGCAAAGCGCGTGGCCGAGAAATACCAATGCCACCGCCGCTTGTTGACATACCAAGCCTTGCCAAGCGCCAGACGAAGGGGCGAACGATGTAAAGGCTTTGGCAGGGGGCCTGCCATACGGATTACGAGGCTTCCGCCAGTTGCTCGGCTTCTTCGAGATTGACCGACACCAGCTGCGACACGCCACGTTCCATCATGGTCACGCCAAACAGGCGGTGCATGCGCGCCATAGTGAGTGGATGGTGCGTGATGATGAGGAAACGCGTTTCGGTTTTCTGTAACATCGCATCAAGCAGGTTGCAGAAGCGCTCCACATTGTGATCATCCAAAGGCGCATCAACTTCGTCGAGCACACAGATCGGCGAGGGGTTGGTAAGGAACACGGCGAAAATCAGCGAAAGTGCAGTCAGCGTTTGCTCGCCGCCTGAGAGCAGCGACAAGGTGGTGGGCCGCTTGCCAGGTGGATTGCACATGATTTCAAGACCAGCTTCCAGCGGATCATCAGACTCGATCAATTGCAGCTCGGCCTTGCCGCCTTCAAACAGTGTCGTGAAGAGTTGGCCAAATTTTTCATTCACCGTGCCAAACGCATCAAGAAGGCGCTGGCGGCCTTCGCGATTGAGCGAACCGATGGCACCACGCAATTTTGCAATGGCCTGAACCAGCTCATCCTTTTCGGATTTCATGCGTTCAAGCTGCTCGCCCACGGCTTGCGCCTCTTCATCGGCGCGCAAGTTGACGGCACCCAGCCGCTCGCGGTCTTCGCGCAAGGACGTCAGCTTTTTCTCAATGTCTTCGGCGGCTGGCAATTGCGTGTCTTCAACCCCGGCCTGGGCCAGAACTTCATCAGGGCGGCACTGCAAAGTCTCGGAAATTTTCTGGGCGCAGAAATCATGCCGCCCCGATGAGCTTTCAAGTCTGGCGCCCAGGCGCGCATGATCTTCACGCGATATTGAGGCCAGTTCCTGGGCCGCGCGCAACGCTTGGTCAGCAGCGCGCACCGCATTGTCGGCTTCGGCCAGTGCATCGGCTGCGGCCTTGCGCGCACTTTCGGACTCTGACAGCAAGTTCATCAGCTTCAGCCGCTTGTCGGCCAAGGCCTGTGGCATGGCGCTCATCTCGGCGATGGCTGCTTCGGTTTCAGCCATGCGCGTGGCCAGAAGCTCCATTTGCTCCTTGGCCTTGGCGGCGCGCGCCTGCCATTGTTCCTGTTCAGATGCAATGGCAGCGATGCGATTGGCCCGCATCTTGGCTTCGCGTTCCAATCCATCATGTTTGGCGCGGGCTTCCGCCGTGGTAGCGCGTTCGGTGTTGAGCGCATCGCGCAGGTGATTGACCCCCTGCAACAAGCCATCAGCGGCGGGCAATTCAGCAAGGCTGGCCGCGGTGCGGGCATGATGCTCGCGGGCTTCTGCAAGCTGGGCTTCATTGCTGCGCGCGGCTTCATCAAGGGCAGACGTTTGCGCGGCGGTTTCAGCCACGCGACGCTCATGGGCCTGCAAGGCCTTGCGCGCCACATCAAGAGCTGATGTTGCAGCACGCCACGCTTCGCGCTTTTCACGCTCGGCCTTGCCGCCGTTTTCAACGGCAAGCCGTGCCTGTTCAAATTCCAACTTCACCGCATCGGCAGAAATCTGCGCGGCCTTCATGTCTTCTTCGATCAAGGTCAGGCGATTGCGTTCAGCCAGCCTCTTGGCAGCAGCACTCGGCGCTTCAGCCGCAGCAGTAAATCCGTCCCAACGCCAGAGGTCGCCCTCGCGCGATACAAGGCGCTGGCCGGGCTTCAATTGCCCTTGCAGTGCGGCACCGACGGCCTTCGACACCACGCCCACGTGATTCAAAATGCGCGACAGGGCGGGCGGCGCTTTTACAAATTGCGCCAAGGCCACGGCATCGCCGGGCAGAGGTGCGGTATGGTCAAGCGGAGGCAACCCACGCCAATAAACCGGTGCACCCTCATCGGCTGAGGCATCAATGTCTTCGCCCAAGGCCGCACCCAAGGCTGCTTCATAGCCCGGCTGCACGGCAAGCTGGTCAACCAGCGATGGCCAAAGGTCACCACCACCGGCTTTCAGCAAATTCGTCAACGTGCGAACTTCGGTCTGCAGCCGTTCGGACTTGCGGCGCGCCTCATCATAGGCCTGGCGCTTGTCGGATTCGACTTGTCGTGCCACGCGCAATGAAACTTCCGCATGTGACGAAGCCTGCTCGGCATCCTGCATCACGGTTTCTGCAAAAGTCACCGCATTGGCAAGCGTGAAGCCATCCGATGAGTTCCCCCCCCTGGCTGCAATTTCATCCTTGCGGCGCTGAATGTCGGCGGCTTCACGCTCAAGCCTGGCAATGCGGCTTGCGTGTTCGGCGATCGCCCGTTCAATGGCGCTGCGCTGTGCATTGAGCTCGGAAAGCTTGGCACCGGCGGCATCAGCAGCATCTTGCGCTTGTGCGAGAGCTGCAGCAGCAAGCTGCAGCGCCATGGCCGCCTCTTCGCGCAACTGCCCGTCTTGTGTACTTGATGCTTGCAGCGCCTCGGCTTCTGCCAGCAGGCGCGCAATCACGCCATCGGTATCTTTCACCAACTCGTCTTCGCGGGCGAGATCGGCCGCGGCTTGGCTGCGCCGCTGCTTCAGTTCCTGAATGCGCGACTCAACGCGCTTTTCTTCATCATCAAGGGCGGCGCGTTCCAGCGTCATACGCTGCAAGACGGCGGCGCGAATGGCTTCCTGTTCACGAAGTGCAGGCAGGGCCTCGCCCAGCTCATCGCGCTGGCGCAGTTTTTCAGAGGCTGAAAGCGTATGCTCGGCCAAAACCCGCGTCGCCTGTTCCAAAGCTTCGCGGTCAGCCGTCATTTGAGTGGCTGCATCGCGCCAGGCCACAAACAGGCCCGCGGCCTCGAGTTTGCGAATGTCGCCGGAGACTTGCTTATATTTCAAAGCCTGCCTTGCCTGTCGCTTCAGGCTGGAAAGCTGGCTTTCAAGCTGTGCCGTCACATCATCAAGCCGCGCCATATTGGCTTCCGCAGCCTTGAGTTTCAGCTCTGCCTCATGGCGCCTCGTATGAAGCCCGGTGATGCCGGCAGCCTCTTCTAGAATGAGGCGGCGCGCCTGCGGCTTGGCATTGATGATCTCTGAAATTTGCCCCTGCCGGACAAGCGCTGGCGAACGCGAACCCGTTGAGGCATCGGCAAACATCAGCTGCACGTCACGCGCGCGCACTTCTGAGCCGTTGATGCGATAGGTGGAGCCTTGGTCGCGCACGATCTGGCGCGATATTTCGAGCATTTCAGTGTCGTTATAAGCGGGCGGAGCCGAGCGGTCCTCGTTGCCCATGGTCACCAGAACTTCCGCCATATTGCGCGATGGGCGCTGGTTCGTGCCCGCAAAAATCACATCCTCCATGCCCGAAGCGCGCATGGACTTGTATGAGTTTTCACCCATCACCCAGCGCAACGCTTCAAGCAGGTTGGATTTGCCGCAACCATTGGGGCCGACCACACCGGTCAGGCCCCGTCCAATGATCAGTTCGGTTGGCTCAACGAAGGATTTGAAACCCGTCAGGCGAAGTTTTGCAAAGCGCATCTCGTAAAGCCGTCTCCATTTCCGCCCCTAGAGGAGCGGGTCAATCGCCTTCTTCATGGCGTCGTAAGTGCGTTCACCCTCATAGAGCTTGCCGTTGAGGAACAGGGTGGGAATGCCCTCCACACCGTAAGACTTGGAACCCTTCTCGCGGACATCCCAAATACCTTGGGCAACGTCCTTGTTCTTCAGGCATTTGTCAAAATCATCAGCCGACATGCCCGTCTGCTGGGCAATCGCTTTGAGGCCATTGAACGCGTCAGGAACCCATTTTTCCTGCGTGGTGAAGAAAATGTCGAGCAGTGGGAAATACTTTTCCTTCGGCGAGCAGCGCGCCAGCATGAAAGCGGCCATGCCTTGGTCGTTGTGCGGGAATTCGCGGAAGATGAACTTGATCTTGTTGGTGTCGATATAGTCGGTTCTGATCTTGGTATAGGTGTCTTTATAGAACTCGGCGCAATGCGGACACGAGGCAGAGCCATATTCAATCAGCGTCACCTTGGCCGTATCTGGGCCAAGTGACATATCGCCTTCTTTAGGCGCCGTCGACAGGTCGCTGAGGTCAATCTTGGCATCGTCGGCAAAGGCAGACGTTGCGGCAGCGCCAAAGCCCAAAACAGCGGCTCCGGCAAGCAATTGGCGGCGTGAAGTGTGAATCATAAGACTTTCCTACTCGAAGTTAATTGTTGAGACAAAACTCTATTTTCCCCTGTGGAGAAACTCTTTTTGGCAGGCCCTTTGGGGGCGGCATGCGCTGCCATCCGGCGAAGTGCCGCTTGAAGCTCCGGCTCCTCGATATCAGCCAGGCTTTCCTCCCAGGCCGGAGATGCCTTCGGTGGGACGGAATTGCGAACAACTTGCGGGGTAAAATCCGATTGAATGACTTTTATGGCCGTGATGGCGCGATAACCCAGAAATTGGTTCACCCGCTCAATGATCCGAGGCGTTGAATATTGCAGTTCCAGCGCCCGGCCTTGCGCCGCATTCAATGTTAAAGTGCCGCCCTGCTTCTGGGCCGATTTATCATTCGCCCTCGGCCAGGAAATTTTGCCCGGTGCTGAAATTGCAGCAGTCGAATCCCCCGCAATGACTGGCCATTGCGCGGCAAGCTCGGCACTGGCAAAACCATGGCGTTGAAAGGCCGCTAGTGCAATTTCGCGAAAATGGCGGTTCAGGGTTTCCATCATCAAAGCCTCTAAAAACGACAATTCCCGTAAAACCATGGCAGAACAAGGGCTGATTTCTGACCTCACGACAAAATTACTGGCCTGGTATGACAAGAACGCACGACAATTGCCGTGGCGCGATCTCCCCGGCACAAAGCCCGATCCTTACCGCGTCTGGCTGTCGGAAATCATGCTGCAGCAGACCACCGTGGCCGCCGTCAAAGACTATTTCCTCAAATTTGTAAAACTTTGGCCGGACGTTCACGCGATGGCTGCAGCGCCTGTTGATGATGTAATGAAGGCTTGGGCGGGCCTTGGCTATTATGCCAGAGCGCGCAATCTTCATGCCTGCGCCAAGATCGTCAGCACCGAGTTCGGCGGCACGTTTCCGCAGACCCGTGTCGAACTGGCTAAGCTTCCAGGCATCGGCCCCTACACATCCGCCGCCATTGCCGCCATTGCCTTTGATGAGCCGGTGGCCGCCATTGACGGCAATGTCGAGCGCGTGATCTCGCGCTATTATTGTATTGAAGAGGCGCTGCCTGCGTCGAAGCCTGAAATTCGCAAACATGTCGAGCCGCTGGTGCATGCCAAGCGCCCCGGTGACTTTGCCCAGGCGCTAATGGATCTGGGGGCCACCACCTGCACACCAAAGTCGCCGGGCTGTGACCGCTGCCCGTGGGGTGATAGTTGCACGGGCCGTCTTCGTGGCATGGCAACAGCACTGCCACGGAAAATTCCCAAACAGAAAATTCCAACGCGATTTGGTCATGTCTATTGGATTGAGAACGGGGCAGGAGAAGTCGTCATTCGTCAACGACCAAGGAACGGCCTTCTCGGCGGAATGACGGAGTTTCCGTCAAGTGATTGGACGTCCGGCAAGAAGCCAAAATTCCAGGAACCATTTCAGGCCGAATGGAAAAAGCAGCCAGGCTTGGTTGAACACACCTTCACGCATTTTCATCTGGAGCTAGAAGTGTGGAAAGCCAAAAGCGAAGTGGTCATGCTCAACGGAAAGTTTGCCGCTCCTGGCGCATTGGGAAATGAAGCGCTGCCGTCACTGATGTTGAAAGTGGCAGCGCATGTTCTGGATAAACACCGTTAGCGACGACCGCCCACTTCATCAATGTGAACGAGCATGTCAGCCGGGTCATCAAACACCCGGTAGGCGCCAGCACGTTCAAGTTCATTTGTGCCATAGCCACCCGAGAGATAGCCAATGCCCAAAGCACCTGCGCGCTTTGAGGCTTGCATGTCCCAGATAGCATCGCCGACGACGCTGCATTTTTCAATCGCAACGCCAAGACGCTCTGCTGCCGCAATAAACAAATCTGGATCGGGCTTGGCATAGCGCACCATGTCGCGCGTGATGACGACATTTTTTTCAGGGTCAACGCCCAACATCTTGAGAACTGGTCCCGCCGTCAACATGCGGCCTGACGTTGCGATGGCCCACGGCACGTCATTGGCGGTGAGGTAAGCCAGCAAATCCTTGGCACCGGGCAGGGGCTTCGTGCCAGCGGAAATCTTATTGTAATACTCAGCATGAATCGTACGCAACTTGGTGCGCATCTCGTCCGTGAGCTTCTGTCCGGTTTCACGCTCGAGAGCCGCTGAAAACAATCCGCCCGACATGCCAATGCGCCGATGCACGCGCCAGATTGAAACATCAAGCCCGCAAGCAGTAAGTGCATGATGCCACGACATCACATGATCATAGACGCTGTCGACTAGGGTCCCATCAAGATCAAAGAGAAAGGCGGTTTTGCCGCGCGCTTCGATCATGCTGCCGCTGCCATTTCCTGTCGAACCTGTTGGCGCAACAGATCAATCGGTACAAGGTTGTTGCCGCGCCGCACATGCCAATAGGTCCAGCCATTGCAGGCTTCGGCACCTTGCACCAGCGCACCGACACGGTGGATCGAACCTGATTCCGTTTTGGAGGCAATGGAGCCATCGGCGCGCACATTGGCGGCGATGCGTTGTGCATGATCAAACAAGGTCTCGCCCGCTTTGATCAGCCCGCGTTCAATCAATACGCCAAAGGGAATGCGCGGCTCGGCTCGTTTGCCAACTGTTGTTTTGAGGGCTTCCATGGTGAGGGGTTCCACACTTTCAATGCGCGCCAGTGCCGCCTTCACATAAGGCTTCTCGCGCTCGATGCCGATGAAATGGCGACCCAGGCTGCGCGCCACGGCCCCTGTGGTGCCTGTGCCAAAGAAAGGGTCGAGAACAATATCGCCCGGCTGCGTGGTGGAGAGCAGCACGCGCTGCAACAAGGCTTCGGGCTTCTGCGTTGGATGAAGCTTGTCGCCATCCTTGTTCTTCAGGCGCTCACCGCCGGTGCACAGGGCCAATGTCCAATCTGAACGCATCTGCACATCGTCATTGAAAACTTTCATCGCATCATAGTTGAAGCAATATTTTGACTCTTCGCCGTGCGCCGCCCAGATCAACGTTTCATGGGCATTGGTGAAGCGACGGCCACGGAAGTTCGGCATCGGGTTGGTCTTGTGCCAGATCACATCATTGAGAATCCAAAACCCCAAATCTTGCAGTGTGGAACCAACGCGGAAAATATTGTGGTAAGAGCCAATCACCCACAGCGCGCCATTGGGCTTCAGAACGCGGCGGCATTCTGATAGCCAGGCCTTGGTGAATTTATCATAGTCGGCAAAGCTGGCGAACTGGTCCCAATGATCATCGACGGCGTCAACCGTGCTTTCATCGGGGCGCTTGAGGTCTCCACCCAGTTGCAGATTATAGGGCGGGTCTGCAAAAACCAGATCAATTGATCCGGTTGGAATTTTCTTGAGTTGCTCCAGACACTCGCCGACCAGAATCTGGTCAACCAGTGGACGCACATCAATCTTGCCTTCAAAACCCATTTAATCACCCCAACGCAACACACTGGGAGGGTTATGAATCTTTGGAGACTCGCCGTGAATCCAATTGTAAAGATATGGTTAATTCGAGAGCAGCGCCGCCACGGGTTTGAAGCTTTTGCGATGGGCAATGATGGGGCCAAACTTTGCCAGCGCGGCTGCATGAACGGCCGTTCCATAGCCCTTATGGGCGGCAAATCCATAAAGTGGAAATTCCTGATCAAGTTCGACCATCAAGCGGTCGCGAGTCACTTTCGCCAGAATCGAGGCCGCGGCGATCGAGAGCGATTTGCCATCTCCGCCAATAATGGTTTGCACTGTGCAGGAAAGCTTTGGTGCGCGATTGCCATCGACTAAAGCGAGATGCGGTAGTTTTTTCAAATTGGCCAAAGCGCGCGTCATCGCAAGATAAGTGGCTTGCAAAATGTTGATCTCGTCAATGGTCGCAGCATCAACAATTCCAATGCCGAACTGGCTCGAAGCACAGATGGGATCAAACAAAGCCTCGCGCTTTTCATGAGTGAGCTTTTTGGAATCATTGATCCCTTTTGGAATCAGGTTTCGGTCAAGAATGACAGCTGCAGCAACAACGGGCCCGGCCCAAGGTCCACGCCCAGCCTCATCAATGCCGCAAACGATTGTCTGGCCACGCTCCATGGCCAATTGTTCAAATGAGAAATCAGGTCCCGGCAAAATTCAAACCTCTCCCTCCCCATCTGCGGGAGAGCAGAGTGGGACGGTTAAACCAAACCATATGCCGAAATTGCCTGCACCGGGCAACATCATACATCGCATATTTGGCGTGGGAGGTTTTTGGAGGTCGTTGACGAACCCACTCGGGTTCAGCGAACTTTCCCGTTCGCAATTCGATCAATATCGGAGCGAGAAATTCCCATGTCTTTCAACATGTGGTCATCTAATGCGTAGAGCGATTTGCGCGTTCTGGCGCGTGTTCCCGCATCCATGAAGGCTCCTGCTAAATTCAGAAACAGTGACGAACTAGCTTGCAGAAATGATCTTTTTAATCTGGTCGGTGACATGTTTAGTCCTCTGGAAATTAAGGCCGGGCGCAAGGCCCGGCCTTGCTTGGGTGTGTTAATTGCCGGGCTTGGCCGCGGCGCAGGAGACATTCATATTATTGTCTGCAAAATTGCCAGCCGGGTTTGGTCTCCAGGCCCAAACATGCAATTCGTAGAACGTGTCCAGACCGTAGCGATTGGGTTCAGTCAAGATATTGAACAACTGTCCTTCCAGTGCAGCAGGCCCCTTGAAGGCAATATATTCAACCGCAACCAAAGCCATGCTGCCGTCGGGCATCGGCTCGTACATCACAGCTTCGGGCTTGGCGATATCGATCACGCCATCCTTCAAATATTCGGCGTTGACATAATGCACACCCATGGCGCCGCCATGCATGCCGCTGGCGCAAGGGATGGGGGAGTAGCCCTCCTTCACCGCCACGTTCACGTCTTTGAAGCGATCATTGGCCGCGCGTACATGTTCAACCAGGGGTGCATCTGCAGCGATGGCTTGGCCAGTGAGGAGGAGAAGAGCAAAAAGAGAAATGACTTTCATGATGAACTCCAATCAATGATAGAAATAGGGGTCAAGAACCCGCACTTCGGTGATGGTATTTGCAGGCAGCTGATTGATTGCCGCGGTCTTGCGAATGGCCTCGGGGTTCGGCGCATCGTAAATGCAAAAAGTTTTGGACTTGTCAGCCGAGACGAATGACTGAATCCACGTGACCCCTTCGCTTTCATTGCGAGCGACAACGCCGCAACAAACGCTTGCACCGTCATTGTTCATTGGAATATGCAGCCCATCCTTGAAATCGCGTTCAACAACATAGCGAGGCATTGTTTTCTCCATTTTTGTGTGGCTTCATTGCCAATGGAATGCTGTGTAAGGCGCGCGCGCAAAAGCCCAGTTTGGTCAGCGTAAAATCTGCGTAAAAAACACGAAAACTGATGTCTTGGAGAGGAAATTTGAACGGCAGCGCATTTAAGTTGAAGCTCTTGGGCGGGTTCTCGCTGTCGGGACCCGAGGGTGAACCATTGGTGGTTCACTCCAAAAAGAATCGCGCACTCCTTTCCATCATCGCTCTCTCACCCGGGCTCTGCGCCACGCGCGCCCAGCTCACAAGTTTGTTGTGGAGCGGCTTTGTCGAAGAACAGGCGCGCTCGTCATTGCGCCAGTCGCTTGCCGTGTTGCGCAAAGATTTGAGTGGCCATGAGCGCGAGATTGTCAGCATCAATGACGAGGTGATTGCTCTTCATGGCAATGCCGTTGCTGTCGATGCCTTGCGGCTTTTGGAGGCGGCGCAAAATGGCGAGGTCGCGCAATTGCGCGACGTGGCAGCAGACACGAACATGCAACTCGTAGATTTGGCACCGCGCGCGGAGGGCTATGAGAACTGGCTTTCAGAACAGCGCCGGCGGTTGCATACGGCCTCAATCCGAGTGCTCGAAAAACTTGCGGAATTGGAACCAGGTGCGGGCAAAGTTGAGTATTGCGAAAAACTTATGGCGCTGGATCCCTTGCGGGAATCCGCCCAACGCATGTTGATGCGCGCCTATTTGGGCATTGGTGAAAAAGGCCTGGCCCTGCGCCAGTTTGATGCCAGCGCAAAATTGTTGCGCGCGGAACTTGGTGTGGAGCCTGCAGCAGAAACACAAGACCTGCGCCGTGAAATTATTGCGGGCGTACAAGTTGCGGGGCTCACCAAGATTGAAGCCAATGACGAGAGTGACAAGACAACACTGGCCGTCTTGCCTTTTGATGGGCTTGGCGGAGATGCTGAACACATGTTTTTCTGTGATGGTTTTCGCGCCGAAGTCATCATGGAACTTTCGCGCTGGAAATCACTCATTGTGCGCTCGCGCTTTAGCTCCAAGCCCTTTGCGGCAGGCCAAGCAAGGGATCTCACGGCGATTGCGCAACATCTGAACGTGAAATACCTCGTTGAAGGCTCGGTCCGCCGCAGTGCAGACGTCTTGCGCATTTCCGTGCAACTGGTTGATGCCGAGAATGACAGGCTGGCCTGGAGCGAAAAATTTGATCTGAAAGCCAATGAAAAAATCTCGGCACATGACCGGGTCGTCCGAGAGATTGTTGCGACACTCGTGGGTCGCCTGCGCGTAGCCGACATACAGAAAATTGGGCGTAAGCCTTCAACAAACTACAATGCTTATGAATGTGTCTTGATCGGCAACGCGCTGAATTGTTGTGTTGATGGCGAGTTGTTGGAAGCTTCGCAGCTGTTTGAACGCGCAGTCGAACTCGATCCACGATATCCAGCCGCCCTCAGCTTGCTGGCTCACAACTGCCTTTTCAGGTGGCAGCTTTATTTTGACTCTTCGCCAAAGCTTGTTGACCAGGCTGTGGTCCACGCCAAGCGCGCAGTAGCATTGGATGAAAGCGACAGCAGCGGCTATGCCGCACTTTCCTTGGCCTGCTTGAACAAGGGTTGGTTTGATGCAGCCGTTGAACATGCCACGCGCGCATTGGCGATCAACCCCAGCAGCCAATATAATCTCGGCGACATGGGCGCCATCCTTTATTATGTCGGTCGCGCTGAAGATGCGGTGAAATATTTTATGCGCGCGCGCGAGGTCGACGCTTATTTTGGACCGGATTGGTATTGGTCTGATCTTGGCCAGAGTTATATGGTGCTGGGTCGCTACGAAGAAGCGCTGGCCGCATTACAACGTGTCTCCGTGCCCACATTTCGGGTCAATGCGTTCCGCGCGGCCTGTTGCGCAAGACTGGCCCAACATGCCGAAGCCAGCGACTTAGTGCTTCAGGTGAATAAACAACGGCCAGATTTTTCCTTAGCCACCTTTATAGCCAAGGAACCCTATCAGCTGGAAACCGACAAACTGCGCTTGCGCGAAAGCCTGGAGATGGCAGGTTTTCGATAGGCGCGATCAAGCCAAGCTCCTGCAGGAGACAGGATTTTACAACAGCGCCAATTGTTGACCCTTTTGCACCGGCCGCTCAAACAGATCTGTGCGTAGTTTCACCCTTGCGGTGTTAAGCCCAAGCCGTTGCGCCGCCAGTTGGAAGCGCCGCCCAATGGTCCAGGCATAAGGCCCGGTGCCCACATGGCGCGAACCAAAATTGGGGTCATTCTCCTGGCCATCACGGACCGAGCGCACCAGCGATATGATTTTGGCAGCTCGGTCAGGATATTCCTTGGCCAGCCAATCCTTGAACACATCCTTCACTTCCAGCGGCAGCCGCAACATGGTGTAACCCGCTTCGCGCACCCCAGCATTGCGCGCCGCCTTCAAAATCGTTTCAATCTCGAAATCATTGAGACCCGGAATGATCGGCCCCATCATCACAACAGTGGGAATTCCAGCCTTTGACAAAATCTCCAAAGCCGCCAAGCGCTTCATCGGCGTTGAGGCCCGGGGTTCCATGGCGCGCGCCAATTCACCGTTAAGCGTGGTGACAGAGAGCGCAACTTTCACCAGACCCATCTCGGCCAAGGATTTCAAAATATCAATGTCGCGCAGCACCGTTGAAGATTTTGTGACAATCCCAACTGGATGTTTGAACTCCGCCAGAACTTCCAGAACCTGCCGTGTCACCCTATAATCACGTTCAATCGGTTGATAGGGATCGGTGTTGGTCCCAAGCGCAATCGTTTTGGCCACATATTTGGGCGCGGTTAATTCCTCCCGGAGAAGAGCCGCCGCGTTCGGCTTCACAAACAACTTGCTTTCAAAATCAAGGCCGGGCGACAGCCCCATATAAGCGTGGGTCGGTCTGGCATAGCAATAAACGCAGCCATGCTCGCAGCCCCGATAAGGATTGATCGATTGATCAAATGAAATGTCAGGCGAAGTATTGCGCGTGATGATGGTCTTGGGCTCTTCCTTGAACACCTCGGTCTTGAGCCGTGGAATTTCGGACAGGCTGTCCCAGCCATCATCAACCAACTCTTCTGAGCGTTTTTCAAAACGTCCCGAAGGATTGATCCGCGCACCACGCCCGCGCTCAAGCTGGGGGAGCGAGGTCAATCGCTCATCAGCAGATGCAAATCCAAGAGCCGAACTTTGTCTCATTTCAAGTAACTGTGCCATGACCAAAAACTAGCAAATCGAAAGGAACAAATCAAGAACAATGTTGCTTAAACATAAAAAGCCCGGCATCACGTCGCCCATGCGCTTGAAAACTCTAGCTCTTGCCGTGGCCGCCCCCCTGTGTTGGGGGCTAAGTTTTACATTGGCAAAGCCAGCTGTGACGCATTTCCCACCGCTATTCATGTTGCTGATGGTCTATGGCGCGATTGCGATCTTCATGTCGGTGTTCCATCGCGGCGCGTTCAAAACGCCATGGACTCATCTTGTTTTCATCTCTGCTTTGGCGGTCACCATTCAGGGCGCGCTACTGTTTTATGCAGTCCGCCAGGTTGATGCCAGCACCGCCAATCTCGTGCTGCAAACCCAAGTGCCCGCCGGCGTGATCATGGGCTGGCTGATTGCCGGTGAGAAGCTGACGCTTTCCAAATCAATAGGAACGATCATTGCGGTTTTGGGCGTGGTGATTGTTATTGGCCTTCCTGAAAATCGTCCGCCATTGATTCCTGTTTTGATGATTGTGGTCAGCGGCTTCATCTGGGCGGCAGGCCAAGTCTATGCAAGGCGTCTATCCAAAGATCCTGGCGTGATGATTCTAAAGGCCAACGCGCTTTACGGCGTGCCGCAGCTGGCGTTGGCCACGTTGTTGCTTGAATCGGGTCAATGGCAATCGCTGGTCACCGCAACAACGGGGGAATGGCTCTTGCTATTGTTTGTAGGCTTCGTCGGGTTCTATCTGGCTTATATGGCGTGGTATTCCACATTGAAAGTGTTGCCGGTCGAACAGGCTGTGCCTTTCATCCTGCTGATGACTCCCATTGGCCTCATATCAGCAGTTGTGTTCCTCGGCGAGAAACTGACTGGTATTCAAATTCTGGGTGGCGCCGTACTGATGTTTGGACTCGCCATCGTAAACGGCCTGCATCGTTTTATTTTCTTTTCAAATGCTCAGAAAGACGCGGCATGATCTCGACGAAATTGCACGGCATGTGGCGATAGTCGAGCTGATAGCGTAAAATCTCGTCCCAGCCATCACGACACGCACCTGGTGAGCCCGGCAAGCAAAACACATATTTGCCCTTGACGATTCCAGCCGTGGCGCGGGATTGCATGGTGGAGGTCTTGATTTTCTGAAACGAAATCAGGTGGAATATTACAGCGAAGCCTTCAATTTCCTTGTCGAACAGGCCACGCGCCGCTTCCACCGTCACATCGCGTCCCGTAAGCCCCGTTCCACCGGTGGTGATGACAACATCAACTGATGTGTCGGCCACAAATTTCCGGATCTGCGCCCGGATCGCCCGCACATCATCTTTCACAATAGCGCGACCGACGAGCTTATGGCCGTCACCAGTAATGCGGTCAGCCAATGTCTGGCCCGACTTGTCGTCGTCCATCTTGCGCGTGTCGGAAACAGTGAGCACGGCAATGCCGACGGGTTGAAATTCACGAGTCATGGAAAGGCCTTCTGCTTGAAGGCCAGCAGATCGCGCCAAGCCAGTTTTTTGTGTTGCGGAAATTTCAGCAAGTCATCGGGATGAAGCGTCGAGACAAAATCCACCGCACCGATTCTCAAAAATCGCCCACGTTGTTTCAAGATGGAGGCTTCGCCACCGCCGAGATATTGCCCAGCTAACGGGCCGAACCCCAAGATGAATTTCGGAGACATAAGTTCAATGGCGCGCAAGGCGAAGGGATGGCTTGTGGCAATTTCAACATCACTGGGCGCGCGGTTGCCCGGTGGACGATAGGGAATGAAATTCATCAGGGCCACATCATCAAGTGATAAACCAATCGCGGCCAGCATGCGGCTCAGAAGCTCACGGGACTTTCCGGCAAAAACCTGGCCCGATTTGTCTTCCTCATTGCGCGGCTTATCGCCAATCACAAGAATGCGCGCAGTCTCCGGCCTCTCCATGAAGCTGAGCCGTGTGGCACCTTTGCGCAACGGATGATCATTGAAATAGGCCAGAGCCTGTTTCAACTCAGCAAGTGTCTGTGCCGTCGCAGCCAAATTTCGTGCATCAGCCGCCACCTGCAAAGGCTGCGCTGGCGGAAAAGTCGCAAGGGGCTGTACCACAGGTTCAGGCTTGGCAATCTCCACGGCAACAGCCTTGGCCGCGGACGCCGCAAACCGGTCCATCGCAACATCAGAAGCAATTTCGTCAGCGCCCATGGCCACGAGCCACGCCAATGCATGGGCTGCGGCCTCCGGTGACATGTCGTTCACAATGTCAGCCATGTCTGTTCTGGGAGCTTGTGTTAGGCATGGTGGGACTTATAACAGTCTCATCTTCAAAGAAGCAAATGACGGAGCGTGATTTTGACCGACATCACAAGAGAAACCATGGATTTTGATGTCGTTATCGTGGGCGCAGGCCCTGCAGGGCTGAGTGCCGCGATCCGGCTGAAACAGCTCTCCCCGGACACCACCGTTTGCGTATTGGAAAAAGGCTCTGAAGTCGGCGCTCATATTCTGTCGGGCGCTGTGATTGATCCCATCGCCCTCAACGAACTCATTCCAGATTGGAAGGAAAAGGGCGCGCCGCTCAACACGCCAGTGACCTCTGATCGCTTTTATGTTCTGGGTGCCTCAGGTGCTTTGCGTCTTCCCGATTTTATGATGCCGCCCTTGATGAGCAATCATGGCAACTATGCTGTCTCGCTGGGCAATGTCTGCCGCTGGCTTGCAACCCAAGCAGAAGGATTAGGGGTTGAAATCTATCCGGGCTTTGCCGCATCTGAACTTCTCTATCGCGATGATGGCTCCTTGCGCGGCGTCGTCGCCGGTGTTATGGGCATTGCGAAAGATGGCACTCACAAGCCCGACTATCAGCCCGGCATGGAACTCTGCGGCAAATATGTTTTGATCGCCGAAGGTGTCAGGGGTTCACTCGCCAAGCAGATCATCGCCAAATATGAATTGTCGAAAGATCGCGAACCACAGAAATTCGGCCTTGGCATGAAGGAACTCTGGGAAGTCAAACCTGAGAACCATAAGCAAGGTCAGGTCACCCACACCATGGGCTGGCCCTTGGGCATGAAGACGGGCGGCGGCAGCTTCATGTATCACCTTGAGGACAATCTGGTGTCGATCGGCTTTGTGGTCCACTTGAACTATCAAAATCCGCATCTCTTTCCCTATATGGAATTCCAACGCTTCAAACATCATCCGATGATCGCTCAGGTTCTTGAAGGCGGCAGGCGCGTGGCCTATGGGGCACGCGCCATTACCGAAGGCGGTTTCCAGTCCGTGCCCAAGCTCGCCTTTCCGGGCGGCGCTTTGATTGGCTGTTCAGCAGGCTTTGTAAACGTGCCGCGCATCAAGGGCTCACACAATGCCATGAAGACCGGCATGCTGGCCGCTGAGCAAATTGTGAAAGCACTAGGCGATGGCCGCAGCGGCGACACGCTCAATGAATATCAAACGGCTTATGAAAACTCCTGGGTCTATGAGGATCTGAAGAAGGTCAAGAACGTCAAGCCCATGTGGTCGAAGCTTGGTCTCCTTGGCGGGGCTGTGCTGGGCGCTGCCGACATGTGGCTCAACACGCTGTTCGGATTCGGACTTGGCACCTGGAGCCACGGCAAGCCCGATTATGCGACGTTGAAACCCGCCGCTGATTGCAAGGCCATCAACTATCCCAAGCCGGATGGCGTTTTGTCCTTCGACCGCCTGACCAACGTGGCCTTCTCGGCAACCGCACATGAAGAAAATGAGCCCGTCCATTTGAAACTGACCGACCCAACAATTCCAGTTGCGGTTAATTTACCCTTATGGGACGAACCGGCCCAACGCTATTGCCCGGCGGGCGTTTATGAAATTGTAAAAGATGCCTCTGATTTGCCTAAATTTCAAATAAACCCTCAAAATTGCGTGCATTGTAAAACCTGTGATATGAAGGACCCATCTAAAAATATAACCTGGGTTGTACCACAAGGCGGCGATGGGCCAAATTATCCAAATATGTAATCGCTAAATTCTGGGAAGAATCCGAGCAAAACTTGCAACCCAACTAGTGTTGGAGTTGATTTGGGTTAAATTGGACCGATTTCGGCAAACATATGTTTAGATATCCTGTCTATCCCTGAAGCCTTGTCACTGGGGTAGATTGAGATGCTGTTGGATTTGGTTAAGTTCGCTGCGGCTGCAACTGGCGCATGGCGTCGTTTGCAAAATGACAGCCGTGGCAACATCGCGATATTTTTCGCGCTATCGATCCTCCCCGTCGTTCTGGCAGCAGGTGCAGCAGTTGACTATGAGCGCGCCATCAGCGCCAAGACCCACTTGTTGGCTTCATTGGATTCCGCCGCACTTTATGCGGCCAATCTGACCGACACCGATCCGGTCGTACTTACCACCAAATCTCAACCTTACGTTCAGAGCAATTACCACAACAATGACGATGCCCAGCTGAAGAGCTATGCCGTGACAACGAGTGGTCAAACCGTTACCGCCACCGGAACCGTGCAGCTAACAAATTACTTCATGGCCGTTGTGGGCATCAACACCACCTCGGTCACAACGAGTTCAACAGCCATCAAGTCGGGCGCTAAGTTACAAGTCGCCATGGTGCTCGACAACACCGGCTCCATGGCACAGAGTGGTAAAATAGGTGCAGAAATAACTGCATCGACCAACCTTCTGACACAGCTCTCCGGATTAGCCATCAACCCGACCGACATTTTTGTGTCAATCATTCCGTTTGATGTGACGGTCAATGTTGGACAAAGCAATGTTGCGGCCAATTGGGTCACTTGGAACGACTACGGGACATGTGACAAAGGTGCCGGCAGTCCCAATACCCAAAAGCAGTGCAGTTTAAACGGGGGTAATTGGACCTTGTCCCCAGTGTCAGCAAGGGCGTCTTGGACCGGTTGTGTAACTGATCGTGGCAATCCATCGAGCGTAAGCGCAGGTAATTTTGACGTCAATGATTCGCCGCCAGTCACGACCGACACCACCAGCATGTACCCGGCCATTAATTCGAGTTGCCCACAGCAGGCGATGGGTCTGAGCAATGATTGGTCTGACATGCAGACAGTCATCAACAACATGCAACCAGGTGCCAACACAAACCAGAACCTCGGTCTGCAAATGGGCTGGATGTCTCTGAGCGGTGGTGGGCCATTCACAATACCTGCGCTCAATCCCAACGCAAATTACACGAAAGCCATCGTGTTGTTGACTGACGGCTTGAACACTGCAGATCGTTGGTACACCAGTGTGAACTCTATCAATGCACGCGAGACCCAGACGTGCACTGCCATGAAGGCGGCCGGTATTGTCATTTATGCCGTGCAAGTGAGCACGGATGGCACAGCGAAATCGTCCTTGCTTCAAAGTTGCGTGTCTGATCCCGGCAACTTCTTCTACCTCACGTCAGCCAACCAAGTGATCACGGCCTTCAGCTCAATCGGCAATAATCTCGCTGGTTTGTATCTGTCACATTAATTAAATGCCAAAGGGTGGTGGGGAGCACCTCTCACCCTTTTTTCTTGCGTGCGCTCTTAAAAACCCGCAAAATTCCGGCCAGTGCAATCAGGCCCGGCGGGGCCTACATTAAAGGCCATCCATGAAACTTAAATTTGCCTATTTGTTGCTTGTGGCGAGCAGCCTTGTGAGCCCGGCGATTGCCTCCACCAATGAAGCCTACGGAATCTCCGGCGACTATCTTGCCAGTCGCAGTGCCGGACGTTTGCATGATACGGCCGCAGCCTCAGACTTCACCGCCAACGCCCTGGCCAAGGACAAATCCAATCCCGGCCTCATTGAGCGCCTGTTCCAATATCAATTGGCCCTCGGAAATATAGATAAGGCCGAGGAACTGGCAAAGCAGGTCATTCCCGCCAATAGCCAGCAACGCATGGCCAGAACGGTTTTGGGACTGAAAGAACTGCGCGACCGTCGCTATGTCGAAGCCCGCCAGCAATTTGCCGAAGCAGCCTATACGCCCGTGGGCGAACTCACTTCGGGTCTCCTCAGCGCCTGGGCCTGGGCCGGTGAAGGTCAACTTAATTCCGCCCTGCAAGAACTTTCAAAACTCGACAATCAGGATGCCTTTGCCAATTATCAGGCCTTGAACGAAGCCATGATCCTTGATTTTCTCCACTCGCCGATGCGCGCTGAGGGCGCTTATAAAAAAGCCTACGGCCTCGCAGGAACATCGCTGCGTGTGGTTCAGGCCTATGGCAACTTCCTGGTCCGTACCAATCACAAGGCCGATGCCATAAAGGTCTATGAAAACTTCCTCGCGGGCGGTCAATCCAACGCCTTGGTAGAAGCCGACCTCGCAGATGTCTCAGCCGGTAAAGTGCCGCCACCTTTCATCACATCTGCCGTGGGCGGAGCAGGTGAAGTCTTGTTTTCTCTGGCCGCAGCCCTCAACACCGACCAGAACAGCGATACAGCATTGCTCTATTGCCAGTTGGCTTTGACCACGGCGGCCGACAAGTCTTTGAGCCTGTCGTTGCTGGGCGATATTGAGGCCGGATCAAAGGCCTGGGAAGAGTCTTCCAAAGCCTATGAGATGATTCCAGCGACCTCGCCCTTGCGGGCATATGCTGACACGCAAATTGCCCTCAACTTGAGCCGGATCGGAAAAGACGACGAAGCCGTGGCCAAGTTGAAAGCCGTTGTAGCGGCCGATCCGAAAAATGCTGATGCCTGGACCACGCTGGGCGGCATCTATCGCTCTGACGACAAATTTAGCGATGCAGCAGATGCCTATACCAGCGCCATCAATCTCGCAGGCCCGGGCATGGAACAGGACTGGCGCCTCTATTATTATCGTGGTGTCGCCTATGACCGGATGAAGAATTTTGAAAAATCCGATGCAGATTTCAGGCAGGCCCTGAAGATTTCAAAAGACGAGCCGCAAGCTCTGAACTATCTCGGCTATTCCTTCATTGATCGCCACGTCAACACCGATGAAGCCATCGCCATGGTCAAGCGCGCAGTGGAACTTAAACCCAACGATGGCTACATTCTCGATAGTCTGGCCTGGGCCTATTATAATCTGGGCGACTATGAGCAGGCTCTGACCAATCAGGAACATGCCGTCGACTTAACACCATCAGACGCGATCATTGCCGAACATCTGGGCGATATCTATTGGCGCGTGGGCCGCAAACTGGAAGCGGGTTTCCAGTGGCAACACGCCATCGACAACAGCCCCGAACCTGCAGATCTCGCGCGTATTCAGGACAAGCTGAAAAACGGCTTGCCCGATTTGCCAGTGGTGACACCCGCCGAAAATAAATCCACCACTGTGCCCTCCAACGGCTGATGTCTGAGACTGTTGAAGAACGGGCCTGCGCCAAGGTCAATCTGTCACTGCATGTGCTGGGGCGGCGTGCTGATGGTTATCACGAATTAGATTCGATTGTCGGCTTTGCCGACATCGCAGATAGACTGACGCTCACGCAGGCTGATGAAAACAGACTTCAGGTTACAGGTCCATTTGCGAGCCAAGTGCCTCTGGGCGAGGACAATATTGTCTGGAAAACATGGCATATTATCAATGAGTTCCAAGCTATTCCGAAAGTAACACTGCAACTCGAAAAAAACTTGCCTGTGGCCTCTGGCATTGGCGGTGGCTCAGCTGATGCAGCCGCCATGCTGCGCGGACTCTTGCGGCTCGGCAAAACGCAACTGAGCGATGAAAAGATCAAGGCTCTGGCGATGTCACTCGGTGCCGATGTGCCTGTGTGTTATTACAGCACGTCGTGTCAGATGCTGGGTATCGGCGAAACCATCCGTACACTGAACATAAATCTGCCGCGTGCTATCCTTCTGGTGAACCCGGGTCGGCCATGTGAAACCGCGGCCGTTTTCAAGGCCATGGGCCTCGCGCCAGGCAAGGCCCATGCCGAGGCCGCCTCTCTGTCTGATCCCGGCAAATGGCGCAATGACATGACCACGGCCGCAATCGCGGTTCAGCCCGTCATCGCCGATGTGCTCAACGCCTTGCAACAAACCAACCTGCAATCCATCCGCATGTCGGGCTCAGGTGCGACATGTTTTGGTCTTGCTGATTCAATGACCGAGGCAGAAGCCGCCGCCCACCTGGTGCAAGAGCAAAATCCACGCTGGTGGGTAAAAGCCGCAAGGCTGCTCTAATTCTTTTCCCTCGCCCAAAATTTGGGGAAGGAGAATCAAGAGAAGGCCTCTAGCCCACTTGCCCGCGATGGCGCAGGAACTGGTCGGCAAGAACAATAGCCATCATCGCCTCGCCCACCGGAACCGCACGGATACCTACGCACGGATCGTGGCGGCCCTTGGTCATGATATCCGCGTCTTGCCCGCCCGACGTTACAGTGTGGCGTGGCGTCAGGATGGAGGAGGTGGGTTTCACCGCAAAGCGCACCACAACATGCTGGCCGGTTGAAATTCCGCCCAGAATGCCACCGGCATGATTGGATTGAAATTCGGGCTTTCCATGATGCATGCGGATTTCATCGGCATTGCTTTCGCCCGAAAGTGAGGCCGCTGCAAAACCATCGCCGATCTCAACGCCTTTGACGGCATTGATGCTCATCATCGCCGAGGCCAGCTCGGAATCAAGCTTGCCATAAATGGGCGCACCCCAACCGGCTGGAACGCCAGAGGCCACGACTTCGATGACCGCACCACAGGACGAGCCTGATTTGCGAATGCCATCAAGATAGACTTCCCAATCCTGCGCTGCCTTGGCGTCGGGGCAGAAGAACGGATTGCGTTCGACTTCCGCCCAATCCCAATTCTTGCGGTCAATCTTGTGCGGCCCCATTTGGACCAGCGCACCACGAATGGTGACCCCGGGAATGACTTTGCGCGCCACGGCACCCCCGGCCACCCGCGAAGCAGTTTCGCGCGCCGAAGACCTGCCGCCGCCGCGATAATCACGAATGCCATATTTCGCCTGATAGGTGAAATCGGCATGGCCGGGCCTGAATGAATCGCGGATCGCCGCATAATCCTTGGAGCGCTGGTCGGTGTTTTCGATGAGCAGCGTAATCGGCGTTCCCGTGGTGCGCGAACCATCGGTGCGCTCGTCTTCAAAAACGCCCGAAAGAATTTTCACGGCATCGGCTTCTTGACGCTGGGTGGTAAAGCGGTTCTGGCCTGGCTTCCGTTTATCGAGAAAACTTTGAATGTCGGCAGGTGTGAGGGCTATGCCCGGCGGGCAGCCATCGACCACGCAGCCGATGGCCGGCCCATGGCTTTCACCAAAGGTCGTAACCCGAAACAAATGGCCAAATGTGTTGTGTGACATGACGCCTTGTTAGGCCGACAGTTTGTTGGCGTCAAACCACGTGATGACGCCGTCCTTAAGGCTGCAATAATAGCCCTGCGGCGTTTGCATATTAATGATTTCGGCAGGTGATTTTTGGCCGACAGCACCCATCAGGCATCGCCCGATGGCGCCATGGGCCACAATCAGCGTTGGCCGTTCCAGCGTGGCGAGCAGGCTGTCAATGCGTGCCACCCCGTCCTGATAACTTTCACCACCTTCGGGCCGCCAGTAAAACCGGTCTTCGGGATCAGCGGGATAAATCGGCGAGGCTTTGAGTTCCCAGAAGGGCTTACCCTCCCAGATCCCAAATCCAAGCTCGCGCACCAAAGGTTCCGTGCGGATCAAATCAAGGGGCCGCTCTTGCCAGGCGTTGATCGCCGCCATGGTTACCTGGGCACGTTTCTGCGGCGAAACAATGAAATCATAGGCCATTAACTCTTCACGTTTGGCGAGGAGGGCGAGAGCCACAGCCTGCGCCTGGGCGCGGCCCTTGGCATTCAATTCCGTATCAATGGAACCCTGGATGAAACCTTGGGCGTGCCAGTCCGTCTCACCATGTCGAACGAAGATGAGCGGTGGAAGAACTCTATTCACTGCTGTTGTTGACCGACATGTCGGGGGCTGAAGGATTCTTCATGCCAACAATATGATAGCCTGAATCAACATGGAGAATTTCGCCGGTCACACCACGCGACAAATCCGACAAAAGATAAAAACCTGAATCTCCCACTTCATCGATGGTGACGGTGCGTCGCAATGGCGAATTATATTCATTCCATTTGAGAATGTAACGGAAGTCGCCAATGCCCGAAGCAGCAAGCGTCTTGATTGGGCCTGCCGAAATCGCATTGACGCGAATGTTCTTCTCGCCAAGATCAGCCGCCATGTAACGAACCGAAGCTTCAAGTCCGGCCTTGGCAACACCCATCACGTTATAATGCGGCATCCATTTTTCAGCGCCATAATAGGTGAGCGTCAAAAGCGAGCCGCCATTGGTCATCAGTTTTTCGGCGCGCTGGGCTACAGCCGTGAATGAGTAAACCGAGATGAACATGGTCTTGGTAAAATTGTCGGCCGTTGTATCAACATAGCGTCCGGTCAATTCATCCTTGTCGGAAAAGGCAATGGCGTGGACCACGAAATCAAGGCTGCCCCATTTTTCCTTGAGTGTCGCAAAGGTCGCATCAATCGAGGCCATATCAGTCACATCGCAGGGCACGACAATGTCGGAGCCCAATTCAGCGGCGAGAGGTTCAACGCGCTTCTTTAAGGCATCGCCCTGATAGGTGAATGCAAGCTCAGCACCTTGGGCGGCACAGGCCTTGGAAATACCCCAGGCGATTGAACGGTTATTCGCCACACCCATGACGAGGCCGCGTTTTCCGGCCATCAAACCTTTGTTATTGTTCATTTTAATCCCATTTCGCCATGTGTCGATTAGGCGCAAGCCCGTTGCTGCCTTCTTGCATGTTTAAAAAAAGAAAGAAAGAGCGTGATTTGTTCTTTACAAAACTATTTAGTTATATAACGATAAAGTTATGCAAAGCCTTGCCGACCCCCTCAGCTTGAAGCTCGCTGCCCTCGCAGACCCAACCCGCCGCGCCATTCTGCAACGCCTTGGAAAGGGCACTGCCAATGTCGCTGAATTGGCCAAGCCCTTTGCCATGAGCCAGCCCGCGATTTCCAAACATCTGAAAGTTCTGGAGAGCGCTGGCCTCATTGAGCGGGGCCGTGCTGCGCAATCGCGCCCCTGCCGCCTGGCGCCCAAAGGTCTTGTGGAGGTCGAGCATTGGCTCAACGCCTATCGCGCCATGTGGGAAAAGAATTTCGACCGCCTCGAAGCCTATCTTGAAACATTGACCAAGGAAGAACAGTCATGAGTACCCTCGCGTTTACAACTCTGCCCAAAGACAAGCCGATGATCATCACCGAGCGCTTGCTCAACGCGCCACGCGAGCTCGTGTGGAAAGTGCTGACCGAAGCGGATCACATCAAACATTTTTGGGGCCCGGACGGCTTCACCAATTCGATCAGGCAAATGGATGTGAAGCCCGGCGGCCAATGGCTCTTCACCATGCATGGGCCAGACGGCAAGGATTGGCCCAACCGCATCATTTATCGTGATGTGAAACCACCCTCTTACATGTCATGGGATCATGATGGCGGCGAAGATGACCCAAGCGGCCACCCTTTCTTCGGCGAACTTGAACTGTTTGCTGAAGGAAATAAAACCCGCATTCAACTCCGCATGACGGAAAGCTCAATTGCAGCGCGTGATGAGGTGGCAAAATTTGCCGTCGCTGGTGGCATCCAGAATCTCGAACGCCTTGCGGCCTATGTGGCTCCAATGGCTGACCCACTGAACCGCTTTGTTGTGGAGCGGACCTTCCCTGTCTCGCAACAACGGCTCTTTGAAGTCTGCAGCAAGGTCGAGCACCTGCGCAATTGGATGTCGCCTGTTGGCATGAAAGTTGTGAAGGCCGAGCAGGATTTAAAACCGGGCGGCACCTATCACTATGGCTTGGCAACACCAGACGGCCGTGAAATGTGGGGCAAGGTCACCTACAGGGAGATCACGCCCCACAGCCGCCTTGTCTATGAGCAAAGCTTTTCTGACAAAGATGGAAACATCACGGCCCATCCCATGGCGCCCACATGGCCCAAGAAAATGGTGACACTGTTTGAATTCATGCCCGAAGGCCCAAAGCAGACCAAACTGAAAATCAGCTGGATCTATTCGGGCGTCGATGACGCTGAATCCGCAACTTTCCATACCGCCCATGACAGCATGTCTGGCGGTTGGAAAGGCAGTCTCGATCAGCTGCAGAACTATCTGGCGCAAAATTGAGGAACCAAACATGTCAAAGCTTCGCGTTGAAAATTTCATGGTTTCAGTTGACGGATTTTCCGCCGGCGTGAATCAAAGCCTGGAAAACCCGTTTGGCGAGAATGCTGCGGACTTGGCCCAGCCGTTTCGGGCCACCAAAACCTTTCACGCGATGATCGGAAAAACGGGTGGCACCACCGGCGTCGACGATCAATTCGCGATAGCAAGCTTCAACAACATTGGCGCGTGGATCATGGGCCGAAACATGTTTGGCCCGCAGCGCGGCAACTGGCCTGATGACCAATGGAAGGGATGGTGGGGGCCGAACCCGCCATATCACACCCCCGTTTATGTGCTCACTCATTATCCAAGACCAACCCTCGCCATGGAAGGTGGGACGACCTTCGAATTCGTTGCGGCCAGCCCGGCTGAAGTTCTTGCAAGAGCCAAGGCTGCTGCCAAGGGCAAGGACGTGCGCGTGGGCGGCGGCGTGCAAACCGTGCGGAGCTTCCTGAAAGCAGGTCTGGTTGATTATTTGCACCTTTCGGTATCGCCCGTTGTCATGGGCAAGGGCGAAAATTTGCTTCAAGGTATCGACTTGCTCAGCCTCGGGCTGTCCTGCAAGCAGACAAAAGCCGGCGAAGGCGCCTTGCATTTGGTCTTTGAAAGGCAATAACCGTTTGCGGATATTGGTTCAGTTTGAAAATTTCCGATTTTGTTGTTTCACTGAATATTGCCTTTGAAGACCTCTTTGAAGGGTCGGTAGTGCCGTAATACTCTGACGACATTTTCGGCTGAAATAACTTCACAGGTGATAATCCCACGCCCACGATTGTCGATGAAGTTGACTGAGCCGTCTTTGTGCATAACGGTCATCACATCTCCGTCTGCATCAAACCAAAGCGCAGCTTCAGTTGCCTTTTCTATTGCGTTCATCCCTTCAACTGTGCCGAGCTTTTCAAGTTCCTTCGAGAGCTGCGCCGCTTTGTTCATGGAAATAATCCTCGTGGAATTTGTGACGGGATAGGGACGAATATAATATCATCTTTCAGACTTGCCCACTACCCAGTTACAGCAAGGCTGGACGGGCCAGGGGGGCAGCCCTATGCTTGCCCCTTAACATTATGAGGAGAGTTCCATGCTGATCGCGCTCATTATCATCGTCCTGATTATTGCGGCCATTTTGGCGGTGGCGGCCATGCGGCCCGATGGATTTTCACTCTCGCGCAGCGCTGAATTTCATGCGAGCCCCGAAAAGGTTTTTGCGGAACTCAACGATTTCAAGAATTGGGCCAAATGGTCGCCATGGGAGCCCATGGACCCCAACTTGCAGCGCAATTACTCAGGCGCTGCTTCTGGCAAGGGTGCGAAATATGCCTGGGTCGGCAACAAGAAGGTTGGCGAAGGCAATATGGAAATCACCAAGTCTGTTCCCAATTCTTCAATTCTCCTCGACCTCAATTTTCTGAAACCCTTCAAGGCCAATAATGTGACAGAATTCACCATTGTGCCCACAGGTGAAACCACTAAGCTCACATGGGAAATGCGGGGGCCAACGCCCTTCATGATGAAAATCATGCATCTCTTCATGAATATGGACAAAATGGTCGGAAAGGATTTCGAGCGTGGCTTGGCCAACTTGAAATCTGTTGTGGAGAAGTAATGGATCTTGAACGTCTTGCCGTCACCACGGCACAGCAGGGCTTTACCGAGCGTGATGATCCCTTAGCGCTGTTTGCCGAGTGGATGAAGGATGCTGAAAAATCGGAACCCAATGATCCCAACGGCATGGCTCTCGCCACCGTGGATGAAGAGGGCCTGCCCAATGTCCGTATGGTGCTGATGAAGGATTTCTCGGAAACTGGATTTGTCTTTTACACCAATTATGAAAGTCAGAAGGGCCAGGAAATCCAGTCGAACATGAAAGCAGCGCTCCTGTTTCACTGGAAATCTTTGCGTCGCCAGGTGCGCGTGCGCGGTCTTGTTGAAAAAGTTTCCGATGCTGAGGCCGATGCCTATTTCAATTCGCGTCCACGGGATTCCCGCATCGGTGCCTGGGCCTCGGCCCAGTCGCGCCCACTTGAGGGCCGCTTTGCGCTTGAAACATCAGTCGCCATGTATGCCGCCAAATATGCCATTGGCAACGTGCCGCGCCCGCCGCACTGGTCAGGTTTTCGCGTGAAACCTTTGTCGATTGAATTCTGGCATGACAGGCCGTTTCGGTTGCATGACCGCGTGGTTTTCCGCCGTGAGCGGCCCGAAGGATCATGGAGCAAGGCCAAGCTTTATCCATGAGCAAAAATTACAAGCTGCGGCCGGAAACCATCGCCGCCCATGCCCTGCGCGCTACCGATCCGGCCACTGGGGCCGTGGCGCCGCCGCTCTATCTCTCGACCACCTATGCGCGCGATGAATCCTACCAGCCCAAGCTGAAGGAAAATTATTCGCGCAATGGCAGCCCCAATCTCTGGGCGACAGAAGAAGCGATTGCCGCTCTGGAGCAGGGCACGGACGCCTTGCTCTTTGGTTCCGGCATGGCGGCCATCACCACGCTGTTCCAAACCATTCCGTTGGGGTCTCATGTCGTGGCCCCTGATGTCATGTATTACGGCACGCGCGACTGGCTGAAAGCCATGGAAACCAAGGGCCTCATCAAACTCACCCTGTTTGATCCACGCGCCGAAGGTGCCTTGGAAAAATCGGTTACCAAAACCACTGATCTCATCTGGATTGAAACACCGCTCAACCCCACCTGGGATGTGATTGATATTGCTGCTGCCGCCAAGACCGCTCATGGGGTCGGGGCTATTTTGGCCGTAGATGCCACGGCGACGGCCGCCGTCACCACCCAGCCTTTGCAACTGGGGGCCGACATTGTGTTTCACTCGGCGACAAAATATCTGAACGGCCATTCTGACGTGTTGGCCGGCGTATTGGTGACGGGCCATGACACGCCACGCTGGAAAGAGATCAAGATGTTGCGCACTAAATCCGGCGCGCCCTTGGCACCTTTTGAATGCTGGCTTCTGCAGCGCGGGCTCCGCACGCTGTTCGTGCGCTATCGCCAGGCTTGCGATAATGCCATGGCCATTGCGCGTCATTTCTCTAATCATGCGAAAGTGGAAGCTGTTCTTTACCCCGGCCTCGCCAGCCACCCCGGCCATGCCATTGCAAAAAAGCAGATGACCAATGGTTACGGCGGAATGCTCTCGCTGCTGGTCAAGACCGATTTCAATGGCGCGCGCAAATTCTGCACGGCTCTCGGGGTGGTCACCCCGGCGACATCTCTGGGCGGCATCGAAAGCCTCGCCGAACATCGAAAATCAGTCGAAGGCCCCACGAGCCCCGTAGCCGATAATCTTGTGCGCTTTTCGATCGGCATTGAGAACGTCAATGATTTGATCGCCGACATCGAACAGGCCTTGGCCCAGATTTGATTATTGACGTGTCTGGCCGACGGTGAATTCACCGTTGCGGATGCGCTCGGGAAGCTTGGCGCACATTTCGGCCACGGGTTCTTCCCCATAGCTGGCGATCATGTCAGAGAGAGCTGCAAAAATGGCCGCCGTCGCGATGCAATCAGGGTGCAAGCCATCATAAACGGCTTCTTCCCAGGCTTCCAGAATGAGGCGCAGGGCAGCTTGTTTTTCTTCTTGCGGCTGCAGTTCGGTTGAATCCTGCGCGATCATTTTCAACATGACTTTTCTCTCGCAAGCTTCAAGGACCAATCCCGCTTGCGTTAAATAAACTGTAGCAAGAGTTTTAATCAGATCAGAGTCGAACCTTTAATGAAGGTTAACGCCGACGGTCGAATTTGCTTCAAGCCTTAATGAAACGCTGCGATTGCAGGATGGCGTCGAGCGTATTGGGCGCCAGTTTCAAGTGATCAAGATCAGAAAATCCAAGCCAGCGCGCCTCCGCTGCATCATCGCCATGGCGAATTTCACCGTCGTTGCTGCGCGCGGCAAAACAGCTGATCTGGTAATCAACCTTGTCCGCGGCCACAGCAAAGACACCGATCAAACCCAGAATGTGCGGAGAGAGTTCGGTCTCTTCGAGAACCTCGCGTGTCGCTGCCGCCTCTGGCGTTTCGCCCGACTCAATCTTGCCGCCGGGCAGGCTCCAGAAGTCCTTGCCCGGAGGCTGCCCGCGCCGCACCAGAAGCACTTTTTCACCGCGCCAGACCACGGCGGATGCCGCCAAAATCACCCGTTGTTGCTTCCCCTTCATCGCTTTATGTTTCCCTCATGTGCAGTTTGTTTAGCTTCAAAAAGTCAGTCGATGAAGTGAAAGGTCTCTTGGGGCCGATACAAATTCCGCTTTTTGCACCGCGCGATTATGTGACACCGGGAAGCCCGATTGCTATTCTGCGCAATTCTTCCTCCGGTCAACGCGAAGTGTCATTTGTACGCTGGGGCTTTGTGCCGTCCTGGACCAAGGACATGCAAGCTGGCCGCCCACTCATCAATGCCCGCAGCGAAACGGTCTATGAGAAGCCCACCTTCCGCAACGCCATCCGCCGCCGCCGCTGCCTCATCCCCGCTGATGGATTTTATGAATGGCAGGGCGAGGTTCCCGGCAAAAAACAGGCGTGGTTTGTCCACAAGCCTGATGATGGGATTTTTGCCTTTGCCGGAATTTGGGAACATTGGATGCATGCAAATGGGTCTGAACTTGAATCGGCTGCCATCCTGACCTGCGATCCAAGGCTGCCCATCTCCGATATCTACGACCGCAGCCCAGTTGTGATCCAGCCAGAAGACTTTGACCGCTGGCTTTCGTATGATGAAGAAAAAGTGCAAGATTTGCTCCATGCCCCGGATGATGATTTTTGGATCATGAACAAGACGACGCTTACCAGAAACTCCGCTCCCCCTTCACCTCCAAAACCGCAAATGGATTTATTTTGATCACACTTCGTACATTAGAGCCCGCCGCCAACATCCTCGCCTTTTATGCGGGGAGGCTTCCCGGTGAGACATTCTCATCTGAACCCAACTGGGTCGACGATGGCGCAATCTCCTTGGGAACAGCGAGCTATGCCATCATCGATGGCGACGAAGCACTGGTCTATGACACCCATGTATCTGTAAGCACAGCCAAACAGATTCGCGAAATCCTTGAACAGCGCGGCATCAAGAAAATCACCGTGCTGCTCAGCCATTGGCATCTGGACCATGTGGCAGGCAACGAAGCCTTGGCCGATTGTGAAATCATTGCCAATGCTCGAACCTTGCAGCATCTGACAGACCATAAAGCCGCCATTGAGGATGGTAGTCATCATGGGAACCCCGCCATCAACCCGCTCATTTTGCCTATGCGCATTTTCAGTGGCGAAATGGATTTCACCCTCGGCAAGACAAAGCTGAAATTCATCGAAGCAAACATCCACTCCGATGACGCCAGCTTGATTTGGATGGAACAACAGCGCGTCCTCTTTGCTGGCGACACCATGGAAGACACCATTACCTATGTCGGCGAGCCAGAAAATTTCGACATTCATCTCGCCGATTTGGAACGCCTGTGGGCCTTGCAGCCTTCGCTCATTCTTCCCAATCACGGCCATCCCGATGTGATTGCCAAGGGCGGCTATGGCAAAAGCCTGATCCGCGCGCAGCAACAATATATTCGCGCCCTGCGCCGCTGCGCCACCGAACCTGAACTGGCGAGCTTACCTTTACGCGATCTGATCTCAGGTCCGCTGGAAGCGGGATGGGTACATTTTTTTGCGCCCTATGAGAGAGTGCATGAAAGCAATTTGGCGAGCGTGGGCATAAAGATATAAATGTGGCCCACTTCGCAACTTGGTCTATTTCTTAAAAACTAGACGGTGAGGTTAAGCCTCGAGAGTTGAGCGGACCCAAAATTTGACATGAAAATAAACCATGTCGCGAGATTGTGGTCCCCCTTTTCAAATCAAACGTTCAATAGTCCCTCAAAGAGATTTGAATTAAATATCGGTAAATCGACCGGTGGCGGAATCGTTTTCCAAGTTGATCTTCCGCATAGGCCAAGGCAAAGACTGCGACAACGAACCACAAGTTTTTAGGATTTAAATGGAAAAACTGCCGAAATTGAAGCCGGGTCAACATGTCTTTATAGCAGGCGCTGCAGGTTTTCTCGGTTCCCACTTGGTGGATAGAGTGCTGGCGCAGGGATGTACGGTGACAGGTGCTGACAACTTACACACAGGCCGTATTTCTAATCTCACGCACCTGAAAACAGATCAGCGCTTCAGTTTCGTTGAACACGACGTGGTGACGCCAAAAGATATCAAGGCCGACATCATTTTTAATTTGGCGTGCCCGGCTTCGCCGCGGCACTATCAGGCTGATCCCATTCGGTCGATGAAAACATCGGTTTTTGGTACGTTGAATTTGCTGGAGGCAGCTCAAAAATCGGGTGCTCGCTTTGTGCAGGCCTCAACCAGTGAAGTCTACGGCGACCCTCTTGAGCACCCCCAAAGGGAATCCTATTGGGGTCATGTAAATCCCATCGGCATTCGTGCCTGCTACGATGAGGGCAAACGCGCGGCGGAGACTTTGTGTTTTGATTTTCATCGCACAGTTGGCCTCGATATCAAGGTGGCTCGTATTTTTAACACTTATGGGCCGCGCATGCAGCCCGATGATGGGCGGGCAGTTTCCAATTTTGTGATGCAGGCTCTCGAAGGCAAGCCGCTCACCATCTATGGTGATGGTTCCCAAACCCGATCTTTCTGCTTCGTCGACGATCTGGTTGGCGGTTTGGTCGCACTGGCCGCCAGTCCCGAAGGCGTGACTGGGCCTGTGAATATGGGCAACCCTACGGAATTTGAATTGATCGAGTTGGCGAACCTTGTGCTTCAACTCACGAAATCGAACTCGAACATTATCCATCTACCGCTTCCGTCTGATGACCCGAAACAACGCAGACCAGACATTGGCCGCGCTTGGGAGATGTTGGGTTGGAAGCCCAATGTCGAACTCCAAGAAGGACTGGAAAAAACTATCGCATTTTTCAGGGCCGGGTTGAATGCCTCGGTTTGAAAGCAATTTGGACATTGAAGGACTGAAATGAAAATCGCCGTCATAGGTTCGGGTTATATTGGGCTTGTAACCGGGGTCTGTCTCACCAAGATTGGCCACGAAGTCATTTGCGTCGACAAGGATGCCACGAAAATCGCTGGGCTTCGGCGCGGGGAAGTGCCAATTTTCGAACCCGATCTTGTTGACCTTATGATGACTGCCGTCAACGAAGGTCGACTAACATTTACCACAGACACAGCCGCAGCCACGCGCCAGTCTGATGCCATCATGATCGCAGTCGGAACTCCAACAGCTAGCAACGGAACTTCCACCGACCTGTCATATGTTTTTGCGGCCGCCAGTGAAATTGCCGCCGGCGCCGATTCATTCAAGGTCATCATCGTTAAATCGACTGTTCCGCCGGGCACAACGCGCCGCATTCTTGATCTTGTGCAGTCGTCCTATCCTGGTTGCGATATCGAAGTGGCTTCTAACCCTGAGTTTCTGCGCGAAGGGTCGGCGATATTCGACTTCATGAATCCTAGCCGCATCGTGATTGGTGCTGAAACGCCACGGGCCCGCGCTGTATTGGATAGAATTTATACCCATTTTACGCAACAACCTTGCGAGATGGTTCACACCGGATTTGAAAGCGCCGAGCTCATAAAATTTGCGTCCAACGGGTTTCTTGCAACAAAGGTCGCCTTCATCAACGAAGTTGCCGAGCTGTGCGAGAAAACTGGTGCCAATGTGCGCGACGTGGCGCGCGGCATGGGTTTGGACGAACGTATCGGCCCCAAATTCCTGAACGCAGGGCCGGGCTTTGGGGGGTCATGCTTTCCAAAAGATCTACGGGCCATGGTTGCCATTGGCAAAGCAGCTGGCGCGCGCCAACTGATTACCGAAGCCGCCATTAGCGCGAACGAGCATGCCAAACGCCGTATGGTCGAAAATATTGTGGCCCTTGCTGGTGGCAGCATTGCAGGGCTCAAGCTCGCTATTTTCGGGGTGACTTTCAAGCCAGACACTGACGATATGCGCGAGGCGCCTGCCTTGGATATCCTGCCTGCTCTGGCCGCGTCAGGCGCTTCATTGCGGGTGGTGGACCCAGAGGGGCAACATCATGGTGCAGCCTTGCTGCCAATGGTCTCTTGGCTGGAGGATCCATACACGGCAGCAGAAGGTGCGCATATGATAGTGGTGTTGACAGAGTGGGCCGCTTTCCGAGAGCTTGATCTCTCACGTCTCGCGCACAAAATGGCAAAGCCAGCAATCGCAGATCTCCGCAATATCTACAGCTTGGAGGCTTTGAAAAAAGCAAACTTCGTAAAACTATATCAGGTCGGTCACAGGGCTTAACCCTAAGCCTGAGTAGATGGAATAAGAAGTGACCAGTAATACCGTGGACCAACATAAAATGTTGTGAAACAGGTCATTGCCTCTGTGGCGTAATTCGCAGACCAAAAAACGGTGCAGACGTCCGTATAATCGTCTCGATATCAGAATATTGTGGGCTGAAGCCAAGAGCAGATCTTGCAAATGTAACATCGGCCACGAGGGAAGGGGGATCACCCTCTCGGCGCGGCTTGAATACTGTCGGCACACGCCGTGAGGCAATACGTTCAACAGACAGAAGTATCTCGCGAATGGAATGGCCACGTCCACTGCCGAGATTCACTTTAAGGTTTTGACCACCTGCGAGGAGAAGTTGCAAAGCGCGGACATGGGCATTGGCAAGATCAACAACATGTATGTAATCACGGATACAAGTCCCGTCGCGTGTCGGAAAATCGGTGCCGAAAACCTCAATCTCCGGAATAGTACCGCTCGCGGCCATCAACACGCGAGGAATTAAGTGTGTTTCGGGGCTGTGCCGTTCACCAATCTCCCCGTCGAGATCGGCTCCGCAGGCGTTGAAATAGCGCAATATCGCAAATTTCACGCCATAGGCTTCCGCGAAATCCTGCAACATCTGCTCACCAATCAATTTGGTTCGGCCATAGGGATTAATCGGCCGTTGCTCAGTGCGCTCGTTGATTACATCTGTTGAAGGAATTCCGTAAGTCGCGCAGCTGCTTGAGAAGATAATGTTGCTGACGCCCTGAACGCGGCAAGCGCGAAGCAGGGATTCCATACCGACCACATTGTTCAAATAGTACTTGGCGGGATCGGTGACCGACTCTCCGACATACGCTGATGCAGCAAGATGTATGACTGCGATGGGATTTACTGCTGCAATAGCCGTGGTCAGCGATAAATTGTCTACGAGGTCACCCTCATAGAGTTCACCCCATTTAACGCTTTCCCGGTGTCCCATGCTGAGATTGTCGTAAACGACGGGATGAAATCCTGCAGCCCTCAACATCTTGCAGCAGTGGCTGCCGATGAAGCCAGCTCCTCCGGTGACAAATATCTTGGGAACATTGCTCATGCGCGAACCATGGCAATATTTTTCACCCCATCCAATCGAGACGCAAAATATTCAGTGCTTTTGTCCAAGACCTCGTTGAGCGTGCAATTCCCAACAACGGATGCGGAGTAGGATGTCGAATTTCCAGGTAATTTTCGATCACGGATAAGAGCGATTTCTAGCAATTTGGACATGGTGAGCTCCGTTTGCTTGCTCGAATAGGAATGAAGTGCAGGCAGTTGAGAGAACCCCTCAAGCCGGGAAAAGACATGGAATCCTGACATACGCACCCGTAAACCCCGAAATTGTGAAGAAAATGATATCAACCTTAACACCGCCAACTGACAAATAGACCTTAGTTAAACTTAAATGGGACGCCCTAGAACCGTGAATTTCATCTAAAGAAACTTATTGATTCAATTCAATAAAAATCAAATTCAGCAATAATTTCTGAGCCTGGGTTTTGGCTTGTCATGCCTCTTTTTAAGGGCCTTGGCGAAGTCCCATTCCGGCGATTCCAAGCAAAAGTCGAATCCAAAGTTTGTGTCAATTCCTTGACAAACTTTCCTAAAGTGTTAATAAAACGTTAGGAACGTGTGGGCTTTTGCTCGTTTTGTAAGTTAATTTTAGTTGGTTTGTAATGAGTAGGGCACGGCAATGAACAAGAAGCAGTTATTTACTGCCATCAGCTTGTTGACACTGAGTGGAACTGTTAGCGCTGCTGACGCTTCTCCAAGCAAGCAAGTGGCATCGAATCCTTTTCAAAGATGTGATGCCGTAAAGGGATCCAAGTTAGACCAAGCTGATTGTGCCTGCGATGTGGCCCTTAGTGATGGTTCAGCCAAGACAATTCAATTGTTCATCAATAAGTATGCCAAAGAGGTTTCTTCAACCGCTTGTGGCGCTCTGGCTTTGACGTTGGTCGTTAAAGAGCCGCCATCACGCGGCGGCAATTCCTACAATTGAGCTGACTTAATTTTTCGTGGCTGTGATTTGGGGGACACCCGAGTCGCAGCCAATTTTTTTGCCCGTCTATTGGGCTGTGACCGGACGAATTTTTCGTAATCCGGAGACGTTGTCATCCAACCAGTTTTCACCAACTGGGCAGAATTTTTGAAAGTCAGTGAATTTCTGTTTGCCAAGCAAAGGTCAGGTTCGCGGCTCAGGCGTTGAACGTAGATGGCCCTTTCGCCAAGACTTTTTTCATAAATGTTTTTTGATATTTCCAGCTGTTCCTGGCTGCTGATGACAAATCCGTCGATAAATTTGAAATGAAGGATTGCGCCACGAAATGGCGCCACGCGGGCACCGCTGTGAATATGGGTGGAGGAGAGATACTCCATGCCACGTCGCCATTTCATCAAAGGAACTTTGCTGATGCAAGGTGGAATGTTGTTCTCTGGCAAACCCTGCCAAAATACACGACGCCGCACGCCGCCAAACATTTGCCATCCCGGAGTTTGTGGGACAGGCATGACCCAATCAGGATCTGGATCAAAAAGAGGGCAGGTGTCGAGAAAATGTTTATCTGGATTGTGTCGCGTCTTGGCAATTGGCTCAGAAGAATACATGTCTATCATTGGGGCTGCGACGGCCTCCAAGTCTTTCGAATCCAAAAATTCGCAGAGCTTGCGAAGCCCCACAGTTTCGAAATGCGGGTAGACAAACAATTCATCTGCATCGACCGTCAAACACCAGTGACCATCGCCAAATAGATTGCAAAGCGAATTCGTCCAATTGAGTGGAATGATATTCTCGGCAAAGTGATTGCCGCTGGTCGTGTAAACATGGCAGTCGTCTTGGCTCAGCAGATACTTCACTGTGCCGTCGGTTGACATGTTGTCGACGAAGAAGAAGCGGTCGACTCCCAATTTTCTGTGGTGCTTGAGAAAACACGGCAGCCTGCCAAGTTCATTGCGGACAGTAACAAACCCTCTGATCTCTCCGGGGGCTACAGGGACGAGTCGTCGATCAACCTTCTGCGGCTTGGTAAATGACAAACTCATTCCTCCTCGTTAATCATAATCCAATAGTATCAACAATTTAGTACCAATTGTTGTACTAATAGGTCTGAATTTGATCTGATGAAATCAAAAGGCAGCCATATGGTTACCAAGTCGCTGGGGCAAAGCATGAAAAGTTCGACACCAAAGAAATCAAATCTCGGCCGCAAGATTCAGCGCAGCAAGCCCGTTCAAGATGTGACCAAAACCGTTCTTATAGTTGTCCGCGAACTCTATGGTGCAGGTGGCATAAGCGATGCCGGCGCAAATCTACGCGGCATGGCTGAAGCAATCGCGGAAACCGGCTGTCCAACGACAATTCTTTGGGTTCCCGAATATGAACAGCAGCAGCGAATGGACGTCGCGGTCCGGGATTGGCATATCGAAAAACTGAAAAAGAATTTCTTGATTGATCTCGAAATTCTGACCGACGTGCCAGAGCTTTCACCCCATCTAAGTTTCCCAGAAAAAGCGTCTCTTGCCACTTACTACTGGATCAAAAAACAATTTTTCGATGAGGTCTATTTCGCTGTTGAGGGCGGACTCTCCTATTACACTTTGGTCGCGATGGAGCTTGGCCTCTATTCGCCTCCTGGTCCAATTTCCGTCCTTGTGCATTCCCCTCTGGAGTGGCTTGCTGAGACTGAAAAAAGATATTTGACCAGCATTCCTGAACTAGCTCTTGTCCATATGGAACGCTATGCCATTGAATATGCACCAAACAGAATATTCTTTTCCAAGTACATGGAAAACTGGTGTGTCTCCAAGGGTTGGAAACTTCTTGGCAAAAGCCAATTTCTCTTTCCACTTCAGCCGCAGGAACTGAGAGTTTCTAGCCCTCGAACCAAACCGGCCTTCGGTAAATCGAATGAAATTAATTTGGGTTTCTGGCCCGGGTGGGAATTCCGCAGTGGCGCGGTTGCACTTTATGACGCGCTCGACAAGGTAAGTGCCGCCGGCGCAAAAAATTTCGTTCTCAACTGCTTTGGCAATTTCAGCCAAATACTTGGTGAGCATACCGGAGGGATGTTGATCCGTCGTGCCAGGAATTGGCCGTTCAAGATTCGTTTCTTCCCTAAGCAAACGGAATCACAATGCCTTGAGTATATTGGCAGCCGCGGCGGCATTGTAATTGCCCCACATTTGGCAAGTGGCGGCTCAAAGATTATTTTGGCATGTCTGAATGCCGGGATCCCATTAATTACCACGACAAACGGCTCAAACGCAGAATTGATATCGCGGGCACAGAAAAATGCGTTGGCAGGTCCAAAGCCTGTTGATCTTGCGACAAGTATTTTGGGACTGTGTGACAAAGCAATTAAAGTATTGGTGCCAGAGGTCGATCAAGCTGCAGCTGCAGAGAACTTGCATGAAATGCGGAGCAAGCTTCGGCAGACGGGCAAGCAAGGGGCGACGAAGACTGTCGGCGGGAAAAAGAACCCACTCGTTTCGATCATCATCGCGCATTACGAACGACCTGTAATGCTGGCAGACGCACTGTTTTCAGTCACCCAGCAGGACTATCAGAACATTGAAGTTGTTCTTGTCGACGACGGCAGCAAGACGCCCGAAGCGGTGAAATTCTTGAAAGAGCTGGAACCTGACTTCAAATCCCGCGGCTGGAAAATCATTCGTCAGAAAAACAGATATCTTGGCGCCGCGCGCAACACAGGAATTCGCGCGAGCCGTGGGCGCTACGTTCTTTTCTTTGATGATGACAATGCTTTGCTTCCCCACGCCGTGTCCACATTTGTGAAGGCGCTGGAAACCAGTGGCTCAGACATTTGTACGTCTGTTTCTAAAATTTTTGTCGGTGCCGCTCCACCCAGCAAAGAGAGTGACGGTTTCGTCGAATATGTCCCACTCGGCGGATCGCTGAATCTGGCCTTCACCCATGATTCCTTTGGTGACGCCAACGCCATGATACGGCGCGAAGTGTTTGACAAAATCGGCTACCTCATTGAGGACTATGGCTTCGTTGCGTCTGACTGGGAGTTCTTCACCCGGGCCGCCCTGAATGATCTCAAGATCCGTATTATTCCCGAAGCAACCTATTGGTATCGGTCAAGTGCAGAGGGCATGTTCCGCAATGCACACTGGTATGAGACCAGGAAGCCGATTTTGGAGCTGTTCCGCAAGTATAACTACAAAGGCCTTGACCAAGTCCATGAAATGTTGATGTCGCAGACGACCTATATCGGGGAGCGGAACAGTCTCGGATTCCGTCTGCGCTATGATCGTGACAATGCAGCCATGGAACGGTTGAATCTTTTGGATGCCCAATCTTCCGAGGCCTATCAATGCCTGGCCGAAATTGCATCGGCAGAAGGGAGACCAGACGCCGCTCTCACGTTGCTGGCCCAAATCCAAGGAAAGCCACTTCTGGATCAGGCGTGGAAAACATGGCTGTCGCCGTCTATTGCACAAACTTCGCTCTTAAACGCTGGCTTGCCTCCTGTCGAAAAGACCACCCTGGGAGTTGATCAACTGCGTGGCTTCGCTGTGGCGTCGACAACGCCGAACATGCCAACTCCGCCAAGCTACATCAGGCCGCCAGAAAGCCTGTTCATTGAAACCTGTCCTTCAGGGGAAGTTGTTGCGGTTTTGGCTGCAGGATTGCCAGCGGGCTCAATCTCGCTCTCGATGGGCGTTTCCGTTGATGATCAGGCCGGTGAGCAGGTTGAAGTCATGGTTTCCGTCATTGAAACAGAAATTCCCGATGTTGAGTTGAAAAGGCTGGATGACTCTGAGGCCAAGCAGATTATCCTCGGCACGAGCGGCTGGCGCACGATGGACCGCCGTTACATGGATCAACTTGTCGATGTCCAGTTTTCCAAGGCAGCCTCTGGACCAGCTTCAATTGTGATTTCCATCAAGTCTGCCCGAAGGGTCAGACACGCAGCACGGACACTTGTCTGCTTCAAGAACCTGTCGTTCATGGCGTTCCGGGGCCTCAATGCTGCACATCACCCGAGGCTTCACCTCCCGTCCAACCAACTCAGGGCTCAGGCGCTCTCGGGCGACGAGTTGTCAACAGTTCAGCTCGTCACGCAATATCCTGGCGAATTCGATCTGTTGAAATTTGAGCACGGCGAAAATGGCTTCCTGTTACGCCCGAGCCCATCCGGACCAGTTGTCGCGGTAATGCAATGGGCATTCCCGCAATTCGCGAAAAGCCTTCTTGCAAGCGTGGAGGTTGCAGACGATGTCGAAGGTTCTTTCGACTTCTCCGTTGCCTTGGCGCGTCCGTCATATCTCGGTGACTGGACTTCCGATGGTCCTCATAAGGCGCTCGCATTTTCAGGCTGGCGGCGGGTTACGCGAAAATTTGAATGGCAGGAGATCGAAGTTTCACTAAACGAACCTCAAAGGTATCACCTTGCGATCTGTGCAGCTGTTCGGCTCCCACCTGGCACATCTCCTGACCAGGCAAGAACATTCTGGCGAAAATTTGTGGTAAGGTGGTAGTGGACAGGGCAGACTTGCTGCTGACGTAGCAACAAAAAAGCAGGCGCAGCAATCACTGCACCTGCTTTTGCATCTGGGAATCTAAATTAACGGGATGCGACTGTTCGTCCGCAAACCGAGACAAATCTGCTCGCAACGGCATAGTCCATGGTAATGAGATTGTGGGTCAACCCACCGCGTTGCGCGATGTACGAGCGAACCCAGCCAGGATATTTCTTCAGCAAGTAGAGCTTGGCTTTATAGGCAGCACGTTCGTTGTTCGAGGTCGGCGCATGGAAGCGAAATGATGCGCCGGGTGAAACGCAAATCTGGCTCTGTGGAAGACCAAGAAACAATGTGCAGGCCGAGTCGCATTGGCCGGTGAATTGAACCTGTTTGCCGGCGCTACGATATTTGGCGGCCTGCAATGCAAAATCAATAATTCTGCCACCGGGGTTTGAATAGATCGCTGCCGGTGGCCCATAAGAAGTGGGGCTTGCATCGGAGCTGGCCTGTGCAGAGGAGAATGAAACTCCCATCGCGAAGACTGCACCGACCAACAGTTTTACTGCATTATTTGTCTGAGTGTTCATTTTGAAATCCTCCTCAATTTGTGGTTCCAAAATGACTGAAATGCGTTCTGGTTGACTGAGGAACATTGCTAAAATTTTATATGTCTGGGGCAGAAGGGCAAAACAAGCTTTCCTTGGTTAACGGATTTGCAAAAGTGAGAATCTTGTTTTCTGGAGCTAAAATGGCGCTTTTCAAGTGCGCCATCGGGCGGCGGGCGGCATTGGTGCTTGATTTGGGAAACGCCGGGGAAAGACATTCGGCCCGACGAATGGACCGTGGCCTGGCCCGGCAAGAAGTTTACTTTAATTCAATTTTTGGAAACGCCACGCTGCCTTGGGCGAAAAGCCTGCTATGATAATAGTCCTTCCACGAGGAAGACTGGGTTTATAGGGCAAGATTATAATCCGATGAAAATGAAAAGCATATTTGCCGGACTTGCAGATATAAGGCGGAAGTCCGAACCTGTCCGAAAATTGAGTTTCGCTCTGGGCTTTTGTTTGTTGGTCGCTCTATTGCTGGTCGCCGTCACTTTTGCGCCAAGCTCTTATTTTGGTGTTGCCATCACCCTGATATGGCTGCTCGCGATAAGTGCTGCCTTAATATTTGTTCTCTCATCGAGGTGGACGCTTGTTGTTGCCCCGATAGTGGTTCTGGGTCTGTGGCGCGCCATGGAGAAAGCGGCCACGGAAAAAATGAACCTCACTGACTTTCCGCTGATGGCGCCCGATGTCAGGGCGCTATTTTTAAATCCGAGGGGCATTCTTGTTTCAATCGGCAGTCCAAAAATTTTCTTTGTCCTGCTCAATATCGCGCCGTGGGCCTTGGCGGCGGCTTTCCTTTATGCGGTGTATTGGGGCCTGAAACACCATGGCTGGAAATCCGCAGCGAAATTTTCACTGTGGCATCTTGCCAAGGCGGGCTTGGCCACGGCGGGCGTTATCCTGTTGTATCAGACCACGTCGCTGACCATGACGAACTTCATCAAGGCCAATGATGAAAGCTTCGGGGTGTGGAGCGGAGATGGGCTGACCAAATTCGCCAGATTTGTTGGCGTGATCCCCTTCGTCATCTATTCGGATTCCATTGAATCTGATGGCACAAAAAATTTTCTGACCTACGAGCCCAATGTCAGTCCGCCATCAGATGGGGAGCTTCTGGCTTCAATATCGAAATATATCAACCTTTCGACCCTCAAGTCCCACATGTTGCCGAACATTGTTTTGATTCACGCAGAATCCACCTTCGATCCCAACGACGTGTTCAATTTAGAAGCGCCTGTCGATAACGAAATGTTTTATTCCACGCCACTGGCTACACCAGATAGCAGGGTGCAATTTCGTGGTCCGGGTCTTGCCAATGTTATTGGGGGTGGAAGCTGGGTCTCGGAGTTTGAAGTCATCAATGGCATAGACTCGCGGTTGTTTGGCATCGCGGGCCGCTACACCCACGCATCATTGTCGGCCTATTCGCATAATTCTCTTGCGACCTATCTCAAAAGCCGCGGCTATCACACCACCGTTTCGACCACTGCCGATTTCGCATTCTATAATTATGGTGTGGCCTACGGCCGCTATGGTTTCGAGAGATTCCATGGATCGACCGGCGATTTCCACAGTGACGTGAACACCATGGTTGATGCGTTGGACCAGGATACCGATTTCACATCGGGTGATAGACCATTTCTCAAATTTGTTCTGTTTACGCTAAATCACTCGCCACACTTCTGCGACGAGACATATAGGGCAGACTATGGCGATGCAAAGTTCTCCGCTGCGGCCAGTGACGCAGAAACCTGCTCTCTGCGCGAATATGTGAGGCGTGCGCGTGATACTGAACGGGCGATTGGTTATGCCAAGGCCTTCCTGACCTACAAGAAAATGACAACGGGGAGACCCTTTGTCATCGCGGTCTATGGCGACCATCAACCCTATTCCTTTACCGGCGACGGACCCGTGACCTTCAATATGGGCATGAATTTTGACAGGTTTCGCAAGGATACCCAGAAACGCAAGACCATAATCGAGCTCATTTCATCGGCTGATAATCCGTTTCTGGCGACCTTTGACAAACCAATTCCGTTGACCTTGTTGCCAACTTTGATCAGCGCTTACGTCGCTGATTCTCCTGATCACCTCTATCTGCCCGATAATCTGTATGAGTTTGATCGTTGCGGCAGCGATGTCATTGGACAGCTCACGGGCGGAAGTTTCTACGGTGGCAAGTCTTCCGGCATTTCCGGCGTTTGCAAATATTTCGACCAGGTGGTCTCGTCTCTCAAGAAGAGTGATGTGATCGGGGAAAAATCCCATCAGGTAGAAGTGCTGGCTTCGGTCGCACCAATTATGAATCCGCCGGATCCCGAGCCAGCGTGTCAAGTCAAGTCCATTAGAATAGCGGGAGCTGGAAGCTTTTATAATGGTGCGCCCGAGATTGCAGTTTCGATCGACGGCCAGGATATAGGCAGCACCTTTCTGTCGGATGATCATTCAACCAGTGCAAAGGAGCTACGCGACGTGGAGAAAGATCCAGCGGCGCCCACCCATGATTTCACCGTGCCCGACAAGACATCTCCCAAGCAGATTGCCATTCGATTTACCAATGACCTTTGGAACAGCGCCACCGAGGATCGCAACGTCAACATTCACAATGTGCTGATTGACGGCCAACCGTTCGATAGTTCGAAGATCAGCTTCAGTCCTCCGGATTCCGGATGGGTGAACACCCACGGGGTCATCCAGATATTCGGGACGGGTGCCGCGATACTCAACGCACCGTTCTCTTCTGCCTGTCATTGAGAGTTTGCAGGACAAATTGAAATGCCAGTAAAGAAAACGAGAAAAAGCAAAACCACTATTCAGAAGGAAGCGGCGCGAAAACTCAAACTCGTTAAAAAATTGGCGCTCATTTTGGGTTACTGCCTGTTCGCCGCACTTATGCCTATTGCCGTCTTCTTTGCTTCTGGCCAATATTTTGGTGCGATGATCACCACCGTTTGGCTCGCCGCCGTCATTGTTGCCGTAATATTTCTTGTCCCATCTAAATGGACAATCGGCCTGACCCCATTCGTAATCCTAGGCCTGTGGTGGGCAGTGAACAGAGCGGCCACGGAAAAAATGAGTTTGACAGATTTTCCGCTGATGGCGCTTGATATCAGGATGTTTATTTCCAACCCGAGTGGGCTGCTTTTTTCCATCGGCAGCCCGAAAATCATCTACATTCTACTATATGTCGTGCCATGCGCATTAGCTGCGGCTTGCCTTTATCTCGTGTACACGCGCCTGAAAAACCGAACCTGGAGGTCTGCGGCAGTTAGTTCGCTTTGGTATCTTGGGAAGATGGGCGTGATCGCAGCTGCCTTTGTGTTGTTGTACAATACGACAGTGGCCTCGACCAAAAATTTCGTCCAGGCCAATGATAGTGAGTTTGGGGTCTGGAGCGGCGACGGCTTGATCAAATTCGCCAAGTTTGTCGGCGTGATCCCCTTCATTATTTATTCCGATTCAATTGAAGCTGAGGGAACCAAGAGCTTTCTAAGTTATCAGCCGAAAGTCAGCCCGCCCTCCGACGCGGCAATTTTGACGTCGACTTCAAAATATTTGAACTTGGCAATCGTCAAACCTCGAGTGCTGCCAAACATCATTTTGATTCACGCTGAATCCACATTCGATCCCAATGACGTGTTCAATTTGGCGGCACCGGTCAACAGTGAGCTTTTCTATACAACGCCATTGCCCAAACCAGACAACACTGTGCAATTTCGCGGGCCTGGGCTTGCCAACATCATCGGTGGCGGAAGTTGGGTGTCTGAGTTTGAAATCGTCAATGGCATAGACTCGCGGCTGTTTGGTGTTGCGGGCCGCTACACCCACGCGTCATTGTCGTCCTATTCTCATAATTCTTTGGCGACCTATCTTATCAGTCGAGGCTATCACGCGACTGTTTCCTCGCCAGATTCACCTCTGTTCTATAACGCCGGTGTGGCTTACAAACGTTACGGCTTCGAGCGATTTCACGGCGAAACGGGAAGTCCTCATGATGACATTGGAACAATGGCAAAGGCATTGACCCAGGACGAGGATTTTACGGGCGGTGACAGTCCATTCCTGAAGTATGTCATGTTGCTGAACAATCACTCACCGCATCCATGTGATCCAGCACACCAGGCCGACTATGGAACGGCAGCATTTGCAGTTGCTGCAAGCGATGCCGAGACCTGTGCCCTGCGCGAGTATATCAGGCGGACCCAGGAGACCGAGCGGGCGATTGCCGATGCCAAGGCATTTCTCGAGAAAAAGGAAGCCGCGACCGGTCGCCCTTACGTTATCGCAATCTATGGTGACCATCAGCCCTATTCTTTTACCGGCGATGGACCAGTCACTTTCAATATGGGAATGGTCTTTGACAGGTTTCGTAAAGATATGCAGAAACGCAAGACGGTGATTGAAATCATTTCGTCGGCAGAAAATCCGTTTCTGACTCCTTTCAACAATCCAATTCCATTTTCACTGGTCTCGACAATGATCAGTGCCTACGTCGCTGACTCACCCGATCATCTCTATTTGCCCGAGAACTTCTACCAGTTTGACCAATGCGGCAGCGATTTGATTGGGCAGATCAACGGTGGAGATTTCTATGGCCGCAAGGATATAAATTCCGCAGGAGTTTGCAAATCTTTCGATCAGGTTGTCTCGGCGCTAAAGAAGAGTGATATTATTGGAGAGAAGTCACCGCCGGTGGCAATCTTGGCATCAGTGATGCCGATCATAAATCCTGCCCCAGCATGTCCAGCCAAGCTCATTCGAATTGCGGCAGCAGGCAGTTTTTCGGACGGTGCGCCTGAAATTTCAGTTTTTGTTGATGGCAAAGACATCGGCATTACTCTTCTGACGGACGATCATTCGACGCAACAGAAAGCTCCTCTTGAGATGGAGAAAGACCCCGCCGCGCCGGCCCACGATTTCGAATTGCCCGACAACACAATTCCCAAGCAAATTGCAATTCGATTCAACAATGATAAATGGAAGAGCGCCACTGAGGATCGCAATGTCAATATTCACAGTGTGTTGCTCGATGGCCAACCGCTTGACCCTACCGGTGTAAGCTTTAGCCCGCCCGATGCTGGATGGGTGAACCCCCATGGTGTCATCCAGATGTTCCAGACTGGGTCGGTGATATTCAATGCGCCGTTCCCTGTGGCCTGCCATTGAAGACACTGGAATTCGGGCGGAGTGCATTTAAAGTCCTCTTACGATGGTCTCCAACATCAGGCGGTTATGGACAAACTTTGCAAGGCGTTTAGGTCGCCTCGACAACACTCACGTTGTGCTTTTCCTGCGTTAAAATGATGGTTTGCACGGGCATGTGTGGACTCTTCATGGCATCATTAAAATGACTGGCAAGGCGCGCAAATTGGTTGAATTTCTTCAACACCAGTTCTTTGGCCTCGAGAATATGGAGCATGCGTTCCTCGCACAGGTCCGAACTACTAATGTCGCGGATCTTGTCGAAGACTTTCGGATCTTCGGGATCAATTCGGATCAAGGCCTTGTCCGGGAAATATTGGGTGATGTCGGGCGCCCCATAATAGAAGGGCATGTTAATTTTGGTGCAGATGGAGAGCTCGGCGATCTCGCGACGGCTATTCGGACGCTTGAAAATTGGCTGTGCTGGCAGTCCATCGCGAACTCGTCTCTGGTTCAAATTCCCTGATCTGCCGGGAAGAGCTGGGAAATTCGGGCCAATACAGCGAATTTTGATAGACCGGCAATGGGCCGCCCTCTTTAAATACAAAGTCTTGAGCGGGAAATTCCCTACGACCGTAACAGGGAATATATCTTGTTTTTGTGTCCCTAATCCTGGCGACCTTAGGTGACAGGGTTCCACCTAGTGTAACCCCACAAAAAACATTGAAATTTTCGATTCCGCCAATGGCATGAGCCCCGAGCAAATTCCAGAAGTCTCTTGAGGGCCTAGGTCAAAATTTAAAAATCTGCGGCATATCATCGCAGATTTTGGTGCGAGTTTTACAGACAATCATTACATTTCAATGGATTAGGCAAATTTAGCTGAATTCGTCATCTGTTACTTACGTTTTGGCCCGCGGGGATGTGACGCGGTGTCCTTTCGCCTCCACCGGCCACACAAACTCCGAGGCGGAAAGGAAGAATAAAATGTCAAATCAGCTCATAAAGCAAACGGTTCTGCTGGCCTCCTTGAAAGTTCCCGCGGTGAACCTTCGCCATCACTCACCAGCAAAAATAAGCAAGCTCAAAAAGAGCCTGGTTCATTACGGTATCCTGGTCCCTTTGCTGGTAGCTCAAGGGCAAATTGTGGACGGTGTCGCACGATTTGAAGCCGCCAAAGCGATCGGAGTTCAACATGTCCCTGTGATCGACATCTCACACTTAAATTCAAATGAAATCCGGGCGCTGCGTCTAGCTTTAAATCGCCTCCAAGAAGAGGTCCAATGGGATAGAAAGGCTGTTGCCCACGAACTCCAACATCTTATTGACGTCGGGTTTGAGATCGACCTGACTGGTTTCGACACCGTTGAAATCGAAAACCACCTACAGATTGGTGAACCAGACGGAGACGTGGAAGACCTAAACGTTTCAATCGCGCCGCGCATAGTTGTGACCCGACTTGGCGACATTTGGACGGGACGTTCCAAAGCCGGGCAACACCGGATCGCATGTGGCGATGCCCGCGATATAGAGCTACGCCACAAGCTTTTCATAGGAGAAATGGCCACCGCCTGTTTTACGGACCCCCCCTATAACGTGGTAGTCCGAAACAACGTTTCCAGCACTGGAAAGCACGCTGAGTTCGCGATGGCATCTGGTGAAATGACGGACGCAGAATTCTTGGCATTCCTCGAAGCCATTCTCGACGTGATTTTTCGCCAACTTATAACGAACGGAGTCGCATTTGTTTGCATGGATTGGCGACATATCGGCCCGCTTCTCAACGCGGGCGTGGCACGCGATCTCGAGCTTTTGAACGTTGTGATTTGGAACAAGAGCAATCCAGGCATGGGTTCCTTCTATCGTTCACAGCATGAGATGATCGCAGTTTTTAAACGCAAAGGGCAAGCACACCGCAATAATATTGAGCTCGGTCGCCACGGACGTTCACGCTCAAACGTTTGGTCCTATCGAGGGGTGAACGTCTTTGGGCCGGAACGGCACCTCCTCAGCGAACATCCGACCGTCAAGCCCTCTAATATGGTGGCGGACGCTATCCGTGATGTGACGTTGCCCGGGGAAATTATTTTTGACCCATTCCTTGGATCTGGATCGACGTTAATTGCGGCAGAACGAACCTCTCGAACCTGTTTTGGAATCGAGATTGAACCGAAGTTTGTTGATCTCGCAATCCGACGCTGGGAAATTGAAACTGGCGAGAGCGCTACGCGGCTTGACGATGGTGCGACTTTCAAAGAAGCGGAAGAGGCCGCAATTTTGGCTGACCTACCTAGCGAAGGTAAGCTGCCATGAACCAGTCCGGCGACCCCAAAGTGGGCTACAAGAGCCCGCCTCAACACAGCCGTTTCAAAGCTGGACAATCCGGCAATCCACGGGGCCGACCTAAGAAATCCACGGTTGGATTTGAACTTGTACAAGAGCTCAAACGCACGGTCACAATCCGGGAAAACGGCACTGAGCAAAAAACTACCAAAGCTGCGGCGCTCGCGAAATCCCTCGTGGCGCGCGCGTTAAATGGTGACATGCGGGCGATCGGACATTTGATACGACTTCTACCAGTCCAATTCCAACCACCTGTCGAAGTCGCCGACCAGGAAACTTCGCCCTCAGATATGCAAGCTCTCCAACGCTTTATTGAGCGCAAACTTGCGGGCGCGGAACTCGCAAACTCTGCCGATAAAAAGCTCGGTATCACCCCATCAGATAAGGACACTCTCCATGATTAGCCATCAAAAGCTTTTACGCGCGGCGTCACATACATCGCTCATAACATTTGTCGAATGTGCCATTTCAATTTTGATCTCAGGATATATTCCGTTCGAATATTTCAGTCTTGTCGCTGCTTTTATCGAAGAGCCGATCCTGGCATCTAAGCCCGGCCGCATGGTCATCAACATACCTCCAAGACACGGGAAAACGTTCTTGTTGATTGCGGTCGCAGCTTGGTTCCTGGGAAGGTTCCCGAAGCGCGAAGTGCTGTTGATGGTGCATTCGCAGTCTTTGGCAGTAGACATATCCGGCAAGCTCGCAGTGTTGTTGAATTCTGGAGTGTTCAAAGAAACATTTCCAAATTTTAAGCTCCAGCAGGGTCGCGAGGGGATGGCCGACTTTCGGACTATTCAGGGCGGAGGCTTTAAAGCCGGCAGCTTTGAAACCGGCATAACAGGCCGTGGTACGGACCTATTGCTGCTCGACGATACTTTGTCAGCCCAAAATGCCTATCGGGAAGCAGCGCGGCAGGCGGTCCGCGAAACCTACGATACGATGCTGTCAACGCGCATCAACGATCCTAAAACAGGTGTGATCGTTTCAATGTCGCATCGTCTGCATGAAGACGACTTGACCGGTCACCTCGTCACGCTTGGATTCAAGCATCTAAACCTACCATTTGTCGCGACACATGATGAGTTCTACGAGTTTGGTGGCGTGACTTTCAAGCGAGTTCCAGGGGATGTTTTGCAGCCTGGCAGGCAGTCGCTTGAATCGATTGAAAGCCTGAGTTTATCGCCGCACGTCTTCGCCACGCAATATCAACAAGTCCCAACGGCAGTCGGCGCGGGAATGGTCCGGAGAGACCACTTTCCAACAGTTACGTCTTGCCCATCTGGTGGCCAAACAGTTGTCTCTTGGGACCTTGCGGCTTCGCAACGGAAAAACAGTTCTTATACAGCGGGGCTGGTCTTTCAAGTTTTTCCAGACGCCGTTTATCTCAAACATATTGTTCGGGGGCGGTTCGAATATAGCAAATTGAAAGAGCGAGCTCTCGCTTTGCACTCCTCACTAAAGCCCGTCCACCTTATTGAAGAAGCCTCACTTGGCCCAGCGTTGACCAGCGATTTGCGGAGCGAACATGCCACCGTCGTTGACATGAAACCTGGAACTTCCAGCAAACTCGAGCGGTTGGAAGGTGTCATGAACAAAATCGAAAGCGGTTTTGTTCGTGTCATCGCAGGTATCCCTGCACTCGAAGATTTCTTGGATGAATTGACGTCGTTCCCATTCGGTACCAACGACGACTGTGTTGATGCGGTAACACAGCTCTTGAGTTGGTTACGGGATCAAGTTCCAGTTCGAAAGCACCCACCCGTTACGATTGGCGCGGGCAAGATAAGCAAATCGCCTTTCCGAAACGGTCACTATTCGAGACTGGAGCGGGGACGTTTCCGCTAGCAATCCAGCAATAACTGTGGGCCTCGGATTTGAGTCAAAGGGCCCATCTTCTGCAATCCTCAATGTCCGTCGTCAGATAAATATGGACTTCTTGCGGCCTGCTTGAATGGAGGATCTGGCGCATCTTGTGTTTTAGTTTATGCGGCTTGGCCGCGATGATGCAAGCGTCTGGTTTTGAATGTCTGATGTTTGATTTTCTCCCTT
>JBBRLH010000009.1:0-113238 GCA_038231475.1 Hyphomicrobiales bacterium | reverse complement strand
CGGAATGGAAGCTGCAGGCCGTGCAGGTTACGGTCTCACATGCGTTACCACGAGCAAGTTCCACAAAATGATGAAGATGTAGTCTTACTCATTTTCTAAGAAAGCCGTCATTCCACTACGAAAGTGGCATGGCGGCTTTTTCATTGGTGAAAGCTAGACCAAAGTTTTCGTGCCGCATCAAGTCTAGGCCAGAAAGGCCTTTGCTGCATCAACCTCCACTTGCCGCAGGTCATGTCCGCCGTCATGCCAGAGCAACTCCACGCTTGAGCCCTGCCCCCTTAAAAAGTTCGCAAGGTTCTGCGTTAAGGGCACGGGACAAATGGGATCGCGCTTGCCCGCTGTAATCAACACCCGAGTCTTGGGCACGCCCACAAAATCAATTGGCTTCCACGGAATTAAAGGGTGCATGAGAATGGCATCGCTGAACAGTTGTGGATTGGCCATCACCACCGAGGCCAGAATATTGGCTCCGTTGGAGTAACCAAGGCCTATAACACGCTTGGCCTTGTGCAGTTCCTTTTGTTCCGCAATGAAGGCCACCATCGCCTTTGTGCGGAGCGCTAGATCGTCCATGTCGTAGACACCCTCCGCCTTGCGTTTGAAAAACCTGAGCGCACCACGTTCCGACACATCACCCCGCAATGAAATCATATGGGCCGATGGCATCAGATCTTGTGCCAGATCATGGAATTGGGTTTCGTCACCACCTGTTCCATGGAATGTAAAGAACAAGGGAGCGCCGGCCGGGGCCGGACGCTCGATGCTGTGATAGTTGGTCATGGTCATGCGACATCCTTTAAAGGCTGCAAGGTCTTTTCAAGTGTTCCCCGCAGATGCTCATGCTGGCTCGGCAATTTCAAGGCCTCGCCCAAATGTGCCGTGTCTTCATCATGGTCAAAGCCCGGCTCATTCGTTGCAATCTCGAACAACACGCCACCCGGTGTACGGAAATAGATCGACCAGAAATAGTTGCGGTCAATCACCGGTGTCACTTGATATCCGGTATCGAGCAGCGCTTTGCGAACCTCCAATTGCTTGGCGCGGTTTTCAACGGCAAAGGCCACATGATGAACCGATCCTGATCCTGCGCGAGCCGCCGCAACACCAGGCAAGGTTTCGAGATCAATCACATCAGCACCATTGCCGTTACCAATAGCAAAGCGGCGAATGGCCCCTGATTTTTCAATCTCGCTATAGCCCATGTATTTCAGAAGCTCTGCCGTTGCACCTTCATCGCGCAAGCGCATCGAAGTCGAATGGAAGCCGCGAATGGCTTCAGCCGACCCAATATCGCCATGAACATAAGGTGCGCGGACATCACCATCCTGTTCCACCAGTGCAAAGCCATCGCCATCAACGCCAATGAAGTGCAGGCGCTTGGCGCCAAAACTCGTGTTTTCTTCCACACCAGCCACGTTTTCCTTGGCAAAGCGCTCCTTCCAGAAGCCGAGCGAACCCTTGGGCACTGCAAACACTGTGGTTCCAACCTCGCCCGTACCTGGGCGACCAGCGCCGATATTGGGGAACGGAAAATAGGTCATGACAGAACCGGGCGTGCCCTGCTCATCCCCGTAATAGAGATGATAAACCTCAGGCGCGTCGAAATTCACAGTTTTCTTGACCCGGCGCAGGCCGAGCGTGTGGGTGAAAAACGCGTTGTTGTTCTGGGCATCGCCGGCAAATGACGTGACGTGATGCAGACCCTTGATTTGATTTAACATGGTAATCTCCCTCGGCCTTGGCCGTTTGTGATGGGTCATATCTAGGCCCGATCCATCATTCCGATAAGAGCAATAAATTGATATTGTTTATTCTGAAAAACAGAATAACATAAATTCATGTCCTTAGGAAAAATTGAAAAAATACAAATCTTTATGGCCGTTGCCGAACTTGCCGCTTTCGCTGCGGCGGCACGGCGGCTCAATCTCTCGCCTTCGGTTGTCACCCGCGTCGTGGCTGAACTCGAGGCGGAATTGGGCGTGCAACTCTTCGTGCGCACCACCCGCAAGGTGGCGCTGACCTCTGCCGGGGCGCAATTTGCCGAAAAGGCCGCCAAGGCGATCTCACAACTCAAGGAGGCCGAAGATTTCATCCGCGCCGAACAAAACTCCCTCGCGGGCGAACTCCGCGTCAACGCCCCGCTTTCATTCGGACAGCATTTTCTGGCAACCGCCGTCAGTCGCTTCAGGTCGATCTACAGCGATGTCTCCCTGAAACTCAGTCTCACCGACAGCTTCATCGACATTGTTTCAGCCGACTATGACATGGCCTTGCGCATCTCAGGCGCACCCAAAGACAAGTCCACCATCTGGCGCAAAATCTGCCCCGTGCCGCGCGTGCTCGTGGCCTCGCCGAATTATCTTGAGCGCCGCGGCATCCCCACCGAGCCTTTGCAACTAAGCGATCACAATTGCCTGGCCTACAGCAATCTGGCGAGCGGCCTTGAATGGAGCTTCACATCACCTTCAAAGCCCAAACAAACTGTCTCGCCCAAATTCTGTTTTGAATGCGACAATGGCGAAGTGCTGGCAGATCTCGCCAGCCTGGGAGAAGGCATCACACTGCTCCCCCATTTCATCGTCGAGAAACATTTGGCGCAAGAAAAATTGAAAACGATTCTGGTGGACTGGCAATCCCCCGAAATCTGGCTCACCGCCTATTATCCGCCCTACGATGTTTTGCCCGCCAAAGTGAAGGCTTTCACCAGCTTCATCGAAGATTCAATCGGCACAAGCATGAAAGCCATGTGACAGCGCGGCTTGCACCGTCTGAATGTGAATGTCATGCTGACGCCCAGCAATAACAATTCCGGGAACGTCAATGTCCGTCCTTCACCTCGCCCAGCGCATGGAAACCGTGCAACCCAATGCCATTGGCGAGTTGCTCAAATTCGGTGCTGATCCGGGATTGATTTCATTCGCCGGGGGCTATCCTGATGGCAGCCTGTTTCCCCTCGCAGAGCTGAATGAAGTCTATCAAACAGCCATCCTGCAAAATGGCGCCACGGCATTGCAATACACGGTCTCTGACGGCGATCCCAAGTTGCGCGCGCAACTCGCCGCGCGCTCCACCGCCAAAAGTGTTGCCTGCAAAATCGAGAATATTCTAATCCTTCAGGGAAGCCAGCAGGGCCTTGATCTCGTGGCCAAGATGCTGGTTGATCCCGGCGACATTGTCGTCACCGAAAGCCCGACATTTCTCGGTGCCATGATTGCCTTCAATCCCTCCCAACCCAAATATGTCGGCATCCCGATGGACGAGCACGGCATGAAAACCGATGTGCTCGAACAAAAGCTGAAACAGGGCCTCAAGCCCAAAATGCTCTACACCATTCCCGATTTCCAGAACCCGTCAGGCGTCTCGATGAGCCTTGAGCGCCGCAAACATCTGATTGCGCTGGCCAACCAATATGATTTCTACATTCTCGAGGACACCGCCTATCGTGAAGTGCGTTTCACAGGCGTTGAACCAACAGCACTGAAAGGTCTCGACACGGATGATCGCGTCATCATGCTCGGCAGCTTCTCAAAAGTTCTGGCGCCCGGCATGAGAATAGGCTGGGCCATTGCATCGGCACCCCTCATTCAGAAACTGGGCCTGTTGAAACTCGCGTCGGACACACAATGCAGCACGCTTAACATGGCCGCCGCGTCGCTTTATCTCGAGCGCTTTGATCTTGACGCTCACATCAACACGCTGCGCACCGCCTATCTGCGCAAAAAGAACCTGATGCTCGACACCATCCGCAAGCATTTTCCTCAGGAAGTCACCTTCACCGATCCTGAAGGCGGCCTCTTCACCTGGCTCACCTTCCCCAAAGGCTTTGATACAACGCGCTTCATGCGTGAACACTCTTTGAGCAAAGCCAAAGTCGCCTATGTGCCGGGCGCAAGCTTCTTCCCCGAGACGCAAGAGGCCAACCACGCCCGCGTCAACTATTCAGGTCAGACGGATGAAAACATCGTCAAGGGCATGATGGCCTGGGGCGCATTGGTGAAACAGGAAATGGCAAAGTCATGATCAAGATTCATCAGCCGACCACGACATCCATTCCAAAGGGCTTGGTTGAACGTTGGCTTAACGTGCCCGCCGCCATCATCGCGGATGTGAGCAAAGGGGCCTGCCAAATCGACCCTCATATTCGGCCACTCTGCCCTCCGGGCCAACAGCCAAGATTATTCGGCCCGGCTGTGACAGCATTGTGCGCGCCACCGGATTTCGGTGCCGTGCTGCGCGCCCTTGATGTGGTGAAGAAGGGCGATGTTCTTGTCATCGCCGCGCAAGGCAACAAACAACACGCCATGATTGGCGAAATCCTGGGCGGCCATTTAAAGCGCTTGGGCGCAGCGGGTTTGATCTGCGACGGTTCAATTCGCGATGTGGCCGAACTTGCAAGCTGGAAGGAACTCTCCTGCTACAGCCTTTTCATCACGCCGCGCGGCCCGACAGGTGCGAGTGAGGGCGAAGTGAACGCAACTGTCTCATTCGGCGGCCTCCAAATCAGCCCCGGTGATTTGATTGTGGGTGATGATGACGGCCTTGCTGCATTAACGCCCGCCATGGCGCAGAGCCTTATTGGCGACGCCGAGGCGAAAATGGCTTTGGAAGTCGAATGGCAAAAGAAACTGGCCAGCGGAAAAAACATCGCCGAGACTTTTGGTCTCGGCGTGCCTTAAAGGCCTATGCAGCGGCCTTTGATTTTGGGTCGGGTTGGCCCGTTCCAGTTTCGATGAACGGCTTCAGGCTGTCTCTCAGGTAATAATTCCACCCGGCCGAACAATGCTTGAAGCATTCAAACGCTGGCACCAGGCCTGAATGCATGATGGTCAATTCAGTCTTGGCACCTTTCTTCGTAATGTCGAAGATTGCTTCAGTGCCATCCCATTCATCGCCTTTCTCAACAAAGTTGAGATGGCTTTTCGAAATTTTCCACACCACCTTCTTCCCCGGTACAAGCGTGGTCAGCGTTTGCGTGGATACATGGATCGGCCCATGGCGATAAACAAAAGATCCACCAAGCTTGGCCGTCTCACCCGTAATCCCCTCGCCCCACCAGGCGCGCGGGTTGGTGATGGCGGCAAACACCTGTGCGGGTGATTGCGCCACAGTGAACGAGGTCGTGTAATTCTGCGATGCCATGGGCTGCTCCCTCACGAATCCGCAGGAATGCGTTTGTCATAGACAGGCTTGACGGCCGCCAGATTGTCCCAGAACGGCTTTGCCTTGGTACCGGAAATGACCGCCACCAGAACATCAAGATGGGCATGCCAACCGGCGCTGACACCGAGCAACGTTCCACGGTTCGGCGCATTGCTGTGAATAAGCGTGAGCAAAACCTTGTCGCCCGCAGGTTTTAGTTCGTAGGACACTTCGCCATGTTTGCCGAATGTGTATGCAAGTTTGCGCGGAGGCTCACAGGCCGTCACACGCATCGTTTCAGTGTGTTCCTCAGATTTGTCAGCGGGCCGTGTTCCAGTCTCGACGCCCAGTTCGTTGTTGCGCCAGGTGAGCTGGAATTCTGAGCCCACTTTCAATTCCATGTCGCCTGAGGCCAGCCACTGCTTGCGCAATTCACTTTTGGTGAGATAGTCCCAGATCCGCTCCATGGGACCCGGAAGCAGGCGCTGAATTTCCAGCGTGCGCGGGCCGATCAGTGTGCCGAATTCTTCTACTGTCGCGGTGCTCATTTCTTTTCTCCTGACTTTGGTTTGGATGTTTCTTTCAATTTTGCAGCGTCCTCGGCCTTGAGCAGCGCTTCCAGCGCATCAAGCCGCGAGGTCCAGAAAATTTCATAGAAGGCGAGCCACTGGTGCGCGTTGGCGAGCGGCCCGGGGTTCAAGGTGCACACATGCGTGCGCCCGCGCACATCACGCTTGACCAGCCCTGCGGCCTCCAGCGCTTTGATGTGTTTCGATGCCGCCGCGAGTGACATGTAAAAGGGCTCGGCCAATTGCGAGACGGTGCGCTCGCCAGAGGCCAAATGCGCCAGCATCTGGCGCCGCGTGGCATCGCCCAAGGCGTGAAAGACTGAGTCGAGATGTGATGTCTGATGTTCAACCATAGAGTTGAATATAGAGCGTCAAAAATAATTGTCAACTACTTGGTTGAATATATTTCGCTAGCCGCTCCAGCTCTTGTGTTCCCTATACGTTCCATGCTATGGCAGCACATGGCCAAATCATCCGTCACTTATGTCTGCCAGTCCTGCGGTGCACAGGCCCCCAAATGGTCGGGCCATTGCGACGCCTGCAACAGTTGGAACACTATCATCGAAGAAGCCACCCAGGCTCCGGCATCTGGCGCAAAGGGCCAAAGCCTGCCAAAGGGCCGCATCTCCCGCCTTGTTGATTTGAAGGGCGAAAGCCCTGCTCCACCTCGCGTCATGTCGGGCATTACCGAGCTTGACCGTGTGACCGGAGGCGGCTTTGTGCCGGGCTCTGCTGTATTGATCGGTGGCGACCCAGGCATCGGCAAATCCACACTGCTGCTGCAAGCGCTGGCCGCCTTGGCCGACAAGGGCGAGCGGGTCATCTATGTAACGGGCGAAGAAGCCATCGCCCAAGTCCGCCTGCGGGCAGCGCGGCTGGGTCTGGCCAATTCGCCCGTTTTGCTGGCTGCTGAAACCAATGTCTCCGACATTCTTGCAACTTTGGGCGAAGGCGAGATTCCATCTGTCGTGGTGATCGATTCCGTCCAGACCCTCTGGTCGCCTGTGGTCGAGGCAGCGCCTGGCTCAGTCTCGCAATTGAAGGCCGGATCCGAAGCTTTGGTGCGCTTTGCCAAGACCAAGGGCGCTTGCGTCTTGCTCGTGGGTCACGTTACCAAGGATGGCCAGATTGCAGGGCCAAAAGTGATCGAACATCTGGTCGACACCGTGCTTTATTTTGAAGGGGATCGCGGCCACCAATTCCGCATCCTCCGCGCCGTCAAAAATCGCTTCGGCCCAACCGATGAAATCGGCGTGTTCGAGATGTCGGACGGCGGCTTGCGTGAAGTCACCAACCCCTCGCGTCTGTTCATGGGAACGTCCGAACGCCCTGCCCCCGGCACCGCTGTATTCGCCGGCATCGAAGGCACCAGGCCCCTGCTGGTCGAAGTGCAGGCCCTGGTCTCGCCCTCAAGCTTGGGAACGCCGCGCCGCACCGCAGTGGGCTGGGATGGAACACGCCTTGCAATGATTCTCGCCGTGCTCGAGGCGCGCGCGGGCGTTTCGCTGGGCCAGCATGATGTCTATCTCAATGTGGCAGGCGGTTTGCGGCTGAAAGAACCTGCAGCTGATTTGGCGGTGGCTGCGGCATTGTTGTCTTCGCTGTCCGATAGCATCATCCCGCACGGCACAGTTTTGTTCGGCGAAATCGCACTCTCGGGCGCCATTCGCCCGGTGGGCCAAACCGAACCTCGGCTGAAAGAGGCCCAGAAATTGGGGCTTTCAGATGCAGTGATCGCTGACATGGGCGATAAGCAGTTGAAATCCGGCGTCAACCTGAAACAGGTCTCAACCGTGGCCGATCTTGTGGCGTGGGTGGCGAGCCGCGCCAAGGGACTTCGCAGAATCGCCTAGAACCTGTTCGCAGAGTGGCATATAGAGAGGCCAGAGTGCCACCACAGAGCGGAACAGCTTATGAAATTCCAAATTCTCGATTTCATCCTTATCGCCATCATGTTGATATCGGGACTTTTGGCCCTGGCACGGGGCTTCACCCGCGAGGTTCTTTCACTTGTCGCCTGGGGCCTGGCCGCGCTCGCCGCCTACTTTGCCATCAAGCAGAAGTCCATCATGGATCTGGCCCTGCCGCATTTTGAAAAGCCTGTCATGGCGCAGATTGCTGTGGCCGCCGGAGCCTTCATCATCGTACTGATCGTGGCTTCGATCATCAGCGTTAAAATTTCCGACCGGGTGGTTGATTCGGCCGTCGGTGCCTTCGACCGCACGTTGGGTTTCTTCTATGGTCTGGCCCGTGGCCTCATCCTCGTGGCCGTGGCCTACCTGTTTTATGGCTGGCTTCTGCCCCCCGAGAAGCAGGAAGACTGGGTGCGCAACGCCGTGACCCTTCCCGCCATCCGCACCATTTCAAACACCATGCTGGCCTATATGCCTCCCGACATTGCAGAGACCTTGAGCAATTCGGGCTTGATCGGCAATCAGGACGCACCCTCTAAGCCGGGAGCGACACCCGATGCTAACGCGGGCTACCAAAAGGGCCAGACCAAAGGCCTCGACAATCTGATTGAGGGCACCACAAAACCATGACCAAAGATCACGATTTTGACTTGGGCAATTTTGACTTGGATGGCGACACGCTGCGTGAAGAATGTGGCGTGTTTGGTATTTTTGGGCACCCTGACGCCGCAGCGCTGACGGCTCTGGGCCTTCATGCCCTGCAACATCGCGGACAAGAAGCAGCAGGCATCGTGGCCTTTGACGGCGAGCGCTTCAACTCCGAACGCCGCATGGGCCTCGTCGGCGACCACTTTTCGTCCGACAAAGTCATCAACCGTTTGAAGGGCACACAAGCTCTCGGCCATGTGCGTTATTCAACGACGGGTGAAACCATCCTGCGCAACGTCCAGCCGCTCTTTGCCGAGCTGGCTGCAGGCGGCATTGCCGTCGCCCACAATGGCAATCTCACCAACGGGCTCACGCTCCGCCGCGATTTGATCACCCAGGGTGCAATTTATCAGTCAACCTCAGACACCGAAGCCATCCTCCATCTCGTCGCGCGCTCCAAAAAGCAGCGCCTGATTGAGCGTTATCTCGATGCATTGCGCAGCCTCGAAGGGGCCTATGCGCTTGTCTCGCTCACCAACAAGAAGCTGATTGGCGCGCGCGACCCATTGGGCATCCGCCCTCTCATCCTCGGCGAATTGCATGGCGCTTATATTCTGTGCTCGGAAACCGTGGCCTTAGATATCATCGGTGCCAAATTCATTCGTGAAGTCGAGAATGGCGAAGTTGTGGTGATCTCGGACCAAGGCATTGAATCGCTCAGGCCCTTCCCGAAACAACCCGCCCGTCCCTGCATCTTTGAATACATCTATTTCTCGCGGCCCGATTCAATGTTGGGCGGTCGCTCGGTCTATGAAGTGCGAAAGCAGACAGGCCGCCAGCTCGCTCTCGAATCGCCGGTTGATGCTGATGTGATCGTTCCCATACCTGACTCAGGTGTGCCAGCGGCGATTGGCTTTTCCCAACAGACGGGCATTCCCTTTGAGCTCGGTATCATCCGCAACCACTATGTTGGCCGCACTTTCATCGAGCCCACCCAGCACATCCGCTCTCTGGGTGTAAAGCTAAAGCACAACGCCAACCGCGCGGTCGTGGCTGGAAAGCGCATTGTGCTGGTCGATGACTCTGTTGTGCGCGGCACAACCTCGATCAAGATCGTGCAGATGATGTATGAAGCGGGTGCCCGCGAAGTTCATATGCGCATCGCCAGCCCTCCCATTCGCTTCCCCGACTATTACGGCATCGACACGCCAGAGAAGAAAGCCCTGCTCGCCGCCAGTCATTCGCTCGACGAAATGCGCGACTTCATCGGCGTAACCTCGCTCGCCTTTGTGTCCGTTGATGGCATCTACAAGGCGACGGGCTTTGAAAAGCGTGACCCCGTCAATCCGCAATTCACCGATCATTGCTTCACCGGAGATTACCCCACACGCCTCACCGACATTGAAGGCGCCAACGGCAAGCAGCAACTCTCGCTTCTGGCCGAAGCGGGCTGACCATGACCAGGCAATTGGAAGGGAAGGTGGCGCTGGTCACCGGAGCATCGCGTGGCCTTGGCCGTTCGGCTGCATTGGCACTCGCCAAAGAGGGTGCCCACATCATCGCCACGGCCCGCACGCAAGGCGGCCTTGAAGAACTCGATGATGAAATCCAGGCCGCAGGATCATCAGCCACTCTCGTTCCCATGGACATCAAGGATTATCCGGCCATCGACCGCTTGGGTGCCGCAATTTTTGAGCGCTGGAAGAAGCTGGATATTCTGGTGGGCAATGCCGGTGTGTTGGGCGCTGTCACACCTGTTGCCCATCTGGAGCCCAAGGTCTTTGATGATGTGATGGCGGTCAACGTGACGGCGAACTATCGCCTGATCCGTTCGATGGACCCCCTGCTCCGCATGGCGCCCCATGGTCGTGCCGTGTTTGTAACCTCAGGCGCTGCCACAAGCTTCCGGCCCTTCTGGGGTGTCTATTCGATTTCCAAGGCGGCCCTTGAGGCCATGGTGAAAACCTATGCCGCCGAAATGGACACAACGCCCGTCCGCGCCAATCTGTTCAGCCCCGGCCCCACGCGCACAGGAATGCGCGCCAAGGCCATGCCCGGCGAAGATCCAATGACACTCCCTCACCCCGACGAGGTAGCGGCACAGATCATTCAGCTGTGCACCGAAGCCTGCACCGATAATGGTGCAGTGTTCCGCTATGCGCCCGAAGGTTTGAAAAAACTTTAGTGCAGCGTCATCGCCGCGCGCGCCATGCGCTGGGCTTCGGCAATTTCATCCACAGTCATTTCAGCGGCAATGTCGAGACGGTAACGCCGCGCACTGTCAGAGCCCTTCATGGCCGCAATGTTGAACCATTTATGGGCTTGCACCAAATTCTGAAGAACCCCCGAGCCTGAGCAATAGCGCATGCCCAGTTCAAAAATTGATTCAGCCGATGAGGTGAATGGGTTGATGTCGAGTGTTGAGATCGTCTGCATGATTTGACCTTCCTGTTTGTCCCGGCTTTTCGCCGTGTGATGGGAAAATCATGCGCTCGTTTTTGCAACGCAGCCTTAAGCGGCAAGCTTAAGCCTAAGTGAATCCAATTTTCTTCAATTTTTAACGATACAAAATTCAGACTCGATTTCAAGGACTTGCAGAAAATTTATCGCAAATTTACGCTATTGCGTTGAGGTCTTATTCACCTTGGCGTCAATTGCTGGGCACAGAAACCGCAATGCTGATCGGGTAATGATCAGAGCCGGCATTGTCACCGATCACTTCGCCACTGGCCGCCAGAATGCCCGCGCTGGCGAAAATATGATCAATGGCAAGCTGTGGAAATCCATAGCTTGCAGGCCAACTCGGCAAGTAAGACAACCGCTGCAATTCAAGCCCTTCAGCGATTGTTTCATTGATCCGCGAGAAAGAGGTGGAGTTGAAATCACCCATCACAATTTTTGAGCCCGTCACAGACTCCGCCGCTTTCACAAATTCACGGGCTTGCGTAAATTGCGCGCGTGAATGCGGAAACCGGGTGGTGTGGACACCGAAGATCGTCAGATTGTTCCACTCGGGCCCAAGGCTGGCGCTCACATAAGGCGGCCCATCCCAAAAGGCCCGGGCATTGAAATCACTGATCGGGAATTTCGAGATGATCACGCTTTCGCAAGGCGGACTGGTCTGACAGATAAATTGATAAGGATAATCGGTTTTCAGCCGATCAAGCAACGGCAGCTTGTTCGCCCCAAACTCCACCATCACCATGACGTCGGGGTTCAAATCCTTGATTGATTTTTCCATCTCGTCGAGGTGATCATTGTAGATATAGGTGTTGAAACTGGCCACGCGCAAAATCTTGTGGCCTGGACTTGCCGCGGCAGCGTTCAAGCCCTTGCTCGACACCCAATGCGGCCAAAACCCATAGGCCATCAGCAACAGCACCGCAAAAACCGCTGCCGCCAGACCCTTGTATTTCGGAACAGGCAAAGCCAGCAGCCCAGCAATGGTGAGCAACAGGGCCTGCATGCCGAATTGCGAGAAAATATCAAAGCCGATCCACAAATGGCCAAGTCGCCCCAGGAACAGGCCAAAAGCACCGACCAACACCAAAAACAATGCGCCGCCCCAATCGCGATGGCGTGGGCGTTTTTTTGGCTGAACTTCAGGTTTTGGTGTTTCGGTGGTGGTCAATTCAGCCTCAAATCCAGATGGTCCCACCCGGATTTCAAGGCCTCATCAAATCAGGCGGCTCTCAAGGGGCAGAAGTTCTTCGGGTGTAGCAAAGCCCGGCAATTCTTCAAACCTCTTCTTCCAGCTCATCACGTTTGGATAATGCGAGAGATCAACCGCCGCTTCGCCTGCATACCGCAACACGCCATAAATGCCGATGTCGGCCACAGTGGCTTTCTTGCCAACCACCCACTCGCCCTTGGCAAGTTCATGGTCGAGAACGGCGAGAGCGGCCTTGGCTTCGGTATCATACATAATGCGAACTTCATCGCCGAACTGCCGTGTGCCGCGCAGCCTGGCGCGCAGGCGGAACATCGGCACGGCGAGCTTGTCCCAGGCCCAGAACAGCCATTCACGAACCCGCTGCTTTTCAACCGGCACCTTCGATTCAAACTTGCCCAGGCTTTCTGAAAGATGAAGCAAAATGGCCGCAGATTGCACAGTCACCATCTGGCCATCGCGCAAGGCCGGAACCTGGCCATAACGGTTTTTCACCAGATAGTCCGGCTGCTTGTGAGCACCTTCGCGCAGATTGATATGGATATATGAAAACGGATGCCGGCACAGTGACAGCATCAAAGCCGTTGTATAGGTCGGCCCCGAAGTGGCGTTGCCATAAAGTGTAAAACGGGCCTTTTCAGCCGGAGTTGCGCTCCGGCCCGAAGATTTGACGGCCACAAGTTTCTTGGCCGCAGGAACGGACTTTTTAGGCGCGGCAACAGCTTTGACTTTGGCCCGCGTGGCTGGTTTTGCCATGTGAGCATACTCCCATATCGATTTGTGTACTGATAATCAGCACACGGAGTATAGCGCACCAGCCCTCACTTGGGAATTAATTAATAAGAGATTGGAATTATTGGTTAATTTCAAGCTTTTTGCGCAGGATATCGTTCACAGCCTGAGGATTGGCCTTGCCACCCGTGGTTTTCATCACCTGCCCCACAAACCAGCCCAACATTGTGGGCTTGAGCTTGGCTTGCTCCACCTTGTCCGGATTGGCCGCCACAATCTCATCAACCGCCTTCTCGATGGCACCAAGATCAGTGACCTGTACCAGCCCACGTTTCTCAACGATCTGGGCAGGTTCGCCGCCCTCATTCCACATGATTTCAAACACATCCTTGGCGATCTTGCCGTTGATCGTGCCTTTTGAAATTAGGTCTACAAGCCCGCCAATTTGTGAGGCGGACACAGGCGAGGCTTCAATGCCCTTGCCTTCCTTGTTGAGGCGGCCAAACAATTCATTGATCACCCAATTGGCAGCAATCTTGCCATCGCGCCCCTTGGCCACATTCTCAAAGAAATCTGCCGAGGTCTGCTCGGCGATCAACACAGTGGCGTCATAGGCCGAAAGCCCATAAGCCGAAACAAACCGCGCCTTCTTGTCGTCAGGCAATTCCGGCAATGCAGCTTTGATTGAAGCGATCATGGCAGGATCAAGCTTCAACGGCAAAAGATCAGGATCGGGAAAATAGCGATAGTCATGCGCCTCTTCTTTGGAGCGCATGGAGCGTGTCTCGCCCTTCTTGGCGTCATAAAGCCTGGTTTCCTGGTCGATCTTGCCCCCATCTTCCAGAATGCCGATCTGGCGGCGCGCCTCATATTCAATGGCCTGGCCCATGAAGCGGATCGAGTTTACGTTTTTGATTTCGCAGCGCGTGCCAAACTTGTCGCCGGGCTTTCTGACAGACACATTCACATCAGCGCGCATCGAGCCCTGTTCCATGTTGCCATCGCAGGTGCCGAGATAGCGCATGATCTGGCGAAGCTTGGTCACATAGGCCTTGGCCTCATCGGCCGAACGCATGTCGGGCTTCGAGACAATTTCCATCAGCGCGCAACCTGAACGGTTGAGGTCTACGAAGGTCATGTTGGGGTGTTGGTCGTGCAGCGACTTTCCCGCATCCTGTTCAAGATGCAGACGTTCAATACCAATTGAAATGGTCTTGTCATCATCAAGGTCAATGGCCACCTCGCCCTCGCCCACGATCGGCTGCTTGAACTGCGAAATCTGATAGCCCTGCGGCAAGTCCGGATAGAAATAATTCTTGCGGTCAAACACCGAGACTTCATTGATCTGCGCCTTGAGGCCCAGCCCGGTGCGCACGGCCTGCTCGACGCAGAATTCATTGATCACCGGCAACATGCCCGGCATGGCAGCATCGACAAAGCTCACATGGTCATTGGGTGCTCCGCCGAACTCGGCAGAGGACGCTGAAAACAGCTTGGCTTTGGAGAGCACTTGAGCGTGAACTTCAAGCCCGATGATGATCTCCCAGTCGCCAGTGGCGCCCTTGATCCAGTCCTTTTTGTCAGCAATGCGTTTTTCAGAATTCAGCATGATCGGTCCATGATTTGTCGTCCGGTCCTAATGGCTCAAAGCGCAGCTTTCAAGAGCCAGTTGGGGCAAGCCCAAATCCCGCTCAGGAACTTAAATCCTGCAATTCGCGCAAAAGCTTGCGCTCCATGGCCGATTTGAAGGCCAACACGTTCTCAGCGGCCTCAATAAACGCTCCCGGACCACCGATAATCTGATCACGATAATAGGCCTGGAGTGTCGGGGAACCATCTATGATCGGCAAACCATTGATGGTGATGCCGTGGGCCAATGTTGCAGCCCGCGCCAGCGCCACATCGCCGCCCTCGTTTTCCTCTCCATCGCCTGAAACATCAATCAGCTTGCGCCGCGCGTGAAGTGGAAAAGCCTTCAACAGCCCCGCACAAAATACAAGTGCTGCAGCCATGCCAGTGCCACCGGGGCTCCATTGCCGCTGTTGCTTTTCAATTCTTGATGCCGCGTTTTCAATGCCGGCGCCGTCAGCTAAAATCTGCCATTCCAACGTCACCACCTGTTTTGTGGCCGCCGACCATTGCACCACGCTGATGGCAATTTTCTGGGTGGCGCCAGATTGCACATATTGCAGCGTCAAAGGGTGTCGAAGTGCTGCCGCAATGCCATCCATCTGCAGCTTGTAATCGCCCGCATCGACGCTCGAAGACACATCAACCGCAAAAACCAGCGCCAAATCAACGCCCAATCCGCCATCCTCTCCGGCCATGCGAGTTTCCCTTTTGCGGAACTTCCGGCATAATGCGGTTGAAACTCACGAAAGTCCAACATGTCAAAGTCCAAGACCGACCGCTCCAAGCTCCAGCCCGCCACCCGCATCGCATCAGCAGCCAAGGAATATACCGAGCATGGCATGGTCAATCCCGCCATCTATCATGCCTCGACGGTTCTCTTCCCCGATCTCCATTCGATCCATGACCCAAAGCAGACTTATATCTATGGCCGCCGTGGCACGCCAACGTCCCGCGCCATTGAATCGGCGATTTGCGAGTTGGAAGGCGGCTACAACTGCAAGGTCTGTCCCTCGGGCCAGGCTGCAATTTCAATGGCGCTCTTGGCATTCCTGAAGCCCGGCGATCACCTGCTGATGATTGATGCGGTTTACGGCCCGGTCCGGCTTTTGTGCAACACAGTTCTCAAGAAACTCGGAATCGAGACAGAATATTACCCGCCGGAAATTGGCAGCAATATCGCCAAATTGATGCGGCCCAATACCACGGTCATTTACATGGAAAGCCCGTGCTCGGGTACATTCGAAGTGATGGATGTTCCAGCCATTGCAAAAGTTGCCCATGACCACGGTGCTATCGCCATGATCGACAACACATGGTCAGGTGGATATTTCTTCAAGGCCTTTGAACACGGCTGCGATGTCTCGGTTCAGGCTGCCACCAAATATATTGCTGGCCATTCTGATTGCATGTTCGGCTCGGTGGTCTGCACCGAAAAAACTTGGACGCAATTCAAGGAGAGCTATGAGGCCATGGGCATGTTCGCTGGGCCCGATGATATGTATCTGGCCTTGCGCGGCCTCCGCTCGCTTGATGTGCGGATGCAGCGTCATATGGCATCGGCGATCAAGGTCGCAACCTGGCTCCGTGAGCGCGAGGAAGTGGCAACCGTTCTTTATCCCGCCTTGAGCAACGCGCCCGGCCATGAAATCTGGAAGCGTGACTTCACCGGCGCATCGGGGCTGTTCTCGATCATTCTTAAACCAACCACTGAACAGGCTCTGGCCAACATGCTGGACCATATGGAAATTTTTAGTATGGGCTATAGCTATGGCGGCTATGAAAGCCTTGTTGTTCCGCTCCATAACGTCCTGACTTTGCGGGCTGCCCGCGTAGCAAAACCATTGCCTGCCGATGGACCCGGCCTTCGCCTCAATATCGGCCTTGAACATCCCGATGACCTGATTGCCGATCTCGACAAGGGCTTTGCACGGCTCAACAAAACCACTTGAACTTGCCGATACTATTCCTACCTAGATCACATGAAGGAGATCAATATGGGCGTGTTCAAGAAACTGGCTTTGGCGGGAATGATAGTGTTGGGCCTGACGGGTTCAGCCTTGGCCCAACAGACCGACGACCCTGAATTGATCTTCAAGAAGAACACAGTGTTTCATCTGCTCTCGCCCGATGCCAAGCTTGGCACTTACGTAATTGACGATCCAGCCGTTGAAGGCGTGGCGTGTTATTTCACCGTGCCTGAACAAGGCGGCTGGGCGGGCTGGGTGGGCTTTGCCGAACAGCGTTCGGAAACCTCAATCGCTTGCCGTCAGGTTGGTCCCGTGACCATCAAAAGCAAATTCGGCCAGGGCGATAATATCTATGAGCAACGCCGCTCCCTATTCTTTAAAACCATGCACATCGTGCGCGGCTGCGACGCGAAGCGCAATGTGCTGGTCTATCTGAGCTACACCGACAAGCTGGTTGACGGCTCGCCGCAAAACTCTACATCCACCGTGCCGTTGATGCCTTGGGGCACAAGCCCTGCCCCTCAGTGCGGCGACTTTCTGAACCCTTAAGCCTTCTTCACAAATTCGGTTCGCAAAACCAAGCCTGGGCAGCCCCCCAAAAGGAGTCCGCCCAAGCTTTGAAGTTACTTCACCTCAAGAATGGTCCACATGCCCATCGCGTAATGGGCGGGCACATTGCAATAGAGGATATATTTTCCGGGCTTCATATCGAGTGTCAGCGATCCGGTCTTTCCAGGATCAAGCTCTGACACTTCGCCGAGATCAGCGGCCTTGTCTTCATCAACGCGGTTTTCCGCGTCGATATAGGGCAGCGCAGTGTTCTCATCCTTGATCGGCGCCACGATCATTTCATGGATCATTGTCTTCGACAAATTCGTCACTGCGAAAGTAACTTTGCCGCGCACCGCAAACTTGTTGCTGGCGATGATGCTCATCGGCGCCATTTTCATGTCGCCCTTCATGCCCGTGCCAAGTCCCATGTTCTTGCTCATGTCCATGCCATCGGCCTTGTCCTGAAGCTTGATGTTGATCGTGGTTCCAGCGAACGCGACAGTGGGGGCCATTGCAATGGCAGCAGCAACGCAGATTGCCTTTATAGAAGTCATGTTTTTCTCCTGTGTAGGGTTTAAAATTCCAAAGTGCCCTCTTCGGGATCGGGTTTTGAGCGCTTCCACAAGTCTTGCGTTGATCTGAATCAAGTTTTTCAAATTGACTTGCCGTCTCGACAAGTTGAAAAGCTGGTGGCATTTTGAAGTCCAAAGCCCCCGGAGGTTCCATTGAAATTCATACCGTTGCTTCTCGGCGCACTGCTCTGGCCCCAGATGGCAGCGGCCAATGATTCAGTGGCTGAACTTGGCGCAGGTGGGTTACAAATAGTTCACGCCGACCAGATCGCCATGACATCCGAAGATCTGTTCATTTCCTTGCAGAAGGTCGAGGTGAATTACGTCTTCACCAATACGGGCGATCAAGACCAGACGGTGACAGTGGCCTTCCCCATGCCGGATCTCGATCCTGATCTCTATCTCAATGAAGACTTGTCCCTGCCGCAGGCAGGGCAAGACAATTCGCTTGATTTCCACGTTGCAGTGGAAGGCACACCTGTTGAGACCAAGCTCGAGATGCGCGCACTTTCAGGCGTACTGGACGTTACCAATGAACTGAAGGCTCTCGATATTCCGCTCAATCCCATGGCTGATCCCACACGCAAAGCCGTCGCCGCCCTGCCCACCGGCAAACTGGCCGAGCTGGTATCGCAAGGGGCTGTGGTCATTGATGGCGACACCCAGCAGCCAGCTTGGACTCTGAAGTCAGCCTATTATTGGAGCCAGATGTTTCCCGCCCACAAGCCATTGCAGGTGAGCCACAGCTATATTCCGGCCGTAGGTGCTACATTCTATTCGGGCGGCGAAGAACAGGCCGCTTCAAACAAAATTCGTTACTGCATTGATGATGGTACCCGCAGCGCCATGGATGCCATCGCCAAGGCGGCCAAGGCCAAGAACTTTCTGGCCGAGGAACGCCACATCCAATACGTGCTCACAACGGGCGCCAACTGGGCGGGCGGCATTGGAACATTTCACCTGACCGTCGACAAGGGTGCGCCCGACAACATCATCAGCCTGTGTATGGACGGCATTGAGAAAACCGGACCGACAAAATTCGAGGCCTTCAAAACCGAATTCTCGCCAGACAAGGATCTGGACATTTTGATCGTCACCCCATTTCGGGAATAAGGTTCTCAGTCCGTCGCTTCGTTAAACAGCCGGTCAAACTCGCCCGCATATTTCTCAGCCAGTTGCGCATTGTTCCAGATCACCATGGCGTTCTCGGCGTTGCGCTCGGCTGCTGCAAATGTGTAGTTGAATGATCCAGTTTCCACATGCTGGCCATCCACCACGATGAACTTGTCATGCATGATCGGATAGCGCGCGTCGCCGCGCACTGCCACACCACACGCCATCATGTAATCGCGTTTGGAATTGCCATTGAGACCATGTGGGTTCGACTTCTCGTCGAGCACGGCTGAAACCGCAACGCCACGCGCTGCCGCCCGACACATGGCATCGGCAATGGGCTTTGATGTCATGCCATAAGCCGCCATGAACAGGCTGTGGTCTGCTGCATCAATAATCTTGATCACCAACCGCTCGGCCGAACGTTGCGGCTTTGGCGCAAAGGCAATCTCGATAGCTTCCCCAACAGGAACTCTGGACCGTCGCGTTTCAGCAGCTTTGGTGGCTGTATCAATGGCTGCCGTTGTCATCTCGTCGACAAGGGCTGGAATGACTTTCTTGCGAGGCTCCGCCACAGCCGGATCGCCTGAACCTAAGGCCGCAGCGACAAGTAAAAAGACGAATAGTCTGTTCATGGAGGCAAAGACCCAACGGAATGATTCCGACGGTCTCGGATTTTGAAAAACAATGATTGAACAAGCCTTAACGCGGAGGTGTTCGCCTGAAAGTTGAAGCGATATCCACAGCCAAACCAGAAATGGCGACCCCGGCACGATTCGAACGTGCGACCGACGGATTAGAAATCCGTTGCTCTAGTCCAGCTGAGCTACGGGGTCAGATCGTTGGATGTCCAGCGAGCTCTCTACATACGAAATCAGAACTGCGAGCGCAATGACTCCAAACCCCTGCAAAGGTCTAGCTAAGACTGTGACCGACTGATCACTTTTGCTCCGTCACAAACACTGTTAACAAGAATTTTGAACCCGTGCCAAAGGCAGTTTGGCCGAAGGCTTGGCCGAAAGGAATACCATGCTGGATTTGCTCGAACGCGATCACACCGCCCTCAAGAAAACCGTAGAGGCCGGCACCGTGCTGCTGCCCGAAGGGGCAAATACCGGTAAGCTCTATGTGTTGGTGGATGGGGCGGTTGAAATCTCGCGCAATGGCATTGTTTTCGCCACCAGCGCTGATCCCGGCGCCATTTTTGGTGAAATGTCGGTGTTGCTCGGCCTGCCCCACACAGCCTCGGTGAAAACCACTGCACCTTCGACTGTTTATGAAATAAAGGATGCGACGGCGTTTATGGGGTCTGACCCTGCCATTGCTCTCATCGTTGCCAAGACTTTGGCCCAGCGGCTCTATTCAGCCACAACTTATTTGGTCGATCTGAAGAAGCAATATGCCGGAGAATCCAACCATCTCGGCATGGTGAGCGATGTGCTGGCCACGCTTGTATTCCAGAAGCAGACTAATTTTGAACCGGGCTCCGACCGCCAGCCGGACCCTGATATGTAAGCCAGGCTGGGGGCTCGGTGATATTGGGAATGGGCCTGACCAGTTCAGAGGCAAAATTTACAAGTTGAACGCCCGCTGCTGAAAGCCAGAGGGCCTCGCCAGCGTCCGTATCAACAATGATATGTGCCGGTGGCGCACCCACATATTGCCCGACATTGAACATCCAGGTCTTGCCAATGCGATCGGCCCAAGAGCCATTTTTCACAAATGGCGCTTGATGCACATGGCCCGAAAAAACCAAGTCTGGCTGATGGGTTTCAACCCAGCCCCGCAAAATTTGATCGCCCCAATGTTTTGAACCGGTCCAGCTTGTCGGCGATTCAGTGGCAGGCGCATGGTTGATCCAAATCCAGCGCTTGGGGTTGGTGCTCTGTGCGGCAGCAAGTTGGTCGGTCACCTGCTGCTGTTTCACCGGCCCATCCCACCACGGGCACACCGTAAATAGGATATCGCCAATCACCACTGAGCCACCATCCGTGGTCATATGTTCAATGCCCATATTGGCCACCCAGCTTGCGGTTTTTTCGCCGTTCTCGTCACGAAGGTCGAGATCGTGATTGCCGGAACAGACGATGAGCTGCGCCTTGTTGCGGATCAGCTCCATATATTTGCGGACCACAACAACTTGCGCCCGCATGTCGACAGCCGAACTCAAATCAAGGTGGTCGCCCGCCATGATCACCACATCAAATTGATCTGCTGAATTAACCACCCAGTCAAATTGCGGCAAAGAATAATGGAGGTCAGCAACGATGAGACATCTCATGGTGCCATCCTCATCCGGATTAATGCGTCCAGTTGTCGGTGCGGCCGAACTTGAAATTGTCGCTATAGGATTTCTTTTGCGGCCGGATAGGCGCGACTGTGCCGACGGTATAGGCAATGCCATTACGCCGGGCATAGTCCTCAGCTTCTTCTTGGGTGTCAAAGCGCAGCTTGACCTGGGTTGACGTGTCGCCGGATGTCCAACCCATTAACGGGTCAGCGCTGAGCGGCGTTTCGCGCACAAACTCCAAAAACCACTCTTTGGTATTGGCTTTGCCCGATTGCATGGCATTGCGGGTGGGTTTGTAGATGCGAGCCGTCATGGTCACTCCCAAAAACTAGAGGGCTGGTCGGGGCGGCGGGATTCGAACTCGCGACCCCCTGCGCCCAAGGCAGGTGCGCTACCAGACTGCGCTACGCCCCGACTTGCCTGCGAGGTGAATAGGGATTCGCGGACCAAAAGGCAACTATTGATCTTTGGTTTTGAAAATTCGTTGAAAAACCTTGTCATTCTTCTTCAAACCCAGTCTTTTCACGGTTCCGGCGGCCAATTCAACCACCCCCCGAACAGGCTCTTGCACACTAATTGTGTCAAGCGATTTGGGCACGGTGTTCTGGGCAATGGCAGCAATGGTGCCGTCTTCGCGCACGAAGATCATATCAAGGCTGACCAGGGTATTTTTCATCCACATGGCCACAGGCTTGGGATCAATGAAATCAAAAAGCATGGCGCTGTCATCGGGCATCACCTGCCGGAACATCAATCCGCGCTCACGAAGTTCTGGCGTGTCGGCAATTTGGGCTTGAAACATTACGGTCGTGGTGTCGGAAACCAATGTCAGAGGTTCAATTTTCGGCGGCTCAAGCGCCAGTGCCTGTTGGCAACCCAGCCAGAACAGACCAGTAAACAAGACAGCAACAATTCTGAGATACGTCATGCTACGCCATTCACAAGCCAATTCGGGCAGAATTTGGATCGATCAGTTCGACAGCGGCGGGCCGCTTTCGAGGCTCAAACGCACTTCCGCAGCCATCTTGCCGCGATTGCTATCACCATAGCGAACAAAAATCCATGTGTCCGGCACCAGCTCGACAATGGCTGTCTTGCGCAGGATTTCCATATGGACAAAAATATCGCCCAAGCCATCGCCTTCGCTCACAAAACCAAAACCACGCGCCCGGTTGAACCATTTCACCTTGGCCCGAACCCAACCTGTCGTCGCAACAACAGGATTATGCGCGCGCGAACGGCGCTCCACCGGATTGATTGCGGTTGATTGATCAACCGACAACACGCGCAGGCATTGATAGCCCTTCTGCCGTGCGACCACTTCGCAAGCAATGCGCGTGCCTTCAAGCGGCGCTTCAAAGCCATCGCGCTTGAGACAACTCAAATGAACCAGGATATCCGGCAAGCCATTGTCGGGAATTACGAAGCCATAGCCCCGCCCCACATCGAACCATTTAACCAGTCCATCAACCCGGATAATGTTGACGCCGTGCTCATTTTCTATTCCGTGCCGAGACTCAAGTCCCTGCACGGACGAAAGCTTTTCGTCCATTGCCGCCATCTTACTAACCCACTCGCCTCTATGCCCCAATTCAAGCGAGAGCCTCCTCGCTTGAACCAGCAAGAACCAAATTGATCAAAAATTTATCATTTGTACAGGGAATCATTTGCTGCGAGGCACCACGCATGGGGTGTTGTGCACAGACTTCTTGCGTAACGCAGGTTCAATTCAAGAAATCCTGCACGATTCACACACAAAATGAATCCCGCAGGCTCCCGCAGAAAATTTCACAGTGCACTCGCTGGTTTCATCCAGTAGTATTGGTCAGGCAAAAAGCAACACGCCTCAAAAGAAAAATCGACAATTTCTGATTCGAGGCACGGGAATCACCCAGGGAGACAGCCATGAAATACCTTCACACCATGATCCGCGTCAGCGATCTCGACAAGTCACTCGACTTCTTCACCCGCGTTCTGGGTTTTGTTGAGCAGCGCCGTCACGTCAGCGAAAAAGGCCGCTTCACGCTGGTGTTCGTAGCCTGCCCGGAAAGCCCAGACACACCTGTCGAGCTCACTTATAACTGGGACCCCGAAGTCTACACCGGCGGCCGCAATTTCGGCCATCTCGCCTATCAGGTCGACAACATCTATGAATATTGCGAGCGCCTGATGAAGCTCGGCGTCACCATCAACCGCCCGCCGCGAGAGGGCCGCATGGCCTTCATCAAGACGCCGGATGGCATTTCAATTGAAGTTCTGCAGAAAGATGATGGCTATCTCCCGGTACAGGAGCCTTGGAGCTCCATGCCGAATATCGGCAGCTGGTAAGCGATTACACTGAACCGCCACTGCATCCTCAGCGTATCCCCTGAAAAGGTGGATCATGAAGCGTTTGAAAATTGCAGTGGTGGGTTCAGGAATTTCGGGGTTATCGGCCGCGTGGCTTCTGTCCAAATCCCACGATGTGAGCCTGTTTGAGGCTGAAAACCACTGGGGCGGGCATTCTTTCACCTTTGACGCGCCGCAAAATGCCAAGCAGTCTGTGCCTGTAGATTGCGGCTTCATTGTTTACAACGATCGCACCTACCCCAATCTCTCCGCCCTTTTTGACCATCTGGATGTTGCAACCGCCAAATCCAACATGGGTTTTTCTGTTTCCATGAAAAACGGCGCTTACGAATATTCCGGTGCCGGCCTCTTCAGTCTGATGGGTTCAGCTCGCAACCTCACCAGCCAAAGCCACTGGCGCATGATGCAGGGCATGGTGAAGTTCTTCAAACTGGCGAGTTCCGATTTTGCCGACATTGATGAAGGCTTGAGCCTCGGGGAATTTGCAACGGCTCACGGCCTCTCCAGGGAGTTTATTGAACTCCATTTGCTTCCCGTGGCGGGCGCTATTTGGTCCGCTGAACCGCACTCCATGCTGGCCTATCCGGCCAAAGCCTTTCTCAAATTTTTCAAGAACCACGGCCTCCTCAACTACATTGATCGCCCGCAATGGCGAACGGTGACCGGGGGTTCAAAAAATTATGTGAACCGAATTCTTGCAGACAGTCAGCTGAAGCGGTTCGGCAACCAAGCCGTCACAGCTGTTCATCGCGGCACCGCGGGAGTAGAAATCAAAACCAGCTCTGGCGACCATCACGTCTTTGATCAGGTGGTATTGGCCACTCATGCGGATGTTGCGCTCTCGCTTATTTCACAACCACTGAACGCAGAACGCGACCTGTTGGCAGACTTCGCCTACAGCAAAAATCAAATCCTGCTCCACCAGGATCAAACCCTGATGCCAAAGCGCAAACGCCATTGGTCAGCATGGAATTATGTAGCGGGTCCAAATACAAATGAAGGCGGCATCACCTATTGGATGAACGCTCTGCAACCCCTGGACACGACCGAACAATTTTTTGTCTCGGTCAATCCAGCGACTGCGCCTGCTCCCGGCAGCGTCAAATTTGCAACGACTTTCACTCATCCGATTTTTACCTGCAAAACAGCTGAAGCACAAAAATATCTGTGGGACTTGCAAGGCAAAGACCGCATCTGGTTTTGCGGCGCTTACTTCGGCTCAGGCTTCCACGAAGACGGCTTGCAATCGGGTCTGGCCGTTGCCGAGGAACTTGGCGGCAGGTCGAGGCTGTGGTCTCTTCCCAACGCCAACGACCGGATGCAGTTTCCCATGGAGCGCAATGGCCAGATCCATACGCTGGAGGCGGCCGAATGACCCTGCCCAAACAAGGCATCTATCATGGTGAGGTGGTTCACGTCAGAACATCGCCCAAGCGTCATGTGCTGTCGATGAATGTGTTTGAGCTTTTCATCAATCTCGATGATCTTGAGAATCTTACAACTAAGCTGCGCTTGTTCAGCTTCAATCGTTTCAATCTCTTCAGTGTCAACGACAAAAAATGGGGGGCACGCGATGGAACGCCACTCGCTGCCCATGTCCGTAATCTCGCAACCAAAGCTGCAGGGCCTCAGGCCGCACAGCATGTTTTCATGTTATGCTTTCCGGCCTTGCTGGGCCGCGTCTTTAATCCACTAACCACATATTATTGCTATGATGCAGAGGGCGAGCTGCGCTGTCTGGTGTTTGAGGTCTCCAATACATTTGGCGAACATCACACCTATGTTGTGCCAGCCGATCAGGCGCAATCGTCCCACCCCAAGCGCTTTCACGTCTCGCCCTTCAACAAGGTTGAAGGCAGCTATAGTTTCAAGGCCCAGAGCCCGGATGATAATCTTCGCCTAGGAGTCAGACTCGACAAGAATGAGTCAACACTTCTCAACACCTGGTTTACCGGCAAGCGCTCAGATCTAACCGATTGGGCCCTCTTCAAAGCATTTCTGAAAATGCCCCTGCTGCCGTTACAAATCCTCTTCGCCATCCACTGGGAAGCCTTCAAGCTTTGGCGCAAGGGCCTCACGTTCAATTCCAGTCCCACCCCACCCCGTAAGAGTTTCACAATCAGCAACCCTCTCACCGGAAAGCCCCGCCCATGACAAAATATCTCACCAGCTATCTTCTCGTCCTCGTTATTTTCACAGCAATCGACATGGTTTGGCTCATGGGCGTCGCCCGCAGCACGTACGTCGCTGAAATGGGCGGGTTGTTGAAGAAGTCACCGAACCTTGTGGCGGCCCTCATCTTTTACGCGCTCTATGCCGCAGGACTCATGATCTTCGCTGTGAAGCCCGGTCTCGACGCGTCGTCATGGGCTTGGGCCGCAGTTCTTGGGGCAGGATTGGGTGTCGTGGCCTATGGCACATATGATTTTACCAACCTCGCAGTAGTCGAAGGCTATGGCTGGCGCATCGCCTTGATCGATCTCGCCTGGGGCACCACGGTGAGTGCGTTGACCGCAGGGCTCTCCACCAAATTGGCTGGCTTTTTCGGTTAGTTACCAGACGGCTCCCACATACCTTTGACGCCATAGGCTTCGTCCACTCCCGGCCACGGCGGCATGGTGGTGCCAATCGCCACCAGTGGGTCAGTACCATCATTGCGAAATTGGAAATGTGTGCCGACCGCAATTGAAATTGAAAGGCCGGGAGATATTGCAACAATCTCTTCGACATCTGCAGTCTTTCGCCAAAACTGCCCCTGCCCCGAGACAAAAAACCAAACTTCCTCAACCGTCCGGTGCGCCACCGCCATCGAAATTTTCCCGGCAGGCAGGGCGAACTGCGCCATGGAGCCGCGCTCCGTGCGCGCCAGAATACGCACCTCCGAACCATCAGGTGCGATGGCATCTGGCTCAACTGAAATCATCCGGTCGGTCATCGTCCGCGCTCGCCTGCAACTGCTGCCCAAATTTATTAATGATGATCTCAATTGAGCCATACTATTCAAATCAAGAAAACTTATAAGGCCAGTGCCATGACAACTACGCAAATCACGTCAGATTTCATTAGAGGCTTTTTGGCTAAAACAGAAAAGAAATGGTCAAACCATAAAATTAACAATGGTATTTATGGATTCCAATTCCAACCCGGGACCAAATGGAATCCCGGCCTATCGAAAGAAGAAATTGACGCATATCAGGCAGAGTTGAAAATTCAATTTCCTACAGATTTCATAGCCTTCTTGAAACATGCAAACGGAACTAACCTGCAAACCGTAAATGTCTTTGGCAATGACGGCAATCCGCATGCACACGCGCCTGGCGTTTACAGTTACCCGCGCGACTTGAAAATTATCAAACAACGCATCGAATGGCTCAAGCAAGATTGGAATGCTGCGCTGGAGTGTTTGGAGCTTGACGACGAAATTTTCGGAAAGAACCCCAAGTTTATTCCTTTTTATAGTCACCGCTACATTCTAAGCGGCCTAAATCCTCAAGGAAGCATTGTCTGCTCTATTGATGGAACTGACGCAATAATCTACGGGGCAAGCTTGACAGAGTATCTGCAAGCTGAATTCTTGAGTTAGCACCTGACCCAACTCAGACTCTCAAGCGTACTTATATTTATAAGTTCCATGGCTGATTGAGGAATTGGTGCGCCCTACGGGAGTCGAACCCGTCTTTACAACGTGAAAGGCTGTCGTCCTAACCGATAGACGAAGGGCGCGCTGGGCGGGTCTATATAAAGGTTCTATGGCCTTTGCAAGCTTTACTGAACGACGGCCGCATCTTCGATTTGGACTGATGGAACCCGCTTGGCGCCCCATTCATCAGCCACCAAACGCCCCGCAATATGGAGGGGATGCTGGCGTTCGGACAACAATGCCTCGCCAAGCTCGGTTCCCAGCGCGCGAAAGGCAATGGCCTTGATTCGGGTACCGTCTGCGGCCACCAAAGTGCAGCGCACATGGTCGGTTCCGGCCCGGTCGGCATAGACCACGCGGTGCGATGGGAACACAAACATCGGGGAAGGATTTCCCGACCCATAAGGCCCTGCCTGATCCAGAAGTTCAATCAAATCCAGCGTGGCAGACGTTGCCGTTACAGCACCATCAACCGACAAGTGGTTTTCCTTTGCGGCAGCCACTTCATCCGACAGCGCCGCCTCAAAAAAAGCCCGCGCATCGGCAAGCTTGCCAACATCCAAAGTCAGCCCCGCCGCCATGGCATGTCCGCCGCCCTTGATAATATGGCCCGCCTCCAAGGCAGCGCGCACCGCCTTGCCGAGATCAACGCCCGAAATCGAGCGCGCCGATCCCGTGGCATGGCCAGTCTTGGCATTGATCGCCAGAACCATGGCGGGGAGGCCGAATCGTTCCTTGAGGCGCGCGGCCGCCAACCCGACGACACCCGGATGCCAACCCTCGGCTGCCACCACCAGAACCGAAACCGATTGCGTGGCCCCCATGGCCGCTTCGGCCTGCGCATAGGCTTCATCAACGACGCGAAGTTCAATCTGCTGGCGCTTGCGGTTCATCTCATCAAGCTTGTGGGCCAGCGCCACGGCCTCGCCCTTGTCGGTTGCCACGAGCAAGGCCAACGCATCATCAGCATGACCAATGCGCCCCGCTGCATTCAACCGCGGCCCCAACACAAACCCCAAGGCATAAGTGTCGGGTCGCCGTTTCAGCCCGCCCACATCAGACAGTGCCGCAATCCCCAAATTTTCGCGCCGTGCCATGATCTTGAGGCCTTGCGTCACATAGGCGCGGTTCACACCCTTCAACGGCACAACATCACAGATCGTCGCCAGTGCTACGAGTTCCAGCCATTGCAGCATGTTGGGCTCGGGCCGCTCATCCGAATAATAGCGCCGCTCGCGCAACAGCTTGTTAGTGGCGGCAATCAAAATCATCACCACGCCCGCTGCACAAAGATGCTCCTGCCCCGAAATATCGTCCTGCCGATTGGGATTGATAACTGCGTGCGCTTGCGGCAGGTCGACGCCCGCCTGATGATGGTCAACGATGATCGCCGTTAAACCCAAGTCCGCCGCATGGGCCAAGGGATCATGTGAGAGAACGCCGCAATCGAGCGTCAGCAAAACTTCCGTGCCCTGCTCTTTCAGCGATGTTACGGCGGCAGCACTCGGCCCATAGCCTTCGCTGATCCGGTCTGGAATATAAACTTTGGCGTCGCGTCCCACGCTGCGCAGGAACCGCAGCATCAAGGCAGCAGATGAAACGCCATCGACATCATAGTCGCTGATGATGCCAATCTTCTCGTCCGCCATGATGGCATCGGCCAGACGGGCGGCACCCTTTTCCATATCCATGAAATCAGAGGGCTTCGGCATCAACCCGCGCAAGGTGGGATTAAGCCAGGCTTCCGCCTCATCAACGCCAACGCCGCGCGCCGCCATCACGCGTCCTAAAATTTCCGGAAGGTCATTTTTCTGCGCAATCGCCTCAGCCAGTCGCTGGTCTTTCAACCGCGCCACCCAGCGTCGCCCCTTGAACGAGCGCTCGACATTGAGAAAGGCTGGCGTTTGTTCAGAGCCGCTCAATGCGGATCACCCTGGGGCTGCCCGCCACATGGCCATCCTTCTGGATTTTCTCCATCGCCTTGCGGATGGATTGTTCCAGCGTGTCATGGGTGATCAGAATGAACGAGGCCGTAGCGCGGGTGGCATGCCGGTCAACCTTGCCGCGCTGGACAATGCTTTCGATTGAGACTTTCGAGTCTGCCAGAATCGTCGCAATCGCAGCCACAGCCCCCGGCTTGTCGTGCAGTTCCAACGCGACATAGAACCCACCTTCGTGGGCGGTCTGGGGTGCGGGTTTGAACTTCTTCAAATCCTTGGCGGGAATGCCAAAGGCCGGACGCTTGTTGCCACGCGCGATATCAACAATGTCAGAGAGAACGGCAGACGCGGTTGGATGAGCACCCGCACCCCGGCCTTCAAGCATCAGGTCACCAACAAAATCACCCTTCACGACAACGGCGTTGAACACACCGTCAGTATCAGCCACGGGCGAACCCTTGGGCACCAAAGTTGGATGCACGCGTTGCTCCACGCCGCCACTATGCGCCACGGCAACACCAAGAAGCTTGATCTTGAAGCCAAGCTCAGCCGCATTCGAAATGTCGGCCAGTGTGATCGCTTCAATGCCTTCAATACGGATCGAAGCGAGGTTGACCTCGGTGCCGAAAGCCAGCGATGTCAAAACCGCAAGCTTGTGCGCGGTATCAAATCCACCCACATCAAATGTCGGGTCGGCCTCGGCATAGCCCAGAGCCTGCGCCTCTTTCAAAACATCGGCAAAGCTGCGCCCCTCATTGCCCATCTTGGTGAGGATGTAATTGCATGTGCCGTTCATGATGCCAAAAAGCTTTTTGACACTATTGCCGACCAAGCCTTCGCGCAAAGTTTTGACAACCGGAATGCCGCCCGCAACCGCCGCTTCAAAATTAAGCTGCACGCCCTTGGCCTCCGCCGCACGCGCTAAGGCTGCGCCATGATGAGCGAGCAAGGCCTTGTTCGCCGTGATCACATGCTTGCCTGAGGCAATGGCCGCCTCGACCGCGTCCTTGGCGGGGCCTGTATCGCCGCCAATCAATTCAATGAAAACATCAATCCCGGCAGATTTGGCCAAGGCCACCGGATCATCATGCCACTCAAGCCCCGAAAGGTCATGGCCGCCACGCGCCTTGGCCTTGCTACGCGCCGAAACACCCGTGACCTTAATGGGCATGCCGGCCCGGGCGGCCACCAGCGCGCCATGGGCGGAGAGAATGTCGAGAACACCCGTCCCCACCGTGCCCAACCCTGCGATACCAAGCCTTAAAGAGTTTGTCATAAATCCGTCCATTGGATGAGGTTGGACTTATGGCTGCCCCCATACGATTTGGCAAGAATTGCCCTTGCCCCAGGCTTTGACGTGATTAAATGTAAGGCAGAGGTTTTACGCCCGCATGAGTGATTCAAAAACGCCAGCATTCACCGATTTCCGCCTGCCGGACCCGGTCAAACTTGCGCAGAATTTGGGCGTTCTGGCCGAGCGGACGGCCCTTCTGTCGCGCAAACTGGCCGAGCGGCCAGACCTGCAACAGCGCGAGGCTGAAGTTCAGGTGCTCCCCATGGAACAGGTGAGCAAGACACTGAACGAGGTCTACGAATATTACGCCGCCGACCCCGCCAAGCTGATGCAGGCGCAAATGCGCCTGTGGCAAAGCTTCACCTTTCTCTGGCACGGAGCTTGGGCGCGAGCCTTGGGCGAAAGCGTTGCTCCGATGATCATGCCCGCCCGCAATGACAAGCGCTTCAAGGATAAAGATTGGCAGGACAATGCCATTTTTGATTTCCTGAAACAGGCCTATCTCATTGGCACCAAATGGGCCATCGACATGGTGAATGAGGCCGAGCTTGATGAACACACCAAGCAGAAGGCCAAATTCTATGTCGAGCAGATCACCAACGCCTTCTCGCCCTCCAACTTCGCCATCACCAATCCTGAAGTTCTGAAAGCCACGCTGGCCACAAGCGGCGAAAACTTGCTCGCCGGTTTTGATCGCCTCGAGCGCGACCTTGAGGCCGGCAATGGCCGCCTCCAAATCACGCAGACCGACAAGAAAGCTTTCCACCTCGGCAAGGACATTGCGCTCTCACCCGGCAAGGTGATTTTCCGCAACGAGATTTTCGAACTCATCCAATATTCGCCGACGACCGAGACTACATTTGAAGTCCCCCTGCTCATTGCCCCGCCCTGGATCAACAAATTCTATATTCTCGATCTCACACCGCAAAAGAGCTTTGTGAAATACTGCGTCGACAACGGCGTCACTGTGTTCATGATTTCATGGGTCAATGCCGATGAAAAGCTTGGGCGCAAGAGCTTCTCGGATTATATGCGCGATGGCGTGCTCGAAGCCATGAAGGCCGTTGAAAAAGCCACCGGCCAGAAACAGGTCAACACTATCGGCTTCTGTATTGGCGGAACCTTGATGGCCGCCACCTTGGCCTGGCTCGCCGCCAAGGGCGATAATCGCGTCAGTGCTGCCACCTTCTTCACAACGCAAGTTGATTTCGACAAGGCGGGAGACCTCAAGGTCTATGTCGACGAGGATCAGGTGAAATGGATTGAAGGCCGCATGGAGGACAAGGGCTATCTTCCCGGTAGTCGCATGGCCGATGCCTTCAACCTGCTGCGCTCCAATGATTTGATCTGGTCCTGCGTGGTCAACAACTATCTCCTGGGCAAAGACCCCATGCCCTTTGACCTTCTCTATTGGAACAGCGATTCAACGAGGATGCCTGCGGGAGTTCATTCGTTTTATTTGCGCGAATGTTATCTCGACAACAAGCTCGCCCATGGCAACATGGTGCTGGACAATGTGCGTATTGATCTCAGCAAGGTGAAGGTGCCGGTCTACAATCTGGCCGCACGTGATGATCACATCGCACCCTTGCCTTCAGTCTTCATGCTCGGTGATTATTTCGGCGGCAAGACCACGCTCGTCGTCTCGGGCTCCGGCCACATTGCAGGTGTCGTCAATCCACCCGCCGCCAACAAATATCAATTCTGGACCAACGCCGACAATCCCGGAACGCTGGAAGAATGGATGGCAACCGCGAAGGAAACCCCAGGCTCCTGGTGGCCGCATTGGTTGGAATGGGTGTCGGCAAAATCAGGCGCACGCGTCAAGCCACCCATTCCCGGCGAAGGTGCGCTCAAGGCTCTGGGCGATGCGCCTGGCGAATATGTGAAGGCCAAGGGCGACTGACCCTCAAAGCGTCGGGGGCAATCCAAACGCCGCGATCAGGTCCGCACCCACTGGCGGCGCATAGAGAACAATTTCATTGATCAAGCCAGTGCCCGCGAGGACATGCAGAGAATGCGGCATATAGGGTGAACCCTCTCGCGACGCATAAACCGCGACACAAGGCTGGCCATTGGCCACAGTTGCGAGGGCGCGAAACCCCTCGTACCGCGGCCACACGCTATACATGAAATGCGCGACTTCATCTCGTCCCTGAAATGTGCGATGCCAGGGCGGCATTGTCACCACGATGCCATTTTGCAGAAGATCAATGAGCGCGCCGACATCTCCGGCATTCCAGGCTTTGACATAAGCGTCAGCCGAAATATCATCCGCTGCTGCTGCATGCGTTTGCGATGACAATACCACACGAGCGCGCTGCAACGCGCTGCGCGCCGAAGCTAACGTGATACCCAGTGCCGTTGCCGCTTCCGCCACTGTCATCCCGACCAGATCATGAAGCAATAAAACAGCGCGCGAGCGCGGCGAGAGGCGGTGGAGCAGCGACACGAAAGCCAGTCTCATGTCTTGCCCACGCCCTTCCCCAGGCCAAGGCTCCACCCATAGCCCAGCGCTTGGTTCGATCTCATCAATGCTCGGACCGAAAAGACTTTGCCGCCGCTTGCGAGTTCGCAACGCATCAAGGCACACGCGGGTTGCGACACTGTAAAGCCACGCCCGCGCCAGAGCATGATCTCGCAGCGTGGAAAATTCCCGCCATCCACGCAGCAGGGTTTCCTGGACGCAGTCTTCGGCGTCTTGAATACCGCCCATCATGCGATAGCAATGGCGCTTCAATTCACCACGCAGCGCAGCCGCAAGCCCGGCAAAGTCAGCCGACATAGCGGGGTGTGCAACTGACGTTTCCATTGTCACGAGGGTAAGGCCTTCAGCCCATCCGGGGAAACAATAAAATGGCCACCCGGTGGAGCATCCTTGACTAACTCCAAGACGGCATCGGCAACATTTTGCAAGGTAAGGGCTGGCCCCATTGCTGAAATGAATTCAGCTTCCGTGGTGCCGTTGTAAGCCGCGTAGCCAGAAATGGCTGCCGATCCGACATCCGTGCCCTGGATGACGCGCGCAGGAGCCAATGACAAAAAGCGCAAATCCAGACCAGCCCTGCCCGCTTCCCTTTGCGCATAGCCCGACAGGAACTGCTGCATCTTCTTGGCTCCGGCATAGCCACCTGAAATCGGCGAGCCATTGAGCATGGCACCGCTGGTGATGGTGATGATCGTTGTACCGTTCGGCAGCGGCTTTTTGAGTGCGGCCTGCAGGAAATTAAAACTCATCCGCGTTTCATTGTTCCAGCTGCTGCTGAAGCCAGTCCAATCTATATCGGTCATCGGAAGGCACGGCGGAACTGCCCCGCCACACAGGATAAGGATCTTGGGCGTCTGAACTTCAAAAACACGCGTGGATGCTTCGGGCAAGGCTGCGTCACAGGCCAGAACAGATAGTCCAGGCAACTCGCGCGCCAATGAATCAAGGCCCGCTCGTCCACGAGCCACCGCCAATACTTTGGCCCCACGGTGATAAAAATTTTCGGCCAGCGCGCGGCCAAGTCCACGGCTGGCGCCGATTATGGTGACGGGGACATTTTGATAGTCTGACATTTGCGTCGTTCTCCATGATGCTGACAGGAAGTAAGACGTTCCGGCCAGCCGCAATGCATCGCGCTCCTGGAAATTATTTTGGGCAATCTGGGATTTACCCCTGCTCGCCCATGGGCCGCCTCCATCTTGCCAACTCCGGCGTCCTCCGCTTTAGTACCCCCGAGTCGTCACAACGCCGGGGAACACGGCGGGTGGTTTGGGGAATATGGGAGGACACCGTGAAATATCTTTTGCTGCTCATACCTTGCGTGCTGGCGCTGGCGGTGCCGCTCTATAATATGGATGCGCCGCGCCTGTTTGGCTTTCCGTTTTTCTATTGGTTCAGTCTTCTGCTGGTGCCTGTGTCTGCGGGCTTCATCTATGCCGCTGACAAGGTGGGAGGCGGCAAATGAGCAATCTCAACTTCACAGCCACCACCGTTTTCGTTTTATTCTTTGCTGCGGTAACCGTCATGGGCTTTATGGCCGCACGCTGGAAATCCGGCGATCTTGGCAAGCTTGACGAATGGGGCCTCGGCGGGCGGCAATTCGGGCCCTGGGTCACATGGTTCCTTCTGGGTGGCGATCTTTACACGGCCTATACCGTCATCGCCGTTCCCGCTCTGGTCTATGCCATCGGTGCCTATGGCTTTTTTGCCGTGGCCTATACCATCCTGATTTATCCTTTGGTTTATCTCATCATGCCGCGCCTGTGGAATGTCTCGGCGCGCCACGGCTACGTGACCGCAGGTGATTTCGCCGCTGGCCGCTTTGGCAACAAGGGTTTGGAACTGGCCATTGCCATCACCGGCATTCTGGCCACCATGCCCTATATCGCCCTGCAACTGGTCGGCATGGAAAAAGTCATTCAGGCTCTGGGATTTCAAGGCGAAGGCCTGATCTCCCACCTTCCGCTCACAATAGCCTTCATCATTCTCGCACTTTATACCTACACCAGCGGACTGCGCGCACCCGCCCTGATCGCCTTTGTCAAAGACATCATGATCTATGTCTTTGTCATCGCCGCCATCATCATCATCCCTTGGGAACTCGGTGGCTTTGGCGCAATCTTTGATGCGGCCAGTGCTTCATTCACCGCGAAGATCGCGGCCAATGCAGCGCTTGATCCGCCGGTCAAAGCCGCCATGGGAATTACGCTGACGCAAGCCCAAGTCATGCCCTTCATGACCTTGGCTTTGGGGTCTGCCATGGCACTCTTCATGTATCCCCATGCCTTGACAGGTGTACTCTCGGCGTCTTCGCCACGCACCATCCGCCGCAATGCTATGACGCTTCCCGCCTATTCGCTGGTGCTCGGCCTTGTGGCACTGCTGGGCCTCATGGGCCGGGCTGCCAATCTTGATCTCAAAAGCCCTCAGGACGTTGTGCCCCAGCTTTTCCTGAAAATGTTCCCCGACTGGTTCGTAGGGTTTTCGTTTTCGGCCATCGCCATTGGCGCATTGGTGCCCGCCGCCGTGATGTCGATTGGTGCGGCGAATACCTTTACCCGCAACATCTGGCGGCCTTTTGTGAATGACAAGATGAGCGATGCCGAAGAGTCCGGCATGGCCAAGTTCATTTCGCTGGTCGTGAAGGTTGGTGCCCTGGGCTTCATCCTCTTCATCCCAACGAAATTCGCCATTGATTTCCAGTTGCTGGGTGGCGTGGTGATGATCCAGATTTTCCCGGCCATGGTCTTTGGCCTTTACACGCGCCGCATTCACGGCACGCCGCTGCTCATCGGCTGGATCGTCGGTCTGGCGCTGGGCGTTTATCTCGCTTGGGGGCCAACCGCCTGGGCTCCAACCTGGGCCACGCCCGCAGGCTTCTCGGTCTATATTGGTCTCTTCTCAGTGGCAGTGAATGCCATTGTCTCAGTGGTACTGTCCTTCATCCTGCCCAACACAGCGCTCGACCAGATTAACGCGCGTGACTTTGAGGATGGCGCGAAGATGCCACCGCATGTGCATCAACCCGAACCCATTCTATAAAAAAAGCCGGGCAGAAATGCCCGGCTTTTTAATTTCGGAGGGAGAGCTTATTGCCCCGACATTTTCGCAACTTCCGCTGCGAAATCGTCTTCAACCTTCTCAATGCCTTCACCAAGCTGCATGCGCACAAAGCCCGTGATCTTGGCCGTGCCACCGGCCTTCGTGGCAGCCTCGGCCAAAGCCTGCGTCACGGTCTTTGAACCATCATGCACATAGGCCTGTTCAAGGAGGCAGTTTTCCTTGGCATAGGTCTTGAGACCCGAGGCCACGATCTTGTCCATCACATTGGCCGGCTTGCCAGCGTTCTTCTCTTCGAGCACGGCCTTTTCACGGGCCAACACTTCCGGCGGAACGCTGTCGAGTGTCAATGAAACAGGGTTGGTCGCTGCAATATGCATCGACAGGTTGCGGCCAAATTCGCCTAGAACATCCTTGCCGCCAGCGCCTTCAATGGCAACCATCACACCGATCTTGCCCATGCCGGGCGCAATCTGGTTGTGAATGTAAGAACCAATCACACCATCAGAAACCGAGAGTGCCGAGGTGCGGCGCACCGTCATGTTCTCGCCAATAGTCGCCACCATCTCAGCCACATATTCGGCAACCGCATGGGACGAGCCTGGAAAATGCATCGTCTTCAGGGCTTCGGTTGAACCATGGGCATTGAGCGCCAACTTGGAAATTCCCGCGACCATGGCCTGGAACTTTTCGTTGCGCGCCACAAAGTCCGTCTCCGAATTCACTTCAACGAGAGCCCCAACCGTGCCTTTGACAGCAAGGCCAACGAGGCCTTCAGCGGCAACGCGGGTTGATTTCTTGGCGGCCTTGGCCAGACCCTTGGCGCGCAGCCAATCGATGGCCGCTTCCATGTCGCCACCCGTCGCGGCCAGAGCCGCCTTGCAATCCATCATGCCCACGCCGGTTTTTTCGCGCAGGTCTTTCACCATGCCAGCAGTAATCTCAGCCATGTCAGTTCCTTTGTTCGTTTCATTCCGTCACCCCGGCGAAAGCCGGGGTCCAGCTTGAGCAGCAGAGAACGGAGGGGAAATTGAGCGGGATCCCGGCTTTCGCCGGGATGACGATATGTGTGGGATTACGCTGAAGCTGGAACAGCTTCCGCCATTGGCTCTTCAGCAGCGCCTGCATCAACATGACCACCATGCTGCGACTGTTCGATGCCGGCCAGAACCGCCTTCGAGATCAGGTCGCAATAAAGCGCCACGGCGCGCGCCGCGTCATCATTGCCGGGGATCGGGAAGTTGACGCCAGCAGGATCAGAGTTTGTATCAATGATGGCCACAACCGGAATGCCAAGGCGATTGGCTTCCTTGATGGCGATCGCTTCCTTGTTGGTGTCAATGACGAACAACAGGTCAGGCGTGCCGCCCATGTCCTTGATGCCGCCCAGAGCTTTTTCAAGCTTGGTCTTCTCGCGCTGCATGTCGAGGATTTCGCGCTTCTTCAGGCCAACGCCCTGCTTGGCAACGAGTTCATCAATCTGGCGAAGATGCTTGATTGAATTCGAAATCGTCTTCCAGTTGGTGAGCATGCCGCCGAGCCAGCGCGCATTCACATAATACTGGGCGCAGCGCTTGGCTGAGTCAGCAATTTCCTGTGCAGCCGAACGCTTGGTGCCCACGAACAACACGCGGCCGCCCTTGGCCACAGTGTCGGTCACAAGCTGCAAAGCCTGATGCAACAGTGGAACTGTCTGCGACAGGTCAAGAATATGAATGCCGTTGCGGACGCCATAAATATAGGAGCCCATCTTGGGGTTCCAGCGATGCGTTTGGTGTCCAAAGTGAACGCCAGCTTCCAAGAGCTGACGCATGGTAAAGTTTACCGTAGCCATTAAGCTTTCCTTCTCCGGTTGATCCTCCGCAAGTGGTGTGACCTAGGCTTCAATTTCGCTAGAAATTGATAGCCAACTGGCACCGGAAGGAGCTCTGCTATGAGGGGCAAGAATGCCCATGCAAAACGCCAACACCTGCGTGTGGTTTGTTAACGGGGCCGCTCATAGCCGCAGTTCAAGGGAATGGCAAGCCCAAAGCGTTTTCACTTCGTTCTGGCTTTCGGGCCTCACGCCTTCATCGCCACATCATCCGCTGGTTTCACATAGCGCGCGTAAAGCCACCCCATGCCGACGAGGCATAGCCCCAAGCCGAGAAGGCTTGCAATGCGCCACAAGCCCCCAAGATCTGACAGATCGACGAAGAAGACTTTGAGCACGGTCAGCACCATCACGATCAAGCCACCAAGGCGGACGGATTTCCGTGCCAGTCTGATCCCCGCCACGAACAGCCCTCCGGCACAGATCAGCCACGCCAGTGACAGGCTGTAGGACTCTGCATCACTCTCGCCGCCAAGTGCGATCAACTGGCCTTCAAACCAAACTTTCACCATCAAGCTCACAAAGCTCATGAACAGCACCAAAGCCAGAACCGCAAGCGGTGTTCGAAGCTTGGCCCACCCCAGGCTTTCAAGTTTGGGTGCAATCAACGCAATCAAACCAACGGGGACGAGATAGGCCAGCCACAGGCTATTGAAAATTCGCCCGCCCTCCACCGCATCGCCAGTGAGCACCGGATTGAGCAGCAACAGGTTGAAGGCCACGAACCCAAAACAGGCAGCGGCCAGCAGAATGCGCGCACCCCATTTTGAAACGAAATTCGAAAACAGTGTCTGGCGGTAGGCAAGGCCGTAAGCCGCTCCACCCCAGGCCGCAAAATGCGCCGCCATTTCGAGCAGCGTGAAGTTGTCGGTTGATACGCCGCCTGAAATGAAGACGCGAAGTTCCAGAGAGACCATCGCCACGAACAATCCAAGGCTGATGCCTTCAAGTGCTGCCTTGGCGCGCGGCATAATGGAATTCACCACGCGACTTGCGGCAAATAACAATGCCGCCGTGCCGCCATAGGCAAGAACGGGCCAGTGCGCTCCCAGCGGCAGCGGCACCCCGGTAGACCAAATCTCGCGCATCACAAAAAGCCTCACCGCAGCGAGGCTGCCATAGGCCGAGGAAATCCATCCAACCGTTCGCAACACCAGAATGCGAGAAAGATATGCAAAGCCCAGCGCCAACGCGCCCAATGCCAAGGTGAGCCACATGCCATGGAACAACCGGTCAGCGGCAAACAGCAAAAGCAGCGCCGCGCCGCCTGTCAAAATTGAACTCGCAACATAGTATTGGCTCTCGCCCAATCGCCCACACCTGAGATAAATTAGCCCGGCCAAACCCACCGTCAAAGCCAGCGCAAGTGCTGCCATGATTTGATCGCTGAACAAAAAATCAATCCGCACCCAAGTGGCAAACAGAAACAGGAACGCCGATCCCGCGGCAATTGCGGCCCAGACTTGCGGCGGCTCCTTGCGCAAGAACCCCAAAGCGCCAAGCCCGGTAAATCCGACCAAACCAATTTCCATCCAGTTCCGGAACACGCCCGGTGCCACAAGACCCGGAACACTTGACCACAACCCCGTCTCATCCATGGCCCAAGTCTGCAGCGAGACTTCAGGCCACACTCCAATCACCAACAACGTCGCCACGGCTGCCAAGGCCGCAGCAAAGCTGAAGCCCTGTTTCATCCAACTGAAACCAGCCACCAGCCCCATCCCAACAACAAAGCTCAACAGCGCCCAGAAATTATGCTGGCTCTCAAAAACCTGTACCGCCAACACCAGACCAGCCAGCACCATGCCAAAACTCGCAAGGCGCAACGGGTTGCTCATCGCAAAGGGCGCTGAAAGATTGCCTTGGCTATTGGCAAATATCTTTTGCCCAATGAGCCCAAACGTGGCGATGCCACCCAGCGCAAAGGCAAAGAGGCTGATGATGGCCCAATCACCCTGGACAAATCCTTGCCCGTAAAACCAAATCATCGCCCAGGCCGAAGCGCCCGCCAAGGCGAGATACCCAAGCCACCACCAATTGCGTCCGCGCAGCGTTGCAAATGAAGCCGCGACAATGATGATGAGATAGGGAAAGAGACCATAGGCATTGGGGTTTGCCGCACTCACCAAGGCAGGCGCACCGTATGAACCGATCAATCCCAAAGCAGCAATTAGAGGGCCCTGCCTTGCCGACAATATGAAAGCTGAAAGCGCCACCAATCCCATGCCCACAAAGGCAATGGTGGAGGGGATCAATTCAAATACGGCATAAGCCCCATAGACACTGCCAAAGCAGGTGATGAGCCCACCCGCCGATAACGCTGCTGGTACATAATCGACCACGCCTGCTGGCCGCGATTTCCGAACCCGCTCGCCCAGCCAGATCAGCGCTGCACCCAAAGCCAAGCCAAGCACGATCCACAAAAACGGCGGAATCAGATTATTTTCGCTGGCATATTTCACAAACAACAGGCCAGCGACACCAATGGCAGCACCACCGATCCACACAAACCAGCGCGAAGCCAACGCTTGTTCGACATCGCGCGGCGTTGCAGATTTGGTGGCAGGTGACACAACTGAGTTTTCACTTGCGGTCTTGGCAGCTTGCGCCACAGGCTCTTCGATTTTGCTTTCAGCAACTTTATCGGCTGGCACTTCAACTGCCATGGACTTTGCTGCCGCTTTCACAGTCTTGACGGGCTTGGCAACATCGACAACCTCGCCAGCACTAAGCCGCGCCAAGTCTTGTCCCAGTTCCTTGACCTTGCGCTCGAGCCTTGAAATTTGCCCCAACCCATAAATGCCAAGAAAAATGGCGATGGCCGGAAAAACAATTGAAAACAGAATCATTTCAGTCCCTCAGCCCCCGCTGTGACAGAAGCCTAACATGCCACGCACTTGCCTCAAAGCTTGGAAGAACCTAAATCGGCTCGATGAAAGCCCGCTCTGCAATCGCCCTCAAGGTCCACAATGCCGATGCAGTCACATGGCAGGCAAGCGCGGGTCTGACGGACTACGCCACAGCCCTCGCTGAAATGGACCGCCAAGTCGAAGCCATTACCACAGGCTCAGCAGAATGCGTCTGGCTCGTCGAACACCCACCGATCTACACCGCCGGCACCAGCGCCAAGCGTGAAGACCTCGTCGCACCCGAGCGCTTTCCCGTCTGCGAAACTGGTCGCGGCGGCCAATACACTTATCATGGTCCCGGCCAGCGCGTGGCCTATGTCATGCTCGATTTGAAAAAGCGCGGTGGTGATGTGCGGGCCTTCGTAGCCGCGCTTGAAGACTGGATCATCTTAACGCTTGCTGATTTTGGCATCATCGGCGAACGCCGCGAAGACCGCGTGGGCGTTTGGGTCCGACACGGCTCAGACGAAAGCAAAATTGCAGCTCTGGGGATCAGGGTCAGGAAGGGAATTTCCTTCCATGGCATCAGCATCAACCTCAATCCAAATCTTGAGCACTTCTCAGGGATAGTCCCGTGCGGCGTTGCTGATCATGGTGTCACAAGTTTCGCGGCCCTTGGACTTAAAACAGCAATGGCGGAACTTGACGCCGCCCTGCGCCGAAATTTCGAAAAAATTTTCGGCCCGACAACGCTCAAATAAATTCCATCATCACGGCATCAACACCAAGCGAATCCCCCGGCGCTACATTGATTGTCTTCACCGTCAGGTCGCGCTCAGCACGCAACACGTTCTGCATCTTCATCGCCTCGACAATGGCCAGAACATCCCCCGCCTTCACCTCTTGCCCCTGCCCCACAGCAATTGAAACGACGAGCCCCGGCATCGGGCACAAAAGCGACTTCGACGTATCAGCCAGTTTTTTCTCTGGCATCAGCCGCGCCAGTTCCGCCTCGCGCTTGGTGTAAACCAGCGCTTCCAATGAAACGCCGCGATGCCCCAGCACATAGCCATTGGCAATGCGCCTCACCTGGATCGTGCTGCCAAAAGCCTGAATCAAATTGTCTCCGGTTTTCCACCCACAAAGGGCGGCCTCGCGTTTATAGCTCTCGTCAATTTCAACCTCGTGCCAATGCCCGCCCAGAAGCACCTGCCTCTGCTTCGAGAAATAGACATGCCGCCCATTCATCTGCCCGCTGATCTTGCGTTTGCGACTGTTGTCCATATGGTCGAGCAAGGCAGCAACCTTGGACAAATGTTCAAGCTGGCCCGCATCGGCTTCCACGCCATGAAAACCATTTGGCCACGTCTCGGTAATAAATCCGGTTGAAAGCTTTCCGTCTTTCCAGCGTTGGTCCGCCATGATGGCAGAGAGGAAGGGAATGTTATGGCGAATGCCCGAAATCAAAAAGCTGTCCAAAGCCTCGCTCATCGCCGCAATGGCCATCACCCGCGTGGGCGCATGAGTACAGAGTTTCGCAATCATTGGATCATAATGGATCGAGATTTCGCCACCCTCGAAAACGCCGGTGTCATTACGCACCGTCACGCCATTTTCAGAACTTTCCTCGGGCGGTTTATATTTCACCAAACGTCCGGTCGAAGGGAGAAAGTTGCGCGTCGGGTCTTCGGCATAAACGCGCGATTCAACCGCCCATCCCTTCAGCTTCACATCAGATTGTTTCAGCGCCAGCTTTTCGCCATAAGCCACGCGGATCATCTGTTCGACAAGATCAATGCCCGTTACCAGTTCCGTGACGGGATGTTCAACCTGAAGCCTCGTATTCATCTCAAGAAAATAAAATGACTTGTCTTGCCCAGCAACAAATTCAACTGTGCCCGCGCTATCGTAATTGACCGCCTTGGCGAGAGCCACCGCTTGCGCCCCCATCGCCTGCCGCGTGGCTTCATCAAGCAGTGGTGACGGCGCCTCCTCCAAGACCTTCTGGTTGCGACGTTGGATCGAGCATTCGCGCTCACCCAAATGAATGACGTTTCCGTGCTTGTCGCCCAGCACCTGAATTTCAATGTGGCGCGGATTGACGATGAACTTCTCAATGAACACCCGGTCATCACCAAAGGCATTCTTGGCCTCAGCCTTGGCAAGGCTATAACCCTCGCGCGCCTGGGCATCATTATGGGCCACGCGCATGCCCTTGCCGCCGCCGCCAGCCGAAGCCTTGATCATCACCGGATAGCCGATGTCGCCAGCAACCTTCACCGCCGCGTCCGAAGTTTCAATCACATCCAAATTGCCAGGCACAGTGGAAACACCAGCCGCCGCTGCAGCCTTCTTCGATTCAATCTTGTCGCCCATGGCAGCGATAGCCTTTGCGTTAGGACCAATGAACACAAGTCCCGCCGCCGCTAAGGCTGACGCAAATTTGGCCTTCTCGGACAAAAACCCATAGCCCGGATGCACAGCCTCAGCACCCGTAGCCTTGCACGCCGCAATGATCTTCTCGATGACGAGATAAGATTGCCCCGCAGGTGCGGGCCCGATCAAAACCTTCTCGTCGGCCGTCTCCACATGAAGCGCTCGCGCATCAGCCTCTGAATAAACTGCCACTGTGGCAATGCCCATGCGTCGCGCCGTCTTGATGATGCGACAGGCGATCTCGCCGCGATTGGCAATCAGGATTTTCTTGAACAACGCCCCATTTCCTTTTTGCCCATGGTTAGCTTGTGGCGCGGCGGCGTCAAGGCCAGAGAAAGAGCGCCGTGCGGCAAACGATTGCTTCCCGTTCCGGACTGAATACTCTAGACGTCAGGCCCTGTTTGGAGTCGTAAGGAGCACCCATGAAGAACCGCATTTTTGGAAAAACCGGCCGAGAAGTTTCGGAAATCGGCTTTGGCGCGTGGGCCATTGGTGGTTCATGGGGCGACGTTTCTGAGGAAGCCGCCCGCGCCGCTCTCCACGCAGCATTGGATGAGGGCACCACGTTTATCGACACCGCCGATGTCTACGGTGACGGTCGCTCCGAGCGCATCATCGCCGATGTCATGAAAGAACGCACGAGTGCAAGGCCATTTATTGCGACCAAGGCGGGTCGGCGTCTTTCGCCACATGTGGCGGATGGCTACAACGCCGCCAATCTCTCCGATTTCATCGATCGTTCTCTAAAGAACTTGGCGACCGATTGTCTGGACCTCGTGCAACTTCATTGCCCGCCGACTGAGGTTTATAATCGCCCACAGGTTTTTGAGGCCCTGGAAGGTTTGATCGCCAAAGGTAAAATCCGAAATTACGGCGTATCAGTGGAGAAAGTTGAAGAGGCTCTGAAAGCCATTGAATATCCGGGCGTCGTCTCAGTGCAGATCATCTATAATATTTTCAGGCAAAAACCCGCAGAGTTGTTTCTCCAACAAGCCAAGGCGAAAAACATCGCCGTAATTGCGCGCGTGCCTCTGGCGTCCGGGCTGCTCACTGGAAAAATGAACAAGAATACCCAGTTCGCGGCTGATGATCACCGCGCGTTTAACAGAAACGGCGAGGCTTTTGACAAAGGCGAAACATTCTCCGGCGTGCCCTATGAGGTTGCGCTGGAGGCCGTAGAACAAATCCGTCCGCTTGTTGCCCCCGGTTTTACCATGGCACAATTGGCTCTGGCCTGGATCCTGTCCAACGACGCGATCACCACGGTCATTCCAGGTGCCAAGAACGCGACCCAAGCTGCCGCAAATGCCAGCGCCAGCGGCTATCCGGCTCTGGACGACGCAACGCTTAGGCAGCTAGGCAAGATTTATGATCAAAATATCAGGCCACATGTGCATCATATGTGGTAGGTGCAGCGGGCCATGGATCTCTTGAGCCTTTTTGGACTTCTCGCCGTAACGGCCATGCTTGTCACCTACGCTATGGAAGGCCACAGTCATTGGTTCGTGCTGTTCTTTGCACTGTCCTGTGCCCTAGGCTCGACCTATGGATTCCTGCAAGGTGCATGGCCCTTCGGTCTCGTAGAGGCGATCTGGGCCGTGGTGGCGCTGCGGCGCTGGTTGAAACTCCGCCCTATTTCTTGAGCAAATTTTCGGCCGCCTTGGGCAACGGATAATATCCATTGTCGCTCAGAAATTGCGCCAGAGCCACTGGAATAGGTTGCTCTTTCATCTTGTCTGCGGGGCAATCTTCGATCTTCTGCCCAGTCGTACAAATTTGCGGACCAAAACCCGAATTGTGATCATAGTTGGTCAGGAACTTGGCCCACGCCTCATCGCCCTGCCCCAGCCTGATCTTGGCGGCAACCCAGCCCACCAAAAATCCATTGCTCTTCCACAAGTCAGGCCGGGACTTGGCAGAAAATTCGACACCCGCCAAATCCTGGGCCAAACGTGTTTTCATCTCGGGGCGATCAGTCACGTCGACGATCTTGCCGTCTTCCAGCCGCGCAATCTTGAGCGGAGCAAAAGACGCGGCGTAAGAGTCAAACGCATAGAGAAACTGGTTATCCACACTCATCAATTCCAGCGCGCCATCGCCATCAACATCCTCAACCCAATAGCCGCTGCCATCCAGCATTTGGCCCTCAATCAATGACCACGCCGCAGCACCAACTGGCCTGTTCAGAATCCCGGTGTTGGTGCAGCAATGTGCTCCCCCGGTAAATTCCGTCACGATAATTTGGGGCTCGCCATTTGGGGTCAGCTTCGCAATTCCGGCCTGATGAAAATCGTCGCTGTTATAGGACTCAGCACTGGCTTGATCGTCAGGTGCATAATCCTTGCCAATGTCAAAGCTGAACGATGCCCCCGATGTGTCCGTTCCGCTGATCTTGGTATAGGCGTTGCTGTCGCCCAGCTTCTCAGCCGAAACTTTTACCTGCAAACCATCCACCGAAAAAGTCGCGGGCTTGGTGAGCGTGTAGGACACGAGCCCCATGCTTACAGGCGCGTAGGTCCACACCACGTCCTTGTAGTTGGCCCCTTGCGATAACAGAGCATCCTTTGGCAACTCATCAAATTTGCCTTCACCTTTTTTCTTCAACTCTTCGATTGATGAAGTCTCATAAGGCCCGAGAATAACAGCGAAATATCCGCTTGAGGACGACACGACTTGGGTCTTGTCGCCCATGCTGCCCATCTGCCGCGCAATGCCGATGGCCACATCCTTGTCCTTGGACGACGCCACGGTCAGCCAACGCTTAGGGCCCGAAAGCTGTAAATCTCCGGCCAGCGCCAAGCTGATCGAACCCGCAGCCAAAATACCCGCCACTAAACCCAAGATCACACGTTTCATCAATTTCTCCATGGTCTATCTTTTATTTCCTATTTTTGGCGAAATTATGACTAAAAGCCAAAACCGATAGAAATTTGCCCTATCCCTACAATATCGCTAAAGGCCTGAGCCCATGAACAAACATGTCCCGAAAGTCGGCCTCGTACAACTGGGTTGCCCGAAGAATTTGGTGGATAGCGATCGCATCCTCACCCAGCTTCGCGCCGAAGGTTACAAGATTGCGCCGGGCTATGATGATGCCGACGTGGTGATCGTCAACACCTGCGGCTTTCTCGATTCCGCCAAGGCCGAAAGCCTAGCCGCCATCGGTGAAGCCATGGAGCAGAATGGTCGCGTGATCGTCACCGGCTGCTATGGCATCGAAGCCGACACAATCAAGACTGCCCACCCCAAGGTCCTCGCCGTCACCGGTCCCCATCAATATGAGCAAGTCGTTAACGCCGTGCACGATGCCCTGCCGCCAGTTCATGATCCTAAAATGGATCTGGTTCCACCACAGGGCCTGCACCTCACACCACGCCATTACTCTTATTTGAAAATTTCCGAAGGCTGCAACAACCGCTGCACCTTCTGCATCATTCCATCCATCCGCGGCGATCTCGTCTCAAGGCCAATGGCCGCCGTTCTCTATGAGGCAGAGCGTCTTGTGAAAGCGGGCGTAAAGGAACTCCTCGTCATCAGCCAAGACACCTCGGCCTATGGCGTCGACATCAAATACGCCGAGTCAAAATTCCGGGGCCGCGATGTCCGCGCGAAATTTTATGACATGGCCAAGGAGCTGGGCGATCTCGGTGCTTGGGTTCGCATGCACTATGTCTACCCCTACCCCCATGTTGATGATGTCATTCCGCTGATGGCCGAAGGAAAGATCCTTCCCTATCTCGACATCCCCTTCCAGCATTCCTCACCCACCGTACTGAAATCGATGCGCCGCCCCGCCAACCAGGAGAAGGTTCTGGAACGTCTGGCAAAGTGGCGTTCGATCTGCCCGGACATCGCGGTGCGCTCGACCTTCATCGTCGGCTTCCCAGGCGAAACCGACGAAGATTTCGAACATCTTCTGGGCTGGATGAAGGAAGCGCGTCTCGAGCGCGTCGGCTGTTTCAAATATGAACCCGTCTCAGGTGCGAAGGCCAATGATCTCGGGCTGCCGCAAGTGCCCGATGAAGTGAAGGCCGAGCGCTACGCCCGCTTCATGGAAACCCAACAAGTCATCTCTGAAGACGTCCTGCAATCCAAAGTCGGCCGCACCATCGAAGTTTTGGTCGATGAGATCGACGATGAAAACGGCGAAGCCATCGCCCGCTCAAAATGGGACGCCCCCGAAATCGACGGCAACGTCTTCATCCCCGGCGCCACCGATCTGAAACCCGGTGACATGGTCAAAGTAAAAATCGTCGAGGCCGAGGAATACGACCTCGTGGGTGAACGCGTCTAAAATTCGCGTCCTTCGATGAAATAGCCATAAAGCGACGTTAGCATCGTCACACCGAAAATAGAGGCGACCCAATTCACAAAAAACTGCACCGCCACAACAATCGACAAAAGTGCCTCCCCGCTGGATCTTGATGCGACAAAAGTCATCAGGAACACAACGACTCCAAGTCCAATCAAGACGACAAAGTTAAGCAACCCCAATCCAACAAATCGCCAGAAATTGCCTTGCGTGCTGTCCAGCACCTCTCCAAATGAAATGTTGTCCCGCCCCACCGCAATGCCGGGAAGCTTGCAACCCAGCCGATAGCCATAGGAAAGAAATGCAAAGATCAGACCAATAACCAATGGAACCAAAATAACTAAGGCCGCTGTCCGCAGAATCAGAACCGATAAAGCAGCAATCAGGCCAAATGCGATTTCTCCGACCGCAAAAATCAGAACAATTAGAAAAATATTTCCGATGTAGCGCCAAACGATACCATCGAGGCGCAGGCGCTGCCATCCCAATGGGACTTGGTCTAACAATACATAACGATGCCAATTCACCGCAATTGATGCAAAAGCAACAATCGTCAGCAGTCCGATCAATAGAGAAACAATCAAAATTCCAGGTACAAACTTTTGCGGATTTTCCGCGCGATTGAGGATGACATATACATTGCCAACAATATTGAACGGCAGGATGGCCAGCATCCAAGGCCAACTCGCATAAAAGGCGAATCCCAAATTTCGAAAGGTGGATTTGAGCGCATGGTTAAACGCATCAGTAACCGGCAACGCTCTCATCGGCTCTCTCCTCGGGCATAGATCGGTTTCGCTACTCTTGTGGTTGTCATCTTTAGGGCCAGTGTCGGAAAGAATACAAGATGCCCTATCGTCAATTCATGCCACTTCACGGATCACATCCGAGCCTTCAAAGGCTCATGGCCCTTGCCATCTCCCATCACCGATCATCTGATCGCCAATCCTCACAGCGGAATGTTGTCGTGCTTCTTCCACGGGTTTTCCAGCACCTTGGATTTGAGCATGTCCAAAGCCCGCGCCACCCGCCGCCGCGTTGAATGCGGCATGATCACATCATCAAGAAAGCCGCGTTCAGCCGCCACAAACGGATTTGCAAAGCGCGCCTCATAATCTTTCACCCGCGCAGCAATCTTGGCCTTGTCTCCAAGCTCGGCGCGATAGATGATCTCGGTCGCACCTCTGGGCCCCATCACCGCAATCTCCGCCGTGGGCCAGGCATAGTTCATGTCGCCGCGCAAATGTTTCGACGCCATCACCACATAGGCCCCACCATAGGCCTTACGCGTGATGATGGTGATTTTCGGCACAGTCGCCTCGGCATAGGCAAAGAGCAATTTCGCCCCATGCTTGATGAGCCCGCCATATTCCTGCGCCGTGCCCGGCAAAAATCCGGGAACATCGACCAATGAAATAATGGGAATGCCAAAGCAATCACAGAAGCGCACAAAGCGCGCACCTTTGCGCCCCGCATCTGAATCAAGAACGCCGGCCAGCACCATCGGCTGGTTGGCGACAATGCCTACCGTTCGACCCTTGATGCGGCCAAAGCCGGTGATGATGTTCTTGGCGTGCTGTTCCTGAATCTCAAAGAAGTCGCCGTCATCAACGGTTTTGGTGATCAGCTCATGCATGTCATAGGGTTGGTTCGGATTGGCGGGGATTAATGTATCAAGCGACATGTCCAATCGCTCGGCGTCATCCGTACACGGAAGTTCAGGAATGGCCGATGTGTTGGAAGACGGCAGGAAATCAATCAGTCGCCGCATCTGCAACAACGCCTCAACATCATTGTCATAGGCGCGGTCGGCAATCGATGATTTGGTGGTGTGAACCGAGGCCCCGCCCAGCTCCTCCGCCGTCACCGTTTCATTCGTCACGGTCTTCACCACGTCAGGCCCGGTCACAAACATGTAACTCGTGTCGCGCACCATGAAGATGAAATCCGTCATCGCTGGCGAATAGACATCACCTCCGGCACAGGGGCCCATGATCACCGAAATCTGCGGGATCACACCCGACGCCAGAACATTGCGTTGAAACACTTCGCCATAGCCACCCAACGCATCAACGCCTTCCTGAATGCGAGCACCGCCCGCATCATAGAGCCCGATGATCGGGGCCCGATTGCGAAGCGCCATGTCCTGCAGCTTGGTGATCTTGCGCGAATGGGTTTCGGATAGTGATCCGCCAAACACCGTGAAGTCCTTGGCAAAGACATAGACCACGCGGCCATTGACCGTGCCCCAGCCCGTGACCACGCCATCGCCTGGAATCTTGGTCTTCTCCATGCCGAAATCAGAACTGCGATGTTCAACAAACATGTCGAACTCTTCGAATGATCCCTCATCGAGCAAAAGTTCAATGCGTTCGCGCGCAATCAATTTGCCGCGCGCATGTTGGGCCGCCGTACGCCTGGCGCCACCGCCCGCCCGCGCCTCCGCCCGGCGCTGTTCCAGTTTGGCCAGAATCTCTTGCATGACCTTGGGCTCCCTTGTGCTTGCAAGTTAGGCAGGGGCCGAAGAAACGTCAAACGCTTCTCCCTCAATCCGGGGCCGGGAGTTTCGGAGGTCTAGGCCTCGGCCACAATGACATGGGCCTGAATTTTACCTGAGAGCTCGCCCTTCCCATATTTGGCAACAAGCGCTGATTCCGCATAGTCGGTTGCGACGTCAAGTTTGCTTGCGTCTCTCGCCTCGATTTCCTTACGAAGCGGCGTCCCCTGACAATAGGCAACAGCCACAATCCGCGCTGAGGGTGCGCGGCTCTGCTCGCTTTTCGTCTCGATCTTCACCTGCGCAAATCCCGCACTCTCCAACTCACGGCGGACCAACGTGATGTCATTATAGCCGTGCGGCGTGCGCGCCAAGAAGCGCGGCGGATCGTTCGGAAAAACTTTTGCAACAGCCTCCGTCACGTCTTCGGCAAAAACATTGTCTTCGATACGATCCCACACGTTGAACAAATAGTGTCCACCTGGCTTCAGCGCGCGGCGGGCTTCGCGATAGGCAACTGAGCGGTCAGGAAAGAACATTGCCCCGAACTGGCAACACACAAGATCAAAACTCGCATTTCCGAACGGCAGCGCCATGGCGTCGGCCTGTCGCCAAGTGATGCGATTATCAGGAGGCTGTTTCGACGCCGCATAGTGGAGCATTGGTTGGTTAAGATCGGTGACGACAAAACTGGCGCTTGAGGACAGTTTGGGTGCCAAGGCGCGTGTGACGACCCCAGTGCCTGCGGCGATTTCGAGAACCGCATGGGGCGAGAAGGACGCGGCACGTTCTGCCAGATCATCGGCAAAGGGTTGGAAAATCAGCGGCACCATATAGCGATCGTAGTTTTCCGGAATCGAGCCACCGAACTCCTTGTCGGTTTCCAACATGACTGTCTCCTCGCGTCTTGCAAAAGCCCTAGCTGTTCCACAATTCCTTGATCACGTCCCGCAATACCAAACTGTCTTTCCAGCGATCACTCAGGTCTTTGCCATCCGAGCCTGAGATCGCATAGGGCTGAGGCCCAAGCTCGCAGGTGAAAACAAATTTTGCATTCTTGTCGGCACGCTTGCGCCAACTCTCGAGTCCATATTTCCACCAGCGCTTGAACAGATCGACATTCTTCTTGTGTTGCGGAAACTGGATTTCGATCTGCACCTGTTCGCGACTGGCGACGCGGCCATGCATCGCCCAGGAATTATCGAGAATACGCTCGATCAGTTGATGATTCTCTTCAGACACGGGCTCAGAAAACTCGCGGCCCACAAAAAAATGCGAGAGGTCGGCGAGAAATTTCATGTTCGGCAGCGCGTCCAGAAGATCGAGCGTGAAATAAAGATCAGTCGTCATCCGGTCGCGATGCGTTTCGATATAGACCGGAAAATCCACCTGTTCCGAAAGCTTGGTCCAACCCTCAAGAATCGGAATGCATTCCTTCACCGTCCGTAGCCGCGCATTGGGTTGGAGATTGAGGTGTTGCAGGCCTGTCTCAGTTCCAATTTCGAGAATGGGCTTCAGCTCATCAACAGTTTGTGGAAAGCAGACACCTTCCGCCAGCAGGCCGCGCGGTTTGATCACCGAGGCGATGTGGTTTGCCTGCTTGCGATTGACCCATTCTCCAGAGACGCCATCAAATCCCGCCGCAATGATTTTTTCGAGCTTCTCGTCGAGGGACAGTTCGATGCCATCGGGTTGACGACGCTCCATCGCCCAGAGTGATTGAAAGACCAGAAGGGACTGTGGCATGGGCAAGACCTCAAAAATTTATTGCAAAAATCCGTTTCAGACTATCGGCCAGGACTGCACAAGCAAAGCTCAAACGCCGCGCCGCAACCGTCTCGCCTTCATGGCTTCATCGCCTGCCGGCGTACCATCGTGAAATGATCCAAACCATTTATCGAGCGGCACCATGCCGTCGGAATAGTTCACTTCAAAATATTTGTGATGGAGGTAATGAGCATAATAAGAGACATCCATTGTCGCCTCCTCACCCACCACCATTCTATCAAAGCCAGTGTGGCCTTGCGCAGGTGCCACACCCAGCCGCGACGCCAGATTGATCATGTGGATGGGATGCGACGGAATGAAGAAGAAGAGCAGGATGGTCGAGAAATAAATGACGTGTTCAATGGGGTGCATTGACAGACCTGACCATGGCCCAGGGTTGACGTTGCGGTGGTGGAGCTTGTGGGCAACTTTGTACAAGGCGGGAATGTGCAAGATGCGATGAGCGAAATAGAACCCCACCTCATGAATGAAGGGAACGAGGAAGAACACAGCAATGAAGCCGATCGGGTGATCGGCAAAGCTAATCATCGGTGCGATACCATTCGCATAGGCCCAGAGCAGCAGCAGCTCATAGGCCGTCCAGATCGGAACCCCACTGACCAACGTATGAAACATGTTGTCATAGGTTTGGTTCTTAAACAGGAAGACGTCAGACTTCTCTTTCGGCCATTGCCTGTTGTATTTGAATGTCGTGCCCTGCTTGCGCCAAACATAAAGCCACATGTGCCAGGCACCATAGACCGCAATCGCGAGCATGATGTTGCGCGCCAGAATAACGGCAGCCCAATAAAGTGAAAATGTCTGGAAGGACTGCAGGGGCGGTGTGAGGAATTGCCAAATCAGTATGGCCAAAATTGCATAGAACACATTCCATGGCAGGAAATAACCAGGAAAGCCGAAAAGCCACTTCAAAAGCGGGCGAAACGTCGGCGGCCAATTGAACGCCGGACCATAGCCGACAGGCCTTAGGGGTTCCCAAAACCCGCGCGAGTTTTCCTTGCCATATTCAGAGTCATCCATGCGAGTGCCCCATGACGTTTTGATTTGCACAATTGCACGGGCATCAGAGAGAATCAAATTTGAAAATCGAACGCGGAGAAAGCGCTCTACTTCACGACATCGATCAGGGTGGGGGCGCTCGTCAATTCAGCTGGAACTGCAGCTTGGGCCAGAACCGCACCCAGCGTCAAAGCAGTGGCAAAGAGAATAGAGGCAATCAGACTGAATTTCATGGGGTCCCCCAAAGCGAGAATGCCCATACTTAAACAAGAAATCTTGGCGACCTCATGTCCGGAATATGGCCATCAGCACCCTCGCCTCAAAAGATTAAGAAACTGCAGGCTCGCATCATAATCACGGCGGCGATTTTCGCGCCGCCGTACAGCTTCGAAATCCTGGCCCCACTGCGCGATCTGGAAATCCTCATCGATATGCGCGGCGATCCAGCCATCGTCTGGCGATATCGCCCCATCCACAAGCATGAGACCCAAAAGCGCTGAGCCCGTCAGAGTGGTGAGATTATGGGCGACCGTCAGTTCAAAGGCGCCTAACCCCGCCACGTGCGCCTCCACGCTGGCGAGTGTGGCCGCTTCCTGCTGCACATGCAGGATTCCGCTGACCACTTTGAACCTTGCCCCCAGCGCAAGCTGCGCCTTGGCCAAAACCGGGTCCCAGCTTTCAGCCTGCAAATCAACCAGAGTTTGCGGCGCTTCGGCCCGATAGCACACAAGATCACTGCCAGAAAATTCGACGATCTGTCGGGCTACATACGCTCGCTCAGGTCCGGCGCGATCCAAAGCGGTGTTGGCCAACTTGGTGAGCGGCATCAAAGCAGGATTGATCACACCAACCTGCGCGTTCCATTCTTGGGCGATTGCGTCAGCCAAAACGCGACCCGGCAGAACCAGTTTGGACTTCAGCGGCGTTTTCACAACTCGGCCATCAAGGGCAATGGCGAGGTCATCGGTCACCGTCGCGAGCTTGTAGAATTTTTTGGGAAGGGGTCGGTCCACGCGGTCTTGACTGAGGCGCTCCCAGCGTTCGTCTGCAGTTTCTTCAGCCATCAAACCGGCCTGCGTCGAATCCGAATTTCTCAAATGTGTCAATCATGTGCTCGGGCAAAATCGCGGTGACATCAACAATCCCCTCGCGCGGATGCGGAAATACGATGCGGCGCGCATGAAGATGCAAACGATTGGCCACACCTTCGGGAACATCAATGTCGCCACCATATTTATTGTCGCCCAAAATCGGCGTTCCGATATGGGCTGTGTGGGCGCGCAACTGATGCTGCCGCCCGGTTTGAGGTTTGAGGGAAAGCCACGACATGCCGTTGGATTTCCCCAGCAACGCATATTGCGTGACAGCGTCTTTCTCGTCCTCTTCTTCGCCAGCTTTGGACGCTCGCATCCGGTCGCCATCTTCGCTGCGCGCCTTGATCAGCGCCACATCAATGCGCCCCTGCGCCGGGTCGGGAATGCCCTTGACGACGGCCCAATAGGTTTTCTTCACAACCCGCGTGGCAAACATCTTGCCCAACGCAGAGGCGACAGCACGGCGCTTGGCCACCACGATCACACCTGACGTGTCGCGGTCCAACCGATGCACCAGCAAGGGGCGCTCGCCCAGTTCAACCCCAAGCCCCATCAGCAGTCCATCAAGGTGCAGATGGGTCTTGGTGCCCCCCTGCACGGCAAAGCCCGAAGGCTTGTTCAAAACATAAAGGTCTTTGTCCTCATGGATCACCATGGAGTTGAAAAGCTGACGCTCTTTCGCGGTCAGCGGTGCAACATCTTCTTTAGGTACATCTGCGGGCCTGCGATCAAAATCCAAAGGCGGCACACGAATGTCTTGCCCCTTGGCCAGCCGTGCATTGGTTTTAACCCGCCCTGCTCCAACCCGCACTTGGCCTGTGCGTGTGAGTTTGTTCAGATAGGCAAATGTGACTTGCGGAAAATGCACCTTGAACCAACGGTCCAATCGCATCCCGTCTTCATCGGCCGACACTTCATAGCGTTTGACTTCCGCACTCATGCGAGGATGGACCGCACCACAGCAAAGCCCAAGAAACAGGCCGCAATCGACAACACCACCGAGGCCAGCGCATAGCCTCCAGCGGCCATGAATTCGCGGCGCTCCGCCATCAGGGCAAAATCAAGCGCAAAGGCCGAGAACGTAGTAAAGCCGCCGAGAATGCCCGTCGTCAGAAACAAACGCATCTCCTGGCTGACATTGAGTTTCAACGCCATCCATTCGGTAAGAAGCCCCATCACAAAGCAACCGACAACATTCACGATCAAAGTGTGCCAGGGGTAATCAGCGCCAAAAAGCCGCGGCGCGCCAACGTTCACGCCATAGCGCAACGCCGCACCGAGACCGCCTCCAATGGCGACAATCAGATAGTTCATCTCACAGCCATCCCCGGCGCTTGAACCACAGCAGAGGCGCCAGCGCTGACATGATCATCAACGCGACGCCATAGGGATAGCCCCATTCCCATGTGAGTTCAGGCATCGCCCGGAAATTCATGCCATAGATTGAGGCCACCAGAGTGGGCGGCAGAAACACGACTGATGCAATTGTAAAAATCTTGATGATGGCATTCTGCTCAATCGAAATCATGCCGAGAACCGCATCGAGCAGAAATGAAATCTTGGCGGATAGAAAGCTTGCGTGATCGGTCAACGAGGCAATATCGCGCTGGACGGTTTTCAGCCGCACCTTGTTGTCCTTGCCTTCCTTGGTGTCTTTAAACTGGTCCACAATCGACTGCGCATAGGCCACCATGCGCCCCACCGAGACAAGGCTTTCACGCATCTTCGAGGTGAAATCCCCCTCCTCGCCCACCTTGCCCAGAAGCTCTTCAAGGTTTTTTGGCTTCTTGCGCCGACGTGCATCTTCGCGCCGCTTGATCAGCGACGTGCTGAACACCTGCTTTGACGTTTCATCGATGATGACGCCTGCCCGCTCGAGATGGTCGGCGGCCCGGTCAATCACGGCTTCGACAAGGCTAATGAAAATGCCCCAGCTCGAATGCGCTGTGGCATGGCGCATCGCCTGCTTCACATAGACCGGAAAGGCTTGGGGATGATGGTAACGGATGGTGATAAGCTGATTGCCCTTGACAATAAAGGTCACAGGCGAAGCCTCAGGCCGATCGTCTTCACCGCGCCGGATTAATGTGGCGGTCATGAACGTTGCATCCTCATCCTGATAGAGTCGACTTGAAGCCTCGATCTCTTCCAACTCGCCACGCGTGGGAATATCGATGCCGAGCGCTGACTCAACCCGTTTTTCTTCATCAATTGTGGGTTCGACAAGGTCAAGCCACATGGAAGCCGCCAGCACCGGCTGATCGGCATCTGCGGGGTGGCAGACCAGAACATTATCCGCAATGGCATAGGCATTGAGCATGGCCCTGCTTAGTCCTCCAAATCGCAGAATCGCAAGGGCCTTGATCAACTCCTCTGGCATGGGCATTACACGCCCCATGACCACCCAAACCATTCATATCATTGGCGCCGGCATGGCAGGCTCGGAGGCCGCATGGGCCGCGGCCAACGCAGGCGTTCCTGTCATTCTCCATGAAATGCGGGGCTTGACCAAAACCGACGTTCACAAAACCGATGATTTTGCAGAGTTAGTCTGTTCCAATTCCTTCCGCAGCGACGACAAGGACAACAACGCTGTGGGTCTACTCCACGAGGAGATGCGCCAGGCGGGTTCGCTCCTCATGGCCGTAGCGGAAAAGCACAAAGTGCCAGCGGGCGGAGCCTTGGCTGTCGACCGCGACGGCTTCTCTGCCGAAGTCACCGCCCGCATTTCCGCTCATCCGTTGATTACTGTTGAGCGCGGCGAAATCGAAACATTGCCGCCGTCCGACTGGGACAATGTGATCATCGCCACCGGGCCATTGACGTCGGAAAAACTGGCGGCTGCCATTGGAAAGTTGACCGGCGAAGAAGGCCTCGCCTTTTTTGATGCCATCGCTCCCATTATCCACCGCGAGTCGATTGACCTCAGCAAAGCCTGGTTTCAGTCGCGCTATGACAAGATCGGCCCCGGCGGCACCGGCAAGGACTATATTAACTGCCCAATGGACCAGAACCAATATGAGGGCTTCATCGCGGCCCTTTTGGGCGGCGAAAAAACTGATTTCAGGGAATTCGAAAAAAACACGCCCTATTTCGACGGCTGCCTGCCCATTGAGGTGATGGCGGAGCGCGGGCCTGAGACCCTGCGCCATGGCCCGATGAAGCCGATGGGCTTGACCAATGAACATAACCCAACAGTCAAAGCTTATGCAGTTGTTCAACTGAGGCAGGATAACGCCTTGGGAACATTGTATAATATGGTCGGATTCCAGACCAAGCTCAAATATGCCGAACAGGTTCAGGTGTTCCGCACCATCCCCGGCCTCGAAAATGCTGAGTTTGCCAGGCTGGGTGGGCTTCACCGCAACACTTTTCTCAATTCCCCCAAGCTCTTGGACAACCAGCTTCGCCTGAAGCTTGAACCCCGGTTGCGCTTTGCCGGTCAAATCACGGGCGTTGAAGGCTATGTAGAAAGCGGGGCCATGGGGATGATGGCTGGAAAAATGGCTGCCGCCCAAGCCAAGGGCCAAGCGCTCGCAGCGCCGCCCGCAACAACAGCCCACGGCGCGTTGATCAATCACATCACGGGCGGTCACATCGTCACCACTGACAACAAGACCCAGACGTTTCAGCCGATGAACATCAACTTCGGCCTGATGCCGCCGCCGCAAATGCCCGAGCGCATCAATGGCAAACGCCTGAGCTATGCCGACAAGCAAGTGGCCCGCAAACAAGCCTACACGTCGAGAGCTATTGCCGATTTCAAATCCTGGCTGGCGCAGATCACTTAGAAGCTTTCGCTCTTGGCGGCCTTCCACAGGATCCATTGCTTGCGCCACTGGGCGATTTCAGCGGGCCTTGTGATCAATTTTGGTCCCGCCTTGCCAATCGCATCAAGATAGGGCTCGACCAAAGAAACATGGAGGAAGGCCGGCTTCAAAGATGGTTTGATCGTCCAAGCGAGCTTGCGCGCCTGTATCAGCCTTTCCCGGGCATGTTCACGCAGCTCTGCCAATAAGACGCCCCGCGCCGCTTCAAATTCAGGGCTCCGCAACTTCGCCACATCAAGTCCGCGTGCTGCCATCATCTCCGCAGGGATGAAATTGCTGTGCCGTGCCAGCCACTGCGGCAACACCCGCAGCAATGACGAAAGCCCTTGAGCCACGCCTGCCAAACCTGAAGCTTCCGCGCATTCAAGTGCATCATCAGAATTCAAAATAGCGGCCGTCATTTGGATCACCGCTGAACGCGTCTCGCCCAGATAGCCTTCAAGATCAGTCAGGTTCGGCATTGGATCAGAATAGAGATCAAACTGGTGCGCCTTGATCAGGTTTTGCAAGGCATGTTTGGGCAGATCGCCCGCTTTCACGGCCTCGCTCAAGCCTTGCGCCACTGGATTATCCTGCAAGACCCCATCATAAATGCCGTCCACAGTGTCATGCCACCATTGCAGGCGTATTTCACCCAAGGCGGCCTCGCTCACCACAAAGGGCACGCGCGCAACATCTGCGGCAAAGGTATAGAGCGCCTGGACCACGCTGCGTTTTGCGTCAGGGAAAAACAGACTGGCCAGGTAAAGATCACGGTCGTTCGCGCGAAGCTGTTGTTGCACAGCGTCTTGCCAAGCAACCATCAACTTTCCCCTACGGCGATAAAGGCGGCCGCCACGCGACGGGCCTCGCCCAACATGAGATTATAACTGTGAACTGCCGCGCTGGTCGTCATCACATCGGCATAAAGCCCTTGCGCCTCCAAGGCGTCAAGCTTGATGCGTTTAAGACCAGACCCGGTCCCGATCACCACAAAGTCAATGGCGTCTTTTTCGGCGACAAATACAGAAAGGTCCACCCCGTCCCACGCCCTCATGCCCGACGGAAGCACCAGCAAGTGCCCCCGATGTGACATATCGCCAAAGCGAAACCCGCCCTCGCCAAAACTGGCAATGGTGAGGCGCTGTGGCAGGAGCTTCATGGCCTAGCGCTTTGTAACTTTGCTCTTCGTATCAGCGCTGATTGATTCACGCTTGGTGCCGAGCAAGATCATCACCGGAGAGGCAATGAAGATCGACGAATATGTTCCGACCACCACGCCCCAAATCATGGCAAAGGCAAAGCCACGGATCACTTCGCCACCAAAGAAATAAAGCGCCAGCAACGCCATCATGGTGGCGAGCGAGGTGAGCACGGTGCGTGGCAGAACTGAGTTGATCGAGAAATCAATCAAATCGGCAAGCCCCATGGACTTATAGCGCCGCAGGTATTCACGAATACGGTCAAACACGACGACGGTGTCGTTGAGCGAATAACCAATAATCGTCAAAATCGCGGCAATGATAGTGAGGTTGAACTCAAGGCGAATAATGCAGAAAAGGCCAATGGACAAGACCACGTCATGGAGCAATGAAACCACGGCCCCCAGAGCAAATTGCCATTCAAAGCGAACCCATAGATAAAACAGCACAAAGAAAATCGACAGCATCACGGCGCCCGTGGCCTGCTGCGTCAGCTCTTCAGAAACCTTGGCGCCTACTGTTTCCGTTGACCGGACTTCGACAGTCGGCCCCAGAGCGTCTTTTACTATTTTCTGGGCGCTCTGCTCAGCCTGCTCGCCACCCGTCTGGGCTTCCAGCCTAATCAATACATCATTGGGGCTGCCATATTGCTGCAATTCAACAGCACCTAAACCAAGAGCCGAAAGTGTTGCGCGCAAATGGTCGAGTTCAGCTGGTGCTTGCGTGCGGATGGTGATGACCGAGCCGCCCTTGAAGTCGATGCCATAACGCAAGCCCACCGTGGCGAAAATGATGATGGAGGCCGTGCACAGGATGCCTGAGAGAAAAAAGCCAAAGCGGGACCACCGCATAAACGGATATTTTGTATTGTCCGGAATAAGGCGGACTGGTTTCCAACGCATTAGAGATTAATCTCCTTGGGACGATAGCGCTTCACCCAACTCGCGACGATAAGTCGGGTCAGGGTGAAGGCTGTGAACATGGTGGTGACAATGCCAACCGCGAGTGTCACAGCAAAGCCGCGCACCGGGCCCGAACCAACGCCGAACAAGACAAAGGCGGCAATGAGCGTTGTGACGTTGGCGTCGACAACTGTGTTAAGCGCAGATTTGAAGCCGGTTTCAATGGCTCCAATGGGCGTTCGCCCATTGCGCCACTCTTCGCGGATGCGCTCGTAAATCAGAACGTTGGAGTCAACCGCCATGCCGAGCGTGAGCACAATGCCGGCGATGCCCGGAAGTGTCAGCGTGAAGCCGAAGAATGACATGACACCCACCAGCATGATCAGGTTCACCAACACAGCAATGTCGGCAATGATACCAAAGAAGCCATAGGGAATGAGCATGAACAACATGACGAGGACGAGGCCAGCAATCGACGCATAGACACCAGCCTTGATCGAGTCAGCGCCGAGGCTTGGGCCAACAGTGCGTTCTTCAACGATATTGAGTTTGGCTGGCAACGCGCCTGAGCGCAGCACGATTGAAAGATTGTCGGTTTCCTGTACCGAGAAGTTTCCGGAAATTTGCCCTGAGCCGCCAAGAATGGGCTCGTTGATGGTGGGATAGCTCATGATCACGCCGTCAAGAACAATGGCAAAAGGCTTGCCCACATTGTCTGCCGTTAGCTTGCCAAAGCGCACAGCGCCCTTCTGGTTGAAGCGGAACGTCACCACAGAGCGGTTGTTCTGGTCAAAGCCCGGCTGGGCATCACTCAAATCCCCGCCTTCAACTGTGGCCCGACCCGCTGTTTGGGCCCAAATTTGTGGCAGGCTCTTGAAGTCCGCATCCGTAAGTTCCGATTGGGCGACGGGATGGCCTTCTTTTGCAGTCTTCTGCTTCAGCAATGCGTCCACGTCTTCCTTGCGGGGAAACGCCGCGCAGTCCGGCGGCGGTGCAGCGTTTTGGGCGGTGGGCTGTTCCGCGCACAGAAGCTGGAATGTCAGCTTGGCGGTCGAGCCCAAAAGTTGCTTCACCTTGTCGGGGTCTTGCAACCCTGGAATTTGTACCGAAATGCGATCCTTGCCTTGTTGCTGGATCACGGGTTCCGTAGTGCCGAGACCATTGATACGACGTTCGACAATCTGGACGGATTGTTTGACGGCACCCGCAATCTTGGCATCAATACCCGCATCATTGGGGCTGAGCGTGAATTGCTGGTCGCTCTGCGACAGACTGAACAGATTGACGCGCGTGCCAGCACTCAGGATCCCTGAATCCAGCGGCTGCAACAGCTTGTTGAGTTCCGTCTTGGCGGTGGCCAAATCTTCCGGCTTGGTGATGCGAACTGTGACGCCGTTGTCAGATTTGGCAATGCCGCTATAGCCGATCTTGGCTTCACGCAGCGTGGAACGAATGTCGCCCATCACTTGCTGCTGAACCTTGTCGATCATGTCCTTGTGGTCAACTTCGAGCAGAATGTTGGAACCACCCTGAAGGTCAAGACCCAGTGTCATTGGGCGAATAGCCATGTGCTTTGCCATGAACTCTTGGCCTGCGGGCGGCAGAGCGTTTGGAAGTGCCAGCAAAATAGCCAGCACCACCGAACCCAGGATCGAAAGGATCTTCCAACGGGGATAATGAAACATGAGTTACTTCTTCTTTGAAGGCTTGTCGGCAGGCGTATCAGGCGTCATCGGTTCACCCTTGGCACGCACATCAGAAACAGCCTGACGAAGAACGCGCACCCGCACATTCTCACCCACTTCAACGAGCAATTCATTGTCATCGACAACGCGAATGACTTTACCAATCAGCCCGCCATTGGTGACGATGGTGTCACCGCGCGTCACCTGCATCATCATTTTCTGATGTTCTTTGGCTTTTTGCTGCTGCGGACGGATCATGAAGAAATAGAACACACCCATGATGGCAATCATCGGCACAATGAAACCGATCATATCGCCAGCGCCCGGTCCAACCGGCGCAGATTGCGCAAAAGCTTCAGATACAAACATAGAGATCTCCCAAATATTGCCGCAATGCGGCCCAAACAAAACTTGCGCGGAATATAGCGATGGATTAGGCCATTGCAACCAATTCCGGCAGGCTTTGCGTGAAGGGCAAAATGTCAGAAAAACTGAAAATTGCGGCACTTAACCAGATCGCAGCAGCGCTCGACCGGATGAAACCTGCTGCCGGCCTGAAACCCAATTTCGCCAAGGCCGAAGCCTTTGTTTGGAATGGCACGGAAGCTGGGCTTCACCCTGTCGCCAAAGTGAACCGGGTGGATATTGGGCTGCTCAAGGGCGTGGACCAGTCGCGTGACATCCTGCTCGAAAACACCGTGCGCTTTGCCAAGTCGCTCCCCGCCAACAATGCGCTGTTGTGGGGTGCCCGCGGCATGGGCAAATCATCCTTGGTCAAAGCCGCCCATGCCCATGTGGCCAAGCAATTCCCGGCCCTCAAGGTCGTTGAAATTCACCGCGAAGACATTGACAGCCTTCCGGCGTTGATGGCGCTGCTGCGCGCGGCTCCCAAATTCCGTTTCATCGTGTTCTGCGATGATCTCTCTTTTGACAATAACGACACCAGCTACAAATCATTGAAAGCGGCCCTCGATGGCGGGCTCGAAGGTCGGCCCGAGAATGTGGTGTTTTACGCCACGTCAAATCGCCGTCACCTTCTGCCCCGCGACATGATTGAGAATGAACGTTCAACTGCAATCAATCCGTCGGAAGCCGTGCAGGAAAAAGTGTCGCTGTCGGATCGCTTTGGCCTGTGGCTGGGCTTTCACCATTGCAGCCAGGATGATTTCTTCGCCATGGTGCATGGCTACGCCGATTACTTTGACCTGAAGGTTGAGCACGAAAAACTGGAAGCTGCGGCCATTGAATGGTCGGTCACGCGTGGAGCCAGATCAGGCCGCGTGGCGTGGCAATTCATTCAGGACATGGCAGCCCGTTTGGGACAAAGCTTGGAGAAGCACGCGGGCAAATAGGCAAGCCACCGCGACTCGGTCTATGCTCGACCCCATGAAAAAACTGTTCTTTCTCATGGCCCTGCCGCTGCTCGCTTCTTCAACTTTCGCCGCAGAAAAAGAAGGACCCTTCAGCCCCTTCGATGCGCTCACGCCAACAGAAATTGCGACGACCGTCCGCGTGTTGGAACACGCAGGCGATGCCGACGACCAAACATTTTATCCGGCCATCACCTTGCAGGAAGGCCCCAAGGCCGACATTCGCGCTTGGGTGAAGGGAAAGCCCATCCCCCGGTCTGCCTTTGTGGTCCTGCGTCGTAACAATAAGACCTACGAAGCCGTTGTCGATATATCGGGTGAGAAGCTCGTGTCATTTGAAGAGAAGCCCGGCGCCCAGCCCTCGATCTTGAATGATGAATGGGATGCTGCGCGCGATCTCTTCATGGCTGATCCGCGCTTCAAAGCCGCCATCGCCAGACGCCATCTGAAAAAGCCGGAGGCCGTGTTCTGCACACCCAATTCCGCCGGGGCCTTTCCGGGCGATGGTTATGAGGGAAAGCGCATCCTGAAAATTCCGTGTTTCACGTCTGATGACCAAATCCACCCGGCCATAGCGCGCCCCATCGAAGGCCTGATGGGCATTGTCGATACCGATGCGAAAAAAGTTCTCGATGTCCTTGACACGACACCCGTTGATTTGAGCCCCGTGCCCGCAAACTATGCCAAACTGCCAGCCCCCGATCCTGTGTTAAAGCCCAGCGCCATCGTGGCTCCGGCTGGCACCAACATTCAGCTCTCGGGCAATCTCAATATCAAATGGGCAAATTGGACGCTGCATGCCAGAGCCGACAAACGCGCCGGCATCATCATCTCCAACGTGAAATTCAACGACCACGGAAAGCCGCGTGATGTGGCTTGGCAGATAAATGTGTCGGAAGTCTTCGTGCCTTATATGGACCCCGACGCCACCTGGTCTTACCGCACATTCCTCGATGCCGGGGAATTCGGCCTGGGCTATCTGGTCTCGTCGCTGTCGGCAGGCGTTGATTGTCCTGTAGATGCCTATTACCGCGACCTTGTATTCCCCAATGACACGGGCGGCACTTATGTGAAGCCTTCAGCGCTCTGCATTTTCGAGCGCGCTACAGGCGACCCCGCCTGGCGTCACTACTCGAGCACCGATGAGCGCGTAACTGGCGTGCCGCAAACCGAATTGGTCATCCGCCACATCCCTACCTTGGGCAATTATGATTATGTGGTCGACTATGTCTTCACGCCGCAAGGTGCCATCACCATGCGCGTCGGCGCTACAGGCTTCGTGGCGGTAAAGACCTCAGCTGCTGCCGACATGCAGTCTCCCACGGCCGAGGCCGACAGCAAATATGGAACGCTGGTAGCACCCTACACAATTGCTCCCAACCACGACCATTACTTCTCGTTCCGCCTCGACATGGATGTTGATGGAGAAAGGAACCAACTGGTGCGCGACCAATTCGTCATGGCCCCGGCTTCAGGTTCAACCACCCGCAAAAGCCTGTGGACCATGAAGACCAATCAAGTTACCGCCGAAGGCCCAATCGAGCCTGATCATTCCGCCGTGGGGGGCGAGCGTTGGCGCATCATCAACCCCAATGAAACAACCGGAGTGCTCAAAAACCATCCGGGCTATATGCTCCTAGGCCATGGCGCGACGTCAATTCTGTCGGACACTGATCCCGCCCAACGCCGCGCCGGGTTTTCAAGCTTTCCTCTGTGGGTGACAAAACAACGCTCGGGGCAGGACTGGGCCGCAGGGCTTTACCCCAATCTCTCAGGGCCTGATCAGGGCCTGCCCGATTATGTCAAACAGGCCGAACCCATCACCAATGATGATCTGGTGCTTTGGTACACGATGGGGTTTCGCCACGCGCCGCGGCCAGAAGATTTTCCCATCATGCCGACCACCTGGCACGAGTTAACCCTGGCCCCAGCATTTTTCTTTGACCGCGACCCGTCAATGACCTTTAATCCTGGCCAACTCCCGCAAGCTCTGGATCAAAAACAATGAAACTTTACGGCTCCCTGATGTCACCCTTCGTGCGCATGTCCATGGTCACGGCCATGGAATGTGGCTTGGCCGCGCGCGTGCAACTCTTGCCAGCGCCCGTGAAGCCTGATGAAGTGAACGAAGCTTTGACCAAGCTTTCCCCGATCGCCAAAGTTCCGGTGCTTGAGACCGATCACGGGCATGCGCTTTTCGACAGCCGTGTCATCATGGAATATTTCACGCATGTGGCGGGCAACAAACATCTCCTGCCTGATGATGGTGTGAAGCGGTTCCGCATTTTGACGCTGCTTGCCCTTTCGCAAGGCATGGCCGATGCCTCGGTTGCGCTGCGCTATGAACAGGCCACGCGTCCCGAGAACGCCCGCTGGCCTGCTTTTGTCGAGCGCACCAAGGCCCGCCTCGCCTCTTGCCTGAAAGAACTGGAAACCAATTGGCACGCCGATCTCAACGATGTGACACTTGGCTCAATCGCCACGGCAGCGGCACTGGCCTATATTGATGTTCGAGACATTGTGCCCGGTTGGCGCAACAATCACATGAACCTCGTGCAATTTGCCGATGGTTTTGCAAAACGCGAAAGCATGACGAACACAACGCCGCGACCATGACTGAATTCACCGCCATCATATCAGGCTCAGGCCCGGCTGGACTGACCGCTGCCATTCTCCTGGCGCAGGAGAATGTATCCTGCGCGGTTGTGGCCCCGGCCAACGCATTGGATGACAATCGCACCGTAGCCCTGATGCAGCCTGCCATTCGCCTTTTGAAATTCATTGGGCTGTGGCCCGGAACACTGGCAGCCGCTTGCGCGCCCCTGCAACATTTGCGGATGATCGACGACACCGGAAATCTGGTGCAAGCACCCAATATTGAATTCGCCGCCGCTGAAATGGGCCATGATGCCTTCGGTTGGAATGTGCCAATCGCCAGTCTGGTCCCCATCCTTCGCGCCCGCGCGGAAGAACTCGGCGTTGAATTCATCGATGGCCGTTCGCAATCCATGTTTGATGATGGCAAGTCGGTCACGCTCACACTCGACGATGGCCGAAAGCTCAATGCCAAGGTCGTCCTCGCCGCCGATGGTGTGAACTCGCCGCTGCGGGCAGCACTGGGAATTTCCATGACGGAATGGAAATTCGACCAGAGCGCCATGGCCACAAGCTTCAGCCATTCGCTGCCCCACAACAACACGTCCACTGAATGGCATAAACAGGCTGGCCCCTTTGCCACAGTGCCCCTGCCCGGCCTGCGCTCCAGCCTGGTGTGGATGGACCGCCCGCAACGCATTGCTGAATTAATGGCGCTCTCTGAAGCCGAACTCGCGGCGGAAATTCAAATCGAAACCCATGGCGCATTGGGCCGGATTTTCGACGTGGGCCAACGCAAATCTTTTCCGATGTCGGGCAGACGTGCCACGCGTTTTGCTAAAAGCCGCTGCCTGCTTCTCGCCGAAGCCGCCCATGTGTTGCCGCCCATTGGCGCGCAAGGCCTGAACCTCTCCTTGCGCGATGCCGCCTTTGCCGCCGATGTGATCATTGGTGAAAAAGATCCCGGCAGCGAAGCCGTGATGCAGGCTTATGAGAAATCCCGCGCCTTCGACATTTCAGCGCGCCAACAAACCGTGAGCCTGATGAACCACACACTGCTGGCCGATTCATTGCCGCTGAATTTGGCGCGCGTCGCGGGGTTGACGCTCGTCAATTACGTGCCGGCCATGCGCGCGCAGGCAATGCGCGAAGGCTTGAGCCCCAGTTCCGGTCTGCCTTTTGCCATGCGTGGCTAGTGAGCGAAACACTTGCGGAATTCGCCCATTCTTGGCATTGAAGTGGGATGAGTTCCCTGCCTGAAGCCAAATTCCGCCTTGGTCAAATTGTCCGCCACCGCCTGTTCTCTTTTCGCGGCGTGATTTTTGACGTCGATCCGGTGTTCAGCAACACCGAGGAATGGTGGAACTCCATTCCGGCTGAAGTGCGCCCGCGCAAAGACCAGCCCTACTATCATCTCCTCGCCGAGAATGATGAGACTGAATATGTGGCCTACGTCTCCGAACAAAATCTCCAGCCCGATGAAACCCCAGAACCCGTGCGCCACCCGCAGGTGCGCGACTATTTCACAGGCTTTGATGCCAAGGCGAAGAGATATACCCTAAGGGGCGGAAGATCGCATTGAGGGGGTCATTTTTCTCGCTGCTCACCGCCCTCAAATCGCTTGACTTGTTGTAGTTTTTAAAATACATTTATCGCCGATGGAGATCAAACAAACCGAGACCTTTCGTGTTTGGGAGTCCAAACTGAAAGATCGGCGCGCCAGAACCATTATTGCGGCTCGTTTGCTGCGTCTGGCGGAAGGCTTGGTTGGAGACGTAGCTCCGGTGGGTGAAGGCGTTTCTGAACTTCGCATTCACTACGGGCCCGGTTATCGCATTTATTTTCAACAGCGCGGCAACATGCTCATCGTTCTGCTGTGCGGAGGAGACAAGTCCAGCCAGGCGCGGGACATTGCCGCCGCGAAAAAACTGGCACAGGAATGGAGAATTGCAAATGGCTGAAAAACTCACGACTTATGACCCCGCCACAGCACTCGTGGACGACAATGAAATTGCGTTCTTCATGTCTGATGCCTTGGCTACGGGGGACGCCGCCTTTATCGCCAAGGCCTTGGGCGTGGTGGCGCGGGCGAAAGGCATGGCAGAGATTGCGAGTAAAACGGGCCTATCGCGTGAGCAGCTCTATCGGTCATTTAGCGAAGAAGGCAATCCCACGCTGAAATCGACGCTGGCTGTAATGAAGGCGTTGGGGATCGAACTAAGTGCAAAGGCGCATGAGGGTGTTTGAGCTGAGTTTCATGCATTTTCACCGAAACCCGCACTGTCAGAGTAATCCTGAAAATAAAAGCTAGGGGCTTAGGTCAAGGAACTTTGCACAGGACGGAGCATAGACGAGCAAAAACTGCAAAAATGCGGCAGCACAGGCGAAGAAAGCTGCAGCAACGTTGAACCATTCAGACGCCCGGGTCCGGTCAAGGTATTTGCCTAAAGGATTATCCCACAAATGTTTAAATCCGAAAATTCCAGCTAAAGCCCACGATGCTGCCGCCAAACCTGAAAAAATCGCTGCAAATAATTGGGCAACCTGCGTGCCCGCGCATGAAGTGATTAGTGGCATCGGTCCTACTCTACGAGCTGAGGCGTTTAAGCCCTCTCCATCATCCCCACAAACCGCTTGAACAGATAATGACTGTCTTGCGGGCCGGGTGAAGCCTCTGGGTGGTGCTGCACCGAGAACACGGGCTTTCCCTCCAGCGCGATGCCGCAGTTAGACCCATCAAACAGGCTCACATGGGTTTCAACAACCCCCGCTGGCAAGCTGTCGCGGTCGACTGCAAAGCCGTGGTTCATGCTCACGATTTCAACCTTGTTGGTCGTGAAATCCTTGACCGGATGATTGGCCCCATGGTGGCCCTGATGCATCTTGAGCGTCTTGCCTCCAAGCGCCAAAGCCAGCATCTGATGGCCAAGGCAAATGCCAAAGAGCGGCTTGCCGCTGTCCACCAGCTTCTTGATCTCGGGCACGGCATATTCACCCGTCGCTGCCGGATCGCCCGGGCCGTTGGACAAGAATATACCATCAGGCTTCATCGCCAGAATATCATCGGCCTTGGCCGTGGCCGGAACCACCGTCACCGAACAGCCAGCCGATACCAGACAACGAAGAATGTTGCGCTTCAAGCCATAGTCAACGGCGACAACCTTGAACTTGCCAGCGCCCTGCTCATAACCCTTTTCCCAGTCCCAAAGTTTTTGGTCCCAATCCATGCGCTGGGTGAGCGAGACATCTTTAGCCAGATCAAGCCCCTCAAGGCCGCTCCAGGCTTTCGCCATGGCGTGCAATTTCTTGATATCGAACTTGCCCGAAGCCCGATGCGCGATCACGCCATTGGGCATGCCCTTCTCGCGGATAAGATTTGTGAGCTCGCGCGTGTCCACGCCTGACAACCCGATGATGCCGCGCGCTTTCAGCCATTTGTCGAAACCCTTGGCCGAGCGATAGTTGGCAGGAGCCGTCACCGGCGCCTTGACGATGCAACCGCGCACTCCGGCACTGGCGGCAAGATTGACGGTTTCAATGTCATCATCATTGGTGCCCACATTGCCAATATGCGGGAAGGTGAAGGTGACGATCTGCCCCGCATAGGATGGATCCGTGAGGATTTCCTGGTATCCCGTCATCGCTGTGTTGAAGCACACTTCGGCCACAGCCTCGCCTTCGGCCCCAAAGCCATAGCCTTCAATCACCGTGCCATCGGCCAGAACCAGAACCGCCGTCTTGCGCGTCTGTTCCCAGGCGCTGAAATGGGGGCGTGCAGGTTTCTTGGGCTTAGGGGCCGTCTTCAACGTCATTTCGAGTCTCCGGAATTTGCATGGGAATAGGGCCAAGGCGTTTGAGGGTCAAGGTTGAGCTTCGGGCCAAACTCCCCTATTCAAGCCTTTTCCCAAGGAGAACGCCTATGAGCCTGCGCGAGCAACTGAATGCCGACCTGAAAGACGCCATGAAATCAGGCGACAAGCGCAAGGTGGCTACCGTGCGCCTGATAAATTCCGCCATTAAAGACAAGGACATCAACAGCCGCACCGAAGGCCATGAGTCAACCCTGACGGGCGACCCGGGCATCATTGATCTGTTGGCCAAGATGGTCAAACAGCGCCAGGACTCTGTGGTCGCGTTCGAGCAAGGTGGCAGACCTGAACTCGCCCAGGCCGAGCGCGAGGAAATCGCCATCATCCAATCCTATATGCCAAAGCAGATGAGCGAAGATGAGGCCCGCGCCGCCGTTCAGGCGATTGTCAGCCAGATTGGCGCAACCGGCATCAAGGACATGGGCAAGGTGATGGCTGAGTTGAAACTTCGTCACGCCGGGCAAATGGACATGGCCAAGGCCGGCGCGATTGTTAAAACAATTCTGAATTAGGGGCGACGGAATTCATAAAAACTGCCGTCTTGGGACTGTCGAGGCAAAATTCAACCCCACCCAACAAGGCTCAATGCCAACCGAAATATCGGAGCAAGAGACCACAGGAGACGAAAATGCTCAAGAAACTTACATTGGCCGCTGTTGCAGCCACAGCCATCATCGGCTTTTCGGCCAGCGCCGAAGCCCACCCGTGGAATCACCATCACGGTTGGAACCATCATCATCGCCATTGCGTTATGAAGAAGCATTGGCGCCATCATCACTGGGTCTGGAAGAGAGTGTGCTGGGGCTATTGATTGAGGGCGCCCGCTGGTCAAGGCCGGCGGGCTTGCCACTACTTAATAAGCTTTGAAAGGAACAGATATGTTCAAGAAACTAGCAGTTGCTGCCGTGACATTGGCTTCTGTCGCCACAGCCTCTTTTGCCATGTCAAGTGCAGCCCGTGCCGACGATTGGGATTGGAAGAAACATCATCATAGCTGGAATGGTGGTGGTGGTTCCAATCAACATTGGAATAATGGTGGCTATAACGGCCATTGGCACAACCACGGTTATGGTGGTTATGGCTGGGGTGGCCCCGGCATCTTCTTTGCTGCACCACTTATCCTAGGCGGCGGTGACCCCTACTATTCCGGTGGCGGTTATTACGATGATGAACCCGTCTATTATTCGCATCGTCATTGCCGCATCAAGAAAGTGCGGTGGCACCACAAGTGGGTGGAGCGTCGTGTGTGCCATACCTACTATTGACAAAAATTTAGGTTCAAGAGTTTGAACCGCTGAATAAAAAGGCCCGGCCGCTGGACATCACAGCGCCGGGCCTCTATTTTTGAATTTCATGTCTGATCTCGATTACCGAACGGGGAACCTGATGAAACTCTTGCTCGCCACTGTCGCTCTTATCGCTATGAACGTTCATGCTTTTGCTTGGGATGGCGTCAATGTTGATACGGGGACATCGATTACGATCGATGATGATTCAGATTTGAGCGAAGGCAACACCCTTGATGTGGTGGACGATGAGTCTGGCGACCAATTCCAGATCGTCATCCAGTCGGTGTCGCAAATTGAAAACGGCACAGAGATCCAAGTGACCAACACCGCCAATGACCAAACAGAGATTTACGATTTCGCCGACCCGGGCGATGATGCCGCACCTCAGTAACGGCTGGTTGCCTGTGCAAATAGAAAAATGGCGGAGACGAAGGGATTCGAACCCTTGATACGCCTTGCGACGTATGACGATTTAGCAAACCGTTGCCTTCAGCCACTCGGCCACGTCTCCTAGGCCGGGCTTTTGCCGTGATTTGAGGCAGCTTGCAAGCAATCGCGGCCAAAAAAATGCGCGAAATTCGACCGCTTAACTGAATCTTGGTGTGTCGGGCGCAAAACTCATGTATTCTGGCGCCTATTGAGGAGTTGCGATGATGCGTATTCTGGGATTCTTGGCAGGTGGTCTGGTTTTGGGCATGATGGTTATGCCGGCTCAGGCCTATGAAAACTTCATTCCGCTTGGCACTGGTTATTCGACTTCGGTCAGCACCATCCCCGGCATTGAATCTGAGCGCCAGCGCATAATTGAACAGACCGACATTTACGAGACCGAGATCTATAACAAGCAGTTGCAGCAGCGTCAGTTGGAAACAAGCTCAAGCGCATTCTTCAACGATTCAGCGGCCTTCAATTCAGATCGTTCCATCGATTATTGATCACCTCTAAAGCCAGTCGCCAATACAAACAGCTCAGCTGAATCATCGCGGCTGGCCATGGGTTTGACGTGGCGAACTGTCGCAAAATCCTTCTTCATCATGGCTAGTAACTGGCCCTCCGTGCCGCCGCGCAACACCTTCGCGAGATAGGTCCCACCAGGCTTCAAAACTGTGCGGGCAAACTCATACCCGGTCTCGACAAGTGCAATGATGTTGATGTGATCAGTCTGACGATGGCCCGTAGCATGGGACGCCATGTCGGACAAAACGCAATCAGCCTTTTCTCCACCAAGGGCTGCAAGCAACACCGCAGGCGCATCCTCGTCATAAAAGTCTTTCTTGAAAATGGTGACGGCGGGAATGGGGTCCATGCCATGCATGTCAATGGCAACAACCTTGCCCTTGCCCTCTTCGGCCTTCACGCGTGTCGCGGAAACCTGGCTCCAACCACCCGGTGCGGCGCCCAAATCCACCACGCGACCGCCTGGCTTCAGAAACTTGTACTTGTCGTCAATCTCGATCAGCTTGAAGGCCGCGCGTGAGCGATAGCCGAGCCTGCGTGCCTCATGCACATAAGGATCATTGAGTTGGCGCTCCAGCCACTCTTTCTGCGACACCGTGCGGCCCTTGCCGGTCTTCACCCGAACTTTCAGCGTATTGCCCGCAGGCTTTGAACCTTGTCCCGGTCTGCTCATAGCGCCGCCTTGCGGGCTTGCCCGTCGCTGATCATTTCAAGCAATATCCCTTCACGCAAGCCCCGGTCCGCCACGCGAATGCGAGGTGCTGGAAAGGCGATACGAATTTCTTCTAAAATGGCACAGCCGGCGAGAACCAGATCGGCGCGCTCGCGCCCAATGCACCCATTCTGCTGGCGTTCCTCATGGGTCATCTCCAGAAGCTGCCGCGTCACGTCCCCTGCCCCTTCGCTGCCGATCCATGAACCATCAACCTTCGACCGATCATAATGGCGCAATCCCAAATAGACCCCGGCAATGGTGGTGACTGTGCCGGACGTTCCCAAGAGATGCGTTGGTAAAACGCTGTCCTGGTTGCGCGCGCGGACTTCAGCCACAAAGGGGGCGAGCAATCGGGCAACATCGGCGCGCATGGCGTGGAAGACTTCCGGTGAAACGTCTCGGCCGCCGCCATGGCGCTCCGACAATGTCACAACGCCAGCCGCGAGCGACGTCCACGCCAGCATTTTGTGGGCCGAGTTTTCGCGCTCCATCCACATGACTTCGGTGGAGCCTCCTCCAATGTCAAAAATAACCGCGCTCTGGGCACCCTCTTCAATCAAGGGCAGCGACCCCGCAGCTGCCAATCTGGCTTCCGTCTCGCGGTCTATGATTTCAAGCTTGAGACCAACTTCCGCCTCAACCCTGGCGATGAATTCAGCCCCGTTGCTGGCCAGCCTGCAGGCCTCAGTGGCAATCAGCCGGTGCTCGCCCACGCCATGCCATTTCAGCTTGTTGGCACAGACCCGTAACGCTTCGATGGTGCGTTCCATGGCCGGTTCATTCAAGCGACCCGACGAGGCCAAGCCTTCGCCCAATCTGACAATGCGTGAAAAAGCATCGACGACGGCCAAGCCATTGGCGCTGGGTCTTGCTATCAAAAGCCTGCAATTATTCGTGCCAAGATCCAAGGCACCCAAGGGCGCTTGATCTCGTTCCCGCCCGTGCGACTTGTGTCGCCCTTGCTGGTTTCCGGCACGACCTTTGCGGGGATTACCCCGGCTAACGGTCACGTCCACTTTATATCCCTCGAACGGCAGGCCTCAACGGCCAAGGCCGGAGGCAAAACCATTCCAATTCATTGCGTTGGGACCAATCTAACAGAATTGCGAGGCAGGTAAAGACAATCCGAAATCGCCCATTTGTCCGCTGCCATTCGACCCAATTCATTAACCCGGAATTGAGATTCTGGTCCTAGGGTTTGGGCCTTGGGGCGGAAAACATGCGTACGTTTGGTAAATCCTGGTTCAGGCAAGGCTCGCTGATCTCCGACTTTGGGGAAGGTTTCGGCCAAGGTCTGAGCAGTCAAAAGCAGGCCGTAGCCCTCGATGCCGCCAAGGTCGACGCCGAACTGGCCTCAAAAGCCAAGTCTGAATTCATTGCAAATATGAGCCACGAATTGAGAACCCCACTCAATGCCATCATTGGCTTTTCCGATATGATCGCCACCAGAACCGTGACCCAGCCAGACAAGGTGGTGCAATACGCAGGCTACGTTCAGCAAGCAGCCGAACATCTTCTCTCTTTGATAAACGGAATTCTGGACGTGTCCAAAATCCAGGCTGGACAACTCAGCGTTGAGCCTGAGCCTGTAGCCCTCGAACACATCCTTGAGCCTTGTCTGCTGATTACCGATGCAAAGGCCAAGGAAAAGAACATCATCATCTCCCAGCACGCCCCGCCTGACTTGCCTTTGATCCTCGCGGATCCGCTGCGTCTGAAGCAGATTCTGATCAACCTTCTCAGCAATGCCGTGAAGTTCACGCCTGACTGGGGCCGCATCAGCGTTGAGGCGATGGTCGGCCCACCGGGCTTTGCCACGATCAGCGTGATGGATACTGGGCCCGGCATGACTGCGGAGGAAATGGCCACGGCCATGCGCCCCTTCGGACAGGTCGAGCAGGGCTTCAACAAGAAACACGAAGGCACAGGCTTGGGCCTTCCCATCGCCTATGCCTTGGCGCGTCTCCATGGCGGCGACCTCGACCTGAAATCCAGCAAAGGCGTTGGCACCCGCGTTCACTTTTCAATCCCGCTGGCCAAGTCTGCTCCAGCGAAAACCACCTCTCATTGAAGTCTGTCAAAACCCATGTCCAATAACGCCTCCATCAATCAACTCGCTGACCAGCCCTTTCCCATAACGCTCGCTGAAAACGAACGCATGGGTCGCATCGTGGCCGTCACGGGTGCTCATGCCATCGTCCTTCTCGACAGCCATGAAGGCCCCGGCAATGAAGACAAGCGCGGTGCTGAAATCGGAACGCTCCTCAAGGTCGAAACCTTGGGCGCCATTACGCTGGCCCTCATTTCCGCTTTGAGTTCTCCCATGCCCACGCACAATGCCAGCGAGCGTGAACTCCGCATCGTTGAAGTGGAATTCATCGGCGAACTTCCACGCCGTGCTGATGGTTCGCTCGGCAATTTCCGCCGCGGCGTCTCCAGCTATCCGTCACTGGGCGACACGGTGTTCCGCGCCACACGCGCTGAATTGGCACTGGCCTATGCCTGCGATGAGGAAACCGCTGTGCGCGTCGGTTATATCCAGCAGGATCCGTCAATTCCCGCCATGGTGAAAATCGACGAAATGCTGGGGAAACACTTTGCCATCCTCGGCACAACGGGCACCGGCAAGTCGTGCACCGTGGCCTTGATTTTACGCCGCATCTTGGAGAAAAATCCAAAAGCCCATATTTTGCTGCTCGATGTTCACCGTGAATATGCCCAATGCTTCCGTGGCATTTCAGAAGTGATCACGCCAGACAACATGGCTTTGCCATTCTGGCTTCTGAACTTTGACGAGGCCGTTGAAATTCTCGTGGGCCAACAACCCAATCGTGAAACCGATGTAGAAGTCCTGCGCGAAATCATCCCTATCGCCAAGGCCCGCTTCATGGGCAATCGCCGCACCGATAAGAACAACGGCATCCGGGGTCGCGATGTGTTGATTGAAAACAACATCGGCGTCGATACGCCCATTCCCTATCGCACCTCGGACTTGATCAGCGTTCTCGAGGAATATATCGGCAAGCTCGAACTGCGTGGCGAACTCGCACCCTATAAGCGCCTGAAAGCCAAGGTCGAAGCCGTCAGCCGCGACCCACGTTATGCCTTCATGTTCGGCAGCCTCACGATCCAGGACAACATGGCCGCCGTTTTGGCTCGCCTGTTCCGCATCCCAGTCAACGGCAAGCCCATTGCCATTCTGGAACTGGGTGGGCTTCCGTCCGAAATCATCAACGTCGTGGTTTCCGTGCTGGCGCGGCTCGCCTTTGACTTTGCCGTGTGGAGTGCTGGTCGCGTGCCCATCACCTTTGTCTGCGAGGAAGCCCATCGCTATGTCCCCAGCGACAAGGCCACAGGCTTTGAACCCACCAAGCGCGCCATTTCCAAGATCGCCAAGGAAGGCCGCAAATATGGCGTTTCGCTGTGCATCGTTTCGCAGCGCCCGGCCGAATTGGATCCGACCATCCTGTCTCAATGCAACACGGTCTTTTCGCTGCGCCTGACCAATGAGCGCGATCAGGAAATTCTCAAAGCCGGCATTTCAGATGCGGCCTCCAGCCTCCTCGAATTCATGCCCACCATGGGTGTGGGCGAAGCCATCACTTTCGGCGAAGGTGTGGCCCTGCCAACGCGCATCAAGTTTGACCTGTTGCCCGTCAATGAATTGCCGCGGTCCAACAACGCCTCATTCACCAAGAACTGGTCGAGAGACGTGCCCGATGACAGCTTCCTGAATGAAGTCGTGAACCGCTGGCGCGCCCAGACCTATAATCCAGACAGTGCTGATTATTCCGTGGAACATCTGGAAACCGCAGACCCTGCGGCGGCCCCGGGCGTCGCCACCCAGCCCTTTGTCGCCCAACCCCAAGTCGCGCCGCGCCCCACCCTGCGCCGCGATCCAATTGCCGTCACAAGCCCCCCACCTGCCGCCGCCACCCAAAGCTTTGGCCGGATGCAAGCTGTGCCCGCCGCAGCGCAGCCAGCCTCAAACGGCACAGGCGCCCAGCCCCAAAGCCTGGCCAGCCTGATCAAGCAATTCCGAACCTGACACTTGCAACACGGGGGCAGCGGCGCTATCAGGTGCCCTGCCAAACCGGCATGGTGGGAGATCGTCTAACGGTAGGACCGCGGATTCTGACTCCGCTAATCTAGGTTCGAATCCTAGTCACCCAGCCAGCTCATTTTGTTACAGCCTAGACTTACTGTTGCGCCATTTTTCCAGACCCGGAGGCTGCATGGCTTTGCGCTTGGCAATTACAACTTCATTGAACAATTTGATCAAGGCCTGAATGCGGCTTCGCGGTTGATGTTCATTCCAGCGCGCCAGTGCAGCAGCCTTACGTCCGTCCATATATGCTTTTTCGGTGTGGAGCTTCAGCAACGCATCAACCCAAGGCTTTGCCTCGTCTGCAGTGACCTGATGAGCAAAGTTCTTGCGCGCCGGTGCAGGTACGGGAAGCAACACTCCAGCCTGCCCCAAAAGCTCTGGGGGGCCTGCATGGTCACAGGCAATAACCGGGATGGAGTGGTAACAAGCCTCAAGCAGCGTACGCCCGCCACTCTCATGCCAGAAGGATGGCAGCAACAGGATTTGAGTGCGCGAGAGAACGGCCCCAAGATCGGGCTGCAATCCGATCCGATCAATATTGGGGAGCTTCGAAAAGGGAAGATTGAGGGCACGCTCTGCGGTGGCGAGGCTGCTCCGGCTTTCGACCACGAGGAAGCGCATGTCCGGCGCTAGCTTCTCCATAGCTGCCGCGATCTGATAGAAAAGTCCTACCCCTTTTTCAGGACTTGGATTGACGAAAGTCACGCGATCACGCGGCACATCCAAGCGGTTAGACGGCGGCGGAACAATGAATTTGCCGATCACCGTTGTCTTCAATCCCATTTTCTGGGCATAGAGATCTTGCGTGGCCTTGCTGTCGGTCAACACAACATCGACAGCGCCAAAATCGCTGCGACGGCTGTAGCCCGGATTGGCGAGATAGAAGAACACCGCAGCACCAATCGAGTTCGCTTCACGCATCAGCGAGAGCTCGGGCAAGCCATTGGCATAAACAATCATCACATGGGGCTTGAAGGTGAGAATGAAATCGCGCGCACTGTGAAAAAAGCGGAGCTCGTCAATGGCAGAAAGCCTGCGTCGCGACAGGCTACCGGATTTGTTGAGATAATGTTCAACACCATTTTGACGAACCCGCCACAACCACGGCAGCCTGGAATTCTTGCCAACGGGCTCGGCCTTCAGTGAATTGAGATAGTCCTGGGAATTCTGGTGCTGAGGCGCGTCCACCACAGTCTGGGTGAAGGATTTGCAGTCCACCCCTTCCTTGGCCATCAATTCCAGGATGGTTCTGACGCTGATGGCAGCACCGCTGGAAGAATCAACCAAGGCATGATCGCGAATAAAAGCCACGCGCATGCGCTCTCGCGTTGGCACGGTTTTTTTAGCCGGTTTGGTCGTCCCGGTGGTCATGATTGGCCAAATCCTCAATTTTACAAAAAACAGGGGCCGGAAATCCCGGCCCCTGACAATATAACATTAGTCCATGCGTTTGAGACTGATTACCAGTTCCAACGCACACCGGCTTGACCGGTGAAGCTGTTGTAACCCGAAGCGACCACAGCATCAGCCTTGGCAAATGCGCTCATGTTCGTCGACGTGAACACATTCACGCCGGCACCAAACTGAGCATACATACCCAATCCAGGATCAGAGAATGAGAAGGTCGTCAGACCAGTCGTCACCGAAGCTAGGTTGGCTGAGCCGAAGTCATCAACAATGGCCGCCATGATGAATGGCTCAATCTTGTTGCCAGCAGAGTACGTCGTAAACCCGGCGCGCAAGCCAGCCTGCGCACGATAGGAGTTTCCATCCCCGAAGGATATGGTCGAACCCAAAACCGTGCCGTCAGCAATGGACGTGTGCGAGTAAGCGAAGGCTGCCATGGGTTCGAAGAAGCCCCGGCCACCGGAACTGATACGATAACCAGCTTCCGCTGACGCCGTCAGAGACGTCGTCGCCAGATTGTCTGAGTCACCCGAGAGCTTATAGTCGATCGAACCCAAATCAGCCTTGGCCACTGTATCCACATGGAGGCCACCGTTCAGATAGGTGAGATAGCCACCGACCGTGAAGGCCGTCAAACCAGCCGACGCACCACCACCAAAGTTCGTATTGGCGCTGGTGTAACCGGCCATGGGGCCAATGAACCAGGTTCCGCCATTACCGTCGGCATGAGCAAAGTCGATACCCGACAGGAAGCCGAACAGGCTCTGATTGTAGCTCGTGTCATAGTCGATGCCATTATAAATGGTCGACGAGTCACGGTTGGCTTGACCAGCCAACAACTTGGTCCAAACGCCACCGCTGATGCTGGCCATGCCGGGGACATCCGCAGTTGGCTTGACATGGTGGCCATCGCCCAGATCAGCCGAAGGTCCATCGCCACCCAATTGGGCGCGCAGGTCAGCCTGACGGTCGAGCCACAGACCCAGAGTATTGACGCCAACACTTTGGATCGCGGTCATCAAAGTTGGAAGTTCAGAAGAAGCTTGGCCGGGCTGCATGACAAGTTGCCACTCATCATCGCCAGAGACACTGTCGCTGCCGCTTACAGTTTGACCGCCTGAAGGGGCAAATTCCAGAGCATATTGCCAGAAGCCCTTTTGGATCGGACCATTCTCGAGGTAGAAGGTCTGGGCGTCGCCGCTACCCGAACCAACAATTTGAACAATCGGGATACCATGTGTTGGATCATAGGTCGGCATCGTTCCCGGCAACAGATCATGTACGGTGACTGCCGTACCACCAGAATCGGTGAACCCGTCAATCTTGAACAAGTCATGTTCACCAGGGTTGAAAGCACCTGAAATCAAGTTGACATCCACCGCGAGATGACCGTCACCATAACCCGATGTCGAGTAGAAGGTTGGACCACCGCTGCTGCCTGAGACTTCCAGCGTATTGATGGTACCATCCTGCATATTGATGATGCCTTGAGAGTTGCTGAACAGGTCCAGATTCTTGAACTGTGTGTTCCCAAAGACGTTGATCACAGCGTAGTTGTTGTAGAGGCAGTTGCCATAAGTGCACGAAACTGGACCGGAAGAACCGCCAGATACCACATTGAAAGTTTGGTCAAACGGGGAACCGCTAAAATGCGGCCCACCGCTACCGTTGCTGGCACCCCAGTCGTTGTCGCCACCGGTGTTCCAGACAGCGCCATCGACGTTGTAGAATACGTCGTTATTGTTGGTCAGGTGAACCTGGCCGGTGATGACAGCGCCATAACCAATGTTGGCTATATCGGCATAGGCGTAGCCGCCGCTGCTATAGCTGTCGACATGGATGGCTTTCAGGTTGGCAAGCTCTGCGGTCGTACCGCTGCCTGTGTCATGGCCAATATAGGATCCACCACTATATTTACTCTGGTTCGTGATTTCTACGAAACCATTAGTTTCCGCCCAAATCGTATTGCGTCCAGATTGGTGGTTAACAACAGAACCACCCGAGTTATAAATGTAGGTTCCGCCGCTGTTGGGCGACGACACCCTGATAGCATGATCGGAGCCTTCGATCCTGCCGCCGCTGTAGTTGTCAACATAGGCATCATTGGTGAAGTTTCGAATATCAACACCATTGCCGCTTCTGCCCTGGATGAGGCCGTTGCCTTCGATCCAGATGTCGCCACCGCTGACGTGCGAGATATAGATACCGTTATCACCGCCCTGGATCACGGCATTGCCTGGTCCACCGGACGACCCAGTGTTGTAGAAGTTGGCAATATAAACGGCATTTTCAAATAATGATCCTGCCGAAACTGCGAGTCCGCCACTGGTTACAAGGGCATTAGCTCCCTTCACATTCCAAATGTGGATGCCGTCGCCCGAGAAGCTCCTGCCCTCAATCAAACCGCCATAGTTGTCAATGTAAACATAGTCACTGGTCATTGCAGCGTGGACACCGTCCTCTTCGCCCGAGGTCACACCATTCGCGTTGTCAAGCCACAGGCTTCCAATGTCATAAGTGTGAACACCATTGCTCTCATAACTATAGATCATGCCAGAGGCGTTGTAGATTTTGACATCACCGCCGGACCCACCAGAGTTCACGGTATGGCTGACATGGATTCCATCACCTGAATAACCGCCGATTACGCCGCTCGTATTGTCAACAAATGTCGAGCCGCCACTGAGATTGCGGACATTGATACCATCCATCGTTCCGAAAATGCCGTTAGGTACCCAAAGTGCGGTACCACTGCCACCTGAGCCGCCGCTTCCACCACCTGAGTTACTGAGATGATCGATGAAGCCGGGGAAGTTGGCTGCCAGAATATTATTGAACCGATCGTGCAGCACGCCCAAGTTGCTCGCCAATTCAGAGTCTTGGTCATAGATCGGATTGCCCGACAAATCAGTGGCCAGATAATTGAAGCTGGAATTGCGCGTAAACTCGTTGTCGATCTTCACATTGGCAAAGCGGTTGCCGCCCGAGCCACTGCTATCGTAGTTGTTAATGTAGACACCATCACCGCTCGTCGCAAGGATCAAGCCCTGGCTGTTGCCAACCCGGATATCGGTCGTAATATCGTTTTCGCCGGGATGCACAGAGTTCCAGACATTCTCGATATTAACGCCAGCGTAAGCGCCGACAATCACACCACCGCTGTTGAACACCGTTGCGATATTATTTGCGGCGTTACCGCCACTGAAATGGCCAACATCGTAAATATCGACGCCAGCACCGGTGCGGCCAAACAATAGGCCATTGCTGTTGTCAACAAGCGCAGTAGTAGTATTTCCAATTACTGCGCCATCCACATAACCAATAGAAGACAGCAGCGAGTGATTTTCGATGTCGGCAGTGCGCGTATACTGAATATCCAACGCCGAGCCACTGAAGCTCTCGATATGGCCATAATTCGTCAAAGTGGCTTCGTTGGCCGCGCTGGCATAAACGCCATCACCAAAGGTCGAAATAGTGCCGTCCAATGTATTGTTGAAGACAATGAGGTCGGCGTTTGACAGACGATAGCCCTGTCCGCCTGAACTCGTTGTGCCTCCGCTGTTGTTTGCATCGATCTCCTGGGCTCCGACTGGGCCACCAGAGATTACAACGGCATTTTGAGAACCTCCCACCGTGCCGCCTAAATGATTGGTAAAGCTCAAGATGCCCGCACCCGAGCCGCCCGCTCCACCCGAACCCGATCCAACACTGCCACCGATAATGGTTACGCCGGAATTTACACCAAAGATTGAGCCGCTATTGTTGGCGTCAATATTATCAACATCGTGAAGATACAAGCCGGCTCCGCTTACGTCAATTTTGCCGTTCAGGTCGACATAAACGTGGCTGTGGCCGCCAGTTAGACCGCTGGCACCTCCACTCATCTCGATGCCACCACCTCCGCCGGACACCAGAGTACCAACATCAGTGATTATGCCACCTGATCCACCAGAATTGCTATAATGGCCAGAGTTATCGATAAATACTGCGGAATTACCTGCCGTCGAATTCACCTCGGCTGCAGGGTGCACGTTCGTTCCCAGAAGGTGGACCAGCCAATCATCAACTGTCGGTGTAAAGGACTCATTCAAGCCCGCGTTGACGCCATCATCTGAGCAGAGTTATGTATATCCGGGTGTGACCGCCGCGCAGGCGGCTAGGGCTTGCTGCTGGGGCAAGGCCATTGTGAACAGCATGCCTGCCATGGTCGTGGACAGAAGCAACAGTCCCCGCTTTGCATTTCTGCTCCGCACCAGACCTAGTTTTTGACTGTTCAAATTTGCTTTCATAGACTCCCCGCCGCTGTTCTGAGACATGACAATAGCCCTCAATTGCCCGTTAACTAATGAGTCCGCCGCGATGTAAACCGGAAAACCGAGTCTTAATCAAGCCAAAAAGCCGCCACAATTCACAGTTGTCCTGCATTGCAAGAACATAATTGTCGCAGGAGTGTGATCCGCACTTCACTCCGGCGAAAAATATGAACTCCTTGAATATACATGGTATTTTAACCACGAAAGTTAAAACAAAATTGCGCTTTCGCAATATCCACGAGAGCGAAGTTTTTGCCCGTCAGCAAGCTATCAGGCACTTGTCAGCGAATTCAGGCAGCATTGTGGTAAGTTTACAACAGTCTTGGACGCGTCAAATCCAGCAGTTAATGGCGTCAGCCGCTCAACAAGGACAGGAATTTTTCTCTAAATTCCTGATTGTAACGGTCTGCCTGAGCCGCCAAAGCTGGCCTAGCCTGAGTGCCCAAGGCCGGTTCAATCCCCAAGTGAGCCAGAACTTCATGGATCTTGGCCGTCGGATCTTCAATGATGTCTTCATAGTAGATCTCGATCGGCTTGAGGCCCAGGGTGAGAAAGACATTTTGCCATTGCCTTTCCCAGATCAAAACAAATTTCAGGGCATCAATGATTTTAAGCGCGTCAAAGACCGGGGAGCTCGCCGGCCCTTCGGCGAGTTTGGCGTGCTGTGATGACCAGTGGCCGGTCTGCACGGCCCGGTCCAGTGAAATGGCCTGGTTAAGGGAGCTGCGTCGCTTGAGAAAAATAAGATGGTCAAAGCCGGCCAGCAGTTTCTGAAGGGCTGGAATTTCTTCAGTTCCCAGCCAAACCTGTAATTGCCACAAATGCCCCTTGGCTCCAAAGACGCCGTTTGGAGTCCTTCGCAGGCTCTGCAATTTCTGAAGATACTGTGGATGTGTTAGGCCCGAAACGCCGAGCCTTTCGCAAAAAGCCTGAATGTAGATATTGTTGAAATATTCCATGGGACGCCCGGCTACACCTGTCTGGTCAAGCAGATTGGCGAGTAGTGTGCTGCCCGACCGCTGCGTACTGCAAATCAGGTAGCGCTTGTTGGGCATCGCGCTGGGCTGAAGATCCTGGTCAGCCGCCATGTTGACTGCCGCCACCTTGCGCCGCAGCGCCACGGTGTCCTCCACGCTCATTTGTTGTGCCCAGTCACGCAATTCCAATGACAGCCCTCCCCCTATTCAAATTATGATGACAGGCCTCGCCCAAAAGGCCCTTCATGCGACTTGGTATTGACGTTGCAGAGGCTTTGCAAGTAGCAAGGGCAAACTTGATCATAACGTTGGAGAAAACTGCCATGTCAATTGCCATGAAACTTGGAACCGCCCTTGTGATTGCAATAGGCCTTGGCGGAATTGCACATGCTGACACAACAACAACCAAGTCATTCGGCAATTGGAAGGTTGAATGTGTTGAAAAGGATGCTGACAAAAGCAAGTTCTGCATCATGTCGCAAACCCTGGTCAACGCAAAGACCAAGCAACGTGTGTTCAGTTTCGTCTTGAACAAAAACAAAGCGGGCGAGCTCATGGCCAACATTCAGGTTCCTCTGGGTGGTGACCTCGCATCTGGACTGTCGCTGGCAGTTGATGATTCAAAGCCTGTTAAAGTGGCCTATAAGCGTTGCGTCCAGTTCGGCTGCCTCGCTGAATTCAAATTGAGTGATGACTGGAACAGGTTTCTGGGCAACGGCAAGGCGTTCATCGTGACGTTGTCAGGAGACGGCGATCAAACTGTGCCCTTCTCCATCGAACTCAAGAATTTCAGCGACGCAATCACCTATTTCAAATCGCAACTTTAAGCGATTGAATCCGCGGCAAAACCTTTAGGCGTCCATCCCCATCGCGGCATCAGCAAGCCACTCCCACACCGAGAGGGCAAAGCTTCGCATCACAAAGAGATGGAAGCTGTTCTCTGACACACAGTGGATCAGCACTGGCGTGTGATGAATGCCCGTCATGGCAACGCTGCCGGGTTTGAAGGCCTCGGCTGAAAAATCAATGGCGGCACAGCGCGCCAGCAAATCCCTCACCCCTGCCCCTTCAACCAGAAACCGCGTCCGACCTGACGACAGCGCCATGACATGACAAGCCTTGGCATCAGGCACTGGCCCCACCACCCAATATTGAGCAGGCGAGACACGAAAAACCGTCTGCCCCTCTTTCTCAAGAGCGCTGCCAAAGCCCGGCAATTTGCCCAAGGCCTTTTTCAAATCCTTGTCGTCGCCCGCAATCTGCGTGAGTTCAAAGCCCGGCGCTTCAGAAATGCGAACGGAGCCGCGTTCAAAAACGGTTGCGTCTCCCAACGGTGATGCAGCATCAAGCATTGAGCCTGGTTCCTTCCCGGTCAATAAAGTGCGGCGAGACCAGGCGCGCCTTCACCTGTTCATTCTTCAACGGGAAGGCGCAAATGATTTCTTCGCCCTCGTGTTTCAAGCCGCCTTTGTATAGCCCGAGTGCAATAAACCGCTGCAGGTCAACCGACCAGGTGACCGACGTAATATAACCTCGGCCATGGCCCTTGATTTCATCTCCGGCGGCAAAGAGGATCGAGCCACCACGCAATTTCTTGTCGGCCTCGAGCAATTCAATGCCCACCAGCGACCAACGCTCGGGCGACATCATGTCTTCGCGCTTTCGCAAAACGCTGCCCACAAAAGGCTTCGTCGTTGAGGCCATTTTGCCAAGGCCCAGATCATCAAGCGAGTTGCGATGGTCAAGCTCAAGCCCTGCGACATGGCCCTTCTCGATGCGCAAGCTCGCCAACGCCTCCAGCCCATAAGGCTTGATGCCCAGAGGTGCGGCCGCCTTCAAAACATGTTCCCACAGGGCTGTCGTGTAATTGGCCGGACAATGTATTTCATAGGCCAACTCGCCCGAGAACGAGAGCCGCATCAGGCGTACAACGACGCCCTCAAACACAATGTCTTTGACACCCATATAGGGCAGCGCCGCATTGCTCACATCCACATCAGGAAATGCCAGCGCCAAGGCCTCGCGCGACTTCGGGCCCGAAATCGCCATGCCGCCCCACTCATCGGTGAGCGAGGCCACATGCACTTTCAAATCGGTCCAATGGCATTGCAGCAGATATTCAAGCCAGCTCATGACTTCGCCCGCTTGGGACGTGGTGGTGGTCATATAAAATTGTGTGTCGGAGATGCGGCTCGTCGTGCCGTCATCGAGCACCAAGCCGTCATCGTTGAGCATCACGCCATAGCGCGCCTTGCCGATGGGCAATTTCGCAAAACCATTCACGTAAACGCGGTTCAGGAATTCCGCAGCGTCCGGCCCTCGCACATCAATCTTGCCCAGAGTGGAAACATCGCTGAGACCAACTCCATGACGAACGAGTTCCATTTCCTTGATATAGGCCGTCTCCGGCGTCTTGCCCGCCCAGTCATAATACCAGGCGCGTTTCCACAAGCCCGCGTCAATGAACGTCGCTCCATTCTTCTCATGCCAGTGATGCAGCGGTGAACGCCGCGTCGGGCGGAAATGCTGGCCCACGCTGCGACCCACGAGGGCTCCCACCGTCAGTGGCGCATAAGGGGGGCGGAAGGTTGTCGTCCCTGCCTGTTCAATATTCAATCCGCGCAACGAAGCCATCATGGCGAGTGCATTGACGTTGGACGTCTTGCCCTGGTCCGTGCCCATGCCCAACGTCGTGTAGCGCTTCAAATGTTCAACGCTGACATAGCCTTCCTGGTGCGCCTGCTTGATGTCTTTGGCGGTCACGTCGTTCTGGAAATCGACAAAGGCCTTTGCCGCAGCCTTGCCCTCGGGTGCGGCCCACGTTGGCGAAATCGAATAGGCAAGTTCTTCGCCAAATTCCGGCAATGAAATCTCGCCCGTGGTTTTGACCTTGCTGACCAGTCCGATGGCAGCACGCGCCATGGCCTCGCCATCGCGCAAGGCCGCCACAGTCGAAAACACGCCAGCACAAGCCCCGGCGGCAAATTGCGTGGGCGAAAGTTTTCCGGGAACGAAGCCCGCGATCTTCGCATCATAAACAGGCTTCACACCGCCATGCGATGTCAGATGAACAAGCGGACTCCACCCGCCGGACATGCCGATCACATCGCATTCAACAGTGACACCATGGGGACCGGAAAGCTTGACACCTTCGACCTCATGTTTGCCCAACACTTTGTCGATGCCGCTCGACGGGAAAATCACAATGCCTGCCGCAGCGGCCTTAGCCATCGTGGCCCCGTCAATACTGCTGCGTGAATCTGCAACCGTGACGCCCACGCCCTGCCCCGCAAGATCAAGCGCGGCCTCATAGGCGCTGTCATTGTTGGTGGCGATCACCGCGCGCTTGGCCGGTGCCAGCGCAAAGCGGTTGAGATAGGTCCTGAGGGCTGAAGCCAGCATCACACCCGGCCGGTCATTGTCCGTGAAGACCAGCGGACGTTCGACGGCACCCGTTGCATAGATAATCGTCTGAGCCCGTAAGGATTCAACAGTGCACGCCCCAATGGCAATCACCACCTGATTGCCATCATAGATTCCAGCCACGGTGGCGCTCTTCATGAGCCGGACATTGGGCATGGTTTCAAGTTCGGCTAGAGTTTCAATCCGCCAGCTTTCCAGCACGCTATTGCCAGAAGATAAGATCTGCCCGCCAAACTCGAAATCCTGTTCGGCAAGAACAACGCTCACACCCGTGCGCCCCGCCGTCAGCGCCGCAGCCAATCCGGCAGGGCCGGAACCAACGACCAAAACGTCACAGAATGTATTGCGCGTGTCGTGGCGCTGGCTATCCCCCGCCGTTGAGGTCTTGCCCAGACCTGCAGCCCGCCTGATGAACGGCTCATAGAACATCCAGGATTTCTTCAAGGGGCCGACAAAGGTTTTGTAATAGAACCCTGCACCAAAAATCGGTGAGAACCACTGGTTCACGGCCATCACATCAAAGCGTGGGGATGGCCAGGCATTCTGGCTTCGCGCATCAAGGCCTGGCGATAGTTCGACCATCGTCGAGACTGCATTAGGCTGCTCGGCCTTGCCACGGCCTATTGTCAACAGCGCATTAGGCTCTTCAACACCCGCCGAAATCAAGCCCCGCGGACGATGATATTTGAAGCTGCGCCCGATGATGATTTCATTGTTGGCCAGCAAGGCCGAGGCCAGCGTATCGCCAGCAAATCCTTTGAGCTTCTTGCCGTTATATTTGAATGTGACGCTCGTGCCGCGATCAACGCGCCCGCCCGTCTCGATCCTGCGAAACCGGGTCATGCCCCGCCTCCCAGAATTTCATTGGTGGCGGTGTTGCGCTTCAACTTGAACCATTGCCTGCAACCCAGAACATGATGCCAGTATTCCACATGCGGGCCCTTGGGATCGTCAAACAGGAACACATAATCATTCCATGTCTTGAAATCCGTGTTGTCATGGGCAGGCCGCGTCTTAGATGCACCCGAGCCATAACGGAACTCGCTCACCTCACGCAGGCCACAATGGGGGCACGGAATTCTCATTGCTTGTATGTCCAGTTGCCAATGCCATGCTCATCAAGCTCACGGCCCTTTTCGAGCCTGTCGAGCGAGAACCCGGCATTGAGTTCATGTTCAATGTCGTTTGCGATTGTATGTGCGAAGGTGAGGCCCGAGGCCGGCGTGGCCTTGAAGCCTTGGTAGCACCAGCCACCATTGAGATAGAGCCCGTCCACCGGCGTGCGGCAGATGAAGGGGGAACCATCGGGAGTCATGTCATTGATGCCACCCCACTGCCGCAGCAGCCGCATGCGCGACATGAAGGGCATGAGCGAGACCGCACATTCCATCACGTCCTTCATTTTGAAAACCTGGCCGCGCTGCGTGTAGGTGTTAAAGCCATCAAGATGGCCGCCAAACACCATCCCGCCCTTGTCAGATTGCGAGAGATAAAATAGCTCCGCACCCCAGCTCACCACATGATGCACCAAGGGCTTTACAGGCTCAGTCACAAAGGCCTGAAGGATATGCGTTTCAACTGGAAGCTTGAGGCCCGCCATGCGCGCCACTGGCGAAGAGTGCCCAGCAACCGCCATGCCAACCTTGGCCGCTAGAATGCGCCCGCGCGAGGTTTCAACGCCGGTCACGCGGTTGCCATCCATCACTATTCCCGTGACTTCACAATTCTCAATGATGTGAACGCCAAGCTGGGCCGCCGCGCGGGCATAGCCCCAAGCCACCGCATCATGGCGGACGGTTCCGGCGCGGCGCTGGTGAATCGCACCATAAATCGGGAAGCGCGCGTCCTTTGAATAATCCAGATAGGGCAACTCTTTTTGTAGTTCACCGCGATCCAGTAATTCGGCATCAATGCCGTGCAGCCGCATGATGTTGCCACGCCGTGCGAACGTGTCCATCTGCCCGGGGCTCACGGCGACAACGACTTGCCCACGATGCGAAACCATGCAGTTGAAATCGAGCTCGTGGGACAGGCCCTCCCACATCTGCAGCGACTTCTCGAAGAAGGCTGTATTGGCACCCAACATATAGTTGGAGCGGATGATTGTGGTATTGCGGCCCACATTGCCCGAACCAATGTATGACTTTTCCAGAACCGCAATATTCGTCAGGCCGTGGTTCTTGGCGAGATAATAGGCCGTGGCCAGCCCATGGCCGCCGCCGCCGATAATGATGACGTCATAGGATGATTTAGGCTCAGGCTTGGCCCAGGCCTCCGGCCAAGGTTCGCTCGGACGAATTGCATGCTTCAGCAAATTGAATATCGAATAACCTTTGGCCATCCGACTCTTTTAGCGCCTCAATCCGGCCTTGCAAGCAAGAGAAATTCACCTGCCGCAAAAAGCGTAAAAAGTTAAAGGTGTCCTGCGTCCAACGACGGTTTGCCCCTCGGTTTATTGCCACGGAATCGCTCGGCAAATTCCGATGAAAGCAACGCCATGATCCCGAAACCCAGGAACGAGAAAGCCAGCGGATAAAGCGTGCCGTCATACATGCTGCCCGCAAATCCCCCGATCACCACGGAGAGCAGCGAAGACAGGAAGCCTGAAACTGCAGCCGCCATCCCCGCAATGTGCCCCATGGGCTCCATGGCCAAGGCGTTATAATTGCCGAACAACAGGCCACTGCAAAAGAACGACCCAAGGAATAGCGGTGCAATCAAAAGCAGCGGTGGATGGCCACTGAAGATGACGCACAAGATCATCATGGCGGCCCAGACGGCGACAAAACCACGCAACGCCCATTTTGAAAGCGTGCGCATGCCAAGCCTCATCACGGCGCGACCATTGTAAATCATCGCCATGGCCAATGCCAAAGCGAAGCCGCCAAACCAATATGGAAAATTTTCTTTCTGGCCATATTGCTCGGCAAAAATCTGCGGCGACGTGCCGAGATAACAGACAAAGGCACCAAAGATGAAACCGACAGCAAAAGTGTAGCCCAAGGAGACGGGATTTCTCACAACTTCAACCGCGCTTGCGATGAGCACGCGCGCGTTGAACTTGCGGCGAAATTCCGGATGCAGCGTTTCTTCCTGCCTAAAATGCAGCCAGAGCCCGGCCACGATGGCAGCGACAATGAAGCCACCAAAAATCATCCGCCACGAGCCGTGGTCGAGTACAAATTTTCCAATGGTCGGCGCAAAGATCGGCACCAGCATGAAGATCGACATCACAAATGACATGATGCGCGCCATGTTGGCGCCGCTGGCATTGTCACGCACCATGGCGATTGCCACGCTACGCGGGCTCGCCGCGCCAAAGCCCTGCAAGATGCGGCCCACAATGAGCATGGGAAAGCTCGTTGCAAAAAAGCACAGGGACGCGCCTGCCACATAAAGCGCAAGGCCCGCGAAAATCGCGGGCTTGCGGCCAAGTGAATCCGAGATCGGCCCGAAGATCAACGTGCCGAAGGTGAGTCCGGCAAAGAACCCGACGATAATGAATTGCTGGTCGTTGGAATGGCGCGCGCCCAACTCCTGCGCCATCTGGCCAATGCCGGGCAGCATGGTGTCAATCGACATGCCAACCATCGCCGTCAGAAGGGCAACAAGCATGATGAATTCAAGTTCAGGCGTGTGATGCTCGGTCATTTTATGAACCGCAAAGCCCGCGCCACATCGAGGAAATTATCGGTCTCGACACGGTTGGTGCGGTCACCGATATATTTGCAATGGGGATAAAAGCTCTTTTCATAGGCAAGGCCGGGATTGATATAGGTGACATCCAGCACAAATTTCTCCGGCACGGGGATCAGGCAATCCTTCAATGGTTTTTTCAAAGCGGCCTCAACCCCGGCGCGGATTGCAGCTTGGGCTGACGCAGGCGTCATTGAAATTGTCGAATGGCCAACGCCGCGTTTCACCGCAACGCGCGTGATCGAAGCATTGGTTTTTTCAATTTCATCCATCAAAGCCTGATCACCACTCACAAAAACCGTGGGCACCCCATAGGTGGCAGCCCCCAGCGCTACCAGTCTAAATTCCGAACACGGCGTGCCGTTGAGCTTGATCATATGCGTGCGGGTGTTGAGCGTATGGGCCAGCTCATTGCCCTCTGAGCCCACGCCGGCATGGTGTCCCACCATCACCAGTGCATCAAAGCTCTTATCCAACTCCTGAATCATGCTGTAAGGATGGCCCGACCATTCGCGGATCAGCGTAACGCCTGCCGGGAACATCGCGGTGATGAGGTTGCGGCCTGAATCATGGGCGTCCTTGATCCATATTTCGGTTGCCCCGGCGGCCTTGGCGCCTTCAACCGCAGCCAAGGCTTCGCGCGTCATGATTTCGCGAAATTCCTGCCAATCGGCATGGTTCTTCTCAGCCTCATACCAATGGGTTATGCCTGCAACACCTTCAATATCAACGCTGATGTAAACTTTCATAAGTGCTAATTAGACGTCATGAAGATCAATTCCAATAGCCGCTTGGTTGACCTAGACCCCCGTGACACGCAGTTCTTCACCAACCCCTACCCCATTTACAGAAGGCTGCAGGCCGAATGCCCCGTGTTCAAATGGGAGCAGTACGGCCATTGGTGCTTCTCGCGTTATGAGGACGTGAACGCCCTGCTGCGGGATCGCCGCTTTGGCCGCCAGATCCTGCATGTGGCCTCACGCGAGGAACTGGACTGGGCAGAGCCTGAATCCCATCTCGGCCCCTTCATCGCCCATGAACAGCATTCGCTATTGGAATTGGAGCCCCCTGTTCACACCAGGCTCCGCTCTCTCATCAACCGCGCCTTCCTGTCCCGCCAGGTGGAGCGCCTGCGTCCCTTTATCACTGGCGTTTCCAATGACTTGATTGATCGCTTTGAATCAAAGTCTGAAGTGGAGCTGCTCGAGCATTACGCCACCCCCATCCCGGTTTTCGTAATCTGTGAGCTCTTGGGCGCACCCACCGACACGGCCCGGCAGTTCCTGAGCTGGAGCCATGATCATGTGGCGATGTATATGGCCAAGCGCGACCGCGCCATTGAGAACAGGGCCGTAAAAGCCGTCACCGAATTCAGCTCCTATATGCGCAAACTCATCGCTGAGCGCCGCAAGAACTTAGACAGCGACCTGCTCTCCGAATTGATCCGCGCCGAAAGCGAAGGCCAGAAGCTGACGGAAGACGAACTGGTCACCACCGCCATTCTGGTTCTGAATGCGGGCCATGAAGCGACCGTCCATTCCCTCGGCAACGGCATCAAGGCCATGTTAGAGCGCGGCCTCTCCGGCCCTATCACGCCGGAACTGGTCGACGAAATTCTGCGCTTCGACGCGCCGCTCCACATGTTCACGCGCTATGCGCTCGAAGATCTGGAATTTAATGGACTGAAATTGAAAAAAGGCGAAGTCGTGGGCCTAATGCTCGGCGCCGCCAACCACGACCCCTCCAAATTCGAGAGCCCGGACAAATTCATCGCAACGCGAAATCCCAACCCGCATGTGAGCTTTGGTGCGGGCATCCACTTCTGCATCGGTGCACCCTTGGCGCGATTGGAAATGCTGGTGGCACTGGAAACCCTGTTCAAGCGCTTGCCAAGACTGAAACTTGCTGCAACGCCGAGATACAAGGATGTCTACCACTTTCATGGATTGGAGCGCCTCGAAGTTTCGTTCTAGGTCTGTCGTTTCCGCGCCACTGCCTGACGCTTGCCGCCCCCACAATCTTTGGCGTTGAGCGTAAATCTCATGACAGGTGAAACTTTTTCAACAGGCCCGCCATGACAGATGTTCAGCCCCCAACCGCTCCCACCGGCCGTCGCGCGCGCGGCGGTGCTGATGCCCGCCGGACTTTGCGTACATCAACCGAGGTCAAACAGGCAGGCTACATCCGCCGCAAGATAAAGCTTTATGAGCCCTATTCCGATGACCAGTTGGAGCTCATCGAAAACAATGCCGAAATCGTGCTGCAGGAAACCGGCATCGATTTTTACGAAGACGAAGAAGCCGTCCAAATGTGGAAAGATGTCGGCGCTGATGTGAAGCCGTCACCCTTGGAAGCAGGGCGTTTCCGCATCCGTTTTCCCAAGGGTCTTGTGCGCTCGCTCATCAAGACAGCGCCGCGCGAATACACCCAATTTGCCCGCAACCCCGCCAACAATGTAGTGATCGGCGGCAACAACACTGTGTTTGCGCCCGTCTATGGCCCGCCCTTCATCCGCAATCTCGATGAAGGCCGCCGCTATGCCACCATCGAAGACTTCCGCAACTTCGCCAAGCTCGTCTACATGTCGCCGAGCTTGCACCACGCGGGCGGCACGCTTTGCGAGCCCGTCGATATTCCGGTGGCCAAGCGCCACTTGGACATGACCTATACCCACATCAAATATTCCGACAAACCTTTCATGTCATCGGTGACATCGGGTGAGCGTTCAGCGGACTCGGTGGCCATGTGTGAAATGCTGTTCGGCAAAGACTATGTTGACCAGAACTGCGTGATGACCTCGCTCATCAATGCCAACTCGCCCATGGTGTGGGATGGCGTGATGCTCGGTGCCTTGAAAGTTCTCGCCCGCGCCAATCAGGCGTGCGTGATTTCACCGTTCATTGTGGCCGGTGCCATGTCACCCACCACAACGGTCGGCACCCTCACCCAGATTTTGGCCGAAGCCTCCGTCGGCATCGCCTTCACGCAGCTTTGCCGCCCCGGTGCCCCTGTGGTGTTCGGAACATTCGCAGCGTCAATGTCCATGCAGTCGGGTGCTCCAACCTTCGGCACGCCAGAACCAGCCCACGTCACATTTGGTGCGGCACAACTTGCCCGTCGCATGGGTGTGCCCTTCCGTTCAGGCGGTGGTCTCTGCGGCTCCAAAATTCCTGACGCGCAAGCGGCCTATGAAAGTGCCAACACGCTGTGGTCTACAATTTTGTCAGGCGTGAACTTCTGCCTCCATTCCGCAGGCTGGCTCGAAGGCGGTCTGTCGTCGGGTTATGAAAAACTGATCATGGACGCTGACCAGCTCTCCATGCTGCAGAAATTCGCCGAGGGCGTCGACTTCTCCGAAAACGGCCAGGCCATGGATGCAATCCGCGAAGTGGGACCCGGCTCGCATTATCTGGGCTCGGTCCACACCCAGGCCAATTTTGAAAATGCCTTCTGGCGCTCATCGCTGGCTGATAACAATTCCTATGAGCAATGGCGTGATGACGGCGAGAAAGACATCGTTGCCCGCGCCAACACCAAGTGGAAGCAGATGCTGCGAGAATATGTGCCGCCCCCATTGGACGAAGGCATCGACGAACAGCTTCAGGCCTTCATGGCCAAGCGCAAGGAAGTCCTGCCTGACACGGTGAGCTAACTGGACTTGAAGGCGGCATTGATTTCCACAAGATGGAAATCGTGGTCCATTACATAAACCTGCGAATAACCGGCCATGCTCTTGGGCTTGATGATGATCCGTTTGGGGTCATCAAAAGCCAGATCGTCCCGATAGCCAAATTTCCTGAGCCTCTCGATCATCGAGGCGAAATCGGCAACCCGGATGGCAAAATGAATATCATCGGCTCCGATAGTCCGTGTGGTTGGAAACGTTCCCTCAGGAACATAAGTCACATGAACTTCGGCACTGCCGAGTTTGAGCCAGCGCCCATCAATGGAGAACGCCGGCCTCTCTACAGCCTTGAACCCAAGAACTTCTGTGTAAAATGAAGCAGCTTTCGCCACCTCTCTGGTCGGCACGGACACGTGATGGAGATGGACACTTTCCATAACATTCTCCCAAAGACGGAAGAATCTTAGCAGATCGCAGTCATGAAACAATCGGCAGAAAACTAAGCCGCTTCAATCTCAGTGGTGATGGCCACAACTTTACGCGAATCCGCCCAGGCGTAAAGCGCCACACCGGCAATCACCATTGATGAGCCGATGGCATCAGCGAGCGTGAATTCCTCGCCAAGAATGGTTACCGCCAAGAAAATCGTGACCAGTGGCGAGATGGTTGAAATCATCGCCGTGGTTTGCGCCGTGGTGCGCGAAAGCCCGGCATTGATGAGGAACGAGGGGATCACCGTCGCAAATATCGCCGTCCCCGCCGAAAGCCAGAAGAAGCGCGGGCTCGATGAAAAATCAAAGCTGCGGCTCACCACGACGTAATGGATGATGCAAGCCACACCAGCGCTCGAAAGTGCGATGGCTGTGAACAACATGCTGCCCATCACCGAAATCATGCTCTTGGCTAGCAGTTGATAGGCGGCAAATGTAAGCGCGCACAGTAACACCAGCGCCGTCCCGATCACGGTTGCCTCGCCACCTGTTGGAAGATCGCTCATGAACACGACGACCAGTCCGCAATAGGTGATCGCCGCTGCGAGAACGCTAAACCATGTGATGCGCGTCTTGAAGAACATCCAACCAAGGAACATCACGAAAATCGGATAGGTGAAGAGAACCAAGCGCTCAAGCTGTGCCGTGATAAAAATCAATCCAGCAAAGTCCAGCTGCGATGACAGATAATAGCCGATGAAGCCGACACCCGTTGCACGCCACAACATCCCAGCGCTCGGCCAGGGCTTGCCCGCACGGCGCAATTGTACCGCAGCGTAAATGCCGGCACCCACAAAGAAGGGCATTGAAAGAATCATCCGCAACGCCAGCATCAACGCTGCATTGGCCTGCTCCATATAAGCGAGCTTAATGAAAATCGCCTTGGTGGAGAACAGCGCAGCACCTGAGGCAGCAAAGACATATCCAAGCAAACGGTCGCGGGTCATGGGCTTGTACTACACAGGCCTGCTTCATTTGTCGCCACCCCTTGCATGCGCAGGCGGCATGGCTAATCTCCATTCATGGTTGATCTCGTTTTCAAGTCTGCACTCGAACAAGGGCGTCTGTTACAAACCGGAAAGGTCTCGCCGCGCGAACTGCTTGAGGCCTGCCTCACCCAATATGCCAGGCACAATGCCGCCGTGAACGCTGTCGTCGTCACCGACATTCCGCGCGCCCAACATGCCGCTGATGCCGCAGCAAAGCGCCTGAAGGCTGGAAACCCGCTCTCGGCTTTTGACGGCGTGCCCATGACGGCCAAGGAGAGTTTCGCATGGACGGGAACACCTTCGACTTTCGGCGATCCGGCCTTGATCAACAACATTGCCTCTGCAGATGCCGAAGCTATCAAGCGCATGACTGCGGCTGGTGCGGTAATATATGGCAAAACCAATGTGCCGCTCGATCTAGCCGATTGGCAAAGCTTCAACGCCATTTATGGCACGACCAACAATCCATGGAATTTGGGCCGCACACCGGGCGGCTCCTCCGGGGGCTCAGCAGCAGCACTGGCGACCGGCATGTCGGCTCTGGAAATCGGCTCTGACATTGGCGCGTCCATTCGCAACCCCGCCCATTATTGCGGCGTCTATGGCCACAAGCCCAGTTATGGCATCGTTCCCTATCGTGGCCAGATGCGGCCGGGCATTGTTGTGGCAGCGGACATCACAGTGGCAGGGCCACTGGCGCGATCAGCCCGCGACCTCTCCGCAATGATGGAACTTCTGGTCGGCGAGGTATCGCCTGAATCCCGAGCCATCAGCATCACCCTGCCCAAGGCCGCGCAAAAGTCCTTCAAGGATTTCCGGGTGGCCGTGAAAACAACAAGCTCCATCAGCGAGGTCGACAAATTTGTTGCGGACAAGATTAACGGATTGGCTGACCGTCTGTCACACAAGGTCGCCAAGCTCTCGCACACCGCAAGGCCTGGCTTTTCCGATGAAGAGAATTATGAAATCTTCATCACCCTGCTCCGCGCCACGGCTGCGCGAAAATTGACCGATGCTGAATATAACGCCGCCGTGGCCAAGGCCGCCAAGCTGCCGCACAGCGACAAATCCTATGTGGCCATGATGACAAGGGCCTTTGCGCTGTCGCACCGAGATTGGCTGAAGGTAAACGAGCGTCGCCACCACATGCGGATGGCATGGGATGCGTTTTTTGAAGATTGGGACGTGCTGCTCTGCCCAATTGCGGCTTCGACTGCATTTCCGCATGATCATGTGGGCGAGCGCCATGAACGCTTGATCACTGTCAACGGCAAGCGCGTCTCGACCATCGACCAACGCTTCTGGGCAGGATATTCCGGCGCTTATTATTTGCCTTCAACGGTGGCGCCCCTCGGCCTCGCCCCAGACGGACTTCCAGTCGGCGTTCAAATCATCACGCGTCAATATGGCGATGCCACCTCGCTCAAATTTGCCGAGTTGATCGAACGCGAATTTGGCGTCTTTGAACCTCCACCAGGCTATTGAAGCTAAGTCGCCACCGAATTACTGATTTCGCGAATGAGCTTGCGCTTGATCGCCGCGCCAAAGTCAGAAAAGTTATTGGCCGTCATCAGGAAGGCGCCGTCTCCGCCGATGACATCACGTTCCAGCGTGCCAGCGAGGAAGGGCTCCTCCTCCAAAATTCCGAGTGCGTCCACCGTGATGCCAGCAGCCACCACGGCATCGCGCGCTTCTGGTGCTGACCGGCCGGAATTGGGGCTTCCATCGGTTGAAACATCAATGACCTGCCGGACCGCGGGCGGCGCGTGTGCCAAAAGTTTCATGCCATAAAGCAGGGCCTCGCCTGTCGCCGTAAAACCAATCTTTTTGTCACGCGGAGCCGCAAAGAAAACCTCAGCCACGTCCTTGCCATCGCTGGCATCGTCGAGAATCCGCCATGGCAAAACCATGTGCTGGCTATCGGGATCAGACCAATGGAAGGCGGTCAATGCTACCCGCCGGTGATAGCCTTTGAAAATTGCCTGATGAACCTCGGGATTAAGAAAGGCTTCGCCCAGCCCCCGCATTTGCAGGCGATAAGACTCAGCGCTCACACTGAAGGAGCAATCGATCGCGAGGACCAAGGCAAGGTCCACCAAGCTGTCAGACGCTGCAATTTTTGACATTGCAGGAAGGCCTAACGCCGAAAAAACAGCGCGCCGCGATAATTTCCAATCGGCCATCACGTGGTTCCCATGGGCTTGAGCATCGAGACTAGAGGCCAAAGGGCCGCGACACCAGCAGGCCTTGGTCAAATGCCGAAAACTTGAACGCGAGACTTAGTGCCGCTGAGCTTTTAGATGATGCCCAGCGAAAACAGTCCGCGCACGATAATTGCAGCACCCAGCAGCATCACGATCACTGAACTGATCAAAGGCAAGCGCTCTGCCCACTTATCAAACCCTGAGAATTTTGCCGAAGCAAAGCTGGTGCCCGACGCGGCCAATACACCGATAGAGACCATGGTCACAGCGAGACCCAGGCTGAACGCAAACACCATGGCAAGTCCAAGCCCCCAGGCGCGAAGCTGGATGCAGACCAGCAAGACTGCGATGGCAGAGGGGCACGGCAAAAGGCCACCCGTAAATCCGAACCAAGCAATGTCAAAATTGGACACGTGAGGGGGTCGCGATGAATGAGGGCCATGGCTATGACCGTGGTCACCCCCATGGTCATCCTTATGACTATGATCGTGATCGTGATCATGCGGGTGGCTCACCATGCTGTAGAGGCGAAAAGCCAGTACAACGATCAGGAGGCCTGAAATCAATTCAAGCCACGGCTCAGCCTTGTCGACGATGAACTTGTCCCCGAAATAGATCGCTGCCAGCGCCAGCACCCAAACCACAATGGAATGGCCAATGGCTGCTGCAAGCCCAAGCAACACCGCCTGCGGCTTTGTGCCTTTGACCGCAACAATATATCCCGCCATCAGTGATTTTGAATGCCCCGGCTCCAGCGCATGAATGGCGCCCAGCAAAACGGCCAGCGGCAAAAACAGCCACGGGTTGGTGGCCCCCGATTGCACCAGTTGAACAATATCAGGCAACCCGCTCACAGGAATTTCGCAATTTGGCGCAATTCACCAAGCGCGGTCACAGCTTCGCCATTATGACCCGGCTCCAGGCAATGCTGGATGTGGTCGTTGATCAATTCGCGCTTGGCCTTGGTAATGGCCGCTTCGACAGCCTGAAGTTGCTGTGCAATGTCAACGCAAGGCTTCTGGGCCTCCAGCATTGCAACGACCGCATTGAGATGGCCGGAAGCGCGTTTCAGCCGCGCGATGATGGTGGGATGAGATTTGTGTAATGCCATGCCCATATCCTATCCCCCTGGATAGGATAAATCAAGCAAAGGTGAATGCAATTGCCTTGACGTGTCCGGCCCTTCCCGCTGAAATGCGCCCATGTCCGCAAATCTCATCGACCCGTTTGGTCGGCACGTCTCATATCTCCGGGTTTCTGTCACTGACCGCTGCGACTTCCGCTGCGTTTATTGCATGGCCGAAAACATGAACTTCCTTCCGCGCCAGGACCTCCTGACACTTGAAGAGCTTGATCGTGTCTGCTCGGCCTTCATCGCCCGTGGCGTCAAGAAAATCCGGCTGACCGGGGGCGAACCCCTGGTTCGCAAGGGCATCATGACGCTGGTTGAAAGCCTGTCGCGCCATTTGCAGTCTGGCGCATTGGAAGAATTGACGCTGACCACCAATGGCAGCCAGCTCGAAAAATACGCCAAGGATTTGGCGCGCTTTGGCGTGAAACGCATCAACGTCTCTGTTGACACTTTGGATGCAGCCAAATTCAAGGCCATCACCCGCTGGGGTGACCTCGCCAAAGTGCAGGACGGAATCAAGGCCGCGCAGGATGCAGGGCTTGCCATCAAGCTCAATGCCGTGGCCTTGAAGGGCGTCAACGATGCGGAAATCCCTGACATGATCCGCTGGGCCCATGGCCAGAACATGGACCTGACGCTCATTGAAACCATGCCCTTGGGCGACATTGATGGCGATCGGACAGACCAATATCTGCCCTTGAGCCAGGTTCGAGCCAGCCTGCTCGACCAATTCACGATGGACGACATTCCTTACAAAACCGGCGGCCCGGCGCGCTATGTGCAGGTCAGGGAAACCGGCGGGCGCTTGGGCTTCATCACCCCACTCACCCATAATTTCTGTGAAAGCTGCAATCGCGTGCGCCTCACCTGCACGGGAACTCTTTACATGTGCCTGGGCCAGGAAGACGCTGCCGATCTACGAAGCCCCTTGCGCGGTTCTGAGGGCGATGAGCTTTTGCAACAGGCAATCACGGAAGCCATTTCGCGAAAGCCCAAAGGTCATGATTTCATTATTGACCGCGATCACAACAAGCCAGCCGTGGCCCGCCACATGAGTGTCACCGGGGGCTGATCAGGAGCTGATGGCGTCGCTGCCATTCTCTTTGTCAAACTTCCGCCGCGCGGCATCAATATGGTCAAGATGACCCATGGCCCATTGTCCCAATGCCGAGACGGGCTCTGCCACTGAACGTCCCATCCGCGTCAATTCATAATCGACCCGGATGGGCACGGTGGGAATGACAGTGCGTTTTACATAACCGTCGCGCTCGAGGTTGCGCAGGGTCCGCGTCAACATGCGTTGCGAAATCCCGTCAATGCTGCGGCGAAGTTCGCTGAAACGCTGTGTGCCACCCGTCATGCTCATCAAAATCAGCATGCTCCACTTGTCGCCCACCCGCGAAAGCACGTCCTGAATTCGGGCACAGGTCGCCGCATCCATTTTGACCGGGAGAGTCACATTCATGATAGTTGGTATCCTCGGTGTGCCGCCTTGCAAAGCAATGCAATGGAACTTATTGGTTGGTGATTACTTTTAGTAACCGAGTTATGAATCGTAATCAACTTGCATCGCAGACGCGAAGCCACAATCAATCTAGGAGATCGAGCAATGTCGAACACAACGGTAATCGCCAACAGCAGTATAAAAGTCATCGGAATATGGGTGCTGCGAGTCCTCGTAGCGGCCTTGTTCCTTTTTGCATCAGTGATGAAGCTGTCGGGCCAACCCATGATGGTGGCCGAATTTGACACTGTGGGCCTGGGTCAGTGGTTTCGTTATCTCACAGGCGCCCTCGAATTGATCGGCGGCATCGGCGTTTTAATTCCAAGATTTTCGGTGCTGTCCGCCATCCTGTTGCTCCTCGTCGACATTGGGGCCTTCGTCGCACAAGTAGCCGTTCTGCACATGGATTGGGTTCATACCATTGTCATCGGCGCTGTGATTGCCCTGTTGATTTATCTGCAGCGCGATGGCCTCGCGGCCTTCACCAAAGCTTCAAAGCCATAAAACCACGCGCTGGTTTCCAGCGCATGATGACAAGCAATACAAGCGGGGCCAGAATTCTGCGCGATCTGGCCCTGCAAAATATGACTCGCGATGCTAGGCTTGGCCCATGAACGCTCCAACTGAACGCACCCGTGTTAAACGCCTGGCCAAGCGCGCCGCCTATGACGAGGCCACAGTCCATGGCATTCTTGATGCCCAGCCCCTGTGCTCGGTGGGATATGTCTTCAAGGGCCTGCCCTACGTGACGCCCACGCTGCAATGGCGCGAAGGCCATCACATTTATTGGCATGGCTCATCAGCAAGCCGCATGTTGGAAACCTGCGAAGATGCCGAAGTCTGCATCAATGTCACGATCTTTGACGGCATGGTCATGGCCCGCTCGGCCTTCAATCACTCGTGCAACTATCGTTCGGTCATGGCCTTCGGCAGAGCGTCCAAGGTGACTGATAGAGACGAGAAATACGCGCGCCTCAAAACCTTCACCGAGAAGCTTTACCCCGGCCGCTGGGACATGCTGCGTCCTGTAACTGAAAAGGAAATCAAGGCCACCATGATTCTGGGCCTCGAGCTTTCAGAAGTTTCGGCAAAAGTCAGAAACGGCCCGCCCGGCGATGATGAGGAAGATTATGCCTTGTCAATCTGGGCTGGCGTGCTGCCGCTCGAAATCAAAACTGGAACACCCGTTGATGATCCACGTCTGATCGCGGGACTGAAGCCTCCGGCTCATGTTACAGATTTCAAGATCGGCTAATCGCCGTCGAAAACCTCAACCCTTTTGATGAGGCCCGCCTCATCAAAGGTGACGATATCTTTTCCGTGTCGTTGCAAAACTTTGCCGGTCTTTGATGAGGTCGCGCGTAAACGCCAGAGCGACTGCACGACGTTGCGCGAAAGCGCCACAACTTCATCATCGAAGGACTGCTGGTCAGCGTACTCGGCAAAATATACGGCCATGCCCGCCATGATGGCGCGGCGGCCCCTGACAACGCCGTTCAGACCGGGAGACACATATTCAGCGTCTTCCACAAACATCGCCTCGACGACCGCCGGATCAAAAGCATTGAGTGCGGCATGATAGGCCCTCAACCGCTCAACGCTCATTTTTCCCCAAGCGCCGAGATGATGCGCACCCAGCTTTTGATGCCGCGTTGAAAGCTCGACAGATTGTATTTCTCATTGGGGCTGTGAATGGCATCATCATTGAGGCCGAACCCCACCAAGACTGAATCCATGCCGAGTATATCCTTGAAGCTCCGCACAATTGGAATGGACCCGCCGGACCCCATCAACACGGTCTCGCGTCCAAATTCCGCCTTGAGGGCCGCAGCAGATTTCACAATGTAGGGATTTGCTTCAGCAATTTCAGACGCCGGGCTGCCCCCACCTTTTCCTGAGAATGTGATCTTGGCATCCTTGGGCATTTGCGCCTTGGCGAATTTTTGGAACGCGGCCAAGATCTTCTTGGGGTCTTGTTTGCCGACAAGGCGGAAGGTCAGTTTGGCATGGGCCTTGGACGGAATTACAGTCTTGGTGCCTGCGCCCGTATAGCCACCCCAAATGCCATTCACCTCAGCCGTGGGCCGCGACCAGATCAGTTCCAAAACGCTGAAGCCCTTTTCGCCGGCCGATGATTTGAGACCAACACTCGAGAGGAACTTCTTCTCGGAAAATTTGAGGCCCGCCCATTGCTTGCGCGTCGCCTTTGGCAAAGCCGCCACACCGGTATAAAAACCAGGGATGGTCACCTTGCCGGTCTTGTCATGCAAAGCAGCAATCATTTTGGAGAGAGCGCGAATGGGGTTCATGGCAGCCCCGCCATACATGCCCGAGTGAAGGTCTATCGACGGTCCCGTCACCTCAACTTCTTCATGCACGAGCCCGCGCAAACGCGTGGTGATCGCAGGCGTTTTTTCGTCCCACATGCTGGTGTCGCAGACAAAGGCGACATCGCAGGAAAGTTCCTTGGCATTGGCCTTGAGGAATGGAATGAGTGAGGGCGAGCCCGACTCTTCCTCACCTTCGATCAGGAATGTGGCCTTGATCGGCAATTCACCAGCGGCGGCGATATACGCACGCGCGGCCTCTACAAAGGTCATCAACTGGCCCTTGTCATCCGCCGTGCCACGTCCGAATATTCTCTCAACGCCATCCTTGCCCTTTTTCAAAACTGGTTCAAAGGGCTTGGTGTCCCACATCTCCACAGGGTCAACGGGCTGGACATCATAGTGGCCATAAAACAACGCATGCGGTGTCTTCGCCGTAGCGCCCTTGGGCGTATAATGCGCCACCACCATTGGCCGCCCCGCAGTGGGGCGGGCCTGAGCTTCAAAGCCCAGCGCCGAAAGCTCGGTCACCAACCAATCAGCGGCCTTCTGACATTCGGCGTTATAGGCAGGGTCAGTGGAGATCGACGGAATGCCCAAAAGCTCAAACAACCGGTCGAGACTTTCTCCAAAACCTGCTTCGGCCTTGGACAGAATATCATTTAATAGTGCCACGTCAGACTCCCTTGGATAATTCTGCAATGAACCGCGCAAAACTGCGCTGGCCACGGTGATAGGATTCAAGATCATATTTCTCATTGGGGCTGTGTACCCGGTCGTCCTTGCGGCCAAAACCGATGAGCAGGCTTTCAACACCAAGATGCTTGCGCAAAAATTCCACAACAGGAATGGATCCACCAGAGCCGATGAGCGCGGCTGCCTTGCCCCATTCGGATTTCAGCGCGCGCTGCGCAGCTTTGAACCACGCGCTGTCCTCGGCAATGCGGATGCCGGTCGAGTCTCCACCTTCGGTGATGAAGCTGATCTTGCACCCTGTGGGAAGGTTCTTTCGAATGTGCCTGCGAAACGCCGCGCGGACCTTGTGGGGCTTCTGGCCTTCGACCAGACGAAAGGTCAGTTTTGCATGGGCTTTGGCGGGCAATACTGTCTTTGCGCCGACGGCCGTATAGCCTCCCCAGATGCCATTCACTTCTGCCGTGGGCCGCGACCAGAGTTGCTCCAACATTCCATGTCCCTGCTCGCCGGAAGAATTTTTCAAACCGACATCGGCCAGAAAGGCCTTTTCCGGAAAGCGCAGGCCCTTGAGTTGCTTCTTCTGGGCCAGCGTCAAAGGTTTCACGCCGTCATAAAACCCTGCAATGGCAATCTTGCCTGACTTGTCGTGCAGCCCAGCCAGAAGCTTGGCCAGAACCTTGATCGGGTTAATTGCAGGCCCACCAAAATAGCCTGAATGCAAATCAATGCGCGGGCCTTCGATGGTAATCTCTTCGGAAATGCAGCCACGCAAGGATGTCGTGATGGCGGGCGTGATTTCATCATACATGTCGGTGTCGCAGATCACCGCAAAATCGACGGGAAACTCCTTGGCATTTTCCTTCAAAAACCGGTCAAGATGCGACGCGTCGCCTTCCTCATCACCCTCGATCAATATTGTCAGACCGAAGGGCAAGCTGCCATGCTGTGCTAGCCAATGACGCGTTGCCTCCACAAAGGTCATGAACTGGCCTTTGTCGTCAGCGGCCCCGCGCGCGTAAATGCAATCCTCACCGCGCGCATTCTTGCCAAGACGTGGCTCAAAGGGCGGCGTGTCCCACAAGTGCAGGGGGTCAGCAGGCTGCACATCATAATGGCCGTAAAACAAAATCTGTGGTCCGGGCCCCGGCAACCTTGCCACCACAACAGGTTGGCCGGTCGTCTCGCGGGTTTCCACCGCAAAGCCGATACGCGCCAAATAGTCCTTCACCCATGAGGCTGTTGCGCGGCAATCCGCATGATGGGCAGGGTCGGTACCGACACCGGCAAAACGCAAAAGTTCAAATAGCGCGGCGCAGGATGATTTGAGGTCTGCATCAATCCGCTGCAGCACGGGCTCGATGTCATTTTTGGAAGTCTGGTCTTGCATGGCGAATCCGGTTAGGTGTCGAAAAACATTAGTCTAAAGCCACGACCAGCACGAGGGCCAGAAATGTCAAAATATCAGCTTTACGGCATGGGCGAGAGCGGCAATTCCTATAAAGTCGCCCTCATGCTTGAGCTGTGCGGCCTCGCATGGGAACCAATCACGGTCGATTTTTTCAACGGCGAAACGCGCAAGCCTGAATTTCGCAAAGACGTGAACGAACTCGGTGAAGTTCCAGTTCTGGTCGATGGCAAATTGAAGCTCACCCAATCTGGCGTAATTCTCGATTATCTCGCTGAAAAAACAGGAACATTTGGCGGGTCAACGCCTGAAGAACGGCGCGAAATTCTGCGCTGGACGTTGTTTGACAATCACAAGTTCACCAGCTACATCGCCACGCTGCGCTACATGGTAAGCCTGATGAAAATGCCTGAAGGTCCGGTCACAGAATTCTTGCGCGGCCGCATCAACAACGCGATGAAAATTCTCGACGGGCATCTCGCGTCGCGCAAATTTCTGTTGGGTGAGAAACCCACAATCGCTGACATCTCCATGGTTGGATATTTATTCTATGAAGGCGAACTGCCATTTGAAATATCGCCAAATGTTTTGGCATGGCGCGAAAGAATAAGGGCGCTTCCTGGCTGGAAGCACCCTTATGAACTCATGGAACGCCGCAAACCGAATTGATCAGACGTGTTGATCAGGCTTGGCCTTCTTCAACTGAATCGAGATATTCGTTGAGATGCTCAAGATTTTCAAAGCGCATCCAGCCCTCATCCGTCTCGGCCTCAACCGTATCGTCGGAAAGAATGCGCGATGGGCGTCCGCGAATGATTTTTTCCTCAACGACATAGAGCTCGCCATCCTCACCCGCAGCCGATGCGGGAGTGGATTCCGCTGCATCTGGAGTTGGAGTCTCCGCTGCTGCGGTGACGGCATCCATGCCGCCCAAGGCCGTTTTGATGTCTGACTTTGCTTGCTCAAGTGCGGAAATTGTTTCGGCGACTGAAGAAGCTGTAGATTTACTGGTGGTGGTGGCAGCCATCGGCGTCGGTGCGACCATCGTGTCAGCCTCAGCGGCCTTCAGGCTAGAGGAGCCCGCCGCTGTTGGCTTAGGGTCAGCCGACAGGCTAACGATTTCAGGCGTCACCATCGGCGCGGAAAATTCAACGCCACTGTTGTTGATCGCGGAAATGACCCCGCCAAGCCCCAAAGCCAGCACACCCCCCACCAATAGAATGCAACCCGCTTCCGGCGTTGCACCATAGACTTGCATGATGCCGGGGCTCGCCACCGAAAGCACAACAAGCAATGCGCCGGCAATGGCCAACACAATTCCGAACAAGGTCATCAAGCGCGACATCGCGTCCCCCCACTTCCGCCGAATCCTCGGCTTAAAAGGCAATATTCACTTAAAGAGCCAACAAGGTTAACATTTCCTTTCCTATAAATCATGCGCCGAATGTGATGGTGGGCGCTGGCTTCACGCCCTGCCCCAAGGCAAGAGCCTCAGATATCCTTTTCGCAATGGCAATATAGGTCGCAGCCTGCGGGCTTTCCGGCAAAGTCGCCATCAAGGGTTCACCTGCATCCGAGCGCTTCCGCAACTCCATATCCAGCGGCACTTCACCGAGAAACGGCACACCAAGTTTCTCTGCTTCGGCTCTGGCCCCGCCATGGCCGAAAATCTCATGGCGCTCGCCGCATTTTGTGCAGATGAAATAGCTCATGTTCTCAACAATACCCAGGATTGGCACATTGACCTTCTTGAACATGTTGAGGCCCTTGCGCGCATCGATCAATGCAAGATCCTGCGGAGTTGATACGATGACAGCGCCTGAAAGTGGCGTCTGCTGCGCCAATGTCAACTGCGCGTCGCCTGTTCCCGGCGGCATGTCGATCACCATGATATCGGCAGGCGACCATTCAACTTCACGCAAAAGCTGGGTCAACGCCGACATCACCATGGGTCCACGCCAGATCATCGGCGTATCTTCTTCAACCAGAAAACCAATGGACGAAACCTCGATGCCAAAACGCTCCATCGGCTTCATGCGCTTGCCCGCCGCATCACTTTGCATGGGCTTTCCGGTGAGGCCAAAAAGCTTGGGCATGGACGGTCCATAAACATCAGCGTCCAACACAGCCACTGAATGACCAATCGCTTTCAAGGCTAAGGCCAGGTTAATGGCCGTGGTGGATTTGCCAACCCCACCTTTGCCCGAGGCCACGGCAATTAAATGCTTGATGCCATCAACCGCACCCTGGCGCGCAGGCGCTGGCGCAGCGGGCTTTGCCGGTGCACGCTCTGCCGTGAGGACTACAGTGGCTTTCGCAACACCCGGCAAGGCCTGCACCGCCTTTTGCACAAAGGCCTGTAATTGCTCCATGGCGGCCATGCGCGACGGATCGGCGTTGAGAGCAAACATCACATTTCCGCCTGTAATGGCGATGTCGCTCACCAGCCCTGCGCTCACAATATTGCCCCGCCCGTCGGGTGCCGCAATACGCTTCAAGGCATCCACAATAGTCTCTCGTGTAATTTCACTCATTCCACTCTTCCATCCAAATATTGCGCCAGGCAATCCAGACGTGGCCCGGCGTTACCTCAATGTTTACTCTTTTCCCAAAGCGCCGCTTAATGGATTTGTGCGAGTTTGGCGAGAATAACAAATGCAGGGAAAACTCATGTCCTCGCCGGAAGGGACCGCACCAATTTCTCGCCACCAGGACTACGAGCCAGGGGTTAACCCTGCCGCGCGGACCAGTGAGTTTGAGGAATCGCTGCCCCCTGAAGCAGGAACGCCATGGCAGGGCGACCTTCTGCAAATGTTCCTCAAAAATCAAATTCATGTGGCACCCACCATGCCGCTGCTGGCTGTCCTGATGGGCATCACAGCCATGCTGTGGACGCCAGTTCTGGTCGTCGTGTGCTGGATGATCGGCGCAATCGGCTGCAACGCCATGCAAATTTTCTTGTGCCGTCAATATTTCAAGCAGAACCGAAACCAAGAAGAACAACGCGACTGGATTGGCATGATGTCGGCTTCCGAATTCATGTTGGGCACATTCTGGGTCATGCCATTGTTTCTGTTTTGGCCCCACAGTGACGGAACCGGCGGAACGTTCCTGTTGGCAGCAATCCTCGCCGTCAGCGCTGTCCGCTTTTTGATCGTCTCAAATTTCATGCCGGTGCTGATTGCCGGAACCGGCGTCATCACCATTGGTATCGCCTTGCGCTGTGTCGCCCAGGGCGAACCCATATATTTCGCATTGGCTGGTGTGATCATCACGCTGGAAGTTTTCTTCCTGTTCATTGCCCGCCAGTTGCAGGAAACCGCGCGCGACATGGTGATCTTTCGCAATCAAAAAGACCACTTGATTGCCGAATTGAAACTGGCGCGTGACCATGCAGAATCTGAAAAGCATAAAGCCGACACCGCCAACCACGCGAAATCCAGCTTCCTCGCCAATATGAGCCACGAACTCCGAACACCTTTGAATGCCATCCTCGGCTTCTCGGAGGTTCTGGAACGCGAAATGTTTGGACCCTTGGCCAATAGCACCTACCGCGATTACGCCGGAGACATTCACAGTTCAGGCCGCTATCTGCTGGATCTGATCAATGACATTCTTGATATTTCCCGCATCGAAGCCGGGCGCCGGGATTTCCAAGAGGAACCCATTGCGCTGCGCGAGGCAATCGCAAGCGCCGTGCGCCTTCTGGAAAAATCTGCCGCGGGTAAATCAATCATCGTTGAAACCGATGTCCCTGAAGGCATGTCCCGCATCCTGGGTGACAGTCGCGCCATAGGCCAAGTGATCATCAACCTGCTTAACAATGCCATCAAATTCACGCCGAGCCAGGGTCATGTGGTGCTGTCAGCACGACGCGCCAGCAATGGCGGGGTTGAATTGAGCGTCAAGGATGATGGCCCCGGCATTCCGTCTGAGGAAATTGAACAAGCCATGTCGGCCTTCACGCGCGGCAGCCTCGCCACCAAGAAGGCCGTCGATGGCGCAGGCCTTGGGCTGTCGATCGTCAAAGGTATCATGGAACTTCACGAGGGCCGCGTTTCAATCAAGAGCAAGCTCGGTCAAGGCACCGAGGTTATTTGCGAATTCCCCGCACGGCGCGTTTTGTCTGGCCCACGCGGCGAATTGCAAGTCCCCGCAACCGTGCAGAGCGACTCGCAGCGCCGCCTGATTTCAATAACCGGCTGATCAATCCTTATTGGCCACGCCCGCGCTGGCAAACGTCGCCATGTTGTTGTGACAATTGACGGCCGCCTTCACCAAGGCCGCAGCCAGAGCCGCACCTGAACCCTCGCCAAGCCGCATGCCCAAATCCAAAAGCGGAACCTTGCCAATTTTCTGCAGCAATAGCTTGTGAGCAGGCTCCGCCGAACAATGGCCCGCAATGCAATGGTCCAAGGCGGTCGGATCGGCCTTGTAAAGAACCGCAGCCGCAGCCGTTGCAACATAACCATCCAGCACCACCGGAATGTTCTCCATGCGCGCGGCCATAATCGCCCCTGCCATGGCGGCAAGCTCGCGACCACCCAATCGGCGCAGCACTTCCAATGGATCATCAAGATGTGCCTTGTGGAGTGAAACGGCGCGCCCAACGGCATCGGCCTTGCGCTTCAAGCCTTCGGCATCAACGCCAGTGCCTGGCCCCACCCAGTCTTCGGGCTTGCCACCAAAAAGGCCATGGGCGAGCGCTGCAGCAATGGTCGTATTGCCGATGCCCATGTCGCCAATGCACAAGAGATCACAACTCCCGGCGATCGCCTCCATGCCATAGGCAAAAGTGGCCGCACAATCCTTCTCGCTTAAGGCCGGGCCTTGCGTGATATCCTCGGTTGGAACCTCAAGCGCCAGCTCAAATACCTTCAAACCCAAATCAAATGTCTTGCAGATCTGATTGACGGCCGCACCTCCCCCTTGAAAATTGGCGACCATCTGCGCCGTCACAGCTTGCGGATAGGCGGCAACCCCTTGCGCCACCACGCCGTGATTGCCGGCAAAAACCGCCACCACCACGCGTTCGGCCCGGGGCGGATAGGATTTCTGCCAGACTGACATGAACTCCGCCACATTCTCCAACCGGCCCAAAGAGCCCGGCGGCTTGGTCAACTGGCCTTCGCGTTCGCGCGCTTGAAGCCTATTGGCCTCATTGGGACCTGGCATCGTCTTCAGAAGGGCGCGAATATCATCAAATGGCAAGGCGGTGGTCATAAAGTCTCCTAAGGGTGAATTAACGGCTCAAATCGACAATGGCTGACAATAGATTGCTGATAGCCTATGCCATGTCCGCCGAACACAAGACAAAATCAATCCATGAGCGACAATCTTCCAAACCAAGGGACCGTGACGGGGCGTTTTCGCCCCGTTGCTGAAATTTTGGTAAGTTTGCAGTTCCTGACCCGACTTCCCATTCCTTTCAGCCGCACCATCGACCCTGTGCCCCTGTCACAAGCCATGCGTTTTTTCAGTTTTGCCGGTGCTTTGATTGCAGCGGTCAGCGGCGTTGCATTCTTGGGCCTGCGCTATGTTCATGTGCCCGTCCTCGTGGCTGCGGCCACCGCCGTGGCCGTGGGACTGATCGTGACTGGCGCCTTGCATGAGGACGGCCTCGCCGATTCAGCGGATGGGTTGTTCGGTGGCAAAACCCGTGAATCTCGTCTGGAAATCATGCGCGACAGCCGCATTGGCACCTATGGAGCCTCTGCCCTGTTTCTGGCGCTGATTGTCCGTGTCACCCTGCTGCAATCCTTGGCCGAATTACCCGCCCTGGAGCTGCTCTTAGTCCTTGCCGGAGGCGGTGCATTTTCCCGCGCCATGGTGGTTGACCTGCTCTGGGCCTCGCGGCCCGCCCGACGCGATGGCCTGTCCGCCATGGCTGGGCGACCAAGCCGTGGGACCGCCTTCTTTGCCATTCTAACAGGCGGCGCCTTGGTGATCGCAGTCGGCCTTCAGATGGGTCGACCCGAAGCGGGTGTGATTGCCATTGCCGTCGCGACCGCCATCACAGGCCTCATCCGCGCACTCGCAAGCCGTTTGTTGGGGGGCCAGACCGGCGACATTTGCGGCGCAACCCAAGTCCTCTCCGAGCTTGGGATGCTCACGGTCTTTGCAGCAATAATCAGTTAACCTTGGCCCGAGGTTTTGACCCCTCGTCAACCTTTGTTCACCCTGTTGGGCCGTAAGCTTGGTCCTAACACAGGGGAATTGTCATGCGTCAATCAAGTTCACTTCCGAGCGTGGTTCTGGCTTTGCTGTTAACAGCAAGCGCAGGCTTTCCCAGCCTGTTCCCCAGCCAAACGCCCCAAGCCATTCAACTGATGTCGATGACAGAACTCAAAGCAGGTGATGGCGGACATTATTATGTAGCTGCCAACATCAACAATGCCAGCATCAGTGTCTTGGTTGATACGGGCGCCACAGTCGTGGCCCTGAGCTATGAAGATGCCGAACGGGTAAACCTCCATCCCAGCAACCTCGAATATAATATCCCGGTTGCCACCGCCAACGGCCAAGTCAACGCCGCACGCGTCAAGCTTGACCGCGTTGAGATCGACACTGTCCGCGTTGACGATGTTGCCGCCTTGGTTCTGCCGCAAGGCGCTATGAAAGGAACGCTGCTCGGTATGAGTTTTCTGTCAAAACTGACCAGCTTCAAATCTGAAGATGGCGTGTTGACCTTGAAGAACTGACGGATTTTTGCCACAAGGCGGCGGTGCCGGGGCATGAGTCCCGGCCTTTTCATTTCAAAATCAGGCCATGGACAACCCAAACTTTCCAGACATCGAAACGCCCTGCGTAAAAATCTGCGTTGTCGATCCGGAAACCCAATTCTGTATCGGCTGCGGGCGCACGCGCGGCGAGATTGCAGACTGGATTGCCATGGGTGCTACGGCCCGTCATGGCATCATGCTGGAATTGCCTGAACGTGTTGCAACTTTGACTCAGCGCAAGCGCCGCCGTGGCGGTCGCTCTGGCAGACTTGCCGAGAAAAGCGAGACTGTTTCATAGTGGCGGCTTCCATAGCAAAGGCACTCCATGCTTGAAGGAACGGTCGATCCGAAATTCAAAAAGCTGAAAGATGCCTTCGCCGGAAATTTTGCTGATGGCCTCGAGCGTGGCGCTTCATTCGCATTGATGGTGGATGGCAAGATCGTCGCTGATCTCTGGGGTGGCCACACTGACAAAGCCCAGACCAAGCCGTGGAGAAACGATACGCTGGTCAATGTCTGGTCCTGCACCAAAGGCATCATGGCCATAGCCGTGGCGATGGAAGTAGAGCGCGGACGATTACATTATAACAGGCCCGTCGCCGAAGTCTGGCCAGAATTTGCAGCACAGGGAAAAGACAAGCTAACTTTGGATCTACTCTTGTCGCACCAAGGCGGCTTGAACGGCCTCTCGGTGCCCATGGATGAGGCAGGTCTCTATGCCTGGACGCCTTATGTCGATGCGCTGGCCGCCATGGCACCCCTCTGGGAGCCCGGAAGCCGCTGCGTTTATCACGCCCTCACCTATGGCCACTTGGCGGGTGAGCCCTTGCGCCGCGTTTCAGGAAAAATGCCAGGCGCTTATGTGAACGAAAACATTGCCGGCCCCTTGGACGCGTCTTTCTATATTGGCCTTCCTCAAGCCCAAGACCATCGTGCGGCAGAAATCGTCGAAGGCCCCAAAGCGTCAGATTGGGTCGATGCAGTTTTGGCTAGTCCCTATCCGCACGCTTGCGCGAACCCAACGCCCATCGCCACAGCACCCAACACACGAAGCTGGCGCGCTGCTGAAATTCCAGGCGGCAACGGCCACACCAATGCTTTCAGTCTTGCATCCATCTACGGCAATCTCGTCGGTGGAAATTCGCGTCTGCTCTCACTTGAAGGTTTGGAAAATGCTATCGCCATGCGCTTTGATGGCATGGACTCAGGCTTCCAGTCCGAGACCACGTTCTCTGCCGGATTCAGATTGCGTGATCCGCATTATGCCCATCGCGCCTCGCCCAAAACTTTCGGCCATTCCGGCTGGGGCGGCGCATTAGGATTTGCCGATCCCGAAGCAAAGATTGGCTTTGCCTATGTCACCAATTACCTACTGGGGTTTGACGATGGCATTGACCCACGCCGCAAGAGAATGATTGACGCCGTCTACGATTTGATCTGACCGTCAGGCGGCTTCAGCCTGCCGCGCGGCTTGCGCCTCGACAGCCGCCAGCGCGTTCATAATGACCGAAATGCCAGCGCCCGCCTTGGCGCCCTCGACCGTGAGGACCTGCCGCCAAATACGCCCGCCGGGCTGGCCATGATAAAGCCCTAGTATGTGCTTTGCGATCCGGTGCAAGGCTGTTCCCCGTGCCAGCTCGCACTCGACATAGGGCAGAAATTTTTCGACGGCTTCACGCCGTGTGCCGACCGGTCCTGGTCCCTGTCCGAAAGCCTCATCAACACCGCTCAAAATCCACGGGTTGTGATAGGCTGCCCGCCCCATCATCACGCCATCCAGATCATCAAGATGGGGCATGGCCTGGTCGAGATTTTCCAATCCGCCATTGATGCTGACTTGCAGCTCAGGAAATTCTGTCTTGAGTTGATGGACACGCGGATAATTGAGCGGCGGAATTTCTCGGTTCTCTTTGGGCGACAACCCCTGCAGCCAGGCTTTGCGCGCATGAACAGTGAAACTCGTGCATCCAGCGCTGCTCACCGTACCCACAAAATCACTTAACGCCTGCTCTTCATCTTGATCGTCAATGCCAATGCGGCATTTCACGGTCACCGGAATTTTCACCGCCGCAATCATGGCGGCGACGCAATCTGCCACCAACTTTGGCTCAGCCATCAGGCAGGCACCAAAATGCCCACCCTGCACCCGGTCAGAGGGGCAGCCCACATTCAAATTGATTTCAGCATAGCCATAGTCTTCGCCAACCTTGGCCGCCTCAGCTAGGATTTCAGGTTGGCTGCCACCAAGCTGCAACAAAACGGGCTGTTCAACTGGGTCAAAGCCCAGAAGCTTCTGCCGATCACCATGCTTGATTGCTAGAGCGGTTACCATCTCAGTATAGAGCACTGCCCGACGTGAAAGCACCCGGTGAAAGACGCGGCAATGCCGGTCAGTCCAATCCATCATGGG